>NZ_JAZEVV010000005.1:0-455745 GCF_036668715.1 Pseudomonas sp. ESBL9 | reverse complement strand
GAGCGTTCAGCGGAAAAAATGGATGGAATAGGCGGCAGACGTGATCGGTTTTGAACGGCTGCCGTTTTTTGAAAGCACCTATGGCTCAGCAGTCGAAAAATAGCGGCCTACTTCAGACCATCCTTAGTGGGCATGGCTGCACCCATGTTGATATGGGGACATTGGGGGGGGCGCTGGGGAACCAAAAAAGTGTTAATGGTTTCACTCCTTCTTTTCAGTCTGTGCAGCGCGTGGCTGGCGCAAAGCAATACGATCGGGACGTTTCTGTTTTTGCGTTTCTTTCAAGGGTTTGCTGCCAGCGGGATGTCAGTCATGGCACGCTCTTTGATCGCTCAGCGTTTCAAAGGTGCTCAACTCGCCAAGGCACTTTCCTGGTTATCCATTGCCTTCGTTATTTCTTTGGGCGTCGGGCAATACATAGGCGCTGTTTTAATCAATGCAGCGGACTGGACTGCCACGTTCTGGCTTCTTGCACTCGGCGCGTTATTTCACACAGGATTATTTTTTTGGTTCATACCGAATTCACAACACCCCGAACGTTCCTCCACTGGCTGGAAGCTGTATCTGACGCTAGTCAGACATGGCCCCTTCCTTACGCCGGCGCTGATGGGAGGATTGGGCTATGGGTTACTGATAGCGTTCAATACTGCCGCGCCCGCTATTTTTCAAACGGTTTATCAGTGGTCCGTCACGGATTACGGCAACTTTGGCTGGGCGATGAGTGTGGCTTATATGTCGGGATCGTTGAGCGTCAATCACTGGGTGATGAGTCTCGGGCAATCACGGTTCAACACTCTGGGCATTCGAATCATGATGGCCGGGAGTGCTGCCATGACGTGCGCAGTCATTGTTGCCCCCACCTATGCCCTGATGATGTGGCTCCCCTACTGTTTTATCGTTTTCGGTCAGGCGATCAACTACCCCGTCAGCTTGTCGCAAGCCTGTGAAAACGCCCCTATTGAAGGGCCTTATACAATGGCTATGTGCGGTTTCATTCATCAATTGCTGGCTGCTTTTATAGGTGTGACTGTCAGTCTGATTGACGCTAGAGAACCTGTGCATCTGGCTTTTATTTTCCTTTTATTAGCCTGTGTGATCGGAAAATTAAACTCGGTGAGTCAACATTGCATCAAGGCGAGTTAATGGGGTGATGCGATGTAACCGATGAGCCCGGCATGTCCACACCCCCCCCATTTCAGGCCGTTTCTTCCAACCGTGACAGCCATGCTTCTAACGCCGACGCCTCCAGCGGGCGGCTGATGAGGTAGCCCTGAGCCGTGTCGCATTGCCAACGCGCCAGCAGGTCAAGGGTGTGCTGGTACTCCACGCCTTCGGCCACGACCTTCAACCCCAGGTTATGGCTCATCTCCAGGGTCGAGCGCACGATGACTGCGTCTTCGCTGGTCTCGTCCAGGTTACGGATAAACGACTGGTCGATTTTCAGCTCTTGCACCGGTAGCCGCTTGAGGTGCGCCAGTGACGAGTAGCCCGTGCCGAAATCGTCCACCGACAGCCCTATGCCACCCTCGCGCAGTTTTTCCAGCACGCTGAGGGAATGCTCCGGGTCGCGCATGACCGCACTTTCGGTGATTTCGAAAATCAATTGCCCGGCCGATACCTGATAGCGCGAGAGCAAGGCGTCGACGCTCAACAGCAGGTCTTCGCCCTGTAAATCCGCCGCCGAGATGTTGAGGGACAGTTGCAGGTGCAGCCCTTTGCGATTCCACTCGGCCAGTTGGCGCACGCCCTCTTCGATGACCCAGTGGGTGAGCAACGGCATGCTGCCGGTGCGTTCGGCCAGCGGGATGAATTCGGCTGGCGACACCACGCCCAATTCGGGGTGACGCCAACGCAGCAGGGCTTCAGCCTGATGCACGTGGCCGCTTCTGATGTCGAGTTTGGGCTGGTACAGCAAAAACAGTTCGCCCTCGCTCGCCGCGCTGCGCACGTCGCGTATCAGCTGGATTTGCCGTTGATGGGCCAGGTCGCGGTCTTGCTGGTACACCTGCAAGTAACCCGGCAGCGCAGCGGCATCGCGTCGGGCAAGGGCGGCGCGGCTGATCAGTTCCTCGACGCTTTGCCCGTTGATCGGGTAGGCCGCAATGCCCATGCAGATTTCCAGCGACACCTCATGCCCATCGATGCTCAGCGGTCGTTTCAACAGCCGGTGGAGCCTGTCGGCCATGACCACCGCGGCATCGATCTGGGTGCTTTCCAGTAGCAATAAAAACTCATTGCCGGTGATGCGCGCGGCGGTGTCCCGTTCGTGCAAGGTGTCGAGCATGACGCGGCTGATTTCGCGCATGATCAATTCCAGGCCGTCCTGGCCGAAGCTTTCGTTGATCACCCGGTAGTTTTCGACGCCCAGATAAATCAGCACCACCTCCCTGCTCGCGCTGATGGCGCTGCCCAGTCGCTCCATGGCCAGCGCGCGGTTGGGCAAGCCGGTCAGCGCGTCGTGCAGCGCGTTATGCGCCAGTTGCTGTTCGCGCAGGGCGATACCGCTTTGCATCGCGTTGATCGCCTTGGCCAAAAAGCCCAGTTCATCCTTGCGCTTGAGTTCGACCGGCACCTGATAATTGCCGCGTCCGATTCGCTGGGCGGCCTCGGCCAGCAAGCTGACCGGGCGCGACACCGCACGCGCCAGCCACAGGGCGCCGAGCAACGACAGCAACAACGCGCCGAGGGATATCCACAAAAACTTGCGATCCAGTGAGTTGAACGCCTGCATCGTCTGGTCCAGCGGGCTTTGCAAGAAAGCCATCACGTGCCCGTTTTGCGGATCGTTTGAGGTGGTCAGTTGCAGCAACTGACCGAGAAAGCGTTTGTCCTGAAACTCGTTGAAATAGACCTGGGTGCCGACCGGGCGGTCCCTCATGAACGCGGCGATGCTGGTGTTCATGGCGTCAGGCAGGGTACTGCTGAGTACGCCACTTTCGCCCTGTTTGAGGGCCATGAATGACACTTCCAGGTTGCTCAACGAGCGCAGTTCGTGGGCAAACACGTCGTCCATCGGCATCCCCGACACCACACGCACGACGGGCAAGGGGGTGAGCACCACGCCCTGGACCATCATGTAGGGTCGATTGTCCAAAACGCCGATCAACATGGATTGCGCGTGGCGGCGTGCGAGCCTCAAGTCTTTGGCGTAAGGAAAGCGCTGTCCGGGCGGCAGGCCTTTGAGGGTGCTGGTGATGATGCGACCGTTGAGGTCCAGTACGAATAACTCACTGCCGCGAATGCTCGGTTCGAATTCTTGCAGGGCGGCTTCGATTTGTGCGGGGCTGCCGTTGAGTGCCGCCTGGCGAAAGCCCGAGTCATTGGTCAGCCAGTTGAGACCGTACTGAATCCGCCGCCAGCGTAAATCCATGAAGCGCTCGAACACTCGCGTGCCTGTGTGCAGCTGCTCTTCGGCCTGGTCTCTGGCAACGGTGATGGTCACGGTTTTAACCGCGAAATACACCACCCCCATGAGCAACAGCAGGAGCAACGCCAGAAACAGGCTGATACGGGCCTGAAAACTGTTGCGCAGCTTCATGGCGCGGCCTCGATCCACTGAGTCAATGCCTGCACCCACCTTGCGATGATTCCCTGAGGCATACGCGCTCCTTGTGCGCCCTGAAGGCAGCCACGCAAGCGGCTGCCCACTCCATCTTTATTGTTATGAATCGTAACTGTCGCCCAACAGAAGATCGCCTAATAATTTCGGGCCGTCTACCGTCAAGTTGTTGGCGACAAAGGCCTAGCGAATACGAGGGTGTACCCAGGTTTTATCAATCACTGGCAGAGGTTTTGCGCTGGCTGCCGGGCCCTTGCAAAAAGCCGTCCGGGCGCCATCGGCTACGCTACCGGCGCAGTCTTCGGCAGCGGCTAGAGGATGAAAAACGTTTCACCATTGAAACCACTGACACCGCGCCCCATCTAACCCCCATACCCCATTGCGCAGGTGCCCCATGAGCGACCAGCAAGATTTCCCGGATAACAGCACTGAATACGCAGACATAGAACACACCGAATCCGTACACAAACCCCACTCGGTCGGGACTGAACTGGCATTGCCGGAGCAGAATCTGCCGGACAAGGTGTACATCATCCCGATTCACAATCGCCCGTTCTTCCCGGCGCAAGTACTGCCGGTCATCGTCAATGAAGAACCGTGGGCCGAAACACTGGAACTGGTCAGCAAATCACCTCATCACTCGCTGGCCCTGTTTTTTGTCGATACGCCACCTGATGACCCTCGCCATTTCGACACCTCCAGCCTCCCGGAATACGGCACGCTGGTGAAAGTGCATCACGCCAGCCGCGAAAACGGCAAATTGCAATTCGTGGCCCAGGGCCTGACCCGTGTGCGCATCAGCATGTGGCTCAAACACCACCGCCCGCCTTATCTGGTGGAAGTCGAATACCCGCAGCAGCCCAAAGAGCCCACCGATGAGGTGAAGGCTTACGGCATGGCGCTGATCAATGCCATCAAGGAGCTGCTGCCGCTCAACCCGCTGTACAGCGAAGAGCTGAAAAACTACCTCAATCGCTTCAGCCCCAACGACCCGTCGCCGCTGACCGATTTCGCGGCCGCGCTGACCTCGGCAACCGGCAACGAGCTGCAAGAAGTGCTCGATTGCGTGCCCATGCTCAAACGCATGGAGAAAGTCCTGCCGATGCTGCGCAAGGAAGTCGAAGTCGCGCGCCTGCAAAAAGAAATTTCCGCCGAAGTGAACCTGAAAATCGGCGAGCATCAACGCGAGTTCTTCCTCAAAGAACAGCTCAAGGTGATCCAGCAGGAACTGGGCCTGACCAAAGACGACCGCAGCGCGGACATCGAGCAGTTCAAGCAGCGCCTTGAAGGCAAAACCCTCACGGCTCAGGCGCAGAAACGCATCGATGAGGAAATGAACAAACTGTCGATCCTGGAAACCGGGTCGCCCGAATACGCGGTCACCCGCAACTACCTGGACTGGGCAACGTCGCTGCCCTGGGGTGTGTTCGGGCAAGACAAACTCGACCTCAAGCATGCCCGCAAGGTGCTGGACGCCCACCATTCGGGGCTCGACGACATCAAAAACCGCATCCTCGAATTTCTGGCAGTCGGCGCCTACAAGGGGTCGGTAAGCGGTTCGATCGTGTTGCTGGTCGGCCCGCCGGGCGTGGGTAAAACCAGCGTCGGCAAGTCGATCGCCGAGTCCCTGGGACGACCGTTCTACCGCTTCAGTGTCGGCGGCATGCGTGACGAAGCCGAGATCAAAGGCCATCGTCGCACGTACATCGGCGCTCAGCCGGGCAAGCTGGTGCAGGCCCTCAAAGACGTCGAAGTGATGAACCCGGTCATCATGCTCGACGAGATCGACAAGATGGGTCAGAGCTTCCAGGGCGACCCTGCCTCTGCCCTGCTCGAAACCCTTGATCCGGAACAGAACGTCGATTTCCTCGACCATTACCTGGATTTGCGCCTGGACCTGTCCAAAGTGCTGTTCGTCTGCACGGCCAACACGCTGGACTCGATTCCGGGGCCGTTGCTCGACCGTATGGAGGTGATTCGCCTCTCGGGTTACATCACCGAAGAAAAGATCGCGATTGCCAAGCGTCACCTGTGGCCTAAGCAGTTGGAGAAAGCCGGGGTGTCCAAAAACAGCCTGAGCATCAGCGACAGTGCATTGCGGGCTGTGATCGATGGCTACGCCCGCGAAGCCGGTGTACGTCAGTTGGAGAAACAACTCGGCAAACTGGTGCGCAAAGCCGTGGTCAAGTTGCTGGAAGACCCCAAGGCGGTGATCAAGATCGGCCCCAAAGACCTCGAAGCGTCATTGGGCATGCCGGTGTTCCGCAATGAACAGGTCATCAGCGGGACAGGCGTGATCACCGGGTTGGCGTGGACCAGCATGGGCGGCGCGACCCTGCCGATTGAGGCAACCCGTATCCACACCCTCAACCGCGGGTTCAAGCTGACCGGGCAATTGGGTGATGTGATGAAGGAGTCTGCCGAGATTGCATACAGCTACGTCAGCTCCAACCTCAAGCAGTTTGGCGGTGATCCCAAGTTCTTCGATGAGGCGTTTGTGCATTTGCACGTGCCCGAAGGCGCCACGCCCAAAGACGGCCCGAGCGCCGGTGTGACCATGGCCAGCGCACTGCTGTCACTGGCGCGCAACCAGCCACCGAAAAAGGGCATCGCCATGACCGGCGAGCTGACCTTGACCGGGCATGTGCTGCCCATTGGCGGCGTCCGTGAGAAAGTCATCGCGGCGCGCAGGCAGAAGATTCACGAGCTGATCCTCCCTGAAGCCAACCGCGGCCACTTTGAAGAACTGCCGGACTATTTGAAAGAAGGCATCACCGTGCACTTTGCCAAACGCTTCAATGACGTGGCCAAAGTGCTGTTCTAAACCGCTGAAAGCCACGGGCTACAGCGCCTCCATGCAAACATGACGGCGCTGTAGTACTGCCCATGCGGGGCTACCCCTGTCATTTCTGTCAGTAGACACAACACCCGTTCCCGACACTAATAGGCCCCAGAACCGTTAGCGTTGGATGGGCTTGGATCATGGCACTACAGCACCCTGCATATGGAAACCCTGCCGTAATATGGCAGACAATTTTGGGTAAGCCTGCGTTCAACCCTAGAACGAAGGGTGAACTGAGAGCAGAGGTGTCCTGTCGGCATCTGTTCGAAGCCCAGGAAATCACTTTTGCCAGCAGCCAAAAAAAGATTGTCATCACCGCTGAGATCGAAGACTTCGGGTCGCCGCAGTATCGCTGCATGTCGCTGACCCTGGACGTCAATATCCAGTCCGGCATTTACCTGTACAAGCGCGGGCAACCCGGCCCGGTACGCGACATGTCTTACACAGAATGCGTCGAGAAGGATGGCGATCTGGTGTATCACCTGACCCAGGCTGATATTGGCACCCTGCACCTGTCCGTCATCGAAAGTTGCTACAGCGCACGCCTGTTCACCTTTGAAGGCACTGATCACCTCAGCGACCCGTTCGAGGTCTGCGGCGAATTCACCGTGACCCCGCCTCACGCCGCAATGAGTTATTGAGCACCACGGGCAACTTTAGCCGCGTGGCATAGCCCGATTGCCGTCTTGGGTTATGCTGCGCGCTTGTTCTTGTCCCGATGGAGCCTTCAATGTCCCCCGCGCGTCTTATCCCCTTGCTCAGCTTGACCTTGCTGGCGGCTTGCGCCCAGCAACCGGCGCACAACGTGATTGTGGAAGAACAGAGTGACTGCCCGATGCAATTGCACACCGGGCAAAATCTGACGCTGACGCTGCCCAGCAACCCCACGACCGGTTACCGCTGGGCCATTCAGGATTCGGCAGGCGGCGTGTTGCGCAGCCTCGGCCCTGAAGTCTACAAAAGCGCCGACAGTGGCCAGTTGCTGGGCAGTGGCGGGCAATCCACCTGGCGCTTTCAGGCCTTTGCACCGGGCACCGGTCGCCTGCGCCTGACCTATCAGCAGCCCTGGGAGCCTGAAGCAGAGCCCGCCCACGTGTTTGACTGCCCTGTCACGGTGAACTGACATGCCGTGGCTGATCCTCGCGGTCATGGGCGCCGCCGCCTACCTGTATGGCGTGCACATGCAGTCCACGCTGTTGTGCCTGCTGAGCAAACCCTTGCCCGTGCTGGCCTTGCTCGGTTGGCTACAAGACGCGCCGCCCAGCCTTTATCGGCGCTGGATCAGTATCGGTTTACTGTTTTCGTTGCTCGGTGACGTGCTCCTGGCCTGGCCCGTAGACCTGTTCGTGTTTGGCCTCGGGGCTTTTCTGCTGGCCCATTTGGCGTACCTCAAGGCCTACCTGGCCGATTGCCGACGCATCGCAGCGCTGCCTCTGCTACTGGCGCTGGCCGCCGGCGGCGGGTTGTTGAGCGTTATGGCCAGCCATGGCCTGGGGGATTTGCTGATCCCGGTCATCGTCTACGCCCTCACGATCAGCGCCATGCTGTGGCGCGCCCTCGCCCGATTGGGGACTGAGGTGCCTGAGCGCTCGGCCTGCCTGGCAGCGGCCGGCGCACTGGCGTTTGTGGTGTCTGACAGCCTGATCGGCATTGACCGCTTCGTGATCAAGTTCGGTGCCGCGCCCTACCTGATCATCCTCAGCTACTGGCTCGGTCAATGGGGCATTGCCGCATCGGTATTTAGCCAGCGCAAACGCTGACCCTCCACTGTCACTTATGACAGTAGACGCCATGCCCGTTGCCATCATTAATACCGTCTCTGCACACTCAAACAGTCAGCGAGGGTTCAATGATGGCCAATCACTTTTCTACGCGTGGCAAAGACAAAGTCAAAGGCACGCTCAAACCAAACCCCAAGCACCCGTCACGCTCCAAACAGGCACTGATCAGCGACGCCTCGGCCACCATTACGGACCGCGCCGATTTCAAGGCCGATGACATCATGTTGGGCAGCGGCCTCAAGACCCTGTCCATTGCGGCCTCGGCTGCAACCTTTGGCTCTTACGAATACCGGGTGATTAATTTCATTTTTGATCTGGGTATTAAAAGCGGTACACACACTTTTGAGCAGGGTGTATCCGGGCCGATCCAGGACTTGTCGTATGTGGAGTTCGCGGTCGTGGGCGGCAATGAAATCTATTACAACTGCGAAGGAATCAGCGGCTCTTTGACGCTGGACATCATCGACCACGCGTACTACATCCGTGAGTTCACGTTTACCGCACAGGACAGCGAACAGAAAAACATCACTCTGACCGGGCATGTGAGCGTCTCGTCCTCGTTGTGTGAATGCCCCTGACACCCTGTCAGCACATTCAGAATGCTGCGCGGTTTATCAGACAGACCGCGCACTCCAGCGTCAACTTGGCTAAAATGCCGCCCCTTTTGAATTTCCATCGCCGGAACCCTCGTGAGCAAAGAACCCGACCGTATTTTCGCCCAGCCCCTGGCCCAGGTGCCGGACTTCGCCTTTAACGAAGACGTGGTACGGGTGTTCCCGGACATGATCAAACGCTCGGTGCCCGGTTACCCGACCATTGTGGAAAACCTCGGTGTGCTGGCGGCGCAATTCGCCCAACCCCACAGCGTGCTTTATGACCTGGGCAGTTCGCTGGGGGCGGTGACGCAGGCGTTGCGCCGTCATGTGCGCAGCGAAGGGTGCAAGGTGATTGCGGTGGACAACTCGGCGGCGATGGTCGAGCGCTGCCGCGAATACCTCAACGGGCAGAACTCGATGTTTCAGGAGCTGTTGCCGGTTGAGGTGATCGAAGGCGACATTCTTGCGCTGCAATTTGAACCGGCCTCAGTGGTTGCGCTGAACTTCACGCTGCAATTCATTGCCCCCGAGCAACGGCTGGCCCTGCTCGGGCGCATCCGCCAGTCGCTGTTGCCGGGCGGTGCGCTGATCCTGTCAGAGAAGCTGCGCTTCAATGACGCTCAGGAGCACGCTTTGCTCACTGACTTGCACATTGCGTTCAAGCGCGCCAATGGCTACAGCGATCTGGAGATCGCGCAAAAACGCAGCGCCATCGAAAACGTCATGAAGCCCGACAGCCTCGAAGAACACCGCGAACGCCTGCTGGCCGCCGGGTTCTCGACCGTCGTGCCGTGGTTCCAGTGTCTTAACTTTGCCTCGTTGATTGCCTTGCCATGATTGATCTTTCCCCTCTTGCCCGGCGTCTGGCCGGCACGCCCCTGGCCGCATGGGCCACCACGCTGCAGGCTCAGCTCGACCTCAAAATGGAGAAAGGCCACGGCGACCTTGAGCGTTGGCAAAGCGCGCTGGATGCGTTGCCCGACGTCAAGCCTACCGAGATCGACCTGCTCAACGGGCTGACCCTGGACACCGACTGCGACGACGACACCCGCGCGCAGATGCATCAGGCGCTGATGGGGCTGTCGCCGTGGCGCAAAGGGCCATTTGACCTGTTCGGCGTGCATGTGGACACCGAATGGCACTCGGACTGGAAATGGTCGCGGGTCGCGCCGCACATCGACCTCACAGGCAAACGCATCCTCGATGTGGGCTGCGGCAACGGCTATTACATGTGGCGCATGTTGGGCGCCGGCGCCCACAGCGTCATCGGCGTAGACCCGAACTGGCTGTTTTTCTGCCAGTTCCAGGCCGTGCAGCGCTTCTTGCAGCAAGAAGCCGCGTGGCATTTGCCCTTCCCGTTCGAAGACCTGCCAGCGAACCTCGAAGGCTTCGATACCGTGTTTTCCATGGGTGTGTTCTACCACCGCCGCTCCCCCATCGAGCATTTGCTGGCGCTCAAGGACTGCCTGGTCAAGGGTGGCGAACTGGTGCTCGAAACCCTGGTGATTGAGGGCGACGAGAATCAGGTGCTGGTGCCGGAAGATCGCTACGCGCAGATGCGCAACGTGTGGTTCCTGCCGTCAATTGCGGCGCTGGAGCGCTGGTTGCGGCGCGCCGGTTTCAGCGAGGTGCGCTGTGTCGACGTGAGCATCACCACCGTGCAAGAACAGCGGGCAACGCCGTGGATGAAATTCCAGTCGTTGAGCGACTACCTCGACCCGAACGACCACAGCAAAACCATTGAAGGGTTGCCTGCGCCGATGCGCGCAGTGATTGTGGCCCGCAAGTGACCACACGCTAACCCGGCTACAACGGCTGTTTGGCGCGGCGGGCCTTGAAAAAGTCGCTCAGGATCGCGCCGCATTCGTCGGCCAGCACCCCGCCTTCAAACAGCACCCGGTGGTTGAGAAAGCCCTGGGTGAAGAACTGCCCCTGACTTTGCACAATCCCGGCCTTGGGCTCCAGCGCGCCATACACCACGCGTGACACCCGCGAATGCACGATCAGGCCCGCGCACATGCTGCACGGCTCCAGCGTGACGTACAGCGTGCTGCCCGGCAGGCGGTAGTTACAGGCAGAGGCGGCTGCGGCACGTATGGCGACCATTTCGGCATGGGCGCTGGGGTCGTGACCGCTGATCGGGCAGTTGAAACCGCGCCCGATAATCTCGCCGTTTTGCACCAGCACCGCACCCACCGGCACTTCCCCCAGGGCCGCCCCCTGAGCAGCCAGTGCCAGCGCTTCACGCATGTAGTCTTGATCGCGGCTGCGGTCGATGATCTGGGGTTGACGCCCTTGTCGCATCAGGAAACCTCAATGGCGGCCATTAGGCCGGTTTCCATGTGGTCAATCACATGGCAGTGGAACATCCACACGCCGGGATTATCCGCCACCAACGCCACGCGGGCACGTTCGTTTTTACCCAACAAATAGGTGTCGGTGAAATACGGGGTGATTTTTTTGCGATTGGACGCCAGCACCTTGAAGCTCATACCGTGCAAATGGATCGGGTGCTGGTACTGGGTCATGTTCTTCAATTCGAAGATGTAGCTCTGCCCCAGCTTGAGTTTGGCAATCGGCCGATCGGCGCAGGTCTTGTCTTTGATGTCCCAGGCAATGCCGTTGATTTGCCACAGGCTGGGGGGTTGATCGCCGTCTTGATTCTCGGACACCGAACCGACCCATTCAAAATTGAAGTTGAGCTTCTCGGCATTGGCCACATCCGGCTCGGCAATCGGGTTGGCCGGCAAGGCGGCAGGCCACTGGGTCGCGGCACCGGGGCTGGCCACCGCCCGCAACGTACCCAGGCGCACAGGCCCGTCACGTAGAGACAATTCTTCGCCTTCGGCGGGTGCCTTGATGGCCAGGCAAATGCGCATACCGGGGCCCAGCCAGTATTCCTTGCCCAGCGGCCGTGGCTCGATGGGGTTGCCGTCCAGCGCGTAGATCCTGGCTTCCACGCCCGGGATGTTGATGCGGTAGGTCAAGGTGTTGTCGAGGTTGAGCAGACGCACACGGGTGATTTGCCCGGCCGGCAGTTCGATGGTCGGCACATGGCTGCCGTTGATCGTGGACAGGCGCCCTGCCGTACCGCCGCGTGCGGCTTCGCGGGTGATGCTGAACGGCATGAACCCGCCCTCTTCATCCACATGCCAGTTTTTGATGCTCAAAGTGCGTTCGTGGACAAAACCGGTCGGCTCGCGCTCCTCGACAATCAGGGGGCCCACCAGCCCACGCCCCAGCTCTTCACTGCTGTTGACGTGCGGGTGATACCAGTAGCTGCCAGCGTCCGGCACGCGGAATTTGTAGTCGAAATACTCGCCCGGCAGAACCGGCAACTGGGACACATAAGGCACGCCGTCCATCTCCAGCGGCAGACGGATCCCGTGCCAGTGAATGGTGGTGGGCACCGGCAGATGATTGATAAAGCGCACCCGCAGCCAATCGCCCTGACGCACCCGCAGCTCGGTACCCGGTGCCGATGGGCCAAAGGCCCAGGCTTCGGTCTGATGCCCGGGCACCAGCTCGACGTCCAGCGGCGCGGCAATCAGCTCGTAATCGTGGCCGGCCTCGGCGTCGGCCATTTTCCCCAGCCAGTAACGCGAAGCGCCACCCGCTCCGACACCCACCACGACCAGGCCGGCCAAACCACCGAGTATTTGTCGACGGGTAAAGGACATGGGCTCAACTACCTCTCGTATCGTAAACGGGCTTACGCCCCGCAAAAGGCGAATACGATACACCTGCAGTTGAGAAACAGTAAGGCCGGGGTGGCGAAGGGCCGCACCCACGCCCGCAAGCCTGAACCTCGACGAGGCGTTTACAGCCCTACGAGCACATGCACCACGCCATTGGCCAAGGGCATGACGTTCGGTAATTGCTGCGCGTGCAGGGTCAGTTTCGAGGCATCGCACACTTGGACGCGCACGCGGGTAAGTGCGACTTTCTGTTCGGATGTAATGTTCTCGGCCCCGCCCAACGCCGCCAATACAGCACTGTCCAGCAACGACGAGGCCGGGCGGGTCACGTCGGGCATCAGATCCGGGGTCAGCGCTTTCCAGAACGCCTGATGAAGTTTTTCAAACATGTTCAATGCTCCAGCACTAACGATTGAGGCTGTAAGGTGGCCCGCACATGCTCGGCGCTTTCCAGCGCCAGCACCTTGTCGGCCAATGCCTTGCAGGCGGTCAATTGCACTTCGCGCACCCGTGCCTTGATGGCCGGGATCAGCGGCACGCTGACCGACAGTTCATCCACCCCCAGGCCCAGCAGCACCGGCACCGCCAACGGCTCGGAGGCCAGCGCGCCACACACGCCCACCCACTTGCCATGGGCGTGGGCGGCCCGGACCGTGTGAGCGATCAGGCGCAACACGGCCGGGTGCAAGCTGTCGGCCTGACGGGCCAGGCGCGGATGATCGCGGTCCATGGCCAAGGTGTATTGGGTCAAGTCGTTGGTGCCAATCGAGAAGAAATCCACCTCGGGCGCAAACAGGTCGGCCATCAAGGCCGCCGCAGGCACTTCGATCATGATGCCCAGCTTGGGCAACGCGCTGAGCCCCAGCCGCTGCGCCTCTTCCTGCAACATCTGCCGCGCGACCCGCAACTCGGACAAGTGCGTGACCATCGGCAACAGGATGTGCAGTTGCGTCAGCCCGGCACTGGCCAAAACGGCGCGCAACTGGTCGCGCAGCAACTGCGGACGTTCAAGGCACAGGCGAATACCGCGCATGCCCAGGAACGGGTTGAGTTCACTGGCCATTGGCACGTAGGCCAGCGGTTTGTCACCGCCCACATCCAGCGTACGCACCACCAGCGGGTGTTCAGTGCCCACGGCGCGGGCTATCTCGCAGTAGGTGGCCACTTGCTCTTCATGGGAAGGCGCGCGGCTGCGATCCAGATACAAAAACTCCGAGCGCAGTAGCCCGACGCCGTGGGCGCCCAGGGTCATCGCGTGTTCAGCCTCTGCCCGCGAGGCAATATTGGCGGTGATGTTCACCGGGTGCCCGTCCAGGGTGCAGGCCGCCAACGACGCGTGCTGCAAATCCCGTTGTAGACGGTCCTCACGCAACGCGCGCTGCGCACCCAATTGCTCCATCTGCCCTACATCAGGCTGCACGTGCAACTGACCTGCATCGGCATCCAGCAATACCGGCAGGCCACTGGCCAGCGCCAGCACCTGAGGTGACACCCCGCACAACGCCGGGATGCCCAAGGCACGGGCCAGAATGGCGACATGGCTGGTAGCACCGCCGCCCACGGTGACAACCCCCACGACTTTGCGGGTGTCGAGCCCGGCCGTTTGCGAGGGCGTCAGTTGTTCTGCCACCAATATCGCCTGATCGGGCAACGCCAGCGCACGGTCATCCACGCCGAGAATCCGTTTGAGCACGCGCAGCCCCACGTCTTCCAGATCCAGCGCCCGCTCAGCCAGTAACGGACTGCCCAGGCCCTTGAACAGCGCCGAGGTGGCTTCGGTCGCATTGCGCCAGGCAAAGGCTGCACTTTTGCCTGCGTTGATCAGCTCGGCGGCATGCTCCAGCAAGCTCGGGTCTTGCAACAACTGCTGATGCGCCCGAAAGATGTCGCGCTGCGCCGGGTTGGATGCGTCATCGCGCAGCCCCTGCAACTCATCGGCCGCCCGGGCCAACGCGTGTTGCAGCGCGGCGTGTTCGCGTTGCGCCTCGCTGGCATGTTCGTCCACCTCCAGCGCGCTGTGCGCCACCTGCACCACGTAACCGAACGCCGAACCGGTGGAGGCGCACACGCCGCGCAGCACATCCGACACCCCGTCACGGGCGACGGGGTCGGGGTCTGGGGCCAACACCACATGCTCAACCTCTTCGCCACAGCCTTGGCTCAGCAGCTCGGACAACTCACGCAGGGCCGCCTCGGCATCCGGCCCCGCCGCACTGAGGTAAACGCTGTCTGCATACGCGGTTTGCAACGCCATGATCGCCACCAGCGACTTGGCATTGGCGCTGTCGTGCTGGCGATGCAGTTGAACACGTGCCGCAAAGCCTTTCGCCGCCTGGGCCAACACCCCGGCCGGTCGCGCATGCAGGCCATTGGGGTTGGGCAGCAACACGGCCTGCGAATGCAACACCGGACTGTCTTCATGACCGGTTGCCCCCTCGTCTTTACCCGCGTGCACCTGCACGTGCAAAAGAGGCTGCCCGGTCTGGATGTGCGCCTTGCCGTGCGCCAGCGCCTGAAAACCCTCCCCGCTGATCACCAGCATCAGCGTCAGCAAACTGCGGGCATGCAGCGCCAGGTAGTCGGCATCGAACTCAATCAGCGGCTGCCCGGCCTCAACCCGCTGGCCTTCCTCAACCTGCGCGATAAAACCTTTGCCCTGAAGGTTCACCGTGTCCAGCCCAATGTGCAGCAGCACCTGCACACCGCTGTCGTGGGTGATGCTCAGGGCATGCCCCGTGTGTTGCAGGTTGCTGACCACCCCGGCCAGCGGGGCGCATAACATCTGTGACGTCGGGTCGATGCACACACCATCGCCCATCAGGCGACTGGAGAACACCGGATCAGGGACATCGTCGAGCGCCAGCACCACGCCTGACAGGGGCGCCAGCAGTTCCAGTTGTGAGGGTGTGACCATGACTTCACCTGCAAGAGAGAGTTTGAATGCCGAGGGCGTGCGCGCCTCGCCAGCGTCGCTTATTTCCACCAGTACTCGACCTGCAATCCCATATTTGAACCGTGCCGGGCCCTGCCAAACGCGCCGCTGTCAGATAACGCCGACCCGGCGTCCAATCGATTGGCGGCCAGTTGTGCGGCTTTGTTCCAGCGGGCATAGGTGTAATACAGGCGAATTTCGGGGCGCTCCCAAAAGCCGGGCCCCTTGGGCGACCAGGTGGGCGCAAAGGTAAATTTGCTCAAGGTGCGGGTGCCGTCGGCGGCCTTGACCTGATCGTGACCAAGTTCGGTGACCAGTTTGAACTGTTGACTGATCGCGTACGCCGGGCGCACACCCAGCGACAGCCACTCTTGATTGCCATCCTGAGGGCGAACGTCTTTTTGATAGACCGCCTCGACCTGTCCGCCGAAGCGCGGCGTCACTTGCCAGTCAAAAAACTCCACCAGCCGATACCGTTTACTGCTGTTGTCCAGCCGGGTGTTGCCGGTGTAGCCAAGCCCTGTCCCTGAACCCTCGCCGTATTGCAGGGCAACGGTGTTGCGGCCCCCCAAAAAGGCGTTTTGCACGTGCTGCGCCGTGATCGCCCAGCCGCTGTGGGCATCGGTGCGCCGGGGTTTTTCGAGGTAGCTCACACCGAACTCCAGCTCGCCTCCGGGGTTGGTCTTGAACCCGGCAACGTTGACGTCGTGACGGGTGACAGCCTGCTCCTGATAAAGGCTGTCTTTGCGCGAAAACGCATAGCTGTATTTCAAACCGCCGATCAGCACATCTTCGATGCCGCCGCCCGTGGCGCTCTGGTTCCAGTAGTAAAAGTCGGAGATGTGGATGTCATTGCGTTTGTAGTAGCGCCGCCCGGCCCACAGCGAGCCGCCATTAAGACGCGGCAGGTTCGACCATTGCGCGTACAGCTGAGGCATGCGCACCGAACCGTTCTCCCCTTGAAAGGTGAGCTGGTGGTTGTACTGGTTGTAAAACGAGGCCATGCCGTCGACGCTGAGCACCGAGCCGTCATCCAGGGTCAGGATGTCCTGGCGAAGTTCCAGCTCCGCGTACTGCTCGCACTCGTTGCCCAGCCGGTATTTGGTTTCAGCGCCGGGCAGTTTGAAACACGATTGTTTGCCCCCGTTGAGCGAGTTGCCGACGCCGCTGCGCAGGTAACCCGAGAATTCCAGCGCCTGCGCCGGGAGCGGTGCCAGCAGGCATAACGATGCGGTAAGCACGCAGCGGTTGAGTGGTGTGTTCATAAAAGATGACCTTTCTTATTGTTATGGGTAAATCACAACGGCTAAACCGCTGGCAGGGGTTAGCCCGCGTCAGTCCTGCACGTGCAAGGCGAACGATTCGTAGGGCCGTAACGTGATGCGCCGCGTTCGCTGCGGGCAGTCGTCGTAGTTACTGATGAGCACACGCTGTTGCCGGTGCTGGTCGATGACCTCAGCGGGCAATTCGACATCGCAGGGCGTGCCGTAAAAGTTGTTGAGCACCAGCAATCGCTCGTTATCGCCCTGACGCAGGTAGGCCCAGACACGTGGGTGGTCCAGCAGCAACGGGCGATATTCGCCGTGTTGCAGTAACGGCTCGGCACGGCGCAAGGCGATCAGGCGGCGGTAGTGGTGCAGCACCGACGACGGGTCGTGGCGCTGGTCTTCGACGGTGATGCGAGTGGCGTTGTCCGGCAGGTCTATCCAGGGTTTCGCGGTGCTGAAACCTGCATTCGGCTGGTGGTTCCATTGCATCGGCGTACGGCCGTTGTCCCGCGACTTTTGCATGATCGCGGCCATGCACCCGGCATGGGGTTCGCCTGCGTCGCGCTTGAGGCGGTAAATGTTCAGGGTTTCGACGTCGCGGTACTGCTTGATGTGCTCGAAGCCGGGGTTGGTCATGCCGAGCTCTTCCCCCTGATAGACAAAGGGTGTGCCTTGCAGGCCATGCAGGGCGGTGGCCAGCATTTTGGCCGACAGCACGCGGTGTTCGCCGTCATCGCCAAAGCGCGAAACGGCGCGCGGCTGATCGTGGTTACACCAGAACAGCGCATTCCAGCCGCCACCGGCCTGCATGCCCTGCTGCCACTCGCTGAGGATGCGTTTGAGCGCGAGGAAGTCGACGTCGGCGCGCACCCACTTTTGCTGGTTCGGGTAGTCCACCTTCAAGTGATGAAAGTTGAAGGTCATCGACAGCTCGCGGCGCTGCGGGTCGGAATAACGGATGCAGTGTTCAAGGGAGGTCGAGGACATCTCGCCGACATTGAGCAGGTCGTGCCCGGCGAAGACTTCGCGGTGCATCTCTTGCAGGTACTCATGCACCCGCGGGCCATCGGTGTAAAAACGCCGTCCGTCACTGTCATCCTGGGCAAAGTCCGCGGGCTTGGAGATCAGGTTGATGACATCCAGACGGAAACCGCCCACGCCTTTGTCGCGCCAGAAGCGCATCAACGTGTAAACCTCGGCGCGGACCTTGGGGTTGTCCCAATTGAGGTCGGCCTGGGTGTGGTCAAACAGGTGCAGGTAGTACTGGCCGGTTTGCGCCTCGTACTCCCACGCCGACCCGCCAAACTTGGAATGCCAGTTGTTTGGCTGGTCGCGCCAGATGTAAAAGTCTCGGTACGGGTTGTCGAGGCTGCTGCGGGCCTGCTGGAACCAGGGGTGCTCGATGGAGGTGTGGTTGACCACAATGTCGAGCATCAGCTTGATGCCCCTGGCACGGGCTTCGAGGATCAGCAGCTCGCAATCGGCCATGCTGCCGTAGCTCGGGTCAATGGCGTAGTAGTCGCTGATGTCATAGCCGTTGTCGCGCTGGGGCGAGCGCAGAAACGGCGTCAGCCACAGGTAATCCACCCCCAGCCATTGCAGGTAGTCGAGCTTGTCGACCACCCCCAGCAAATCGCCGGTCGCGTTGCCGGCATGGCTATGAAAACTCTTGGGGTAGACCTGATAGATCACCGAACGCTGCCAATCGTGCATGGGGGGAAGTTCCTTGTGTTGCCTTGGGTTATCGCGGTTGCGCTTTTCAGGAGGGGCAGCCTGCCGCCGCCCCTCAAGTGAGGGTTCAGGCCACGCGGTAACCGGGGCGGATGATTTTCATGCTCAGCACACACGTCAGGGCAAACGGCACGACGATGGCCACCAGCATCCCGATGACAAACATCGGGATGTGCCCGGGGGTGATCGAGATAAAACCGGGCAACCCGCCGACACCGATCGCCGAGGCCTGCACCTGATTGAGCGACAGGAAAATACTGCCCAGTGCCGACCCGGTGAGCGCCGCATAAAACGGGAATTTGTAGCGCAGGTTGATGCCGAACATCGCCGGTTCGGTGATGCCGAAATAGGCGGAAATTGCTGAGGTTGACGCCATGCTGCGCTCGCGCAGGTTGCGGCTCATGTAGAACACCCCGAGCGCGGCACTGCCTTGGGCCAGGTTGGACATCACAATCATCGGCCAGATAAAGGTGCCGCCCTGCGTGGAGATCAACTGCAAATCGACCGCGAGGAACATGTGGTGCATGCCGGTAATCACCATCGGCGCATACAGCACACCAAAGATCAGGCCGCCGATCACGGGCGCCAGGTCAAACAGCATCACCAGGCCCTGGGTAATCAGAATCCCCAGATGCCGGGTGACCGGGCCAATCACGGCCAGCGCCAGCACCCCGGTGATGACAATCGTGGTAATGGGCACCACCAGCAGTTGAATGGCATTGGGCACCCGCGCGCGCAGCCATTTCTCGATCATGCTCATCACGTAGGCAGCCAGCAGAATCGGCAGGATTTGCCCCTGATAGCCGACCTTTTCAATCTGGAACACGCCAAAGATGTCGAAGTACGGCAGGCTCTGGCCCTCCAGCCCCGCCACCGCCTTGCCGTAGTTCCAGGCATTGAGCAGGTCGGGGTGCACCAGCATCAGGCCCAGCACGATGCCGAGGATTTCACTGCCGCCAAAGCGCTTGGCCGCTGACCAGCCGACCAGCGCGGGCAGGAACACAAACGAGGTATTGGCCATCAGGTTGATCAGGCTCCACAGCCCGTCCAGCGAGGGATAAGCGTCGAGCAGGGTTTTGTCGGCAATGAACATGCCTTTGGCGCCGATCAGGTTGTTAATGCCCAACAACAGGCCCGCAATGATGAGCGCTGGCAGAATCGGCATGAACACATCCGAAAACACCCGCACCAGGCGCTGCAAGCCATTGCCCTTGTCGGCACCCTGCTGTTTGACGTCTGCGAGCGTCGAGGCCGCCAACCCGGTTTGCTCACGCAAGGCGGCGTAGACCTTCTCGACATCGCCGGGGCCGATCACCACCTGAAACAGCCCGCCGTTGAAAAAGGAACCTTTGACCAGATCGATCTGATTGAGGGTCGCGCTGTCGACCCGGTTTACATCGTTGAGGGCCAGGCGCAGACGCGTGACGCAATGCGCAGCCTGTTCGATGTTGTCGGCACCACCGAGGCTGGTGATCAGCTCGCTGGCGATGGAAGAGTAATCGTGGCTCATGCCGGATCTCCTGCCTGGAATTATTGTTATGGGGCGTCGTTGAGGCAGCACGCTGAAACGAAAAATACTCGTCTGCACCAGTTAAATCAACAACTGGTACAGACGAGTTAAAGTATTGTATGTTTCGCTCGCCAGCACAGGACCGGGACTGAAAGACAAATCTGAAGACTGCGTGTGATGGCTCCCAATCTTTTATGGGACTTGCGCTACCTGAACCCTGCACTTAAGGTTCGGGCCCAGAGCACCCATCGGCATCGAGCCCTCGCCATGACCAAATACAACCAGATCTACAGCGATCTGCTTGCCAGCATCACCAGCGAGCGCCTGCAACACGGCGCCCGCCTGCCCTCGGAAGCTGAATTGATGGCCACCTACGAGGCCAGCCGCGGCACGGTGCGCAAAGCAATTGAGCAACTGCAGGAACGCGGTTTTGCGCACAAGGTGCATGGCAAAGGGACGTTTGTGCTGTCCACCCACCCGATTGAGTTTCAACTGGGCGGCATCGTCAGCTTTCAAGAAACCTGGCCGCGGCTGGGTGAAAACGTCAGCACCGACGTGGTCGAATTCAGCCAGATTGCCCTTGAAGGCGCGCTGCACGCGCACATTGATGCCGAGGCTGGCAGTTCGATCACCCGCATCAAACGGGTCAGGCGCATCGATGGCAAACGCGTGATTCTGGACATCAACCACTTCGTGACCGACCTGATCCCGGGGTTGGACGAAGGCATCGCCCAGCACTCGATTTATGCCTACATCGAACAGCACCTGAAGCTGCAAATCAGCTACGCCCAGCGCACCATCGAAGCCGTGCCGCGCAGCCAAGACGATCAGCAACACCTGGACATGGACGGCCAAAGCCATGTGATCGTGGTCAGCAACCAAACGTTTTTGCAGGACGGACGGCAGTTTGAGTACACCGAATCGCGGCACACGCTGGACAAGTTTTACTTTTCCGATGTGGCACGGCGCTAGGTTCACTGGTTACGCGCAGCCTTGCGCTCGTCAGTGACCGCCACCCCGGTTAGCCGCACGGTGACAAAGCGCAGAAACAAAAAAGGCGGTCAACACTCAGTGTTGACCGCCTTTTTCACATCGAACCGGTTAACCGGCCAGGCTTATTCCCACTCAATCGTTGCCGGCGGCTTGCTCGACACGTCGTAGGTAACACGGGAGATGCCTTCGATTTCGTTGATGATGCGACCGCTCACGGTTTCCAGCAGTTCGTAAGGCAGGTGTGCCCAACGCGCAGTCATGAAGTCGATGGTTTCTACGGCACGCAGGGCAACAACCCAGGCGTAACGACGGCCGTCACCGACCACACCCACCGATTTGACCGGCTGGAACACCACGAACGCTTGGCTGACTTTGTGATACCAGTCGGCCTTGCGCAGCTCTTCGATGAAGATGTGGTCAGCACGACGCAGGATGTCGGCGTATTCCTTTTTCACTTCACCCAGGATGCGCACGCCCAGGCCCGGGCCCGGGAACGGGTGACGGTAGACCATGTCGTACGGCAGGCCCAGTTCCAGCCCCAGACGACGAACTTCGTCCTTGAACAGCTCGCGCAGCGGTTCAACCAGCTTGAGGTTCATTTCTTCCGGCAGGCCGCCCACGTTGTGGTGCGACTTGATGACGTGCGCCTTGCCGCTTTTGGCGCCAGCCGATTCGATCACGTCCGGGTAGATGGTGCCTTGGGCCAGGTACTTGATGTTGTCCAGCTTGCAGGATTCGGCATCGAACACGTCGATGAAGGTACGGCCGATGATCTTGCGCTTTTTCTCAGGGTCGGATTCGCCCGCCAGGTTGTTGAGGAACTGGTCCTCAGCGTTGGCGCGAATCACTTTGACGCCCATGTTCTCGGCGAACATGGCCATCACTTGCTCGCCTTCGTGCAGGCGCAGCAGGCCGTTGTCGACGAACACGCAAGTCAGCTGGTCGCCAATGGCCTTGTGCAGCAGGGCCGCCACGACCGAGGAGTCCACGCCGCCCGACAGACCGAGCAACACGTTGTCGGTGCCGACCTGGGCGCGGATGTTGGCGATTGCGTCTTCAGCGATCTTCGACGGCGTCCACAGGGCTTCACAGCCGCAGATGTCGAGGATGAAGCGCGACAGGATGCGGCCGCCCTGTTTGGTGTGGGTCACTTCCGGGTGGAACTGAACGCCGTAGTAGCCGCGTTCGTCGTTGAACATACCGGCAATCGGGCAGCTCGGGGTGCTGGCCAGAATGTGGAAGTCAGACGGCATTTTGGTGACTTTGTCACCGTGGCTCATCCAGACGTCCAGGCCGAACAGGCCGTCGGAGTCGATATGGTCTTCGATGCCGTCGAGCAGGCGGCTTTTGCCGACCACGTCTACGCGGGCATAACCGAACTCACGCAGCTCGGAACCTTCAACCTTGCCGCCCAGTTGCTCGGCCATGGTCTGCATGCCGTAGCAAATGCCGAAGACCGGTACGCCCAGATCGAAAACGGCCTGTGGCGCGCGCGGGCTGTTGGCTTCGTGAACCGACTCCGGGCCGCCTGCCAGGATGATGCCTTTAGGGGCGAATTCGCGGATCGCGGCGTCGTCCATGTCGAACGGGTGCAGTTCGCAGTAGACACCGATCTCGCGCACGCGGCGGGCGATCAGCTGGGTGTACTGGGAACCGAAGTCCAGGATCAGGATGCGGTGAGCGTGAATGTCGAGGGCCATGACAAAATCTCGATTAATTTCAGAAACGACACGGGGCTGAATCAAACAGCCCCGGTTACTTAATTCGCATCGCACCCGGCATTGGCCTGGGTGCGATTACTATCAACCTACGCGATAGTTTGGCGCTTCCTTGGTGATCTGCACGTCGTGGACGTGAGATTCAGCCATGCCGGCACCGGTGATACGCACGAACTCTGGCTGGGTACGCATTTGTTCGATGTCGGCGCTGCCGGTGTAACCCATCGAAGAACGCAGACCGCCCATCAGTTGGTGAATGATCGCTGTCAGCGAGCCTTTGTACGGCACGCGACCTTCGATGCCTTCGGGCACCAGCTTCTCGGCACCTGCGGAGGAGTCCTGGAAGTAACGGTCGGAGGAACCCTGGGACTGCGACATCGCACCCAGCGAACCCATGCCGCGATAGGCCTTGTAGGAACGCCCCTGGAACAGCTCGATTTCGCCCGGTGCTTCTTCAGTACCGGCAAACATCGACCCCATCATCACGCAGGACGCACCGGCCACGATGGCCTTGGACAGGTCACCGGAGAAACGGATGCCGCCGTCAGCGATCAGGGGAACGCCAGTGCCTTCAAGGGCAGCGGCCACATTGGCAATCGCGCTGATTTGCGGAACGCCCACACCGGCCACGATACGGGTGGTGCAGATCGAGCCCGGGCCGATACCGACCTTGACGGCGTCCGCGCCCGCTTCAGCCAGCGCCAGTGCCGCTGCGCCGGTGGCAATGTTGCCGCCAATGACTTGCACGTCAGGGAAGTTCTGCTTGACCCAACGCACGCGGTCGATCACGCCTTTGGAGTGACCATGCGCGGTGTCGACTACGACAACGTCAACGCCGGCAGCAACCAGGGCTGCAACGCGATCAGCGGTGTCTTTGCCGGTGCCGACCGCAGCGCCCACGCGCAGACGACCTTGGTCGTCCTTGCTGGCCAACGGGTAGGCCTTGGCTTTTTCGATGTCGTTGACGGTCATCATGCCTTTGAGGGCAAATTTGTCGTCAACGATCAGAACGCGCTCGATGCGGTGTTTGTGCAACAGCTCGCGGGCTTCTTCTTTGTCGGCGCCCTCCTTGACGGTGACCAGACGCTCTTTGGGCGTCATCACATCGCGTACGGAGGCTTCCAGACGGTTTTCAAAGCGCACGTCACGGGAAGTCACGATGCCGACCAGGTCGCCATTTTGCAGGACCGGAACGCCGGAGATGTTGTGCTGGCGGGTCAGTTCGAGCAGTTCACGGACGGTGGCATCCGCTTCGATCGTGATGGGCTCTTTGACCACACCGGCTTCGAAACGCTTGACCTTGCGGACTTCGTGAGCTTGCTGCTCGATGGTCATGTTCTTGTGGATGATACCGATACCGCCTTCCTGAGCCATGGCAATTGCCAGACGGGCTTCAGTTACGGTGTCCATTGCGGCGGAAACCAGCGGAATATTCAGTTCAATGCCACGGGTCAAACGAGTCTTGAGGCTGACTTCGTTCGGGAGAACCTCGGAATAACCGGGGACGAGAAGGATGTCATCGAAAGTGAGTGCTTCTTGGCTGATACGCAGCATCGCTGGGGCTCCCGAGCGGGAAAATGGAAGCGCGCCATTGTACTTAAAACACCTGTGCGGCTCAACGGAAACCTTTAGAGAGTTTTGCGCTAAGGGTCAATGATTTGCTGACTCTCAAGGCAGAAAAAATGCCCCGGCGCTGGCGCACGCGTTAAAGCTCCACCCTCACCCACGCCACGGGTTGATCCAGCCAGTCGGCAAACTCGTCCAGGAAGCTCTGTTTGAAACCCGCCTCGGCCCAATTATTGAAGATGAACCCCAGATTGGAGAACGCACAGGGCTGCAAGAACAGGAAACCATTGATGTCATCTTCATGGCCGCACAACGGGCACGTGAAGTTGTCGGTGCGCCCCGGCATCCAGTCTTCAAGGCTTTCGAACAGGGCCTCACCGACTTCCTTGCGACACTCGGCGCATCCGGCTTCTTCAAGAAACCCCTTGGCCGGGGTGTAGATGCAGCGCTTGGTAATGATTTCCAGACCATTGACCGGTTCACCGAACGGCAGCGCCTCGGGGTGCAGCACGACCTCGGCAGCGCCTGGCGCGATGGCATGGGCCATGCCGTTGCCGGTGCGACCGCAGGTGGTCAGGGCTTCTTCAATGATATTTTTGCGCACTAACCAGCGCACGATGGCGCGGGCGCGCGGCTCATGAACCGGCAAGGTGGAGATTTTGGGGACGATGATGCTTTGCGAATTCATGAAAAACGACACGTATAAAAAGAGAACAAAGCCAAAGGTGTAAACACTGGCGCAGACTGCAAGGGTTTCAGGGGGCGCAGCTTAAAGCCTGATCACCCGAGGTCAAGCGCTCAAGTAGCGCACGATCAGGGCAATGCCGCTGGCCAGCACCAGCCATGTCACCAGTCGCACAAAGGCCTCGCGGGACAATTTGCGCGTCAGTCGGCGTCCCGTCCATAACCCGAGTGCCATTGCCGGTAACAGACAGACGGCCAATAGCAGCAGCGCGCCATCGGCGTACACCCCGGCCATCACAAACAAGGTCAAGCGCACCACCGTGCTGCAACTGATCAACGCACTTTGCGTGGCCCGCGCCGCCTCTTTGGGCAAGCGTGCATTGAGGTACAGCGCATACAAAAAGCCGCCACTGCCAAACAGTGCACCAAACAACCCGCCGACCGTGCCGGCCGGAATCGCCCAACCGGCCGCCACCTGCCTTGGCCGTGCCTTCACGGCCAGGCTGTAGATCGCATAGGCGCTGATGAAAATCCCCATCATCAGCAGCAACACATCTGATTTGAGGTTCAGCAGAAACACCACACCGACCAGGCACCCCAGCGCCATGCAGGGCAGCAAGCGTAAGAGCTCGGCGCGTGCCACGTCGCGACGCGCGGGCAACCAATTCCCGAATGCCGCCACAAAATCGAGCAGCACCAGCAACGGGATGATTTTCGATAACGGCAGGCACAGGATCAACAGCGGGCCCGCCACCAGCGCGGTGCCGAACCCGGCCACGCCAAATACGATGTACGCCAGCGCGATGGCCAGCTCCAGCAACAACCACTCGCTCCCGGTGTAAGGCAGATCCATGGGGCAACTTCCTTGTTTTTAGTGCGCGGACTGTAACCAGATACGTGCAGTGATAACAATCCGCCCTTATGATGGCCGACATGATTAAAGACCCCTTTGCAAGACTCAATCTGGACCGCGAAGTCCTGACCGTCAGCCAGCTAAACGGCCGTGCCCGGGTGTTGCTCGAAGACGTGTTCAGCAACATCTGGGTCGAAGGCGAAATCTCCAACCTCGCTCGCCCGGCGTCCGGCCACGTGTATTTCACCCTCAAGGACAGCGGCGCCCAGGTGCGGTGCGCGCTGTTTCGCAACAACGCTGCCCGCGTACGCCAAGCCTTGAAAGATGGCCTGGCGGTCAAGGTGCGCGGCAAGGTGTCGTTATTCGAAGGCCGGGGCGATTACCAACTGATCCTCGATACCGTTGAGCCTGCGGGTGACGGCGCGCTGCGGATGGCCTTTGATGCGCTGAAAGAAAAGCTCAGCGCCGAAGGCCTGTTCAGCGCTGAACGCAAGGTCGCCCTGCCCGCCCACCCGCAGCGCATCGCAATTATCAGTTCGCCCACCGGCGCCGTGATACGCGACATCATCAGCGTATTTCGCCGACGCGCACCTCAGGTCGAGTTGACCCTGATTCCTACCGCCGTTCAGGGGCGCGAAGCCACTGCGCAAATCGTGCGTGCGTTGAAAATTGCCGATGCACGTGGCTTTGATGCGCTGATTCTGGCCCGTGGCGGGGGTTCGCTGGAGGACTTGTGGTGCTTCAACGAAGAGGCCGTCGCCCGCGCCATCGATGCCTGCGTCACCCCGATCGTGAGCGCTGTCGGTCACGAGACCGATGTCTCGATCAGTGACTTCGTGGCCGATGTGCGAGCGCCTACGCCGTCTGCCGCCGCCGAGTTGCTGGCCCCGGATTCCAGCGACTTGCAACACCGCATTGAAAGCCTGCACAGACGCCTGGTGATGCGTATACGTGACCGTTTGATGCGTGAGCGCCTGCGCCTTGACGGGCTCGCGCGTCGCTTGCGTCACCCCGGCGAGCGTCTGCGCCAGCAAGCACAGCGCCTGGATGACCTGGACATGCGCATGCGCCGCGCCTTTGAACGCAGCCTCAATACCCGTCGAGAGCGCCTGATTCGCCTGGAAACGCGCTTGGCCGGTCAACACCCCGGCCGCCAACTGGCCCTGCTGCGCCAGCGCCTCGACAGTCTGGCCGAGCGCTTGCCGCGCGCGATGCGCGAAGGCCTCAAGGCCCGTCGACTGCAGTTGCAAAGCCAGATGCAAACGCTGCACGTGGTCAGCCCGCTGGCCACCCTGGGACGCGGGTACAGCATCCTGCTCGACGAACGCGGTAACGCCATTCGCAGCGCCGGACAAACTCACAACGGCCAACGCCTGAAAGCCAAGCTGGGTGAAGGCGAACTCCATGTACGCGTCGAGGACAACCACCTCACGCCTGTCACCCTTTCATTACTGGATTGATCGATGCTGCGTTTCGCCTCTGCTCTTTTGTTGCTATGCCTGACCGTCAACGCGAACGCGGCTGACAGTTACATCACCCGCCTGCTCAACAAACCGGTGCCGGGCGGTGTGGCCGTGATTGAACTGGGCAGCGGCGTGCAAGCGCCCAAGGCCACCTATCAGGGCAAACCGGTGCTGGTGGTCAAGGAACAGGACACCTGGCGTGCCATCGTCGGTATTCCGTTAACGGTCAAACCCGGTACTCAATCCATCAGCGCAGGCGGCCGTGACCTGAATTTCACGGTTGGTCACAAAAAATACCCCGAACAGCGCATCACCCTGAAAAACCAGCGTCAGGTCAATCCGAACCCCGCTGACCTCAAACGCATCGACAACGAGCTGGCCATTCAGATTAAGGCCTACCGCACGTTCAGCCCCACGACGCCGAGCAACCTGTTGCTCGACAAACCGGTCAATGGACCGCTGTCGAGCAAGTTTGGCGTGCGGCGCTTCTTCAATGGCGAAGAGCGTAACCCGCACGCCGGTCTGGATTTTGCCGTGCCCGCAGGTACGCCAATCAAAACGCCCGCAGCAGGCAAGGTGATTTTGATCGGCAATTATTTCTTCAACGGCAATACGGTGTTTGTTGACCACGGCCAAGGGTTCATCAGCATGTTTTGTCACATGTCGAAGATTGACACCCAGGTCGGGCAGCAACTGGCACGGGGCGATGTGGTGGGCAGGGTCGGATCAACCGGCCGCGCTACCGGACCGCACATGCATTGGAATGTCAGCCTGAATGATGCGCGCGTCGACCCGGCGATTTTCATTGGCGCTTTCCAGCCGTAACATTTGCACCGAGCGCGCAGAGCACAAAACGCTGGCAGCACTCTTTGAAGCGCAATCAAAAGCAACAATAAAAGACGATTGCGCTATTTACCTTCGAAAACCATTCATTT
This sequence comes from Pseudomonas sp. ESBL9, assembly GCF_036668715.1. Taxonomy (NCBI): domain Bacteria; kingdom Pseudomonadati; phylum Pseudomonadota; class Gammaproteobacteria; order Pseudomonadales; family Pseudomonadaceae; genus Pseudomonas; species Pseudomonas sp. ESBL9. Next base: position 427,616 of record NZ_JAZEVV010000005.1, on the reverse strand, counting down.
ACGAGCATTCCTCTCAAAGTTTTTTGGCCGCTTGCCATCCTTACTGCCAATGGTTAGGGTTGAGGCCATGAAAACCTCTCACACCCTCATTCTGCAACGTCAACATCGCAGCCTTTGCCTCGTCAGCGCACGACTGCAAAGCTGATTGCGGTGCCTCGCCCCTCTGCTTTGTATCTCCGGTTAGCCGCCTTTTTTCGGCTCGTACAATAAGGATTGCCTGATGACCATGCTCAAAAACCCGTCTTCCAAGTACCGCCCGTTCCCCGTCATTGATTTGCCTGACCGGACCTGGCCGTCGAAAACCATCACTCAAGCACCTATCTGGTGCAGCTCCGATCTGCGCGACGGCAACCAGTCGCTGATCGAACCGATGGATGCGGCGAAGAAGCTGCGCTTCTGGAAGACGCTGGTGAGCGTGGGTGTAAAGGAGATTGAGGCGTCGTTCCCGGCCGCTTCGCAAACCGATTTCGACTTTGTGCGCACCCTGATTGAAGACGGCCATATCCCGGATGACACGACCATTCAGGTCTTGACCCAGGGCCGCGAAGATTTGATCGCCCGCACGTTCGAGTCGCTTCGCGGTGCCAAAAAAGCCATCGTTCACTTGTACAACGCGACTTGCCCGGCCTTCCGCCGCATCGTGTTCAACCAGGACAAGGACGGCATCAAGGAAATCGCCGTCAGCGCAGCCAAGCTGTTCGTCAAATACGCGTCGCAACAGCCTGAAACCCAGTGGACATTCGAGTACTCGCCCGAGACGTTCAGCGCCACTGAGCTGGAATTTGCCAAAGAAGTGTGTGATGCCGTGATTGAGGTCTGGAACCCGACCCCTGAGCACAAGATGATCCTCAACCTGCCTGCCACGGTTGAGTGCGCCACGCCGAACATTTACGCCGACCAGATCGAGTGGTTCGGTCGCCATATCAACCGTCGTGACAGCGTGATCATCAGCCTGCACACCCACAATGACCGTGGCACCGGTGTGGCGGCCACCGAACTCGGCCTGATGGCGGGCGCCGACCGTGTCGAAGGTTGCCTGTTCGGCAACGGCGAGCGCACCGGTAACGTCGATCTGGTGACCGTGGCATTGAACATGTACACCCAGGGCCTGGACCCGCAACTGGACTTCTCGGACATCGACGGCGTGCGCAAAGTCGTCGAAGAGTGCAACCAGATTCCGGTTCACCCGCGCCACCCGTATGTGGGCGACCTGGTGCATACCGCCTTCTCCGGCTCGCACCAGGATGCCATCCGCAAAGGATTCGCTCAGCAGAAGCCAGACGCGTTGTGGGAAGTACCGTACTTGCCAATCGACCCGGCAGACATCGGTCGCAGCTACGAAGCCGTGATTCGCGTGAACAGCCAGTCCGGCAAAGGCGGCATTGCCTACTTGCTCGAGCAGGAATACGGCATCAGCTTGCCGCGCCGCATGCAGATCGAATTCAGTCAGGTGGTGCAACGTGAAACCGACCGTCTGGGCCTTGAGATGACGGCCCAGCAGATCCACAGCCTGTTGCACAGCGAATACCTGCAAGCCAACACGCCTTACGCGCTGGTGAGCCATCGCTTGCAAGAAGAGAACGGCCACAGTGCTGTCGACGTCGAGGTGTCTGCCAAGGGCGCGGGCGAAACCAACCTGCGCTGGAGCGGTAAAGGCAATGGCGCTTTGGAGGCACTGGTAGCAGGCTTGCCGGTCAAGGCCGAGATCATGGATTACAACGAGCATGCCATCGGTGCGGGCACCCACGCCAAAGCGGCGGCCTACATTGAATTGCGGGTCAACGGCGAGCGCGCCGTGCATGGCGTCGGCATCGATGAAAACATCACCACCGCCAGCTTCAAAGCCCTGTTCAGCGCACTGAACCGTGCCCTGAGCGAAGCCGAAGCAAAAGCCGCTTAACGCAGGTCAGCGACACAAAAGCCCCCATGGTGAAGGCCATGGGGGCTTTTTTTGCGCGCTACACCCTGAACGCCCTCACCGCCCGGTTGGACGGTGCGCCATCAGACTTGCAGTTCAAACGCATCGGCATCCAGATCCGCCGGAAATCGCTCACGGTAAGCGGCCAGTTCACCGGCGTTCAAGCTGACCTGGAACACGCCATCCGCCTCACCTGCGCTGAGCAGTGACTCGCCCTGAAAATCGAGAATATGGCTGTCACCCGTGTACATCAGTCCCTTGCCATCGGCTCCGACCCGGTTTACGGCGGCGACATAACACAGGTTTTCAATGGCCCGGGCAGGCAGCAGGCGATTCCAGTGCAGACGCCGCGCGCCCGGCCAGTTGGCGGTGTAAAGCAACAAATCGGTGTCATGGGGATCGCAACTCCAGACCGGGAAGCGCAGGTCGTAACAGATCAATGGCCTGATGCGCCAGCCCTTCACTTCGAACTGAACCTGACGTTCACCGGGGGTGAAGTGTTCGTGCTCGCCTGCCATACGGAACAAGTGACGTTTGTCATAGTGCTGCACGACACCGTCCGGGCGGGCCCATAACAGCCGATTACGATGGCTACCATCCGCCGCTTCAATGATGATGCTGCCTGTCACAACGGCATCGAGTTTTTTGGCTTGCTCGCGCAACCACGTGGTGGTCGGGCCATTTTCTGCTTCAGCCAGGGCTTTGGAGTCCATGCTGAAACCGGTGGTGAACATTTCAGGCAGTACCACCAGATCCGCGCCCGCGGCCTGCTGCAGCAGGTCGTCGAAATGATCGAAATTGGCCTGACGGTCATGCCAGGCCAGGGTGGTCTGAACCAGCGCTACAGTTAAATCGGGTAAACCACTTAGATCACGCATAGTTTTTCTGCTGCTTCACGCAGCGTCTCCTCGCGTTTTGCAAAACATAGGCGAACCAGCCGCTGCCCTTCGGGCGGGGTCTGGTAGAACACCGAAACCGGAATCGTCGCCACGCCATGTTCGCGGGTCAGCCACATGGCCATGTCGACATCATTAAGGTCCGGACGAATAAGGGAGTAATCAACCAACTGAAAGTAAGTCCCCGCCACCGGCTTGAAGGTAAAGCGCGATGGGCTTAACAAATCACAAAACAGGTCGCGCTTGGCCTGATAAAAAGCAGGCAGTTCTTCGACGTGCTGCGGGCAAGCGGCCATAAAATCGGCCAGCGCATATTGCAGCGGCGTCACCCCACAAAAACTGACGTATTGGTGCACTTTACGCAGCTCTGACGTCAGGGCGGGCGGCGCGACCACATACCCGGTTTTCCAGCCGGTTACGTGGTAGGTCTTGCCGAAAGAACTGACAACGAATGCGCGATGGTACAACTCGGGATGTGACAAAACACTGACGTGGGGCACCCCGTCGAACACCAAATGTTCGTACACCTCATCGCTGATGAGGTAGATGTCACGGTGTTCGATCAGTTTTGCCAACTGGTCCAGCTCCCCGCGGCTGATCAGCGCCCCGCTCGGGTTGTGGGGGCTGTTGAGGATAATCATGCGCGTACGTGGGCCAATGGCCTCACTGAGTTTTTGCCAGTCGATGGAGAAATCATCCAGTGCCAGCGGCACGTGAACGCAACGGCCACCGGCCAGCTCTACGGAAGGCTCGTAACTGTCGTAACAGGGGTCAAACACGATGACTTCATCACCAGGGTGAATAACAGCCTGAATGGCACAGAAAATGGCCTGAGTCGCACCCGGCGTGATGGTCACTTCAGCGTCCGCATCGACCGTTACGCCATAGCTGCGGCTTATTTTGGCGGCCACTTGCTGACGTAGCGCGGGCAAGCCGGTCATCGGGGCGTATTGGTTGTGACCACTGGCAATGTGTTGACCGACAGCATCACGCAAGGCTTGCGGGCCATCAAAGTCAGGGAACCCCTGAGACAAGTTGAGGGCGCCGGTTTCAGTCGCGAGCTGCGACATGCGCGTGAAGATGGTGGTGCCGACGTTCGGCAACTTGCTGGTGATCATGGCCGTTCCCTGTTGAGTTCCCGGCACTGACTGCGGCACAGGACCCACGGAGGATAGCCCAAACACCAGACACGAAAAAGGGCCCGTCAGGACCCTTTCTCATTACGCATGGAGGTTGCGCGATCAGCGCTTGTCTTTGCGTTTTTTCTCGGCTTTCTTGTGGTGCGACATCATGCGGCGCTTCTTGTTGACCTGACGGTCGGTCAACGAGTTTTTGTTCGCCTCGTACGGGTTCTCACCCCCTTTGAACTCGATGCGGATCGGCGTACCGACCAGCTTCAAGACACGACGGTAGGTGTTTTCGAGGTAACGGACATAAGACTTCGGCACCTTCTCAACCTGGTTACCGTGAATCACGATAATCGGCGGGTTGGCACCACCCAAGTGGGCATAACGCAGCTTGATGCGACGGTTGTTGACCATCGGCGGTGCGTGCTCGCCCACGGCATCTTCAAGGATCTGGGTCAGGCGATTCGTTGGCCAGCGGGTCACCGCCGACTTGAAGGAGTTCTGTACCGACTGGTACAGGTTACCCACGCCCGTGCCGTGCAGCGCCGAGATGAAGTGGATGTCGGCAAAGTCAACGAAGAACAAGCGGCGTTGCAGCTCGGTCTTGACGTAGTCGCGCTCGCTCGGGGTCATGCCGTCCCACTTGTTGATCGCGATGACCAGAGCCCGACCGGCCTCCAGCGCAAAGCCCAACAGGTTCAGGTCGTGATCCACAACGCCTTCGCGCGCGTCCATGACAAAGATCACCACGTTGGCGTCTTTGATCGCTTGCAGGGTTTTGACCACGGAGAATTTTTCGACTTCTTCGTGGATCTTGCCGCGCTTGCGCACACCGGCCGTGTCGATCAGCGTGTACTTCTCGTCGTTACGCTCAAACGGGATGTAAATGCTGTCACGGGTCGTGCCGGGCTGGTCGTACACGATAACCCGGTCTTCACCGAGCATACGGTTGACCAGTGTCGATTTGCCGACGTTCGGACGACCGATGATCGCGATCTTGATGCCGTCTTTCTCGCCCGGCCCAGGAATGCGCTTGGCTTCCTCGCCTTCAAGAACGATTTCCGGTTCGCCTTCTTCGGCATCGTCTTCGTCACGCGGGAACGAGGACAACGCCACTTCGAGCAACTGCGAGATACCGCGGCCGTGGGCACCGGCGATCGGAATCGCGTCGCCCATGCCCAACGGTGCGAATTCTGCGCGAGCCATGTCCGGGTCGATGTTGTCGACCTTGTTGGCAACCACGTAGGAACGCTTGTTTCGTTTGCGCAGGTGTTCGCCGATCATCTGGTCAGCGGCAGTGAAACCCGCCTTGGCATCTACCAGGAACAGCACCACATCAGCTTCTTCGATGGCCAGCAGTGACTGCTCGGCCATCTTTTCGTCCATACCGTGCTCGTCACCGGAGATACCGCCGGTGTCGACCAGAATGTAGGAACGCCCTTGCCACTTGGCCTCACCGTATTGGCGATCACGGGTCAGACCGGACAAGTCGCCGACGATGGCGTCACGTGTCCTGGTCAGGCGGTTGAACAAGGTGGACTTGCCGACGTTTGGTCGGCCCACCAGGGCGATTACGGGAACCATGCGGCTCTCCACTTCGTTATTTCAGAAAATACAAAAGCCGCTGCAAGGCAGCGGCCAGAGTTCGGAACAGCACAAAAATGTGCCGCAAACCTTGCCAGAGCAAGGCTGCCCGAGGCCCTAGAGCCTCAAGCATAGACGCCTTAGCGAATGGTCAGGGCTTCCAGTTTGCCGCTGTTACCAAACACGTAAATCATGTCACCGACCACCAGCGGGCGTGCCCGCAGGCCATCGCTGTCAATGCGGGTACGGCCTACGAAACGACCATCAACCTGGCTCAACAGGTGCAGATAGCCTTCCATGTCGCCGACCGCTACATAGCTGGAGAAGACTTCCGGTGCCGACAGCTGACGGCGGGCCAGGGAATCGTTGCTCCACAGGGCGGTGGTCGAACGCTCGTCGACGCCTTCAACAGTGCCGGACGCCAGGCTGACGTAGACGCTGCCAAAACCTTGTGCGACACCGGCGTAGCTGGAAGCATCACGCTGCCACAGCACACGGCCGCTTTCCAGTTCCAGTGCCGCCATGCGGCCCTGGTAACTGGCAACGTACAGCGTGCCACCGGACAGCAGCAGGCCACCGTCGATGTCAACAATGCGCTCCAGTTCGGAACGGCCTTGCGGGATGGCAACACGCTGCTCCCAAACGGGCACGCCATTGCGAGTGTCCAGCGCCACCACTTTACCGGTGGAAAGACCTGCCACCGCCAAATGGTTGGTGACTACAGGAGCCCCCGTACCCCGCAGGGTCAGAACACCCGGCGTGCTGTCGTAGGTCCAGCGCTGGTCGCCGGTCGAGGCATCCAGGCCGATCAGGCGGTCGTCCTGGGTTTGAACCACCACCACGTCACCGTTGGTGGCAGGCGGAGCCAGGACTTCGCTGGTCACTCGGGAGCGCCACTTTTCTTCGCCAGAACTGGCGTCAAGCGCAACCACTTCACCTTGCAAGGTACCCAGCAGGACCAGACCGTAACCCGCGCCAACAGCGCCGGAAACAGGCAGTTCAAGGTCCTTTTTCCATTTGACGTCGCCGTTCATGCGGTCCAGCGCCATCACGACACCGGTCACATCGGCCGCGTACAGGGTATTACCTTCAACAGCTGGCACCAGCATGTTGTAGGTTTTGCCCTGGCCGTCGCCAATCGAGCGGCTCCACTGCTTTTGCAAAACGACTTCTTCTTTGAAGTCGGTCAGCGCGGCCGGTGGTAGTTCTTTTTTGCTGTTGCTGCTGCAACCCGCGGCCAAAATGGCCAGAGCCAGCAATGCTGCATGTTTCCAACGAATCACGTTACGCATCCCCTTTGGCCAGGTCGTCGAGCTTGATTTGTAAGCCGCCGACTGCCGCCTCATCCGAGAGCGCCGCCTTGGCTTTTTCGTAGGCTGCACGTGCGTCATCAGTGCGACCCTGCTGAACCAGCAGGTCACCCTTGAGCTCTTCACGGCTGGCCAGGAATGCTTTGTCCGAATCACCTTCAAGCAGCTTCAAGGCTTCATCAACCTTGTTCTGTGCAGCCAGAACCTGAGCAAGACGCTGACGCGCGACTTCGCCCAACGTGGCATTGGCAGGCTTGTCGACGATGATTTTCAGCTCATTGGCCGCGTCATCCAGCTTGCCGTTGTCAACCGCCACCTTGGCAACAAACAGACCGCCAAATTGCGCGTAGGCGCTACCGCTGTATTCGTTCTTCAGCTTGTTGGCCAGATCAGCGACTTGCGCGGCATCAGGCTGGCCGCTCGGCGTCAATGTGGTTTCAAGCAGTTGTTGGTAGAGAATCGACGCACCCTGCGACTGATTGCTCTGATATTTGTGCCAAGCCTGCCAGCCGAACACCACCACCAGCGCCAGCAAGCCGCCAGTGACCAGGGGTTTGCCGTTGCGCTGCCACCAGTCTTTCAACTCGCCCAGCTGATCATCATCGTTACTCGACACCCCAACACTCCTTATTCGATAAATCGGCTGTTTTTACAGCTTCAATCCTGCACGACGCAGGTGGCCAAGTGCTCTGAAAGAGCATCCCAGGCAATAGTTTGTTGTTCACCCTGGCCACGCAGGGGTTTGACGCCTACCACTTGCCGGGCCAATTCGTCGTCGCCCAGGATCAGCGCATACAGCGCGCCGCTCTTGTCGGCCTTCTTGAACTGGCTTTTGAAGCTGCCCGCACCGGCATTGACTTGCAGGCGCAGGTTCGGCAACTGATCGCGAACACGTTCGCTCAAGGCCAGTGCGGCCAGTTCAGCAGCTTCACCGAAGGCGCACAGGTACACATCGACCTGGCGCGAGATTTCTTCAGGGATTTGCTCAAGGGTTTCCAGCATCAGGATCAGACGCTCGATGCCCATGGCGAAGCCCACGCCGGAGGTCGGTTTGCCGCCCATTTGCTCAACCAGACCGTCATAACGCCCGCCGGCACAGACAGTGCCCTGGGCCCCGAGTTTGTCGGTGACCCACTCGAATACGGTCTTGCTGTAGTAATCAAGCCCGCGAACCAGCTTCGGGTTGATGACGTAAGGAATGCCCGCCGCGTCGAGACGCGCCTTGAGGCCCTCGAAGTGCACGCGGGACTCTTCGTCGAGGTAGTCCACCAGCTTCGGTGCGTCAACCAGAACGGCCTGTGTGTCAGCGTTCTTGGTGTCGAGAACACGCAGCGGGTTGGACTTGAGACGGCGCTGGCTGTCTTCGTCCAGTTCGCTCAGGCGCGAAGTCAGGTATTCAACCAGCGCGGCACGGTAGCGGGCACGGGCCTCGCTGGTGCCCAGGCTATTGAGTTCCAGTTTGACCGCGTCACGAATCCCCAGCTCGCCCCACAGGCGCCAGGTCAGCACGATCAACTCGGCATCGATGTCCGGACCGTCAAGGTTGAACACCTCGACGCCCACCTGGTGGAACTGGCGATAACGGCCTTTTTGAGGACGCTCGTGGCGAAACATCGGGCCGACGTACCACAGTTTTTGCACCTGACCGCCGCCGGTGATGCCGTGCTCAAGCACAGCACGCACACAGGCCGCAGTGCCTTCGGGACGCAGGGTCAGCGAATCGCCGTTGCGGTCTTCGAAGGTGTACATCTCTTTTTCGACAATGTCGGTCACTTCACCGATCGAACGCTTGAACAGCTCGGTGAACTCGACGATCGGCATGCGAATTTGCTTGTAACCGTAGTTATCCAGCAGACGCGCGACCTTGCCCTCAAAGAAACGCCACAGGGGCGTCTGCTCGGGCAGGATGTCGTTCATGCCACGAATGGCTTGCAGTGACTTGCTCACAGAAAATCCTTAATTCGTTTGATTAGCCGCGCGCAATAACAGCTGCGTCGGCTTCGACCTTTTCGGCCGCTTTCTGGCGGATCAGTTTTTCAAGCTGGTCCACCAGATTTTCATTCGTTAATTTCTGCGACGGCTTGCCGTCGATGTAAATCAGGTTTGGCGTACCGCCGGTCAGGCCCACATGGGCCTCCTTGGCTTCGCCGGGGCCGTTGACCACACAGCCGATCACAGCAACATCCAAGGGGACCAACAGATCATCCAGGCGCCCTTCCAGCTCGTTCATGGTTTTTACCACGTCGAAGTTCTGGCGCGAACAGCTTGGGCACGCGATGAAGTTAATGCCACGGGAACGCAAACGCAGGGATTTGAGAATGTCGTAGCCGACTTTCACTTCTTCTACCGGGTCGGCGGCCAGCGAGATACGAATGGTATCGCCAATGCCCTCGGCGAGCAGCATACCCAGCCCCACGGCAGATTTCACTGTGCCGGAACGCAACCCGCCCGCCTCGGTGATTCCCAAGTGCAAAGGCTGAACGATTTCCTTGGCCAGCAAGCGATAGGCCTCAACGGCCATGAACACATCGGACGCTTTGACGCTGACTTTGAAGTCCTGAAAATTCAGGCGTTCAAGGTGTTCTACGTGACGCAGTGCCGACTCGACCAGTGCGGCAGGCGTCGGCTCGCCGTATTTCTTTTGCAAATCTTTTTCGAGGGAACCGGCATTCACGCCGATACGAATCGGGATACCCCGATCACGTGCTGCATCCACAACGGCACGTACACGGTCTTCGCGACCGATGTTGCCGGGGTTGATACGCAGGCAATCGACACCCAACTCGGCCACACGCAATGCAATGCGGTAGTCAAAGTGAATATCGGCGACCAATGGCACCTTGACCAGTTGCTTGATGCGGCCAAACGCTTCGGCAGCATCCATGTCCGGGACGGAAACCCGCACGATATCGACGCCTGCGGCTTCAAGGCGATTGATCTGAGCAACGGTCGCTGCAACATCATTGGTGTCACTGTTGGTCATGCTCTGAACCGCGATAGGGGCATCGCCACCTACCGGTACAGAGCCAACCCAGATTTTGCGCGATTCGCGACGTTTGATGGGTGATTCGCCGTGCATGACTTATTGACCTAGCTTCAGGCGAGCAGTCTCGCCACTGGTGAAAGGAGCCACATCCACTGCCTGACCGTTGTAGGTCACTTGCGCACCCCGGGCATAGCCCAGACGCAAGCTGAGTGGAGGCTTACCGCTCACTTCAAGATTGTCGCCCTTGCGCTTCAGACCGCCAAACAGCACTTTGCCATTCGCATCGGTGACCTGAGTCCAGCAATCGGCGGTGTACTGCACGCCCACCTTGCCAGCACCTGCCACCGCAGGTGCCGCTTCAGTGACAGGTGCAGCGGGAGCGGCCACGGAGGCAGGCGCCACCGGCGTTGGCATTGGCGCTGCTTGAGCCGCCGGCGCAGGGGTTGCAGGCGCGGGCGCAACAGCAACGGGCGCTTCGGGTACGCCAGGCAGTGCTAACGCAGTCGCGCCCGTCTGGTCGTCTGCGGGTTCGGCCGGGACAGCCGCATCGCCTTCGGTTTTGGCTTCAGCGACGGCCTGATCTTCCGGTTCGTCCAGCGGATGGATCTGGGTTGTGCCGTCCGCGCCTTCCACTTCAACGTGCTCAGGCGTGAGGCCAACAAGGTCTTTGGCGCGCATGGACGTCTGGTCCTGCCACCAGAGAAAGCCGCCGCCGATCACTGCCAGCAGCAGTAACAGGCTGACAATACGCAAGATGGTATGCGACACACGCACGGGCTCTTCGATTCGGCCAAGGCTGTGAACGCTGCTGCCGGTCGAATCCGTTCCTGTGTAGACATCAAACTCATGCACCAGCGCAGCCTGGTCCATGCCCAGCAATTTGGCATAAGCGCGGATGTAGCCACGGGCAAATGTATGACCCGGCAATTTGTCGAACGCGCCCGCCTCAAGATTACTCAAGGAGCTGACCGTGAGATTGAGCTTCAAGGCAACTTCGGCCAATGCCCATCCATTGCTCTCCCGGGCCTGACGCAAGGTCTCGCCGGGATTGACTCGTGTCACTGCTGGAACTTCGGGTTGCGCCGCTTTCATCATTGCTCCGACAGGTATTGCTGATATTCCGGCGTGCCGGGATAAAGTCGTTTTAGTTGCTGGCCAAACGTGGCAGGTGTGGCACGGTCATCGAAGACAGTCGCCAACCGCGCGCCGAGCAATAGACTACGTGCATTTTGCCCACTAAGCAGGCTAAAACGATCGTAATAGTCACGGGCTGGCACATATTGCCTGTCCTGATACGACAGCTCGGCCATCTCCAGCAAGGCTCGCGGCTGCTTCGGATTCAGACGCAGCGCTTTCACCAGATGCTGGCGCGCCACTTCGGGTTGCCCAAGCTTGAGCGCCGTTATACCCAAATTTTCGTAAACACGGGAGCGTTCGGGGTAAAGATTATCGGTCGAGGCTTTCTGAAACTGCGCAAAGGCCTCTTGATAGCGTTGCTGCTCGAACAGGAAACTGCCGTAGTTATTGAGCGTACGCGCGTCTTGGGCACGGGCGCTCAGCGATTGACGGTAACTGTTCTCCGCAAGCTCGGGTTCCATTTCGGACTGATACAGCAAAGCCAGTGCGGCGAGGGTGTCCGGGTCACGCTTGTCGAGTTCGAGTGCCTTACCCAGCGGGATCTTCGCCTGCTCGGCCAAACCTTGCTGCAAATAGCCGAGCCCCAGTTGCACATACGCCTGACGCGCTGCATCACGGCCCTTGTTGGTGCTCAAAGGGTTTGATCCACCCGATGAAACGCAGCCAGCCATTACGCTGACCAACACCACACAAAGCGCCGCGCGCAGGGTCATAGCGTTCCTCTCTTAAGGCCGGGCGGCGGCGTTTTGCGCCAGATCGGCTTCAATCGAAGCAATGTGGCGCTCGCTGCGGCGCGTCCGGTCATTGACCTGCCCCACCAACTGCCCGCACGCCGCGTCGATGTCTTCACCACGCGTGGTGCGCACGGTCACGTTGTAGCCCGCGTTTTGCAGCAGCTCCTGGAAACGGCGAATAGCGTTGTTGCTAGGGCGCTCATAACCGGAGTGAGGAAACGGGTTGAACGGGATCAGGTTGATCTTGCAGGGCGTGTCTTTGAGCAGTTCGATCATTTCACGCGCGTGATCGACATGGTCGTTCACGTCTTTGAGCAAGGTGTACTCAACGGTCAGAACGCGCTTCTCACCCAGGGTCGCCATATAACGACGGCAGGATTCCAGCAACATTTTGAGCGGGTACTTTTTGTTGATTGGCACCAATTGACTGCGCAGTGCGTCATTGGGTGCGTGCAGCGACAACGCCAGCGATACATCGATGTGCTTGGCCAGCTCATCGATCATCGGCACCACGCCAGACGTGGACAGGGTTACCCGGCGCTTGGAGATGCCATAGCCCAGGTCGTCCATCATCAGGTGCATGGCAGCGATAACGTTGTCGAAGTTGAGCAGCGGCTCGCCCATGCCCATCATCACCACGTTGGTGATGGCGCGGTCGATGGTTGCCGGAACGCTGCCAAAGGATTTGTTGGCAATCCACACCTGGCCGATGACTTCAGCGGCCGTGAGGTTGCTATTGAAACCTTGCTTGCCGGTGGAGCAGAAACTGCAATCCAGGGCACAGCCCGCCTGGGACGAAACGCACAAGGTGCCACGTTTGCCCTGGGGAATATAAACGGTCTCGACGCAGCTGCCGGACGCCACGCGAACGACCCATTTACGGGTACCGTCGGTGGATATGTCCTCGCTGACGACTTCAGGACCGCGAACCTCGGCAATGGCCTTGAGCTTATCGCGCAAGGCCTTGCTGACGTTCGTCATGGCGTCGAAATCATCGACGCCAAAGTGGTGAATCCACTTCATGACCTGACCGGCACGGAAACGCTTCTCCCCGATTGAGTCGAAGAATTTCTCCATTTCCGGTTGAGTCAGACCCAACAGGTTAGTTTTGCCAGTCGTTGCAATCATGTCTTCACCCTCACTCACAAGCCGATGCTTATCGAGTGGTTACTTCAGTAGCTGCGAAAAAGTAAGCGATTTCGCGAGCAGCGGCTGCTTCGGAGTCGGAACCGTGAACAGCGTTAGCGTCGATGGATTCAGCGAAGTCAGCACGGATGGTGCCAGCAGCTGCTTCTTTAGGGTTGGTAGCGCCCATCAGCTCACGGTTACGAGCGATAGCGTTTTCGCCTTCCAGAACCTGAACAACAACCGGACCGGAAGTCATGAAGGCAACCAGGTCACCGAAGAAACCACGTTCGCTGTGCTCAGCGTAGAAACCTTCAGCTTCGGCTTTGGACAGTTGCTTCATTTTCGAAGCAACAACGCGCAGGCCAGCGTCTTCGAAACGAGTAACGATCTTGCCGATAACGTTTTTAGCAACGGCGTCAGGCTTGATGATGGAGAAAGTACGTTGAACAGCCATGGTGTAACTCCAGAAACAGTGATTGAAGCGAAAAATTAAACCCGCGAATTATACGCGGGTTCAGGGGTATTGCATAATTACGTGCGTTGCAGGCTTAGTCAGCCTCTTCGATCCACAACCCCTGAATGGCTTCGAGGACCTTTTCCCCTCCGCGATCAGGGACGTCATCGAACTCTGGCAGCGCCATCACCAGATTGCGCAGCTTGACGAAATTCACCGTCAGCGGATCAACATCCGGATGAGCCTCAGCCAGCTGAATCGCGATTTCCTGTACATCAACCCATTTAAGGCTCATGACACTTCCTTTAAAAGCAGAGTCTTATACCGCTCAGAACCTTGGCGCGGCTGAAAAGAGGGAATGACCCGAATCAGTCAGCGCACCCCGGCAGCGATCGAATCAGTGCGGCGCTTCGGCAGCATGATTAAGCGAATACTTCGGGATTTCGACCGTCAGGTCTTCGGTCCCGACCTTGGCCTGACAGCTCAGACGCGAGTGTGCCTCCAGGCCCCACGCGCGATCAAGGTAGTCTTCTTCGAGCTCGTCAGCTTCTTCCAGCGAATCAAACCCTTCGCGAATGATGCAGTGGCAAGTGGTGCAGGCGCAGACGCCACCGCAGGCGCTTTCGATTTCGATGTGGTTGTCATGCGCCACCTCGAGGATCGACTTACCGGTCTCGGCTTCAACAACCATACCGTCCGGGCAATGCTCGGCGTGTGGCAGAAAAATGATCTGCGGCATCAGTTATTCCTCGATTTCATTCAGGTTGCGCCCGGCCAGAGCCGCCTTGACAGTCAGGTCCATACGGCGGGCAGCAAAGGCATCGGTCACATGCGACAGACGCTTGGTTTGCTGCTCAATGGCGTAACCATCGGTGCCTTTTAACAATTCGGACAATTGCTGCATGTGCAGCTCGATCACCTTGCGCTCTTCAGCATCAAGCAGACGGTCACCGTCCACCTCCAGCGCGGCTTGCACGGCTTCGATCAGGCGCCGCGCATCGACTTGCTGCTCACGCAACACGCGAGCCACTTTGTCGTCACCTGCGTACTGGAACGAATCCTTGAGCATTTTGGCGATTTCACCATCCGTCAGGCCGTAGGACGGCTTGACCTGAATACTCGCTTCAACGCCCGATCCCGTTTCACGGGCTGACACGCTGAGCAAACCGTCGGCATCCACCTGGAAAGTCACGCGGATTTTCGCGGCACCTGCGACCATCGGCGGTATGCCACGCAACTCGAAACGCGCCAACGAACGGCAGTCGCTGATCAGCTCGCGCTCACCCTGCAGTACGTGGATCATCATGGCCGTCTGGCCATCTTTGTAAGTGGTGAAATCCTGAGCTCGCGCGACGGGAATCGTGGTGTTGCGAGGAATGACTTTCTCCATCAGGCCACCCATGGTCTCAAGACCGAGCGACAACGGGATCACGTCAAGCAGGAGCAACTCCCCCCCCTCACGTTTGTTGCCCGCGAGCGTATCGGCCTGGATCGCTGCCCCAATGGCAACCACTTGATCCGGGTCGATGTCAGTCAACGGCTGACGGCCAAACATGTCGGCGACTGCCTCGCGCACCCGAGGGACGCGCGTCGATCCACCCACCATGACCACGGCCTGCACATCTTCGACTTCGATATTGGCGTCGCGCACGGCTCGGCGACAGGCTTTGAGGCTGCGGGCGACCATTGGCTCGATCAGCGCATCGAGCCTTTCGCGGGTCAGCTCGGCAGACCACTGGCCAAACGTAACCGTCACGCTCGATGCATCCGTCAGCGCTTCCTTGGCCGCGCAGGCGCTTTGCAGCAGTTGACGCTGAGTGCCGGGGTCCAGATCAGCCGACAACCCTGCCTGCCCGACTATCCAATTAGCAATGGCATGGTCGAAATCGTCACCACCCAGCGCACTGTCGCCGCCGGTCGCCAACACTTCGAATACACCGCCGGTCAGGCGCAGGATTGAAATATCAAACGTGCCGCCGCCCAGATCATAGATAGCGACAACACCTTCAGCAGACTGGTCAAGACCGTAAGCCACCGCAGCAGCCGTCGGTTCATTGAGCAAACGCAACACATTAAGACCAGCCAGCTTGGCCGCATCTTTGGTCGCCTGACGCTGAGCGTCGTCAAAATAAGCGGGGACCGTAATCACGGCACCGACCAATTCACCACCCAGTGTTTTCTCGGCACGCTCGCGCAATACCTTGAGGATTTCAGCCGAAACTTCGACCGGGCTTTTGGGCCCTTGAACCGTATCGATGAACGGCATGTGCGACTCACCGCCCACAAAGCGGTAAGGCAGTTGCTCGCCCAGTTGCTTTACGTCGGACAGACCACGCCCCATCAGGCGCTTGACCGACAACACCGTATTGAACGGATCGGCTGAAGCCGCCAGGCGCGCTGATTCACCCACCTCTACGCGGTCAGGGTGATAACGCACGGCTGAGGGCAAAATGACATTGCCGCTTGCGTCAGCCAGAGGCTCGGAAAGGCCACTGCGCAACGCAGCAACCAGCGAATTGGTGGTGCCCAAGTCGATCCCCACAGCCAGACGTCGCTGGTGCGGTTGAGGACTTTGGCCGGGTTCGGCGATCTGCAGTAGGGCCATCGTTATCAGGACTTATCTGTAATCAGGCGTGCAATCGGAAAAGCACGGAGTTAATCGTCGAGGCGCTCTTCTAGCTGGCGCACTTCGTAAGTGAGCTTGTCGAGGAACTGCATGCGCCGCATCAGGCGTTCGGCCTGTTCACGCTGCGCAACATCATCCCAACAAGCAGCGAAGCTGTCGTTCAAGGCTTGCTGAGCGTCTTTGAGTCGACGCTTGAAAGCTGCAATACCTGCCATGTCGGCGGTGTCGTGCAAGTCTTCAAGTTCTTCGCGCCACTGCATCTGCTGCATCAAAAACTCAGGATCGTGCACCGTTGCTTCCAGAGGCACGTCATTACCCTTGAGTTCGAGCAAATAACGCGCGCGCCTGGATGGGCTTTTGAGTGTCTGATAGGCCTCGTTAAGGCTGGCGGACTGCTCCAGCGCCATGCGCTGCTCCCGCTCGGAAGCATCAGCATAGCGATCCGGGTGAACACCGCGCGCCAACTCACGGTAGCGCGTAGCCAACTGATCGAGGTCCAGGCTGAAGCTCGGTTGCAGTTCAAACAAAGCAAAATGACAAGGAGTACCCACGACTGGCCTCAAATGTTGAAGCTCTCGCCGCAGCCACATTCGCCACGCACGTTGGGGTTATTGAACTTGAAGCCTTCGTTAAGGCCTTCCTTGACGAAATCCAGCTCGGTGCCGTCAAGGTAGGTCAGGCTTTTGGGATCAATGATCACTTTTTCGCCATGGGTTTCAAACACCTGATCGTCTTCGCCCACTTCGTCGACAAACTCCAGCACATAGGCGAGGCCGGAGCAGCCGGTGGTGCGAACACCCAGACGAATCCCCTCACCCTTGCCGCGCCCGTCAAGGGAACGGCGAATATGTCGGGCCGCCGCTTCTGTCATGCTGATAGCCATCGTGACTCCTTACCTGTTGCCAGTTTCTTCACCACATGTGCGCCATATTGGGACGCAATGGATCAGATCAAACCTTTCTTCTGCTTGTAGTCGCGAACGGCAGCCTTGATGGCGTCTTCGGCGAGTACAGAGCAGTGAATCTTGACGGGCGGCAGCGCCAACTCTTCAGCCAGCTGAGTGTTCTTGATGGTCTCTGCTTCGTCCAGAGTCTTGCCTTTCATCCACTCGGTCGCCAGGGAACTGGAAGCAATGGCCGATCCGCAACCGTAGGTCTTGAACTTGGCGTCTTCGATGATGCCCTGCTCGTTAACCTTGATCTGCAAGCGCATCACGTCGCCGCAAGCAGGCGCGCCGACCATGCCGGTACCGACATCCGGGTCTTCCGCGTTCATCTTGCCGACGTTACGTGGGTTCTCGTAGTGGTCAATGACCTTTTCGCTGTAAGCCATAGTACTAATCCTCACTCATCAGAGAGTCGCTCTTGAGCCACTGTAAACGCTGCTATTCGCTGCATTTACAGCGGCTGTCTGCGGCGACTTGAAATATCAGTGCGCCGCCCACTCGATTTTCGAGATGTCGACACCGTCTTTGTACATGTCCCACAGTGGCGACAGTGCGCGCAACTTGGTCACCGCCTCGCACACTTTCTGCGCGGCGTAATCGATTTCTTCTTCCGTGGTGAAACGCCCGAACGTGAAGCGAATCGAGCTGTGGGCCAATTCATCGTTACGACCCAGCGCACGCAACACGTAAGACGGCTCAAGGGAAGCCGAGGTACAGGCCGAACCGGAAGACACGGCCAGATCCTTGAGCGCCATAATCAGCGACTCGCCTTCAACATAGTTGAAGCTCAGGTTCAGGTTGTGCGGCACGCGCGCAGTCATGCTGCCGTTCACGTACAACTCTTCGAGGTGTTCAACCTGCTTGAAGAAACGATCGCTCAACGCCTTGATACGCACGTTTTCAGAAGCCATTTCTTCTTTAGCAATCTGGAACGCTTCACCCATGCCCACGATCTGGTGGGTCGCCAGCGTGCCGGAACGCATACCGCGCTCGTGACCGCCGCCGTGCATGGTGGCTTCGATACGCACGCGAGGCTTACGGCTGACGTACAGGGCGCCGATGCCTTTAGGGCCATAGGTTTTATGAGCCGAGAAGGACATGAGGTCGACTTTGAGCTTGGACAGGTCGATTTCTACCTTGCCCGTGGACTGAGCGGCATCAACGTGGAACAACACACCGCGCGAGCGAGTCAGCTCACCAATGGCAGCGATGTCGTTGATGGTGCCGATCTCGTTGTTCACGTGCATGACCGAAACCAGGATGGTGTCTTCACGCAGGGCCGCTTCAACCATGGCAGGCGTGACCAGACCGTCTTCACCCGGCTCGATGTAGGTCACTTCAAAACCTTCACGCTCCAGCTGACGCATGGTGTCGAGTACGGCTTTGTGTTCAATTTTGTCGGTAATCAGGTGCTTGCCTTTGGACGCATAGAAGTGCGCAGCGCCCTTGATGGCAAGGTTGTTGGCTTCGGTCGCACCGGAGGTCCAGACGATTTCACGCGGATCGGCGTTAATCAGATCTGCGACCTGGCGACGTGCGTTCTCGACCGCTTCTTCGGCCTTCCAGCCAAAAACGTGGGAGCGCGAAGCCGGGTTACCGAAGTTCCCGTCAACCAGCAGGCAGTCGCTCATTTTTTGAGCAACACGCGGATCAACCGGGGTGGTGGCTGAGTAATCAAGGTAAATCGGCAATTTCATGGACTATCTCCTAAATCAGGCTGGCTGGCGCACCGTCGTTTTTATGCAATCACTCGACGGCGGACGCTTCGATCTTATCCAGGTGCGGCGCTTTGCCATTACAGCGGCGCTGATCCTGACGCTGGGCTACTTCTTGTACCTCACGGCGAGTAACAAGATCAGCCAAGCTGATACCGCTGAGAAACTCGTGGATTTGCAGGCTCAGGTCGCACCACAAGTGGTGTGTCAGGCAGGTATCGCCAGCATGGCAATCGCCCAGACCCTGGCAACGTGTCGCATCGACAGACTCGTTGACTGCATCGATCACCTGGGCAACCTGAATACCTTGCATATCGCGCGATAGCTGATAGCCACCGCCTGGGCCACGCACACTGGAAACCAGACTGCTGCGGCGCAACTTGGCGAAGAGTTGCTCAAGGTAGGAAAGGGAAATGCCCTGGCGTTCGGAAATATCGGCCAGGGACACCGGCCCGTGCTGTGCGTGCAACGCCAAATCGAGCATTGCAGTTACGGCGTAACGGCCTTTTGTAGTCAGTCTCATGGACAGGTACCACGGAATTCGGAATGGGGGCGAGTATGCTATTCCCGAGTATTTAAGTCAACTATTAGACCTAGTACTTTAGTCGGGATTACCCGCAAAACAGCGCGCGCATTGTAGCAGGCTATGCGACGTAATGGCACACGAGCGATGCTGCGTTTTACAGCGCGCTCGTTGCCGCAAACCTCAAGAAAGCGTCAGGCCAATGATGCAAGCAGGTGGCGCCGCAACCCTTCACAACCACCTAGAACCACTATCGGCCTAACCGGGCTTGACTTCATCCTTGCCCTGAACACAGGCGAAATCTTCCTCGCGCAATGCGGGCAAGTCCTTGGCGCAGTAGGTACTGCCCAGCTCCTTCAGGGCCCCGCACATACCGTCCAGCTTGCCATCGACGGCTTGCAAATGATCCAGCAATTGTGCAATAGCCCGCGCCACAGGATCGGGCATGTCCTCGCTGACACCGTAAGCATCGAAGCCGATTTTCTCCGCCATCGCCTTACGCCTGGCTTCAACGTCCCCCTCGGCCTTGATGATAATTCGCCCCGGAATCCCAACAACCGTTGCACCCGCAGGCACTGCCTTGGTGACGACCGCATTCGAGCCCACCTTGGCGCCTGCACCCACCGTAAATGGGCCCAGCACCTTGGCGCCCGCACCGACGACGACACCGTTCTCCAGCGTAGGATGGCGCTTGCCTTTGTTCCAACTGGTGCCACCCAGGGTTACACCCTGATAAAGCGTGACGTCATCACCGATCTCTGCGGTCTCGCCGATCACAATCCCCATCCCGTGATCAATGAAGAAACGACGACCCACCTTGGCACCCGGATGAATTTCAATGCCCGTCATCCAGCGTCCGAAGTTAGAGACCAGCCGCGCCATCCACTTCCAGCCTGCATGCCACAACCACCCCGACAATCGATGAAGCCAGATGGCGTGCATGCCCGGGTAACAGGTCAACACTTCAAACGCATTGCGCGCAGCAGGATCGCGATGAAACACACTCTGGATATCTTCACGCAGACGCTCGAACATCTTCAATCCTTGCGCTTGAGCAGCTCGCCACGGGCTGCTTTTTGGGTTTCGGTCAGAATGCCACGCAATATATTCATCTCGGCACGACTTACCGAGCTACGACCATACAAACGACGCAGGCGCGCCATCAGGTGACGCGGTTTTTCAGGATCGAGAAACTCGATCGCCACCAAGGTCTGCTCCAGGTGCTCGTAGAAACGCTCGAGCTCATCCATCGTCGCCAACTCTCCACTTTTGGTGGAGGCAACTTCATCCTTCTCGACCTTGCTCGGCTGCCCCTGCGCAGCCAGCCACGACATGCGAATTTCGTAGCTCAGCACTTGCACAGCGGCCCCCAGATTCAGCGAGCTGAACTCAGGGTCCGACGGAATGTGCACATGATAATGACAGCGCTGCAACTCTTCATTGGTCAGGCCGGAATCTTCGCGACCGAAAACCAAGGCTATCTCGGCGCCTTGAGCCGCCTCATCCACGACCTTTTGCCCGCATTCGCGCGGATCCAGCAGCGGCCAGGGAATCCGGCGATCGCGCGCACTGGTGCCCAGGACCAGGTTGCAACCCACCAGCGCCTCTTCAAGGGTCGCAACCACTTGGGCACGTTCGAGGATGTCACCGGCGCCCGAAGCACGCGCATCCGCCTCGTGATGAGGAAACAGTCTTGGCTCTACCAGAACCAATCGCGACAAGCCCATGTTTTTCATGGCACGCGCAGCACCGCCGATATTGCCGGGATGACTGGTATTGACCAGAACGACACGAATATTTGACAGCAATGGAAGCGCTCACAGACCGTTAAGAGGGTGCAAATCTTACCTAAGCCCATCACCTTACGCCACGAAAGCTAACGCAAACCTTCATATGCCAAACTTTTCTGCTAGAATGTTCGGCTTTCTTTAACGACCTAGGTGAAACGTCCATGCAGCCCATGCTGAATATCGCGCTGCGCGCCGCCCGCAGCGCCAGTGAATTGATTTTCCGCTCCATCGAGCGCCTGGATACCATCAAGGTTGACGAAAAAGACGCCAAGGATTACGTCTCTGAAGTCGATCGTGCTGCCGAACAGAAAATCATCGACGCCTTGCGCAAGGCTTATCCGACCCACGGCATTCTCGGTGAAGAAACCGGCCTGCATGCGGGCAGCGGCGAAGGTGCTGACTACCTGTGGATCATCGACCCGCTCGATGGCACCACCAACTTCCTGCGCGGCGTTCCGCACTTCGCTGTCAGCATCGCCTGCAAATACCGCGGCCGCCTTGAGCACGCCGTCGTCCTTGATCCGGTTCGCCAGGAAGAATTCACCGCCAGCCGTGGTCGCGGCGCTCAACTGAATGGTCGCCGCCTGCGTGTCAGCGGCCGCACCAGCCTGGAAGGCGCCCTGCTGGGTACCGGCTTCCCGTTCCGCGACAACCAAATGGATAACCTGGATAACTACCTGGGCATGTTCCGCAGCCTGGTAGGCCAAACTGCAGGCATTCGTCGCGCCGGCGCTGCGAGCCTGGACCTGGCTTACGTCGCAGCAGGCCGCTTCGATGCATTCTGGGAGTCCGGCCTGTCCGAATGGGACATGGCTGCGGGCGCCCTGCTGATTCAAGAAGCAGGCGGCCTTGTCAGCGACTTCACTGGTAGCCACGATTTCCTTGAAAAGGGTCACATCGTTGCCGGCAACACCAAGTGCTTCAAAGCCGTACTGACTGCAATCCAGCCTCACTTGCCGGCCTCGCTGAAACGCTAAGCGAACCGCGCAAATCAAAAAAGCACCCCTCGGGGTGCTTTTTTTTGGGCCTACTTCAATACACCTTGATCGCTGCGCCCACCGATAAACGGCGAGAGGCCGAACTGACTCTACTGCCTCTAAAGCGGTATCAATTGAGTATGAGCTTGCCCTGCTTGTCGACGGCAATTTCGCTGCCCGGCTCGTGATCCATCCGAACCTTGCCTTCCTTACCGTCCAGCACGTAACGCACGTCGTAACCCACCACCTTGTCACTGATGTCGTTGACGGTATTGCAGCGGGTTTGAGTCGTGGTGTACGTATCGCGGTTCTGCATGCCTTCCTGAACCTTGTTACCGGCATAGCCACCGCCTACGGCACCCGCAACGGTCGCAATCTTCTTGCCGTTACCGCCACCCACCTGATTACCCAACAAACCACCCGCTACAGCACCAATGACACTGCCAACAATTTGATGCTCATCCTTAACCGCCGCACGACGCGTTACGGTTACGTCCTTACACACCTCGCGAGGGGTTTTAATCTGTTGCTTGACCGGCTGAACAGCCAGCACCTGCGCAGACTCAGGGGCTTTAACCAAGCTGTAAGTAGCAACAGCACCACCGGCAGTGACACCGACAGCACCCAAAACAGCACCTACCAGCAAAGATTTATTCACGTGAACCTCCAGGCCTTTCTACGCAGGAACAATCCCGCGCTAATCCCAGCCTTGGAGCATAAAAAAAGGCGCGAGTTCAATACTCGCGCCTTTTTAGTGACCATTGGCCATCAACGAACGGTCATGGACGGTCGTCGATTTCCTTTTCACTCGCCGCGGGCGGAATCAGATCCTCAGCATTGAGATTCAGCCAGATCAGCACCACGTTGGCGATGTAGATCGACGAGTAAGTACCCGCCAACACACCGACAAACAGGGCAATCGAGAAACCCCAGAGATTGTCGCCACCAAAGATCAGCAGCGCCGCAATGGCCAGCAACGTGGAGATCGACGTCGCCATGGTCCGCAGCAGGGTCTGTGTGGTCGAGATGTTGATGTTCTCGATCAGGCTCGCCTTGCGCAGCACACGGAAGTTCTCCCGCACCCGGTCAAACACAACAATGGTGTCGTTGAGCGAGTAACCAATGATCGCCAGCACCGCCGCCAGCACCGTCAGGTCAAACGTGATCTGGAACCACGACAACACGCCCATGGTCACGATCACGTCATGCACCAGCGAAACAATGGCACCGACCGCGAACTTCCACTGAAAGCGGAACGCGAGGTACAACATGATGCCGCCCAAGGCCATGAGCATGCCCAGACCACCCTGGTCGCGCAGCTCTTCACCCACTTGCGGGCCCACGAACTCGACGCGCTTGATCACGGCCGGGTTGTCGGTATCCGCCTGACCCAGCGCCGCCGCAACCTTGTTGCCCAGCAATGGATCATCGCCCGGCATGCGTACCAGCAAGTCAGTGGTCGCACCAAAGCTCTGCACGACCGCATCGTGAAAACCAGCCGTCACCAGCTCGTTGCGCACTTTGGTCAGATCAGCCGGCTTCTCGTAGGTCAGCTCGATGAGCGTACCGCCAGTGAAGTCCAGGCCGTAGTTCAGACCTTTGTGGAACATGCTGAACAAGGCCAGCACGGTAAGCAGCAAAGTGACGCCGAACGCAACGTTGCGAACGCCCATGAAGTTGATTGTACGTAACATGGCAGCCCCTTAAATCCACAACTTCTTGAAGTCCCGACCGCCGTAAACCAGGTTGACCAACGCGCGGGTCACCATGATGGCCGTGAACATCGAGGTAAAGATCCCGAGGGACATGGTCACCGCAAAGCCTTTGACCGGCCCGGTACCCATGGCAAACAGAATCCCGCCGACCAACAGGGTTGTCAGGTTGGAGTCGACAATCGCCGTGAACGCGCGATTGAAGCCTTCATTGATCGCCCGCTGTGGCGTCATGCCATTGGCAATTTCCTCACGGATACGCGAGAAGATCAGCACGTTGGCGTCGACCGCCATACCCATCGTCAATACGATACCGGCGATACCCGGCAGGGTCAGCGTAGCCCCCAGCAAAGACATCAAGGCCAGCAGCAGTACCATGTTGCCCGCCAGTGCCACCGTCGCAATCACACCGAAGAAGCGATAGATCGCGATGATAAAGATGGACACAAACAGCATGCCCCACAGCGACGCATCAATGCCCTTGGTGATGTTGTCAGCACCCAGGCTCGGACCAATGGTGCGCTCTTCAGCGAAGTACATCGGTGCAGCCAGACCACCGGCACGCAGCAACAGCGCCAGCTCGGAAGCCTCACCCTGACCGTTCAGACCGGTAATCCGGAACTGACTGCCCAGCGGCGACTGAATGGTCGCCAGACTGATGATTTTTTTCTCTTCCTTGAAGGCCTGGACCGGCACTTCTTTCTCGACACCATCGACCACTTGCTTGGTGTAGGTCGTCACCGGCTTCTGCTCGATGAAGATCACCGCCATGCTGCGACCGACGTTGCTGCGCGTGGAACGACTCATCAACTCGCCACCATGACCATCAAGCTTGATGTTCACCTGTGGACGACCATGCTCGTCAAAACCTGCCTGCGCATCCGTTACCTGATCACCGGTGATGATCAAACCACGCTCGATTTGCGCGGAAGGACGATTGCCTTCACGGAACTCGAACGTTTCGGAAGTGGCTTTGGAAGCGCCCGGCTCTGCCGCCAGACGGAACTCAAGGTTGGCCGTCTTGCCCAGAATACGCTTGGCTTCGGCGGTGTCTTGCACGCCCGGCAGCTCGACCACGATGCGGTTAGCACCCTGACGCTGAACCAAAGGCTCGGCAACACCCAACTCGTTCACCCGGTTACGGACAGTGGTCAGGTTTTGCTTGATGGAATATTCACGGATTTCCGCCAGCTTGGCCGGGGTCATCGCCAGACGCAGCACCGGCTGACCATTGAGGTCGGCAGCGGTAATGTCGAAGTCGTTGAAGTTTTTGCGAATCAGGCTACGCGCTTGCTCACGGATCGCTTCGTCGGCAAAGCCCAACTGAATGGCGCCATTGAGTTGCGGCAGACTGCGATAGCGCAGCTTGTCTTTACGCAACAGGCTTTTGACGTCGCTTTCGTACACTTTCATGCGCGCGTCAACGGCCTTGTCCATGTCCACTTCCAACAGGAAATGCACACCGCCGGACAAGTCCAGACCCAGCTTCATCGGGTGAGCACCCAGATTACGCAGCCATTGCGGCGTGGTCTGAGCCAGGTTCAGTGCAACGACATAGTCGTCACCCAACGCCTTGCGCACCACGTCTTTGGCCGGCAACTGATCGTCTTTGCTCGCCAGGCGCAACAAGCCGCCCTTGCCGTTCTGGGCCAGTGTCGCGCCTTTCACCGCAATGCCAGCATCCTTGAGCGCCTTGCTCGCACGCTCCAGGTCAGCATCAGTGACTTGCAGCGCCGTGCTCGCGCCCGACACCTGAATTGCAGGGTCATCCGGGTAGAGATTGGGAGCGGAATAAATAAAACCGATCGCCAGCACCGCCAGGATCAGTACGTATTTCCACAGAGGGTATTTGTTCAGCATCAATCACGCCGCCCGCTTAGAACGCGGGGCGCCTTGCGCGCCCCGTCGATTGTTAAAAGTTGAAACTTTAGATCGCTTTCAGCGTGCCTTTAGGCAACGTGGCGGCTACAGCGCCCTTCTGAATTTTCAGCTCGACAGTGTCAGACACTTCGATCACAACAAAAGCGTCAGTCACTTTGGTGATTTTGCCGGCGATGCCGCCAGTGGTAACGACTTCGTCGCCTTTTTGCAGGTTACCCAACAGGGCTTTCTGCTCTTTGGCGCGCTTGGCCTGCGGGCGCCAGATCATCAGGTAGAAGATGACCAGGAAGCCGACCAGGAAAATCCACTCAAAACCAGTACCGGCTGGGCCAGCAGCAGGTGCAGCAGCGTCCGCGAAAGCGGGAGAGATGAAAAAGCTCATTAAGCACTCCAGTTGCAAAAAGTGTTTCTTAGGGTCCGAAAATCAGTCCAGGGGCGGTACAGGCAACCCGCGCTTGGCATAGAAGGCATCGACAAAGGCGGCCAATGTACCCTGTTGAATAGCCTCGCGCAAACCAGCCATGAGCACCTGATAGTGCCGCAAATTGTGGATGGTATTGAGCATGCTACCCAGCATTTCACCGCACTTGTCCAGATGATGCAGATAAGCACGGGAGAAGTTCTGGCAGGTATAGCAATCGCAGGTCGGATCCAGCGGCGAATCATCATGGCGATGGAACGCGTTGCGGATCTTCAACACACCGGTGTCGATAAACAGATGCCCATTGCGGGCATTACGGGTTGGCATCACGCAATCGAACATGTCCACACCGCGGCGCACACCCTCCACGAGATCTTCAGGCTTGCCAACCCCCATAAGGTAACGAGGTTTGTCAGCTGGCATCATGGCGGGCAGGTAGTCCAGCACCTTGATCATCTCGTGCTTGGGTTCACCCACCGACAGTCCGCCAATGGCCAGACCATCGAAGCCGATCTTGTTCAACCCTTCCAGCGAACGCTCGCGCAGGTTCTGGTGCATGCCACCCTGAACGATACCGAACAGTGCCGCCGTGTTATCGCCGTGGGCGTTTTTGGAACGCTGAGCCCAGCGCAACGACAGCTCCATCGAAACACGGGCCACGTCTTCATCGGCCGGGTACGGGGTGCACTCGTCGAAAATCATCACCACGTCAGAACCCAGGTCACGCTGGACCTGCATCGACTCCTCCGGCCCCATGAACACCTTGGCACCATCGACCGGGGAAGCGAAGGTGACGCCCTCTTCTTTAATCTTGCGCATCGCGCCAAGGCTGAACACCTGAAAGCCGCCCGAGTCGGTCAGGATAGGCCCTTGCCATTTCATGAAGTCATGCAGGTCGCCGTGCTTCTTGATGACTTCAGTGCCCGGACGCAGCCAGAGGTGAAAGGTGTTGCCTAAAATCATCTGCGCGCCAATCGCTTCGATATCGCGCGGCAGCATGCCTTTGACCGTACCGTAAGTTCCTACCGGCATGAACGCAGGGGTTTCCACCACACCACGCGGGAAGGTCAGACGACCGCGACGCGCCTTGCCATCAGTGGCCAGCAGTTCGAAGGACATACGACAGTTGCTCATGCTTGATCCTCTGGGGCCGGGGCGGGAGCCGTCGGCGCAGGATTGCGGGTGATGAACATTGCATCACCGTAACTAAAGAAGCGGTACCCCTGCTCAACCGCAGCCTTATAGGCCGCCATGGTTTCGGGGTAGCCGGCGAACGCCGAAACCAGCATCAACAGCGTGGATTCCGGCAAATGGAAGTTGGTCACCAGCGCATCGACCACATGAAACGGCCGGCCAGGGAAAATAAAAATGTCCGTGTCACCACTGAACGGCTTGAGCGTACCGTCGCGCGCGGCACTTTCGAGCGACCGCACACTGGTGGTGCCCACCGCAATTACGCGACCGCCGCGCGCGCGGCAGGCGGCCACGGCGTCGACCACCTCCTGACCCACTTCCAGCCACTCGGTGTGCATGTGATGGTCTTCAAGACGCTCAACCCGCACCGGCTGGAACGTGCCCGCCCCTACGTGCAACGTCACGAATGCGGTCTCGACACCTTTGGCGGCGATGGCCTGCATCAGCGGCTCATCGAAATGCAGCCCGGCGGTGGGCGCTGCCACAGCACCAAGACGTTGAGCGTAGACCGTTTGATAACGCTCGCGGTCGGCACCTTCGTCAGGACGATCGATGTAAGGCGGCAGGGGCATGTGCCCGACACGGTCCAGCAACGGCAGCACTTCTTCAGCAAAACCCAGCTCGAACAACGCATCATGGCGCGCCAGCATTTGGGCCTCGCCACCGCCATCGATCAGGATTTTCGACCCCGGTTTGGGCGACTTGCTGGAGCGCACATGCGCCAGCACCCGATGGCTGTCGAGCACCCGCTCGACGAGGATTTCGAGCTTGCCGCCGGAGGCCTTCTGGCCAAACAGGCGGGCCGGAATCACCCGGGTATTGTTAAACACCATCAAATCGCCCGAACGCAAATGTTCAAGCAAATCAGTGAATTGACGATGAGCCAGCGCCCCGCTCTCCCCATCCAGGGTCAGCAGGCGGCTGTTGCGGCGCTCCGCCAAAGGATGGCGTGCGATGAGCGAATCAGGGAGTTCGAAAGTAAAGTCAGCAACGCGCATGATAGGTTTCGTCTAGCAGGGCCGGGGAGTTTAACGGACTTAGCAAAAATAGACCAATAAGTTGTTGACCGACCTAAAGCTCATCTCTATACTTCGCCGCCATTGAGCCCTGATGGCGGAATTGGTAGACGCGGCGGATTCAAAATCCGTTTTCGAAAGAAGTGGGAGTTCGAGTCTCCCTCGGGGCACCATCTTAAAAAAAGACCTTGAAATTCAAGGTCTTTTTTTTCGCCTGCAGAAAAGTGAACGCTGCCATACGGCACCTTCTAACAGGAAATCCCAACATGGAATCGTCACTGGAGACTGTCGCCCTTTTCTCTCTGAAATTGGTCTATGAGACCGACGGTCATAGCCCGATTCTGCGTGACGACCCGGTGATGGATGACTATCAGCGCGAAGTATTTGCGTTGCTGGTGCGCAAAGACGACGCCCCTGGCATTCAGGCAAAAGTGGCGGATTGTCTGAGCCAGGCGCTGAACGCGTTAGGCGGCACACAAAAGCCCTTGGGACGCGAACTGCACAAGCTAGCCACCGCCTTCGCTCAGGCTCAAACCTTGGAGCAAATGGGCACGCCGCTGACTCACCTCACGAGTTACTTGAAAGACATTCAGTGATCGGCGTCCTGAAAGGTCTCCAGATAGGCCAGCAGGTTGTCGATTTTTTCCTGATCGCTGATCCCCCAGAAAATCATGCGCGTACCACTGACGACCTTCTTCGGGGCTTCGATGTAGGCCGCCAGCTTGTCCTTGGTCCACACCACGCCTGAATGCTTCATGGCGTCGGAGTATTGATAGTCGGGGGTTGCCCCGGCAGGCCGTCCGATCACGCCATTGAGTTGCGGGCCAAAACCGCCCCGGGCGCCTTTGCCGATGCTGTGGCAACCCGCGCACATTTTCGTGAATAACCTGCCACCCGCTTCAGCATCCCCCGCTGCGACGGCCGCTGAGCTCATCATTCCGGCAGCGACAATCAGGGCCAGGCCTGGCAAGACGGGGGATTTCATGGGCGACTCCAGTCAGATGTTGCAAACAATGTCAGTGACCCATTATGCCCGCACCCGCGACGTCTCTCCAATCACGGCCCAACACCGCTGTGTATGCATCCGCGCACGCAGTGATTGCAGTGGCCATCATCTCGCCGCTAATATTGAGAACTATTCGCACTCACATCTGGACGCCAACCGGTGCATTCTCCTTCGACCAGCAAGCTGGGTTTCTTTTTCAGCGATCATCATCGCTGGTTGCTGCAACACATTCAGCGCCGCTTACGTAATCACGCCGACGCACAGGACACGGCGGCGGACACGTTTTGCCAGTTGCTGGCGGCCCAAGTGGACCCGGACAGCATTGAACAACCCCGTGCTTACCTGTCGACCATTGCCCGGCGGCTGATCTTCGATCGACACCGGCGACGCCAGCTGGAACTGGCCTATCTGGAGCGATTGGCGCTGTTGCCGGAAGCCGTCGCCCCCTCGCCAGAAGAACAACTGCAACTGACCGAAGCACTGATTGCCATTGACCGCGCGCTCGACGGTTTGCCGATGGCGGTCAAAGCCACATTCCTTTACAGCCAGCTCGACGGTTTGAGCTACGTGGCCATCGCTCAAAAGCTGGGGCTTTCAGAACGCACCGTCAGCCGCTACATGAAGCAAGCCTTGCGCATGTGCTACCTGTGCGAGGCCAGCCAATGAGCAAGCCGCAACTGGACCCGATCAGCGAGCAGGCGATTGACTGGATGGTCAAGCTGCGCGCCGACACGCCCACGCCTGATCTGCTCAAGCGCTTCACTGGTTGGCTCAATCACGACCCGGCTCACCAGCAGGCGTGGAGCACGCTGCAAAACCGCATCGGCGCCTCGTTCAACCCATTGCGCGCACTGGATAACCGCGTACCCGGCCAGGCAAGTGAAGCCCGCAAGGTCCTGCTTCAACCCCACACTACGCGGCGTGACGCCTTGCGCATGATCGCAGGGCTGGGAGTGCTGGGCGGCGGTGTATGGCTCGGCGCAAAAAGCTCGTCTGGTGTTTCCTTGCTGGCCGACCTGTCAACGGGCCGCGCTCAACGTCAAGACTTCAATCTGGCAGATGGCAGCCACTTGAGCCTCAATGCCAACAGCGCCGTGGACCTGCACTTCGATGCCGCTCAACGCCTGCTCATCTTGCGCCGCGGCGAACTGGTGATTCAGGTGGCGCCCGATCCGCAACGGCCTTTGCGGGTGCGTACGGCGCAGGGTGAAGTCCGCGCCTTGGGCACGCGCTTTCTGGTGTCTCAAGAGCACGGGGTCAGCCGCGTGGTGGTGTTGCAGCATGCCGTTGAAACCCGCCTGCCCAACGGCGCTACGCTTAACCTGCAAGAAGGCCAGTCAGCGCTGCTGCATGCCGACCGCATCAGCCCGGTGCCTGGTGAACAACGCCAGCGCGCCGACTGGCAAAGCGGCAGGCTGAACGTGCTGGATGATCCGCTGGAGCAGGTCGTGGATGCATTGAGGCCTTATACCCGTGGCTTCGTACGCGTGGCGCCCGAGGTACGGCAATTACGCGTACAAGGCGTGTATCCGCTCAACGATCCCCAGCGGGCATTCGCCGCACTGGCAGAAACCCATGCCATTCGCGTGGATCACTACAGCCCATGGCTGACCGTGATCAGCGCCCGATGAACAAGGGTTTTTCTTTTTGAACATTAATCGTATTTGTGTCCGGTTTTCATTTCTCATCCCACCTATCTCCTGACACCTTCACACGATCAGGAGAATGCTGTGATCAACCCGTGGCCCAACGCCCTCTGCGTTGCCGTTGCTCTGGCAACGGTGGCGAGCCCTGCACTGGTTCAGGCGCAAGACGTGAATTTCAACCTTCCGGCTGGCCCCTTGGCCACTACCCTCAATGCGATTGCCAGCCAGAGCGGGAACATCATCTCCCTTGAACCCGCCCTCGTGCAGGGCAAGCAGGCACCGGCTGTGGTCGGGCGCATGTCACCCGAGCAGGCGATCGACGCGGCACTGGCAGGCAGCCGTCTGCAATTGCGCATCACGGGCCAGGGCAACTTCAGCGTCGAACCGGCTCCGCAAGACGGCGATGCACTGCAATTGGGGGTCACCCGCGTCGTCGAGCAAAGCCGCGACGCCACCACTGAAGGTTCCGGGTCTTACACGGCCCAGGCGGTCACCATCGGCAAGGGTTCACACAGCCTCAAAGAAACACCACAGTCCGTCACCGTGATCACCCGCAAAATGCTCGATGACCAAAACCTCAACACCATCGATCAAGTCATGGAGAAAGTCCCCGGGATCACCGTGTACGACTCTCCCATGGGCGGTAAGTACTTTTACTCGCGCGGATTTCGCATGAGCGGCCAGTATCAGTACGACGGCGTGCCGCTGGACATCGGCAGCAGCTACGTACAGGCCGACAGCTTCAACAGCGACATGGCAATTTATGACCGGGTTGAGGTGTTGCGCGGTGCCGCTGGCATGATGAAGGGCGCGGGCGGCACGGCGGGCGGGGTCAATTTTGTGCGCAAACGCGGCGGGTACACGCCGCACACGCAACTCTCGCTCTCGGCGGGCACATGGGACAACTATCGCGGCCTGGTGGACACCGGCGGGCCCTTGAATGAGTCCGGCACGTTGCGAGGCCGCGCCGTAATGGCCCAACAAACCCGCCAGTATTTTTATGACGTCGCTGAACGCCGCGACCAGATTTACTACGGTGCCCTTGATCTGGACCTCACCCCGGACACCACGCTCGGCCTGGGCCTGGCGTATGAAGACGTAGATGCCACCCCGTGCTGGGGTGGGTTGCCGCGCTATGCCGACGGCAGCGACTTGAAGCTCAAACGCTCCACCTGCCTGAATACCGCGTGGAATAACCAGCGCAGCAAACGCACGACCGTCTTCGGTGACCTGACCCACACCCTCAGTGACGACTGGGCACTCAAGGTGGCCGGGGTGTATTCCAAAAATACCCAGGACATGGAATACGCCTTCCCCAGCGGGCCTGTTCCCGTAGGTGCTACCCACACCAACACGCTCATGCTGGGGAGCATTTACGACTACGACCAGGTCGACTACGGCTTCGATGCCTATGTCGATGGCACGTTTGATGCCTTCGGCCAAGCGCACGAACTGATCGTGGGCGCCAACGCCAGTCGCTCGCATAAAGATGACTTCTACGCCGTGGCGGCCCTGCCCCAGCGCCAGGACATCTTCAATCCGGATCACCATCTGCCACGGCCGGACGAGGGCTACTACCTTGCCAATGCCTCGCGGGGCGGCCCGGTGGACATGCGCATCCAGCAATATGGCGCCTACAGCCTCGCCCGACTGAAACTGGCCGACCCTCTGACCGTTGTGGTTGGCAGCCGGGTCAGCTGGTACTCATCGAACAGCGACTCCACCACCTACTGGCGCGGTGAAGGCACCCCGGTCAGCTCAAAAGCCAGGGAAAGCGGGCAAGTCACCCCCTTTGCCGCCGTGTTGTTCGACATCAACGATCACCTCACCACTTACGCCAGCTACACCGACATTTTCACCCCACAAGGCGGCTACAAAACCATCGACGGCAGCAGCCTCAAACCGTTAATCGGCAAAAGTTACGAGCTGGGGATCAAGGGCGAATGGTTCGAAGGACGCCTCAACAGCGCTTTTAACCTGTTCCGCACCGTGCAAAACGATGCCGCGCAAGATGATCCGTTGTGCCCGGACAGCAGTTGCTCACTGAACTCCGGCAAAGTCCGCGCCCAGGGCTTCGAGGCAGAAATCAGCGGCGAAGTTATCGAGCGCCTGCAACTGCTGGCGGGCTACACCTACACCCAGAGCAAAGTACTGGAAGACGCACAGCCCGATCAGAAAGGCCTGGCCTACACCTCTTACGTGCCGCGTCACCTGTTGCGGGTGTGGGCCGATTACGCACTGACGGGCGCCCTGGAGCGCGTCACGTTAGGGGCGGGCGTCAACGCGCAGAGCAGCAACTACCGCGTGTCGCCCATCAGCGGCAACGATGTCAGCCAGGCGGGTTACGCGGTATGGAACGGGCGCATTGGCTATCGCATTGATGACACCTGGTCGGTCGCGCTCAATGGCAACAACCTGTTCGACAAACGCTACTACGCCAGTATCGGCACTGAAGGGTTCGGCAACTTCTATGGCGAACCGCGTAACGTCGTCATGTCGCTCAAGGCAGACTTCTAAGCCCTGCACCCTCGCTGCCCTGACACACGGGCAGCGACGGGTTACAGCATCTGCTCGGCCAGCAATATCAGGGCAATCAGGATCATGATGGCGCCCGAGGTCTGACTGACCCGTTGCGCCGCGCCGGGCCGGGTTTGCAGCACCGCTCGGGCGCCGAATCCAACCAATAAATACACAACGCCGCAACTGACCGCATGCAGCCCGCCCAGGGCCACGATCTGCGCAGGCACTGGCCATGTCGACAGGGGGTCGGTGAACTGCGGCAACAGCGCCAGAAACAACAAAAAGACCTTCGGATTCAAACCGCTGACGCACAACCCCTTCCACGCCCAACGTGACCAGGAGTCCGCCACCTGGACGCTTCCGGACACCGGGGTGGCGGGGTTTCTGAGCATCCCCACACCAAGCCAGAACAAATACAGCGACCCAGCCACGGTCAGCACCTTGAGAATCATCGGATTGCTGGCCATCAACCCGCCGACGCCCGCCGCGACAATGATCGTCGCCAGTAAATGCCCCGACAACAAACCTGCCACCGCAGGCGTTACCCAACGGCCGCGCATGCCCGCCGAGATGGCATACGCCCAATCGGCGCCAGGGGTGATGATGAACAGGAACGACACCGCCCAGAACGCGGCCAGAACACTGAGAGTCACGAGATAAGCACCTTCTAGGGGCCAAACAGGGTTAAAGGGCAAGCCAGACGACAGAGGCCGCTCGTGGCAAAACCGACCGATAGAAGATTAAGTAAATGCTGCTAGGATTACTTTGCGTTTATCCCCGACCAGCGCCACACAATTAGAAGGTTCTTCTCAGTGGATCGAATTGACCGAAAGATTCTTGCTGAACTGCACACCGATGGCCGGCTTTCTCTCACTGAATTGGCTGATCGCGTGGGCCTGAGCCTGTCGCCGTGCCATCGTCGGGTGCGGGCACTGGAAGAAGCCGGGGTGATATTGGGGTATCGGGCTGTGCTCGCGCCCAGCGAGCTGGGGCTGAACTTTTCGGCCATGGTGTTCGTGACCTTGCGCGAAGTCACGCGTCAGGCCGTAGCCGATTTCGAGGCTGCACTGCCAGACATCCCGCAAATCGTCGAAGCCCAACGGCTGTTTGGCGACCCGGACTACCTGCTGCACGTCATCGCCAAAGACTTGCCGGCCTACCAGCAGCTCTACGACGAACACCTCAGCGCATTGCCCAACGTACAGCGCCTGGTGTCGACACTGGTGATGAAACGGGTCATCCATGACCGTGTGTTGCCGCTGTAACACAACAGGACGCCCTACCCCGCAAAGCCTCCACTCTCCAGATAAGCGCGCTCAGCCTGCGTCGTCACCCGCCCCAACACCTCATTGCGATGAGGAAAACGGCCGAATGTTTCGATGATGTCTGCGTGCTCTTTGGCCCATTTGAAATCCTGGGGCTCCAGGCCTTGATGCAGTTGCAACGACAGCTGCTGATCGACAGGGTCTTCAGAGTGCTCGAACGGCAAGTAACAGAAAATACGCAGATCAGCGGCCACCTGCCTGTCCATCCCGCCATCGATCATCTGCCGCGCGTAAAACCGCGCCAACGGGTCAGTGGCAAACATATGCGCCGTCCCTCTGAACGCGTTGCGCGGGTATTGATCGAGCAAAATCAACAACGCCAGCGCGCTGTCAGGCGCCGCTGACCAATGCTCCAACTCCCGCCGCGCGGCGTGAAAGTGCGCAGTGTAAAACGCATCACGAAACCGCTTATCAAACCCTGCATCCTTGGCAAACCACTGTTTTGGGCCTGCGTTTTTCCAAAATTCAAGGACTGTGCCTGCAGAAGGCTGAGCATCACGCTTCACCCTGTTCATCACTTTCCCCGCCGGTCATTAAATAAACAGGTTTTACTTTGCCGCTACAGCATAGAACCAGAACCTCGAACAAGGTGCATGATCCGGCTGTCGCAAAAGGAAAAGCGCGATAACCATTCAGCTTTATGAATTGCGAAATGGATCGCACAGGCGCGGAGTAGTACAACCCGCTGGATTAAACAGACACTCTTTTGAAAGACCGCCTTGCCGGACGGTGGCAAAGCGGCTAAACAGCACAATACGACTACTGCATGACAACGTTAAGCTTTGAACATCCGATCAAATACTGCGTCCTGTATCCGCTCATGCATAAAATGATAGGTCATGCTTGAACTTTCGTTTTGCGAAACAGCCTTCACATCCGTAAAACCCACTGTTTTGATGATGGCTTCGCGCAATACACGGGCGCGCAACCACGGATCTACAAACGCATACGTTGCTCGATACAACGTCTTCAAATCTTTACCAGAACGACTGACGTCGATATTAATCACGGGCAAGTATGAAGCCTGAATAATATCGCCATCATCTATACCGGGTGCCATATAAAAACACGTCGCGGAGGTTCGTCCTTTAACCAATTCTGACCACAATGCACAATCAGCTCCCCGCACATCAGGCAAATAGCCGGGATGAACATGCACAAACTTCAGATGTGGCATGTCCAACAGTGCTTTGGGCACGATGCCGCCCCCCGTAAACAACAAGGTGGTCTCAGGCAGTGCGGCCAAATAACTGTGCAGGGCATTGTCCTTCAAGCCATTTATCATGAGTTTTTCAATCGAGGACGAATACGTCCTCAAATCCTTCACTGCCAAGGCTTCATCAACAATTGCATCGGAAAACCCCAGTGAAGATTCGATACTCCGTTTTAGGCTGTTGAAAAGCTCAGACTCCTTTATTTGCAAGGCTCGCGACCAGTAATGGATGCTGCTTTTCTGGCGATAGTGAGCGTACGCAAGTCTCGCTGTACCCGGTAAGAAACGGCCGATGGGCTTTGCGCTGGCGAGATCATTTGCGGAGATAAGGTGAATGATTTTTTTGGGCTTTAAACCCATCCCTTTAAGCGTTGCCAAATAAGCTCGGGCTATCGGACCTTCCCAAAACAAAACCGTCACATCCAGCTCTTTTAACAGTGGTTTAACAGGCGACAACGGGGAAGGTGTTTCTGACGTGCTAGACGCTGAAAACCCATTTAGAAATTGATCCGCCCGAGCATTAATAAACGAAACTAAATTTTCACTTACTTTACTTGATTGCGCATTGATGAACGCCAACAACTTAAGAACTGCATTTAAACGTTTAAGCGCTACAACAGATTGCCCCGCCTGCTCCAGACGTAAGAAGTCCCTGACGAGAAGAAGAAGCGCCAACTCTAGATACGGAACATCTAACCAGCGGTGCGTCGCCCTCCCCCCCGTTGACAAGTAACTCTCGTAAAGTCCGCGCGAAATCTCAACACGCTTGGATAGAAACTCTAGTGTGTCCAGCGCGTGCTCAGCACATACTGATGCTTCTGCAACCGCTTTTAACGCGCAGGCCGTGTCAAAGTACGCCTCTGCAATCGGCTCTGGCTTAAGCGTCTCTAGACGGCTACTAATAGCCTGTTCAATTAACATAATTTATTCAGCCTTTATTATTTTTTGATGCAGCACTTGCAAAATATTGGCCGATGTCCAATACAGCACCATGCCTGCTGGAAAGGAATAAAACAGAACGAAAAAGCCCAACCCCATCAACAATGACATCATCGTTTGCTTGAAGGAGGTCTTTGCGCCGGAGGCTGAAGCCACTTTGATACTCAGCAGCGTGGTGAGGGCCATCAGCACGGGCAGCAAATTAAAGTAGGCGCCCAACACAGGCAAATCGATACCCCACGAGAACAACTGATCCGGCTCTGCCAGTGTTTTAATCCACAAGAAAGAAGCATCGCGCAGTTCAAATGTTTGCCCTAACAAGTGATACAAAGAAACAAACACAGGCACTTGAATCAAAATGATCAGCAGCGGCTTCATTCCGGCTAGCGGGCTTACATTGTTGCTTTCGTACAGTTCTAAAATACGCTCACTTTGTTCACCGCCTTTATAGCGACGACGAATATCTTCGAGCTGCGGTTGAAGACGTGCTTGAACCATTGCGAATTTTTTTTGTGCCGTCATGGCGTTTTTAGCGATCGGGTACATTGCCAGCCGCACTAAAACCGCAAGCAGTATTATTGACAAACCCCAACTGCCTATCACTGCATGAATGAACTGCAGGACTTTCATAATGAACAGACTCAGCCCGCGTAACCAGTCCCACAAGCCAGAAAACAACACGCCACCCAGATCCGGATTCGCCTCCGTTAAAGCACCGTAGGCTTTACCCCCACCGAATACACTCCAACTGTAGGTTTGCGTGGAAAGTTCTTGCGATTTCTCGATGGGTAATTCAATAAAAATTGACGTTAAAAAACTGGCTGGCATCTGTTTCGATTCAGACTGCTCAGGCGCTTTGGCTGTCCACTGCAATGGCTTCTGCGATGCCTTCGTCGGGACTAAAATCATAGCCAGGTAGCGACTCTCCACCCCTACCCAGTCCCAGTCGGTAAGCGAACTGGATGAGAACTGGCTGGGTTCGTCTTCACCTCCTAGCCGGACTGTCGACACACCTTGCGCGGTGTTGTAGACCAGCTGGGTGAAGGAATAAATGCTTTGCCCCATTCCCAGTCCGGAGACGGGTTTTTCTCCAACACCCGGCCCAACTTGTAATTCCAAGTGATCTCCGTCTGCACGGTGGGCCGCAGGCAACTCCAGACTTACATCAAAATCTGCCCGCCAGGCGTGCTCGCTCAACCGCCAGGTCTTCTTCAGAATAAAAGGCAACTCGGGGCTTTTAAGGCTGAGTACAACCTCTTGCGAAGTCTGCTGTTCTAAAGTCCATCCTTGCGCAAGTTGCTCCCACTCCTGCAATGGCTTGCCAGCCAATTGGCCTTGTAACGCAAAAAGTTGCCCCGTGGGCGCTGCCATATCCTGTAATTGGTCGTCAGCATTCTTAACGCCGGGAAGACGCCAGTGATCGACGTTTCCTGTAGACAGATCGAACGTTATATCAAGACTGTTGTTTTTTAACGAAATACCTTGCGATTCATTGGCTGTCACACTGAAAGCACACAGCAAAAGCAACCATGCACTCAAGAGGCTAAGGTATTTATTTTGATAATTTGGCATGAGAGAAGGTGTTCTTAAATACTTAAAAAGACATTAACCCGCTATTGCTGATTTACAGCATTAGCGGGCTAAGCATAAATGACGTTAAACTTCTTCTTCAGACTTGTTTTTTTTGAGCGTGTCTTTACGCAGCCCCAACACACGCAACACACGGTGCCAGTACAACTTCAACACCATCGCAATGGCGGCAACGGCTCCCAAAATCCCTTGCAACAACGCACTGCCAGTACCCGGATCCAGGTAGGCAAATGCATTGATTGGCAATAATGCCAGACACACTAACGCAACCAAGGAAGCATCTATTTTTTTCACAACCCTTCACCCCTGCCATTCACCAAAGAAATCAGATAGTTTGCAGCAACCTCACCGCTTGTACCTGAATTAAAAATCCAACGTTCACGCGCAACGCAAATTGAGGCCCGTAATTTCTTCGAATTTTGGACCATCTCATGGGCCAACTGACCGGCTTGCTCCAAGCGGTCAGTCGACAACACAACACCCAACTGCTCTCTTACCTGCACTTCAAGCGGCTCAAGACCAAGCGCAGGATAGTCGTTATTTAATACCTTGCGCGGTACATCAACAAAGATAACCGGCCGTTCAAGCCCAAAGGCAAATTCCAAAGCAGCACCTGACCAGTCACTGAGCATGAGATCAGAGCTCAACAACGACGCCCGTCCATCACCATCTTCATCCAGACTAAACAAAGGCTCGTCACGGTAGTGCTCAGCAATCTGTTCCAGCTTTTGCGCAGCCAGCTTACGAGTCCGTGGATGAGGCCGCAGTATAACTCTGCAACCGGCCTCAATCAGCGGACGTATGACATCAATGCCATGACGTTCGAGGACACCGTTTTCACCCCACGTCGGTGCAACCAGTACTTGCACAGGATGCCCAGGGTCTTTGCCTTCCAGTGCATGGCTGCGTTCTTTCAAGAGCGTATCAAGTCGTCCGTACCCATGCTCGATCAACGCCTTGGGTTTCAGCCCATAGGCCGCTTCACGTGCCCTGGTCTCGTCGATGTGATGCGGTCCCACACACAAGATTGAATCAAAGTGGTCGAAAGCCGCCGCTCTGTAAATCATGTGTGTGCTCACAATTGAATGATGCACATACACGTAATGCACAGAAAACGGGGACCGCTTTATATGGAAGCTCTGAAGATCCGGCATAGTCATCAACAACACGTCGGCTTCGAGGGTCGCAAAAAAAAGTGTCCGCACACTGCCTTCGCCAATATAAAAAGCGCGCATGCCGGGTAAAGGATTGAGCAACAGCGGATCATTCTCAGCAGAAGTGACATACACCACATCCTGTGAATGCCGAGCCTGCAGACTGACGTAGATCGGCTCAAAATAAGACCAATAACCGCGCCCTTCCGAATAAATGACAATGCTCCGGTCTTTAGCAGATAACCGCTTGAAAGCCTTGAGGCTTTTCCATTCCCGGAACAGCTTTTTTAAAGCGGCAAGCATTTCAGTGCTTCAGCTGGATAAATGAATCCAGCTCACCCGTGCTAATCATGTGGTGATACTGATCAAGGTCTTCGACTGTGTCGACTTCCAACCAGCCGTTCTCAGTGTAAGCCGCCTTGGCCAGCCATCCAGCGTTGATGAGCTCTTGCAGAAAAGTCGTCATGTACATGTTGTCGAAATTTTTTCCATCACGAAGAACGTCACGATCCAGCGCGTTCCAGAACTCACGAAACGCACGAACACAATCCCCTCGGACCTTGATCAACCCCATGTATTGACCTTGAATTTCATCGTAACTTTTGGGTTTTTTACCTAGCTCAACAATATGATCTTCAGGGTCAAGTTTCAGCGTTTCAGCATCGGACAGTGGATCGTCCATACGGATGGACCAAAAACGACGCCACTCCGTGTCAATCGACACCGCGAGCGGAGCCTCAACCGCCAACAACGCTTGCAATACGCGCTCTTCGTAAATGATATCGCCATAAGCGATCAATAAATCCTGACCGTCCTGCATCCACTCTTCTGCACAGAACAGAGTCGATACCATGTTGGTCTCTGCAAATCTGGGGTTGCGGTACAGATGAACCCCCTCTGCTTTTAATCCTTCGGCGCAGTAACCACCGACAAGCGCAATGTCGTTAAGACCACAGGCACGTAATACATCAAGTTGACGGTGCAGCATCGGGCGTCCATGCAATTCAACCATGCATTTTGGACGATCATCCGTATAGGGCCGCAAACGAGTCCCCTGACCGGCGGCTAAAATGATCACACGCATCAAATCTGTCCTTGGTTTAAGTAAAGCTGACGAATAAGTTGTGCATCCAGGCGTGCATTTTCAGACGCCCTCTCGGGGTGCCACATGATACCAATCCACGGCAAAACCTTATGGGAAAAAGCTTCTACCGTTCCATCGTGAGCAACGACTTCTGCCGTGCAATCTGCGGCAAGTGATTGCGGTTCAATCCCCCAGTTATGAAAACTATTGACGCTTTGGTACTCGTCAAAAACAGAACACCTTGCGGAGTCAAATTTTCGTACCGAGTGCGTACAGCCTGCATGACCAGAAATAGGTAGCAAATCGCCGCCCAAGTAATGATTGAGCATTTGCATGCCTCGGCACACACCCAGCACAGGCAGAGTGTTGATCCGCGCCCAGTTGAGCACTTCACATTCAGTTTTGTCTCGTTCAGGTGCCGAGCGCTGTGCGCCTGCTAAATGCGCAAGATCATTGCCTCCGCTCAACAAAACACCCTCAATACCCTGTCGCGACAACCAATCAGCCGGGCGTTGCAATGTATTGGGCACAGGAATCAGATCCATCCCCAAGCATTCAAATAACGTCGTCCAGGCTTGGTCCAAACAGTCGCGGCGTTCGCAATAACCTGCGACCTGCTCAACGCGCTGAGTAATGGCTATGCGTATCAATGGATAACCCTGATAGTGCGATTACCCGCGTTGAGGTCGAGTTCTTTCGCGGACGCCAGTTTACGAAACAAGGCCTCCCCAACCCCCAGTGCAGCCGGCAAACCAAATTCCGCGGCACGAATCGCCATATGAGAGTTAGCCCCTCCATACATAGTGATCAAACCTGCGATTTTCCGGCTAAATAGCCAGTCGTATCCCGGATCTGCCTGAGGAATCAGCGCAATTTTTCCTTCCAGATTTAACTCATCGCGCTCGAGGCTCAAATCAACACAGCTGCCTTGCACCCGACCGCTGCCCACAAAGTTTGGCTGTGTCGAAGGGTACAAGAACACCTTAAAATCCTCGACTTTGCACAACAAAGGCGGCAGTTCGATCGACTTGATCTGCAGGTAGCGGCTCAATCCCTCCCGAGCAAGTTGCGATAACCACTTCTCCGTTTCCACCTCATCGAGAACACCACTGCGCAATGACAAAATCGCATCCAGCTCGACGTGAGCCAATGCTTCACGTGGCACACCTAACGTATTTCCCCACTCTGCAAGCTCATCGAGCGCCAACGACAAATTCCGACTAAAGGCGAACTTCGCTGACTCTCGCCCTTCAATGGCTTGCCTTAAAAAGCGCTCTAATTCATCGACCGTACAGTTGAGTCCCTCGCTGACCAAAGCATCACAGAATCGTTGCCGGGCACCATTCCATAGTTGACCTGATGCGTGATCCAAACTGGTATGAGGCGTGCTGTTATTCACAATCGGGCGCAGATAACGCTCTGCGTCAGCACGATAACTCAATGAATTTATATCGTAAGTACCGGGTCGCAAATGACCGTATTGCTGAACAAACATGTCCCACGACAGCGTGCCGGACGCGCAGGCTTGTGCATCATCAGACAGCTGATGACTAACCGTGCGGATCGAATTCAGGAAATCGTTAAGCTCGGCTTCGCTCAAAATCCTGGCATTCACGGCGGAGCGCAAAAGCGTAATCGCTACAAACGCACTGCGCGCCAAATGTGCAAAAGGCAGGGTTCCATGCAACCGGCAGTCGTGCAGTAACATCCAGACTTTATCCAGAGGCGGCAAGGCCTGCTGCCTGATCTGCTCAAAACGCAGTTCAAGCTTGGCGATATGTGCATAGTCCTGATCGTTACGTTTCAACGCCTGGGCGCTGATTTCTCGCAGCGAGTCACGCAACTGGTCAACTTCGCTCTCAGAAAATCCACCCTGTTCAATCAATCGAATGCGCCAATGATCGAAGTCGAGTGCAAAGCAAGTCGGGACAACATCGAACTCAACCTTGTCATGCAGGTGGGGGTTGGACTCTAACCAGCTCAGATAAAAATCAACGAGACGCTCGGCGAGAGATTCATTCAGCGCTGCGGGCACGAATGAGTTAAAACTGGCGCGGATATCCACATAAGGATGGCCCGCAAAACTCACCAACAAAGGTTGAGGACGCACATCCCGGTAACCATATTCAGCACGTTGAGCCGCCCATGTATCGTCCATGATCAAATGTTTATAAAGACTTGTCGCCAAAGCGCCGGGCTTGGTCCCAATAATTTCAGCGGGGTTCCAATCGGGCATCACCCCAAACAGAGCCTTGCGGCCCACTACAAAGGGCGAAGGCTGCTGCAGTTTGATGAAACGCTCCTCAGCGTCATTGAGCAGGGCGAAGATTTGTTCGTCGCCACCATCATGAACCGAGTGCTCAACCGCGATGGGCCTGACTTGCAGAATATGCAGTCCACCCTGGGGTGTAATTGCAAACTCAACATCCAGTGAGTCGTAATTAAGCAACGACTCTATCTCGCGCAAGGCGGGCAGCAAGTCGCGTACCCGCACCGGGATGTTGGCACTTGATGAACAAGCATCGCGCCGAACCACGAGAGTTTTATGCTCTTGGCTGCTACCGCTGGTTATCGATTCTGTGCTGCCGCTAACATCGTCGTAATTGATAACGTAATACGGCGCCCCGTCGCTCAGGCTTCGAGTAAAAACCACACCGCTCGCGGTGACATTTTCAAGCATGGGTTGAACCAACACCTGATTTTCAGGATTGGTATCGGTGTAGGACGCAATGACATGTTCAATGGCATTAGACAGCGCTTGCAGATTTGCCCCTTCAATATTCAGCAGGCTTGAGTAAGCGCCTGCGTTCGAATTGGCAAAACCATCTTCAGACAACGCACTGCTTCGGATGACCAAACGTTGCGAGGTGAATTGCGACTCTATAGCCGATAACACGACAGACTTGTTTTGAAGCCACTGATCGACCGTAAAACTGACTTGATCTTCAATGCGACTGCATTTGACCATCCGTCGCAATCTTCTCAACGTTTGCGCTTTAGTCCCCAGTA
Organism: Pseudomonas sp. ESBL9; assembly: GCF_036668715.1. NCBI lineage: Bacteria > Pseudomonadati > Pseudomonadota > Gammaproteobacteria > Pseudomonadales > Pseudomonadaceae > Pseudomonas > Pseudomonas sp. ESBL9. Next base: position 384,055 of record NZ_JAZEVV010000005.1, on the reverse strand, counting down.
CAAAGTGCGCAAGATCCTGTGGCTCGTTCAGCTCTGCCCACTGTCCGTGAACGTCAACCGATTGAACAGAAAAACCTGAAAGACGCATGGCTTCTATGAGGTCGGAGAGGTTGCCGGATCGCAGATGTTGGCGCAGATCCACCTTAGACTCGTGCAGATACTGAAGCGCCTGCCGGCCAAACTGAACACATCCCACAAACTCTGCTGACGCCAGGTCCGGAGGGATATCTGTGCCCAGACGCATCACCCTCTGCCCATGAAGACATGTTTTTTCACAGCGTTCTATGTCCATCCGAGTACGCCCGGCATATCGCGTGCGCCAATGACTATCGACCGCAACGGTGATATCTGCCTCACACCGACGTAGCTCTTGAACCAGGCTTTTTCGGATCAAAATATCGGAATAAAAGACGAGGCATTTTTCCTCGGCCTCAACATCAACTTCCAGCAAAGAGTACGCAGCGCCGGACGTCTCCCAATCAGCATTGATCCAGTATTTCAAGCCCGGGTAGCCTTGCTGGATCGATTCGACTTTGTATCCGCCCACAAAATGGACAGCTGCCTTTAAAGGCTCAACCGCCCGCAACAGCCAGTCGAGCACACGCGCATGCCCTGATGCATTGCGTAGCGCTGCGTGTTCGTCACCCTGATAAGGCTTTCCTGCGCCGAGGATAATTACTGCTGACTGCATGGGACCGACCTGACCTTTTTCAATAAACGTATTTAATGGGCAAAACTGAATCACGGATTCAGCGGCTTACCAGTTCACAGCACCTGCGCTCCAGTAACCGAATGCCCAGCAATTTCTGGCCGGATCCACTCTTTGCGGAGCGCTCGCGGCGGCTAACTGACAGGATTTGATATCACCGTGGGCAATCAGCTTGTAGTCGACCCCATTTGAGCTATAGAGATATTGCAAAGTCGGTGAGTCCGTATTCGTAGGATCCTGAATCAACTTCGGGATGTACGTAGGGGCAAGTCCACGGATCCAGTCCGGCGCAGAGCGTCCCCAACTGGAATAGATACCGTCCCACTGTTCACTCTTCGGATACGCGCCATTTACCTCATAATAACGGGCGAGCGCGGCATTAAGCTGCCCCAAATCATTCAAACGTTGTTCATACAGTGCACCTGGCCCACCGAATACCACTTCACCACTCTTTTTGAATGCACTCACAATATCGGCCTCGCGCAAGAGCTTCGCCGTTTTTTGCTCATCGAAGGTGTAGGAGGATTTAGCGTCTTTAACCACATCAATATAAAGATATGGGTCTGTTTTCACCTCTCGGTCACCCAACAGATCAAGGCCAGGATAACGGTCACATTCAGCGGAAGGTGTCTGCGACTTCAAGCACAGCGTCTTGGCCAAGTCACTTAAGCTGACAGGGTCATTATTAACACTCATGCCTTCATTATTGACTGACTCAGCCTTCACCATCAGCAATGGGCGGTAGCGATTATAACCCCACAGAGAATGACCATTGATCGTATAACTATCGGGTTCCTCTTCAAAGTAGTGTGCGACCGCCCCATGATCACTTTTCAGGACCAGCAACGTTTTATCGTATACACCTAACGCTTTTAATTTTTCAATTACCCCTGCGGCTTGCTGAAGTGAGCAGCGGGTTTCGTTCAACAGGCCCTGCAAGTTTTGATTCGCAGCAAACCACTGCGCATCATCGCTTCTGTATTGACAGTTCTCGTCAAAATCGACGGGAAAATGAGTGTGTAAAAAATGCATATAACGCACAACTCGCGGTGCTTCTCCCGCTTGGAGTTTGCGCGTCCATTCAATTAAGTCATCCACTTGCAACGTACTCTCAGCATCCCAGGACGCCCCCTTGTGCTCCGTCATTCGCTCAAGGTTGTATTTGCCAAGTAACGTTTTTTTCAGGTTTGCCACACCTTCCCCAACGATACCTGAAAGGTATCCCGTGCCTACACGCGCCGCAGCATAGGTGTAGATATCAAAGGCATTGGACAGCTGCTGTCCTTGCAAACGTTTAGCCAGAGCACCGGGGGCGACTCTCGCATTGCCGTCAGGATTAAAAACCCCATAGACGCCGTAGGTCATCACGTCTGACTGTGCGTTAATTTCGCGCTGAATCGAATTAACACTGTCCTTTAATTTTTTATCGACCTCTTTCGAATTTTCCGACAAGGCTCGAAAATCTATATTCCCCAATACTTCTGACCGAAGGGAAGCCACTGTTGCAGGCGCAGTGGAAACAGCATTATTGAAGAAAACAAAATCACCAAACACTTTTTTCAGTTCGGGATCAGCCTCCAGTACGCGCGCAGCTACATTGCCTGCAAGCCCATCAAAGCTTAAGACCACCACGTTACTTTTATTTGAAAGCGTCAAGAAACGTTCAACGGACTGATCAGCATCCGGTCGCGTCAACATGTCGTAAAACGTTGGCATGGCAGCGCCTACAGACCCGACAGTCAGAACGACTGCAAACAACTGCACGGCCGACTTCAGACGTGTAAACGTCAATACCGTCATCACCAGCGCACTTAGGCTAACAATGACAAGATTCAAGGTATGGGTAGGTAATTTATCCAGCTCAACCATTCCCGCACGTTCAACAAGCGGAAAGATAAAACCGGCAATAATCACCCAGAACAAAACGTAGTACATCACTAAATCAGACAACCACCTTAACTTCAAAGCGCCAAGTACGACTGCCATCAACACTAAAAATAAAGCCCCAACCCCCCACACAATTAGAATAACTTCTATGAAACTAAACGCATTTAAGTTGACGTCACTTCCGGCCAAATAAACTGCATAAAGCGGTATGCAAACACCAATAACTAACGCTAGCAAAACCGGCAGCGCATAGTGCTTTACATAATTACTCATCATACTTTCAACATCCCTAATTCAGTATTCTTCGCAGCTACAATGCCGGAAATATTAATTTTTAGTGACAAAATAATATCACTAAGCTACTACCTGCGCACGAACAAAATAGACACATCCCCCCTCACTCAAAGTATTTCCCCTACTGTACAAAGCGAAGATCCGACTGTCTCAATCTCTCCCCAAGGAAATCCGTCGAAGGCTGAATCGTTTACCTCAGTCGACTAGTATCGAATAGCGATACGCCGAATAATTCAAAAAGATGCCACCCCGATTTCCTTACTATTCGTTTGGCAAATATAAATTTTGTAACAATTTATATTTATTACGGCTGGGTAGATCTTTGAAGAGCGGGGGGGGGGTATCAAACTCACAGCGTGGTGAAGAGACTTAAATCCACAGTGGCATCTACACCTTGAACTCCCTTTGAAAGTGAGCACCCCAGTCGAGCTCTCACCTGACTGGTTCGTGCAATCAACCGACCCCAGCCCAGCACTTTTTTGCCAGTTCTAATAGATGACTTGAAACATGCCCCTCGTCACTTGTCCGACTTAATACTGGTCCAGACGCGTGTGCGTACCCGCTCCAGCTTTTGCGGCAACGGTTGCACCACGTAGAGGGTTTTCAGGGCTTGCGGGGTGGGCGTGAGGTTGGGGTTGCCGGTGATGTCTTGGTTGATCAGCGCGAGGGCGTCTTTGTTGGCATTGGGATAACCGAGGAAATCACTGATCGGGGCGATGACGTTAGGGTCCAGCAAGGTATTCAGAAACGCGTGGGCTTCGTCGACATTCTTGGCACTTTTGGGGATGGCGAAGGTGTCAAACCAGATCGGCGCGCCCTCTTTCGGCAAGCGCCAATCGACCACCACTCCATTGCCCGCCTCCTTGGCCCGGTTACCAAACTGATAGAAGCTGCCGGAGTAGCCAATCGCCACGCAAATATCGCCGTTCGCGATGTCTGTCATGTATTTGGCGGAGTTGAAGTAAGTCACGTAAGGACGGATTTTCATCATCAGCGCTTTGGCCTTTTCATAGTCCGCCGGATTCTGACTGTTGGGGTCCAGCCCGAGATAATGCAGGGCCAATGGCAGGATTTCCGATGCGGAGTCGAGCATGGCGACGCCACAGGATTTGAGCTTTTCCATGTTCTCGGGCTTGAACACTAAATCCCAGCTGTCTAGAGGTGCATCGTCACCCAGCGCCGCCTTGACCTTGGACGGGTTGAAACCAATCAGCACCGTCCCGTACATGTACGGAATCGCGTACTGATTACCGGGGTCGTTTTGATCCAGCAACTTGAGTAATTCTGGGTCTTGATGCTGCCAGTTCGGCAATTTGCTGCGGTCCAGTTTTTGAAACACGCCGGCCTTGATCTGGGTGTCGAGGAACTGGTTCGACGGCACCACAAGGTCGTAACCCGAATGACCTGTCAGCAATTTGGCTTCCAGCGATTCGTTGGTGTCGAAGGTGTCCCACGTCACCTTGATGCCTGTTTGTTTGGCAAAGTCCTTGGGCACGGAAGGCAGGATGTAGTCCGCCCAGTTGTACACCCGCAGCTCTCGCTCATCTGCCTGTGCCGAGCCAGCCATTATCGCCAGCCCGCAGACGGTAGCATTCAGTACGCATTTCAGTGCATTCATGACGTGTTTCCCCAAATGGCGTGAGAGCGATCATTGTTATGTGCTGTGCACGGCAGTCACTCGCGAAAGCTGTTGAGACCGTACGCTTGGTGGCGATGCTGTTTTGATTCTTGCCGCGGACCTTGCAGGTTCACAGGGGCAGGCAGGCCAAAAGGGGATGATTGTGGCCACGGGGTCGCATCACGCCGTTAAAAACGGCCGTCACTCCAAGGTCAGCGATTGTCATGTTCAGGCACCCGCGACCGCGTCCGGGGGTGTGAAGACGGTCTTGAGCGCCAAGCAGCGTTTTGCCCACCCTTCCCATGGCTTATCTAGCCAAACCCAGCAAGCAGCGAGCGCCGCGCTGGCGATAACTACTACGGGCTGGTGCACACTTTTTCACAAATTACTTTGACCCTGAGATCAAGTTACCGGACAGGCGAGCGATAGCATTCCGCTATCACTCTTTGGTGCGAGTATTTTCGCGCCGCTGTCTTACCTGCAAGCCCGCTTGCAGGCTGCCTTTGATGTTTAGGATCACTGATGAATTTACGTAACATGAATATCGCCCCACGCGCATTGCTGGGGTTTTCCCTGATTGGCACCCTGATGCTGATTTTGGGGATTTACGCCCTCACGCAAATGAACAAAATCCATCAAGTGGGTCAGAACATTGCCACCAGCGATATGCCCAGCCTGGTTGGTCTTAGCGACTTCAGTTATTTCAACCAGCGCCAGCGCGTACTGAGCTATCAGCTGCGCGACGAGCCCGATCCCGACGCAAAAAACCGCGTATTCAGTGAACTGCAATCGCTGGAAGACCGCACCCGCAAAGCAATGGCTGACTATCTGCCGCTGATCAGCAGCCCGCAAGAGCGCGCCAGTTATGAACAACTGAGCCGCGAGCAAGCGCAGTACCGAACCCTTGAAGCACAGCTGATCCAGTTGGCGCGCAACGATCAACAGGACGAATTGAAGCGCCTGCAGGCCGGCCCCTTGAGTGTGGTGTCGCGCAATATCAGCGCCGCGATCGAGTCGATGCTGGACATCAACTCCGCGCAAAGTGCCCGTGCTTATCGCCAAAGCACTGACGACTACGACACCACGTTCAACTTCACCATCGCGCTGTTGTTGCTCGCCACCGGGCTGACCGTCCTCTGCGCCTGGCGGTTGACTCACAGCATCACCCACCCGATCGGGCAGGCGTTGGAAGCGGCGCAAGAGATTGCCAAAGGTGACCTGACACGCCCGATCACCGTGGAAGGCCGCGATGAAGCGGCTCGCCTGTTGCTCGCCATGCAGAGCATGCAAAGCACCCTGCGTGACACGCTGCTGCACATTTCCGGGTCTGCCACGCAACTGGCCTGTGCTGCCGAAGAGCTCAACAGCGTGACCGACGAAAGCGCCCGCGGTCTCACGCAACAAAACAATGAGATTCAGCAGGCCGCCACCGCCGTGACCGAAATGACCAGCGCAGTGGAGGAAGTGGCACGCAATGCGGTCAGTACTTCTGAAGCGTCTAAAAGTGCAGCCGACTCGGCGGGCGATGGCCGTGATCTGGTGCAAGAAACGGTTACCGCCATTGAAAGCATGGGCAATGACGTGCAAAGCACAGCCAATCTGATCGGGGAGCTGGCCAAGGAGTCGCAAGACATCGGCAAGGTGCTGGACGTGATTCGCGGCCTGGCCGACCAAACCAACCTGCTGGCCCTCAACGCCGCCATTGAAGCGGCGCGCGCGGGCGAAGCGGGTCGCGGTTTTGCCGTGGTGGCGGATGAAGTTCGGGCGCTGGCTCATCGCACGCAGCAATCGACCAGCGAAATCGAGCACATGATTAACAGCATTCAGGGGGGCACTGAGCACGCGGTCAACTCGATGCGTCAATGCACCGAGCGCGCCGAGTCTACGCTCAACATCGCCCGGGGTGCGGGACTGTCCCTGGAAACCATCAACGGGGCCGTCATTGAAATCAACGAGCGCAACCTGGTGATAGCCAGCGCCGCCGAAGAGCAGGCTCAAGTCGCGCGGGAAGTGGATCGCAACCTGATCAACATCAACGACCTGTCTGTACAGTCCGCCAGCGGCGCCACTCAGACCAACCTGGCCAGTAACGACCTGTCACGCCTGGCCATTGACCTCAATACCATGGTGGCTCGATTTAGCCTCTGAGGCGGATTGAGCAACCCGGACTGTGAAGACAGGCTGCAAAAAAAAATCCCCGCGCTTCTTTCGAAGGGCGGGGATTTTTTTATCCGGGATGCTTAGTGCGCGTAAGTCAGTAACAACTCCGTCGGCACTTTGAAATCCAGGGACATCATGACGCTCAGCGCGGTGATGGTGAAGATCGAGAACACGAACAGCTTGCGTGCCCAGACCTTGTCGTCGACGGCTTTGTAGCCCGTCCACGCCATGTACAGCCAGTACATGCCCATCGCGGCTGCCACGGCCAGGTAGCTCATGCCGGCGTAACCGCCGAGGGTGAGCATCAGGGTCGCGATCAGGAACGCGAGGATGTAGAGCAGGATGTGCTTCTTGGCGACCTTGATCCCGCGCTTCACAGGCAACACCGGAATCGATGCAGCCAGGTAGTCATTGAAGCGGAAGATCGCGATGGCGTAGGAATGCGGCATCTGCCACAGGCTGAACATCACCAGCAATGTCAGCGCAGCCAGGTCGAAGCTGTTGCTCACAGCCACGTAGCCGATAACAGGCGGCATCGCACCCGACAGACTGCCAATCAAGGTGCCGTGAACCGACTTGCGCTTGAAGTACAGGCTGTACAAACCGACGTAAATCACGAAGCCAATCGCGGCAAACAACGCTGCCAGCGGGTTGGCCACGCAGTACAGCAGTACAAGACCGGCGACCCCGAGCAAGGTGGCGTATAGCAACGCCACCTTGAGGGAGATCAGGCCTTGCACCAGTACGCGGTTCTTGGTGCGGTCCATCTTGATGTCGATGTCACGGTCGATGCAGTTGTTAAACACGCAACCGGACGCAACCACCAAGGAGGTGCCGATCACCGCGGCCAGGAACAGGGCAAGATCGAAATGCCCCTTCGAGGCCAGGAAGAACCCGCCTGCCACAGAAAGCACGTTACCGAAAATGATCCCCGGTTTGGTGATTTGGATAAAGTGCTTAAAGGACATCGGGCTTACCTCACTTCGCCATCATTACAGTGTGGATGCTGAACATGATCCACAGGGACAGGCCGACCAACAGCACAATAACCAGCGCCGAGAACACCAGCGCGGCGACGTTATTGCGTTGTGCAGGCGAACGGTCCAGGTGCAGGAAATACACCAGGTGAACGATCACTTGAATCACGGCGAACAACAGCACGATCGCCAGCGTGGTCATTTTCGGCAGGGTTGGGTACATCACCAGCCCGAACGGAATGACGGTCAGGATCACCGACAAGATGAAGCCGATTACGTAGGACTTCACGCTGCCGTGGTTCGCGCCTTCAGAATGTGCGTTAGCCATTTACAGAGTCCCCATCAGGTAAACAACGGTGAATACGCAGATCCACACCACGTCCAGGAAGTGCCAGAACAGGCTCAGGCAGCTCAGACGCGTCTTGTTGGTCGCCGTCAGGCCCTTTTTCTGGACCTGATACATCATGATCGCCATCCAGATCAGACCGCTGGTCACGTGCAGACCGTGGGTACCGACCAGGGTGAAGAACCCGGACAGGAAGCCGGAACGGCTAGGACCAAAGCCTTCGGAGATCAACAGGTGGAACTCGTTGATTTCCATGGCGATGAAGCCTGCACCGCACAGGAAGGTCAGGGCCAACCAGAACAGCACCTGACTTTTCTTGCCCTTGAACAGCGCCAGCATGGCGAAGCCATAGGTGATCGAGCTGACCAGCAGCAGTGCGGTTTCACCCAGCACGTACGGCAGTTCGAAGATGTCGTGGCCCGATGGGCCACCCGCTACGTTGTTAACCAATACCGCGTATACCGCGAAGATCGACGCAAACAAGATGCAGTCGGTCATCAGGTAGAGCCAGAAACCAAATACGGTTGTCTCGCCCGAGTCGTGGTGGTGGTCATCGTGCCCATGGTCGTGACCATGGGCCTGTCCAGCATGAGTCGCTAAGTTCGACATGGTTTATGCCTGTTCCAACTTGGTTTCAACACGGGTAGCCGGAATCTTGCCAGCGGCTACCAGACGCTTGTGCTGCTCGGCTTCGATGCGCTCGATGGTTTCCACCGGCACCATGTAGCCTTGGTCATCACGGGCAGCGTGGATCGCGAAGTACGCCACGGTGCCAACCAGGCTGACGATCGCCAACCACCAGATGTGCCAGATCATTGCGAAACCGAATACGGTCAGCAGTGCGCCCATCACCACACCGGTCGCGGTGTTGTTTGGCATGTGGATCGGTTCGTACTTGGCCGGAGCCTGGTACGCCGTACCGTTTTCCTTGGCTTCGGTGAACGGATCGATACCGTCGGCTTTTGGCAATACAGCAAAGTTGTAGAAAGGAGGTGGCGACGAGGTCGACCATTCCAGGGTGTGGCCATTCCATGGATCGCCGAATTCGCAGGCGTTCTCTGGCTTGTTGCGGTCACGGATGCTGACGTACAGCTGGATCAGCTGGCACGCAATACCCACGGCGATCAGTGCAGCACCGACGCACGCCACGTACAGGTAAGGCACCCACTCAGGGTTGGTGGTGGCGTTCAGACGACGGGTCATGCCCATGAAGCCCAGTGCATAGAGCGGCATGAACGCAACGAAGAAGCCGGTGATCCAGAACCAGAACGCTGCCTTGCCCCACTTCTCGTTCAGTTTGAAGCCGAACGCTTTAGGGAAGTAGAAGCTGAAACCTGCGATGTAACCGAATACCGCACCGCCGATGATCACGTTATGGAAGTGAGCAATCACGAACAGGCTGTTGTGCAGTACGAAGTCAGCACCCGGGATGGCCAGCAATACGCCTGTCATACCGCCGATGGCGAAGGTCACCATGAAGCCCAGTGTCCACATCACCTGGCTGGTGAACTGCAGACGGCCGCGGTAGATGGTGAATAGCCAGTTAAATAGCTTCACACCCGTCGGGATGGAAATCAGCATCGTCGCCAGACCGAAGAAGGCGTTGACGCTGGCACCCGAACCCATGGTGAAGAAGTGGTGCAGCCAAACCATGAAGCCCAGGATCGAGATCGCGCCACTGGCGTAGACCATCGAGTGGTGACCGAACAGACGCTTGCCAGTGAAGGTCGAGATGACTTCAGAGAAGATCCCGAACGCCGGCAGAATGAGGATATAAACCTCAGGGTGACCCCACGCCCAGAACAGGTTGACGTACATCATTGGATTGCCACCAAGTTCGTTGGTGAAAATGTGGAAATCCAAGTAACGGTCAAGTGTCAGCAGTGCCAGGGTAGCGGTCAGGATCGGGAACGAAGCCACGATCAGAACGTTTGCCCAGGTGCAGGTCCAGGTGAAGATCGGCATGTCCATGATCTTCATGCCAGGGGTACGCATTTTCAGCACGGTGGCCAGGAAGTTAACCCCGGTTAACGTCGTACCTAACCCCGATAGCTGCAGTGCCCAGATGTAGTAGTCCACACCCACGCCCGGACTGTACGCCAGACCTGACAACGGCGGATACGCAACCCAGCCGGTCTTGGCGAACTCGCCGACGCCCAGCGACAGGTTGACCAGTACCACGCCCGACACCAGGAGCCAGAAGCTCAGGGAGTTCAGGAACGGATAGGCAACGTCACGTGCGCCGATCTGCAGCGGCACTGCCAGGTTCATCAGGCCGGTGAAGAATGGCATCGCCATGAAGATGATCATGATCACACCGTGAGCGGTGAAGATCTGGTCATAGTGTTCAGGTGGCAAGTAGCCAGGCGAACCTTCAGTGGCCATGGCCAGTTGGGTACGCATCATGACGGCGTCGGCAAAGCCACGCAGCAGCATGATCATGGCAACGATGATGTACATCACGCCAATTTTCTTGTGGTCGACTGACGTTAGCCATTCGGTCCACAGGTAGGTCCACTTTTTGTAGTACGTGAGTGCTGCAACCAACGCCAGACCACCGAGCAGAATCATAGCGACGGTAACCATCACTATCGGCTCGTGGAACGGTATGGCGTCCAGACTTAATTTACCAAACATCGTTTACTCCTCTGCCCCGGCAGCTGAATGCGAACTGGTGTCCAAACCTTCGGTCCCGGCCACTTCTTTCTTCTCGTGCTGCACCGGCTTGCCTGGTTTCATGCCTTCATACTTGTCGATGATGGTCTGGAACAGGTTCGGTTTGACCGAGGAGTAGAGCTCAACGGGATTGTTCTGACTTGGCTTGGTCAAGGCTTCGTATTCAGCTGTATCAAGCTGTTTAGGTGACGCTTTGACTTCACTTACCCACGCATCGAACTCAGCCTGGGAAGTCGCGATTGCTTTGAATTTCATGCCAGTGAAGCCCGCACCGCTGTAGTTGGCAGAGATGCCATCGAGCTCGGCGTTCTTGTTAGCAATCAAATGCAGCTTGGTCTGCATACCGGCCATGGCGTAGATCTGACCGCCCAGGCCTGGAATGAAGAACGAGTTCATGACCGTGTCGGACGTGATACGGAAATTAACCGGTGTGTTGGCCGGGAACACGATCTTGTTGACGGTGGCGATACCCTGTTCCGGGTAGATGAACAGCCACTTCCAGTCCATGGCCACCACTTCGATGGTCACAGGCTTGACGTCAGACTCAATCGGACGATACGGGTCCAGCGCGTGGGTCGACTTATACGTGATCACACCCAGCGCGATGATGATCAGGATTGGCACAGTCCAGATCACAACTTCGATCTTGGTGGAGTGAGACCATTTTGGTGCGTAGGTGGCGTTCTTGTTCGACGCGCGGTATTTCCACGCGAAAACAAGGGTCATCAAGATGACCGGCACCACGACCAAGAGCATCAGCAATGTAGCAGTGATGATCAGATTCTTTTCATCGACGCCGATCTGCCCCACCGGATCGAGCAACGTCATATTGCAGCCTCCCAGCAACAACATGCCGAAAAGTGGCAATAAGCCAAAGAGTCTGGGGTACCTTTTTTTAGTCATCTCACGACCTCTAAAACAGCTTGCACAATGCAGTTGGTTTTTTCCGCCAACACTTCACCCTGCCAAGGGTTGGCAATTTTCCGGATTGAATAAGGGCCTGCTTCATCGCGGTGAAGCGACTGGGCAAATCCTGGGTTAGCAGTGATTTCTTATTCGATACTGGGTCAAAGGCCTTGTCAGACCAATTCCATTTGGTGCGGAACTTAGAAGGGTTGCCAGTACCTTGGGAGTCGCATGGGAAGCCTGTAACAACCACCCAGGCGACCTTCAACTTCCCGCTTGGGCTCAGGGATGAGCAGGCTGGACGTTCAGTGCGGGCGATTGTAGTTAGGTAGCTCTCTATAAACCATGTCTCATCCCGAAATAATTATTCTCGGCTGTGGTAACAATCCCCCACTATTATTACGCGCCGCGTTTGAAGCCCCTCCCTGACGCGCCTGTAGCACGCCCTTCCCCCTTAGCTGAATCCGCCCCTTTTTAGCGCACGCAAACTCATCCCCCAACGCGCCAAAACGCCCAAACAAAAAGGCTTGCAGCGTTTTTGATGGCGCCTTGCATGGACCTTTTCAAGCCCTGCTACAGCGTCAAAACGCCTCATGGGTGGTGAAACCAGTGAGACGTTTCAGCTGCGTATTGTGAAATGAAAACATCCCCTGTGACAATTTCTCCGTGACAATATGTCGCAGTGCTGCGCACCCCTTCACTGCGGCGGATCACACCCTCTTCACCTTTTTCATGGACGAAAAAAAGCCTCGTCCTTGCGCACAAGAACGAGGCGGCTGCAACCTGATTTAGGGTTTCAGGCAGGTTTGCTGCGATTGCGGTAAATGCCCAGCGGCACCAGCACGGCCGTCAGAACGAATGCCACCAGCGCCCACTGCGCCAGCGACAGGCCCAGCACAGGGGGATACGGCGTCGAACAGAAGCCATCAACCTGAAAACCCAGCGGGAAGACGGCAGCCAAAGGCAAGCCGTCCACAATCGGTTGCAGGGCATCCAGACCGCAACTGACCGCAGGGTTAGCCAGGATGTACACGTGGCGCCCCGCCGCGACGATCCCGCCAATGGCGCTTAATACCACCAACCCCTCAAACACCGTCATGCTGCGCCGGGTGCGCATGGCCGCGCCAATGAAGGCAAAAATTGCGATCAGCAGTAACGCATAACGTTGCAGGATGCACAGCGGGCAAGGCGCCTCACCGAGCACGACCTGCATATACAGCGCACCACCAATGAGGGCGAGGCAAATCAGCCCCAGCAAGACCAGAAAGCGCTTTTCGCGCCCCAGCCGCATCATGTCGTCCGTCATCGTGTTTCCTTTTGCCTGATTGTCCAAGGGCCGTCCGGCCGTCACAAAGCGCGCAGTTTACACCCAGACCTACAGCATGGATGCAGGACAACTGCAGGAAGAGGATTAACAACGGGCGCGATTAAAGCGCGATTAACAAAAACCCCGCAGCCATCGCCAGTCACACATCACGCTAGGCGCGAAGTCAACAGACGATCACTGCGGGGCTCGTTGGCCGTTGTTGGGCTCGGCCAGTAACGGTTTATTCCAGCGCAGCAGCCGGGCCGAAAAACTCGTAGCGGCTTTGCTTTTCAGGCACACCCAACGCCTTGAGCTGACGCTTGATAGCGCTCATGAAGCCCTTGGGCCCGAGGAAGTAAGCATCGACATCACGATCGGCCGGCAACCATTTTTCCAGCAGTTCAGCGCTCAACAGGCCCACGTGATCGGCGCCCTGCCCCTGCCCGTCATGCTCGGCATAGCAGTAAAAACGCTGCAATTGCGGGTATTGCTCGGCCAGCTCATCCACCCAGCCGCGGAATGCGTGCACCTGAGCGTTACGCGCGCAGTGGATGAAATGGATGGGCCGCTGCGTGGTCAATGCCCTTTCCAGCATCGGCAAGGTCGGCGTAATGCCTACGCCGCCGCTGATCAGCACCAGCGGTTTTTCGCTGTCGGTCAATGTGAACTCACCCGCTGGCGGGAACAACTCCACGACGTCGCCCACTTGCAAACGGTCATGCAGGTAGTTGGACACCACCCCGCCCACCTCGCGCTTGACGCTGATGCGATAACGACCCACCTGCGCCAGCGCCGACAACGAATAGTTGCGACGGGCTTCGACACCGTCGATGTCCAGTTTGAGACCGATGTACTGACCCGGCTCAAATTCAAGGATCGGCTGCTGGTCAACCGGCCGAAAGTAAAAGGACGTGATCTCGGCGCTTTCATCGATCCTGGCAGCCAGCTTGAACGCGCGACCGCCCCGCCAGCCACCCGGCGCAGCGGCCTTGGCATCGTAAATGGCCGCTTCGGCGCCGATCAGGATATCGGCCAGTTGCCCGTATGCCGCGCCCCACGCCGCCACTACTTCAGGGGTCGCGATGTCACTGCCCAGCACTTCTTCGATCGCACGCAACAGGCACTTACCGACAATCGGGTAATGCTCGGGCAGGATTTGCAGTGCCACGTGTTTGTTGATGATCCTGGCGACCAGATCACCCAACTGGTCGAGCTGATCGATGTGGCGGGCGTACATCAGCACCCCGGTGGCCAAGGCGCGGGGCTGATCACCGCTGGCCTGATTGGCCTGATTGAACAACGGGCGTACCTCGGGGTACTCCGACAGCATCATCCGGTAGAAATGGGTGATTAAGGCCTCACCGCCGCTTTCCAGCAGCGGTACGGTGGATTTGACGATGGCACGATCCTGAGCAGTAAGCATAAAGGTGACTCCAGAGCACGTAGGCAGTAACTAAAACTTGATGACCATTGAGGTATCAGAATCCGTGCCAACTTTTAAACCCTTTAAAAACAGTCAGTTAAAACAATATTAGTCATTATGACTCAGGCTGATTTATAGTCGGTTCGACTACATGAGGTCAAAATGACTGCAAAACTTCTGCTCACCACGTTATTGCCCTTGGTCGCTGACCTGTCCCGCGAACTGCCAGAGAGCGAGCGTTACCGCCGCTTGCTTGAGGCCATGCGCGCTCTGCTGCCGTGCGATGCCGCCGCCTTGCTGCGCCTTGATGGCGAGTGGCTGGTGCCGCTGGCGGTTGACGGCCTGAGCCTCGACACCCTCGGACGACGCTTCAAGGTCAGCGAACACCCGCGCTTTGACGTATTGCTCAGCAGCCCCGGCCCGACACGATTTCCCAGTAATTGCGACCTCCCCGACCCGTACGACGGCCTGGTGAACGGGCTGGCCGAGCATCTTGAAATTCACGATTGCATGGGTTGCCCGCTGTTCATTGACGAGAAACCCTGGGGGCTGCTGACCCTGGATGCCCTGGACCCTAAACGCTTCGAACCCATCGAGCTGGATGCCCTGCAAGCCTTCGCCAGCCTCGCGGCCGCTACGGTAAACGTGGCCCAGCGTATTGAACGGCTGGCGTTGCGGGTGGAAGACGAACAACTCAAGGCCGAGCTGTACCGGCAGGCCAACGGCTCCCCCCACAAAGAATTGATAGGCCAGAGCAAAACCCACAAACGCCTGATCGACGAAATCGCGCTGGTGGGCAGCAGTGACCTGACGGTCCTGATCACCGGCGAAACGGGTGTGGGCAAAGAGCTGGTGGCGCAAGCGATTCATGCCGCCTCACCACGCGCTGACAAACCGATGATCAGCCTCAATTGCGCGGCGCTGCCCGACACGTTGGTCGAAAGCGAACTGTTCGGCCACGTACGCGGCGCCTTCACCGGCGCCACCAACGATCGGCGGGGCAAATTCGAACTGGCCAACGGCGGCACGCTGTTCCTCGACGAAGTGGGCGAACTGTCACCCACCGTACAAGCCAAACTGCTGCGCGTGCTCCAGAGCGGCCAGTTGCAACGTTTGGGATCGGATCAGGAGCACCGCGTTGACGTTCGCCTGATCGCCGCCACCAACCGCGACCTTGCTGAAGAAGTGCGCAGCGGCCGCTACCGCGCCGACTTCTACCATCGCCTCAGCGTCTACCCACTTAAAGTACCCGCCCTGCGCGAACGCGGGCGCGACGTGTTACTGCTCAGCGGCTTCTTCCTTGAGCAAAACCGCTCACGCATGGGCCTGGGCAGCTTACGCCTGAGCCCCGACGCGCAAGCCGCGCTGGTGCATTACGACTGGCCGGGCAACGTGCGCGAGCTGGAACACCTCATCGGCCGCAGCGCCCTCAAAGCCCTGGGCAACTGCCCGACACGCCCGCGCATACTGACCCTCACCGCCCACGACCTGGACCTACCCTCCACCCGCGTCACCGAGGCGGCCCAACCCACACCCACCGCACTGCCCGAGACAACCGGCGACTTGCGCCAAGCGACTGAGCACTACCAAAGAAACCTCATCAGCGCCTGCCTGGAGCGCCATCAACACAACTGGGCCAGCGCCGCACGCGAACTGGGACTGGACCGGGCCAATCTGGGGCGACTGGCCAAGCGGTTGGGGTTGAAATAGGTCCTTAGGCTCTGTACGAAAAGTAATGTCGTAAACATCGCATGGCGCAGGCCAGAGAGACCATCGCCGCATAACTTTTCGCGAGTTTGTCGAAGCGCGTAACGATGCGGCGGTTCTCCTTCAGCCAGCCAAACATACGCTCGATGATATTGCGCTGTCGGTACTTGGGACGATCAAACAATCTCGGTAACCCCGGCTTAGGTTTGCGCTTCATACTGTGCAGAGGAATCACCGGCTGCATCCGATACCGGTCGCAGTAGCGACGCAACGCTTCACCGTCATAGCCTTTGTCCGCCAGCAACCATCGGCAGCGATTGCTAGGGCGACCGCGCAAGCTGGGTATGTACGCTTCGTCGAGCAACGGCTGAGCGTAAGCAATGTCACTGGCCTGTCCACCGGATAATAGGAACTTCAGCGGGACACCGTTGGCATCGCACAGCATATGGATTTTGGTTGTCAGGCCGCCCCGGCTGCGCCCGAGCGCATGATCTTGCGGTTCTTCAGGCCCCCTTTTTTCCCAGCATCAGATGAGGCCCGGGTTGCTCGTACTGCGGTGGAGTCAATCATCCAGGTCTCCAGATCAATTAACCCTTGCTCGTTGAGTTTGATGTGAAGCCGCTTGAGCATCTGGTCAAACGCTCCGCGATTGCGCCAATCACGGATGCGCTGATAAACCGTCGACCATGGGCCAAAGCGCTCAGGCATATCGCGCCAGGCAGCGCCAGAACAGAGCACCCAGAGGACGCCGTTGAGCATCATGCAATCATCTGCTCGTGGGCGCCCACTGCGGCGGGGTTCATAGAAGATGTCTGCAACCAAATCCCAGGCGGCGTCGGGGAGTTTGTATCGTTTGGCCATCGTGGGCTCCTGCCTTTGATGGTCGCGGACTTTACTGAAACTCGGCGCCTGCGGAATTCAATTTGGTTTCGGCTGATTTCGTACAGAGCCTAAAAAAATCCGAGGCTGACACAAACAGCGAGACTTAGAACAGCAAAAGGTTACTCGGTCATAACATGCATACCATCGCAAATCATGTAACTCCGCCATACGAAGAATACTGACAACACTCCACCGAAAAATTATTCAATTTAGAAATATTAAAAACTCTAAACATGTACCACCTCAGCCACACCATGCACATCTAAAATTCGCCTCATAGACAACAACTAATTATGGAATGATCACCGTGACGATTGGATCTACCTATGACTATCCCGCCTTTGCTGCCAAGCAACAAATTGAACACCTAGAAAGTGGATGAAGGGGACGTTTCCCAGGGCCACCGGATCTGTGCTTCAACTATCGAAAATTAGTTGAGCAACAATTTGGAATCGCCAACTCAACACAACCAGATTATAAAATCTGCATCGTGGGTGCTGGCATTACGGGATTGACTGCTGCACACGAACTACTTCGCTGCGGCTTTACCAACATCACATTAATTGAACAATCCAATCGCATTGGCGGGCGTCACTTCTCAATTGTAAGTCATGACCATTCTCCATTACTAGGCAGTACTCCCTTTGAGATGGGTGCTATGCGTTTACCTCTCTTCAACAAAGCCGGCGAACCTCCCACTGAGGGCCAATCATTAATGGCCTATTACAGCAAACTATTCGAACTATCACTTTCAGACTTCCCTAACCCTGGCACACCGCACGTTAGAAGTACCGGGATTTATTTGCAAGAAGGAAAACTTGAAGATCAACCCGAACCTCAAATGCTGATTTGGAAAAATCCGGAGGGTCATACCCCACCTCCTGGCGAGAAACTCTCTGGTATATATAAAAAATGGCGCCGTTTCGCAGACCAAATGACAGATACCGTGGCACGAATATATGGAACTTCAGACTGGGAGTCTACATGGGCAGCTATCGTTGCACGCTATCAAAACCTTCCCTTCCGTGAATTAGTGACGTTACCGGCTCTTTCAAAGTGGTCATCGAATACACCGGGAGATTTCGGCGGACTGGGAATGAGTACGGAAGAGTCGGCCATTTTTTACTCTATAGGGATTGGAGATGGTAGCTGGGGAGCTTTTTATGACATTTGCTGCCTCTACCCTCTCCGCACGGCAATTTTTGGTTTTAGTAGCAATTTGCAGCTGATACATGGCCGAATTGACACCGAGGGCAATCCAAAGCCCTCTCCGTATTTGGGAGATGATTCTCTGAAAGACTCGAATAATTTAAGTTTTCAACCACCCCGGTATCTTGGTCTGGCAGCCCTTGACGAGTGTATGTTGTTCATGAAAACAAGCCTATCCGGCGTTTCTTTTTACGACCATTGCCTGAAGCGCGGAAGTGGATTTTTAACTGACTCTTCAGTGACTCGCTTAAGCAAGCTCGAAAATGGACAAATTCGAGTAACATATGATTGGAATATCTCCAATCCTACTGAAAAGTCTGAACGGAGCGATAACTTCGATGCAGTCATTATGACCCTGCCATCATGGATAATCGAGACACATATTCAATTAGAAAATTTCAGCCAATCCATGTTACCGCACTCAATTATCAATGCATATAAAAGCGCCCATTGGGAAACCAGTTGCAAGATCTACGCCCCACTAAAAAAGAATTTTTTATCTGAAAATAAAAAAATACCACAAACAATCGTAACTGATAGCTTTATTCACGATGTGTACACCTACAGGTATCACGAAAACTATCCATACGACTGTATATTACTTAGCTACACATGGGAAGATGACGCAACCAAATTAGCCTCTTTCGAGGATCAAGAATTAACTACCAAATGCCTAGCCGAGCTTGATCGCATCCTATTGCGCTCAGGAAATATAAAAACGCCTATCTCACCCTTCATTGATTCAAAAAAATCATTTGTGCAGCGCTGGATGACTGACAAAAACGCATTAGGATGCGCAAAACTATATCGCGCAGGGACCTATTACGATGCGGTCAGCCTCATGAAATACAACCGAGACCATGCTCATATATCAGGACTCTATCTATCAGGCGAATCTTTTTCTGTTGATGCCGGCTGGACCGAACCTTGCCTTAGAGGGGCAATTGATGCTGTCATTAACTTATGCAACACAACTCATGCCATGTTTAACGGCGGATTCAGACTAGAGAATTACCCCGAATATCAAACAAGACCAAAGATATAAATCATCGCCCACCCACAACCTAAGACTCCAAACACAACTAAAAAATATTAACCAATAAACTTACAAAATCAGCATCAGGTTCACAATAAAATTTATTACTATTCATTAAAAATTGTACCATCAGCAGTGCAAACAGAATTCAAACCTTCATGGCGTAGGAAATATTGACCTACCTTACCAAGATGCGGGCAACGTACTACAAGCCGAGAAGACGCCGCCGATAGACGCCAGAGCTGACAAATCCTCTTACTGAACACCTTCATACCAACAAGAAAGGGTGTCAGTCATGAGCAAAGCTGTCAGCGGTGTGCGCGTTGCCGTGGTGCAATTTGATCCGCAAGTTGGCACCCGGCATCGCCAAACCAACCTTGATAACAGTCTGGATCTTGCCAAGGAAGCCGTCGCAAACGGGGCGAATTTGATTGTGCTTCCCGAACTGACCAATACCGGCTATTCGTTCGCAGATCGGCAGGACGCCTTCCTGCATGCAGAGATCATCCCGGACGGCCCCAGTACGCAGGCATGGTGTGATTTCGCTTCCCGACATCAGATTTATCTGGTGGCCGGGCTGGCGGAACGTGGGGGGATGCAGTTGTTTGACACCGCCCTGCTGATCGGGCCGGACGGTTATATCGGCAAATATCGCAAAGCCCACTTATGGAATCGAGAAAAGCTGTGGTTCACACCGGGCAATCTGGGTTTCCCTGTGTTTGAAACGCCAATTGGGCGCATTGGCCTGCTGATCTGCTGGGATATCTGGTTTCCGGAGGTGCCGCGACTGCTGACCCAGCAAGGCGCCGATATCATTTGCAGCCTGAACAACTGGGTCTGGACCCCGCCGCCACTGTTCGATGAGGCGGGAAAATGCATGGCCTCCTACCTCACGATGACCGCAGCCCACGTTAATAACGTGTTTATCGCGGCAGCCAATCGTATCGGCGAAGAACAGGGCGAGCGCTTTTTGGGGTGCTCGCTGATCGCTGGCACCAATGGCTGGCCCATTGGCGAGATCGCGCCGGCAGATACCCAGACCATTCTTTACGCCGATATCGATCTGGCCAGCGCACGCAGCGCGCCGATCTGGAACAACCTGAACGATCTGCACCGGGATCGTCGCACTGACGTGTATGACGAGATGCTGGGTTATTGCTATCACCCTTGCTTTCCACGCTGATGGGAGTGCCACCATGGACTCCTCACCAGTACGCGATACATCACGCGCGGCTGCCCGTCTGGCAGGGGCCATCATGGCTGCCGCATTGGCCATCGTTTTTTTTTCGATCTGGATGACGCTGAGCTATACGGACTCAAATACGGGACACTGGCCAAGCTATGGCGAGATGATGGCTGCGCTGCCGTCCCCGATGTCCTGGCTACGCTGGGTACTCGGAGACATCACCGAGGTCGCGTTCTATAAGCATGAATTGGCTTCATTCGGTTTGCTGCTCGGGGCCGCTTTGGGCTACTGGACCAGCCGATACGCACCTGCGTGGCAAGGCTTCAGCATCAGTTACGGCTCGGGGCTGTGGCCATGGCTGGTGACCAGTTCCCTGCTGGGTTTGTTACTGAGCAATGCGTTGTGGGGCTGGACTCTGTCCGCCGATACCTGGCAACCCACATTCGCAGCGTTTGTATCGCTGCCTGCCGCCATGGTTCTGTTCTTTGGTGGAGGCTGGAAAGTAACCCTTAACGGTGCCGTCCTGGGTGCGCTATTCGTCACTCCGGCTTGCCTGTTATTCGTCAATTACCTGTGCGCGCCTTTGGGATTACCCGTGGTTATTGGCAATGTACTGGGGATGGCTGTCGGTAGCGCGGCAGCTTTTATGCTGTGTCGTGCAATGCCTGTTCTGGTGAATCGGCCGTCAGAATCTGCACCTGAACGTGCTCAACCTCCCGCGAGAAAGGCACCGGATTACGGGTTGTTATGGACGATGCGCCGGGTTCTGGCGGACTTTTCCGAAGCGCCTTTCTTTGGTAATGAGTGGGCGAGTCTGGGTTTATTAGTGGGCGTGCTGCTGGCCTACGGGTTAAACCCCTTGAGTCCCGCCTATGGGTCAGGCTTGGTGCTGCATCTGGTTGCAGGGCAAGCCTTGACCTCTTTGCTGGGGGTGACGATGTGGCGCCATCAATGGAAAAAAAGAGGCTGGTATCCCACGTATGTCCCACTGGTCTCCGTGGTACCGGCCGCTGTGCTGACCTGCGGCGGCAGTGCAACGGTGGTGATCATCAGTGCCTTTCTTGGGGCCTTAATGGCACCGCCATTGGCCTGCGCCATTGCTCAACGGTTACCAACGTACGTACACCCTTACATCGGCAACGTCCTGTCGATGGCAATCAGTACGTTGCTGATTGTTCCAGCCCTTTGCTTTTGGGTCTCCAATTAACCTTTTTGCCAGCCATCGTGGCGGGTTTAAATCTGTGAAACCTGCCTCTACGTATCAGTGAGGAACGCATGATTCGACCGACAATTGCCATCGCAACACTGGGCGGCACCCTCAGCATGCAATGCGTGGAGCCGGGCGAAGGCGTTACTCCGTCGCTGGGCGGTAATGAGTTGCTGGCCTCTGTGCCTGAAGTGGCTAGATTAGCCCACATACGGCTCAAAACGCTGAGCCTGTTACCCAGCGCCTCAGTGGATTTTGAGCTTTTGTTGGAGGTGCTGGCATGGGCCAATGAGCAGATCAACCTGGGCGCTGAAGGCGTGGTTATTACCCAGGGAACCGACACCCTTGAAGAATCCGCAACGTTTTTCGAGTACGTGTGGGCGCACGATGCGCCCTTGGTTTTAACGGGCGCAATGCGCTCAGCCAGCGAGACCGGTGCTGACGGTCCTGCCAATCTGCTGGATGCCTGCCGTGTGGCGATAAGTGGGTCGAGTAAAGGCAGGGGTGTCTTGGTGGTCATGAATGGCGAAATTCACGCATCACTCTCGGTTCGTAAAACCCATACCCTGGCCCTGAATGCTTTCACCTCTGCGACACTCGGCCCTGTGGGATTGATGATCGAGCGCACGCCCCGCTTTCTGCGCCCCGGTAATGCCCGAATGACACTGCCCTTACCCTCCTGCACAACGCACAAAATCGCGTTACTGGAAGCCTCACTATCAGCTGACACCCTCATTCTTGAGCGGTTGGAGCAGATGGGGTATCAAGGCGTGGTGATTGCGGGTTTGGGGGCTGGTCATGTCAGTGAGCAGTGGTCATGCGCGCTACAGGCGATTGCGATCAACCTCCCTGTCATCGTGGGTTCGCGCACGGGGGCCGGGACAACGGCTTTCCACACTTACGGATTCGCGGGCGGGGAAATCGATTTAATCCGCAAGGGTGTGTATCTGAGCGGATTTCTCTGCCCACGAAAAGCCCGGATATTACTCTGGCTACTGATCGGATGCGGCCAACTGTCAAAACTGAACGATTTTCTTGCCCATGGCCAAGGCTGTTAAACGTCATCCACCCTAAACCGGGATTGATCCGGGGGTTTTGCTAAAGCCCCTTCCAATCAGGTCGATAACCCTGTATCGCTCGCCGCTGTTGGCTTATGGCCCGCGCGCATTTCTTTACACAGAAGGTTTTTATGTCATCCCACAACGCCCGCGCAGATTCTCTTTCGCTTCTGCTGTTCACTTTGCGCAGCGGCAAGCTGATGGCGATTAACTTGCTCAAGGTCAGCGAAATCATCCCCTGCCCGCCACTGACGAAAATGCCGGAGTCGCACCCGCATGTGAAAGGCATTGCCGTGCTGCGCGGGGCGTCGCTGGCGGTGATTGACTTGAGTCGCGCCATCGGTGAGCAGCCGCTGGAAGACCCCAACGGTGGCTGCCTGATCGTCACGGATGTCAGCCGCTCCAAGCAGGGGCTGCATGTGCAGGCGGTGAGCAAGATCATTCATTGCCTGAGTACCGACATCCGCCCGCCGCCCTATGGTTCGGGCGGTTCGCGCTCGTTCATTACCGGCGTGACGCGGGTCGATGACGTGCTGGTGCAGGTGTTGGACATCGAAAAAGTGATTCACGGCATTGCGCCTTCGCAGATCGTTGAGGACCCGGACGCCGTGACCATGGAAGAAGCGCAATTGCTGGCCAATGCACGGATTCTGGTGGTCGATGACAGTCAGGTCGCCCTGCAACAATCTGTGATTACCCTGCGCAATCTGGGCTTGCAGTGCCACACCGCTCGCAGCGCCAAAGAAGCTATCGACCGCTTGCTGGAACTGCAGGGCACGAAAGATCAGATCAACCTGGTGGTGTCGGACATCGAAATGTCCGAGATGGATGGCTACGCCTTCACCCGAACGCTGCGCGAAACCCCGGACTTCAATCACTTGTATGTGTTGTTGCACACCTCGCTCAACAGCGCCATGAACAGCGAGAAAGCGCGCCTGTCCGGGGCAAATGCGGTGCTGACCAAGTTCTCGTCGCCAGACCTGACCAAGTGCCTGATTGAAGCCGCCCGTACCGTCGCTGCTCAAGGGTATTGAACCCGTGAGCGGGGCGTGCCTGCTGCTGCGCAAGGACTTGCGCGCCCCTTTGCCGCCCGCTCAGCCCTGGCCTGAAGGCTTCACGCTGAGCACCCTCAACCCGAGCCTGATTGAGCCGGTTCATGCCTTGCTTGTTGCGGGCTACGCCGACGGACAGGGCAGCGTGCTCCCCTTGCAGGCATGGCAGCAGGCGCTGGGCCGCGATGCCGACTACGATCCCACGCTGTGTTTTGTGCTGCGACACGCCGCACGCGTGGTGGGGGTTGCGCAGGCCTGGACCAGCGCGTACCTGAAGGATTTGGTGGTTCACCCTGCGTATCGCGGGCGCGGACTGGGCAGCACGCTGCTGGAACATGTGTTTCTTGCGTTCCGCCAGCGTGGCGAAGCCTGTGTCGACCTCAAGGTCATGGAGCACAACCTCAAGGCCCGCAACCTGTACGCCCGCCACGGCATGGTTTGGGTCCAGCGCGAAACGCTGTGACGGCCTAGCGCCGGGACTGCCAGAAGTCCTGAGCCAGACTGCGCAAGGCTGCCGCCAGAGCGGACACATCCCCGGAGTTGCGCTGGCTCTGTTGCCCGGCGTTGACCGTGACCTCACAGGCGCTGCGAATCCCCGCGATGTTGCGGTTGATGTCTTCACTGACCACGCTTTGCTCTTCGACGGCCGAGGCTATCTGCACGCTCATTTCGGTGATTCTTTTGATTTGCAGGCTGATGCCGTCCAGCGCACTGCTGGCCAATTGCGCTTGGCTGGCGCTGCTTTGCGCGTACTCGCTGCTTTGCTGCATCACCTGCACCGCGGCCCGCGCACCGTTTTGCAGGGTGCTGATCATCTGCTGAATTTCGCTGGTGGACTGCTGAGTGCGCTGCGCCAGACCGCGCACTTCGTCCGCCACAACCGCAAATCCGCGCCCCTGATCGCCCGCACGGGCCGCTTCAATGGCGGCGTTGAGCGCCAGCAGGTTGGTTTGCTCCGCAATGCTGCGTATGACCTCCAACACCGATGAAATATCACTGCTGTGGTTTTCGAGGTGATGAACCACTTCAGTGGCTCGCACCAGTTCAGTGGCCAAATGCTGCGCCGAGGTGCGACTTCTGATCACCAGGTCGTAGCCTTCGCGGGTTTCATGCTCGACACGATCAGCCGCCTGCGAAGCCTGCTGCGCATTGTTTGCCACTTGGGCCACGCTGGCCGCCATTTCATTAATGGCGATGGCGACCTGATCGGTTTCCAGTTGCTGATGCAGGGTGCTGTTGTGGCTGCTTTGCAGGTGTTCCACCAGTTCACCGGCGTGCCCGGCCAAACGCTGGGAAGCGTCACCGATACGCCCGACCACAGCCCCGACCTGGGCTTGCAACATGTGCAGTGCGAACTCGATCTGCCCGAGTTCGTCTTGGCGGCCGGTATAGATCTGCTGGCTCAATGGGTTATCCCCCACGTCCTTGGCGCGACGGGCCAAAGCGTTCAAAGGTTTGAGCACCCATGCGATGGCGGCCGAACTGAGCACGCTGCCCGCCAGCCAGAGCCCTAAACCCGCTGGCGGATTAATCTGCGGCAACATCACCGTGCCGATCGCCATGACAGCACCCAACACGGCACTGACCAATAACGCTATTTTGCTGGTCAACCCCAACGTGGGCAGACGCTTCCACAGCGGCATCGGCCCTGCGCGCAGACCGGCATAACACGCTTCAGCCACCGCAACCCGCTCCGGGGTTGGGTGAGTACGCACCGATTGATACTCGACGGTTTCGCCGTTTTGCATGACCGGCGTGACGTAGGCGCTGACCCAATAATGGTCGCCATTCTTGCAGCGGTTTTTCACCATCCCCATCCATGAGCGTCCAGCCTTGAGCGTCTGCCACATATGGCTGAAGGCAGCGGCGGGCATGTCGGGGTGACGCAGCACGTTGTGGGGGCTGCCCAGCAACTCACTCAACTCATACCCGCTGACGTTTATAAAGTCGGGGTTGGCGTAGGTGATACGGCTGTCGAGGTCGGTGGTGGAGAGGATGTTAGCGTCGGGTGCAAAATCAACGGATCGGCCGGTAATCGGTAGATTGATTTTCATAACAGGCGCGCTCGAAATATTGGGAGGAGTCGGCAGGGCTGTCGACTCTAAGCGCAC
Organism: Pseudomonas sp. ESBL9; assembly: GCF_036668715.1. Taxonomy (NCBI): domain Bacteria; kingdom Pseudomonadati; phylum Pseudomonadota; class Gammaproteobacteria; order Pseudomonadales; family Pseudomonadaceae; genus Pseudomonas; species Pseudomonas sp. ESBL9. Next base: position 358,305 of record NZ_JAZEVV010000005.1, on the reverse strand, counting down.
CCATTAACGAAATACTGATCTGGCGCAGGTTCGCCGACGTTAATCGGTAAACCACTGAAAATCGGCGATATGCGCCGGTTTTCCGACGTCAAAAATTAACGTTTGCCCATGGTTTTACGGGTGCCATGGGGTGGCGCGCCCGGGGTTTTGTCATGACCGCCCTTGCCCGACTTTTGATACCAGGGCTGGTTGTCTTTTTTGGCCTGGGCGAATGCCGACGGGTTGAACGGAAAGCTGAATGCAGGAACGGCCGATTTGTCGGCGGCGTTCGCAGTGGTTTCCAGCTCGGCCTGTTCAGCCGCGAGGGTTTCAGGAGCCGTCGGTTGTTTGGAGGAAGTCATGAAAGCTCCGGAGGATGCGGGGTAGGAAGAAAGCCGCGCAGTATACCTGCCATCCTCTCCCCGCGTTGCACTCAGAGGTAGGAAATAGTCAGCACGCCGTTGCGCACACCTTGCTCTTCACTGTAGGCGGGAGTATTTAGCTTCTGATAGGACGCGACAAACGGTAAATGTCCCGTGCGGCAGGCATTGCTCGCCATGTTCACCGCCAACACCACATTGGGCGCGACTTCGATCAACTGCGTTTTGTTGCCATAATCCACGGCTCCCGAACGACCATGCTCACACCCTGCTTCCACAATCCTGCCTTGAAAATGGACGGTGCCACTCATGGCAGCCGTTTCAGACACCGCCTCATTGGACAGCCCGAACAACACACAAGCCGCCAGCCCCAGCGCACATACTTTCATTCACATCCCCCCGGTCCAGAGACGCATCGACGCCCCTCTCTAATAACCAGCGCATCGGCCAAAACCTTGTTTTCTTTAGGGTTAAGTACGGCTGTGATTCAAGCCTGATTGCCGCCCGCATCTCGGTGAAGGCAAAGATTGAACCGGGCTGATGAAACGCTGGATCGGCGCACTGCCTCTAGTCCGCCCGTCTTGACGTTTGTTACTCAAAACGCAAAAGTCCTTATCCAGAGCAGGGCTTTTTCGGGGTGGGGGTTGCCTATATTTTGATCGCACCACACAGAACTTGCTCAGCAAGAAGGTCTTTGAAATGTCCAGCAGTATGGGTATGGCCAGCGTTTTCGCTTTGTCGTCTTTGTTGTTGTCGCCTTTGGCCATGGCGGAAGAATCGCCAGCGTTTGTTGCACAAAATGCAGCCCGCGCAGCCGCCTTTGAACAGCACCAAAAAGAACTCGCCGCCAGCCACCAACACGAGGCACAGCCTCAGCACACACAGGTTAAAGCCAGCACCAGCGATGACAGCAAGGACAGCTGATTCCTTCCAGGAAGTCTTCCCGACCCAGTCAGTCACGGCCTTTATATGTGACTGATTGTTTCAAAAGCCGCTACTATAGCGGCTTTTTTTTGTTCTCAAAAAAGCCGTCACGGCGTTTGGCGTCTTTCAAAAAGAGTCCGAATTTCTAACGACAATAAAAACTGCCATCACCCAAAAGGAGCTACTGACCGGTGAAGAACGCACTCAAATTCAGCCCGCTATTCCTAGCGCTGGCTGCAACGATCCCGACCCTTACTTACGCCGATGATGAAACGGCCAAAGACGGCTTTTTTGAAGGTTCGAGCCTCAAGCTGCATTTTCGCAATTACTACATGAACCACGATATTCGCAGCCCCAAAGCGGATGACAGTAAAGAGTGGGGCCAAGGGGTCATCGGGCGGTTCGAGTCGGGCTTTACCCAAGGTGTGGTGGGCTTCGGGCTAGACGCTTACGGCATGCTCGGTCTGAAACTCGACGGCGGTGGCGGTACGGACGGCAGCAGCATCCTGCCGGTCAGCGACGGTAGTGGCAAAGCGCCTACCGCGTTTTCGTCCGCTGGCGCTGCGCTAAAAATGCGCGTCTTTGACACTGAGTTGAAAGCGGGCGACATGTTCCTCACCAACCCGGTGATCGCCGGTGGCGAGACGCGCATGCTGCCGCAGACCTTCCGCGGTGTGACACTGACTAATCACAGCCTGGATGGCTGGATGTTCGAAGGCGGCCAGGTCAGCTTCGAAAAACCTTACAACCAGAGCGGCATGCGCCGCCTGACGACCATGTATGGCAACCTCGATGGTCAGAGCAGCAAGCACATGAACTGGGCTGGCGCCTCGTGGAGCGGCGTGCCTGAACTCACCAGCAACCTGTATGCGGCCGAGCTGCAAGACATCTGGAACCAGTACTACTACGATCTGGATTACACCTACGCCCTGACCGATAGCGTCAGCCTGAACCCGGGGCTGCACTTCTATCACACTCAGGACACAGGCAAGGCCCTGCTGGGTGACATCGACAACAACACCTTCAGCCTGCATTTTGCCGTGGCTGTCGCCGGGCATACGGTGACCGCGGTGTACCAGCGGGTCAATGGCAACACGCCGTTTGACTACATCTATCAGGGCGACAGCGTTTATCTGGATAACTCGCAGCAGTATTCGGACTTCAACGGGCCGAACGAACGCTCGTGGAAGCTTCAATACGAATATGACTTTGCCGGCGTGGGCCTGGCCGGGCTGACGTCCATGATTTCGTACTCGCGCGGTGAACTTGACCTGACCAAGGTTGACCCCAACAGCGTGGGTTACGGCAATTGGTACAACGCTGACGGCAAGCACGCCAAACACTGGGAACGCGACCTGACCGTCAAATATGTGCTGCAGGAAGGCCCGGCGAAAGACCTAGGCGTCGCGTTGCGCTGGTCGGCCAACCGGGGCAATGAGGCGTATCAGGCGGTCGACAGCAATGTCGATGAATACCGCGTCATCATCGACTATCCTCTTGATGTGTTTTAAACCCTGATACAAAGCCAGCGTTTACGCTGGCTTTTTTGTGGGGGTGTGCTCATTTAGGGGCTGTCTAGAGGCCGACCGCAGCATGGCAATAACCCACCACTCATCTAAACCACCGATCACGCAGGGCTGGTTGTTGATCGCCATGACGGCGTGCGTCATAGCCATTCTCAGCATCAATGCGTTTTTGCTGATGCGCGAGCATCGCAGTGTTGAACTGGCGGCCATCCGTACCTCGCTCAATATTGTTCGCCTGATCGATCGCGATGTTCAAAACACCGTTGAGCAATACGACTCCGCACTCAGCGCGCTGATCCGGGTCTCGAAACGTGGCGACCTTGGCAACCTTTCCCAGCCGCTGAAGCAAATGTTGATGTTCGATAAAGCTGAAGAAACACCCGACAACGGTGGCTTTTTCCTGCTCAACGCCCGAGGCGATCTGGTGGTCAGCTCCCTTGCCGATTACACGCCCGGTAAAAACTACAGTCATTGGCAAAGCTTTATCGAGCAGCGTGACTCATCCGGCAATGACCTGTTTATCTCCCACCCCTTCCCGACCGAGGCCACTCAGGGAGCGTGCTGCATCAGCTTCAGCCGTCGAATTTCCGGTGCCGACGGTTCGTTCCAGGGTGTGGCGATCGCCCAAATGAAGGTCGAGTACTTTCGCTCGTTGTTTCAAAAGCTGGATCTCGGGGCCAACAGCACCATCAGCCTGATCAATACCGACGGCACCCTGCTCATCCAGCAACCCGGCCGTGACAATGCCCGGGACGATCTGAGCCACGACCCGATCTTCAATCGCCTGTTGAAGGAGCACAAAGGCAGCTTTATTGCGGTCTCCAGCAAACACGGCCAAGAGGAGCTGTACAGTTTTTCTGAGGTCGGCAAGCTGCCGTTGGTGGTGGTGGTTTCACTGGCCACTGAAGACGTGTTCGCCAGTTGGCGGCGCAATGCGTTGTTGGTCGGGTGTGTGACGCTGATGCTGTGCATCACCTTGCTCGGCCTGACATGGCTGCTGGGTCGCGAACTGCAATTACGACGCAAGGCAGAGCAGACGCTGGAAGCGATGATCCGCACCGACCCGCTTACCGAACTGGCCAACCGCCGAAAACTGGATGAAACCCTCACGACTGAGTGGCTTCGCGCTCAACGCACTCGCAAACCGCTGTCGCTGATCATGATCGACGTCGATCATTTCAAGTCGTTCAATGACACTTACGGTCACCCCTACGGTGACGAAGCCTTGCGCCTGGTTGGCAAAACCCTGAAGACTTTCGTGCGACGCTCAACTGATCTGGTTGCCCGTTATGGCGGCGAAGAGTTCGCCATGGTCCTGCCCGACACCCACGCCGAGGGTGCAGCGCAGCTCGCAGAGCGTATTCGTCACACCATTGAGCAACTGCCCCCCATTAAACCGGGGGGTATACCGATCACCGTGAGCCTTGGCACCTGCACCCAACAGGTAACCGCGGACGATTCACAAACCCGTTTTTTGCACTGTGCCGATCAGGCGCTCTATGAGGCCAAGAAAAACGGGCGTAATTGCGTGGTCAGTCGCAACGCCGCAGGCGACGCTTGAGCCAATCAGCCCGCACGCTGATTATGGGGTCATTTTTTTCAACTCAAAGACCTTGAAATTTGGCGAGCCGTACTTATTGTGCGCTCATAAACACCCGGCCTGCCTCTGAGCAACACATCGTGAGCCAACGCCTGCTCATGACCTTCGCCAGCCTGTCGATCATGGCGATTTTGAGCATCATCGGTTTTTTTATTCACCATGATTACATCGACGACAAAAAACAGGCGACGCGCTCAGCCACCAACATCGTGCAATTGGTTGATCGCAACATCAGCGAAGTCATGCGCCTTTATGACGACGTGCTGAACGGGATGATTAAAACCTGGCAAAGCGCCGAGCTGAACACGCTGCCTGCGGATATTCAGCACCAGCTCCTGTTTAGCAGAGCGCTGGACGCTCCCTCGGACGATGGTTTTTTCATCCTCAATGCCAACGGCATTTTAGTCGCCGACTCGCGCACCGCCATTGCGTCACCTGCTGACCTTAGCGATCAAGCGTACTTTAGCGCTCACCGTCATGGCTCACGCGATCCGCTCTTTATCAGCCCTCCCTTCAAGACTGGCCCCGATGTGGATGACTGGAACATCGCGTTCAGTCGCCGTATCAGTGCGCCTGATGGCACCTTTTTGGGGGTCGGGGTTGCACAAATGAGGCTGGAATACTTCTATGAGCTGTTTCAGAGCCTTGAGCTGAGCCCGGATGACACTATCAATCTGATGAGCAGTGACGGGACGCTGATAACCCAGTACCCCGTGACTATCCGCCCCCTTTTTGGCACCTACGTCGGTTGCCTGCCCGGCATCCAGCGATTTCTCGACGAGACCGAGGGCAGTTTCATCGCAACCTCGCACATCTATGGCGTAGAGCGCTTGTACAGTTTTTCACGGGTTCGCAATTTACCCTTGGTTGTCGTCGTGGCTTTGTCTACAGACAGCATCTTTGAGGGCTGGCGCATGACCACCTGGGTGGTGGATAGCTTTGCTGCGCTGCTATGCCTGTCTCTGATCTGGATGACCTGGATGCTGAACCGTGAAATGCGCTTGCGTCAGCATGTTGAAACCGAACTCGAAGGGCTGGCCACCACTGACCCCCTCACCACCTTGGCCAATCGTCGGACGCTGGATGCGCGGTTAGCCCAGGAATGGCGGCGGGCGCAACGCGGAGGTCGCTGTATTTCGCTGATCATGATGGACATTGATCACTTCAAGGCGTTCAACGACACCTACGGGCATCAGGCCGGTGACGAGGTCATCCGCAAAGTCGCCCAGCGGATCAAATCACAGGTACGGCGCCCCTCCGATCTGGCAGCGCGTTATGGCGGAGAGGAGTTTGCGGTGTTGCTGGTGGACACGGACACGCGCGGCGCCCGGCAAATTGCCGAAGGGATACGCAAAGCGGTGGAAGGGATGGCGCCGATTACTGATGGAGGCGCCTCAGTGACCATCAGTTTGGGCACTTATACCCGTCAGGTGAGAGCCGGTGACACGCTGCAAGAGCTGGTGCGCAAAGCGGATGCAGCGCTGTATGAAGCCAAGCACAGCGGTAGAAACAGGGTTGTCAGCGTCAGTGAGCAGCAACACGAGCAAAACGTCGCTTAGCCCCTCGCACCCTTTGGGGCCATAAAAAAAGGCCACCCGAGGGCGGCCTTCAAAAACTAGAGAAAGAAGTTTTACTTAAACTGCCGCAACCGGACGCATGTACGAAATCGGTGCAGTGCTGGCATCTTCAAAGGTCACGACTTCCCACGCATCTTTCTGCTCAATCAGCTTGCGAAGCAGCTGGTTGTTCAATGCATGGCCAGACTTGAAGCCCTTGAACTCGCCGATCAGGCTATTGCCCAACAGGTAGAGGTCGCCAATGGCGTCGAGGATCTTGTGCTTCACGAATTCATCTTCATAGCGAAGACCGTCTTCGTTCAGTACACCGTCCGCGTCGACAACGATCGCGTTTTCCACACTGCCACCGAGTGCGAGGTTGTGCTTGCGCAGGTACTCGATGTCACTCATGAAGCCAAAGGTACGGGCGCGGCTGACTTCTTTTACAAACGAAGTGCTTGAGAAATCCACGCTTGCACTTTGTGTGCGATTACGGAAAACCGGGTGATCGAAATCGATCTCGAAAGTCACCTTGAAGCCTTCGAAAGGGACAAAAGTGGCGCGTTTGTCGCCATCTTCAACGGTCACTTCACGCAGGATACGGATGAATTTCTTCGGCGCGTCCTGTTCTTCCAGGCCGGCAGATTGAATCAAAAATACGAAAGGTCCAGCGCTACCGTCCATGATAGGGACTTCAGACGCGGAGAGTTCGACGTAGGCGTTATCGATCCCCAGGCCAGCCATGGCCGAGAGCAAGTGCTCTACCGTGTCTACTTTGGTATCGCCGTTGACCAACGTGGTCGACATGGTTGTCTCGCCGACGTTTTCCGCGCGAGCAGGAATCTGCACCACAGGGTCAAGGTCTGCACGACAAAACACGATGCCGGTGTCCACAGGCGCAGGCTTGAGGGTCAGGTAGACCTTCTCACCGGAGTGCAGGCCGACACCTGTGGCACGGATAATATTTTTCAGGGTGCGTTGTTTAATCATGGCATTGGCCGCTTCAGCGCAAATTGCGAACTGGTATCAACAAAGGCTGGCGATAATAGCAGACCGAGCCTTTGCTGAACACCAATCACCTTAATCCCCCTGATTGATTTCATTAATCAGCCTGTCGACGCAGGAAAGCCGGGATGTCCAGGTAATCCAGATCGTCTTGAGGATTGAGCTTGGCAGCGGTTGTCGCGCCTTGCTGGGCCTGATTACGCATCACGGTCGGACGGTCGAGGTCACGGTAGTTAACCGATGGCAGCTCCTGACGGGTTTCCTGACGAACGTCCTGACGCGCGGCTGCGGCCTGAGCCGAAGAAGCGGCGTACGACGCCTGTACCGTGTTGTCGATCACCTTGACCGGCTTCTCGATTTTCGCGCCCAGACCGGTTGCAACCACGGTCACGTGCAGTTCGTCGCGCATGTCCGGATCGATTACGGTGCCGACCTTGACCATCGCGTGTTCGGAAGCGAAAGCTTCGATGATGCTGCCCACGTCGGAGTATTCACCCAACGACAGGTCAGGACCGGCAGTGATGTTCACCAGGATGCCGCGCGCGCCTTCCAGGTTCACGTCTTCGAGCAACGGGTTGCGGATCGCCGCTTCAGTGGCTTCACGTGCACGGTTAGGACCGCTGGCGCAGCCAGTGCCCATCATCGCCATGCCCATTTCGCTCATCACGGTGCGCACGTCGGCAAAGTCGACGTTGATCATGCCCGGACGCTTGATGATGTCGGAGATACCGCGAACGGCACCGGCCAGTACATCATCGGCCTTGGCGAAAGCCGACAGCAGGCTGGCGTCTTTACCGAGAATGGTGAGCAGTTTTTCGTTCGGAATCGTGATCAACGAATCGACGCTTTCAGACAGCAGACGAATACCTTCGTCAGCGATCTGCATGCGCTTGCGACCTTCGAACGGGAACGGACGGGTCACTACCGCAACGGTGAGGATCCCCATTTCCTTGGCCACTTCGGCAATGATCGGTGCAGCACCGGTACCGGTTCCGCCGCCCATGCCCGTGGTGATGAACACCATGTTGGTGCCCTGCAGCACTTCAGCGATGCGCTCGCGGTCCTCAAGAGCAGCCTGACGGCCAACCTCGGGGTTCGCGCCGGCACCCAGGCCCTTGGTCACGCCAGTGCCCAATTGCAGGATGGTACGGGCACCAATGCTCTTCAGCGCTTGGGCGTCCGTGTTGGCGCAGATGAATTCCACGCCTTCGATGTTGCTCTTAACCATGTGGTTAACAGCATTGCCACCGCCACCACCAACACCGATAACCTTGATTACCGGGCTTTGCGGGATGTTGTCTACGAGTTCGAACATTTTCCCTCTCCTTACCTTCTCTAGTTTTTTTCGCCTACTTCTACTGCTGGTAAATCGTTTGTTGCTTAGAAATTGCCCTGTACCCAGCGCTTAAGGCGCTCAAGGACAGGGGCTTTCTGTTCTTCACTGCTGTAACTGTCGCGGTTGCCTAATCCCGACAGAGAAATGCCATCGGACTGTTTTTGCAGCCCGTATTGCAGCAAGCCCACAGCCGTGGAGTAAATCGGGTTACGCACAACATCGGCCAACCCTTTAAAACTGTGTGGCACACCAAGACGCACAGGCATGTGGAAGATTTCTTCGGCCAGTTCGACCGCGCCTTCCATCTTCGAGGTGCCTCCTGTCAGGACGATGCCCGCAGGGATCAAATCTTCGTAACCGCTGCGGCGCAGCTCGGCCTGGATCAGGCTGAACAGCTCTTCGTAACGAGGCTCGACCACTTCGGCCAGGGCCTGGCGCGACAGCTCGCGCGGTGGACGATCACCCACGCTTGGCACTTTGATGGTTTCACCGGCGCCTGCCAGCTTGGCCAGCGCGCAGGCGTAGCGAATCTTGATTTCTTCGGCGTACTGGGTCGGGGTGCGCAACGCCATTGCGATATCGTTGGTCACTTGATCGCCGGCAATCGGGATCACCGCGGTATGACGGATCGCACCTTCGGTGAAAATCGCGATGTCAGTGGTGCCGCCGCCGATGTCGACCAGGCAAACGCCCAGCTCTTTTTCATCATCGGTGAGTACCGAGTAGGCCGACGCCAGTTGCTCAAGGATGATGTCATCCACCTCAAGGCCACAGCGGCGCACGCACTTCTCAATGTTTTGCGCAGCATTCACGGCACATGTCACCACGTGCACCTTGGCTTCCAGACGTACGCCCGACATGCCCAGTGGCTCACGCACGCCTTCCTGGTTATCGATTACGTAGTCCTGCGGCAAGGTGTGCAGCACCCGCTGGTCTGCCGGAATGGCCACTGCCTGGGCAGCATCGAGCACGCGCTCAAGGTCGGCCGAACTGACTTCACGGTCGCGGATCGCCACGATGCCGTGGGAGTTCAGGCTGCGAATATGATTGCCTGCCACGCCGACAAACGCCGAGTGAATACGGCAACCGGCCATCAACTGCGCTTCTTCCACTGCGCGCTGGATCGACTGCACAGTGGATTCGATGTTTACCACCACGCCCTTCTTCAGGCCACGGGATGGATGGGTGCCGATACCAACGATTTCGAGTTGGCCGTCGGCCGCGACTTCGCCTACCAGCGCAACCACCTTGGAGGTGCCGATATCCAGGCCGACGATCATTTTGCCGCTTTGCACATTTGCCATGGGTCCTGCCTCTTCTTAATTCTTCGCGACAGCGGGTTGGGCTATCGTGGGTGCCACAGGTTCCCGCCAGCCGACGGCCAATCCGTTGGCATAACGCAAATCAATGCGCGCTATGTTCGTAATCTGTTCTTTCAGCGTTTTTTCATAGATGGCTATGAAGCGACGCATTTTCTCTACCAGGTGATCGCGTCCCAACAGCAGCTCGATACCTGGCCCTGCACTGCCCGCCCCTGTGGTCAGGAACCAGCTACCGCGTTCACGCAGTTCCAGCCGGGCTATGGAGAAGCCCATCGGACGCAGCATCTGGCTCAATACCTGATACTGCTGCATCACTTGCTGCTGAGCCCGTTGAGGGCCGAACAGCTGCGGCAAATGTTCGTAATTGGCCAGTTCACGCGGGGTGAAGGCTTGCCCCTGGTTGTTCAGCAGTGCTTCATCGCCCCACCGTGCAACCGGCAATTGTTCTTCAAGACGGATCACCACTTGATCCGGCCAGACCCGCCGTACTTCGGCGTGGGCAATCCATGGCATCTGTTCCAGTTCGGTGCGCATGGCTTCCAGGTCGACCGTGAAAAAGCTCGCCGCAATGTAAGGTGCGATGCGCTGTTGCACGGCTTGCTGGCTGATGTAGGTCAGGTCGCCCTGCACGTTGACGTTAGTAATCGGCCGGTCTGCGTAAGGCATGAGCCGTTGCGCACCCTCGTAAGTGCCGAAACCCAACGCCACCAGCAACACCGGCCAGAACAGCGCTTTCAAAAAGCCGAAATTGGCTTTTGGCAGGCGCGCCGACATCGGCTCTTTCGCCACCATTCGGCTCGCGCCACGCGGCACCGGCTTGCGGCCGGGAGCGAGGGGCGGCTGGCGATGCTGGGCGCCTTGCATGGACTTAACCTCGCCGCTCTACACTGGCTGCCAAAATCGACAGCACCAACTGTTGAAAATCGAGACCGGCAGCCTTGGCCGCCATCGGCACCAGGCTGTGATCGGTCATGCCCGGCGCGGTGTTGACTTCCAGCAGCCAGAACTGGCCATCGGCGTCCTGCATGACATCCAGACGGCCCCAACCGGCAATACCGATCGCCTCACAGGCTTTTGCCGTGAGGTCCATGAGCTCTTGCTCCTTGGCGCTATCGAGACCGCATGGCACGCGATACTGGGTATCGTTGGCCACGTATTTGGCGTCGTAGTCGTAGAACGTATGCGGGGTGCCCAGGGCAATCGGAGGCAACACCTGGTCACGCAGGGTGGCGATGGTGAACTCAGGACCCGAGATCCATTGTTCAACCAACACTTGCGAATCGTACTTGCTGGCGTCGGCCCATGCGCTGATCAACTCGTCAACGCTGTTCACTTTGGCCATACCGATACTTGAACCTTCATGGGCCGGTTTGACGATCAAAGGGAAGCACAGTTCCTTCGCCGCAGAAATACAATCGGCTTCAGTGCTCAATACGGCATGGCGCGGGGTCGGAATACCCAGGCTGTGCCACACCTGTTTGGTGCGCAACTTGTCCATTGCCAAGGCTGACGCCAGGATGCCGCTGCCGGTGTAAGGAATGCCAAGGCATTCCAGCAGGCCCTGCATGCTGCCGTCTTCACCGCCACGGCCGTGCAGAATGATGAACGCACGGTCAATTTTTTCGCGGGTGATACGGGTGATGAAGTCATCGCCCACATCAATGCCGAACGCATCCACGCCGGCGCTTTGCAGTGCATTCAAGACCGCATTGCCAGACTTGAGCGACACTTCACGCTCAGCGCTTTTGCCGCCGAACAGCACCGCTACGCGGCCGAAGTCTGCGGGGGCAATGGTCGAAAACAGGTTGGCGTAGGCTGCAGTCATTTCAACTTTCCTTCGCTGGCTGCCACGGTAGCACCGGCAAACAACGGACTTTTAATGAGTTGCGGCGCCAGACGACCGATATCACCAGCCCCCTGACACAGCAGGATGTCGCCCGCACGCAACAGCGGCTTGACGATCGGCGCCAGCTCAACGCCGCGCTCAATGTAGATCGGGTCCAACTGGCCGCGTTGGCGGATGCTGTGGCACAACTGGCGGCTGTCAGCACCCGGGATCGGTTCTTCGCCCGCCGGGTAGACTTCCATCAGCAACAGCACGTTGGCATCGGCCAGCACCTGCACAAAGTCGTCATACAGATCGCGGGTGCGACTGAAACGGTGCGGCTGGTAGACCATCACCAGACGACGCTCAGGCCAGCCACCCCGTACGGCTTTGATCACGGCGGCGACTTCAGTCGGGTGGTGGCCATAGTCGTCAACCAGCATCACGCTGCCGCCGTCGACTGGCAGCTCGCCATACACTTGGAAGCGACGGCCCACACCCTGGAAGCCCGACAGACCCTGAACGATGGCGTCATCGCTGATGCCTTCATCGCTGGCAATGCAGATGGTCGCCAACGCATTGAGCACGTTGTGGTTGCCCGGCATGTTGACGGACACATCCAGCGGCTCACGGTCAGGGCGCAGCACGGTGAAGAATGTTTGCATGCCTTGCTGGCGTACATTGATTGCACGCACGTCAGCGTTTTCGCTGAAGCCATAGGTCACGGTCGGACGCTTGACCAGCGGCAGGATTTCACGCACCACCGAATCGTCCAGGCACAGCACGGCCAGGCCATAGAACGGCAAGTTGTGCAGGAATTCGACGAAGGTTTTCTTCAGTTTGTTGAAGTCGCCTTCATAGGTCGCCATGTGGTCAGCGTCGATGTTAGTGACCACAGCTACCAGCGGTTGCAGATGCAGGAAGCTGGCATCGCTCTCGTCGGCTTCGGCAATCAGGTAACGGCTGGTGCCCAGTTGTGCATTGGTGCCTGCTGCATTCAGCCGACCACCAATCACAAATGTCGGGTCCAATCCACCGGCGGCAAACACAGAGGCCAACAGGCTGGTGGTGGTGGTTTTGCCGTGCGTACCGGCCACGGCAATCCCGTGACGATAGCGCATCAGTTCAGCCAGCATCTCGGCACGCGGCACGACCGGAATGCGACGCTCAAGCGCGCTGGCCACTTCCGGGTTCGAGGTATTGACGGCACTCGACACCACCAACACATCGGCGTTGGCGGCGTTTTCGGCGCGGTGGCCGATATAAATGTGCGCACCGAACGACTCAAGGCGTTCGGTCACAGGCGATGCATTCAGGTCAGAGCCCGACACCTGATAACCCAGGTTCAGCAACACTTCAGCGATCCCGCACATGCCCACGCCGCCGATACCGACAAAGTGGATGCGACGGATACGGCGCATTTCCGGTTGTGGCATGGCTTTTTGATTCTCAACCATTGGCCACCTCCAGGCAGATATCGACAACGTTGCGGGTCGCATCAGGTTTGGCCAAGCGGCGAGCATTGGTCGCCATGCTGTTCAGTCGTTCCGGTTGCATCAAAACCTCTGTCAGGCGTGCAGCCAGATCGGCTGCGCCAGTCGTCGCTTGTGGCATCAGGAAAGCCGCGCCTTCCCGGGCCAAAAAGTCGGCATTACGGCTCTGATGGTCGTCAATCGCGTGGGGCAAAGGCACCAACAGCGAAGGCAGACCGGCCGCAGCCAGTTCACTGACGGTCAGCGCGCCTGCGCGACAAACCACCAGGTCGGCCCAGCCATAAGCGTGGGCCATGTCTTTAATGAAAGGCTGTACGTGAGCCTCAACGCCAACCGCGGTGTAGCGCTCGGCGGTAATCTGGTCGTGTTGCTTGCCGGCCTGATGAAACACTTCAGGACGCACCTCGGCCGGCACTTGGGCCAGCGCTTCAGGCAGCAACTTGTTCAGCGGCTCGGCCCCAAGGCTACCGCCCAACACCAGCAAACGTGCCTTGCGACCGTGCAAAGGCGTGCGTGGCGCCAGGGAAAACAGTTCGGCGCGCACCGGATTGCCGGTGGTGCGGCGTTTGTCTGAGGGCTCAAAGGTCTCCGGGAAGGCTTCGAGCACGCGCTGCGTCATCGGCAATAGCAGGCGGTTAGCGGTGCCGGCCACGGCGTTTTGCTCATGGATGATCACCGGAACGCCACAGGTTTTGGCGGCTAAACCGCCGGGGCCAGTCACGTACCCGCCAAAACCCAGCACGCACACGGGCTTGAGCTGACGAATGATTGCGCGCGCCTGCATCAACGCCTTGAGCAATACGAAGGGCGCCTTGAGCAACGACAGTTTGCTCTTGCCCCGCAGGCCGGTGACGTTGATCCGGTGCAAGGTGAAACCGGCGGGTTCAACCAGTTCGTTTTCGATACCGCGCGGTGTACCAAGCCAGTGCACGGTGTAACCACGGGCTTCAAATTCGCGCGCACAGGCCAAAGCCGGGAACACGTGTCCGCCGGTGCCGCCTGCCATGATCAGCACATTAGCGCCCATGGTTCGGCTCCTCTGCGAAATCGCTTTCTTTAAACTCGGTGTCTTCACTGCCCAAGTGGGTACGACTCTCCCACTCAATGCGCAGCAACAACCCCATGCACACGCAGCAAATCACCAACGAACTGCCGCCATAACTGAGGAACGGTAGAGTCAGCCCTTTGGTAGGCAGCAAGCCCACGTTCACCCCGATGTTGATCAGGAATTGACCGATCCACAGGAAGGACAAGCCGTACGCCATGTAGGCCGCGAAATATTGCTTGGCGCGCTCGGCCCACATTCCGATGTACATCCCGCGCACACAGACAAACACGAACAGGGCCACGGTGAGGAGCGAACCCACCACGCCCAGCTCTTCGGCCAGCACGGAGAACACGAAGTCGGTATGGGCTTCGGGCAGGTAGAACTGCTTCTGAACGCTGTTGCCCAGACCGACGCCGAACCACTCCCCACGACCAAACGCGATCAGCGCCTGAGTTAACTGATAGCCCGAACCAAACTGGTCAGACCAGGGGTCGGTAAAGGTGATCAAACGTGCCATCCGGTAGGGTTGCGCCTGGACCAGCACGAACACCGCACCTACCGCGAGTGCCACCATCAGGGCAAAGCGGAAAAGCCCAACCCCGCCCAGAAACAACATGGCAGCCGCCGCCCCCATCATCACGACAGTGGCGCCGAAGTCGGGCTCCATCAGCAACAGGCCCGCCATGGGCAGCAACACGATGAACGGTTTGAAAAAGCCCATCCAGCTTTCGCGGACTTCTTTCTGGCGGCGCACCAGGTAACCGGCCAGGTAAATCACCACGAAGACCTTGGCAATTTCAGACGGCTGAACGTTGAAAAAACTGAACCCGATCCAGCGCATCGAGCCGTTGACCTCACGCCCAATGCCGGGCAACAGCACCATGACCAACAGGCCAAATGCTCCGACCAACAACATCCAGCCCCACCGCTGCCAAGTCGCAATCGGGACCATCATCGTCAGGATGCAGGCGCCCAGACCAATCACAATGTAAAACAGGTGGCGAATCATGTGGTAGAGCGTGTTGCCCGATTGCAACGCGGCCACTTCGGACGATGCCGAGGTGATCATCACCAGACCCAGGCCCAGCAAGGCCAGGCAACCGGCGAGCAGCGGGAAGTCGAGGTCAATGCCACGGCCCGTGATCAGCGGTGAAGGATAGGGTTTGAGGACGCCGAAGATCATGCCAGGGCCCCCACTGCACGGGCGAACAACTGGCCGCGCTCTTCGTAGTTTTTGAACATGTCGAAACTGGCGCAGGCGGGCGATAGCAAGACAGCATCACCGGGCTGGGCCAGCGCGCGGCATTGGGCAATGGCCTCATCCAGCGAAGCGGCGCGTACTTGAGGCACAGCATCGCCCAGTGCGTCGGCAATCAGGTCGGCATCCCGGCCGATCAGTACTACGGCACGGCAGTAACGCGTCACGGAATCACGCAGACCGCTAAAATCGGCGCCTTTGCCGTCCCCCCCGGCGATCAGGACGAGCTTGCCGTCCATGTCCATGCCCAGACCGTCGATGGCGGCCAATGCCGCGCCTACGTTGGTCGCTTTGGAATCGTTGTAGTAACTCACGCCGTCCAGCTCGCGAACCCACTGGCAGCGATGCTCAAGGCCGGTGAAAGTGCGCAAGCTCGACAGCATCGCGTCGAACGGCAACCCCACCGCATGGCCCAGCGCCAGAGCAGCCAGGGCGTTGGCCTGATTGTGGGCACCGCGCACTTTCAGCTCACGCACGGGCATGAGGTTTTGAAATTCAAAGGCGAGGTATTTTTCGCCGTTTTCTTCACGCAAGCCGAACGCTTTGAAATCCGGTGCGCCAAGACCGAATGTCCAGCACGGCAGGCCGTCACTCATCAGTGGGCGGGTCAGCGCGTCCTGACGATTGACCACCACTTGGCGGGCCCCCCGGAAGATCCGGTGCTTGGCCAAGTGATACGCGGGCAAGCCACTGTAACGGTCCATGTGGTCTTCGCTGACGTTGAGCACGGTGGCCACTTCAGCGCCCAACTGATGGGTGGTTTCAAGCTGGAAGCTCGACAGTTCCATCACGTACAACTCAACGTCGTCGCTGAGCAGGTCGAGTGCGGGCATGCCGAGGTTGCCCCCGACCGCCACACGCTTGCCTGCCGCCACTGCCATCTCGCCAACCAGTGTCGTTACGGTGCTCTTGGCGTTGGAACCGCTGATTGCAACGATGGGCGCTTTCGCGTTACGCGCGAACAGGTCAATGTCACCCGACAGCTTCACGCCGCGGGCAGCCGCTGCTTGCAAAGCCGGGGTAGCCAGCGCCAGGCCCGGGCTTACATACAGCTCGTCGGCACGGCACAGAAACTCGACATCCAGCTCGCCACAACGCACTTCCACTTGCGGGTAGTCACGGCGCAGCGTGGCCAGCTCCGGTGGGTTTTCCCGCGTGTCGGCGACGGCAAACGACACGCCCTGACGCGCCAGGAAGCGCACCAGGGACATGCCGCTCTTGCCGAGGCCGACAACGATGCGGAAGTGGTCAGAAGCGATCAGAGACACAGGTTCTACCTCAGCTTCAATGTGGCAAGGCCGATCAACACAAGAATCACGGTGATGATCCAGAAACGGACGATCACACGCGGCTCTGGCCAGCCCTTGAGTTCAAAGTGGTGGTGAATGGGCGCCATACGGAACACACGCTTGCCGGTCAGCTTGAAAGACGCGACCTGGATCACCACGGAAAGGGTCTCCATCACGAACACGCCCCCCATGATGAACAGCACGATTTCCTGACGCACGATGACCGCGATGGTGCCCAACGCGGCGCCCAGCGCCAGCGCGCCGACGTCGCCCATGAAGACTTGGGCCGGGTATGTGTTGAACCACAGAAACCCAAGACCGGCGCCGATCAACGCACCGCAGAAGACGATCAATTCGCCGGCACCCGGCACGTAAGGGATCAGCAGGTAGTCGGCAAACTTCACGTTGCCCGACAGGTAGCAGAAGATGCCCAGCGCCCCACCCACCATCACCGTCGGCATGATTGCCAGGCCATCGAGGCCGTCAGTCAGGTTGACTGCGTTGCTTGAGCCCACAATCACGAAGTAGGTCAGCACCACGAAGCCAATGCCCAACGGAATGCTGGCATCTTTGAGGATCGGCAGGATCAGGGTGGTTTCGACCGCGCTCGGTGCTGTCATGTACAGGAAGATCGCGGCGCCCAGGCCGAACACCGATTGCCAGAAATACTTCCAGCGGCTCGGAAGGCCGCGGGAGTTTTTCTCGATCACTTTGCGGTAGTCATCGACCCAGCCGATGGCACCGAACAGCAGGGTGACCAGCATCACCACCCACACATAACGGTTGCTCAGGTCTGCCCACAGCAGGGTGCTGATGGTGATGGCGGACAGAATCAATGCGCCGCCCATGGTGGGGGTGCCGGATTTTGACAAGTGCGATTGCGGACCGTCGTTACGCACAGATTGGCCGATTTGACGGTTTTGCAGGGTGCGGATCATCCACGGCCCGAGGCACAGTGACAAAGACAGCGCGGTCAGTACCCCGAGAATTCCCCGCAGGGACAAGTACTGGAAGACCGCGAAGCCCTTGTAGAACTGTTGCAGATACTCCGCTAGCAGCAGCAGCATTAATGTTTCTCCCCGCTGGAACCGCACAGCGCCGCAACGACGTTTTCCATCGCAGCGCTACGCGAGCCCTTGATCAAAATAGTGGTGTTTGTTTCGTGCTCAGCGCGAAGCGCCTTGATCAGGTCAGCCTGATTGGCGAAGTGAC
Organism: Pseudomonas sp. ESBL9; assembly: GCF_036668715.1. Classification (NCBI taxonomy): domain Bacteria; kingdom Pseudomonadati; phylum Pseudomonadota; class Gammaproteobacteria; order Pseudomonadales; family Pseudomonadaceae; genus Pseudomonas; species Pseudomonas sp. ESBL9. Next base: position 340,552 of record NZ_JAZEVV010000005.1, on the reverse strand, counting down.
GAGCCTGGTGTCCAAATGCAGCGACGGCATGAGCCATCATCGGCCCCACCGCATAGAGCGCTGAAACCTTGTCGGCGGCATAAGCGCCTACTTCACGATGTCCTTGCTCCGCCCACTCACCCAGCTCGCCAATATCTCCGAGCACCAGGACGGTGCGGCCGGAAAAGGCGGCGAGTATATCAACGGCAGCGCACATTGAGGTGGGGTTTGCGTTGTAAGTGTCATCAATAATTCGTAGCCCGGACGGGGTCAGTTGAGCCACAGCCCGCCCCTTGACCGGTTGCACCGCGTTCAAGCCAGAAACGATGCCAAACAGCGAGACGCCCAGCGCATGAGCCGCCGCCGCTGCGGCCAGGGCATTGGCCACGTTATGACTGCCCAATAGGTTGAGCTGAAGGTGTTCCACGCCCGCCGGGCTGTGCAACATGAACCCCGGGCAACCCCGTGCATCACGGGTCAATTGGCTGGCATGAAAATCCGCTTGAACATTGCTCAGAGCGAACGTCAGGACCTTGCGCTCACCGGCCCGGGCCTTCCAGATACCAAATGCCTTGTCATCCAGATTGAGCACAGCAACGCCATCAGCCGCCAGCCCTTCGATGATTTCACCTTTGGCTTCGACGATTTTTTCCGGGCCGCCAAATTCACCGACATGCGCAGTGCCTGCGTTGTTCAGCACCGCCACGTGCGGGCGCGTGAGACCGACGGTGTACGCGATTTCACCCAGACGCGACGCGCCCAATTCAATCACGGCGGCTGTATGCTCGGGCGCCAGCTCCATGAGGGTCAATGGCACACCGAGGTCGTTATTCAAATTACCTTTGGTTGCCAACACGGGTCCGCGCGTGCGCAGGATGCATGCGAGCATTTCCTTGACCGTGGTTTTGCCGCTGGAACCTGTAATCGCAGCCACCGGCTTGTCATAGCCAGCACGATTCAGCGCACCCAGTTGGCCCAACGCAACGCGGGTGTCTTTGACGATCAATTGGGGCAAGGCCGACTCAGGCACTTCCCGCTCGACCAGCGCGGCAACAGCGCCCTTGGCCGCCACTTCGTTCAAGTAGTCATGCCCGTCAAAACGCGGGCCTGTCAGGGCAATGAACAATTGCCCCTTGGTAATCGCACGGCTGTCGATGCTGACACCCTTAAAGGTTGCATCCGCGTTAAGCAGATGCCCCGCGAGGGATGTGCTGACTTCGCTCAACAACAAAGGCTTAAGCATGGTCGGCCTCCCAGGCGAGCAAGGCACTTTCGGCTTCGACCAGATCGGAGAAAGCATGGCGTTCGCCGTTGATTTCCTGATAGTCCTCGTGCCCTTTACCCGCCAGGACGATTACGTCATCTGCATTGGCGCGGGCAATGATCTGCGCAATGGCTTTGCCACGCCCGGCAACGAAGGTGACGTTGGAGTCGTCGGCAAAACCGGTGCGGATATCAGCGAAAATCTGCGCAGGGTCTTCAGTGCGTGGGTTGTCGTCGGTGACCAGTACGGTGTCAGCCAAACGCTCCACCACCTCAGCCATCAGCGGGCGCTTACCGCGATCGCGATCACCGCCGCAGCCAAACAGGCACTGCAATTGGCCTTTGGCATGAGGACGCAGGGCCAGCAGAACTTTTTCCAGCGCGTCAGGGGTATGCGCGTAATCAACCACGACCAACGGCTTGGAACCGCCGCCCAAACGCTGCATGCGACCGACCGGACCTTCCAGCTTTGGCAGCACGTTTAAAATTTCATCCAGCGGGTAATCCAGCCCCATCAAGGCACCAATGGCGGCCAATACGTTGCTCAGGTTAAAACGACCGAGCAACGCACTGCGCAGCAGGTGCTCACCTTGAGCCGTTCTCACCGTGGCACGCACACCGTCATCGTCAAACGTTGCGTCGAAACAATACAAAGAGGCACTGCTGTCTTCGAGGCTATAGCTGATCAGGCGGGAGTCGTGCTGTTCAGCGGCAAGCTCGCGACCAAACGCATCATCCAGATTCAGTACCCGGCAGCGCAGGGTAGACCATGCAAACAGCCGGGCCTTGGCCTGCGCATACGCCTGCATCGTGCCGTGGTAGTCCAGATGATCGCGCGACAGGTTAGTGAGGACTGCCACATCAAATGCCAATGCACTGACCCGCCCCTGATCCAGACCATGGGAGGAGACTTCCATTGCCACCGCTTTCGCACCGGCTTTTTTCAGGTCCGCCAGCATGGCCTGTACGGCAATCGGATCGGGCGTGGTGTGGCGTCCGCTCTGCAGCGCGCCATAAAAGCCGGTGCCTAACGTGCCGACGATGCCGCAGTGCTGGCCTAACAAATCAAGCGCTTGCGCCACCAGTTGTGTAACGCTGGTTTTACCATTGGTGCCAGTGACACCCACCAGATTGAGGTGATGGCTCGGCTCGCCATAAAAGCGCCCGGCGATGTCCGACAACTGCGCAGCAAGGCCTTTGACCGGAATTAAAGGCACGGAGGTGATGGGCAGTACGGAAGCGCCATCCACTTCATAAGCAACAGCGGCCGCGCCTCGGGTCAAGGCATCAGCGATGTGTTCGCGACCATCGAGCTTGCCGCCCGGCACGGCAAGGAACAGGTCGCCCGCACGCACGTTACGGCTATCAAGGGTCAACTCGCGGATCAACAAATCGTGACCGGCGTGAGGAAAAATTTTGTTCAGGCTCAAGGACATTAGCCGCGCCCTCCTTTGGCTGCCGCAGCGGCCGCCGCTGCTTGTTGCTCTGCCGCAGTCGGCAGGTTATCGGGCGTGACGTTCATCAGGCGCAGGGTGCCGGACATAACCTTGCTGAATACCGGCGCCGATACCAGACCACCGAAGTAACCGGCTTTGCTCGGCTCGTCGATCACCACCACGATGGCGTAACGCGGGTCGTTCATTGGGCCGAAGCCTGCAAACAACGAGCGATAGGAGTTCACGGCGTAGCCTTTGACGCCGCCAGACGAAGTCTTGCGCGCCGTCCCTGATTTGCCGCCCACATGGTAAGCCGGCACTTTGGCACGCCACACACCACGGGGGTTTTCGATCACTTCCTGCAGCATGCCCTGCACTGTTTTTGCAACTTGTTCGGGCATCACTTGGGTGGACTGAACCGGTTTGTCGGTTTTAAGCAGTGTCAGGGGCGCCAGTTTGCCGTTGTTGGCCAGTGCCGAGAACGCATGCACCAGCTGAATCGCTGTCACCGACACACCGTAGCCATAAGACAGCGTGGCGGTTTCGGCTTTGCGCCATTCGCGGTAGTTCGGCAGGTTGCCTACACGCTCGCCGGGAAAGCCGAGCCCGGTGTCTTGCCCCAGGCCCATTTTCGCCATCTGACGGAAAATCGCCTCACCGCCGATATCGAACGCGACTTTACTCATGCCCACGTTACTGGAGTTGATCAGGATGCCCGTCAGGTCGAGAATCGGCCCTTCGGTACGCGATACGTCACGAATGGTGTATTTGCCGAGCTGCAACGTACCGGGATAAACCTCAACCTTGTCGGTCGGTTTCCAGCGACCGGTTTCCAACGCAGCACTCATGGAAATCGGCTTCACCGTCGAACCCGGCTCGAACACGTCGATCATGGCGCGGTTACGCATCATTGCCGGTTGCAGGTTGCGACGATTGTTCGGGTTGTACGTAGGCTGATTGACCATGGCCAGAATCTCGCCGGTTTTTACGTCCATGATCACAAGGCTGCCTGCCTTGGCACCGTTTTCGACCAGCGCGTTGCGCAGCTCCCGGTTAGCCAGGTATTGGAGGCGCAGGTCAATCGACAACGCCAAGGTCTTCCCTGCCTTGGCGTTTTTGGTCACTTGCACGTCTTTGATCAGTCGCCCGCGTCGGTCCTTGATGACCTGACGCTTGCCCGCCACGCCCGCCAGCCACTCGTCGTAAGCCAGTTCAACGCCTTCCCGGCCTTTATCGTCGATATCTGTAAAGCCGACCATGTGGGCTGTCACTTCACCCGCCGGGTAGAAGCGACGGAACTCTTCAATGCCATAAACACCTGGCACCTTCAGGTCGAGAACGGCCTGGCCCTGCTCCGGGGTCAAGCCGCGCACCAGGTAGATAAATTCTTTGTTGGCTTGCTGCTCAAGACGCGCCGTCAGGACCTTTGGATCCTGGCCCAGCGCTTGGGCCAGAGCCGGCCAGCGATCTTTGGCAACCTGCATTTCCTTGGCGTTGGCCCACAAGGTGGTTACAGGTGTACTGACCGCCAACGGCTCGCCATTGCGGTCGGTAATCAGGCCACGGTGAGCAGGAATCGGAATATGGCGAACGCTGCGCGCGTCGCCCTGACCTTTAAGGAAGTCATGGTCGATCACTTGCAGGTAGATGATCTGGCAAGCGATCGCGCCTACCAGCAGTGCCAGCAAAGCCAGCACCAAGCGAAAACGCCACGGGAAGAGTGCGCCTTCGAGTTTGATCATGGCGCCACCATCCGAACTTCTGCTGCGCCAGGAATGCGCATCTTCAGCTGTTCGCTGGCCAGGGTTTCAATACGGCTGTGGGCCGTCCACGTACTTTGCTCAAGGATCAGGCGGCCCCATTCGGCCTGTGCTTTATCACGCACACTCAATTCGCCGTACAGGGTGTTGAGCAGTTGCCGGTTCCAGTGCGCGCTGTATGAAACGCCGACAGCCGAAACCAGCACGCCAATAAACAACAGCAGCATGAAGAAGCTTCCGCCGGGAAGTGGCTTGGCAAAGAGCTTGTTCAACGAAGCTTCTCCGCAACGCGCATGACAGCACTGCGTGAGCGCGGGTTGGCTTTTAGCTCTGCATCGGAGGCCGTCAGGGCCTTGCCATGAATTTTGATTTTAGGAACAAAAGCAACGTGCTGAATGGGCAGGTCGCGAGGCAGGTTGTCTGACTCGCCCTTAACCAGCTTGCGCATGAACTGCTTGACGATGCGGTCTTCCAGGGAGTGGAAACTGATGACGACCAGACGGCCGCCGATTTCCAGCGATTCCAAAGCGGCCTCAAGGCCCGCTTCCAGATCACCCAGTTCGTTATTGACGTGAATGCGCAAGCCCTGGAACGTGCGGGTTGCCGGGTTCTTGCCCTTTTCCCACGCAGGGTTAGCCACTTTCAGGACTTCAGCAAGATCAGCCGTGCGCTCGAACGGCTTGCTTTCACGCCGATCGACCACTGCACCCGCCATACGCCAGGCGTGACGCTCTTCGCCATATTCTTTGAAAACGCGGGCTATTTCTTCACGGGTCGCCGTGTTCACGAATTCGGCAGCGCTTACACCTTGCGAAGGGTCCATACGCATATCCAGCGGACCGTCGTTCATGAAGCTGAAACCACGCTGCGGGTCATCGAGTTGAGGCGAGGACACACCCAAATCCAGCAAAACGCCGCTGACTTTGCCAGCCAGCCCACGCTCAGCCACCTCAGCGCCCATCTCGGCAAAGCTGCGCTGCACAATGACAAAGCGGCCGTCTTCGGCCGCCAGCGCTTGCCCTGTGGCAATCGCTTGTGGATCTTTATCAAACCCGAGCAGGCGTCCCTGCGGACCCAGCTTCTGGAGTATCAAACGGCTATGTCCGCCGCGACCGAAGGTGCCATCCAGATAGCATCCATCAGGACGTACGGCGAGAGCCTCTACGGCTTCGTCGAGCAGTACGGTGATGTGGTTGAAGCCGCTATCTATAGTCACAGAATTAAATCACGCAGTTCGTCAGGCATCGCGCCCGGTTGTTGAATAGCTGCAAGGTCAGCGGCAGAAACAGCTTCCCAGGCATCCTCGTCCCACAGTTGAAACTTGTTCAGCTGGCCCACCAACATCGCGCGTTTTTCCAACTTGGCATATTCACGCAAGCGCGGCGGCACCAGAAAACGACCACTGCCATCGAGCTCAAGGTCGACGGCATTACCAATCAGCAAGCGTTGCAGCCGGCGGTTCTCTTCACGCAACGAAGGCAATGCCCGCAGCTTGGTTTCTATCAATTCCCACTCATCGAGCGGGTACACACATAAGCAGGGATCTACCGCATCAATCGTCACAATCAGCTGCCCGGAGCTACGCGAAATCAACTCGTCACGGTACCGGCTCGGCATTGCGAGACGGCCCTTTGCATCGAGACTGATTGCATTGGCTCCACGAAACACGGCTGCGTTTCTCCAAATATTAGCGTTTTACGTCTAGAAAACCCACTTTATGCCACTTTTCGCCACTTGCGCACACTATAGGAATGCGCCCACCACACCGTCAAGGCGCGACCCGAAGGAAAACCCTTACAGAACTGAGATTTAGGTGGGTAAATAGACGTACAGCAGCAAGGCGAAGGAATATTTGACGAGCGATAGCCAATGAACTCAAAGCTCTGGACTTCAAACTTAAAGTAGTTTGTTAAGACTAAGAACTTTTTGTCATTACTTCGTGAAATTTTCGTGTGTTTGAAGCGAGGGGGTTAGAGCGGGTCTTGAATATTGCCAACTGCTCGCAGTGCAAGCAGAAAAAAAGGTGGAGAGTCGATCTGTAAGCCGGGTTCTGTCGTGAACAGTCATTCGTCTACGATGGCCATCACTGGACATCTTTAGCAACCTACCCGGTTCCAGCGCGGGCCACGCCTTGGAACCCTATTTGGTCTTGCTCCAAGTGGGGTTTACCTAGCCACGAACTGTTGCCAGACGTGCGGTGCGCTCTTACCGCACCTTTTCACCCTTACCGGCGCCGAAGCGCTTAGGCGGTTATTTTCTGTGGCACTTTCCGTAGGCTCACGCCTCCCAGGCATTACCTGGCACTTCGCCCTATGGAGCCCGGACTTTCCTCCCCCCCCTAATTTTCATAGAAGGCAGCGACTGTCCAATCGACTCTCCGCCGCGAAGATTAACGGCACAAAGCGTATAGGACAAGCTTTAAAAGCCGTAAAAGGCGCACAACCGCCGATCAGAAAACGGCGCGCGCGCCGGCAGAACATCAAAAACACGCTATGGCCGACCGAACACACCGGGCTTTCAATTCACTTTTTGCTTCTCAAGTGCCACTTGATAGAGCACGTTCTTGCGCTCACCGGTAATTTCAGCGGCCAACGCTGCCGCACGTTTGAGGGGCATTTCCTTGAGCAAGAGATCAAGAATACGCATGGCTTCGCTGCTGATTGCCTCTTCGCTTTCAGGGGCGGTCCAACCAGCCACCAACACGACACACTCTCCGCGCTGCTGATTGCTGTCACTTTCGACGAACTCACGCAGCTCAGCCAATGGCAAACCCTTGAGCGTCTCGAAGGTCTTGGTCAGTTCACGGGCCAATAACGCCGGACGATCCGGACCAAACACCAGTTCCATATCTTGCAGACACTCAAGAATGCGATGTGGCGCTTCATAAAAAATCAAGGTCCGTGGTTCTTCTTTAAGCCGTTCAAGTCGCGTCCGACGGCCAACCGCCTTGGCAGGCAGGAAGCCTTCGAAGATGAAGCGATCAGAAGGCAGCCCGGCAGCCGATAAAGCCGCAATCAGGGCGCAGGCTCCTGGCACGGGGACGACAGGAATGCCTGCAGCACGCGCCTGGCGAACGAGGTGATAGCCCGGATCAGAAATCAACGGCGTTCCGGCATCCGAGATCAGCGCGACGTCTTCGCCTGCCAGCAACCGCTGAATAAAGCGACTGCCTTCATCGCGCTCGTTGTGTTCGTGACACGCACCCAGCGGCGTCGAAATACCGAAATGCTGCATCAGACGTAGCGAATGGCGCGTGTCTTCCGCTGCAATAAGCGAGACATCACGCAATACTTTGAGCGCCCGCGCACTGATATCGTCCAGGTTACCGATGGGCGTGGCCACCACATAAAGTGAGCCAACAACGGAATTCACAACACCTGGAGCAGTCAAAACGCACACCTCAAAAGAGTTAAAGGCGCCATTGTAGCGCGTAGAGCCGTGCTCGCAGCACCTTTGAGGCATGACAGAAAAGACATATACGGAAAAGATTGTCCGCCACAGACGCCTGAAGTCATCTAAATTTAAGCTTTATGGTCTGTAACATCGCACCCCGGCCAGCGCTTGGGTACACTTCGCCCCCTTATTTGATCGAGTATCAGGAACACTACATGATCGCTTGCCTGCGGCTGTTCACTGCCCTCTGCCTCGCTGCCCTGTTGGCGGCTTGTGCCAGCTCGCCCTCCTCTAGCCTTGGCGAACTTCCACGCACGCCTGATGCCAGCCTTGAGCAGTTGCTCCAGCAGGCAGCGCAGAGCCAGAACCCGGAACAGGCTGCGCTGCTGAGACTGTCTGCTGCCGACCTGGCTTATAAACAGCATAACTTTGATCGAGCCCAGCAGATCCTTGCACAGGTTACGCTGGAGCAACTCAAACCTGCCCAGCAAGTATTTGCCAGCACGCTGTCTGCCGAGCTGGCCATGAGCCGCAAACAAACCAAAGAAGCGCTGGTCGCCCTGAGCCATCCAAGCGTCGCGCGACTCAATGAAATGCCTGCCGATTTGCAGGTACGCAGCCACACCGTCCACGCTCGCGCACTGGAAGCGGACGGCCAGACACTGGCAGCAGCTCGCGAACGCGCGCCAATGAGCCAACTGCTGACCGGTGATGCCGCCAACAGCAACAACGATGCAATTTGGTCACTGGTGGCAGCACTGCCCGCCGATCAGTTGCAACCCCAAAGCAACGACGTGCTGGGCGGCTGGATGTCACTTGCCCTCGCCGTTAAAAGCGCAGGCACACTGGCAGACCAGCAAAACGCAATCGATCAATGGCGCGCTCAAAACCCGGCGCACCCTGCAGCCATCCAACTTCCGACCCCGCTGGTCAAGCTCAAAGAACTGGCCAACCAACCCTTGAGCAAAATCGCCCTGCTGTTGCCTCAGGAAGGGCAACTGGCTTCGGTAAGCAAGGCATTGCGCGACGGTTTCGTGGCAGCCCACTACCAGGCCCAGCAAGCCGGTCAGAACCCGCCCGAGATTCTGTTCTATGACAGCTCGCGCATTGGCTCACTCGACAGTTTCTACAGCAAAGCCCAGGCTGACGGCGTTCAACTGGTCGTCGGCCCGCTGGAGAAGCCACTGGTCAAACAACTGAGTGCGCGTTCACAACTTCCTATTACCACCCTCGCACTCAATTACAGCGAGGCGTCGCAAACACCACCGCAACTCTTCCAATTCGGCCTGGCCGCTGAAGATGAGGCCCGTGAGGTTGCACGTCGCGCCCGAGCAGACGGCCTGACACGCGCAGGCGCCATGGTGCCGCAAGGTGAGTGGGGCAACCGCGTACTCAAAGCTTTCCGTCAAGAATGGGAAGCCAATGGCGGCACCATCGTTGGAGTCGAGCACATCGACAAGCCTGTCGCACTGGCCCAGCAAGTGGCTGACCTGGTGCAACTGCGCAAAAGCGGCAACTCAAGCGATCCTTCCCGCCGTCAGGACATGGAATTCATTTTCCTGGCCGCGACCCCGCAACAGGCACAGCAGATCAAACCTACGCTCAACTACCAATATGCAGGTGACCTGCCTGTGTACGCCACGTCTCACGTCTTCAGCGCCAGTGGCGATCAGAACCAATACAACGACATGAATGGCATCCGCTTTTGCGAAACACCTTGGCTGCTAAACCCGTCCAACCCTTTGCGTCAGCAAGTAGCTGCCCAATGGCCACAAGCAGGCGGCAGCCTGGGACGTCTGTATGCAATGGGCGTTGACGCCTATCGCCTGACACCCAGCCTGGGTCAGTTGAAAGCACTACCAGACAGCCGCATTGACGGCCTGTCAGGCAGTCTGAGCATGAGCCAGAGCCAACGGATCGAACGCCAGCTGCCTTGGGCTGAATTCGTCAATGGCCAGGTTCAAAATCTGCCAGACACTCAACACTGATGCCCCAGCGCTCACGCCAACAAACAGGCAAAGATGCCGAGCGCCTGGCGCAACGGCATCTTGAGCAGCACGGATTACGCTTGCTGGCACACAATTGGCTATGCAAGCGCGGGGAGCTGGATCTGGTCATGCTCGACGGCGATACAGTAGTATTCGTCGAAGTTCGTTACCGGCAACATGCGCAGTGGGGCGGAGCCTTGGCCAGCATCGATGCGCGCAAGCGACAAAAGTTGATTCTGGCCGCTCAAACCTTTTTGCAGCAAGAATCCCGGTGGGCCAATAACCCTTGCAGGTTTGACGTTATTGCCATCGACAGCTCGACACCCGACATGAACTGGCTACGCAACGCCTTCGACAGCTGAAGGGCTGGCGGGCCGATTCAAAAACCCTTTATTCAACGATTTTGCTTTGCTTGGCAGGCTGTACATTTTTTGTACCGGGAAGTCACTCAGGAATACCTGGATCACGCCCGAACTGCCGCCCTACTTAAGGTCACATAGATGGACATGCAATCCCGGATTCGCCTGCTTTTTCAGGCCAGTATCGATACCAAGCAGCAGGCAATGGAAGTGCTTGCACCGCACATCGAACAAGCCAGCCAGGTGATGGTTAATGCCCTGCTAAACGAAGGCAAAATGCTGTCATGCGGCAATGGTGGTTCGGCGGGCGATGCTCAGCACTTCTCATCCGAACTGCTTAACCGTTTCGAGCGCGAACGTCCGAGCCTGCCCGCCATCGCATTGACGACTGACAGCTCGACCCTCACCTCAATCGCCAATGACTACAGCTTCAACGAGATTTTCTCCAAGCAGATACGCGCCTTGGGCCAACCGGGTGACGTACTGCTGGCAATCTCCACAAGCGGCAACTCGGCCAACATCATTCAGGCCATTCAGGCCGCGCACGACCGTGAAATGACGGTCGTGGCCCTGACCGGTCGTGATGGCGGCGGCATGGCCTCGCTGTTGCTGCCCGAAGACGTTGAGATCCGCGTGCCCTCTCTGGTCACCGCACGCATCCAAGAAGTCCACCTGCTGGCGATCCACTGCTTGTGCGATCTGATCGACAGCCAACTGTTCGGGAGTGAAGAATGACTTTTAATCGCCTTGGCTTAGTAGCCCTGACCTTATGCCTGGGTTTGACTGCCGGCTGCAGCTCGGTGCTGACGGCGACCCGCGACAAACCTATTGAAGATGATCGCGGCACGCGCACCTTCGGCAGCAAGATCGACGATTCATTGATCGAAACCAAAGTGGCGGTGAATATCGCGAAAGCCAATCCTGACCTGGATAATGGCTCACACATCGTTGTCACCAGCTACAACGGCATCGTTCTGCTGGCCGGGCAAACACCGCGCGCCGATCTCAAGGCACAAGCCGAACAGGCAGCCGCCGCTGTTCAGCGCGTTAAAAAGGTCAACAACGAACTGCAGGTCATGGCCCCCTCTTCGATCCTGGCCCGCAATAACGACGCCTGGCTAACGACCAAGATCAAATCGCAAATGCTGACTGATGGCGCGATCCCGGGCTCCAGAATCAAAGTCGTCACCGAAAATGGCATTGTTTACCTGCTGGGCCTGGTAACCAAACAGGAAGCCACCCGCGCGACAAACCTGGTTCAAGGCGTATCCGGCGTGCAAAAAATCGTCAAACTGTTTGAATACATCGACTGAACCAACCCGAACGCTGGTGCCGAGCCACAAAGCAGATGACGGATCGGCACACGTTCGACAGACAAGACCCTGAAAAACAACACGCACAAAAAAGGCGACCTCGTAAGGTCGCCTTTTTTATTACTTCACCACTTTCAGACTTGGCCGACCGCTAGGACGCGGAGGCTCGCTGCCCGGAGGCGGCAAATCATCATCCGGTTCGATCTCATCATCAGCCTCAAGAGCTTCTTCCAGATCAAACACCATGCCTTGGCCATTCTCACGGGCGTAGATCCCCAGAATGGCTGAAATTGGCACGTACAGCGTGTGAGGCACCCCCCCGAACCGCGCTTCGAAACTGACTGCTTCGTTATCCATGTGCAGATTACGCACAGCGGCAGGCGCAACGTTCAACACGATTTGCCCTTCACTGGCAAAACCCTGAGGCACTTGCACCTTCGGGTATTCGGAATTTACCAACATGTGCGGCGTGCAGTCGTTATCAACAATCCACTCATAGAGCGCACGCACCAGATAAGGTCGACTTGAATTCATCAAGGGCTCCTAAAGCCTTAGCGCATGTCGCGTTCGACACCAGACAAGCTTGCCTGGAAAGCCTCACGCGCAAACTGGCGCTCCATATAATCAAGCAGCGGCTTGGCAGGCCGCGGCAGTTCAATACCCAAAACAGGCAAACGCCAGAGTATCGGCAATAGACAGCAGTCGACCAGACTTTGCTCGTCACTGAGGAAAAAAGGTTTGTCAGCAAATAACGCCGACACACCCGTCAAGCTCTCGCGCAGCTCTTTACGTGCCTGTACACGCGCAGGCTCTTTGGTGCGCGAATCCAGAATCAGGTCCACCAAGGCGCACCAGTCACGCTGGATACGATGGATCAGCAGACGGCTGTTGGCACGTGCGACCGGATAGACCGGCAGCAAAGGCGGATGCGGATAACGCTCATCCAGGTATTCCATCACTACAGTCGATTCCCACAACGCAAGGTCACGATCGACCAGCGTTGGCAAACTGCCGTATGGGTTCACTTCGATCAGTTTTGGCGGTTGACGACCCGCCTCCACACTAATGATCTCGGCGCTGACACCTTTCTCGGCGAGCACAATGCGCACTCGATGGGAATAGTGGTCGGCGGGGTCGGAGTAACAGGCCAACCGATTGGTCACGCCCATGGCGGTCCTCCTCGCTTGTTGAAATGATCAGAAGCAGAAAAACGAAAGCGCCCGAGGTGCGTCTCCAGTAACTGCATGATGATGGCACACACGATCAAACGACCTTGCGTACCACAACCAGCCCAGCTACCTGTTCAGAGACACCCTCGGGCGCACACGTTAAACAGCAATGCGTGTAACGATATCAGTGCACGTCTTTCCAGTACTCACGCTTGAGCAAATAAGCGAATACAAAGAAGAACGCCAGATAGAGCAGAACGTACGTGCCGATGCGCTGATGCTCCAGCTTCACCGGGTTGGCCGAATAGGCCAGGAAGGTCACGAGGTTCTTGATCTTCTCGTCGAACTGCTCTTCAGTCAGCGTGCCGGTTTTTGGCAGTACTGTCAGCTGGTCGCACGCTTCGTGTGTCAAAGGCGTGCCGGTGAGCGGATCATACTGCTTCTTGCCGTCTTCGACGATCTGAACTTGCTTGCAGCCAATCACCTGACGCCCTTGAAGCGGCGCCAGAACGTTTGGCATGCCCACGTTCGGGAAGACCTTGTTGTTCACACCCCAAGGGCGCGACGGGTCCTCATAGAACGAGCGCAAGTAGCTGTAGAGCCAGTCAGTACCACGTACACGCGCCACCAGGGTTAGATCGGGCGGTGCCGCGCCGAACCACGCTTTGGCATCTTCAGGCTTCATGCCGATGTCCATGTGATCACCGATCTTGGCACCGGTCATCACCAGGTTTTCGAGCATGACGTCGTGAGGAATGCCCAGGTCGTCAGCAACCCGCTCATAGCGCTGGAACTTGGCACTGTGACAGCCCATGCAGTAGTTGGCGAACGTACGTGCGCCGTCCTGCATGGCAGCCTTGTCAGACACATCAATGTCGACTTTGTCGAGCTGAACACCTTGCTCCGCAGCGAAAGACAGTGCAGGCATAACAGCAAGCATCAATACAGCAAATAGCTTTTTCATCAGCCAGTCACCCTTTCCGGAACCGGTTTGGTCTTCTCAAGCCTGGTGTAGAACGGCATCAAAATGAAGTAGGCGAAGTACAGGAAGGTACACACCTGCGACAGCAACGTGCGGCCCGGGGTCGGCGCCAATACGCCCAACACACCCAGAATCACGAAGGAGATGCAGAATACCCACAGCCAAATTTTGCTCATCCAGCCTTTGTAGCGCATGGATTTGACAGGGCTACGGTCCAGCCATGGCAACACGAACAGCACCGCGATCGCTGCACCCATGGCAATAACGCCCATGAGCTTGTCAGGGATAGCACGCAAAATCGCGTAGAACGGAGTGAAGTACCAGACAGGCGCGATATGTTCCGGTGTTTTAAAGGCGTTCGCTTGTTCGAAGTTCGGCTTTTCGAGGAAATAACCACCCATTTCCGGGAAGAAGAACACGATCGAGCAGAAGACAAACAGGAACACCACTACGCCGACAATGTCCTTAACCGTGTAGTACGGATGGAAAGGAATGCCGTCCAGCGGGATACCGTTTTCATCTTTGTGCTTCTTGATATCCACGCCATCCGGGTTGTTTGACCCGACTTCGTGCAAGGCAAGAATGTGCAGCACTACCAGCCCCAGAATCACGATAGGCAGAGCCACGACGTGCAAGGCAAAGAAACGGTTCAGGGTAATACCGGAGATCAGGTAGTCACCACGAATCCACTGAGTCAGGTCGTTGCCGATGACCGGAATTGCACCAAACAGCGAGATGATCACCTGGGCGCCCCAGTAGGACATTTGTCCCCAAGGCAGCAAGTAACCCATGAAGGCTTCAGCCATCAGGGCCAGATAGATCATCATGCCGAACAGCCAGACCAGCTCACGCGGCTTCTGGTACGAACCGTAGAGCAGGCCACGGAACATGTGCAGATACACCACGATAAAGAACGCAGATGCACCCGTAGAGTGCAGCAGGCGCAAGATCGAGCCGTATTCAACGTCACGCATGATGTATTCGACAGAAGCAAATGCTTCTTCTGCCGACGGCGTGTAGCTCATGGTCAACCACACACCGGTTACGATCTGGTTAACCAGAACCAGTAACGCGAGCGAGCCGAAAAAGTAGAAGAAGTTGAAGTTCTTCGGTGCGTAATACTTGCTGAGATGGTCTTCCCACATCTTTGTGGCCGGGAAGCGTGCATCTACCCAATCCATGAACTTGCTCATTACGCGTTCTCCCCTTCGAGACCAACAACAATGATGTTGTCACTGCCCTCTACGTAGTAGTAAGGCGGCACTGGCAGGTTCAGTGGAGCAGGCTGTGCCTTGTAGACGCGACCGGCCAGGTCGTAGTGCGAACCATGGCAAGGACAGAAATAACCACCCACCCAATCTTTGCCCAGGTCGGCAGGTGCGACTTCAGGACGGAACGTCGGCGAGCAACCCAAGTGCGTACAAATACCGATCAACACCAGAATTTCCGGCTTGATGGAACGGTATTCATTTGTTGAGCTTTCGGGTTGGTCAGATTGTTTGGATTCCGGGTCAGCAAGCTGGCCGTCAATCTTTTTGAGATTCGCCAGAATCTCGTCAGTGCGGCGGACAATGAATACCGGCTGACCACGCCACTCAGCAATCATCTGCTGACCTGGCTCAACCTTAGCAATATTGACCTTCACCGGTGCGCCAGCGGCTTTCGCCTTGGCACTGGGGAACCACGACCCCACAAACGGGACTGCCGCCCCCACCGCTCCTGCAGCACCCACCACGGATGTGGCTGCTACGAGGAAGCGACGCCGGCCGACATTTACGCCGTCATTGCTCATTCAGTCCTCTCCCATCAGCTTTGTGGCCTGTTAAATCAGGCATCTACTAAGTAAAAATCTGAACTTATAAAAATTTTGCAGAATGGTAATGAAAAGCCCCTACTCTGACAAGGTAATTACCGATCTCAGTCGGCTACAAGCCTTGTAGTATAGGCATTTGCTGGATGTGGCAAGTTGTCACACGCATAAATCATCACCCATAAAAAACGCCCAGCTCCGAAGGAGACTGGGCGCTTTTGAACGAAGCTGCGAATTAACGCTTCGAGTACTGCGGACGCTTACGCGCTTTACGCAGACCGACTTTCTTACGTTCAACTTCACGAGCATCGCGAGTTACGAAGCCTGCTTTGCGCAGAGCACCACGCAGAGTTTCGTCGTATTGCATCAGTGCGCGAGTGATACCGTGGCGGATTGCGCCAGCTTGACCACTTACACCACCGCCGATCACGGTAACGAAGATGTCGAATTTCTCAACAGTCTCAGTCAATTCCAGCGGCTGACGAACTACCATGCGGGCAGTTTCGCGACCGAAGAAATTATCCAGGGAGCGGTTGTTGATGGAGATGTTACCAGTACCCGGACGCAGGAAAACGCGTGCGGTTGCAGTCTTACGACGGCCAGTGCCGTAGTTTTGAGTCGCCGACATAATGAACTATTCCGTTAAAACTTCAGTTCTTGGGGCTGCTGAGCAGTATGAGGGTGAGCAGCGCCCGCATAGACTTTCAGCTTACGGTACATGTCGCGACCCAGCGGGTTTTTAGGCAGCATGCCTTTAACCGCGGTCTCGATCACGCGCTCAGGAGCTTTGGCGATCAGCTTTTCGAAGTTGATCGACTTAATCCCGCCCGGGAAACCGGAGTGAGAGTAGTACATTTTGTCAGAGGTTTTGGCACCAGTGACACGGATCTGCTCAGCATTGATAACAACGATGTAGTCACCGGTGTCAACGTGCGGAGTGTATTCCGGCTTGTGCTTGCCACGCAGACGGCTCGCGATCTCGGTGGCCAGACGACCCAGGGTCTGACCAGCAGCGTCGACGACAAACCAGTCGCGCTTTACTGTTTCTGGTTTAGCAGTAAAAGTTTTCATTCTTTATAGCCTCAGGGGCCGCCCTGTAAATTAGACGGCGGATCTTACTGAATAGTGCGTACTTTGACAAGTCAAAGGCAGCCGGGTACAGACGCTATCGGGGGCTCGGGTCAGCGCGTCCGTTCAACGGCAAGATTCTTCGGCAGGCGGCGCATCACTTCCACTGCAGAAAGAGGTCGGCAATTATCCAGATTGCGGAAAAAATTACAACCTGCTTTTATGATTCTTTCCCCCAAGGAGCACCCTATGGACTACCGCCAGCTAGGCCGAACCGACCTGAATGTCAGCGCAATTGCCCTCGGAACCATGACCTGGGGCGAGCAGAACACCCAGGATGAAGCCTTCGCGCAGATTGAGTACGCAAAAAACGCAGGGATCAATTTCATCGACACCGCCGAAATGTACCCGGTGCCACCCAAGGCCGAGACCTACGCCACCACCGAGCGTTACATAGGCAACTGGTTCAAGGCCCGCGGCGATCGTGCCGACTGGATACTGGCCAGTAAAATCGCCGGCCCCGGCAATGGTATCGACTACATCCGCGATGGCCAGCTCAAACACAACCGCACCCATATCGTCCAGGCGCTGGATGCGAGCCTCAAACGCTTGCAAACCGACTGGATCGACCTCTACCAGCTGCATTGGCCCGAGCGCAGCACCAATTTCTTTGGCCAACTGGGCTATACGCACCATGCTGACGAGCAGTTCACTCCGCTTGAAGACACCCTCGAAGCCCTCGACGAGCAAGTAAAAGCGGGCAAAATCCGACACATCGGCCTGTCCAACGAAACCCCGTGGGCCACGATGAAATTCCTGCAACTGGCCGAGAGCCGGGGCTGGCCGCGAGCCGTTTCAATCCAGAACCCCTACAACTTGCTCAATCGCAGCTTTGAAGTCGGCCTGGCTGAAATCGCCATTCGCGAACAGTGCGGCCTGCTCGCCTACTCCCCGCTGGCGTTCGGGATGCTCTCCGGCAAGTACAACGCAGGCGCCCGCCCTCCAAAGGGCCGCCTGAGCCTCTACAGCCGCTTCTCGCGCTATTCCAACCCGCAGGCCGTGGCTGCCAGCGAGCGCTATGTGGCGCTAGCTCGTCAACACGGCTTGGATCCGGCGCAAATGGCCCTGGCTTATGTGACGCAACAGCCGTTCGTCACCAGCAATATCATTGGCGCAACCACGATGGCGCAACTTGAGAGCAACATCGACAGCATCAAAATAAAACTCTCGGACGAAGTACTGGCAGGTATCGAGGCCATTCACAAAGCGCAGCCAAACCCCGCGCCTTGACACCCTCCCCGTAGCGGCGGCTGGCGATGGCTTGCGCCGCTACCGGCCGCCGCTGCGTCGCTGGCCAGGTGACACGCGACTTGAACGGACGAAAGTCCACGTGGCGCAGGGCGGCTGCCATGAAACGGGAACAGCCCCTAGACACACAGGATAAAAAATAAGACGATCCAGCCGTAAGTTGACCAATTTCACCTATAAGAATAATCAAATCATGTCTACTCATCTCACCGCGCCCTTGCGGCGCGTCAGCATATTGGCCATCGATCGGGTTTTTGCCTCGACACTGATGCAAGCCAAGGATTTCTTTCACCTCGCCAGCCTGCGCCACGGCAAACAGCTTGGCCAAGGCCTCAACGCTACCTTCGAAACACGGCTCGTCAGCCCTGACGGCCTGCCTGTCAGCAGTTTCAGTAATGTGATGCTTCCAGTGGACGGCAGCCTCGAAGACACAGACATCATCATCCTCCCCGCCTTTTGGGACGATTTCGACACACTGTGTGAGCGCTATCCGCAAATTTTGCCCTGGTTACGCGCACAACACGCACGCGGCGCCGTGCTCTGCGCTGAAGCCACTGGCGTGTTCTGGCTGGCAGAAGCCGGCTTACTGGAGGGCAAGGAAGCGACAACCTACTGGCGATTTTTCAACAGCTTCGCCGAGCGCTTCCCGGGCGTTCATCTGAATCAAGACAAACACCTGACAGATGCTGACAATTTGTATTGCGCGGGAGGGCCGACCTCAGCCTGCGACCTTTACATTTACCTGATCGAACGCTTCTGTGGCGCCAATATTGCCCAGGCCGTCGCACGCGACATCCTGTATGAAGTGCAACGCAACTACGCCCCCGGCCGCATCGGGTTTGGCGGGCAGAAGCTGCATCAGGACGTGATCATTCTGCAAATCCAGCACTGGCTCGAAGAACACTTTGCCGACAAGTTCCGCTTCGAGGACGTGGCTCGCGAGCACGGCATGAGCATTCGTAATTTTATGCGGCGCTTCCAGCTGGCGACAGGCGACAAACCCTTGCATTACCTGCAACGCCTGCGCATAGAGACCGCCAAAGGGCTGCTTTCGGCCACCCGCAAAAGCATCAAGACCATCAGTTACGACGTGGGGTACGACGACGCCAGCTTCTTTGCGCGCTTGTTCCGGCAACACACCGAGCTGTCCCCCAACCAATACCGCCAGCAATTTCAACAAGCCGCGTAGCCGGCCGCAACGCACATCGCCAAACAAAAAAAGGCCTGCATCAGCAGGCCTTTCTCATGAAGTGCTCGACTAAGGCTTGTGGGCCCGCGTCAGGTATTCGTGGGATTGCATCTCCAGCAGACGACTCAGGGTGCGCTGGAATTCAAAATTCAGACGCCCACCCTTGTACAAGTCCTTGAGCTCGACTTCAGCGGAAATGATCAGCTTGACGTTGCGGTCGTAAAATTCGTCGACCATGTTGATGAAACGGCGCGCAATGTCATCCGTTTTCACGTCCATCTGCTCAACGCCGCTGAGGATCACCGCATTGAAGATCTTGCCCAGTTCAATGTAATCGTTCTGGCTACGAGGGCCATCACACAGCTCGCGGAACTCAAACCAGGCCACGTCATCGCACGTACGCAAGGCGCGAATGGTGCGGTTCTCGATGATCAAGTCATCGTTTTCCACAGCACGGGTCGAGTTATGTGTGAGCGCTTTAAAGCTCTCGCGCAGAGATTTTTCCGACGCTTCATTGAGCGGAAAGTGAAACAGCTCAGCTTGTTCCAGATGGCGCAGGCGGTAGTCCACACCACTGTCAACGTTGACGATCTCGGTGTTCTGCTTGATCAGTGCAATGGCAGGCAAGAAGCGCGCGCGCTGCAAACCGTCTTTGTACAAACCATCAGGCACGATGTTAGAAGTCGCAACCAGAGTGACACCGTTTTTGAACAGCTCTTCCATCAGCGTCCCGAGAATCATGGCGTCGGTAATGTCCGACACAAAGAACTCATCGAAACAAATCACCCGCGCCTCGTCGGCAAAACGCTTGGCAATGATGGTCAGCGGGTTTTTTTCGCCATTCAGGGTGCGCATTTCTTCATGCACACGCTTCATGAAGCGGTGGAAGTGCGTACGAACCTTCTGCTTAAACGGCAGGGCATCAAAGAACGTATCAACCAGATAAGTCTTGCCCCGCCCTACGCCACCCCAGAAGTACAGGCCTTTGACCGGCGTCTGGTCCTTTTTGCCGAACAGCTTGCCGAACAGGCCCGGCTTACTCTGCGAAGAGGCAACCAGATCGTCGTACAGACGCTGCAAATGGCGTACAGCGTTTTCCTGCGCGGCATCGTGGAAGAAGTCCGGGCGTTTCAGATCAGCTTGATATCGTTCTAGAGGCGTCATAATTCGTTAGCAAGGCAACAAAAACGGGCCGTCACTGTAGCGACGGCCCTGGGGAATGGCAATCGGACCTGAGGCGAATCGCCGCACTTTCTTAATCCTGTGCAGGCACCAGCGCCGCACGCAGGGTCTCGATGGCTGCATCACGGGCGACGCTGTCGGCGAATTCCGGGCTGTCCGCCACGCATTCTCCTGCCAGCCACACACTGAAACTCGAGTCTTGGGTGCGCACGTCCAGCGGCTCGCCGGATTGCAGTTGCTTGGTCACTTGCCCTGCCGCTTTACCATCGGCAAAGCGGCGCGACAGCAACAATTGCTCACCGTCGGTGGCCAGCAAGCGGAAGCGGAAGCTGCCGTCTTCGTCACGGAAGCTGACAAAGCGCGGGCCTTTGCTGGCTTTCTTCTTGGTCGCTGTCGTGGCCTGCGCCGCACTGACAAACGAACGCAGACCGACGGCTTCGCGTAACTGCGCCAGGAAAGGCGTTGCAATGGAGCGAGCCTTGCGGGCTCCGGCCAGCAGAATGTCTTCCATGTCGGATGGGCGCGACATCAATTCGTGATACCGCTCGCGAGCCTCGCCCAATTCGGCGTCCAACAGCTTGAACAGGCGCTCTTTGGCTTCACCCCAACCCAAGCCCTGCAACAGCTCGCTGCGGAACTCTGCCGTCTGCGCGGGCGTGGAGAACGCCTGATACAGCGTGAACAAATGCGAGTTGTCCGGATCCTTGGCTTCGCCGGGCGCACGGGAGTCGGTCACGATGCGCGAGATGGCGTTTTTCATGTCTTTGGCGCTGGTGAACAACGGGATCGTGTTGTCGTAGCTTTTTGACATCTTGCGCCCATCAAGACCGGGCAAGGTGGCAACGCTTTCTTCAATCAGCGCTTCAGGCATGGCGAAAAAATCGTTGCCGTTGCCAAACAGGTGATTGAAACGCTGGCCGATGTCACGGGCCATTTCAACGTGCTGGATCTGGTCGCGACCGACCGGCACCTTGTTGGCATTGAACATCAAAATATCGGCAGCCATCAGCACCGGATAGCTGTACAAGCCCATGCTGATACCGGCGTCCGGGTCTTCGCCGTTTTCCAGGTTTTTATCCACCGACGCCTTGTAAGCGTGGGCGCGGTTGAGCAGGCCTTTAGCCGCTACGCAGGTCAGCAGCCAGGTCAGCTCAGGAATCTCGGGGATGTCTGATTGACGGTAAAACGTCACGCGCTCGACATCCAGACCGGACGCCAGCCAGGTCGCCGCGATTTCCTGACGCGAGCGCTGGATGCGCTGCGGGTCATCGCATTTGATCAGCGCGTGATAGTCCGCCAGGAAGTAAAAGGAGTCGGCGTTGCTGTCACGGCTGGCCACGATGGCCGGGCGAATTGCACCGGCATAGTTGCCCAGGTGCGGCGTACCGGTGGTGGTAATACCGGTGAGGATTCGAGTACGAGTGGTCATAGGTAATCGCTTATCAGACTGCAATCAATTCGAAAGGCGTGGCAGCACCAACTCTTTGAGTTCAGGCAGCTTGCCGTGAAAAAAGTGTCCGCATTCTGCCACTTTCAGCAGCTCATGGGGGCGCGAGAGGTCTTCGGACCAGTCGTAAACCAGATGCGGATCGATCACTTCATCGGTTTGTGGCTGGATCACGGTCAATGCGCATTCGTGGGGCAACGCATCTTCGTCACGCAGACGCATCACCGCCGGTGCAATCATGAACACGTGTTTAAGGGCTTCGCCTTCGGCTTCAAGCCGGCCGCCCAAACTTGCAGCCACAAATCCGCCAAACGAAAAACCCAGCAACGTGATCGGCAGATCCGGGTGTTTGGCACGCAGCCAATGAGCCGCCGCCAACGCATCATCGACTTCGCCGGTGCCCATGTCATGGCGGCCTTGACTGGCGCCGGTGCCACGATAATTAAACCGCAAGGTAGTCAGGCCAGCATCGCGGGCCGTGCGCTGAAGGGTTGAAACCACTTTATTCATCATCGTCCCACCCTGTACCGGGTTGGGATGGCACAGCAGCGCAAGGCCTTTTGCTTCGGGCTGATCGAGGTATAACGCTTCCAGATGGCCCACCGGGCCATCAATCAAAAGGGGGGTTTCGCGGGTAAGCAAGAAGGAACTCCGTGACCTCAAATTGGGTCGACTCGTCTAGCTGATAGATTCTGTCTGACATATTTGCGAGTGCATCGCGGTATACAGCGCAGGTCCGAGCCGTTAACGTAAAGCAAAGCCGTTTATAGAGGAAGGACTCGTGGAACACTCGCTCTTGATTTGGTTGTTGCCGACTCTAGCCTTGGTTGCAGGTGTCGCCATTGGTTTTCTGGTCGCTCGTCTTCTGCCCAATGCCGCGCCTAACCGCACGCAGCGCCAGCTAGATGACATCCAGGAACGTTTTGACAGTTATCAGAATGAAGTGGTGACCCACTTCAACAGCACCGCCAATCTGGTGAAGAAACTCACTCAGAGCTATCAGGATGTGCAAGACCATCTCGCCGAGGGCGCCAACCGTTTGGCCCTCGACGAGCAGACTCGCCAACGCCTGCTGGCCGCACTGCATTCCGAAGCGCCTCAGCCGCACCGCGAGCGCCTTACCCCGCCGCACAGCTCAGAGCCGCCATTGGACTACGCGCCGAAAACCCCGAACGCCCCCGGCATGCTCGACGAGCATTACGGCCTGAAGAAGTAATTCATCCGGTAAAGCGTTCACCAAAAAGCCCCGCGATGAAGATCGCGGGGCTTTTTGTTGTGCATCGGGCTGTGACCGTTGAAGGTTTGCATGGCAAACCGTCTCACAAAACCTGCACGCTCTCCGTCAAAAACGGCTAAAAACGAGGCTTACGGGTATTGCTGAACCTGACCTTGTTGCTGGTAGTTCATGCCTGGAATCGGCGCCAGGGTGATCTGAACACGTCGGTTTTGAGCCCGGCCATCAGGGGTCGCATTGCTGGCAATCGGGTCCGCAGGACCTTTACCTATGACAGACAAATACTGGCCACTGACACCCTGAGACGTCAGATAAGTGGCAACGCTCTGCGCACGCTGCTGAGACAGCTGCATGTTGTAGTTGTAGTTACCGGTGCTGTCGGTGTAACCGACAATTTGAATCTGTTGCTGGTTATTGAGTTGCTTCAGCGAGTTGGCCAGGCTATTGAGCGGCTGGTAGAAGCTGGGCGAAATGTTCGCTGAGCTGGTCGCGAACGTAATATTGCCCGGCATGACCAAAGTGATGTTGTCACCCTGACGCTGAACTTCTACACCGGTGTTGGCCATACTGGCGCGCAGTGCAGCTTCTTGCTTGTCAGCGTAGTAGCCATAACCCGCGGCCCCCAGACCCGCAACGGCAGCGCCGATCAGTGCGCCCTTGCCACGGTTGTTGTGGTCAATGGCAGCCCCCGCCACTGCACCGGCCAACGCGCCCAGTCCGCCATACTTGGCCGTCTTGCTCATGCCCGTCGATGCCTGACCCTGATTGTCATACGGGTTGGGCGAGGCACAGCCGGCCAGCAAAGCAATGGCACTGGCGGCCACGATCAAACGACTCGAAATAAACATGGTGAAGCTCCTACTCAATACTTTCTGGGGGCAGAGGTCGTTGGCAATGGACCTCTGTGGGCGTTGGAACACAGCCAACGTTAAAAATTCCATCGGCTGATCAAGCACGTACAAACGGGTTTTCGCGCATCTCATCGCCCAGACGGGTGTCAGGGCCGTGACCCGTAATCACGGTGGCATCTTCATCCAGCGTATACAGACGCTGCTTGATGGAACGTACGATAGTTGCCTGATCGCCACCCCACAAATCCGTACGGCCAACACCACGACGGAACAGCGTGTCCCCGGCAATCAACAGTTTTGCATCAGCAAACCAGAAGCTCATGGAGCCCGGCGTATGCCCCGGCGTGTGAATCGCCACGCCACACCCGCACGCCAGTTCTTCATCGTCGTCAAGCCAGCGATCCGGTGACGGCACCGGTGTATAGGGGACGCGAAACAACGTGCACTGCATTTCAAGGTTGTCCCACAGGAACTGATCCTCTTTGTGCAGATGCAACGTCGCCCCGGTTTTCTCCTTGAGCTGACCCGATGCCAGGAAATGGTCCAGGTGCGCATGGGTGTGGATGATGCTCACTACCTTCAAACCATGCTTCTCCAGGCGCGCCAGAATCAATTCATGATCGCCACCCGGGTCGACCACAATGGCCTTTTTCGTCACCGGATCGCCGATGATCGTGCAGTTGCACTGCAAAGGGCCGACGGGGAATGTTTCACGGATCAGCGCAGGCAGGTTATTCATGGTTCGGGGTTCCAAAGCGGATAAAACGGTTTAAAACTTGACCCCGACGCTTAACGCCATGAAGTCGCGATCACTCAAGGTGTTGTAGCGGCCGCCAAAAAAATTGGTGTACGACACGCTGCTGGTGTAGGTGTTCTGGAATTCGGCATCCAGGCCGATACTGACCGCTTTTCGGCCTTCTTCGAACGTGGCCGCGGGGCCGGGTGCGTAACCGCTGACGTCGTGGGACCACGCCACAGCGGGTTTGAGATTGATGCCCGGCAGCACGCTGTTGTATTCCCACACGGCCCGCGCCCGATAGCCCCACGAATTGGCCGTGGTAAAGCCATCGTTACCCTCCTGACCGAACACCGGGTCGCGGCCATAGCGCTTATCGGATCGGCTTTCCAACCCGGCAACGTGAGTAATGCCAACTTCCCCGGTCAGAATCAGCCGATTGGCGCCCATGGCGTTGTCCAGAGTGTGCGTCAGCGAGGTCTGAAACTGGGTGATCTCTTTCCGCCGATAGCCTGCGGCATCGGCCCCCGGCGTCACGCTCAACGGGGACGCATCCGCCAACCCCGGCAGCAAGGTGACATTGGCGTACAGCAAATCATCGGTATTGAGTTGCACCGGCGCATTTGGACGATAGCTCAACTCCCCTTTCCACGCCGTGCCTGTGGATAACGTGGTTGCGAAACTCATGCCGTACAGCCGAATGTCTTCGGGGTATTCGACGTAGTAACTGGCATTGCCCGCGACCTGCATCGACCCCAGGCTGCCAGCGGCAGACGCCGCGTTGTACACCGCCTGCGAAGCCGCACGGCCGCTGATGATCGGATCACGACTGTGGTAGTTCATGAAGAACGCGCCGAACTCAGTGTCCAGCGGGTCGAAGCGATAGTGCATGGCCAGTCCGAACTGCCCGCTGTTGCGCGCGTTACGATCCGCATCCCGACGCACCAATACACCTTCGTTGTTGATGTCGACCCCGGCCGAGGTCAGCGCCGCCAGGTCGGCCACCGCCAGGGCTGAACGCGCGCTCATCACCCGGTAGTTGCCGCTACAGCCGTCTGCAATCACATCCGATTGCGAGAAAAATGTCCCGCAGTTGTCGGCCTCGGACTGCTCCCAGTCCAACTGATAAAAACCTTCCACCGATAACCGGTCGGTGAGATTTTGCGACAGGTAGAACAGGTTGACCGGCACCAGACCGTCCTTGTACTCGGTGCCCGGACGGCGATAAGCCGACGCATCAGTCGGATTGATGGCATTGATCCCGCCGCCGATGAAAGCACTTTCCCCCCAACTGACCACTTGCTTGCCCAAACGTACGGCGCCGGGTTGATCGGCAATCACATAGTTGTGGTACACGAACGCATCCAGCCACTGCGCGCCAGCGGATTGCGCCGAGGCACGACGGCCTTTGTCGCTGATGTCCTTGAACGGGCGGCTGTCATCTTGCAGTTCGAAGTCGTACCAATACTTGCCACGCACATAGAGGCCGCTGTCGCCATACTTCAGCTCCAGCCCGTGAACCCCCATGAATAATTTGGAAAAGGTTTCGCCGCGCTTGAAGTTCAATCGGCCATCGTCGGAAATTTGCGAGTGGCCAGTGCCACCATTATTGGCACCGATCAATGACTGATCGGCCTTGGCGGTCGACCAACTGGCGCCAATCGATAACTCGGAATCGAGCTGAGCTTCGACGTCCCCGACGTTAAAGCTCAGCCCCCAGGCGGGCCCGGCGAGCGTCGCGGCAAAGCTGACTGCCAGCGGCAGTTGGGCGCGACGCCAGAACCGGTTGACTGAGGGCATTGATACTTCTCCGAGGGCACGTCGCAATAGGCCCGCAAGGATGAAGGAAAACCAGATTTTGACAAGATCCTCGACGCATATGCCCCTCACCCACGGTCGTTGCATGCTTCAGCGGCTACAGGGTTTGTGAAACCTGATGGCGAATCCTTTTTTTATCGAGCTTGCCGACACTGGTCTTGGGGATTTCAGTCACCAGCACGACCTGAGCGGGCACCGCCCAAGGGCGCAAAGAACCCGCATCGACAAAAGGCTGAAGGTGGTCTTTGAGCGCCTCAGCATCCAAACGGGCATCTTCTGCCAGCACCAGCATTGCCACTGGCCTCTCGCCCCACTGCGCATCGGGCACACCCACCACGGCCACCTCGCGCACCTGCGCGTGACGACCGATCAAGTCCTCCAGTTCCAGCGACGACACCCACTCGCCACCGCTCTTGATGACGTCCTTGATCCGGTCACGAATGTCGATCGCCCCGCGACGGTCGAGGGTTGCCACGTCGCCGGTGTGCAGCCAGCCGCCCGCCCACAACTCGGCGCCCTTTTCGGGCTCATGTAAATAACTGCCGGTCAGCCACGGCGCACGCAACACCAGCTCCCCTTGGGTTTCGCCGTCATGGGCGAGGAACTGCCCGTGCTCATCCACAAGGGCCACTTCCACCAGCGGCCCCGGCACCCCTGCGCGAATTCTGTGACTGATGCGCTCATCCTCCGGCCCCGCGCATGCGTGGTCCTCCAGGTGCGCGCAAGCCACCAGCGGACCGGTTTCAGACATGCCGTAAGCCCCCATCAACTCAATGCCGCGGGCCTTGGCAGCGGCGAATAGCGTACGGCTCAATGCGCTGCCGCCGATAATGATTTTCCACCCCTTGAAGTCAGTGCCCTGGGCGTTTGGTGCGTTAAGCAGCATTTGCAAAATGGTCGGCACGCAATGAGAAAACGTCACCTGTTCGCGTTCCCAGAGCGCAACTAACCGTTCCGGCTCATATCGCCCCGGATACACCTGCTTAAGCCCCAGCAGGGTGGCCAGATACGGCATGCCCCACGCATGCACGTGAAACATCGGTGTGATCGGCATGTACACGTCGCTGCCGCCGAGCAACCGCTCAGCCGGCACGCTGCCGAGAATGGTCGAGATCCCGAGGGTGTGCAGCACCAGTTGCCGGTGGGTGAAATACACCCCTTTGGGATTACCGGTCGTGCCTGTGGTGTAAAACGTGGTGGCCACCGAGTTCTCATCGAACTCTTCAAACCTATAGTCAGGGCTCGCGGCCGCCAGCAGTTGCTCGTACTCCCCGACGCAATTGGGCAACTGCCCTGCGGGCTCAAACGTGTCCGTCAGCAACAGGGTTTTCTCGACCGTGGTCAATTGCGCGGCGATGCTTTGATACAGCGGCACGAAATCACTATTGACCAATACAAACCGGTCTTGCGCGTGGTTCATCGTGTAAAGGATTTGTTCGGCAGATAAACGCACGTTAAGGGTGTGCACCACCGCTCCGAGCATCGGAATGGCGAACATGCATTCCAGGTAACGATGGCTGTCCCAATCCATCACCGCCACGGTGTCACCTGCTTTGACACCGGCAGTTGTCAGCACATTGGCCAACCGGGCAATCCGCTCGTTGAGGGTGTCGTAGGAATAACGCCGCAGGTCGCGATAGACGATTTCCCGCGACGCTTCGTAGCGCCGCCCGGACAACAGCAATTGCTTGATCAGCAGCGGGGCTGCATGCGCCGCTTGGGTGGGCGCAATAATGCGAGTCTGCAACATGAGAAACCCCCAATGAGAAAACGATCAACGTCGCCTTGGGGGTAACTCTAGTCGGCAGTGACAAAAACCCATTAATTCACAGCGGTGATCAGGGCTTAAAGCCTCAATGCATTTCGGTAAAGGCCAGTTTCACGCCCAGCGCGACCAGAACTGCGCCCATGGTGCGATCAAACCAGTGGCCCATGCGCGCAAACCCTGTGCGTACACGTTGATGACTGAACAGCATGGCCACCATGCAGAACCACAGCCCGGTCGCGACAGCCAGGTACACGCCATACCCGGCCTGAATCGACAGCGGCGTATGAGGGTTAATCACTACCGTAAACAGCGACAGGAAAAACAGCGTGGCCTTCGGGTTCAAGCCATTGGTCACAAACCCCGACGTGAACGCGCCGCGCGCCGTACGTTCGCCCACCGGCAGCGAAGAGGCCACGGCGGCAGGATCAGCGGGTTTGGCACGCAGCGCCTTGATCCCGATGTACAGCAAGTAAGCTGCCGCCAGCCATTTGAGTGCGTTAAACAACACAATCGATTGCGACACGATGATGCCGATGCCAAGCAGCGAATAACCGACATGAACAAAAATCGCCGTGCCAACCCCGAACGCCGTGAACATGCCTGCGCGGCGACCGTGGGTCACGCTTTCACGCACCACCACGGCAAAATCCGGGCCCGGGCTGGCCACCGCCAACAGATGAATCAGGGCGACGGTCAAGAATTCTGTCCAATACATGCACGGCTCCATTACAAATTGTTTCTTCTGATAGGCTCGCCACATTACGCCTTCATTTCACCGCACAAAAGGTACAGTTGATGACTAACACTCGCCGCGCCGTGTTCCTGGATCACACCTCACTGGATCTGGGCGATCTGAACCTCAGCCCGTTGCGTGAATGCCTGGGCGATCTGCACCTGTACGCCGACACTACCCCTGAAAACGTCATCGAACGCCTGCAAGGCGCCACCGTGGCCATCAGCAATAAAATCCTGCTGGACGCTGACACCCTCGCGGCGTGCCCGCAGCTAAAACTGATCCTGGTCGCCGCCACAGGCACCAATAACATTGACCTGGAAGCCGCACGTGCCCACGGCATCGTTGTGGCAAATTGCCAGGGTTACGGCACGCCCTCGGTGGCGCAACACACCTTGATGCTGCTGCTCGCACTGGCCACACGCCTGCCCGACTATCAAAAAGCGGTGTCTGCCGGGCAATGGCAAACGGCCAAACAATTCTGCCTGCTGGACTTCCCGATTGTGGAGCTGGAAGGCAAGACCCTTGGCCTGTTGGGTCATGGCGAGCTGGGCAGCGCCGTCGCAAAACTGGCCGAAGCCTTTGGCATGCGCGTGCTGGTCGGGCAAATCCCCGGGCGACCGGCACGCGCTGATCGCCTGCCACTGGATGAACTCTTGCCGCAGGTCGATGCGTTGACGTTTCACTGCCCGCTCAACGAACACACGCGAAATTTGATCGGCGCCCGAGAGTTGGCACTGCTCAAGCCCGGCGCGTTCGTGGTCAACACCGCTCGCGGCGGCATGATCGACGAACAGGCCTTGGCAGACGCCCTGCGTAGCGGCCATTTGGGTGGAGCCGCCACCGACGTGCTGAGCGTAGAACCGCCCCGCGACGGCAACCCGCTGCTGGCGGCAGACATCCCGCGCCTGATCATCACACCCCACAGCGCCTGGGGCAGCCGTGAGGCGCGGCAGCGAATTGTGGGCCAATTGACTGAAAACGCTCACGCGTTCTTCAACGGTACAGCGCTGCGGGTCGTCAGTTGATAAACTGCGCCCCTTTTTGAGGAGCAGATTATGGATCCGCGCAGTGAAGTACTGCTTCGTCAGCCTGATTACTTTCAGGGCGAGGTGCTCTTGGTGGGCCTGCCACCTGACGACGTACTCGGCCGCTTACCGAACGCCCACGGCTGGTGCTGGCATGCTGGCGACCAGGCCGCGCTGGAGGCTCGCTTTGCCGGGCGCGTGCATTTTGGGGTCGATGTTCCGGCGCGCGCGTTCGACACTGCCGTCGTGTATTTGCCCAAGTCCAAAGAGCTGAGCGACTACGTACTCAAGGCCGTGGCCGCACGCCTGCCCAATGCCGATGTGTTTCTGGTGGGCGAGAAGAAAGGCGGCATTGAAGGCGCCTCCAAACAACTGATCCCGTTCGGCAAGCCGCGCAAGCTCGACAGCGCCCGGCATTGCCAGTTGTGGCAAGTCACTGTGGTCAATGCGCCGCAAGCACCGGTCCTGGCAGACCTTGCGCAGCATTACGAACTGGCACTGGAAGAAGGCCCGCTGAACGTGGTCAGCCTGCCCGGCGTGTTCAGCCACGGTCGTCTGGATCGCGGCAGCGCCCTGCTGCTGGAGCACCTCGACAAACTGCCCAGCGGTCACGTACTGGATTTTGGCTGCGGCGCAGGGGTATTGGGCGCAGCGGTCAAGCGTCGCTACCCGCACAACAGCGTCACCCTGCTCGATGTGGATGCGTTTGCTACCGCCAGCAGCCGCCTGACGCTGGCGGCCAACGGCCTGGACGCTGAGGTGATTTGCGCAGACGGTATCGATGCCGCGCCGATGGAGCTCAACACTATTCTGAGTAACCCACCGTTCCATGTGGGCGTCCATACCGATTACCACGCCACGGAAAACTTGCTGCAAAAAGCGGTCAAACATCTGAAAAAAGGTGGCGAACTTCGGATTGTTGCCAATAGCTTCCTGCGCTACCAGCCACTCATTGAAGAGCAATTCGGGGCCTGCACCGTCAAGGCTGAAGGCCAGGGATTTCGGATTTACAGCGCCAAGCGTCGATAAAACAAATTAATAAACAAGGCTTGCCGGATCGGATTTGCATAGGCAGAATCCGCTCCGTCCTAGGGGAGTAGTCTCCCACGAGCGCCATGCTCGTCCGGCATACGTCAACATACTTGGTCAACAGACCATGGCGTATGCGACCCAGGAGTCCGCACAGACGGACCGGGGTTTGACAAGACCTATGACACGAACACCTTACCCGGGGCGGGAAGGATGTACGTGTCATAGCCGTGTCGACCCGCCCCTGGAAACCACCTGATGATGCTCGACTCCTTACTCGTTCCGACCGCAATCGTTGCCTTGGCCGAAATCGGCGACAAGACGCAGCTGCTCGCCCTCATTCTCGCCGCCCGCTTTCGCAAGCCCTGGCCAATCATTGCCGGCATCGTGGCCGCGACCCTGGCCAACCACGCCGCAGCAGGTGCGGTAGGTGCCTGGTTCGGAAGTTTCTTCTCGGGTGTGACCTTGCACTGGATCCTCGCAGCCAGCTTTGCGGCCACCGCACTGTGGACGCTGGTGCCGGACAAAATGGACGATGACGAAGCGAGCACGGCCCGCAAATTTGGCCCGTTCCTGACCACACTGATTGCGTTTTTCATCGCTGAAATCGGCGATAAGACCCAAGTGGCGACCGTGATGCTGGCCGCTCAATACCCGGATCTGTGGCTGGTGATTATCGGCACAACCCTGGGCATGTTGATTGCCAACGTGCCGGTGGTGCTGGCAGGTAACTTTGCAGCCGACAAGTTGCCGCTGACCCTGATTCGCCGGTTGGCGGCGACCGCCTTCTTCGTACTGGCCGCGGTGGCGGTGTACAAGGCAATGGCGATCAGCGGCTGGGTGTAGCCCCCCATCACCGGCCCTCTTGTTCGGGAAAGGGCCGGGCAACGCCAGGGGTTACTGGGTTTTTGGCGCTTGCTGATACAACGGCAACACCTTGGGAATCGCCGCTTCTAACGCGGCGATCCGGCTACTCGACGCCGGGTGGGTGCTCATGAATTCAGGCGGCGCACTTTGCGACGCTTGCGCCATTTTCTGCCACAAGGTGATGGCGGCATTCGGGTTATAGCCCGCACGCGCCGCCAGCTCCAGACCAATCAGGTCTGCTTCGTTTTCGTTACTGCGGCTGTTAGGCAGCGTCAGGCTGTAATTGACCACGGTATCGGCCAGTTGCAGGCTGTCCTGCCCCAGCCCCAGCAATGCACCCGCACCCTGCTTGGCCATTTCGATGCCGTACGCTTTGGACATCGACTCGCGGCCATGTTCGCGCAATGCATGGGCAATCTCGTGGCCCATGACCGCAGCGATTTCATCGTCGTTGAGTTTGAGCTGATCAATGATCCCGTTATAGAAAATGATCTTGCCGCCCGGCCCGCAGCTGGCATTGAGCTCATCACTTTTGATCAGGTTCACTTCCCAATTCCATTGCGCCGCATCCGGGCGAAAGGCCGGGACCTGGGCAATCAGCCGGTTGGCGATCGTTTGCAAGCGCTTGGCATTGGCACTGGTTTTGTCCAGAACACCTTTGGTATTGGCTTCGCTGACGGTTTGTTGGTACGACTGGGCGTACATTTGATCCACTTGCTGACTCGACAGCATGCTGAACATGTACTGCTTGCGCTCAATGCCGACCGCACCGGCATTGGTGGTATTGACCGACTGACAACCGCCGAGCAACAGCCCTGCGCCCACCACGCACACTACCGCTAATTTACCCATCACGACTCTCCATAAAGATGGCGCGCATCGTAGCAGACACGCGCCTCAACCCGGCGTCAGACACTCGGGGGCATTAAGCTTGGGATCATTGACCAGATTGGCCAGCGGGCGCTCCCGCAACGGGGATTGCTGGCTGGCCAGCAGCGCCTGTAACACATGCAAAGGGGTTTGAGGATCCAGCCAGGCTTGCTGACCCGCCTCATCCAGAATCAACGGGCGCCGCTGACTGGCCGCCGCCTGAGTGATGACAGCCGTGCTCAACCATTCGTGGCCTTGCACCGGATAGGCCTCCCAAATCGCCGCAAAAAACAGTGAAGCGCCCTCACCGGGCGTCAGCCAGTACGGGCGTTTGCGCGTGGTGCCGCGCCACTCATAAAACCCATTGGCCGGCAGCAGGCAGCGACGCAAGCGAAAGGCGTCACGAAACATCGGCTGTTGCGCAACGGTTTCAGCTCGGGCATGGGCCGGTGTGCGAGACAGGTCCGTCAGCCAGGCCGGGGTCAGGCCCCAACGCGCCCGGGCCAGGGTTCGCTGGCCCGGCGCTTCGCCTGCGCGCACGATCAACACCGCATCATTGGGCGAGATATTCCATTGCGCCTGCTGATCCGCCGGAAAACCGGGCAAGGCTGCAAATGCAGGGTTCCAGCGAAACAGGGCAAAACGTCCACACATGGGGCTGTACAACTCTTTTCTATATAGCAGTGAACAAAGGGCCGTTAACACTCCAGCACATCGGGGTAGCTATCAGGCTCGTCGCCCTCAAAGGGCGAGGCGGCATTGTACGCATCGATCAGCTCGCGCGCGTAACGGGCGTGATCATCGGCCACGGCCAGTCCCAACAGACCCAGTGCCGGTAATTCGCCCGTGCCGCCGATCAGGTCACGCCCCTGAAGGGTCGCCGTAACCCCTTCGCTGGCGAGCATGCCCAGCAACAGCTCGGCTTCCATCAGGTTTTCAGGCTCGTAGATGCGCTGCATGACGGCTACTCGTTTTCGCTACGGACATCGAGCATCCACTCATGACCGTCGATCTGGAGAGTGAAGACAATCGGCCGGCAGCACACCGGGCAGTCTTCAATGTAGGTCTGATCACCGCCCGAAAGATCCAGCACCGCTTCTGCCGGTTCACCGCAATAAGGGCAATCGTACTGTTCGGTTTCAAGCATCGCGGTCTCCAGAGTGACTTGTGCGTATAATCGCCGGTCTATTTGCAGGGCTATTATTTTTGGCCTGCCTTGTTTACTTACCCTAGCCGTTTCCAACAAGAGAGCATGATGGGCGAATTCGATACCATCCGACCTTACGACGACGCCGAAGTCCCAGCCGTGCTGGCCCGGCTGCTCAGCGACAAGGCGTTTCTAGATATCCTGACCCACTTTCGCTTCCCGCGCCTGGCTGGCGCTTTCGGCTGGCTGTTAAAACCTCTTATAGCGCATCGCCTGCGTAAAGAGTTCGCTGGCGTGACCTCTGTCGCCACCTTGCAAGACAAAGTCGAAGTGTACGTCGACCGCACCATTGAACACGCGACCGATGGGGTGACCTACTCCGGCGTCGAGAATTTGAAGTCCGGCACTGCCTACCTGTTCCTGGCCAACCACCGCGACATCGTGATGGACCCGGCCTTCGTCAATTACGCGGTTTACCACGCAGGCCTGCCGACGCCACGTATTGCCATCGGCGACAACTTGCTGCAAAAGCCGTTTGTCAGCGATCTGATGCGCCTCAACAAAAGTTTCATCGTGCACCGTTCGATCACCGGACGCCGGGAAAAGCTCGCGGCCTATCAATTGCTGTCGGCGTACATCAATCACTCGATCCGCAACGATGGCGTCTCGATCTGGATTGCTCAGGCTGAAGGCCGCGCCAAAGACGGCGACGACCGCACGGATTCGGCCATCCTGAAAATGTTCCACATGAGCCGCAAGAACGAGCCGTTTGGCGAGGTGGTTCAGTCACTGAACATGACCCCCGTGTCGATCAGCTACGAATACGACCCGTGCGATCAGGCCAAGGCACGCGAGCTGTATATCCGAGCCACCACCGGCGCTTACACCAAGGCGCCCGGCGAAGACGACACCAGCATCGCCAACGGCATCACCGGTTACAAAGGCCGCGTGCACGTAAACTTTGCTGCCCCCGTGACTGAGTTTTTCGAAGACAGCAAACTGTTGGCCGCCGAAATGGATCGCCAGATCCTCGGCGGCTATCGCCTGTTCCCGGCGCACTACCTGGCGTATGCGCAGTGGGATGACGCAGACCCGCAACTGCAGGTGCCTGACGCCGCACAGGTGTTCCCGGCAGATGAATTGGCCAAGGCCCGACAAGAGTGGCAGCGCCGTCTGGACGCTTGCCCGGCCGAGCACCGCCCTTACCTGGTGCTGCAATATGCAATGCCGGTGCGCAACCAGTACCGCATCAAGGCAGGCCTGCCCTTGTAAAGCCCGCGTCTGTGGTCGCTGCCTCGTGTTGTACGGCGGCGACTACAGGCCCAACGCCTCAATTCTGCTGTCACCGTATCGTCATGTTAAGCGGTCACTCTGTGGCCCCTCGACACCGACACGGAGCTTGTCATGCTGCACGCAGAAAACCAGGACCGCCTCTATCTGATCGCCCCCAGCGACGAACAGCAGGCGTTGATCGAAGGGTTAGCCTTTAACGTTCAGGATCAGCATTGGCTGGTTTATTGCGCCCTCAGCGGTCACACCCATGTCGACTTGCCCGAACTGGACTTGCTCACGGGCGTCAGCCGTCTGGAGCTATACGCCGAAGCAGCTTGAACCCTTCGCGCACAAAAAAGCCCGAACTCACCGAGTTCGGGCTTTTTGCTTTCTACCGTTACTCGCCCAGCAAACGACCCACTGAAGGGTCTTTGAATACGCGGGTCAAGGCATCGCTCAATACGTCGCTGACCAACTTGGTGTTGGTTTCCTGATTCGGCGCCATGCCGAAACGCTGATCCAGCGACGCACCGTACCGACCGCTGTAAGTACGGCCACCGTTCTTCACATCAGAACGGAACGTGGCACCAATGGTCGCTTCAGTCACGTACATGGAGTCTTTGGGGGACTGGTACTTCAGTTCCGCCAGGGTCACCGTCAATTGCGGGGCATTCATCGCATTGGTGGTCGGGGTGTAACCCAGCAGGCGGACAGCGGCTTCGGCCTGGGCTTGCAGTTTGGGGATCAGGTCCGCACTGCTGACACTGATCGCGCTGGTTTCCGGGTACATGCCACCGCGGGTGCCCAGCGTCGGCGACGGACGGCCATCGACCACGCGGACAACCACTGGCTGGCCGCGGCCGACTGGCGCGAGCTGAGTGGTCAGCTTGGGTTGCGGGCTAAGTTGTTGCGGGCTGTGGGCGCAGCCGACCAGCGTCAAACTGGTCACAGTGATCAAACCGAACAACAGGCGTTGCAACATGCTCATCTCTCCAGGGCAAGGTCAAACTGGTCGCCAGTATAGCGGGGCCACCGGCCTGCAAACCAGCCGCTTGCTGTCACCCGGCTGTCATGCGCAGTACATCAGTGCGTCACGTCAACGTGGCAATCTCGGGGCACTACTGAAAGAGGGGTTTGCCATGAACTGGTTAAAGTCGTTGCTGAGCACCACCCGCCCCCACCGCCACTTTGCACGCCTGGACAGCAGCGGTCGCTGCCGCGCGTTCAAGCACTGCACGCAACCGCCGGTCGGTGATGGCTGGGTCGAAATCTCAGAAGTTCGCCTGAACTGGTTGCACCAGGTTTTACCGCCTGACGCCCGTGTGACCTCGCCTGCAACGCGTTCAAGGGTGCAACCGATGTGGGGTGTTTGACTCAATCACCAATAAAAGTCATTTAACAGGATCAATTGCCGACGTTTCTTCGCTACAATCTCCCCCCGATTATAAGGACGTCTCCTGATCGGGCCCCGCAACACCGTTGATACGCAGGTATCAGCACCCCAAAATCGCCCACAGAGAGCCGCCCACACAGACTGTGTAGAGCTGGCGCTTGCTTTTTTTCATGCAAACCACCACCTGTTAACAGTCTGCAGAGCTGCCATGTTGCTCGGCCACTGCGTTGTTCGCCCGCTATGCCACACCTGCCTTGCAGGTCGTACACGGGTTTGGTGCCAGGCATGCGGCAGCCCTTTTTTGAGGTTCACGTCTTCAAAAGAGCGTGAAAAAAAACGGGTTTTCACAACTTCACAAGAGTGTGGCGAGCAAATGAAAAGTTTTGCGTCTGAACATGCACCATTAGCGTCTGTTACAGCCCCATCCAGCAGGTCTGAAGTCAGCTTTACCGCACACGACTGAAGCCTGTCCGCTTACGGATTTGGTTGCCCAAACGGACGCTCTTGACCTTAAGTCGAATTGCCTCCCGCCCTGTGAAGTGCGTTCATATGAACCTTCAAGGCCCGGTTGGTGGCGTCCGCTGAAGCAGCAAGCAATTGCGATGAATCGGACATGGCGATCCTGGCCACGCGTGACCCGAGGCTCCACCTGATCCACGCCTCGGACCACCTGGCAGCTATGCCGTCAATTTGGTGCCGTAGATTTTGGAGACGCGTTAATGGCGCATAACGAAGCAGTCGACGTAGTACTGGTTGGAGCGGGCATCATGAGTGCCACCCTCGCCGTACTGCTCAAAGAGCTCGACCCCGGCATTTCGCTGGAAGTAGTAGAGCAAATGGACTCAGGTGCTGCGGAGAGTTCCAACCCGTGGAACAACGCAGGCACCGGCCATGCCGGGCTGTGTGAGTTGAACTACACGCCCCAGGCGGCCGACGGTTCGATCGACATCAAAAAAGCTGTGCACATCAATGCGCAGTTCGAAGTCTCGAAACAGTTTTGGGCCCACCTGGCGCAACAGGGGACCTTCGGTTCCTGCAAGTCCTTCATTAGCCCGGTGCCTCACCTGAGCTTTGTGCAAGGCGAAAAAGGCGTGTCCTTCCTGAAAAAACGTTTTGACGTGCTGAGCCAGCACCATGCGTTTGCAGACATGGAATACACCGAAGACAAAGCCAAAATGGCCGAGTGGATGCCGCTGATGATGCCGGGCCGCCCGGCAGATGAAGTCATTTCGGCGACCCGTGTGATGCACGGTACAGACGTCAACTTCGGCGCCTTGACCAAGCAGTTGCTCAAGCATCTGGCCAGCGCTGCGGACACGCAAATCAAGTACAGCCAAAAAGTCACTGGCCTCAAACGCAATGGCAGCGGCTGGACGGTGAGCGTCAAGGACATCAATAGCGGCAACACGCGCCATATCGATGCCAAGTTCGTGTTCCTGGGCGCAGGCGGTGCCGCCTTGCCATTGCTGCAAGCCTCGGGCATCGAAGAAAGTAAAGGGTACGGCGGCTTCCCGGTGAGCGGCCAATGGCTGCGTTGCGACAACCCGGAAGTGGTCAAGCACCACCAGGCCAAGGTGTATAGCCAGGCCGCAGTGGGCTCGCCGCCGATGTCGGTCCCACACCTGGACACCCGTGTCGTGGACGGCAAAAAATCCCTGCTGTTCGGGCCTTATGCCGGCTTCACCACCAAGTTCCTCAAGCATGGCTCGTTCCTCGACCTGCCGATGTCGATTCGCCTGGGCAACATCGGGCCAATGCTCGCCGTTGCGCGCGACAACATGGACCTGACCAAGTACCTGGTCAGCGAAGTGCGTCAATCGATGGAACAGCGCCTGGAATCCCTGCGCCGTTTCTATCCACAGGCCAAAGCCGAAGACTGGCGCCTTGAGATTGCGGGCCAGCGGGTTCAGATCATCAAGAAAGACCCGAAAAAAGGCGGTGTGCTGCAATTCGGTACCGAACTGGTCGCAGCCAAAGACGGTTCCCTGGCGGCACTGCTGGGTGCGTCACCGGGCGCATCGGTGACGGTATCGATCATGCTGGACCTGATCGAACGTTGCTTCGCGCAAAAAGCCACGGGGGAATGGGCTGCCAAGCTCAAGGAAATTTTCCCGGCACGGGAAAAGGTGCTGGAAACAGACGCCGAGCTGTACCGTGAAATCAGCACTCGTAACTCCGAGTTGCTGGAGCTGGTGGCGCCGAACACAAGCATCGCGTAACGCGACCTTCGAGTTTCAGCATCACGCTTAAACCCTCACCCTTTTTTGGGGGTGAGGGTTTTTTATGGCTTACGCACCGCTGCCGGATCACGGCCCCATGGTGAACAGGATGCGCGTTCCGCCGTTCCTCACAAAGTCATCGTCGTCAGTGACGGGGATCAACTCCGCGCTACAGAGGCTCAATACCTGCCCCGTCGAACGGGCATTGACCTGACGATTGCCTCTCGGATTGTCCGGGGTGAGATGGCTAAAACTGAACACACACACGCGCTCACCCTGGCGATAACTGAACGACTCATTGCCACGCGATTGCGGCAAATAGTAGGTCAACTCCTGACTGCCACCCGGCTCAATGACAAAGTCATGCCCGGCATTGGCCGGGCTTTCCAACCACGAAAAATCCTTCCTGGGGACAATCGCCGCAGAGGTCGCATTGTGAATCTCGACCTCAAGCACCTCATCCAGGGCCATTGCCGGCGAGGCCATCACCCCCAGGCTCACCCCCATCAACAGCCGAGTAATAAACCGTTTTATCGCTTTCAACGTTGAAATCCTTTCACTGTTTTTTGCACCGCCCATCCTCCTGATGAGCAGCGAACAGACTGCCTGTCGACTTGAGTATTGATCGCCCACGAAAAAATACCCGGCGATCAAGGCTGCCAGGGATGTAAGACAAATCGGTAATAAGCGAAGAGTTTGGCGTCGCAGCCTTACAGGCCGCGACAAACGGCATACGTCAGGCGCGGGCGTTAGCGATCAGTTCGATGTACTCGGCAGCGTTGCGCTGATCCTTGATCACATCCACGAAGGTCTGGCCGTGTTCGTCCTTGCCATCGAGGTCAAAACCGGCTTCTTTAAAGAACGTGAGAAAACGCTCGAAATCGTCGATGCGCAATCCGCGATAGGCCTTGATCAATTTGTGCAGCGAAGGGGACGTCGCGTCCACGGGCTCGAAGTCCAGGAACAACTTGATCTGCTCATCGCCGATCTCATCGCCAATCAACTGTTTCTTGTCTTTACGCATGTCCGACTCCAGCTTGCTGATACTTCACGGGGCCCGCAGTTTACCCAAGCCTCAACGAGCGCGCACGCTGCCGGTGTGCAAGTCCGCCCAGATATGGCCGTTGGCATAGGTCAAAAACTGGCAATACACCGTGTCATTGCGCAGCAGATCCATCACCACGCGATACTGCGACATGGGGTACGACAGCGTCAGGGTTCTGGTTGTGCTGTCAAACGCGGGTTTTTTCAGGCTTTTGCTTTCTCCGTCAAACGAGATCAACACCTCGCGCACCGTCGCGCCCTGGCTCATCGGCTTGCCTTTCAAGCGGACAAATAATGGCGAGGTCACGGGAATCGGCTGTTGATTGGACTGGCGTTGACTGCCCACAACCACCGAATAAGACGTCACCAGCATCAACTGCTGCTGCTCAGGTTTTTCGGTGCGCAACTGCAGGTCATCAGCAGGCAAAAACTGCGAGTGCAACAGTTGAGTTGTCGCGGGCGCAGCAGCCAAAGGCAGGCTGGCCATCAACACAAGAGGTAGAACGTAACGCGATAAACGGCTCATGACGTGCTCCGCAAGTCGAAGCCAGCACTCTAGCACGCACTTGGGCGAGACTCGCGAACGCGGCTGACATCAGCCTTAATGGCGAGTGCAGGGCCGTATGGACTAACCGGCCAATACGGCCGGCTTCATTGATAACCATAAGGCTCAGCGACGTACTGGTCGCTTCTGCAATTTGCGCTGCAAGGTGCGGCGGTGCATGCCCAAGGCACGGGCGGTGGCCGAAATATTGCCTTCATGCTCGCCCAATACGCGCTGGATGTGCTCCCACTGCAGGCGGTCAACCGACATGGGGTTGTCCGGCACCAGAGCATCCAGATCAGCATGCTGGGTCAACAGGGCTGCCAGTACGTCGTCAGCATCCGCAGGTTTGCACAAGTAGTTGCACGCGCCCCGCTTGATCGCTTCAACGGCAGTGGCAATGCTCGAATACCCCGTCAGAATCACCACCCGCATTTCCGGGTCAAGCTCCAGCAACTTGGGCAGCAACACCAGCCCCGAATCACCGTCCATTTTCAAATCCAGCGCAGCAAAATCAGGCAGATCCTGCTTGGCCAGCTCTAACCCTTCCTCCGCAGAACCCGCCGAGCTGACGCGGAAACCGCGCCGGCTCATGGCGCGCGCCATCACACGGGTGAACGTTGCGTCATCATCCACCAACAACAGATGCGGCAGTTCTTCGCCTTCGACCTGGATTTCTTCACTCATTTTCGTTTCCTCGGGCGACACGAGGCAGGCGCAGCTCGGTGAGCGTACCGCCATCCTCATGACTGTAGAGTTTTACCGAGCCGCCGGCGCGTGTCACGCTGGCTTTGCTCAAAAATAGGCCAAGGCCGAAACCTTTGCCCTTGGTGGTAAAAAAGGGTTTGCCAATTTGCTCGGCGATAGCCAACGGTACACCTGCACCGTGGTCGCGGATACTGATGGTCAAGTCCACCGCATCCCAGTCCACCGTGACTTCAAGGCCTTCCGGACAGGCGTCTGCTGCATTGTTGAGCAGATTAAGCAAGGCCTGAGTCAAATCCGGCGGTGGCGCCAGGCGCGGAACCGGGGCATGCCCCAGGCACTTGAAGCGATAGGTCGCTTCAGGGCGCATCAAATGCCAGCGGTTCAAGGCTTCGTCCAGCCACTGGGTAACGTCCTGAACTTCAACCGCCAAGCGCCGATTTGCTTCTGCCGCGCGCACCAGCTGTTGCAGGGTTTCCTTGCACAATTTGACCTGATCTTGCAACACGCTCAGGTCGTCCTGTAACTCTGGGTCCGGGTGTTCGCGGCGCATTTCCTTGAGCAATACGCTCATGGTCGACAGCGGCGTACCCAGCTCGTGAGCCGCGCCTGCTGCCTGGGTCGCCACGGCCAACAATTGCTTGTCACGTAGCCCCTCCTCTCGGCGCAGCGCCCGCAGCTCCTCCTGACGCCGCAGCTCTTCGGCCATACGCGCAGCGAAGAAGGTGATGACGGCTGCCGAGAGGGCAAAACTCAACCACATTCCGTAGATCTGTAATTTTTCGCGGAAGAATGCGCCCGTATCCAGCGGATAAGACTGCACCAGCAGCAACGTGTAGAGCGCCAGCGCGATCCCGGACAATGCCACGGAAAACCGCCACGGCAGCGTCACGGCAGCAATGGTCAACGGCACCAGATAATAAGAAACGAAAGGATTGGTCGAGCCGCCCGAGAAATACAACAGTGCACTGTGGATAAACAGGTCACACGTCAGTTGCAGCGCGTATTCCAGCTCGGTGACAGGCCAGGTGGTGCGCAAGCGGATGGCGGTAAACGCGCACAACAGCATCGAGCACCCGAGGGTTATACACAGCTGAAACCAGGGCAGGGGCAGCCAGTCAAACAGGTAGGCGATCCCCACCGAACCCGCTTGGGCAGCGAGGACCAAGGTGCGGATAATCGTAAGGCGCCAGAGGTTCTGACGGGCAGCAGACATTAACTGTACGGGGGCGAGCATGAGCTCTCCTGATGAGCGCTCCAGGCGGATCGCCGGGAGTATAACCAAGCTGATGGCCCCGCAGGCAAAAGTGCGGCAATGGGCCACAGTGTTTTTTCACAAATACGGGCTACTCACTCCGCGCTTGCACGCGGTATGCCGTCTGAAACCCGACAAGCCGCATATGTATTGAAAATGTAAATGGGCGAACTGAATCCGGCGTTCTACAGTCTCATGCTTCAGATGCAGGCCCGCACGCCTACGCCTGCCGATCTCATTCAAGGAGCCTTCATGTCCACCTTCCCTCGCACTGCCGCCCTTCTGACGCTGAGCCTCGGCGCACTGGCCAGCCTGCCCGCACTGGCTGCCGATGATTTGCATTACAACCAGGTGTCTTTACGCGCCGAAGCCAGTCAGGAAGTAGCGCGCGACTTGATGATCGTCACGCTCTATACCGAGGCGCAAAACGCCGACGCCGCCAAACTGGCCGCTGAAATCACCACGGCCATGAACAAGGCGATTGGCCAGGCCAAGCAGGTTAAGGACGTGACGCTGCGCCAGGGCAGTCGCAACAGTTACCCGGTCTACGACAACAAATCGCAAAAGATCACCGGCTGGCGTGAACGCGCGGAGCTGCGTCTGGAAAGCTCTGATTTCGCAGCCCTGTCCAAGCTCACTGGCGAGCTGATGCAAACCCTGAAAATGGGCAACATGCAGTTCGCCGTCGGTCATGCCGCGCGCAAAACCAGCGAAGATGCGCTGCTCAAAGAGGCGGTCAATGCATTCAAGGCTCGCGCCCAATTGGCCACAGACGCGTTGGGCGGCAAGGGCTACAAAATTGTCAGCCTGAACCTCAACAGCAACGGCTATCCGCAGCCGTTCATGCGTGGCCCGATGATGATGAAAGCGGCCGCCGCCGACATGGAATCCGCACCGACCCCGGACATCGAAGCAGGCACCAGTGAAGTCAGCATGAGTGCCGACGGTGTGATTGAAGTGCAGATGCCGTAACCGCTCGATTCGCAACCTGTAAGCCCCTGAGACGGCCACGCTTCAGGAGCTTTTTTGCGCGCGCGAAAAACCCTACAGATACTTCATGCGTGTTAACCAGTGAAGACTTACGCAACAAATCATCTCTGACTGACAGCTTTTTAACGACAGAGTCTAGATAAGTAACAGCTACGCCCCAAAACCGTGCAACGACTGTTTCACCGCTGCCTACAAACATTACTAAATGCGTCAAAAAGCCGGACGCAAACGATCAAATGCGTCATAAATTACATAAAAGCGACATTCTTGTACGATCGTTCCACGAATTACCGGTTCAAGG
This sequence comes from Pseudomonas sp. ESBL9, assembly GCF_036668715.1. Lineage (NCBI taxonomy): Bacteria > Pseudomonadati > Pseudomonadota > Gammaproteobacteria > Pseudomonadales > Pseudomonadaceae > Pseudomonas > Pseudomonas sp. ESBL9. Next base: position 297,102 of record NZ_JAZEVV010000005.1, on the reverse strand, counting down.
CAGAAGGCATCTTGCAATGGGTATGGGCCGTGCATAAGTATCGCCGGGTCGACTCACAAGGTCGCCCTCAAACCAAAAATGACAAAAATCATGAGGCCACCATGTTCAAACACGCGGTCATTCCGTTTTTAGTGGGCGCCAGCCTGCTGGCAAGTGCACCTTTCGCTCAAGCAGCGACCAATCTGGTGTTTTGCTCTGAAGGCAGTCCAGCCGGTTTTGACCCGGGCCAGTACACCACCGGGACCGACTTCGATGCCTCGGCCGAGACCATCTACAACCGTCTGAGCCAATTCGAACGCGGCGGCACCAAGGTTGAACCCGGCCTCGCCACGAGCTGGGACATTTCCCCCGACAACCTGACCTACACCTTCCATCTGCGTGACGGGGTCAAGTTCCACACCACCCCGTACTTTAAGCCCACCCGCGAATTCAATGCAGACGACGTGGTCTTCACCTTCACCCGCATGCTCGACAAGGACATGCCGTTCCGCAAGGCTTACCCGACCGAATTCCCTTACTTCACCGACATGGGCATGGATAAAAACATCGCCAAGGTGGAGAAAATCGACGACAAGACCGTCAAGTTCACGCTCAACGGGGTCGATGCCGCGTTCATTCAAAACCTGGCCATGAGCTTTGCCTCTGTGCAATCTGCCGAGTACGCCGAAAAACTGTTGAAAGAAGGCAAACCGTCGGACATCAACCAGAAACCGGTAGGAACAGGCCCGTTCGTATTCAAGAGCTACCAAAAAGACTCGAACATCCGCTACACCGGCAACAAGGACTACTGGAAGCCAGAAGACGTCAAAATCGACAACCTGATTTTTGCCATCACCACTGACCCTTCGGTGCGTATCCAGAAGCTCAAAAAGAACGAATGCCAGGTCACCCTCTTCCCGCGTCCAGCCGACCTTAAGGCACTCAAAGAAGACCCGAATCTGAAAATGCCCGACCAGGCGGGCTTCAACGTTGGCTACATCGCCTACAACGTGATGGACAAAATCAAGGGCAGTAACGAGCCAAACCCAATGGCTCAACTCAAAGTCCGCCAGGCGCTGGACATGGCGGTCAACAAACAGCAAATCATTGACTCGGTTTATCAAGGCGCGGGGCAGTTAGCCGTCAACGGCATGCCACCGACCCAATGGTCGTACGACGACACCATCAAGGACGTCCCGTACAACCCCGCAAAAGCCAAAGAACTGCTCAAGGAAGCGGGCATCAAGGAAGGCACCGAAATCGTCCTATGGGCCATGCCGGTACAACGCCCGTACAACCCCAATGCCAAGCTGATGGCCGAAATGCTGCAGTCCGACTGGGACAAAATTGGCATCAAGGCCAAGATCATCAGCTATGAATGGGGCGAGTACATCAAGCGTTCCAAAGGCGGCGAAAACGGCGCGATGATCATTGGCTGGAGCGGCGACAACGGTGACCCGGACAACTGGCTCGGCGTATTGTTTGGCTGCGACGCACTGAGTGGTAACAACTTTTCCAAGTGGTGCAACCTTGATTACGAAAAGCTGATCAAAGCGGCCAAAGGCACGACGGATGTTGAAGAGCGCACAAAACTGTACAAACAGGCGCAGCAACTGCTCAAGGCACAAGTGCCGATGACACCTATCGCGCACTCGACGGTGTATCAACCCATGCGCAGCAACGTGCAGGACTTCAAAATCAGCCCATTTGGCTTGAACTCGTTCTACGGGGTCAGCGTGACCAAGTAAGCAAGGACCTGGCAGTGCGGTTCAGCACCGCACTGCTATCTCTGCCAGGACGGCGGAAATCCCCTTCATCCTGAAGCCACTCTGTACTACAGCAGAGGCTATAGGACGCCGAGACATTTCCTACGCTCCTGTCAGGCCCGACGCATTTACGCATGTCCATCGACCGCTTATGGTTTTTGAACACATGTTGTATTGCGCCGAGGTAAACGCCGTAGCTGATGATGTCGACGCCCTGAGAACAACGACCGTGCAAGGCGTTTGCTCAGGACTCAATAACAAGAAAAAGGATTGGGATCGCAATGCGTAACCATTTGGTTTTATCGGCTTTGCTCAGCGCAGGCGTCATAGCAGGCAGCCCTCTGGCACACGCTGCAAACAGCCTGGTGTTCTGCTCTGAAGGCAGCCCGGCCGGATTTGACACCGCGCAGTACACCACCGCCACGGACAACGATGCCTCCAACCCGATTTACAACCGCCTGGCCGAATTTGAAAAAGGCGGCACCGCCGCCGAGCCCGCGCTGGCGACCCGCTGGGACATTTCCGAAGATGGCCTGACGTACACCTTCCATCTGCGCCCGAACGTAAAGTTTCACACCACCAAATGGTTTACCCCGACGCGCGACTTCAACGCGGACGACGTGCTGTTCACGTTCAACCGCATGCTTGATCCCGAACACCCGTTTCGCAAGGCGTATCCCACGGAGTTCCCTTACTTCAGCAGCATGAGCCTGGACAAGAACATCGCCAGCGTTAAAAAGACCGACCCGATGACCGTCGTCATGACACTCAACTCGGTCGACGCTGCATTCATCCAGAACATCGCCATGAACTTTGCCGCGATTCTGTCTGCCGAATACGCCGATCAACTGCTCAAGAAGCGCAAGCCAAGCGAGATCAATCAAAAACCGGTCGGCACCGGCCCTTATGCGTTTCAGCGCTATCAGAAAGACTCGAACATTCGCTACGTCGCCAACAAGGGCTATTGGGACCCGAGTCAGGTCAAGCTCGACAACCTGATTTTCTCAATCAACACCGACGCCTCGGCGCGCATGCAAAAGCTGCGTAAAAACGAATGCCAGGTCTCGCTCAATCCCCGCCCCGCCGACGTGGCCAGCCTCAAAAGCGACCCCACACTGCAGGTCATCGAAAAGCCCGGGTTTAACCTTGGCTACATCGCCTACAACGTGCAGCACAAACCGTTCGATCAGCTTGAAGTACGTCAGGCGCTGGACATGGCCGTGAACAAGGACAGCATCCTGCAGGCCGTGTATCAAGGCGCTGGCCAGAAAGCCGTGAACGCCATGCCGCCGACGCAGTGGTCCTACGACGACACCATCAAGGACGCGCCTTATAACCCTGAAAAAGCCCGCGAAATGCTCCGCGCCGCCGGGGTCAAAGAAGGGACTGAAATCACGCTGTGGGCCATGCCGGTGCAACGCCCGTATAACCCCAATGCCAAGCTGATGGCTGAAATGCTGCAATCGGACTGGGGCAATGTCGGGCTCAAGGTCAAGATCGTCAGCTACGAATGGGGCGAGTACATCAAACGCACCAAAAATGGCGAGCACGACATCAGCCTGATTGGCTGGACCGGCGATAACGGTGACCCGGATAACTGGCTGGGCACCCTGTACAACTGCGACGCCATTGGCGGCAACAACTACTCCATGTGGTGCAACAAAGAGTACGACGCACTGGTCAAGAGCGCCAAGATCGTCACCGACCGCGATCAGCGCACGGTCTTGTACAAACAGGCCCAGCAGTTACTCAAACAGCACGTCCCGATCACCCCCATTGCCCACTCGACGGTTAACCAGCCGCTGAGCGCCAAAGTGCAAGGGTTCGCCGTGAGCCCGTTTGGCCGTAACGCGTTCTCCGGCGTGAGCATCGCCGACTAACCCCTACCCGACTCTTGTCAGTGTCTTCAGGCCGCTTGGGGCGGCCTGGAGAACACTGTAGCCAAGTGACCCTTGGCAAACGTTTGCAATGTGCTAACTCGTTCCACAACAGCCAGCTCAATTCATAAAGAGCGGCAATAAAAAAAGAAGCAGAGGAGCCTCAACCATGAGAGTCACAAGCAGCGCGTTACTGGCGTTATCCATCAGCAGCCTTGCGGCGATGGCGAATGCCGAAGAGGTCAGTCAGACATTTGTGCCCACGCAATTGAAAACCGGTGCCAGCAGCCAAAGCGAAGCCAACGGCTTCATCGAAGGGCAAAGCCTGAGCGGCACAACCCGCAACTGGTACGCCAACGAACTCAAGCGCAATAACGGCCGCTTCACGTACAACGATCACGGCGTCGAAAAAACCACACCGCGCCGTATCAACTGGGTGCAAGGCACCATTCTTGATTACAGCTCGGGGTTCACTCAAGGCACCGTTGGCTTCAGCACCGAGGTCGCGGCCTACAACGCGATCGCCCTTGATCGCGATGTGAATGACATTGCTGGCAAGAACAACCGCACCCTGACCCACAGTGACGGCGATGCCGTTGGCCAGTGGAGCAAGCTCGGGCTGGCGAACGTCAAGGCCCGTATTTCCAACACCACGCTGGTGGTGGGCCGACAGAACTTCAGCAGTCCGACCATCGATGTGATCGGCAACCGTGCCTTGCCGTCCAGCTTCCAGGGTGTGGCCCTGCACAGCGAAGAATTCAACAACCTGTCCTTCGACGCAGGCTCTTTTGACCGCGTCTCGCCGCGTACCGAACAAGGCTTGAAGAAGTTTCGCAGCGAATACGGCGCAACCGGGGTCGAGACTGATCGCGCCAGCGTCGCCGGCCTCAATTATCAACCGCTGCAAAGCCTGAAGACTTCGCTGTACGCCACGCATGTTGAAGACTTCTGGAACCAGTATTACTTCGGTGCCGTGCATGACCTGGGCGACAACGCCGTGCTGGGGTTGAATACCAACTTCAACTACTACAAGACCCTGGACACGGGCAGCAAGGCCATGGGGGACATCAACAATGACACCTTCAGCCTGGCATTCGGCCTGACCCATCAGGCGCATACCGTGACCCTGTCCTACCAGCAAGTGATCGGCGAAGAGTACTTCGACTACCTGCATGAAACCAACGGTATCTACCTGGCCAACTCCCTGCTGTCGGACTTCAACGGCCCGAACGAGAAGTCGGTGCAACTGGCCTACAGCATCAACATGGCGCAGTACGGCATCCCGGGCCTGAAGTTCAACGCCTACCACGCGCGCGGCTTTGACATCGACGGCACCAAATACAAAGGCACCGCCTACGACGTCAAGAACATGAACGGCGAAGACCACTCCGAATACAGCATTGGCACGTCATATGCTATTCAAAGCGGACCACTGAAAGCCACGGCGATTCGTGCGACCTACACCACGCACCGCGCCAGCCGGTTCCAGGCCGATGGAAACATCAACGAGTTCCGTTTGGTTACCACCATTCCGTTCAACATCCTTTAACCACTTGGCGGCTGTGCCTGGCGCAACACGTCAGGCACAGCCGCTACGCTGGCCCAACCGATTGAAGAGGGTTGCCATGAAACGACTTCCACTACGCTCGGCCCTTGCCGTGGCAGTGTTCAGCACCGCGCTCAGCGTTTCAGCCAAACCGTTGGTGGTCTGCACTGAAGCCAGCCCCGAAGGTTTCGACATCGTTCAGTACACCACTGCCGTGACCGCCGATGCTTCGGCCGAAACCATCCTCAATCGTCTGGCAGACTTCAAACCCGGCACCACCGACGTAGAACCCGCCCTCGCGGAACGTTGGGAGATCAGCCCTGACGGGTTGGAGTACACCTTTTACCTACGCCCCGGTGTGAAATTTCACACCACCAGTTACTTCAAACCGACCCGCACCCTGAACGCCGATGATGTGATCTGGAGCTTTCAGCGCCAGCTGGACCCGAATCACCCGTGGCACGACAAATCGCTGGTCGGCTACCCCTACTTTGAAAGCATGGGGTTTAAAAACCTGCTCAAGAGCGTCGAAAAAGTCGACGACATGACGGTCAAAATCACGCTCAACCATGCCGAATCGCCCTTCTTGCGCGACATCGCCATGCCGTTCAACTCGATCTATTCGGCCGAATACGCCGATCAACTGCTCAAAGCCGGCAAAACCAGCGAGCTGAATAGCAAACCCATCGGCACCGGCCCGTTTATTTTTGTGCGCTACAACAAGGACGCGCAGGTCCGCTTCAAAGCCAACCCTGAGTACTTTCGTGGCAAACCACCGAGTGATGTGCTGATTTTCGCTGTCACCACCGACAGCAACGTGCGCCAGCAAAAACTCAAAGCCAACGAATGCCAGATCGCGCTGTACCCAAAGCCGGATGAAGTCGGCAACATCAAGAAAGATCCGAACCTGAAAGTCGACGAAATGGCAGCGCTGATGACCAGCTACATCGCCATGAACACCCGCCACAAATACCTGGACGATGTGCGCGTGCGCAAAGCCATCGACATGGCATTCGACAAACAGACGTACCTGACTTCCGTCCACGGCAAAGGTAACGCGATACTGGCCATCAACCCCTACCCGCCCACAATGTTGGGGTTCAACACCGCCTTCGAACAACCGCCCCGCGACCTGGACAAAGCCCGCGCCCTGCTCAAGGAAGCCGGGGTGCCTGAGGGGCAGGTCTTTACCCTCTTTACTCGCAACGGCGGCGGCCCGACCAACCCTAATCCGATGCTCGGGGCCCAGCTATTGCAGTCAGACCTTGCCAAGATCGGCATCAAACTGGACATTCGCGTCATGGAATGGGGCGAAATGCTCAAGCGCGCCAAAAATGGCGAACATGATCTGGTCTCGACCGGCTGGGGCGGCGACAACGGCGATCCGGACAACTTCCTGACCCCGCTGCTCAGCTGCGAAGCCGCCAAAAATGGCGAAAACTACGCCCGCTGGTGCAACAAGGACTTTGAAGCCCTGATCACCAAGGCCCGTAACATCACTGAACCCGCCGAACGAGCGGCACTCTATGAACAGGCCCAGGTGCTCTTTAATCAGGACCAGCCCTGGATCAACGTCGTACACCCCATGCTCTTTACCGCCCGACGCAACAACGTCGAGGGTTATGTACTTAGCCCGCTGACGAACAACAACTTCGCCACCACCCGGGCGAAGTAGAACAATAAAACACCCGCCAGCGTTCACCCGGGCCCTGGCGGTCCTGCCTAACCGGCTGATGAGGTACACCACACGATGTTTAGTTTTATTGCCCGCCGAATAGGGCTCCTGATCCCTACGTTCTTCGGCATCACCCTGCTGACGTTCGCCCTGATTCGCATGATCCCCGGCGATCCGGTCGAAGTCATGATGGGCGAACGTCGAGTCGATCCAGAGATGCATGCTCAGGCCATGGAACGACTGGGCCTGAACAAACCGCTCTACGAACAGTATTTCGACTACGTGACCAAGCTCGCCCACGGCGATCTGGGCGAATCGTTGAGAACCCGTGAAAGCGTGTGGACCGAATTTACCGCGCTGTTCCCCGCCACCCTTGAACTGTCGATGGCCGCGCTGTTGTTCGCCGGCGTACTCGGCCTGCTGGCCGGGGTCATCGCTGCGCTCAAGCGAGGCTCGTTATTTGACCATGGGGTGATGGGCATCTCCCTCGCGGGGTACTCGATGCCGATCTTCTGGTGGGGCCTGATCCTCATCATGTTCTTCTCCGTGAGCCTGGGCTGGACCCCGGTGTCCGGGCGTATCGACCTGCTCTACGACATCGAGCCCAAAACCGGCTTCATGCTGATTGACACCTTGCTCAGCGATGAACCCGAAGCCTTCTGGGATGCGTTGCACCACATGATTCTGCCCGCCATCGTGCTGGGCACCATCCCGCTGGCCGTGATCGCGCGCATGACCCGCTCCTCCATGCTCGAGGTGCTGCGCGAAGACTACATCCGTACCGCCCGCGCCAAAGGCCTGTCACCCGCACGCGTGGTTTTCGTACACGGTTTGCGCAATGCACTGATCCCGGTATTGACCGTGGTCGGCCTGCAAGTCGGCACCCTGCTGGCGGGCGCTGTACTGACTGAAACCATCTTCTCGTGGCCGGGCATCGGCAAATGGCTGATCGAAGCCATTGGCGCCCGGGACTATCCCGTGGTGCAAAACGGCATCCTGTTAATCGCCTGCCTGGTGATTCTGGTCAACTTCGTGGTGGACATCCTCTACGGCTTTGCCAACCCTCGCATCCGTCATCAGCGCTGAGATCATGACCATGAGCACACCTACCCCTGCTACCGCCGTGGATCAAAGCCTGCTTTATCCATCGCCTTACAAAGAATTCTGGCACGCGTTTTCCCGCAATAAGGGCGCCGTGGCCGGCCTGATCTTCATGAGCATCATCGTGTTCTGCGCGATTTTTGCCCCGTGGGTCGCCCCGCATAACCCGAGCGAGCAATACCGCGACTTCCTGCTGACGCCACCAGCGTGGCTTGAAGGCGGGCACCTGCAATTTCTGCTGGGCACCGATGAACTGGGCCGTGACTTGCTGTCGCGACTGATCGAAGGCTCGCGCCTGTCCCTGCTGATCGGTCTGTCGTCAGTGGTCATTTCGTTGATTCCGGGCGTGATCCTGGGCCTGTTCGCCGGATTCTTCCCGCGTTTTCTCGGCCCCGGCATCATGCGCCTGATGGACATCATGCTGGCCCTGCCTTCGTTGCTGCTGGCGGTGGCGATTGTCGCCATCCTCGGCCCTGGCCTGATTAACACCGTGATCGCCATTGCCGTGGTGTCGCTGCCCTCTTACGTGCGCCTGACCCGCGCAGCCGTCATGGGAGAACTGAACCGCGACTACGTAACCGCCGCCCGTCTGGCGGGCGCCAGCCTGCCGCGCCTGATGTTCATCACGGTACTGCCCAACTGCATGGCGCCGCTGATCGTTCAGGCCACCCTGAGTTTCTCTTCAGCGATTCTCGATGCTGCGGCACTGGGCTTTCTGGGCCTGGGCGTACAGCCACCAACCCCCGAGTGGGGCACCATGCTGGCCTCGGCCCGCGACTACATCGAACGCGCCTGGTGGGTCGTCAGCCTGCCCGGCCTGACCATTTTGCTCAGCGTGCTGGCAATCAACCTGATGGGCGACGGCCTGCGCGATGCGCTGGACCCGAAACTCAAAAATGCCGCCTGAGGAGATTCCCATGTCACTGTTAGAAATCAAGAATCTCAACGTCCGTTTTGGCGACGCCAAGGCGGTGCCAGTGGTCGACGGGTTGAGCCTGTCTGTGGATAAAGGCGAAGTCCTGGCCATCGTCGGCGAATCGGGTTCGGGCAAATCCGTGACCATGATGGCGCTGATGGGGTTGATCGAGCACCCTGGCATCGTCACCGCCGACGCACTGAACTTCGACGGTAAGAACCTGCTGACCCTGAACCCGCGTCAACGGCGGCAAATTGTCGGCAAGGACATGGCCATGGTCTTTCAAGACCCCATGACCGCACTCAACCCCAGCTACACCGTGGGCTTTCAAATCGAAGAAGTGCTGCGCCTGCACCTGAAAATGTCCGGCAGGGCCGCACGCAAACGCGCCATCGAGTTGCTGGAAAAAGTTGAAATCCCCGGCGCGGCCAGCCGCATGGACGCCTACCCGCACCAATTGTCCGGGGGCATGAGCCAGCGCGTGGCCATCGCCATGGCCATTGCGGGCGAGCCCAAATTGTTAATTGCCGACGAACCCACAACGGCACTCGACGTGACCATTCAGGCGCAAATCATGGACCTGCTGCTCAACCTGCAACGCGAGCAGAACATGGGCCTGGTGCTCATCACCCACGACCTGGCGGTCGTGGCTGAAACCGCCCAGCGCGTGTGCGTGATGTATGCAGGCCAGGCGGTGGAAATCGGTCAGGTGCCAGGGTTGTTTGATGTCCCTGCGCACCCTTATAGCGAGGCGTTGCTGGCCGCCATTCCGGAACACAGCATGGGCGCTTCACGTCTGTCTACCCTGCCCGGCATCGTGCCGGGCCGCTATGACCGCCCGCAAGGCTGCCTGCTGTCGCCGCGCTGCCCGTACGTTCAGGACACCTGCCGTCAACAGCGTCCGGCGCTGGAACCCAAAGCCAACAGCCAGGTGCGTTGCTTCTTCCCCTTGAATCAGGAGGTGGCGTAATGACTGTCGTTCTTACCGCCCGCGACCTAACCCGTCACTACGAAGTGTCCCGTGGCCTGTTCAAGGGTCGTGCACTGGTGCGCGCCCTCAATGGCGTGTCGTTTGAACTGGAAGCGGGTAAAACCCTGGCCGTGGTGGGAGAGTCCGGATGCGGCAAGTCCACCCTTGCCCGCGCGCTGACGCTGATTGAAGAGCCGTCGTCCGGCTCGCTGAAAATCGCCGGGCACGAGGTCGCCGGGGCTAACAAGGCAGAGCGCAAACAGCTGCGTAAAGACGTGCAGATGGTGTTCCAAAGCCCCTATGCGTCCCTTAACCCCCGTCAGAAAATCGGTGATCAACTGGCCGAACCCCTGCTGATCAATACCTCGCTGAGCGCTGCCGAGCGGCGTGAAAAAGTGCAGGCGATGATGAAGCAAGTCGGCTTGCGGCCTGAGCATTATCAGCGCTATCCGCACATGTTCTCCGGCGGTCAACGCCAGCGAATCGCCCTGGCCCGCGCCATGATGCTGCAACCCAAAGTGCTGGTGGCCGACGAACCGACGTCCGCCCTCGACGTATCGATTCAGGCACAAGTGCTCAACTTGTTCATGGACCTGCAGCAAGAGTTCAATACAGCCTATGTGTTCATCTCGCACAACCTGGCAGTGGTGCGGCACGTAGCCGATCAAGTGTTGGTGATGTACCTCGGCCGCCCGGTGGAAATGGGGCCCAAAGAGGAGATCTACACTCGGCCGCTGCATCCCTACACCCAAGCGCTGCTGTCAGCCACCCCGACCATTCATCCCGATCCACTGAAGCCGAAAATCAAGATCGTCGGCGAACTGCCCAACCCGCTTAACCCGCCTTCAGGTTGCGCATTCCACAAGCGCTGCCCCTATGCGACAGCGCTGTGCAGCACGGACGAACCCGCATTGCGCGTGCTCGATAACCGCCAGGTGGCCTGCCACTACGCCGAGCAATTCCTCACTTAATACGGGCTAAAGAAAAACGCGCCTGTTCAGAGGCGCGTTTTTATTCAGCTGTTGGAGGAACCTCAAGGATTAGTACTGCCCATCGCTGGACTTGCCATGATCGACACTGTCATCGTCCTTGCGATCGGTCTTGCCATCCTCGCTATGGGTGGTGCTGTCATCAGTGTCTTCATCGCCATCGACCTGATCGTCGTCCCCCGCGCTTCCTCCCTGCCCTTGATCACCCGGTTCGGATTCCGATTTGTAAATCGCATTGAGCGTTGGCCCCGGCACACCGGTTGCAGAAAACCCGGCGGCCTGACCTTGCAGCGGATTGCTCGCCCACGCCGTTGAGGCGCTCACTGCCAGCAACATCATGACTTTTAACAACATGGCGAAACGTTGATAAATCCTCATGTAGAACTCTCCCTGATTACTCAAGCGCATGCGTGAATAGCTGAGACGTCACCGCTGTTACGCCTCGTGGAGGTTTTAAAAATAGTCGCTGAAAGGAGTCTTCGCCAACTTTAAAGGCGAGCATTCCAAAACGTGACCGTTAGATCAATTTGCACTAAAGCACATCGCCGATCTACATATAGATACGTCTATGCAAGAAAACTGGCGCTGCTTTTAATCGACTTTATTTATCTTCAGGAAACCCCCAAGCACCGTCAGCGTCTTTAACGCCCTGAGTCGTGCTGCCATCCTTGAACGTAAACAGTCCGGTATTGTCATTAAAGCTATCGCCATTCTTATAAGTCGTAATGCCATCGGCTGTGGTGATACTTCCGTCTTCATTTTCATGCGCGCCTTCAGGCAGTGTGCCTGAGCCACCCGCCCCCTTTTCATCACCTTGCGCACCTTTACCGTCCGGAAACGTCCACACACCACTGCTATTTTTTACCCCTTGCACAGACTCACCCGTAGAAAACGTGTAGATGCCAGTTTTGTTATCCAACGTATCGCCCGTTTTCGAGACCCACACTCCATCCGGTCTGGTAGTGCTGCCATCAAGATGATTGACCGTGCCATCAGGCATCGCTTTAGAGCCGTCGGGGAGGGTGTGAGAACCGTCCGCATTCATTTGACTGCCTTCGGGGTATTTAACTGTTCGCTTGCCGGTGACCTGATCGACAACGATCTCAACAACGGCAGGCGCAACGAAATTCGCCAGAATGAACTGCAGGGCCTCGCTGATCTGACCTCGACCACCGCCAGTGGTTGCCGGATTGGTTACGGGCGGCTGAACCGGTGGCTTGACCGGGGGTTTTACAGGCGGGTTCACTGGCGGCTGAACCGGTGGCTTGATCGGAGGTTTTACAGGCGGGTTCACTGGCGGCTGAACCGGTGGCTTGATCGGAGGTTTTACAGGTGGGTTCACTGGCGGCTGAACCGGTGGCTTGATCGGAGGTTTTACAGGTGGGTTAACTGGCGGCTGAACCGGTGGCTTGATCGGAGGTTTTACAGGTGGCTTGAACGGGGGTTGAACGGGGGGCTTGATCGGGGGGGTTACAGGCGGCTTGAACGGGGGTTTTGCAACAGGCTTGGAAACCCTGAACGCCGGAGGTTTCGGACTTAACTTCAAGCTCCCGGTCTTCGCTTCTGGCTCTTGGTGTTCTCCTCTTAGCGTGTCTTCACGTACCAAGCCAACAGTGACTTCATTACGATCGTCGAGCAACTCAAACTCATCGTCATCCAAACGTTTGGCTGAGTCGTTTTCGAGTATCTGAATACCCGGTTTATCATCGAATCCATTCATTTCTTTATCATCCTTTAAAGCCGTCACCTTGACAGCCACACTATTATTCAACTCACCTATTTGGTAGTTGAGATTGTTATTTACCCATTAACAAACACTAAAATGAAATTTACTAAAAGCGAGTACCCACACAACAAATAGCCTTAGGACAAGATTAATCTCTGTTTGTACGACAACACCTTTCAGACGCTTCTGTAGGATTGCACAAGCAACAGACTCATATGGTGTGGCGAACCCTTCCGTTCAACTCAACGCTATTGTGTTGAGCGTTATCGAGCTTGCGTCTTTTCAGTACCTCCTAAGAGCAAGCAGAACGGAATCAAAAAAATCGACCCAAAAAAAATGCCAGTCAGCAGAACTGACTGGCATTCAAACGCAGACATGGCCTGCGTTATCGAGGGGTCACGCCTTAGTGATGCTCACGCGTCGCGCGGAACTTCACATCAGGCCAACGCTCTTCCATCAACGCGAGGTTAACCCGCGTCGGTGCGAGGTAGGTCAAGTGACCGCCGCCGTCGAGCGCAAGGTTTTCCACCGCTTTGACGCTGAATTCTTCCAGCTTCTTCTTATCGCTGCATTCGATCCAGCGCGCCGACCACACCGTGATCGGCTCGTAGGAGCATTCCACTTTGTATTCTTCTTTCAGACGGCTCGCGACCACGTCGAATTGCAGCACACCCACCGCACCCAGAATGATGTCGTTGCTGCGCTCGGGGAAGAACACCTGAGTGGCCCCCTCTTCGGCCAGTTGCTGCAAACCCTGGCGCAATTGCTTGGACTTGAGCGGGTCGCGCAGACGTACGCGACGGAACAGTTCCGGGGCAAAGTGCGGGATACCGGTAAAGCTCAGGCTCTCGCCTTCGCTGAACGTGTCGCCGATCTGGATCGTGCCGTGGTTATGCAGGCCGATGATGTCACCGGCGTAGGCTTCTTCGAGCTGTTCACGCTCGGAGGAGAAGAACGTCAAAGCGTCGCCGATACGCACATCTTTGCCGGTGCGCACGTGGCGCATCTTCATGCCTTTTTCGTACTTGCCCGAGCAAATACGCATGAAGGCGATCCGGTCGCGGTGTTTTGGGTCCATGTTCGCCTGAATCTTGAACACGAAGCCGGTGAACTTTTCTTCTTCCGGCTCAACCGTACGCTCGTTGGCCACACGGGCCAGGGGCATTGGCGCCCAGTCCACCACCGCATCCAGTACATGGTCGACACCGAAGTTGCCCAGGGCCGTACCGAAGAAGACAGGAGTCAGTTGACCGTCGAGGAATTCTTGCTGGTTGAACTCATGGCAGGCGCCCTGGACCAGTTCCAGTTGATCGACAAAACGGTCGTACTCGTCACCCAGGTGGGCACGGGCCTCGTCAGAGTCGAGTTTCTCGATGATTTTGACTTCAGTGCGTTCGTGGCCATGACCGGCGGTGTACACAATGATGTAGTCGCCCGCCAGGTGATAAACACCCTTGAAGTCGCGGTAGCAACCAATCGGCCAGGTGATCGGCGCCGCCTTGATTTTGAGTACGGCTTCAATTTCGTCCAGCAGCTCGATCGGATCGCGGATGTCCCGGTCAAGTTTGTTGATGAAACTGACGATCGGTGTATCACGCAGACGGCAAACGTCCATCAGGGCGATGGTGCGCGGTTCGACACCTTTACCGCCATCGAGCACCATCAAAGCAGAGTCGACGGCGGTCAGCGTACGGTAGGTGTCTTCCGAGAAGTCTTCGTGGCCCGGGGTGTCGAGCAGGTTGATCATGTGGTCGCGATACGGGAACTGCATGACCGACGTGGTAATCGAGATACCCCGTTGTTTCTCCATTTCCATCCAGTCGGAGGTGGCATGGCGGTCGGACTTTCGCGATTTCACCGTACCGGCAACGGCAATGGCCTTGCCCATCAGCAAGAGTTTCTCGGTGATGGTGGTTTTACCCGCATCGGGGTGGGAAATGATGGCGAAAGTGCGGCGTTTCGCGACTTCGGCGGCCTGATGGGTCATGGGAAATCGCCTGACGATTGATTCAAAAAAGGGCGCGGATTATAGCCCAAATCCGGCATCCGCAGCCACCGTTGGTGCCTTGGTCTGAATCACAAGGGTGGCAATGTGCCGTAAAAAATGTGAACCTTTTGAGCGGTGGAGGCGTCCACTCTCCTGATAAGACATACCGTCAGGGGCTGAAATATCAGCAAGTTAGCCTGACGAGGCTGCGCTAATGACAGGCGATGCCGGCGTTTACTCTGCCCCCGCCTGTTGCTCTTCGCGAACACATTGTCGGCAGCCAAGAATGGCGTTGCCACACGAGAATGTGTTCGCCGACTAAAAAAAGGAGTCCGCCTGTGGCTAATCGCTATAGAAAAGGGCTTATAGGTTGCGTGGCAGTTGTCGCCCTCCTGGCCCTGTTGGTCCATTGGATCGGCATCAGCACTATCGAACACTATCAAGATGATCTGTTGTTCTACCTGCAAGCCCATCTGTACCTCGTACTCGTTTCAATGCTCGCCGCCCTCCTCGTGGGGATACCCGCCGGCATTTTCCTCAGCCGACCTTCAATGGCCGGACGTGCGGAACGCTTCATGCAAGTCTTCAACATCGGCAACACCGTCCCGCCGCTGGCTGTACTGGCCATTGCACTGGGCTTTCTGGGGATCGGTAGCGGCCCCGCCATCTTCGCCCTGTTTCTCGCCTCGTTGCTGCCCATTGTGCGCAACACCTACGAAGGCCTGAAAAACGTCCAGGGTTCACTCAAAGAAGCCGCCGTCGGCATTGGCATGACCCCGCGCCAAGTGCTTTGGCGCGTCGAGTTACCCAACGCCGTGCCCATCATCATGGGCGGTGTGCGGGTTGCACTGGCGATCAACGTCGGGACTGCGCCACTGGCGTTCCTGATCGGCGCCAACAGCCTGGGCAGCCTGATTTTCCCCGGCATCGCCCTCAACAATCAGCCGCAATTGATCCTCGGCGCCGCGTGTACCGCGCTGCTGGCATTGCTGCTCGACGGCCTGGTGATACTCATCAGCCGCCAATGGTTGGAACGCGGTCTGCGACCTGCTTAGGTCGGGCTGAGCATAGGAAAACCCATGAAAAAAATAAGCTTGTTTTTAGGCTGCATCCTGCTGTGCGCAGGAATTGTGCAGGCCGCTGAAAAACCTTTGATCCGCATCGGGGCACGGGTATTCACCGAGCAAACACTGCTTGCTGAAATCACCTCGCAATACCTCAACGCCAAGGGCTATAACGCGCAAGTCACGGGCGGGTTGGGCAGCAGCCTGGCACGGTCGGCCCAGGAATCGGGACAACTGGACATGGTGTGGGAATACACCGGGGTCTCGCTGGTGGCGTACAACCACATCACTGACAAACTCGACAGTCAGCAATCCTACGACCGCGTTAAAGAAGTCGACGCCAAACAAGGCCTGATCTGGCTGCACCCGTCCAAGTTCAGCAACACCTTTGCACTGGCGCTACCGCAAAAAGTGGCTGAGCAATACCCGCAGATCAACAGCATCAGCGACCTGAACAAAGCCCTGCGCGACCCGGAGCACGAAACGGCACTGGTGGCACTGGACACCGAATTTGCCAACCGTTCTGACGGTCTGGGCGGGCTGGTCAAGCTCTACGACATGGACTTGACCCGTCGCAACATTCGCCAAATGGACGCCGGTCTCGTCTACACCGCGCTGAAAAACAGCCAAGTGTTTGCCGGTCTGGTCTACACAACCGACGGCCGTTTGAGTGCGTTCAACCTCAAGCTGCTGAACGATGACCTGCATTACTTCCCGGACTACACCGCCGCTCCCGTCGTGCGTAAAGCCTATCTGGATCAGCACCCGGATCTCGAAGGCCTGCTCAAGCCGCTGGCCGACCTGTTTGACGATGAAACCATGCGTCAGCTTAACGCCCGGGTCGACGTGGACCACGAAAGCCCGTCCAAAGTAGCCGCCGACTTCCTGCGCCAACACCCACTCAACTGAGGAGAAGACATGGAATTTCTAAACGCCTTTTCCCACATGGACTGGACGCTTGTACTGCACCTCACATGGCAGCACATCACCCTGGTCGGCATCGCCGTCACCTTGGCCATTGTGGTCGGCGTGCCGTTGGGCGTGCTGATGACGCGCTTCCCGTCGTTAGCCGGGCCGATGCAGGCCAGCGCCACGGTGCTGCTGACCATCCCGTCCATCGCCCTGTTTGGTCTGCTGCTGCCCTTCTACTCCAAGTTCGGTCAGGGCCTGGGGCCGATGCCGGCCATCACGGCCGTGTTCCTTTATTCACTGTTGCCCATCATGCGCAATACCTTTCTTGCGCTCACCGGTGTTGAACCGGGCATTCGTGAAGCCGCCCGCGGCATCGGCATGACCTTCGGCCAGCGCCTGCGCATGGTCGAATTGCCCATCGCGGTGCCGGTGATTCTGGCCGGTGTACGCACCGCTGTCGTGATGAACATCGGGGTAATGACCATCGCCGCCACCATCGGCGCCGGCGGTCTGGGTGTACTTATTCTGGCTGCCATCAGCCGCAGCGATATGTCGATGCTGATCGTCGGCGCCGTGCTGGTCAGTGTACTGGCCATCATCGCTGACCTGCTTTTGCAATGGCTGCAACGCTCGCTGACTCCAAAAGGACTGCTCAAATGATCGAACTTCAAAACCTCAGCAAAACCTTCCAAAGCAACGGCAAAGATGTCAAAGCCGTCGACTCGGTAAACCTGACCGTCAACGAAGGCGAAATCTGCGTATTCCTCGGGCCATCGGGTTGCGGCAAAAGCACCACGTTGAAAATGATTAACCGCCTGATTAAGCCCACCTCCGGCAAGATTCTGATCAATGGCGAAGACACCACTGACCTCGACCCGGTGACCCTGCGTCGCAACATCGGTTACGTGATTCAGCAGATCGGTCTGTTTCCGAACATGACCATCGAAGAAAACATCACGGTCGTGCCCAGGCTGCTGGGCTGGGACAAACAGAAGTGCCATGAGCGGGCACGCGAACTGATGAGCATGATCAAGCTTGAACCCAAGCAGTATCTGCACCGCTACCCGCGCGAGCTGTCGGGCGGCCAGCAACAGCGCATCGGCGTGATTCGCGCCCTGGCCGCTGATGCCCCGCTGCTGTTGATGGATGAACCGTTCGGCGCCGTTGACCCGATCAACCGTGAAATGATCCAGAACGAATTCTTCGAGATGCAACGGGCGCTGAACAAGACCGTGATCATGGTCAGCCACGACATTGACGAAGCCATCAAGCTGGGCGACAAGATTGCGATCTTCCGGGGCGGCAAGCTGTTGCAGATGGACCACCCCGACACCCTGCTCGCCCACCCTGCCGACGAGTTTGTCAGCAACTTTGTCGGTCAGGACAGCACCCTCAAGCGCCTGCTGCTGGTCAAGGCCGAAGACGCAGCCGACAACGCCCCTTCAGTCAGCCCTGAAACCCCGGTGGGCGAAGCACTGGAACTGATGGACGAACTTGACCGTCGCTATGTGGTGGTCACCTGCGCCGACAACAAGGCGCTGGGTTATGTACGGCGTCGCGACCTGCATCGCCAGACCGGCACCTGCGGGCAGTTCCTGCGCGAATTCACCGCCACGGCGGCGTCCGAAGAACACTTGCGCATCCTGTTGTCGCGCATGTACGAATTTAACCGTTCGTGGTTGCCGGTAATGGACACCGAGCGTGTGTTCCAGGGTGAAGTCACTCAGGAATCGATCGCGGCTTATTTAAGCTCCGGTCGTTCACGTGGCGCCAAGACCAGCATCGTGTCCCCAGCCGAGACCGCACTGGCTTAAATCGCATCCCGCAGGCGCGATCCGCTCCAGGCTCTGCCTCCCGTTTCATTGCAAACCGCTATGAAACGGGAGCAGAGCCTTGCGCCTGCGGCCTCTGGGCACCTCTAAAAACGCCTTATTGAACATCCCCTCCCTGCCACGGTCGGTTACTTAAACCGCCGGTAAACAGCCTGCGACGAACTCGTGCAAAAACGCGACATTTTTTGTTGATCAATGGGCAATCACCCCCTACAGTTCGCGCCGAACATCCATGCTGGAAACGATCCATCCGGCTCAAGTACTGACGACGAGACAGCAAGGTTCATTTACCTTTTTTGCTTTCGGCGGACATGCCTTGGGAAGTAGGCGAACCAAAGTGGGGATACGGAGGATGTTCAGTTGCGCCCATTTATTGATGACGTTTGCCACCAGGAGTCCTTCAGCATGTCGATTAAGGTCGAAGACTATTACGCGCGCGATACCTTTCAGAAAATGAAAGCGTTCGCTGACACCCAGGAAACCCCGTTCGTGGTAATCGACACCGCGATGATCAGCCAGGCCTACGATGACCTGCGCGCAGGTTTCGAATTTGCCAAGGTGTACTACGCCGTCAAGGCCAACCCGGCGGTTGAAATCATCAACTTGCTGCGCGACAAAGGCTCGAACTTCGACATCGCTTCGATCTATGAGCTGGATAAAGTGATGGCACAGGGCGTGAGCCCGGATCGCATCAGCTACGGCAATACCATCAAGAAGTCCAAAGACATCCGCTACTTCTACGAGAAAGGTGTGCGCCTGTTCTCCACGGACTCCGAAGCCGACCTGCGCAACATCGCCAAAGCCGCGCCTGGCGCCAAGGTGTATGTGCGCATCCTCACCGAAGGCTCGACCACCGCTGACTGGCCACTGTCACGCAAGTTTGGTTGCCAGACCGACATGGCCATGGACCTGCTGATTCTGGCCCGCGATCTTGGTCTGGTGCCTTACGGTATTTCGTTCCATGTCGGCTCCCAGCAACGCGACATCAGCGTTTGGGATGCCGCCATTGCCAAGGTCAAAGTGATTTTCGAACGCCTGAAAGAAGAAGATGGCATTCACCTGAAGCTGATCAACATGGGCGGTGGCTTCCCGGCCAACTACATCACTCGTACCAACAGCCTTGAAACCTACGCTGAAGAAATCATTCGCTTCCTGAAAGAAGATTTCGGCGATGACCTGCCGGAAATCATTCTGGAACCGGGTCGCTCCCTGATTGCCAACGCGGGGATTCTGGTCAGCGAAGTGGTGCTGGTGGCCCGTAAATCCCGCACCGCTGTGGAGCGCTGGGTGTACACCGATGTCGGCAAATTCTCGGGTTTGATTGAAACCATGGACGAAGCGATCAAGTTTCCGATCTGGACCGAAAAGAAAGGTGAAATGGAAGAAGTGGTCATCGCGGGGCCCACCTGCGACAGCGCCGACATCATGTATGAAAACTACAAGTATGGTTTGCCGCTGAATCTGGCTATTGGCGACCGTCTGTACTGGTTGTCGACCGGTGCCTATACCACAAGCTACAGCGCCGTTGAATTCAATGGCTTCCCTCCGCTGAAGTCTTTTTACTTGTAATCCCACACGCCCATGCAGCCAAACTGCATGGGCGTTTTGCTCTGACGCTTAAATCAAACACGCACCTGACGCAACACTGAAATAAATGTGGTCAGGTGAGTTTGCAATGAAGCAATGTCGCACCCGTCAGCTGTTTGAAAAAGACGACACTCTCTTAGAAACACCACCAGACTTTCCACGACCAGCCCCACTTGTTCTACCCATTGCGTTCTTGCCGTCAAGACGCCGTCATAGGACTCAAATTTTTCCTTACGCGCCTGCAACGCCTTGATTTTCTCTTGAACCTCTTGGCGCTCAAGGTTGTTGGCGGATATATGTTTCGACAACCGCACAAGGGCTTCGCCCAAGGACACCAGCTTTGCCGCTGCACCAAAGATATCCAAGTACGTCTCTAATCGCTGCAGTCCTAACTTGATAATTTCAACATCAAACTTGGGAACCAGCGCCTGCGACACTAACATCTGCAGTTCTTCGGCAGTGGGCAGTGTTTTTTTAATATGTTCCTTCCAAAAATCAGTCTCGAGTAATTCATTAGCAGCTTTGATGGCATCCCAATCTGCCTGCAGTTGCTCACCCGTGGCTTTCAATGCGGCTTCACGTGTCACCAGTGCCGTCAGGCGAGCCTCATCATAGTCAATCAAATCACCTGCAAAGTGATCCAGCGTCAATGCGCCTATTTCTGCCCGGTTGGCCTCAATCAAGCCTTGGGCGGCTTCCACTTTTTGCACTACGTGGCGCAATCGTTCCTGGCAGAACGCGTTCAAGTCTTCAATGCCCTTGGCCTTCAATCTGGGGGCCAAGGATGAATCCTCAGCAATCACTTTATACTGCCCGGCAAGATCGCTGATACCTGCACTGGACAGTGACGCTTCGAGTGCGATGGCCTGATCGACTAAAGAGCGACTATGACTATTAATGAGTAACTGCGCCCGCATTACACGCTCATGCAAACCGGGAAGTGCAGCAAAAGCATTATTTGCAACCGCACTGTTAAACACACTTACAGCCCCTTTGACGGCTACCATATTCAAAGTGGGATAGAGATTCAGGTGGGTGATTCCGTTCACGTTTATATTCCTTCTAAATCAGGGTTGGAGCAGTTCATTGAACGCTGCGGAAATTTGCGCAGAGTAGCCTTTGATACTGACCCAAGGATTAATAACTATAGAAAAATTCATTGCAAACTTATGGAGTTCCAACAGGGTATCTACCTTGCTCAAGGATTCGCTGGCCTCATCAAGGTAAGCAGCAATATACGTCCATATCTGGGACAGCTGCTTGGCACCGACTTCAGCCCCTAACATTTGCCCTTGCAGATCAACAAGGTGCAGCTGGAGATCATCAAGCAACTCAGCTAACTTATCGGCATTTTTGAGTTTCTCTAACAACTTACGTCTATCAGCAATGAGTTTATTTTTTTCCTTGCGAATATTTTCTGCTTTACTGCCAAAAATCCCTCCCGTTACCACCAGCCCGATTGGCCCCAAAGCCAAGCCTGAAAAAGAAGCGCCTACCGCGTTTTTGTAAGCACTGGCAAGCGCATCGATTTGCTCATTGAGTTGTAGAACTTTTTCAAGTAATGCCTCACGCTCATGCTCTTTGCCCGAGTTTTTATAGGCCATCATTTTGGCTTTAACCAAGGGGATCAAATCATCGGACAAACCTTTCTCAAAGCCCTTGGCCAATGTCCCAACCTGTTCAACAGACTTGATAAACCCAGCTGTACTCTTCTTGGCGTCTGCTAAATACTCCACCATCTTTTCAATGGCGCGTTTCTCTGTACGGTCTAGCAATATAGCGTTAAGCTCTTCTTGTTCTTCCTCGGTTAGATCTTGGAGGGTTCCATCCAGCTGTCGCCCTAACTCAATAGCCCTTATAAGAGAGACTACACTTTCGCCCGTCGTTACAAAATCAGCTGCGAATTTCTCCAACTCTCTCGCGACTTCTTTACTGCCCGACTCTAATGCTGGCCACGTATTAGCATGTGCCACAGCACGCTCATTCAGTTTTAAAATGTCTTCTGGCGACAAGCCCTCAACATCAATACGATCATAGTTCAAACGCTTTCTTACCACGTCAAGCGAGAGCGGTAGCATTTTGGCAAAAGCGACATACCTACGCGTATTATGAATATCCTCTCGCCGTATTAAAAAACCTAGATCTTTGGGATCAACAGCAGACGGCGTCAGCCCCGTCACTAACTTGATGTATTCCCCCGGCAAACGACTGGCAGCCACATCAAGACTTAAATCCTTGACACTTTCCAAGTCAATTTCCAACGCCAAACTATCCATTTTTTAGCACCTTTAAATTTATGAGCCTGCTCATAACAGCGTAGAGCCAAACTCAACGTACTCAACACGACTAAAGCATCAAAGGGTGTAGGAGAATGGCACATCTGAATATGAGAAGTGGCGAAAAACAACTGGGATACACGTGTTAATAAAAGCACCTTTGAAATAATTGAAACAGTAAGCGTACCCCCTCATTCAGCCCACTCCGTATGTGCAAGAGGCGTCGGCACGCTAAGTTCAAGTCTTCCCATAATATGAAAGGAATAGTCATACACTACCCCGCCGTCCAGTCATCGCGCTCCAATAGGGTCCTAAATGAACTGTAGACTTGCTCAGTCAGTGATTTAACGCCCAACCAGGTTCTCATCAGCCTCACGAGATTTATTTTCAGTTGGGTGAGGTCTGACAGGTGGCTCACCTGCTTTAAATACTCATTCACGCCCAACACATACCACTTGAGGGGGGCCCACGCCTGCTCCATCTCGCGGCAGGTCACGGCGGCAGCCATAAAGCGTCCGCGTAGCTCAAAAAATCGTTGTTGGGATACGTATAGAAGCGTGCCCAAAGCATCCTGCGGCAAATGGGCGAAGACTAAACGCCCGCGCTCGACAACCAGCCGATGAATCTCCCCTCTTACTATTCCCGCCTGGCGGCTGAAAACACCTGAACGGGCATCCAGACTGAACCGTGGCATCATGCCTGGCACGGTCTGCGCAATCAGCCGTTCATAATCAGTGACCCGTGTATGTAGCTGATCATCTATCGCACGCAGATCAGTCTCAAAGGAGTCATTGACTGGCAGATTATTCACGTGCGAATAGGCCTCTAAAAGCGCAGCGACCTTTGGCATCAACACATTTACAAGGGTGTTATTGAAGACACGGCATTGGGTAAAGATGGTGGTATTGAAGAAGCCTCGTATATCGGGCTGCTCGTGAACCCGATTTAAACGTATACCTTCAAGCGCAGAACGCTGTTGATCAGTCAACGCAACACGTTGCAGATCCCCTCCGTTACTTTGAAGGTCTGCGGATTGCCCTCCCGCGATCCCATCGATATCTTCAACCAGTTGAAGAAAACGCTCCGGGATGTCTCCCGCCAATTGGTTCATGCTGTCGCATGCAACTTTGACGGCATGTTCAAGGTGGGTCCAGGCCTTAGTGTGCGTCAGTACCTGTTGATGAAAACTCACTATTTGTTCCGGCTCAAGTCCCTCCAGACCCACAGCCCACGAGGGATACAGTCGCTTTACGCTCTCAAGAGCCGTGGGCAGGAGGCGTGCATGGTCAACATATAATCGAATATTTTCAATATCCGTGCGCCTAAATAAAAACCCTCTGTCGGCACGAGGAATTCCACTTATGCGTACACCCGCCAAATACTGCATAAAGCGCAACGGTACGACAATCGATTGCTCGAACACGCCCGATTGTTCGTAAAATTCAGACCCAACAATAGATTCCAGCTCATCGACATAATGCTCAGACATCGTGCAACTCCTGTTCAATTAATACAGATGAACAAGACTAAGCCTAACCACGACACCCGCAATACAGGCCAAGCGCTAAATCATGTAAGAGAGTGCGCTGCGTGACAGCGCTATTGACCATTGCACTAACTATTACTACTGCGCCTGTAGCGTAATAACTATTTAACTCGGATCTTATTTAAACTTGCGCCTGCCAGAACAGCATCTGATCACGCCGATTCAAGTTGTGCCACGCGCTGTGCAAAGTCTGAGGCCATTGAACGAATGCGCGGATCCGGCGCCTCGATGAGGGATCGCTGAGCAACGCGCAAAAAATTCAGATTCCCGCCAGCCAGCGCCTTGCGCAACCACTCAAGGGCTTCGTCGACTTGCCCACGTTGAGCCAGGACAGCGGCATGGCTGAACTGCCCGCGAAAATCTCCGCCCTCAGCCGAACGTTGGTACCACTGCCAGGCGGCTTTAAGGTCCTGTACACAGTACTGACCGTCCTCCAGATAACGGCCCAACAAATTCATCGACTTGGCGTGCCCCAACTCAGCCGCCTGCCGGTACAACGCCACGGCGGCACACTGATCCTCTGCTACGCCGCGCCCCGTGGCCAGCACGTTGGCGTAGTTGTACATGGCCCAGTCCAGTCCGGCTTCGGCTGCCTGACGGTATTCCAGACTGGCCAGAGTCAGATCCGAAGGCCCGCCCCAGCCATGTTCCCAACAGCGGCCGAGCATGTTGCGCGCCATCAGGTGACCCGCGTTGGCTGCGATCTGGAACCAGCGCCTGGCCAGCACCGGGTCACGTTCGATGCCTTGCCCGTCGAGCAAAATCTGCCCCAGCAACGCCTGACCATCGACGATGCCTTGCCTGGCTGCCAGCAGGATCGCCTGAGCCGCCCGCGCAGGATTTTCAGCCAACATGGCGCTGAGCTGTTCGCCATCGAGCAATTCCTGGCGGCGTAGTTGAAAACTCATGGGTTATACCTCAACCCAGCGGCGCAGCAAGTTGTGGTAGGTGCCGGTGAGCTGAATGAGTGAAGGGTGATCAGGCACGTCAAGGGTCAGTTGCTGGATCGCGCCGTCCATTTCGTACAACAGCGTGCGTTGGCTGTCTTCGCGCACCAGGCTTTGGGTCCAGAAGAAGGAGGCAAACCGGGTGCCCCGCGTCACGGCATTGACCTTGTGCAGGCTGGTGCCGGGGTACAAGACCATGTCGCCAGCGGGCAATTTGACGCGCTGTACGCCATACGTGTCCTGAATCACCAACTCGCCGCCGTCGTAATCGTCGGGGTCGCTGAAGAACAGGGTCGACGACAAATCCGTGCGCACCCGCTCAGGGTTGCCCTTGGGTTGACGCACCGCGTTATCGATATGGAAGTCGAAGCTGCCGCCTGCCGTGTAACAGTTGAGCAACGGCGGGAACACTTTATGCGGCAAGGCGGCTGACATGAACTGCGGGTTCTGCCACAGCCGATCAATCATGGCCGCGCCAATTTCTTTGGCGAGCGGATGGCCTTCCGGCAATTGCAGGTTGTGCTTGGCCTTGGCGGACTGATAGCCGGCCGTGATTTTGCCGTCAGCCCAGTCCGCCTGCTCCAGTGCCTGGCGAATACGCAGGACTTCTTCACGGGTAAACAAGCCGGGAATATGCAGGAGCATGACGCAGTACCTGATAGCAAAGAGATGGCAATGGTATTGATTCTTATTGATCGTGTAAAACGCTGATCGAGGCAGGAGACGAACGAGTGTGAAAAAACCGTAAAGCAAAATTGTAAAGAATGTAAATTTCGCGCTAATAGTAATTGATCTCAATTGATAGGCAGAATTGTTTGCACTATATTTCTCTGCTCAAATTCTGGGGGAAGGGATCTAACGATGTTGCGCCAACCAATAAAAATACCTGTCAGCTCGCCGCGTTTGCTGGCTTCGGCCATCGGTGTAGCAATCACTGCAACCTCTGCCGCGCACATGGCTCAGGCGGCTGAAAGCACCGAAAGCAAGGCACAGGGCAACAGTATTTCCCTTGGCGCAACCACCGTGACGGGGGAGCAGCAGGACGCCTACCAAACTGAAAAGGCAGACTCCCCAAAATACACGGCCCCTCTGATCGACACCCCGCGCTCGATCACCGTGATCCCGCAGCAACTGATCAAAGACACTGCGGCCACTTCGCTGCAAGACGCCTTGCGCACCGTTCCGGGTGTTACGTTCGGCGCTGGCGAAGGTGGCAACCCGCAAGGCGACCGCCCCTTCATTCGTGGTTTTGATGCCCAAGGTGATACATATCTGGATGGCGTGCGCGACACCGGCGCACAAAGCCGCGAAATCTTCGCCGTAGAAAACATCGAAGTCGCGAAGGGACCGAACTCCGCCTTCGGCGGGCGTGGAGCGGCGGGCGGCACCATCAACCTCGTGAGCAAAAAAGCTCATTTGGGTAACTCTTTCGATGCGGGTTATACCTGGGGCTCGGATCAAACCCAGCGTTACACGCTGGATGGCAACTACCAGTTCAGCGACACAGTAGCGGGCCGGTTGAACCTGATGAGCCACGAAAGCAACGTTGCCGGACGTGACAACGTGAACTACGACCGCTGGGGTATCGCCCCGTCGCTGGCCTTTGGCCTGGGCACTGACACGCGCGTTAACATCGATTACTACCACATGGAAAGTAATGACCTGCCGGACTCAGGCATTCCTTACGGTTTCTCTGTGGGCAAGACTCACACTGCCGCAAGCCCCGACAAGCCCAACGATGGCGGCGACAGCACGAACTTTTACGGCTTGACCGATCGTGACTTCCGCAAAACCCGCACCGATATCACCACGCTGGCTTTCGAGCATGATTTCAATGACAGCCTGACTGTCAAAAATACGCTGCGCCATGGCAACAGCATGCAGGACTACATCCTGACGCAGCCGGATGACAGCAAAGGCAACGTGAACAATGGCAGCGTTTGGCGCAGAGCCAACTCGCGAGTAAGCAATACTGCGACGACAACCAACCAAACAGATCTGTTTGGTGATTTCTACGTTGCAGGCTTCAAGAACAGTTTTTCCACCGGGATTGAAATTAGCCGCGAGACCAGCGACAGATCCTCTTATAACGTCAATACCGATACCATTGGCAGCACCAGTGCCGCGGATTCAACCTGCACGCCGGGAATGATCGGATCACCAAGTGGTTATAACTGCACCTCTCTGGGTAACCCGACACCGAACGACCCATGGAGCGGCGCAATCTCGCGCAACTATCTGGGAACGGCCACGTCCAGCAATACTCGCGCTCTATATGTAATGGATACGCTGGAACTGTCGCCTGAGTGGCTACTGAACATGGGCCTTCGTTACGACCATTTCGAGACTAAGTACAAAACTCACGCACTGGATTCAAAAACCAAAGCACCGGTGACCTACAAAGGTGAAGACACCAGCGACTTCTTCTCCGGCCAACTGGGCTTGGTCTGGAAAGTAAGACCGAACGGCAGCATCTATGTTTCTTACGCCACGTCGGCTACCCCACCCGGATCAATGTTGGGTGAAGGCATGGACCCTAACGCACTTCCTGGTTCTCCTGAGCGCAGCGGAGCATTCGCCAGTAGCGACCTTGAGCCCGAAGAAACAACTAACTACGAGCTCGGCACCAAGTGGGATGTGTTCAATGACCGCCTCTCTCTGACCGCGGCTATCTTCCGTACAGAGAAAGAAAACACCCGAGTTCAGGTCGACACTGCATCTTACGAAAACGCCGGTAAAACCCGTGTAGACGGCATCGAGTTGTCTGCCAGCGGCAAGATCACCGATAAATGGCAAGTGTTCGCCGGTTATAGCTACCTTGACGCCAAACAGCAGGACGGTGGCCCGTTGAACAAGGCTACCGATGGCAACAAGCTGCCTAACACGCCGCGCAACAGCGCCAGCCTGTGGACTACGTACGCCATTACGCCCAAGCTGACTGTAGGTGGCGGCGCTTTCTATGTAGACGACGTGTTCGGCAACGTTGCCAACACCACCTACGTACCGTCTTACACACGCTACGACGCCATGGCCAGTTACAAGCTGAGCAAAAACGTTGACCTGCAACTGAACGTACAAAATCTGACCGACAAGACCTACTACGACAAAGCCTTCTCGACCCACTTTGCTAATCAGGCACCGGGCCGTACGGCTTTGCTGACCACCAATTTCCACTTCTAAACAGATGTCACGTTAAGCCAAGCCCCGCCCATCCTATGGCCGGGGCTTTTGTGTGCAAGCCGGATCACTTTCGGTCTCGACGTATAACAAGCATTCAATTGAGCAAGCAAGGCGGTCGTTGTGTTCAAGAAAACACTGTTTCAACTGCACTGGTTTTTCGGGATAACCGCCGGTCTGGTGCTAGCCCTGATGGGCATTACCGGTGCAGTGGTGTCGTTTCAGGACGAACTGCTGAGCGCGCTCAACCCGTCTGTACTCAAGGTCGAAAAACTCGACAGCGGCGTGCTGCCACCGGCCGAGCTGGTACGCAAGGTCGAGGCCACGGAGGGCAAACAGGTCGCGATGTTGTGGGTCGGCGTCGACAGTGACAGCGCCGCCCGCGTGTTCTTCACCCCGCCGCCGGGCGAGCGACGTGGCCAGATGCGCTATGTCGACCCTTACACCGGCACCTATCAGGGCGACGCCGTGGGTCAGGATTTCTTCGGCCTGATGCTGCAATTGCACCGTTTTTTGGCCATGGGCCAAACCGGGCGGCAAATCACCGGCGCTTGCACCCTGATGCTGATTTTCTTTTGCCTCTCCGGACTGTACCTGCGCTGGCCGCGTAAAGCGCTGAACTGGCGCGCATGGTTGACGCTCGATTGGGCGAAAAAAGGCCGTAGCTTCAACTGGGATCTGCACGCGGTGGCAGGCACCTGGTGCCTGGTCTTCTATCTGTTGGCGGCGTTGACCGGGTTGTCATGGTCCTACGAGTGGTACAACAAAGGCTTACAAACGCTGTTTGGTGATTCGCATCAGGGCGAGCAACGCAAAGGCGGTCGTGGCCAGCGCGGGCCGGCCGGGCCGGCTCCCGTGGCCGATTACGATGCAATCTGGGCCAGCATTCAGAAAGCCGCCGGCCCTGAACTGAGCACGTACAACGTGCGCATGCCGCCTGCGGCCGGTCAGCCTGCAACCGTGTTCTACCTGCGCACCGACTCGCCCCATGAGCGAGCTTTCAATCAGATCGTGCTTGACCCGGCAACTGGCGCGATCCAAAAACACGCGCGCTACGACGATAAAAGTTACAAGGCCCAGCTGCTCACCAGCATCTACGCCCTGCACGTTGGCAGTTACTGGGGCCTGACCGGGCGCATCCTGGTCACCGTGGCCAGCTTGACCATGCCGCTGTTTTTTATCACCGGGTGGTTGTTGTATCTGGACCGACGCCGCAAAAAGCGTCAGGTCAAAGAGGCCCGTAAAGGGTTGGCTGGCAACAGCAGCGATGTGTCTTCCTGGTTGATCGGCTTTGCCAGTCAAAGCGGATTTGCCGAGCAACTGGCCTGGCAAACGGCAGGCCAGTTGCAGTCGGCAGGGCTACCGGTACGGGTGCAGCCATTGGCGACACTCAGTGAAGAAGACTTGCAGCACGCGGGCAACGCCCTGTTTGTGGTCAGTACCTTTGGCGACGGTGAAGCGCCGGACAGCGCCCGGGGCTTTGAACGCAACGTGCTGGGCCAACCTTTAAGCCTGCGCACGCTCAAGTATTCAGTGCTGGCCTTGGGTGATCGCCAATACCCGCACTTCTGCGGGTTTGCGACACGCATTCAACAGTGGCTCAGCGAGCGCGGCGCGCAGGCATTGTTCAGCCCTGTTCAGGTCGACAGCGGCGACCCCGATGCGCTGCATCAGTGGCAACAACACCTCCGCCAACTGACGGGAGGCGCACCCAGTGCCCCGTGGCAAGCGCCCAGCTACAACAACTGGACCCTTGAACAGCGCGACCTGATCAACCCCGGCAGCAGCGGCTCCAGCGTGTATCTGCTGGGGTTGCGTGCGCCTGACGCCCATTACCGCTGGCAAGCCGGCGATCTGGTCGAGGTCATGCCGCGCCAATGTGCATGGGCAGTTGAACACTTCCTTGAAGGCCTTGGCCTGAGCGCCGACAGCCCGGTACAACTTGCAGGCCTGCAAGAAACACTGGCTCAAGCTCTTGCTAGCCGCCAACTGCCGGAAAACCGCGGGCATCTGGTGGGCATGCATGCACAAGCGTTGGTCGATGCCTTGATCCCGTTGAACATGCGCGAATACTCCATCGCCTCGATCCCGGAGGATGGCGTGCTGCAACTCATCGTGCGTCAGGAACGGCATGCCGATGGGAGTCTGGGGATTGGTTCAGGCTGGCTGACAGAGCACGCGCCTGTGGGGTTGAGCATCAACCTGCGCGTGCGACGCAACAGTGGTTTCCACCTGCCTGCCGAACCTTGCCCGCTGATATTGATCGGCAACGGCACCGGTCTGGCCGGTTTGCGCAGCCTGCTCAAGGCCCGGATCGCTGCGGGCGAACAGCGCAACTGGCTGTTCTTCGGCGAGCGCAATGCGGCTCATGACTTCTACTGCCGCCAAGAGCTGCAAGGCTGGCTGGCCAACGGCGATCTGGAGCACCTGAGCCTGGCTTTCTCACGTGACCAGGCCCACAAGGTCTACGTGCAAGACCGTGTCCGCGAAGCGGCTGACGAGATCCGGCGCTGGCTCGCTGAAGGAGCAGCCCTTTACATCTGCGGCAGTCTGCAGGGCATGGCGGCGGGGGTTGATCAGGCATTGATCGACATCGTGGGAGCAGAAACATTGGAACACCTGATAGAACAGGGGCGTTATAAGAGAGACGTTTACTGATCAATGCCCCTCAGCCTTTAACACCGGCTGAGGGGCAGTCAGAATATCGTGTACGTTAGGCGGTCTATTCTGCTTTCTTTAAATGCAACTGGGCTTGTTTTCGGGCGTCTTTCATCGAATCTTTATTTATACAATGTTTGTGTTCGCAATTATTGGTGTAGTTGCACGCATCAACACAAGGAATA
This sequence comes from Pseudomonas sp. ESBL9, assembly GCF_036668715.1. Taxonomy (NCBI): domain Bacteria; kingdom Pseudomonadati; phylum Pseudomonadota; class Gammaproteobacteria; order Pseudomonadales; family Pseudomonadaceae; genus Pseudomonas; species Pseudomonas sp. ESBL9. The sequence goes on along the minus strand of NZ_JAZEVV010000005.1, from coordinate 266,386 downwards.
CTGCGCCGGCGATTATCGGCATCTAAAAGCATACACACATCTGCCGAATTGCCTTCAATAGCGCCATTGGCATTCATATCTTTACCGAAAAACAAACACGTTACACTTCCTCCGCCAATGGGCAACATATCGCAGGGTACGCCACCGACCAACACCCATCTGCCCTCACACAATGCGGCGGCCGAAGCCGAAGCGCTAAACATCATGAATGCAGAAAACAAAACACCCAACGATGCTGAAACAATGCTTTTGAATACGTCTTTCGAATTATTATAGATTTTCATAAGAATCAACTCAGGCTTCGTGAATAAAATAAACCTTAACGACAGGTTCACTTATAAAACTACACCCGCTTTTATTCACGCATCAGGCACCCCACCTGTGCCTTCGGCAGGCACAATAAAAAAGTCCCTGCTTATTAAATAAGGCAGGGACTTTTTATTCTCAGCACAACGACACGTCAGGCAGCGGCTGTTTCCAACGCCATCTCCACCGGCTCCGGCCGTTTAATCACGGCATAGACCACCGCTGTCAGCACACTGCCCGCCACAATAGCCAGCAAGTACAGCAGCGCGTGGTTGATGGCATTGGGGATCAACATCACGAACAGCCCGCCATGCGGGGCCATCAGTTTGCAGCCGAAGTACATCGACAACGCTCCGGTCAACGCGCCACCCAACACGCTCGCCGGGATCACGCGCAACGGGTCTTTGGCCGCAAACGGGATCGCACCTTCGGAGATGAAACACATCCCCAGCACCATCGCTGCCTTGCCAGCTTCACGCTCGGTCTGTGCAAATTTGCGACGCGCGATCAGAGTCGCGATACCCAAGCCTATCGGCGGCACCATGCCCGCCGCCATGGTGGCCGCCATCGGTGCATAACTTTGCGAAGCCAGCAACCCGACAGAAAACGCGTACGCCGCTTTGTTGATCGGGCCACCCAGGTCGACGCACATCATGCCGCCCAACAACACGCCCAGCAGGATCGCGTTGGTGGTGCCCATGCTGTCGAGGAAGTGGGTCAGCCCTTCGAGCATGCCCGCCACCGGTTTGCCCACCACGTAGATCATCACCAGTCCGGTAAACAGGCTGGCGAATAACGGGATGATGAGAATTGGCTTTAACGCTTCCAGACTTTGCGGCAGGCGCGCGTAGCGGTTGATCACTTTGGCGCAATACCCGGCAATGAAACCGGCAATGATGCCGCCAATGAAACCTGCACCCAACGTGCTGGCCAGCAAGCCGCCAATCATCCCCGGCGCCAGGCCCGGGCGGTCGGCAATCGAGTAAGCGATGTAGCCCGCCAGCAGCGGCACCATCAATTTGAACGCGGCATCGCCGCCAATCTGCATCAAGGCGGCGGCCAATGTGCCGGGCTCTTTATACGCGGTAATGCCGAAGACGAATGACAGGGCGATCAGCAAACCGCCCGCCACGACCATCGGCAACATGAACGACACACCCGTCAGCAGGTGCTTATAGACCCCGGTCTTCTCCGATTTGACAGGCGCCTCGGCGCCGGACGCCGCGCTCTCTACACGCCCCTCGCTCAGGGCTTTTTTCAGTGTGGCTTGTGATTGTTTAAGGGCAATGCCCGTCCCGCAGCGGTAGATTTTTTTGCCAGCGAAACGCTCGGTGGGCACTTCAATGTCAGCGGCCAGCAACACCACATCGGCTTCACGGATGGCTTGGGCGCTCAGCGGGTTTCTGGCACCCACCGATCCCTGGGTTTCGATCTGCACCTCATAGCCCAGTTGCTTGGCCGCTTGCTGCAAGGCTTCGGCGGCCATGAACGTGTGGGCCACGCCGGTCGGGCACGCCGTCACGGCGACGATTTTGGGGGCATGGGAATGGACAGGCGCTGAGCCTTGCCCGACGGGATCGACCGCCGTGTAGACCTGCGCTTCTTCAACGCCCCGACGCAGTATCCCTTCCACATCCTGCAAGGCTTGAGCCGGGGTGCTCTGGAATACGCGTTTGCCAATAAAGCGCTGCATGTCCAGCGGTGTGCTGCTGACCACCAGAATCCACTCAGCCTCGTCGATGGTGGCTGCCGACAATTGGCGTTCCGGGTGCTTGGGGTCATGCACCTCGACACTGGTGCTCCACCCCTGACGCTGTGCCGCGGCGTCCAGCAATCGGGCACATAACACGCTGGTCACCATGCCGTTGGGGCAACCCGTCACAATGGCTAATTTCATGAGTTTGCCTCTTGTTCTTCTGTCAGGGGATGCACGCGCACGCCACGTTCGAGTGTCGCCAGTTGCGCCCTATCGCTGATACCAAAACCGATCTGGGTAACCGCCATCGCGGCAATCGCTGTGGCAGTGCGCAGTGTCTGTTCAGGGGAGTGGCCGCTGAGCAGGCCGTGCAGCATGCCCGCGAGCAGTGAATCACCGGCACCCACGGTACTGGCGACACTCACTTTGGGCGGCAATGCCTGCCAGATCGGGCCAAGGCTGAACCAATTCACGCCCTCGGCCCCTTGAGAAATCACCACGTGCTCGACGCCTTGGGCGTGCAGGCGGGTTGCCGCTGCAACCTGCGACGCCAAACTGCTGGTATCGGCGCCCAGCGCGTCGCTCAGTTCTTCGGTGTTGGGTTTGATCAGCCACGGTCCCGCGTTCAAACCGTGTTTCAAGGCTTCCCCGCTGGTGTCCAGAATCACTTTCAAGCCCATGGCTTTTAGCCGCAGCAGCAGCTCATACAGCCACTGCGGGCTGACCCCTCGCGGCAAACTGCCCGCGACCACGACAGCGTCATGGCTGGCAGCAATCAGGTCGAGCGTGTCGAGCAGGGCTTGCTGCGCGGCCTCGCTGACCTGCGGGCCCGGCCCGTTGATGTCGGTGACACGGCCATCGTCTTCGGCCAGTTTGATGTTGCTGCGGGTCTCACCGGGCACGCGGATAAACGCATCGACAAAACCGCGACGGGCGAACAGCGCATTGAAGGCGTGTTGATTGTCTTCACCGAGAAAGCCGCTCACGGTGAGTGCGTGGCCCAGATCCGCCAGCACTTGCGCCACGTTGACGCCCTTGCCGGCCGCATGGGTCAGCATCGTCTGGCTGCGATTGACGTCGCCCGGCTGCAAATGCGCCACGCGCACCGTCAGGTCCAGCGCCGGGTTGAGGGTGAGGGTCAGAATCTTGGCCATCAGAGCGCTTCCACCAATTGACGTACTTCGTCCGGGCTGCCCACGCCTAATGCGTCGGCGGCCAGGGTTTTGAGACGGTCCATGCTCAGCTCGCGCACCCGCGCCTTGACCTCGGGAATGCTGCGCGCCGACACACTCAGTTCATCGACCCCCAGCCCGACCAGCACGGGAACGGCCAGCGGATCAGCCGCCAGTTCGCCGCACACTCCCACCCACTTGCCATGGGCATGGGCGGCGCGCACGGTGATGTCGATCAGTTGCAAGACGGCCGGGTGCAAGCCGTCGGCCTTAGCCGACAAGGTCGGATGGCCACGGTCGATGGCCAGCGTGTACTGCGTCAGGTCGTTGGTGCCGACACTGAAGAAATCCACCTCTTTGGCCAGCACCGGCGCCAGCAAGGCGGCAGACGGCACTTCGATCATGATCCCCAGTTGCAGGTCAGCGACCGGGATTTCCTGACGCAAGCGCTCGGTCATGTCGCGGGCAGCGCGCCATTCGGCCACGCTGCCGACCATTGGGAACATGATGCGCAGCGGGCGGTTGTCGGCCGAACGCAACAAGGCGCGCAACTGGCTTTCCATGACCTGCGGGCGCTGCAACGTGAGACGGATGCCGCGCACGCCCAAAAACGGGTTTTCTTCCTTATCAATCGGCCAGTACGGCAGCGGCTTGTCGCCCCCCACGTCCAGCGTACGCACCACCAGCGGGCGGCCGTTGAGGCCATCCAGAACCCGGCGATATTCGGCTTCTTGAGTGGCTTCATCCGGGGCTTGGGAATGGGCCATGAAAATCAGCTCGGTGCGCAGCAGACCGATGCCTTCAGCTCCTTGCTCGACGGCACTGGCCACGCCTTTGCTTTCACCGATGTTGGCAAACACTTCCACCGCGTGCCCGTCGCGGGTCACGGCAGGCTCATGGCGCAATGCGCTGGCGGCCTGCAAACGCTGTTCACGGCTGTCACGTTCCTGCGTTGCGCGTTGCAGGGCCTCAGCGTCCGGCGCCACGTGCAGGCGTCCGCGCTGACCGTCGATCAACAGGGGCGTGCCCGGTGCCAGCAACAATACAGCGTCGCCCGCACCGACCAGCGCCGGAATGCCCAGCGCACGGGCGACGATGGCACTGTGGGCCGTCGCACCACCGCGCGCGGTCAGAATGCCCGCCACCCGCGCCGGGTCGAGCCGCGCCACGTCTGAAGGCCCCACTTCATCCATCACCAGCACGTAAGGCTGATCGGGTTCGGGCGGGGTTTCGATGCCGCACAACTGCGCCAGCACGCGGCGGCCAATGTCGCGCAGATCGGCGGCACGCTCGGCCAACAGCGCATCCTGCAACGCCTCTTGCTGACGCGCCGCCGCTTCAATCACCGACATCCACGCCGCTTCTGCGCTTTCGCCTTGCTTGAGGCGGTTATCGACATCATCGGTCAGCTCGGGATCGTCGAGCATTTCCTGGTGGGTGATGAAAATTTCGCGAATGGCCTTGGACTGGCTGCGCTGAATCAGCGTTTCGATGTCCTGACGTACTTCGGTCAACGCGTGTTGCAAACGCTCGCGCTCCACCACGGACGATTCACCGCGCACCGGGTAATCCAGCACTTGCAGCACGTGAACATGCGCCGGGCCAATGGCGATGCCCGGTGCGGCCGGGATGGCGTTGATCACACTGCCGGGCGCCGGGGCGCTCAGCACTTGCGCCACGTCCGCCACAGGAGCGGGTGCTTCGCTGAGGGCTGACAACGGCTCGACGTCTTCGCCCAACCCTTCTTCAATGGCCGCCAACAGGGCGGGCAGCGCGTCGCTGGCAATGCCCGGCTCGGCCACAAACTCCAGCACCTGGCCGCGACGGGCCCCCAGACTCAGTAATTTGCTCAAACTTTTGGCCGACACGGGCGACTCATGGCCCCCCACGATGCTGACGCGAATCTCGCCCTCAAAACTTTTGGCCAACTGCGCGAGCACTTTAGCCGGGCGCGCATGCAGCCCGTGGGCGTTGGCAAGGGTGATGCGCGCACTCGGCCAGTCGGCCGGCAATTCGCCCCCCAAGACTTCAAGCACGGCGCGGCGGCTGGTGGCATTGCCCAATTCGTGGCCGCGGCCTTCGATCAATAAGGCACACAGCCGCTCCAGCAAGGCCTGGTGAGCCTCCCCCAGGCTGGCGAGGCAGAACAGACCGCTGAGCGGCTGGCCCAGGTAGCGGATCGGTTTGTCGGGCGTGACGAAAGCCAGCCCCGGCCGCCTGACCATTTGCTCGCTGTGCAGCCACCACAGGCCATCCCCCAGCGGCAGCGCTTCAACCTGCTGCAACACCGCGGCGAAGCCGTTATCGACGCATTCAGCCTGACGCAGCAAACGTGCCCCGCGCCAGACCAACTCTTCAAAGTCGTCTGCCGAGACCCCCAAGCCAATCATTTGCGCGTCGAGCGCCAGTTCCTGAGGCGCGCCTTGCAGCAGTTTGAGCAGGGCCTGGGCCGAACTCGCGCGTCGTAAGGCTTCGCCCAGATCGGTTTCGCCCAAGGCACGGGTCAACAATTGCAACAAACGCAAGTGCTCGTCGGACTTGGCGGCAATGCCGATGGCCAGGTACACGATTTGCCCGTCGCCCCAGTCCACGCCTTCGGGGAACTGCAACAGACGCACGCCGGTGGTGAACACCAGGTCGCGGGTTTCAGGGGTGCCATGGGGAATCGCGATCCCCTGCCCCAGAAAGGTCGAGCCCTGAGCTTCACGCGCTCGCAAACCGTCCAGATAGCCTTCGGCCACTAAGCCATCAGCGACCAGCTTCTCGGCGAGTAATTGCAACGCAGCAGACTTATCCACAGCCATCTGGCCCATGGATATCTGCTCTATGGTGAGCTCGAGCATGCGTTCTCCTTTCCTGGCGCTCCGTGGCGCCCGGTATTGTTTTGAATTAAGTCAGCTTAGGCCGCTCGTCCCCAAGTGTGTCACCGGATGTGTGGCAAGCACATCAACCTGAGGCTTACGTCGATTAAACAGGCTTGCTGAAACGTTTAATCATGAATATGCGGCACGTTACTGCATAATCGTCCGCGCTTGAAGCCCAACCTGTCGCATTGACTCGCGTCAGGTAGACGATGCAGTAAAAAAATACAGTAGCGATAAGGCAGACGTTGGTCGGCTGCCTTTATCGGGTAGGATTGGCCAGAATGTCGGCATGTACTACAAAAAATAAGGAATTATCGGCGTGAAGCTCAGCGATATCGCTCAACTGGCAGGTGTTTCCGTGACCACCGCCAGCTATGTCATCAATGGCAAGGCTGAACAGCAACGCATCAGCAGCACGACGGTGGAACGGGTGCGCGCTGTGGTTGAAGAACATGGTTTTACGCCCAACCCGCAAGCGGCGGGTTTGCGTAGCCGCCACAGCCGCACCCTGGGTTTCATCCTCCCCGACCTCGAAAACCCGAGTTACGCGCGCATTGCCAAGCAATTGGAACAAGGCGCCCGGGCCCGTGGCTATCAACTGCTGATCGCCAGTTCAGACGACGCGCCCGAGAGTGAGCGCCAATTGCTCAAACTGTTCCGTGCACGCCGCTGCGACGCCCTGTTTGTGGCCAGTTGCTTGCCGGAAGAAGACGACAGCTACCGTCAATTGCAAGATCTGGGGATGCCGATCATCGCGATTGACCGCACGTTGCCAGCAGACCGCTTTTGCTCAGTCATCAGCGATGACCGCGAAGCCAGCATGGCCTTGACCCGCAGCCTTTTGCAGCCGATGCCGCGTCAAATTGCGTTGATCGGCGCACGCCCAGAGCTGAGCGTCAGCCAGGCCCGCGCGGCAGGGTTCAAACAAGCCCTGGAAGGTTTTGACGGTGAAGTGCTGATCGAGCACGGGACTGCGTTCAGCCGCGAATGCGGTCGACGCATCATTGATGAGTTACTGGCACGTCTGGGGCATTTCCCTGACGCGTTGGTCACGACCTCGTACGTGTTGCTGCAAGGCATGTTTGACGCCTTGCTCGATCACCCGGAACACACAGCACCTACGCGCCTGGCAACCTTTGGTGACACGCAGTTGCTGGACTTCCTGCCGTTGCCGGTCAATGCCATGGGCCAACAGCACCCCTTGATCGCCCAAACAGCGCTCAACCTCGCCCTGGCTGCCATTGAAGAACACCACTACGCGCCCGGCATTCACGCCATTGCCCGTACCTTCAAGCAGCGTATTCATCAGGCCTGAGCATGCAACTGATCGACACCCACACCCACCTCGATTTCCCGGTGTTCGATGCCGACCGCGCGCCGCTGCTGGCGCGCAGTCGGGCGCTGGGTGTCGAGCGCATGGTGGTGCTGGGCGTTTATCAGAGCAACTGGCAACGGGTGTGGGATTTGGTCCAAACCGACAGTCAGTTGCATGCCGCGTTTGGGTTGCACCCGGTGTATCTGGACACGCATCGCCCCGAGCACGTCCTTGAACTCGGGCAATGGCTCAGTCGGCTGGCCGGGCAACGTCAAGTGTGTGCCGTGGGCGAAATCGGCCTCGATTACTTTCTGCCGGCGCTCGACCGCGAACGCCAGCAATCACTGTTTGAAGCCCAGTTGCAGCTAGCCGCTGACTTCCGGCTTCCGGCGCTGCTGCACGTGCGCCGCAGCCATGCGCAAGTCATTGCCACCCTCAAACGCTTCAAGCTGCAACGTGGCGGGATTATTCATGCCTTCGCGGGCAGCCGGGAGGAAGCTCGCGAATACATCAAGCTGGGGTTCAAGCTGGGCTTGGGCGGCGCCGCGACCTGGCCGCAGGCCCTGCGTTTGCGCAGGGTGCTGGCTGACTTGCCGCTGGACACGGTCGTGCTGGAAACCGACTCGCCCGACATGGCGCCGGTCATGTTCGCCAACCAGCGCAACAGCCCGGAGCACCTGCCCGCTATTTGCGAAGCCCTGGCTGAAGTGATGAACCTAAGCCCCGAACGGCTGGCCGAGGCCAGTACGGCCAATGCCTGTGCTGTGTTTGGCTGGTAAACGCGCACCCGTAGCCGCGTGCGCCCGTGCGCATTCAATCAGAGCAACAGCGTCCACACGGCAAAACCGGCGTACCAGAGCAACGCAGAGCGCAGCAATAACTCCCACAACGCATCCAGGCTGGAAACCCCTTCCGGCCCGGTCTGCGGGGGCGGGATTTCAGCCGCAGCGCACCCGGCCTTGTCGATCAGTTGGGCGGCGCTGATGTCCCAGCTCAGCAACTCATGCAGCATGACGCGGCTGACGGCGGCAAAGTTACCCACCAGTGCAAAGCTCGCCGCCAGCAGGCGCACCGGCAGCCAGTCAAAGGCATGGCGCAGTTGCTGGGCACGTTCAACCAGCTCCGGATTTTTGCCATGCTCGACCGCCAGCGCCAGCAAGCGATAGCTCAACGCAGCCACCGGGCCCAGCAAGAAGTACCAGAAGATCACGGCAAAAAAACTTTGATAGGCCTGCCACAGCAGGTGCGCCTGCACGTTCTCCAGCAATTGCTCGCCAGTGTCGGCGCACACGTCAATGTCGCGTTGGGCCACATGGGCGGCCGCTTGCAAATCACCCCGGCGCCACGCGTCGCGAAATGGCCCCAGCCCTGCCAACACATCCCCGCGGCCCAGGCTGAACACCAGCACCAGCACATGCACCGGCAAGGCCAGCAAGCCATACGCCACAGGGTCCAGCACCACCAGCAGCAGGCCCAGCAGCATCACCGGCAACAGGACAAGAATGACCAATACCCACCACGGCCTGTTTGCCAGACGGGTCGACGCCTCCAGCTTGTGGAGCTCTCGCACCCAGCCGCTGTCGCGCTGAAGACGTTGACGCAAGGCCGAAAATTTTTCGATCAGGATCGCCAGCAGTAACACCACAAAACTCATTGTTTCTCTCCTGTGTGCGGCAGCTCACGGCGAAAACGCGCCCAATCAAAGCAAGGGCCCGGATCCGTCTTGCGCCCCGGCGCCACGTCACTGTGGCCACATATTCGCTGGGGGGTAATCTGCGGATAGTGCTGTTGCAGTTGTCGGGTCAGGGCAATCAATGCCTGATATTGCGCGTCGGTGAACGGTTGGTCGTCCGTGCCTTCGAGTTCGATGCCCAGCGAAAAGTCATTGCACGCCTCACGCCCTTCAAAGCTGGAAATACCCGCATGCCAGGCGCGGTCCAGGCACGACACAAACTGCGTGATCTGGCCGTCGCGTTCAATCAGAAAATGCGCACTGACGCGTAGCGCCTTGATGCCTTCAAAGTACGGATGCTCGGTGACGTCCAGCCGGTTCTGGAAAAACGCCTGGACCTTGCCCGTCGCAAACTGCCCCGGCGGCAAGCTGATGTTGTGGATCACCAACAGGGAGATTTCGCCGTCAGGGCGCTCATTGAAGTTGGGCGACGGGCACCGGTGCACGCCTTGGCACCAACCGCTCGCGGGGTCCAGCTGCATAAACGCTCCTTGTGCGTTGAAAAAACCGAAGACGCAGTATGCCGCGATGCGCGCTTCAATTGGCAGCTATCTATGGCGCTGATGTCGCAGGGGTTACTGCGCGTGGTGCTGGTGCAAGCTGCCAATGACCGATTCCAGTGCGCGATCAAAGAGCAAACGGTCATCCAGCAGCAAAACCTTGCCGCTGCGCAACTGGCCAATCAAGTCAGTGCGGCTTTGTTCCAGCACCTTCAGGCCGGTGCGGTTAACGAAAATATGTTTGCCACCCGGCTCCAGAATGGCAATCAGCTTGCAGCGCAGTCGGAATTCTTCGTTTTCCTGCAATTCGATCCACGTCCCCAGCCGTAACTGGCTGACCAGCAGCAGACCCAGATGGTCTTGCTCATCGAGGGTTTGTGAGGCAGCGAGCGGTTTTTCAGGCGCCTTAAGACGCGCGTGCTCAGCCTCGCGCGTGCGCTGTTCCAACAGCTCGATTCGGCCACGTTCAGCCTGGGTGAAGACCAAAAACTCATGCAGCAACGAATCCAGCAGCGCGGGGTTATCGCCCGAATAAGACGCGAGCTGTTGCACGACGCGCTCAATCTGGCGAAACAGCGGGTCGCTGCGCTCATCGGTGCGCACGTCCCAGCCGATGGCCGCGGCAGCGATCACATTCAACAAACGCCGGGCCGCATGGGTGTCGCAGCTGAAAAAATTCTGATCCCGCTGCGCAATCTTGCGCAAGGGTTCCTGCAATAAAGCAATCTGGCTTTTCAGCGCCGGCGAGACATTTCGATCCTGAGCAATGTACTCAAACAGAAGCCCGACCAGATTCTGCGCTTCTTGCACGTGGGCGGGCGGCGCTGCGGCCTGGGCTCCGCAACAGGCGTCGTTGTCAGCCAGTGAAGGCAGTACGCCCGTGGCAATCAGCAGCTGATTGGCGTCGGCATACAGCTGGCCGGAGTGGCTGAGCAGGTAGGTTTCGAACAGTTGCAGCATGATCAGCTTGACCTTGAGGTCCATGCCCTGCTCACGTTCGGCCTGCAAAAAGTACTCACACAACATGGCCGGCCCCAACGGATTGTTGTGCTCATCCAGCGGCAGGTTACAGAGGGTTGCAAGGCGCTGGGTCAGTTGGCAAAGCGCCATTTGGTCACGCGTCATGACCTGCGCCACCATTGCGTTAACGACTTGCGTGCGCTCCAGGTCATTGGATAACAGAGAGAACGTGCCCTCGACGGGCGCGGCGCCATGCAGGGTGCGCTCACTGACATCAGGCTGGGTCAGTCGGGTAAACGCGTCAAAAAAACGGTCCAGGAACCCGCGTTCAATGTGTTTGCGCTTGAGCCTGACATCGCGCATGGCCTCAAAAAACAGGCTTTGCTCGGCGTCGCTGCGGGCGTTGTCAGCCATGGCAAACAGGGTTTCGTCGGCGTTGTCGAACAGCACTTGCAGGCCGCTCTTGAGTTGCTGCGCGGCCTTGTCATGGACCTGCAACAAAATGACAGGCAGGCGTGCGAGCGGCGAATGCGTCGCCAGCTCCGCTATCGCCTTGTGGGCAGCTCCCACTTTCCCGTCATTGTGCATCCAAGCCTCCTGGAACGATGTGTCGCTTGCGGTGGGCGTGCACGGGACAAAGCCGCTTTTGACGCTCGCAAACAGAAACCAGCCAGCCCAAGATGCGCTCGCCGGAAGATCTGAAATTAGGACTTGATGGCATGTCAAAGCTATGACGCCAATTACAAGGCGCGGATTATCTTGCAAAAGACGCGCCTTGTGCTACCCGACTGGCTGAATCATTTGCCAATCGGTGAAAAAAACGTTTCTGAACCCTAAAAAAACAGCACAGTTGCCGCCGTTTACCCACCGTGCAGCGCGCCACCTTGGGTTCGTTCGCGGCATGGCCCTATAATCGACGCACTTTGTTTGTGGAGTTCGTTATGCCGAATTTACATCTGGCCGATCTCACCGCCGAGATCGAAGCCAACGTACGCCGTGCGCTTGCCGAAGACATTGGGAGCGGCGACATCACTGCGCGGTTGATTCCGGCAGAACGCCTGGCCAAAGCCACGATCATCACCCGCGATGCCGCCGTGATCAGTGGCACCGCATGGGTGGACGCGGTGTTCCGCCAACTGGACCCTCGCGTTGCCGTGCATTGGCAGGTTGTCGATGGCGAACGCGTCAGCCCCAATCAAGTGCTGTTTCACCTCGAAGGCCCGGCCCGCTCTCTGCTCAGCGGCGAGCGCAGTGCGTTGAACTTCCTGCAAATGCTGTCGGGCGTCGCGACCCACGCCCGCCAGTTGGCTGACCATGTGGCCGACACTCAGGTCAAATTGCTCGACACCCGCAAAACCCTGCCGGGTTTGCGTCTGGCGCAAAAGTACGCCGTGACCTGCGGTGGCTGTCATAACCATCGCATTGGCCTGTACGACGCGTTTCTGATCAAGGAAAACCACATTGCCGCCTGCGGCGGCATCGCTCAGGCCATCGACGCCGCGCATAAAATCGCGCCCGGCAAACCGGTGGAGATCGAGGTCGAGAGCCTGGATGAACTCAGAGAAGCGCTGGCCGCAGGGGCTGACATCATCATGCTCGACGAGTTGAGCCTGGACGACATGCGCGAAGCCGTGCGCCTGAACGCGGGCAAAGCCAAGCTGGAAGCCAGCGGCGGCATCAATGAAAGTACGTTGCTGCCCATTGCCCAAACGGGCGTGGACTACATTTCGATTGGCGCCATGACCAAGGATGTCAAAGCGGTCGACCTGTCGATGCGGTTGAGTTTGTAAGGCGCCACCGGCTGCGGCGCATTACGTCAGATCGAAGGGCTGATGCGCCCGCTCATGCTCCAGCAGCCACTGCTTGGCCGCGAGCCCGCCGGCAAAGCCCGTCAGTTTGCCGTTGCTGCCGATCACCCGGTGGCACGGGATGATGATCGGAATCGGGTTACGACCATTGGCTGCGCCCACCGCACGCGACGCGGTGGGCCGCTGGATCTGCTGCGATAACTGGCCGTAACTGGTGGTCACCGCGAAAGGAATGGCGGTCAGTGCTTGCCAGACCTGCTGTTGAAACGGCGTACCTTGTGGCTTGAGCGGCAAATCAAAGGTCAGGCGCTCGCCTGCAAAATACGCGTCCAGCTGTCGGCGCACGTGCGCCAGTTTGTGCGGCGCATGCAGCCAGCCTTCCTCCGGTGCATGCGCCCGGCGTTCACATTCGAAGCGCACTTCTCTCAGGCCCTCATCGTCAGCCACTAAAAACAGCGGACCAATGGGCGACGGCATTTGCGCGTAGTAAATCTGCGTCATGGTTAAACCCTCCGTGCCGCAGCCGCATCGGTGGCTGCGCGCCATAAGTACATCACTGAATAGGCCCGCCATGGCCGCCAGCTTTCGGCCAGTTCGAGCAGGGTTTTAGTGCTCAACGGGGCGCCGTCAGGGTTGGCCTCGCGGCGCAAAATCAGATCGGCCGCCGGGAACGCGTCGGGGTGTTTGAGCACGCGCATGGCAATGTAATGCGCGGTCCACTCACCTATGCCCGGCAGTTGCACCCAGCGACGAATGAAGGTTTCGAGCGGCTGTTCAACCGCGAAATCGACCTGTCCATCGATCAGGGCGCGGGCAATGCCCCGGATCGTATGGATGCGCGCCTGAGTGATACCGAGTTGATCCAGATGGGCGTCGGCCAATTGCTGCGCCGCAGGAAACAGGCGATTGAGCCCGGGGATACCGGGCATTTCAACCGGTGTTCCAAACCGTTGCACGATGCGGCTGGCCAACGTGCGCGCGGCGGCCACGCTCACTTGCTGGCCCAACACCGCCCGTACGGCCACCTCAAAGCCATCCCAACCGCCGGGCAAACGCAAGCCCGGGTAGCGTTCGACCAGCGGGGCGAGTGACGGGCTGGCGCCGAGTGTATGCGCAATGGCCTGAGGGTCGGCATCCAGATCGAACATGCGCCGAATGCGGGTAATCACGTTAAGGAGTTGGGCCGGCGCGACGTTGTACAACTCCAGGCGCAAGGCATGCTGCCCCGCCGGCGCGGCGCTGACCCGCAGCCAGCCGGGCGATTGCGCCGGGCCGAACACTCGCTGATAACTCTGGGCGTCCACAGACTCGATACCCGGCAACGCACGATTGAACAGGAAACCCAGCACGGCCTTGAAGTCGTAGGGCGGGCGATAGCCAAGGCGCAGCACCATGGCCGCATCGGCCCGAATGGCTGGGCTGCGCCTGAATGCGCGAGGCTCGGCATGGTTGGCTTCGGCAAACGCCGAATTGAAACGCCGTACACTGCCGAACCCCGAAGCCAGAGCGACGTCAGTGATCGACAATGCGGTTTCGGTCAGCAGTTGTTTGGCAAACAACAACCGTTGGGTGGCATGCACCGCGATGGGTGGCGCCCCCAGGTATTTCACGAACAAGCGGCGTAACTGCCGAGCCCCTACATTCAAACGTTCGGCCAACGCATCCAGCGGGTGATCGGCTAAAAAACCTTCGTTGATCAGCTTCAGGGCACGCGTCACCAAGTGCTCGCTGTGCGACCACAACAGATTGCCCGGCGCCAGCTCGGGGCGACAGCGCAAACAGGGACGAAACCCCTGGGCCTGAGCCGCCGCCGCACTGGCGTAATACACCACGTTCTCAGCCTTGGGCGCACGGGCCGGGCAGACGGGACGGCAGTAAATACGCGTGGTAAGCACGGCCGTGAAAAACACCCCGTCAAACCGCGCATCGCGGCTCAACCGGGCGATTTCGCAGGCGGCGGTAGACGGTGTCAGCGCGGTGTGGGGCGAGTCGTGTGTGTTCATGGCCCGCACAATAGCACCGGACTTTTGGTGAATCTCGCCATTTTCGGACGTTAATGTTGACCGCCGATCAGGTCACCCTGGCGCCTTGAACCGGCCAAACGCGCCCCATAAAAAACGCCCTGCTGAAGACAGGGCGTTTTATTGACTGGTGCCGGAGACAGGAATCGAACCTGCGACCTTCGCGTTACGAGTGCGCTGCTCTACCGACTGAGCTACACCGGCGGTGGCAGCAAAACTATCACTGCCAATGAAATCGGGCAATTCGTGGCTATTTGCAGGCACCGCTGGTCAGGCACGTGCCGCTTTGGGTCCAGACCAGCGCATTACCAGCGCCACTCAAGGCCGGGACCATGACGCTGGTCCAGCCGCCAGCCGCTTGAGTACCGGTCATGGCGATCACACCATCAATCACGGTCATGCCGGCAGCGAGGTTGTCGGTGGCATCTGCGGGGCCGGGTATGCCGTGGGTGCCCGCATCGCATTGGGCCAGATCATTGGTTTCGCTAAAGCACAGTGCAACCGCCGTTTTGTAGCTGTTGCCGAGCGTGTTCACCTCAGCAAACCGCGCTTTCATGGTGTGGTCGTTGTAAGCAGGCAATGCAAAAGACGCGATCAGACCGATGATCGCTACCACGATCATCAGCTCAATCAAGGTAATGCCCTGTTGTTGTTTCATGTACGGCCTCCGAAAAATAAGTCGCCGCCCGGCGACCCGATGCAAGGTCAACGCTGAGCCGCTAAAAAAGTGCGCACAGGCTACCAAGGTTCGTTGTCAGAAGCTTCTGAACAACAGCGTTTGACACCTTTGGAATTGCACTGGCACAGGTGACGACTGTGGCGCTGTCTAGTCTTTGACATGCACGGCGCAACTGAACGCGCCACTGTTCAAGGACGACAGCATGGTCGACACGTATTTGTATCGCTGGGAAGGCAAGGATGCCCACGGCGCCACTCACACCGGGGAACTCAGCGCCAGCGGGCACGCCCAACTTCGCGCCCAATTGCGGCGCAAAGGGATCACGGTGCGCAGCATTCGGCGTCAACGCCCCTCACGCCGTCGCGCTGGCAGGTCTGTCAACGCGTCAGACATCACCCTGTTCAGTCGCCAACTGGCGACGCTGATCCAGTCGGGCGTGCCTCTTTTGCAAGCGCTAGAGGTGATTGGCAAAGGGTTCGAACAGTGCGCCATGCGCCAACTGATGATCGAACTGACGCGGGACATTGCCGCCGGAACCAGCCTCACCGCCGCCCTGCGTAACAAACCGGAGCACTTCGACACGCTGTTCTGCAATCTGGTGGAAGCCGGGGAACAAGCTGGCGCGCTGGAGGTGATGCTGCAACGTATCGCGACCTACAAGGAAAAATCCGACGCGCTGAAGAAGAAGATCAAAAAAGCCATGACGTATCCCATCGCCGTGTTACTGGTGGCATTAGTGGTCAGCAGCATCCTGTTGATAAAAGTCGTGCCGCAATTTCAGGGGGTGTTTGCTTCGTTCAATGCGCAACTCCCCGTCTTTACCTTGTGGGTGATTGGCATGTCTGAGGCATTGCAACGCCACGGCCTTTGGCTTTTACTGGGCACCGCTGGCGCTGCCGTGATCGTCCGTCATCGTTACAAGGCCTCAGCCACCCTGCGCCATCGACTGGACGCCCTGTTGCTGAAAATTCCTGTCACGGGGCAGTTGTTACACCTGTCTGCGATTGCCCGATTTGCCCGCACCCTTTCCACCACCCTGGCCGCCGGCGTGCCTTTGCTCGACGCGCTGGACTCAGTCGCAGGCGCGACGGGCAACAGCGTGCTGAAAGAGGCCGTGCTGCGGCTCAAGCAACACGTTGCCACGGGTACGCAGATTCATGTGGCCATGAGCAGCAGTGGCGCATTCCCGGACATGGCGATTCAGATGACAGCCATTGGCGAAGAGTCCGGCACACTGGACAGCATGCTCAATCACGTAGCCACCTATTATGAGAGCGAGGTCGACACCCTCGTCGATAACCTGACAACGCTGATGGAGCCCGCAATCATGGTGGTACTGGGGATTGTGGTGGGCGGTCTGGTCATTGCCATGTATTTACCGATTTTCAAACTGGGCCAAGTGATTTGAGCATGATCGATTTTTTAAGCATCCACCCTGCTGCGTTAATCGCGGGTGCCTTGTTGCTGGGCCTGTTGGTCGGCAGTTTCCTGAACGTACTGGTCTGGCGATTGCCGAAAATGCTTGAGCAGGACTGGCAGGCTCAGGCCCGTGAAGTGCTTGAGCTTGCCCCTGCGGACGATAAAACGACCTACAACCTGTGCCTGCCGGCGTCTCACTGCCCTGAATGCCAGCACCGCTTACGCCCCTGGGAGAACATCCCGCTGCTCAGTTATGCGCTCTTGCGCGGCAAGTGCTCGCAGTGCAAAACCCGCATCAGCCCCCGCTACCCCCTGACCGAACTGGCGTGCGGCCTCGTGTCTGGCTTTATTGCCTGGCATTTTGGCTTGACCCCTCAGGCTGGCTGGATGCTGTTGCTGACTTGGGGCCTGATTGCCATTTGCCTGATCGACGCCCGGCATCAAATCGTGCCCGATGTGCTGGTACTGCCTTTGCTATGGCTCGGACTGCTGCTCAACAGCTTCGAACTTTTCACCACGCTGTCACAGGCCGTTTGGGGGGCAGCGCTGGGTTACCTGAGCTTGTGGTCGATTTTTTGGCTGTTCAAATGGATGACGGGCAAGGACGGCATGGGCCATGGGGATTTCAAGTTGCTGGCCCTGTTTGGCGCGTGGGGGGGCGTATCGGTATTACCGTTAACGATCCTGTTGTCATCGCTGGTCGGGGCACTGGTGGGCGTCGGTTTGCTGCTGTTGCGCCGCGCTCATCGCGCGACGGCCATCCCCTTTGCCCCCTATCTGGCCATTGCCGGGTGGATTGCATTGCTCTGGGGTGGTCAAATGACCGCTTTCTATTGGCAACTTGCGACGTGAAATGAATACCGCATCTTCCAAACCCTGGATTCTGGGCCTGACCGGCGGGATCGGCAGCGGCAAAAGCGCGGCGGCCGAGCACTTTGCCGCGCTGGGCGTTCATGTTGTGGATGCCGACCACGCGGCACGCTGGGTGGTCGAACCGGGCCGTGCGGCGCTGAAAAAAATCGCTGAGCACTTCGGTGCCGATGTTTTGCAGCCCGACGGGCAACTGGATCGCGGCGCCCTGCGCACACTGATTTTTGCCGACCCGCAGCAACGCCTTTGGCTGGAGGCTCTGCTACACCCGTTGATCCGCGATGAGATTGCTCAGAACCTGGCTCAGGCGACATCGCCCTATGCGATCCTGGTATCGCCGTTGCTGGTCGAATCCGGGCAACACGCGACGACCCAGCGGGTGCTGGTCATTGATGCTCCCCAAGCCCTGCAAATTCAGCGAACCCTGTTGCGCGACAACACCAGCGAAGATCAAGTCCGGGCCATTCTCAAGGCACAGGCCAGTCGTGAAGAACGCCTGCGCCATGCCGATGATGTGCTGGTCAACGACAACGATTTGAAGGCGTTACAGACGGAAGTCGAGCGCTTGCATCACTACTATTTAACTTTGCGTGGAGGCCAATCATGACCAAACCAATGACCGTAGACTGCCCGACGTGCGGCACTGCCGTGGAGTGGGCCCCTGCCAGTGCATTCCGGCCTTTCTGCTCGGACCGTTGCAAACTCATCGATCTGGGCGCATGGGCCAGTGAAGAACACAAAATCCCGGTCAGCCCGGATGCAGAAGAGGACATGTTTTCAGAAGAGTTGACGCCGCGTATTCATTGATTCGCGCTGCTGCCCAAGGCTGCGAGCCATTCAACCGACCCGCTCGCAGCCTCTTGGAAGCAGGTTATTTGTTGGGTCCGTCATCCTTCCATGGCGCTGCGAGGTAACGCGTGCGATTGAAGGTTTCAAGCCACTCCGGGCAAAACACCACCAGCGCCGTGACCAGCATCCCGTTGATAAACGCCTCGGGAAAGATGATCAACCAGAGATAACCGATAAAGTCCTCCAACCATTCCGGCATGACAAACAGGCCATCCAGCCACAGCACGCCCAGGCCCGCCAACAAACACAGCAAGGCCGCCAGCGCCGCTGCAAAAAAACCTGAGCAAAAAATGTACACAAACGGGTTACGTGGTTGCGCGCGCTCGACCAGGTGCGCGCAGGCCTCCGTGACGGCAATGGGCAACAGAATCAACAGCACGCCATTGATGCCCATTGCAGCCAGATCCTGCCGCCCCAACAGAACCAGTCCTATTTGCGCCATCAACGCGCCGACAATGGCCAGCGGCCAGTCCAGCAGCAAAGTGACGACTGTCAGGCCGATAAAGTGATAGGAGACGCCGGTGTCAAAATCGCGACGCACCAGCCACAGCAAGAACAGCGCGAACACCGTGCCAAACAGCAAATGCTGACGCCGCGTGTCGGCAAACAGTTCGACCCACGGCGCCCGCAGGATGGCCCACAGCACTACAGGCACGTACAGCAACCAGCCGATCACCATCGTTGGCGCAGATAACACCTGGCTGGTAATCATGCACGCACCTCCCACTCAACCGTGTTCACGTACACCGCTCTACCCTCCCTGTCAGATGACCCTGTATGTCATGCGGCTCAGTCTACACCCGCACTTCCAGTCACACCTGTTTCGAGGCTAAGCTGCGCCCATGGACGACTCTGATTATTTACGCCTGTTAACCATTCAGGCCGAGCAAGCCAATGCCTTTTTGTCTAATGCCCGCAAATGGGAGCGTGAGCGTTGGGTCTGCCAGCGCCTGCTGCAAGGCTTGAACATTAGCTACCACACGCAAGATTTCACACAGCCCGATCAGGAACCGCCTGATGTGCTGTTTCGCGATGCACGCTTTGAAGTGTTTTTTGTGCTCGACGAAGGGCGACGTCTCAGTGATGAATGGCGTGACGAGCTGCAACGTCGCCGCAATGCCTACTCACTGAGTCAGCTCGTGCGCCGCGAGGCCCGCCCCAAACGTATTCCGGCCAGCAAGTTACTGCAACGGCTGGGGCCGACGCTGCACAAAAAAGCCACCAATTACCGTGAACGCGACCTTGATCTCGGGCAGTTGGACATCATTGCGTTTTCCAGCCTCAAGCGCGAAGTGCTCGATCTCAACAGCCACTTCCCGCCACCGACCGAGTATTTGCGCATGGGCTGGCGCTCACTGTCACTGGTTGGACCGACGTTCGCCCGGGTGCTGTTTGCACAACCCGACGCCCCTGACTTTTTGCGCGGCAATTTGGGGCGCAGCATTATTTTCGATGTCGGGATCAGCCTGTGAGCCCGTTGCAAGAACTGATGGCTGAAGTGCCGCAAACCGGTCGCGTACGCTGGATTGGGGTCCGCCCGCAATCACGCGCCGACCTGGTGATACTGGACGCTGTGGAGGCGCGTCGCGAAGCCGGACTGACGGGCGATCATGCCCGGTCCGGTGCGCGCAATGCACGGCAAGTCACGTTGATTCAGTGGGAACACTTAGCGGTGATCAACGCTTTGCTGGGGCGCCCCACCGAAAACCCGGTATTACCTCAGGATTTGCGGCGCAACATCGTGGTTAGCGGCATCAATTTGTTCAGCCTCAAAGGCCGACGCTTTCGCATCGGACGCGCAATATTCGAGACCACCGGCTGGTGCCAACCGTGCGCCCGACTGGAGCTACGACTCGGCGCGGGCACATTCCAGGCGGTACGTGGTCACGGGGGCATTACGGCAAGGGTTATAGAAAGCGGGATCATTCGTCTAGACGACGAACTGCGGGTCGAGCCTTTGGGTCCCAACGGCTATGCTTCCTTTCATCCCGGTTAACCCTTTGCTGTAGCTTTTACACATTCCGCAACGTCTATCTGACGAGGCAAACTCTATGTCCAGTCGCCTGAAACCAGATGACCAACAGCGTGTCGAAGAGTACCTGCAACTGCCACAACACCAAGTTGAGCGCCGGCCCTTCAGGCCGTGGATGCTCCTTGGCGTGGTGCTGATTGTGGTGATCGGTCTGGGCTTTTTGAGCCGCCTCCTGAGTTACCTGGCACTATGAGCTGCAGTGCGCTCGCCCACGGGACTCAGGCACAGAATTTTTTTTCAAGCCTTGTGAGTGATACCTATGTCCCATCGTATTGTGATTGTCGGCGGCGGCGCCGGCGGCCTGGAGTTGGCGACCCGCCTGGGCAAAACCCTGGGTAAGCGCGGCAAAGCCAGCGTAACGCTGGTCGATGCCAACCTGACCCATATCTGGAAACCGCTGCTGCATGAAGTGGCCGCCGGTTCGTTGAACTCCTCCGAAGACGAACTCAACTACGTCGCCCAAGCCAAATGGAATCACTTTGAGTTCCAGTTGGGCCGCATGAGTGGTCTTGATCGCGAGCTGAAAAAGATCTCATTGTCGGCAACCCTCGACGAAAAAGGCGAAGAGCTAGTGCCTGCCCGTGAACTGGGCTACGACACGCTGGTGATCGCAGTGGGCAGTACCACCAACGATTTCGGCACCCAAGGCGCGGCCGAGCACTGCCTGTTCTTGGACACGCGCAAACAAGCCGAAAAATTCCACCAGCAATTGTTGAACCACTACTTGCGCGCGCATGCGGGGCAAACCGATGCGATTGAAAAAATCAGCGTGGCCATCGTGGGTGCGGGCGCAACGGGTGTCGAGCTGGCAGCCGAACTGCACAACGCGGCCCATGAACTGGCGGCTTATGGCCTGGACCGTATCAAACCGGAAAACATGCACATCACTGTGATCGAAGCTGGGCCCCGCGTACTGCCGGCGCTGCCCGAGCGCATCGGTGGGCCTGTGCATAAGACGCTAGAGAAACTGGGCGTTACCGTCCTGACCAATTCGGCCGTGAGCGAGGTGACGGCTGACAGCCTGATCACTAAAGAAGGCCAAGTGATTCCCGCGAGCTTGAAGGTATGGGCCGCCGGTATTCGTGCGCCCGGTTTCTTGCAAGATATTGCCGGGCTGGAAACCAACCGCATTAACCAGTTGGTCGTGCGCCCTACCCTGCAAACCACCCGCGATGACAATATTTTTGCGTTTGGCGATTGCGCGGCTTGCCCGCAACCGGGCACTGACCGGATGGTGCCGCCTCGCGCACAAGCCGCTCACCAGCAAGCGTCACTGTTGGCCAAATCGCTGAAGATGCGCCTTGAAGGCAAAACAAACCTGCCCGATTACCACTACCGCGATTACGGCTCGCTGATCTCACTGTCGAGTTTTTCAGCTGTGGGTAACTTGATGGGCAGCCTGATGGGCACGGTCATGCTCGAAGGCTGGCTGGCGCGGATGTTCTACATCTCGCTGTACCGCATGCACCAAATGGCGCTTTACGGCACATTCCGCACATTGATGCTGATGCTGGGCAGCCGCATCGGACGCGGCACGGAGCCACGCCTGAAACTGCATTGACCCCACCCGTCGCCGCGGCGGCCATGCGTCAAAGCTGCGAGGCATGAAGCTCGCAGCTTTGATAGCAACGCACACGGTCATCAGCGTCCTGCGTGATTACCCGCCTCGGCTTCACGGCCTTTGAACCCGTGGGGCTGATGCTCATCAAAAAACTTGATGTCCCGCTCAAAGTCCGCCAACAACAGTTTGGCCATGTCGATCGACAGCCCCTGACGTACCAGAATCCGTTGCACTACGACGTTTTCAACATTGGCCGGCAGGCTATAGGCCGGGACTAGCCAGCCCCTTACCCGCAATCGATCTGCCAGATCGTAAAGCGAGAAGTTGGTTTTCACGCCGGGCTTTAAACGCCAGGTCAGCGCCGGGATGCCCAGTTGTGGATCGCCGTTGTACAGCATTTCAAACGGCCCGATCTTCACCAGTTCACGGGCCAGAAATTGCGCCGTTTCGTAACACGCCGAATGAATGCGCTCATACCCTTCACGCCCCAACCGCAAAAAGTTGTAGTACTGCGCAATGATCTGCCCGGCCGGGCGTGAAAAATTGAGGGCAAACGTCGGCATATCGCCCCCCAAATAGTTGACGTGGAATATCAGACCTTCCGGCAGATCCTGCACGTCTCGCCACACTACCCAGCCCGCCCCTAAAGGCGCCAGGCCGAATTTATGCCCGGAAGTGCTGATGGATTTGACGCGCGACAAACGGAAATCCCACTCAATATCCGGGGCACAAAATGGAGCCAGCATGGCGCCGCTGGCGCCGTCGACATGAATCGCCACATTCAGGCCATTGCGTTTTTCCAGATCATCCAGTGCATCGGACAGCGGCTTCACGGTTTCATACAGGCCGGTAAACGTCTGACCAAACGTCGGCACCACCACGATGGTGTTTTCATCAATGCGCTCAAGCATGTCCTCGGGGGTCATGAACCATTGCCCGTCTGACATGGGCACTTCACGGATTTCAATGTCCCAATAACGCGCAAATTTGTGCCAACAGACTTGCACCGGGCCGCACACCATGTTCGGGGTGGTGGTCTGTTTGCCCGCTGCTTTGCGGGCCGCTCGCCAACGCCACAATGCTGCCAGACCACCCAACATGCAGGCTTCACTGGAACCTACTGTCGAGGTGCCGATGGTGGTCGCAGCAGAGGGTGAATGCCAAAGATCCGCCAGCATATGAATGCAGCGACTTTCGAGTTCAGCCGATTGGGGGTATTCGTCCTTGTCGATCATGTTCTTGTCGATGGACAGGTCCATGAGCTTGTGAACTTCATCCTCCTCCCAAGTCTGACAGAAGGTCGCAAGGTTCTGGCGGGCGTTACCGTCCAGATACAGCTCATCATGGACCAGCTGGTAAACCTCGCGCGCAGACTGCTCGGCTTCGGGGAACAGTTTGGTTGCCGCGGCATGCGCCAATGCCGATGAACCAAAAACGGGATCCGTGTCGCTATGACGTTTGGTGCGGTGCAGCGCCATGGGAACTCTCCTTGAATGATGGACCGTGGCTGGCCGACCTCCTCATTTCTGGCTCAGCGTAGGGCTAAGAGCATAGCCAAGCATTTTGACTTTGCCCTGCCTGCGGGCATGTCTGGAAATTCCGTCCTATAGTTGCCGGCGACCCAACGCACACACGGAGTGAGCGCAATGAAAACACAACCCCTGACAGTTGACGGTTCAGTAACCCACGCATTGCATGAAGCCCATCAACGTTTTGCCAATAACCACCACGGAAAAAACGCCAGTTACATCCCGTATCTGGCCTCGGTCCCGGCCAACCTGTTCGGCATCAGCATCATGTTTTGTGATGGCACCCATGCCGAAGTTGGCGACACCGATTACGCCTTTGCCATTGAATCGATTTCAAAAGTGTTCACGCTCGCCCATGTGCTGGATGACATCGGCCCGCAGTCTTTGCGCAGCAAGATTGGCTGCGACCCGACTGGCGAACCCTTCAACTCGGTCATAGCCCTTGAACTTCACAAGGGAAAACCGCTTAACCCTTTCGTCAACGCCGGAGCCATGGCCACTGTCAGCTTGCTCAAGGCCGAAAATGCAACCGCGCGCTGGGCGCAGATTGAGTCTACGTACCAGGCCTTCGCCGGACGCGATCTGACCGTCAACGAAGAGGTGTACGCCTCTGAAGCCTCGACCAATCAGCACAATCGCGGCATTGCCTGGCTGCTTCAAAGCTACGGTTATCTGTATGCCGACCCAATGGAGGTGTGCGATGTGTATACCCGCCAATGCTCGGTTGCGATCACCTGCCATGACTTGGTCACGATGGGGGCAACACTGGCCAATGGCGGGGTTAACCCGGTTACCAACACGCGCGTTGTCGCGGCCAAAACCATTGCTCCCATCCTCGCGGAAATGACCCTGAACGGCCTGTATGACACCACGGGCGACTGGTATTACAAGGTTGGATTGCCGGGCAAAAGCGGAGTGGGCGGCGGGATTCTGGCAGTGGTGCCGGGAGTCTGTGCGATCGCCGCTTTTGCTCCACCGCTGGATGTTGCGGGCAACAGCGTGCGTGGCCAACTGGCTGCCGAACACCTTAGCCGCACGCTCAATTTGAGCTTGCTGCACTGACGAAAAATGTGAAGGGAGGCGATATGGCTACCACCAGTAAAGCTAAAACTTACATGTCATGGCTGACCATCTGTTTCATGATGGTTGCCGCTGTTGCCAGTATTCGTTCATTGCCCAGCATGGCTGTTTACGGCCTGGGTTCGATTTTTCTCTATGTCATCCCGGCGTTACTGTTTTTTATCCCCGTGTCATTGGTTGCGTCTGAACTGGGCACCGGCTGGAACGGCGGGATTTATGGCTGGGTCCGACAAGCCTATGGTGACCGACCCGGGTTTTTCATCATGTGGTTCATGTGGATTCAGGTGGTGGTGTGGTACCCGATAGTGCTCGGGTTCGGAGCCAGCACGATGGCGTACCTGATTAACCCGGAACTGGCCAAGAGCGGGGTGTTCACGGCTGCGGTGATTATTGTGCTGTATTGGCTGTCGACGTTCGTTGCCCTCAACGGCCTGACAACTCTGTCGAAGCTGACGTCGTGGTTCATGCTTTTGGGGACGGCACTGCCAGCCGCGTTGCTGGTACTGTTGGGCGTAGCCTGGCTGGTACTGGGACACAAATCGGCTGCGCCCTTAACCTGGGACGCGTTGATTCCAGCGATTTTCGACACGCACTCCACCGTAAAAACAGGTTCGCACAACCTGCATCCGGATTTGTGGCGTGAGTTCACAGGCGCCATCACTGGTCTGGTGTTGATTGTCAGCAACTTCCTGGCGTTTGCCGGTATCGAAATGAACGCCATTCACGCTCGGGAACTGCGCAATCCGCAAAAGGAAATGCCCCGCGCAATTCTGCTGGCCTTCTTTATGATTCTGTTGGTGTTTATCCCCCCGACGGTCGCGATTTCACTGGTGGTACCGGCGGACTCCACGAGCCTGACGGCGGGCGTTATTCAGGCTTACGCGGCCTTCTTCGAAGGCTTCAATATGCCCTGGGCCACGCCAATCATGGCCATTTTGCTGATCATCGGTGCATTGGGCGGGGTACTGGCGTGGACGGCCGGACCTTCCACCGGTCTGTTGTTTGTGGGTAAGGCGGGAATGCTTCCACCGGTGATGCAAAAAGTGAACAGCAAAGGCGTGCAGAAGAACATTTTGTATTTACAAGCGCTCATCGTGACGCTGCTCTCGACAATTTACATCTTCATCGACAACGTATCCGATGCGTTCTGGATGATCAGCGCCATGGCTGCACTGATGTACCTGATCATTTACGTGTTCATGTTTATGTCCGCCATGAAGCTGCGTAAAACCCAGCCAGACGTTAAACGCGGTTACGTGCTCAAAGGGCTGCATGGCTGGTGCTACCTGGGGTTGTTTTCAACCTGTGTGGCCTTGATTTTCGGGTTTATTCCACCGAATAACTTCAGCAGCATGCCGTTCTTTGAATATGCAGGAATTTTATTGCTGGGCTTGATCGTGGCAGGTACACCCCCGTTTATCTTCTACGCCCTGCGTAAGCCATCATGGCAGATGGTGCCCAAGTCTGAGGCCGATCAATATTCGGCAGCGTTGCAGGACTTGCAGGATGCAGACGAAAAGGGAGTTAACCGCTAGCACAGAACGCTCCCGCGGCCGTTGCCTATGGGAGCGTCGCCTGCGAACCCTGCCCCCAGGGTCTGCAGGCGTGCATTGGCGACTGCAGCGCTCTGGAACGTAGCTTCGGGGGCTACGGTTCGCCATGACCAAGAGCCAGTACCCAGCACAATGGTTTTTTTGAAGCAAAAAAAAAGCGTCCCTAAGGACGCTTTTTTCATGGCGCTGATGCGATTGGCATCAGCGCCTTATTTTCTACACCCATTACTGCCGGGCAGAAAATGGTCGGGGTAGGGGGATTCGAACTCCCGACATCCTGCTCCCAAAGCAGGCGCGCTACCGGACTGCGCTATACCCCGGTAAAAAAAAGGCACCTTCAAAGAGGCGCCTTCTGCGATCAGCGCTTTTGGCCTCTGATCTTAAGATCTAACCCCAGCGAACTGGAGCCAAAAATGGTGGGTCGTGTGGGATTCGAACCTACGACCAATTGGTTAAAAGCCAACTGCTCTACCAACTGAGCTAACGACCCAAAAATGGTCGGGGTAAGGGGATTCGAACTCCTGACATCCTGCTCCCAAAGCAGGCGCGCTACCGGACTGCGCTATACCCCGGCTTGAAAATGGCTCCACGACCTGGACTCGAACCAGGGACCCAATGATTAACAGTCATTTGCTCTACCAACTGAGCTATCGCGGAACTACATATTTCAATCTACTACGATGTTGCTTTACTACTTTGTAACTCTTTGCAATTCTCGTTGACTTCAGCGCATCGCTGCGTTGTCGTCTCTGAGGCGGGCCATTCTACAACCTTTCAAACCCTTGTCAACCATTTTTTTTCGTTAGAAGACAATGATTTAGCGCTTCTAACTGACACCTTGGTTTGGGCCAAGTTGCCGTTGCTGGTGACTGACTGCGGGGCGCACTTTACTCGCGTTTCCCTTACAGATCAACACCCTATGTAAAAAAATTCAAAAAAAGGGCCTCGCACTGCGAGGCCCCCTTTAAAGCACCACTTGCCCGCCTTACGCGAAGACGATTTCGTCGTCTTTCACACTGGCCACTACCGTGGTTCCCGGCAGGAACTGACCCGAGAGAATCAGTTGTGCCAGCGGGTTTTCGATCCAGCGCTGGATTGCACGTTTCAGAGGACGTGCGCCATACACAGGGTCGTAACCGACCGCGATCAGCTTATCCAGAGCCTCCTGGCTCAGCTCCAGGCTCAGATCGCGTTCAGCCAGACGGCTGCGCAGGCGACCCAACTGGATCTCGGCGATGCCGGCGATCTGATCGCGGGCCAGAGGCTCGAAGATCACCACTTCGTCGATCCGGTTCACAAACTCCGGACGGAAGTGAGTACTCACCGCATCCATCACCGCAGCACGCTGTGCCTCACGGTCCCCTACCAACTCCTGGATCTGTGCCGACCCCAGGTTAGAGGTCATCACGATCACGGTATTGCGGAAGTCGACCGTGCGACCGTGGCTATCAGTCAACCGACCGTCTTCAAGCACTTGCAGCAGTACGTTGAACACGTCCGGGTGAGCTTTCTCGACCTCATCCAGCAGGATGACCGAATAAGGCTTACGCCGTACGGCTTCGGTCAGATAGCCACCTTCCTCGTAACCCACATAGCCTGGTGGAGCACCGATCAGTCGAGCCACGGAATGTTTCTCCATGAACTCGGACATGTCGATCCGCACCATCGCCTCTTCGGTATCAAAGAGGAATTCGGCCAGCGCCTTGCACAACTCGGTTTTACCGACACCGGTTGGGCCAAGGAACATGAACGAGCCGCTCGGACGGTTCGGGTCGCTCAGGCCAGCGCGGGAACGGCGCACGGCGTTGGACACGGCCACAACCGCTTCGTCCTGACCAATCACGCGCTCGTGCAGCAAGCTTTCCATCTTCATCAGCTTGTCACGCTCGCCTTCAAGCATCTTGGACACAGGAATCCCGGTCCATTTCGACACCACTTCAGCGATCTCTTCTTCGGTCACTTTGCTGCGCAGCAACTGGTTCTCGGTCTTGCTGTGCTCGTCGACCATTTGCAGGCTGCGTTCCAGATCCGGGATGATCCCGTACTGCAATTCAGCCATGCGATTCAGGTTGCCGCTGCGGCGTGCCACTTCCAGTTCCTGGCGAGCTTGCTCGATCTTTTGCTGGATCTGGGCAGAGCCTTGCACTTCGGCTTTTTCCGAGGTCCAGATTTCTTCCAGGTCGGAATATTCACGCTCGTGGCGCTCAATTTCTTCCTGCAATTTCTCAAGACGTTTTTTCGCCGCCTCGTCTTCTTCTTTCTTGAGCGCTTGCGCTTCAACTTTCAGTTGAATCAGACGGCGCTCCAGACGGTCGAGCACTTCAGGCTTGGAGTCGATCTCCATGCGAATACGGCTGGCGGCTTCGTCGATCAGGTCAATCGCCTTGTCTGGCAACTGCCGATCCGTGATGTACCGATGACTCAGCTTGGCCGCCGCAATGATGGCACCGTCGGTAATCGCGACTTTGTGGTGCACTTCATAGCGCTCTTTCAAACCACGCAGGATCGCGATGGTGTCTTCTTCGCTCGGCTCGTCGACCAGTACTTTCTGGAAGCGACGCTCAAGCGCAGCATCCTTTTCAATGTACTGGCGGTACTCGTTAAGGGTGGTTGCACCGACACAGTGCAACTCGCCCCGCGCCAGCGCAGGCTTGAGCATGTTGCCCGCGTCCATGGCGCCCTCGCCTTTACCGGCACCGACCATGACGTGCAGCTCGTCAATGAACAGGATGATTTGACCTTCCTGCTTTGACAGTTCGTTAAGCAGCGCTTTCAGACGCTCTTCGAATTCACCCCGGAATTTGGCGCCCGCGATCAACGCACCGATGTCCAGCGACAGCAGGCGTTTGCCTTTAAGGCCGTCAGGCACTTCGCCGTTGATGATCCGCTGAGCCAGGCCTTCGGCAATCGCGGTTTTACCCACACCGGGTTCACCGATCAGGACCGGGTTGTTTTTGGTCCGGCGCTGCAACACTTGAATGGTGCGACGGATTTCATCGTCACGACCGATTACCGGGTCAAGCTTGCCTTCTTCAGCACGCTTGGTCAGGTCAATGGTGTATTTGTCCAGCGCCTGACGGGACTCTTCAGCATTGGGGTCATTGACCGCTTCACCGCCGCGCAGGTTGTTGATGGCGTTTTCAAGGGCTTTTTTACTCACGCCCTGACCCAGCAACAACTTGCCCAACTTGCTGTTTTCGTCCATTGCAGCCAGCAATACCACTTCGCTGGTGATGTACTGGTCGCCTTTTTGTTGCGCCAGACGGTCCGCCTGATTCAACAGACGCGCCAAGTCCTGCGACATATTCACGTCGCCGGTGGGGTTCTGTATTTTGGGTAGCTGGTCGAGCTCTTTGGTCAGCTCTTTACGCAGGCTGTTTACATCGAAACCGACTTGCATCAGCAGAGGCTTGATCGAACCGCCCTGCTGCTCCAGTAATGCCTGCATCAAGTGCGCTGGCTCAATTGCCGGATGATCAAGGCCGACGGCCAATGACTGAGCATCGGACAACGCCAATTGCAACTTGCTGGTTAATCTATCTATACGCATTCGTCACCTTCCTTATGAGCAGGCCGGAGGGATGGAAACTCCTGAATGAAGAAACCTGCCAGATACCTTAGTAGATGCGGGCAATTCTGGGAGTTTCAAGCGTACGGTGAATGACGCAGATCAGCTGGACGGCGTTTCGATCCAGACCAGCGAAGCAAAGCGGCCAGTACGGGAACTGCGCCGGTAGGAATAGAAGCGCGGGTCGTTGACGGTGCAAAAGCCTGCGCCGTAGACAGCTTCAATACCGCAGCGAGCCAGACGCAGACGCGCCAGCTCATAGATGTCGGCCATATAACGCCCGGCATTGACACTTGGCACGAAGGCCGAGGCGGCCTGGGGCATGTCTTTAATAAAGACATCACGCACCTCACCCCCGACTTCAAACGCCGCGGGACCGATGGCGGGTCCAAGCCACACAAGTATCTCCTGGGGCTCAACATGGAGGCTGCGCGCGGCGGCTTCAAGCACCCCGGCTGCCAATCCGCGCCAGCCCGCATGCGCCGCAGCGACGCGTGTACCGGCGCGGTTGCAGAACAGTGCAGGCAAGCAGTCGGCGGTCATGACCGTACACGCCACGCCGGGCGTGGACGTCCAGCTGGCATCGGCTTCAACGATGCTGGACGGGTCGGCAGGCGCAACGACAACCCCGTGAACCTGGCTAAGCCAAGCGGGCTGTACGTTAAAAACGCGGGTCAGGTGTTGGCGATTTTGAGCAACGGCGCAAGGATCGTCGTCGACATGGTCACCCAGGTTGAAGCTGTCGAACGGCGCCTGGCTGACGCCGCCCGCACGGGTGGTCACGCAGGCCCTGATGCCTGCCGGCGCAGGCCAGTCAGGAATCAGGAACGCGCTCATCCGATGAAGGCCTCACGGTCTTGCTTGAGCAGCGTCAACAACCAGACAAAATCGTCAGGGAGTGGGGATTCCCAGCTCATGCGTTTACCGGTCGTCGGATGGTCCAGCTCCAGGAAGCGCGCATGCAAGGCCTGACGCGGGAAGTTCTTCAGGGATTCGACCATGGTCACACTGGCTGCCGGCGGGATACGGAAACGACCGCCGTAGGCAGGATCTCCGACCAACGGGAAGTTGATGTGAGACATATGCACACGGATCTGGTGCGTACGCCCGGTTTCCAGCTTGACCCGCACGTGGGTATGGGAACGGAAACGCTCAAGCACGCGGTAATGACTCACCGCCTGTTTGCCGCCTTCCATAACCGCCATGCGCTGGCGTTGCTGGCCGTGACGGCCGATGGGCGCGTCGATCTTGCCCCCGGCGGTGACGACACCGATGACAATGCACTCATATATCCGGCTGACACTGCGGCTCTGCAATTGGGCAACCAGCTGCGTCTGCGCCTGGATGGTCTTGGCGACCACCATCAATCCGGTGGTGTCTTTGTCCAGGCGATGCACGATCCCCGCACGCGGCACATTAATAATGTCCGGTACGTGGTGCAGCAACGCATTGAGCAAAGTGCCATCAGCATGCCCCGCAGCCGGGTGCACCACCAAACCCGCGGGTTTGTTGATGACCAGGATGTCATCGTCTTCGTAAACGATGTCGAGGGGAATGTCCTGGGCGATCCACTCACCCTGGGCTTCCTGCTCTGCAGTCAGCTCCAGGATGGCGCCACCATGCACGATGTCGCGGGGACGTATGACGTCTCCGTCCACAGTGAGGCGGCCGTCTTTGATCCAGGCGGAAAGGCGCGAGCGCGAGTGCTCAGCGAATAATTGTGCGGCGACTTGATCGAGGCGTTGGCCGCCCAATTCGGACGGCACCTCTGCGCGAAGTAGTATTTTCTCGGACATGCTCATCAGGACGGCGCCAAGCCTTTGGTTTCGGCTGCGCGCTTGTGGTTAAATACGGCGTCTTTTGCCCCGAGGCTTTTCACGGGGCGCTCATCATAACAGGACGGCCTCGCCCAAGACAGCGGCCGTCATAGGGACGCAAGCCGCCATGCAAGTGAGACACCTGCTGCTGATCGCCATCCTCGCACTGACCGCCGCTTGCTCGTCGACAAAGGAAGTCGTTGACGAAAACCTCAGCGAAGTCGAGCTGTACCAGCAGGCACAGGCCGATCTGGACAACCACAGCTACACCAGTGCAACCGCCAAACTGAAGGCACTTGAGTCACGCTACCCGTTCGGCCGTTATGCCGATCAGGCTCAGCTTGAACTGATCTATGCCTACTATAAAAACTCCGAGCCGGAAGCTGCCAAGTCTGCCGCAGAGCGGTTCATCCGCCTGCACCCGCAGCATCCGAACGTTGATTACGCCTACTACCTCAAAGGCTTGACCTCGTTTGACCAGGACGTTGGTCTGCTGGCGCGCTTCCTGCCGCTGGACATGACCAAGCGTGACCCCGGCGCGGCCCGTGACTCGTATAACGAGTTCGCCCAGCTGACCAGCCGCTTCCCCAACAGCCGCTACGCGCCTGATGCCAAGCAGCGCATGATTTACCTGCGCAACCTGCTGGCGGCTTATGAAATTCACGTGGCCCACTATTACCTGACCCGTCAGGCCTATGTGGCTTCGGCCAACCGTGGCCGGTACGTGGTTGAGAACTTCCAGGAAACCCCTTCGGTCGCTGACGGCCTGGCGGTGATGGTTGAGTCTTATCAGCGCCTGCACCTCGACAAACTGGCTGACACCAGTCTTGAAGTGCTCAAAGACAACTACCCTAACCATCCGAGCCTGGTTGACGGTCAGTTTGTGCCTCAAGTGTCCGAGTCTGACAACCGCTCTTGGTTGAGCAAGGCTACGTTGGGCCTGATCGAATCCAGCACGCCTCTGCCACCGGGTGAAACCCGCGCCAACCAGGACGTGCAGAAGCAATTCCAGGATGCGAAAGACGCTATTCCTGCCGAGCTGAAGCCTAAAGATTCAGACGGCAATGTCATCGAAGAACCAGAATCGGAAGATACCAGCCGTTCATGGTTCAGCTACATGACGTTCGGTCTTTTCGACTGATCGTCACACTCAAGAAAAGAGCCTTTCGGGGCTCTTTTTTTTGCGTCGCATTTGGTGCTGGGCGCCTACACGGTCCTTGGCTAAACTGGCGCATCTTTTCTCAAATAGCGATTAGCCATGTTTCGTTTACTGATCTGGGTGGCCTTGATTGCTGCCGGCGTGTGGTTGTGGCGCAAATACAAAGCGGGCCTAACCCCCACCAAAAAACCGGTCGACCCCAACGCCCAACCGATGGTGCGCTGCGCCCATTGCGGCGTCCACTTGCCACGAGACCGCGCCCTGAGCCAACAACAAGAGTGGTATTGCACCCAAAACCATCTTGAACAAGGCCCGGGCAAACGCTGAGCAACGGGGTCGCAGCCTGGCAACGCAAGGCTGCGAGACAGCCGCCGTTATCGCTCAGAGTCGCCCTGCAGGAGCGTACGGCGCCGGATCAATGATAGGCGTGCGCTCCAGCAACAAATCTGCAAACAACTGGCAAGACGCGGGCGCCAACACCAACCCGTTGCGGTAATGCCCGCAGTTCAGCCAGAGCCCTTCAAAACCGGCGACCGGCCCGATATACGGTATGCCTTGCGGCGAACCCGGACGCAATCCGGCCCAATGCGCAACGGGCTCGGCATCCGCCAACGCAGGAATCAACGCCACAGCCGACGCTTTCAAACTCTCCAGGGCCGTCTGGGTCGGGGTTTTGTCGAAGCCTTCATGCTCCAGCGTGCTACCAATCAAGATATGGCCATCACGGCGAGGTATGGCGTAGCGGCCGTTGGCCAGAACCATGCACGACAAGAAATCCGAAGCACATTTGTACAAAATCATTTGGCCTTTGACCGGCTCAACGGGCAGTTCTATGTCCAGATGCTTGAGCAGTTCACCGCTCCAGGCCCCGGCGGCCAATACCACGGCATCCCCCAATACGGAGCCATTAACCGTATTGACGCCCGTAATCCGCTCCCCCTCCCTGACAAAGCCCAGCACCTCGGATTGTTCGTGAACCGTGACATTGGGCATCGCTTGCAGTGCCGCTTTTAGTGACTTAACCAGCCGCGGATTGCGCACATTCGCCACGTCCTTCATATAAACAGCACGGGAAAAACCGCCGCCCAATACCGGAACATGGCTTTGAACCGCCGCGATATCCACGGCACTCAAAGGTCGGCCGGCTTGCCGGGCCCAAGCCAGCGCTTGAGCCTCATCGTCCAGATCAAGCCAGTAAAGACCCGTCGTATGCACTTCCGGATCCAGCCCGGAAGTCGCCAGCAGACGCTGCGCCAAATGCGGGTAAAAATCCTGGGACCAGTGAGCCAGCGCTGTGACGGCCGGGGTGTAACGCCACGGATACAGCGGTGACACGATTCCACCGCCCGCCCAGGAAGACTCCTGCCCCACGCCACCGCGCTCCAGCAAAATTACTTGCTCGACGTCTGCGGCCAGATTAAACGCAGTCAGCAGCCCGATCACTCCGCCGCCGACAATCACTACCCGTTGATGCCTAGCCATCTATCAGTCCAGCCCTTATTCAAAAGTAATGGGTCAGCGCCCCCAACATTGCTGCGCGGTGATGCCCGGGGCCGCCTGGGTTATAGCGCTCAGACCTGTATGCGCCAACGTGAAGTTGCCACACGGATCATCTGCCATGGGCGAGCCGTCTTTTCGTGTGGCCATCAATAAAAAGGCATGATCCGAAAAGTCTGTCGTGATGCTGTAGTTCTCATTGCCAGAACTGATATCCGGCAGACCGCTATATAACCCGTTTTTCGTGTAGAACCGCTCTAGACTTTGGGCTTGCTCAGAGAGCAACACGACAATTTGAGACCGGTTCACCCGCTTCACATACTCGCTGTAAAGCGGATAAACAAAGGCCCCAAGGATACCGATGATCGCCACGGTGATCATCATTTCGATCAGCGTAAAACCTGTATTAGACCTAACCATGTGTTCATTCCCTATTGAATTTGTCGCCACATAACCCGACGAAAACGCTGCCGGACAGGCCCGGCCTCCCCGTCCTGCACCGCCTGATGGCGCGCATAAACACTTTCGAGCACAGTGCGAGACAGCCCTCGAAGGCCAATACCGGTTATTCGATAGAGATAGACAGAGCCGTCCTTTTCAGACTGAGAAAGCGGGATGCTGAGCCCCAGAAACTGAATGCCATACAACCCATCCTGCGTTTGCACCCAGTTAATGCCTGACTGAAGATCGAGCCCTGGTGAACGCTGGCTTCTCGCCTCAACAGGGGGCGCGCAGCGGATCGGCGAAGCACACTCCGCCATACCGGACCAATGAGCTTGCAACCACGTCTCACCGACGTGCATCGCCGCTTCGGCCCCTTGAAATGATTGATTGGCAGCCCGTATGGCACCCGCCATTTTCTCTTGCTGGCCCGCGCTTTCCATCGCAGAAAGCCCCAGAAAACCGAGCAACATCAAAAAAACCAGACTGGCCAGCAGCACCATGCCTTTTTGCGAACCTAATACGGGCGGCATAACTATTCCTACCCCTGCCGGTTACGAACGGCGACCAGCACATGGTAGGTCTGGTCTTTTACCCGGGCCCCGGGATCTCTCAAGGTCAAGGCCAGGCGCACGCTGCGAATGCTCGTGGCATCGGCCGGTCTGGACTCATAGCGCACAACCGGGTGCGCGCTGGCTGAACCGGAGACACCGAAGCTCACCT
The DNA here is from genome assembly GCF_036668715.1 of Pseudomonas sp. ESBL9. Classification (NCBI taxonomy): domain Bacteria; kingdom Pseudomonadati; phylum Pseudomonadota; class Gammaproteobacteria; order Pseudomonadales; family Pseudomonadaceae; genus Pseudomonas; species Pseudomonas sp. ESBL9. Next base: position 231,235 of record NZ_JAZEVV010000005.1, on the reverse strand, counting down.
CAAACGCGGCAACATTGTCCAGTAGCACGGTGTTACTGAGCCCGCTCTTGAGTTGGCCTTGCTCAAAACGATAAGCAACCCGACGTACCGCAAAGCCTGTTTCTCCAGGCCCCCACTCAGCCTGTGCGCCAGCAAAAACCTGCGCGTGGTGTTTGCAGTCCGTCACCACCGTCCAGTCAGGCTTGCCGGACTGAGGTCCGACGTCGGCGCTGATCATGTGCAGCGCTCCCGAACTTGAAGTGCCTTGCCATGAAACGGGTGTCGCAAACGCAGCAGGCGCATCGATGATGTGGGTCAAAGGCAAGCAGCCAAACATGCCAGCCATGCGAATTTCCTGCGCGATTTTGCTCAGCACGTAACGGGCATCCTCTTGCAGTTGCGCGGAAGCTGACTGAGCCAAAGAGGTCTGCCGGGCACTCAAGAACACCTGCGTCATCCCCAGCACCAGCAGCAAGCCCAAAGCCATCGCAATCATCAGCTCAATCAGGCCAAATCCCGAGTGGCGCTTTCTCATGACGGGCACGCAGGCGGTATGCCGGGCAGCTGGCTGTTGAGTGTGAATGACTGCAAGGCGCCCTCGTTTTTCTCTGCACGCGAGCCGTCCCAGCGAATGTGGATACTCACTTGCCGGTCATTCAGAGAAATCTCGCCTCGGGCGCTCTCCCCGCCGAAAGCCTGTATGTTGCGTTTGAATTCGCTCAGATCCTGAGTGACGACCCCCGTAACGCTGGAGGTCCGGGCCACGCCATAACGCCCGGAAAAGCGATAGTCCCCTGCAGAATTGGCGCGCATCCGATCCAGCATGTCGTACGCGATGAAACTGGCCTGAGTGCTCATGCGCGCGCTGTCGGTGTATTTCAGTGCACTGATTTGCGCGCCTGCGGCCCCCAAGAGGCCCACGCCTAAAATAAGAGCGGCTACCAGCACTTCAATCAGGGTCATGCCGGCTTGTCGTTTTTTAGTGCCACGCCGCTTCTGGCTCATCCCTGACCACCTGTTTTAACGGCACGTCCTGCGCCGCATTGAGCACAGCCTAGACCCGCGCTCAGCGCTCATGGATCAGAAACGGGTGAGCTCGGCTGTAGGATTGTTCGCTTGATTGCGTACGCTTCAAGCAATCGCAAGGCATAAACATCGGGCAATGATTGGACGACCGCGTTTTAGGTGGCTGCCCTGTCGCAACCGCTATACCTAAGGGTGTTCACCACAAACAAGTCCAGGGAGGACGCTGTGTATCAACGAGGGATGAGTTTGATTCAACTGGTGATTACCTTGTCGATCGTCGCCACCACTGCACAATTTGCCAGCCCGGCCTACCACATGCTCACGGAACAACAACGACGCCAAACCACGGCGGAGCAATTGGCCGGCAGTTTGCGCAAGGCACGCAGCGAAGCGCTGATACGCCATCAGTACGTGGTGGTTCACGCCCGGGAGGGTGACTGGGGCAAAGGATGGAGAATGGTGCTTGATGTAAGCGGTCAGGGCCACGCCGACAAGAACAATCCGGTACTGGCCGAAACACACAACAGTCGCCTGATCCCCATAGCGGGGAACTCGCCGGTCAAACACTACGTGCGATTCAACCCGCTGGGCGAGCCATTATTGAATGCGGGGAGTTTTCAGGCAGGCACCCTGCATGTGTGCCAGACAAAAGAAGAGCTGAGTCACTATCAGGTTGTGCTCGCAAAAAGCGGGAGGATCAGCCTGCGCAACCAAAAAACTGCGCAGGCATTGTGTGCAATGGCTTAGGTGATGGCGCGAACCCGCAACTCTTTGGGCATGGAGAATGTGATGTTCTCTTCACGGCCAGCCAATTCGTCGGCCCCGGTGGCGCCCCAGGCGTGCAATTGCTGAATCACGCCGCGCACCAGCACCTCCGGCGCCGAGGCACCCGCGGTGATGCCAATGCGTTCAACGCCATCGAACCAGCTTTTTTGCAGGTCTTCAGCACCATCGATCAGGTAGGCCGGGGTGGCCATGCGCTCTGCCAGCTCCCGGAGGCGATTGGAGTTGGAGCTATTTGGACTGCCCACCACCAGCACCACGTCGCACTCGTCAGCCAGTTGCTTCACAGCATCCTGCCGGTTTTGTGTGGCGTAGCAGATGTCATCTTTTCGTGGGCCACCAATGGCCGGGAATCGCGTACGCAGGGCATCGATCACCCGGCTGGTGTCGTCCATCGACAGCGTGGTCTGGGTCACGAAAGCCAGTTTTTCGGGGTTGTGCACTTGCAGGTTGGCGACGTCTTTTTCGTCTTCAACCAGGTAGATAGCGCCGCCATTGCTGGCGTCATATTGCCCCATGGTGCCTTCAACTTCCGGGTGACCGGCGTGGCCAATCAGGATGCATTCGCGGCCATCACGGCTGTAACGCGCCACTTCGATATGAACCTTGGTGACCAAGGGGCACGTGGCGTCGAACACTTTCAGGCCGCGCCCGGCAGCTTCACTGCGCACGGCCTGAGAAACGCCGTGGGCACTGAAGATCACAATGACGTCATCCGGCACCTGATCCAGCTCTTCAACGAAGATCGCTCCGCGCGAGCGCAGGTCTTCGACGACAAATTTGTTGTGCACCACTTCGTGGCGAACGTAGATAGGTGGGCCGAATACTTCAAGAGCGCGATTGACGATCTCAATCGCTCGGTCCACCCCGGCGCAAAAACCACGGGGGTTGGCGAGTTTGATGTGCATGCTAGGCCTCGTGGGACGCGCAGAAAGATAATGCCAAACAGGCCCGGCCATTTAGCCGGGCACTGGATTTACAGCGCTTTGACGTCTTTGATTTCGACTTCGAAGGTCAGGGTTTTACCTGCCAGCGGATGGTTGAAATCGATGGTGACCTGGTCGTCGTCAAACGCTTTGACCACGCCAGGCAACTCGGTGTTTGCGGCGTCATTGAAGATCACCAGCAACCCTTCCGACAGTTCCATGTCCTTGAACTGCGAGCGCGCAATAATCTGCACATTTTGCGGATTGGGCTGACCGAATGCATTCTCCGGCAGGATCTCAAGTGTCCGCTTGTCGCCTGCCTTGAAGCCGAAAATAGCCGCTTCAAAACCCGGCAACAGATTGCCATCACCGACTTTGAACGTTGCAGGGTCTTTGTCGAACGTACTGTCGACCGTGTCGCCATTCTCCAGGCGCAAAGCGAAATGCAGGGTGACTTCCGTGTTCTGGCCAATACGAGGCTCAGTCATGAACGGGTTCTCCGGACTTTTTACTTTTGAACATATCCAGTGCCAGCATTACCGCACCCACACAGATTGCGCTGTCGGCAAAGTTGAATGCAGGGAAGTACCAGCGGTTTTGCCAGTGCACGAGAATGAAGTCGATGACATGGCCATAGGCAATGCGGTCATACAAGTTGCCCAATGCCCCGCCGAGGATCAACGCCAGCGCAATGGCCAGCCACGTGTCATCACGCCCCAGGCGTTTGAGCCAGACCACCAGTACGGCGCTGACCACCACGGCAATCAGGGCAAACAGCCAGCGCTGCCAGCCGGCACTGTCAGCCAGGAAGCTGAAGGCTGCGCCCGTGTTGTAGGCCAGCGTCCAACTGAAGTAATCCGGAATGATGACGACCTGTTGATACATCTGTAATGCGCTGTCGAAATAAACCTTGCTGGCCTGGTCAATGACCAGGACCAGCAGGGTCAACCACAACCAGCTCAGGCGCCCGAAGCGCCCGGCAGTGCGGGCATCAGGCATAGTGACGTACCTCGCCGGCGCCGCTGATGTTGTCCACACAGCGGCCGCAGATTTCCGGATGCTCCGGGTTCACGCCAACGTCTTCACGGCAATGCCAGCAACGGGCGCACTTGGCGTGGGCAGATTTGACCACTTTGAGCTTCAGGCCTGGCACCTCAGTCACCACCGCATCCGCCGGGGCCGATGCAAACGGCGCAACGCTGGCTGTGGAGGTGATCAGCACGAAGCGCAGCTCATTGCTCAGCTTGGTGAGGTCGACTGCCAGTTCATCTTCGGCGAACAAGGTGACTTCAGCCTGCAAGTTGCCACCAATGGCCTTGGCCGCGCGCAGGTTTTCCATTTCCTTGTTGACCGCGACCTTGACCGCCATGATCCGCTCCCAATAAGCGCGGTCCAGTTCAGTCCCTTCAGGCAGCTCGGTCAGGCCCTGATACCAGGTATTGAGCATCACCGATTCGTTGCGCTCGCCCGGCAGGTATTGCCACAACTCGTCGGCAGTGAACGCCAGGATCGGAGCGATCCAGCGCACCAGCGCTTCGGAGATATGGAACAACGCGGTCTGGCATGAGCGACGGGCCTTGCTGTTGGCGCCCGTGGTGTACTGACGGTCTTTGATGATGTCGAGGTAGAAACCGCCCAGCTCTTGCACGCAGAAGTTGTGCACTTTGGAGTACACGTTCCAGAAGCGGTATTCACCGTAGTGAAGTTCCAGCTCGCGTTGCAGCAGCAGTGCGCGGTCCACAGCCCAACGGTCCAGTGCCAGCATTTCTTCGGCAGGCAGGATGTCGGTGGCCGGATTGAAACCGGTCAGGTTCGACAGCAAGAAGCGTGCAGTGTTGCGGATACGTCGGTAGGCATCGGCGCTACGTTGCAGGATTTGGTCGGAGACCGCGATCTCGCCCGAGTAGTCCGTCGACGCGACCCACAGGCGCATGATGTCGGCGCCCAGCGTGTCGTTGACTTTCTGTGGCGCAATCACGTTACCCAAGGATTTGGACATCTTGCGACCGGCCTCGTCCACGGTGAAACCATGGGTCAGCAGTTCGCGATAAGGCGCGTGATTGTCGATGGCGCAACCGGTCAGCAACGAAGAGTGGAACCAGCCGCGGTGCTGGTCGGAACCTTCGAGGTACAAGTCGGCGCGCGGGCCGGTTTCATGGCCCATCGGGTGTGAGCCGCGCAGCACGTGCCAGTGCGTGGTGCCCGAGTCGAACCAGACGTCCAGGGTGTCAGAGATCTTGTCGTACAATGGCGCTTCATCGCCCAGCAACTCGGCGGCGTCCATCTTGAACCAGGCTTCAATCCCTTCACGCTCAACGCGCTTGGCGACTTCTTCCATCATTTCGACGGTACGCGGGTGCAGCTCGCCGCTTTCCTTGTTCAGGAAGAACGGGATCGGCACGCCCCAGTTGCGTTGACGCGAGATGCACCAGTCCGGACGGTTGGCAATCATCGAGTGCAGGCGCGCCTGACCCCAGGCCGGAACGAACTGGGTGTCTTCAATGGCCTGCAACGCGCGGGTGCGCAAGGTATCGCCGGCTACCGGCTCTTTGTCCATGCCGATGAACCACTGCGCAGTGGCGCGGTAGATCAGCGGGGTTTTGTGACGCCAGCAGTGCATGTAGCTGTGGCTGATGGTTTCGGTGTGCATCAGCGCACCGACTTCAGTCAGTTTTTCAACAATGGCCGGATTGGCTTTCCAGATGAACTGGCCGCCAAAAAACTCTAGCGACGGCACGTAAACACCGTTGCTTTGAACCGGATTGATGATGTCATCGTTGACCATGCCGTAGGCTTTGCAGGTCACGAAGTCGTCTACGCCGTAGGCCGGAGCGGAGTGAACCACGCCAGTGCCCGCGCCCAGTTCGACATACTCGGCCAGATAAACAGGCGACAGACGATCATAGAACGGGTGACGGAAGTTGATCAGTTCGAGCGCGGCACCGGTGGTGGTGGCAATGACCGAACCTTCCAGGTTGTAGCGTGCCAGGCACGCTTCGACCAGCTCTTCAGCCAGCACCAGCAGCTTGTCACCGACATCGACCAGCGCGTAGTTGAACTCCGGGTGCACGTTGAGCGCCTGGTTGGCCGGGATGGTCCACGGGGTGGTGGTCCAGATCACGATCGAAGCCGGTTTGCTCAAGGCCGCCAGACCGAAAGCCTCAGCCAGCTTGGCTTCGTCGGCAATCGGGAACGCAACGTCAATGGTCGCGGATTTTTTGTCCTGATATTCAACTTCAGCTTCAGCCAATGCCGAGCCGCAGTCGAAACACCAGTTCACAGGCTTAAGGCCCTTGAACACGAAGCCCGCCTTGACGATTTCAGCCAAGGCGCGGATTTCACCGGCTTCGTTCTTGAAATCCATGGTTTTGTACGGGTTGGCAAAGTCACCCAACACACCCAGACGGATGAACTCGGATTTCTGGCCTTCGATCTGCTCGGTGGCGTAGGCACGGCACAGCTCGCGGGTTTTATCCGCAGGCAGGTTTTTGCCGTGGGTCACTTCAACCTTGTGCTCAATCGGCAAACCGTGGCAATCCCAGCCCGGCACGTACGGCGCATCGAAACCGGCAAGGGTTTTCGAGCGAATGATCATGTCCTTGAGGATCTTGTTCAGCGCGTGACCGATGTGGATCGTGCCGTTGGCGTACGGAGGACCGTCATGAAGAACGAACTTCGGACGATCCTTGCCAATCTCGCGCAACTTCCCGTACAGGCCAATGCTGTCCCAGCGCTGCAAAATTTGCGGTTCGCGCTGTGGCAGGCCGGCCTTCATTGGGAAGGCTGTGTCCGGAAGGTTTAGCGTGGCTTTGTAGTCGGTCATTTCAGGCTCTTTTTAAGCGGTTGACCCTGCCAATAGGCTCGGGCGGCGGCGACGTCCGCATTGATCGCCGTCTTGAGCGCCTCCAGGGAGGCGAAACGCTGCTCATCACGCAGCTTGTGGTGGAATGCCACGGTCAGGCGCCGGTCATACAGATCACCGGTGTAATCCAATAGATGTACTTCAAGATGGGCACTGCCATCCCCTGAAACGGTGGGCCGCACGCCAATATTGGCGACGCCGGGCCAGGTTTTGCCGTCGATATCGACACTGGCCAGGTAAACCCCGGTCAGCGGCACGCGACGACGCTTTAATTGAACGTTGGCCGTTGGCGTGCCGAGTTGACGCGCCAGTTTCTGCCCGTGCAACACGCGTCCGGCGATCTGGAACGGACGCCCGAGCAAACGCTCGGCGAGGGCGAAATCAGCATCGGCCAGTGCATCACGCACTTTGGTGCTGCTGACGCGCATACCGTCAAGTTCAACGGTTTGCGCCGCCTCGACGGTGAAACCTTGCGTGAGGCCCGCCTGTTGCAAGAAGTCAAAATCTCCAACCCGGTCACACCCGAAACGGAAGTCGTCCCCGACCTCAAGGTGCTGCACGCCCAGACCATTGACCAGAATCGTGTCAACGAACTCGGCAGCGCTGAGTTTGCTTAAACGCTGATTGAAGGCCAGGCACAGTACCCGATCCACACCGGCGTCTGCCAATAGCTGCAGTTTGTCACGCAAACGCGCCAGACGTGCCGGCGCGGTTTGCGGGGCAAAGAATTCGCGCGGCTGGGGTTCAAAAATCACCACGCAGCTGGGCACACCCAACTCCAGCGCACGTTCACGCAGCCGGCCCAGGATTGCCTGGTGACCACGGTGTACACCGTCAAAGTTGCCAATAGTGGCGACACAGCCCCGATGTTGGGGCCGCAGATTGTGAAGGCCTCGAACCAGCTGCATAACGCGCTTCTTGCTCATAAAGTGGCCGATTATAACCACACCCAGCCTGCTACAACAGGCAACAGCGCAAGGCATTTAGGCCAAACCCCTAAAACAGACGCCTGACCGGTCATAACCTTACATAAGGGACTTGCGGGCGAAATCCTTCAAACGCAAGCCCAGGACCAGCAACATACCGAAATAAGCCAGCACGCCAGCGACGACCAAAGCCCCCAAGCGCAAAAAACGCTCCAGCATATGACCTTGGTCCCATGCGGGCATCAGTTGCATCAAGCCCAGCAAAACGCCCGACATGACAGCAACTGCCAGAACCAGCTTGAATAGGTATTTAGCCCACCCCGGCTGCGCTACAAACAGTTTTTGACTGCGCAGCTGCCAAAACAGCAGGCCGGCGTTAATACAGGCCCCCACACTGATGGCCAACGCCAGGCCCGCATGCTGCAACGGCACAATGAATACCAGGTTCAACAGCTGGGTCACAATCAAAGTGAAGACCGCAATTTTGACCGGCGTACGGATATTTTGTTGAGCATAGAAGCCCGGAGCCAGCACCTTGATCAGAATAATGCCGAGCAAACCGACCGAGTAAGCAATCAGCGCCTGCTGGGTCATGACCGCGTCACGGGCACTGAACTCACCGTACTGGAACAATGAAACCGTCAGCGGCTCGGACAAAATGGCCAGCGCGAGGGCGCACGGCAACACCAATACAAAACACAGGCGCAGCCCCCAGTCGAGAATCCGCGAATACTCATGCCGGTCTTTATTGGCGTAGGTCTTGGACAACGTTGGCAAAAGGATCGTCCCCAGCGCCACGCCCAGTACACCCGACGGCAACTCCATCAAACGGTCCGCGTAGTACATCCACGACACCGAACCTGCGACCAGAAAGGACGCAAAGATGGTGTTGATGATCAGGGAGATCTGACTGACCGAAACCCCCAGGATGGCTGGCAACATTTGCTTCATCACCCGCCACACGCCGGTATCGCGCAAATTGAGGCGAGGCAGCACGAGCATGCCGATCTTTTTAAGGTGCGGCAGTTGAAACAATAACTGCGCCAGACCACCGGCCAGCACGGCCCAGCCAAGGGCCATCACGGGCGGATCAAAATAAGGTGTCAGGAACAGCGCAAAAATAATCATGCTGACATTGAGCAGAGTCGGCACAAACGCCGGAACCGAGAAACGGTTCCAGGTGTTCAGGATCGCGCCCGCCAGCGACGACAACGAAATCAGCAATATATAAGGGAAGGTCACCCGCAGCATGTCACTGGTGAGCTGGAATTTTTCCGGTGTGGTGGCAAATCCCGGCGCCGTCGCCCAGATCACCCAGGGCGCGGCCAGCATCCCCAGGATCGTGACAATCGCTAACACCAGCGTCAGCAAACCGGCCACATACGCCACGAAAGTGCGGGTCGCCTCCTCGCCCTGCTGATTTTTGTATTCCGCAAGAATGGGCACGAACGCTTGAGAAAAGGCCCCTTCAGCGAAGATGCGGCGCAACAGATTGGGCAGTTTGAAGGCGATGAAGAACGCATCCGTGGCCATACCGGCGCCAAAGGTGCGGGCAATGATGGTGTCTCGGATAAAGCCCAAAACCCTTGAAATCATGGTGATGGAACTGACGGCAGCCAACGACTTGAGCAAATTCATTGAAAGAGTTTTTGCCTATAGAGAAAAAGAGCAGGCGAACAAAGCGTCCACTTATGCGATACTGCGCGCCGCAACAGCACAGAGCCAAGCTCGCGAGTTTACAGGTCAAGCGCCGGAAATAAATCTCCCGTCTCCCTCGATCAACCACTCAGCGGATCGTATCAAACGCCCTTGACAAGCCTTCACGTCATCGGCATGATTCGCGGCCTATTTTGTTTGCTATTTTCTAAAGTCTTTCGAGGAGCTCGACGGTGGCCAACACACCTTCCGCCAAAAAACGTGCAAAACAGGCTGAGAAGCGTCGCAGCCACAACGCCAGCCTGCGTTCCATGGTTCGCACCTACATCAAGAATGTAGTTAAAGCCATCGACGCAAAAGACGCCGCTAAAGCACAAGCTGCTTATGTTCTGGCTGTTCCTGTTATCGACCGTATGGCCGATAAAGGCATCATCCACAAGAACAAAGCTGCTCGTCATAAGAGCCGTCTGAATGGCCACGTCAAGGCGTTGAACCTTGCGACCGCCGCTTAAGCGTTAAGCTTTTTAAAAAACCGACCTCAGGGTCGGTTTTTTATTGCCTGCGATTTAGACCAAACACCACCACCCTGGCCACCACCACAAAAACACAGGCAAAAAAAAGCTGCGATTAACGCAGCCTTTTTATAAAAGTTACTGATGCGGCCACGGCAGAATCGGGATCGCCGTTACTGCATTCTGCGGACTGCCTTCAATCAGGCGATCGCTGTACACCAGGTACACCAGCGTATTGCGTTTTTTGTCGAGGAAGCGCACCACCTGCATGGTTTTGAACACCAGCGAGGTGCGCTCCTTGAAGACCTCATCACCGTCTTTGAGATCCCCCTTGAAGCTGATCGGGCCAGTCTGGCGACACGCCAGCGAAGCCTCTGCACGGTCCTCCGCCAACCCCAGACCACCTTTCATGCCCCCCGTTTTAGCGCGGGACAGATAGCAGGTCACGCCTTCGACCTTGGGATCATCGAACGCCTCGACCACAATGCGGTCGTTAGGGCCAACCAGCTTAAACACGGTCGATACCGTGCCAATCTCTTCCGCCGATGCCAGTAACGGCATGGCCAACATCAAACCTAGCAACCCTTTAATCAAGCGCATTCAAACCTCACATTCAAACCAGAATCAGGTTATCGCGATGAACCAGCTCCGGTTCCGCCATATACCCCAACAAGCTGACAATCGCATCCGACGACTGCCCGATAATTTTTTGCGCTTCCGCAGCGCTGTAGTTGGCCAGCCCGCGGGCAACTTCTCGGCCGTCCGGCGCTACGCACACCACCATTTCTCCGCGACGAAAACCACCCTGAACCGCCTTGACGCCCACCGGCAACAGGCTTTTATTGCCCTGCGACAGGGCCGCAACAGCCCCTTCGTCCAGCACCAGCGTGCCGCGCGTTTGCAGATGCCCTGCCAGCCACTGCTTGCGCGCTGCCAACATGCCGCGTTCCGGCGATAACAAGGTGCCAATGCGCTCACCCGCTTTAAGACGGTCGAGCACCCGCTCCAGACGCCCGCCCACAATAATGGTGTGCGCCCCGGAACGCGCCGCCAGACGGGCCGCACGCAACTTGGTCTGCATGCCCCCGCGCCCCAGCGCACCACCCGTGCCGCCCGCCACCGCATCCAGCGCCGGGTCATCCGCGCGCGCTTCATAAATCATTTGCGCGTCAGGGTTCGTGCGCGGATCAGCATCAAACATGCCGTCGCGGTCGGTCAGGATCACCAACAGATCGGCTTCGACCAGGTTGGCCACCAGCGCCGCCAGGGTGTCGTTGTCCCCGAAACGAATCTCATCGGTCACCACCGTGTCGTTTTCGTTGATGACCGGGATCACACCCAACTCCACCAGGGCACGCAAGGTACTGCGAGCATTCAGGTAACGCTTGCGGTCAGACAAATCGTCATGGGTCAGCAGAATTTGCGCAGTGTGGCGCGAGTGCTCAGCAAAGCTCGACTCCCAGGCCTGCACCAACCCCATCTGGCCGATGGCTGCCGCTGCTTGCAGCTCATGCATGGCACTCGGTCGCACCGTCCACCCCAAGCGGCTCATCCCGGCCGCCACCGCGCCCGAAGACACCAACACCAACTCAACGCCAGCTTCGTGCAGGGCCACCATTTGCTCGACCCACACACCCATTGCCGCGCGATCCAGACCTTTGCCATCTGCCGTCAGCAGTGCGCTGCCGATCTTGACGACCCAACGCTGCGCACCTGTCACCTTGCTCCGCATCATGTTCCAACCTATGCCTGAGAGCAGCGCGACCGAGCGCTACCCGTGGAATTTTTGTGATTACCGTTTCGTAGATGCTAAAACGCCGCTCAATTGAGCGGCGCTGTAGTTTACTGCAACGAATCAGTCGCGGACGTAAATGATTTCTGGACCATCGTCGTCTTCAACATCTTCTTCATCCCAGTCATCGTCACCGATGTCGTGGACGCTCTTCACGCCACTGCGACGCAGGGCACGCTTGTCATCCAGCGCCTGCAACTGCGCACGCGCCTCATCTTCAATGCGCTGATCCAGCTCGGCCAGCTCTTCCTTATAGGCAGGATCATTGGCCAGGCGGTCTGCGCGATGTTCGAGGTAGCGCATGATGTCGTGGCACAGCTTGTCAGTGCCGATTTTGGCAATAGCCGAAATCACATACACAGGACCGGTCCACTCAAGGCGATCAACCACCTCTTTCACCACCGCATCGTGCTCTTCCTGAGGCAGCGAATCGCACTTGTTCAAGACCAGCCAGCGATCACGATCAGCCAGGGCCGGGCTGAACTTGGTCAGCTCGTTAACGATGACTTCAGCGGTATCGGCAGCGCTTTCCGAGCCTTCAACCGGAGCCATGTCCACGAGGTGCAGAAGCAAGCGGGTACGCGCCAAATGCTTGAGGAAACGAATCCCCAGGCCAGCACCATCAGAGGCACCTTCGATCAACCCCGGGATGTCAGCAATGACAAAGCTTTTCCAGCGATCGACGCTGACCACACCCAGGTTGGGCACCAGCGTGGTGAACGGATAATCCGCCACCTTTGGCTTGGCCGCAGACACCGAACGGATAAAGGTACTTTTACCGGCATTCGGCAAGCCCAGCAGACCGACGTCAGCCAGTACTTTCAACTCAAGCTTCAAGTCCCGCTGCTCACCCGGCTTGCCCGGCGTGGTTTGGCGCGGCGCGCGGTTGGTACTGGATTTGAAGCGCGTGTTGCCCAGACCGTGCCAGCCGCCCTGAACCACCATCAGCTTCTGACCCGCCTTGGTCAGGTCGCCAATCACTTCTTGCGTGCCAGCATCAATGACGGTCGTACCGACCGGCACGCGCAGGATCAGATCGTCACCCTTGCGCCCCGTGCAATCGGTACTACCACCGTTCGAACCACGCTGGGCATCGAAGTGACGGGTGTAACGGTAGTCAACCAGGGTGTTGAGGTTTTCGTCGGCGACCATATAGATCGAGCCGCCATCACCACCATCACCCCCGTTAGGGCCACCGTTTTCGATGAATTTCTCACGACGGAAACTCATGCAACCGTTACCACCGTCGCCCGCTTTTACCTTGATCGATACTTCATCAACAAACTTCATAACAAAACGCCTCTCGTCATCAGGACGAGCCGATAAACATAAGACATAAGACTCTTGCAAAAATGAGCGCAGCGACCTCAATCAACGACCGTTAAATCCAGCGCCAGCAGCCCATACAAACAGTTTTGCAAGAGACTCATCCCACAAACGAAAAAGCCCCGTCGCAAGACAGGGCTCTTCCAGCTACCAAGCTATTACGCTGCGACGACTTCAGTCTTCGGAACGATGCTTACATAGCGACGACCGAAGGCGCCTTTAACCTGGAACTTGATCACGCCTTCCACTTTCGCGAACAGGGTGTGATCTTTGCCCATACCAACGCCGTAGCCAGCGTGGAATTGGGTACCGCGCTGACGCACGATGATGTTGCCTGGAACGATAGCCTGGCCGCCATACATCTTCACGCCAAGGCGTTTGGCTTCTGAGTCGCGACCGTTACGGGTACTACCACCAGCTTTTTTGTGTGCCATGAGTCAATTCTCCTAGTGAGGAATTAGGCTGAAATTAAGCCTGAATACCGGTGATTTTGATCTCGGTGTACCACTGGCGGTGGCCCATACGCTTCATGTGGTGCTTACGACGACGGAACTTGATGATGCGGACTTTATCGTGACGACCTTGGGAGATCACTTCAGCCACAACAGTGGCGCCAGGAACAACTGGAGCGCCGATGTTCACGTCGTCGCCATTGGCGACCAACAGAACGCGATCAAAAGTTACGGATTCGCCGGTAGCGATTTCCAGTTTTTCGATCTTCAGGTATTCACCTGGAGCTACTTTGTACTGCTTGCCACCAGTAACGATTACTGCATACGACATGGTATTTCTCCGATAATCCTGCTCACCCAGCGCTTTATAGGTAAAGGTATTGGCTGGCATGGCTGCATGGGGCTGGAACGGCCCAAGTGCAATTGCGTAAGGCAGGTGCTGCCCAGGAAGTTCAGGGTGCGCGATTGTACGCAAGGCAAGAGGACGTTGCAAGGGGCCGCCCATCGCGCCTTGACAGGCCATCCCCCCCGACCTAGCATGCCGCGCAACCCTTCTGGAGCACCTGTCGCTGATGCAACCCCAAGCTTTCTACCGCGCGGTGGCGGACGATTTTAGCGCCGTCGACGGCATCATCAAGAAGCAGCTGACTTCACGCGTACCGCTGGTCTCAAAAATCGGCGACTACATTACTTCGGCCGGCGGTAAACGCCTGCGTCCTTTATTAGTGTTGCTCTGTGGCAAGGCGCTGGGCCGCGAAGGCGATGACTTGCGCCTGCTGGCGGCAACCATCGAGTTCCTGCACACCGCCACCCTGCTGCACGACGACGTGGTGGACATGTCCGGCATGCGCCGTGGCCGCAAGACCGCCAATGCGACGTGGGGCAACGCGCCGAGCGTACTGGTGGGCGACTTCCTGTACTCGCGCTCCTTCGAAATGATGGTTGAGCTGGGCTCGATGCCGGTGATGAAGATCCTGTCGCAAGCGACCCGCATCATTGCCGAAGGCGAAGTGCTGCAACTGTCAAAAGTGCGCGACGCCAGCACCACGGAAGAAACCTACATGGAAGTCATCCGCGGCAAAACCGCGATGCTCTTCGAGGCCTCGACCCACAGCGCCGCGGCTCTGGCGGGTGCAACACCCGAACAAAGCGAAGCATTGCGCATGTTCGGCGATCACCTGGGCGTGGCATTCCAACTGGTGGACGACCTGCTCGACTACCGAGGCGACGCCGAAACCTTAGGCAAGAACGTGGGTGACGACCTGGCTGAAGGCAAGCCGACGCTGCCCTTGATCTACACCATGCGCGAGGGCACGCCGGAACAAGCGGCACTGGTTCGCCAAGCCATCCAGAAAGGTGGCATTGAAGACCTGGAAAGCATCCGCGACGCGGTTGAAGCCTCCGGTTCGCTGGAATACACCGCACAACTGGCCCGCGACTTCGTTGCCCGCGCCATTGTTTGCCTTGAAGCCCTGCCGCCGAGCGAATACCGCGACGCGCTGGTCGAACTGAGCGAATTCGCGGTCGCCCGCACACACTGATCCACACCCGGCGTCAGCCGCTCCCGCTCCCAAGGCCTTCACACGAGGGTCTTGGGCAGTGACGCCAAGCGCATCCCCCCGCACTTTCCCCGCCCGCCGACAAAACCCTATACAATGCGTGCCTTTTAGCCATCCTGACTTTTAAGGAGCGCAAGTGAGCACTTTGCCACCCTGCCCGAAATGCAATTCCGAATACACCTACGAAGACGGCGTACAGCTGGTCTGCCCGGAATGCGCCCATGAGTGGTCTGCCAACGCTGAAGCGGAAGTCGACAGCGACGTAAAAGTCTACAAAGACTCCGCTGGCACTGTCCTGAACGATGGCGACACCATCACCGTGATCAAGGACCTGAAAATCAAAGGCACCTCGCTGGTGGTCAAAGTCGGCACCAAGGTCAAGAACATCCGCTTGTGCGATGGCGATCACGACATCGACTGCAAAATCGACGGCATCGGCCCGATGAAGCTCAAGTCCGAGTTCGTGCGTAAAGTCTGATTTCTGCGCCTTTCCTTCCTGCGCCTGGCGCAGGAAGGTGTTGTTTCCCCGCTCTGCTCCCTATCCCGCTTCCTCCCCTGCCACTGCCTGGTTCAACACGCGACATCAAATCGCCAGCCACTTTGACCGGTAGCAACGTCTTCGCAGAAAAACCGGAAATCCGCCAATAGGCACTTGCTATTAATTGAATAAGAATTATTCTCATTGATATCCATCAAGGAGATGACACCCATGACTTATTTAATAGACGCTTGGCTAGACCGACCACACCCGTACCTGCGAATCCTGCATCGGGAAACCGGGGAAGTGTGTGCCGTACTGGAAGAAGACGCGCTGACTGAATTGCAGGATCAGGGCGACCTGGATTTTTCAGGACTTAACTCAAGCGAGCCGGGAGTGCTTAAAGAGTTGGTGCGAAACTTGTTTCTATTCTGTTACGCCCGGGCGTTGCGCCCTGTCGGCTCGGCTGACACCCATGAGCACCAGGCCAAACTAGAACTATGAAGCCAAACGCGTAATGACGGGCTGGCCAACAACCCGTCATTACCGCTAAACCGTGGCGTTCTTACAGAACGTCCAGCAGCTCAACGTCGAATACCAGCACGCTGTGCGGTGCGATGCTGCCAACGCCTTGAGCGCCGTAAGCCAGTTCGCTCGGCACGTAGATACGCCATTTGCTGCCGGCGTTCATCAATTGCAGGGCTTCAGTCCAACCAGCGATCACGCCACCAACCGGGAACTCGGCAGGCTGGCCACGCTCGTAAGAGCTGTCGAACACAGTGCCGTCGATCAGAGTGCCGTGGTAGTGAACACGCACGGTGTCTTCACGGGATGGCTTAGCGCCTTCACCTGCTGTCACCACTTCGAATTGCAGGCCGGACGCCAGGGTGGTGATGCCGTCTTTCTTCGCGTTTTCAGCCAGGAAAGCCTTGCCTTCGCCCGCTGCGGCTTCTGCCTTGGCAGCCGCTTCAGCTTGCATGATCTCGCGGATCACTTTGAAGCTGGCGGACATTTCTTCCTGGCCAACACGGCTTTCTTTACCGGCGAACGCGTCGGTCAGGCCTGCCAGAATGGCATCCAGGCTAACGCCCGGTGGCGGGTTGTCGCGCAGTTGGTCGCCCAACTGACGGCCAATGCCGTAGCTGACGCGGGTTTCGTCGGTCGACAGATTTACTTCGGACATAACACTGCTCCGCTGTGGGACGCTGCAGGCCAGTCAACTGAACGACTGACCCAAACGCCCTGAACCAAAAAAGGGCGAGCAGACTAACACAGCCCCCAAAGCCTTCGCAGCCCGCGTTGTGCAGGCGCTACCGGCGCCCGGCCTCAATGCTTGGTGATCTTGTCCAGATACCCCATGGCAAATGCCGAGATCACAAATGTCATGTGGATAATCACGTACCACATCAGGTACTGGGGCTCGATATTGCGCGCATCCATGAACACCCGCAGCAGGTGAATCGAAGAGATCGCCACAATCGAGGCCGCGACTTTCATTTTCAGCGACGTGGAATCCATCGTGCCCAACCAGCTGAGCTTCTCTTTGTGCTCGTCGATGTCCAGTTGCGAAACGAAGTTCTCGTAACCCGAAATCATGACCATGACCAGCAAGCCCCCCACCAGCGCCATGTCAATCAGCGACAGAATGACCAGGATCAAGTCCGACTCAGATAGCGCAAACACGTTCGGAATTACGTGAAACACTTCCTGGAAGAACTTCAACGCCAGCGCCAGCAGGCCCAGCGACAAACCAAAATAGATCGGCGCCAGAATCCAGCGCGACGCGTACATTGCATTTTCGATAAAGCGTTCCATTGAAACTCACAGGAAGTGAAAAAATGGGCGCGAGTATATCAGCGGGAATTCACTAGAGATAAAGCCCCGGACACAGTCTGTAAAAACTTTTTCTGCTAGTGTCCACCTACTCGGCATCGTTTACGGACAGGAAACCTGAAGAATGGATCTGCGATTCCCCTTGGCTGGTCTCGGACTCTCATTGGCGCTGCTCGCCACGGGAGGCTGCTCACCGGATGACCAACACCCGCTCGCCAGCCTGGAAGAAAGAACCGCCCAATTCGAACAGAACCTGGACACCATCAAAGACCAGCCACTCAAAGATGCCGTCGCCGACCTTGGCGGATCGCTGCTGTTGCTGGAGCGGGCGCGGCTCAAGCTGCAAGACAAGCCGATTGAAACCGAATACACCACAGACGATCTGGCACTGCTCAACCACTACCCCAGCATTCAGGCGCTGACGGACACCTACATCAATGGCCTGTTTGTCCTGCGTAAAAATGCCAGTTCCGACTACCTGACCGATCTGGAGCCGGTGTTCCCCTTCCCGATCAACAGCGCCTCCGAATTCCCGTTCCCCCACGCTCTGGAATGGCAATCCGTCACCTTGAGCAATAAACAAGAGGTGCCGTTCCAGCCCGAGTGGTCCGAAACCGATCCCGGCATTCAGCTAAGCCCTTCGAGCGCCAACCTGAGCAACCCGGACGACCTGACCGTCACCTACCCTTACATCGACGGCGTTGAGACCGAAAACGGCCAGCAGCCGCAACCGGTGATGCTGCATGGCAAGGTAGAAGTGATTGCGCCGGGCAACGTCGTGCATTTCAAGCTCAACGGCAAAGACGTGGGCCAGACACGGACCGATGGCACCATCAGCGTGACCCTGTTAGCGCTGGGCAAAAACTTCGCTGAAGTCGAGATCCACAACAGCGCCGCGCCCGCCGAGGCTGTGGGGGACACCGAACTGAATCCCTTGATCATTCAGGCCCGCGATCAATCAGGCCAATTCCTCTCGCGCGCAGGCTCGATCAACGAAAATGCCGAGCAACTGGCGTTTTACCAGCAACAGCTAGCCGAGATGCTCAAGCAAACCGCCTGGAGCGAAGCCTTCGAACGACAGTTGGCAGACGAAGAAAAAGCCTTCGAGCAAAAACACCCCAACCACTACAGCAAGGTGTACTTCAACGGCTCTGTCGACACGCTGGACATCAGCGTCATGGACTTCTCCAGCGCCACAGTGACCCGCAAAGCCCTCGACCTGCCGGTACGTCGGCTCGATAAAACCGTGATCAGCAAAGAGGTTCAGCCCCTGCCGCTATCGGTCGTGGTGTACGACGACCAGGCGCCTGCGTACCTGAAAAACGCCAACCTCGACCCTGAGCGCTTAAAAAAGACCGTGACCATCAACCAGTCCATTGACGACGCCAGCGCCGCGACGCTGGAGTTCAGCCACCCCGCTACGTTTAATGACGAGTTGGTCGGCCTGCTGCCCGACGCCTCCCAAGCTCCGGTCACGTTCTTTGCCGAAGATGAAAGTGGCAAGCGCAGCGAGCCGCTGGAGCTGCCGGAAGAAGCCTTCGATGTCGACCCGCACACTGGCGTCATCACCTACGACCTGAACTTGTTCCCGGAAACCCCTGCCTACGCCATTGGCTCGATGCCCATGTACATCGCAGCAGTCGACAAGCAGGTGCTGAACATAGAGCACCTGCCCACAGGGCTGGAGCTTAAGGGCAACGCACTAATAGTCGATCAAAAGGCGTTCCCGTCGGATGCCTGGCGGTTCTACGCCAAGGACGCCACCGGCAACTACCTGAAGGAAGTGCTGGCCGTGAGCCACAGCGCAGAGGCAGAAGGCCCTGCGCTGTTTGACGTGCATTACTTCTATGGCCAGCCGACCCAACTGGAAAGCTATGCCCGCACCGACCTTACCCCCGTGGAATACGGCTTTGAGGTCAAGCTCGACAAGGTGCCGGAGGTCAATCCGCCCCACTGAAGCCTGCGATCAGCGAGACGCGTGACAGCGCGCTCCGTTGATTTGCCGTAGCTGGGCCTGCACATGCAGGCACCAGATCTGCGGATCATCCGCCAGCTCATAACCGTGCAGGGTCAGGCTTTCGACGATGGATTCAAGGATGGTTTCGGCCGCGCTCGGGCCGGGGAACGGGCCCTGGGACTTGATCGTGGTGGGCTGCTCGCCCGCCAGTCCGGCAGCAAACAGCAACGTCCACATACCGGTGCCGCCTGCCAGGGGGCGTACGCTGCACTCGATACGCGTGACCAGCCCCAGGCAGCGGCGGGTAAGACAAAGGTTGCGCGACATGGCGGCGACCCTCGGTGGTTCCTGTATTCAGCCGCACACAACGGGCTGCATCGTTCCAGTGACGACAGTGGAGGTCCATGTGCTGAGAATAGAAGAAAAACGGCGCCCGCCAAGGCGCCGTGACCAACGGAAGGTAAAACGCGTCACCACCGCAGAGGGCGTTACACGGTTTTTTTAGCCGCCAGGGTTTCGGCGATCAGTTCTTTTTCCGCTTCTTTGAGATCTTCATCGCTGATCATCTCTGCAATCACCCGCAGGCGTTCGACCACCCGCGCATTGACGCTGCCCTCCGGGAACTGACCTTCAGCGTCCGGCTCGCCCGCAGGCTCGCCCACCAACAAGCTCAGGGCTTCGTCTGCCTGACGCACCGCGTAGACGTGGAACTTGCCTTCGCGCACGGCCTGCAACACTTTCTCATCCAGCATCAAGGTGGCAACGTTGGCTTGAGGGATGATCGCACCCTGCTCGCCGGTCAGCCCGCGAGCCTCGCACAGACGGAAGAAGCCTTCGATCTTCTCGTTGACCCCGCCCACCGCCTGCACTTCACCGAATTGGTTGATGGAGCCGGTGATTGCAAAACACTGCTTGAGCGGCGTTTTGGACAGCGCGGAAATCAACGTGCAAGCCTCGCCCAGCGAAGCACTGTCGCCGTCCACGTAGCCGTAGGACTGTTCCAGCGCGATGCTGGCCGAAATCGCCAGCGGGAATTCCTGGGCATAACGACTGCCCAAGTAGCCGGTCAAGATCATCACGCCCTTGGAGTGAATCGGCTGCCCGAGGTTGACTTCGCGTTCGATGTCGACAATTCCGCTGCCGCCCGGGTACACCGTGGCCGAAATCCGCGCCGGCACGCCGAACGCTGAATCCCCCACTTCCAGCACGGTCAGGCCATTGCATTTGCCGACAGCGGCGCCATCGGTGTCGATCAGGATGATGCCTGCCAGCATGTCATCGAGAATCCGCGCCGACACACGCCCGGTACGGGTGGCCTTGGCCTTGAGCGCACGTTCGATGTGCCCGGCGTCGGTCATTTCATCGTTGGCCAGATGACGAATGAAATCCGCCTCGCTGACCAACTGGAACAGATCACCGATACGAGCCGACAACCGCCCCTGATGCTCCGCCAGCCGCGCGCTGTAGGTGGCCAGTCGCGCAACCGCATCGGCCGTCAGTGGCGCCATGCCTTCTTCAGACGTGCGCGTGGTCAGCAGCTGTGCAAACTGCTCAAGGCTTTCGTCGACCATCGGGATGTCTTCGTCGAAGTCCACCAGCACGCGGAACATCTCCTGGAAGTCCGGGTCGAGGTCTTGCAACGTGTAATACAGCTGACGGGCACCAATGATGATGACCTTGACCTGCAACGGGATCACTTGCGGGGTCAGCGTCACGGTCGCCAGGCGGCCCATTTCACCCAGCGGCGACTCCATTTTCAGCTTGCGCGATTGCAGCGCGCGCTTGAGCGCATCCCACACGAACGGCTCACTGAGCATCTTCTCCGCTTCAAGAATCAAAAAACCGCCATTGGCACGGTGCAACGCACCCGGCCGCAACTGGCGGTAGGTGGTGTAGAGCGCGCCCTGATCGGTGCTGTATTCAATACGACCAAACAGGTTGTCGTAGGTCGGGTGCGGCTCAAACACCACCGGGGCGCCGCCGCTCATCGGCTGACCCACCACCAGGCTTGGCAGGTATTGCTCTTCGAGCAGCTTGCGCGCCTGCGCATCGGTCTTGCTGTCGTCGACCAACTGCTCGACCACGGTTTTGAGCAGATACACCTGCATGGCCTGCAAATAACCGCATACCGCACCGTTCTCGGCGTACTTCTGCGACAGCGGCGCCAGCAACGGTTGCAGCGCCAGGGTGATGGTTTCTTCGTTCAGGTGACGCAACTGGTTGTTAGACTCGCGCTTCCATTGCGGCAGGCTCGCCAGCTCTTCGTTAAGACGCTCTTCGAGCTGCGAAATGTCTTCGTGAAAACGCTCGCGCTCTTCTTCGGGCAACTGCGAAAACTCGGCTTCATCCAGCGCCTTGCCATCGCTCATCGGTGTGAAGGCGACGTTGCTGCTGTCGCGGTACAGCGCCACGCCCTTCTCCAGCGCCAGGCGCTCGATCACGTCCAGCGCCCGGTCATAACGCTGGTTGAAACCCCGGTCGATGGCGCTTTTGCGCTGTTGGTACGTCGGGTGTTCGAACACCGCCGGGAAGGTCGCCAGCAGGTTATCGATCAACCCATTGATGTCCGCGATGAACGCACCGGCGCCACTGGCCGGCAACTCCAGCGCCCGCGGTTCACGCGGGTCATCGAAATTATTGACGTACACCCAGTCGCTGGGCGACTTCAGGCGTTTGCCTTCAGCCTTGAGGTAACGCTTGACGAACGAAAAACGCCCGGTGCCGGGCTCGCCCATGACAAACACGTTGTATCCCGGACGCGGCATGGCCACGCCAAACTGCAAGGCTTCGACCGCACGCTCCTGGCCGAGAATGCCGCGAAAAGGCTCCAGATCATTGGTGGTAGAGAAGCTGAACTGTTCAGCGGAAAACGGACGGGTCAGCGCGTCAGGCGCTAGACGCAAGCTGGCAGCAACAGAATCAGGCATCGGGCTTCCTTACATCGGGCGGGGCAGATGGCAGCATTCTGGCGCTGGCCGTACGCCACTGGCAAGGCGCACGATGCTCGAATTCCCGAGGCCCTGTATTTGCGGGATTAAACTGCGCTCGATCAATGATTGTTTTGCAAAAAATAACGGAACCTGCAGAACGTGCCTAGACTCCAAGGTGTTACGCGGCCGGAAGTCATAACTGGCCCGTACTGGCGCTTCAGGGCCAGACACCCTTGTCCATTGGTTGCACACACATAGAGAACAAAGCTATGAAACGGATTCTTCTCGGTACTCTCTTCACTGTTGTTTCCCTCAATGCCATGGCTCAAGCACCAGGCGGCCCAAACTGCGGTTGGGGCAACATGCTGTTTGAAGGCCAGCGCGGCACACCGGCCCACTTCCTGGCCTCTACCACCAACGGCACCTCCGGCAACGCCACTTTCGGCATGACGTCCGGTACCAACGGTTGCACCACCAAAGACGCGCTGACCTACGGCGGCAAATCGTGGATTGCCATGAATGGCATGATGAACGAGCTGTCCGAAGACATGGCTAAAGGCAACGGCGAAGCACTGACCACCTACGCGGTGGTACTGGGTGTCGCCCCTGAAGACCGCGAGCATTTTGCTGCTGTCACCCACGAACACTTCCAGCAAATCTTCAGCAAAGCTGACGTGACGGCCGATGACGTTCACAACAACACCCTGGCTGTCCTGAAAAGTGACGCACGCCTGTCCAAATACGCCACTGCTGCGTAAATGAGACCTACCCGCTCCTTTCGGAGCGGGTATTCTTGCGCTTCATTTCTCTTTGCCTGACAACAGTTGCCCACCATGCTCAAACGCCTTGCCTATCTGGCGCTCTGTGCCTGCGCCCCGTTATATGCCGCGCCCCAAATCGACAATCAACGTGTGCAGCAGTTGGCCAACGACCCTTTCTGGATTTCCCTCGGGCATTACGAAGCCCGCGCACTCGGAGGCTGGCGCAGTTACGTCAGCGACGACAAATTCTTCATCGCCCCCGACGGCGCCCAACACCCGGACGCTGAACTGCGTGCCACCGTCGAGGCGCTGTATTCGCCGTTGAGCCTGGGGGATAAACACCCGCAGTGCGTGTACCCGGCCCGCACCCGCTGGCTCAAGGCCCAATTGAACCTGACCGACCTGCCGCCAGCCCCCTGCGCGGAGTTCACGCAATGGTTCAAAGACGTGGCCCCGCACAGCACGGTCATGATTTTTCCGGCGGCCTACCTCAACAGCCCCTCATCGATGTTCGGTCACACCTTGCTGCGCATCGATCAGGCGGACGTGCAAAGCAACAAAACCGCGCTGCTGAGCTATGCAATCAACTTTGGCGCCTACATCGAAGGCTCCGACAACAGCATTCTGTATGCCTGGAAAGGGCTGGCTGGTGGCTACCCGGGCCTGTTCGCACTGGTGCCATATCAGGAAAAACTGTCGGAATACCGCAGCCTTGAAAACCGCGACCTGTGGGAATACCGGCTCAACCTGACCCCCGAAGAAACGCAGCGCATGGTCGAGCACGTGTGGGAGCTCAAACAAATCCAGTTCGACTACTTCTTCTTCGATGAAAACTGCTCATATCGCTTGCTGGAGCTGCTGCAGGTGGCGCGCCCCGGCCTGCAACTGACCACCCAATTCCCCCTGACCGCCATCCCCACCGACACCGTCAAGGCCGTCAAGGAAGCAGGCCTGGTCGAAAGTATCGAATACCGTCCGTCCCGCGAGCGCGAGCTGCTGGACCGGGCCAAAGCCCTCGACCCTGAAGAACAGCAATGGGTGCTGCAGGTCAGCGCGGATCAAAAACAATTGCAAAACCCGGATTTCAAAGCACTGCCCGGCGCGCGTCAGGCGTTGATTATCGATGCGGCGTATCGCCTTGAACGCTACCGCGCCAACGGCCTAGAGCGAGACACCGACCGTTCGCAGCGCAGCTTTGAACTGCTGCGCGCGATCAACCAGAATCCGGCCCCGCATCTGCATGTCGAAAAACCCGAGCTGCCAGAAAACGGCCACCAATCGCGTACCTGGCAAGTGGGCGTCGGCAGCCGTGATGACAAGGCTTTTGGCGAGTACGGCCTGCGCATGGCCTACCACGACCTCAACGACAACGCGCCGGGCTTCCCGTTGGGCGCGCAAATCGAAATCCTGCAACTCAAACTGCGCCAGTACGAAGGCAACCACTGGCAAATCCAGCAGCTGGACCTGGCCAACATCCGCTCCCTGACCCCGCGCAATGACTTGCTTAAGCCGTGGTCCTGGCAAGTGGGTGGCGGGCTGGAGCGCGTGCTCGGCAAACATGGCGATGAAACCCTCGTCAGCCACGTTAACGGCGGCGCAGGTGGCACCTGGCAACTGGCTGACGAGGTACTGGGCTTTGCTCTCGGCACCGTGCGCGTGGAGCACAACAACGACTTCGCGGCGTTCGTGTCACCTGCGGCGGGCTTTAACACCGGCGTGCTGTGGCGCAACCCGATCGGCAACCTGAGCCTGGAAGCCAAGGGCGATTACTTCACCAACGGTGAAATACGCCGCACCTTAAGCCTGAATCAACAATGGGAACTGTCGCGCAACCTCGGTTTACGCCTGACAGCCCAGCGCGAATTCAGCCACCTGACCTCGCCCGTGAACGAAGTGATGCTGGAAGTGAAGTGGTATCACTACTAAAGGGAGCTTCACCACATGACGGTAACGTGCCACACCCTTGAAGAGGTGCGCTCACACATCGACGAACTGGACCGCCAGATCGTCGGCCTGATCGCACAGCGCGGGGCGTATGTTTCGCAGGCTGCGCGGTTTAAAAAGGACAGCAACGCAGTCAAAGCGCCGCAACGCGTGGAGCAGGTTTTCCTCAAAGTCAGGGCATTGGCCGACGAACTCGGGGCCAACCCGCAGGTCACCGAACAGGTGTACCGCGCCATGATCGCGGCCTTTATCCAGCAGGAACTGGCTGAACAGTCGGCTCTCGGGGCTCAACCTGATCACTGACATCGCATTGACATCGGCTTGACGTCCCACTCACAGATCCCGGCCTACACTCACCGCATCAGCCGTTCAACGGTGCACTGAGGTGGGTTATGTGGCGCAGGTGTGTGGGGTTGGGGATGCTGATTGTGCTGTTGGCCGGGTGTGAGACCACCCATCAGGACCTGCTGGCCAAAGGGTATCCTCCCGCCTTTGCAGACGGTTTCGATGATGGGTGCAGCAGTGGCCGGCAAGCGGCCGGGGTGATAACGGGGGAATTCAAGAAAAACGTCCCGCGCTACCTGAAGGATTCGACCTACGCTCAAGGCTGGGATGATGGCTTTCGCCAATGCCAGGCCATGCGCGAAAACCAGGACCGGGAGCAATATCAGGACCGTCATTGGGATGAGCGCGAACGCGATTGGCAACACGAGAAGGATGTCGACGCTGCTCGTGCTTATCGCTCGCACTCATCTGAACCTTGATCGGCCCGCGGGCTCTCAACCTTATCGCCATAAGGGACAGTTGCCATGAGCCGCGCATTTGTAAACGAAGACAGCGCTGCTGACCACGCCAATGCCCCCATTGAGCGTCAGGTCAGCAGCCAGCCCAATTACGTCACCGCCCAAGGTCAAGCTTTATTGCAGGCCAAAGTCAGTGAGCTACAGGCTGAGCATGCTCACGAGACGGCGAAAGGGGATGAGGCCGACAAGCAGCGTTTGGCTGATCTTGAGCGTGACCTGCGCTATTTCAATCAGCGCTTGCTCAGCGCACAGGTGGTCGCGCCCGCGACTTCGACGCAGAAGGTGCAGATAGGCAGTTGGGTGACGTTCGTCGATGAACACGACAATGAGCAACGGGTGCAACTGGTCGGCGAAGACGAGGCCGATGCCACGAAGGGGTTAATCAACTGGGGCTCGCCACTGGGCCGTGCGCTGTTGGGCGCAGGCCCCGGCGATGAAGTGTTGTGGCTTCGACCTGCCGGGGATTTGCAGGTCGAGATCGTTCGCGTGGACCGGGCTTAAACCACGCCCTGCGCGAGCATGGCATCGGCCACTTTGACAAAACCGGCGATGTTGGCGCCTTTGACGTAGTTGATGCGGCCGTTTTCTTCACCGTAGTGAACGCAGGCGTGGTGGATCGATTGCATGATGTTGTGCAACTTGCTGTCCACCTCACCCGCCGTCCACAGCAAGCGCATGGCGTTCTGCGACATTTCCAGACCGCTCACGGCCACACCGCCCGCATTGGAGGCTTTGCCCGGTGCGAACAAAATGCCCGCCTCGATAAACAGGTCCACCGCTTCCAGCGTGGTCGGCATGTTGGCGCCTTCGGCCACGCACCCACAGCCATTGCTCAGCAATGTGCGAGCGGCTTCGGCGTCCAGTTCGTTCTGTGTTGCGCAAGGCAGCGCAATGTCACAGGGCAGATGCCACGGATGCTGGCCCGCCAGAAACTCCAGACCAAATTGCGCCGCCAGTTCGCTGATACGTCCGCGCTTGACGTTTTTCAGCGCCATCAGCGCTTCCCACTGCGCGTCGTCCAGACCGGCTTCGCAATACAGGGTGCCTTCGGAGTCCGAGAGCGAAATGACTTTGCCGCCCAGGTCCATGACTTTGCGCGCGGCATACTGCGCCACGTTACCCGAGCCGGAAATCGCAACCCGCTTGCCATCAATACGCTGGCCGCTGCGCTTGAGCATTTCCTGCGCAAAATACACGCAGCCAAACCCGGTGGCTTCCGGGCGAATCAGGCTGCCGCCGTAGCTCATGCCTTTGCCGGTCAACACGGAGGTGAACTGGTTGCTCAGGCGTTTGTATTGGCCAAAGAGGAAGCCAATCTCACGGGCGCCGACGCCGATGTCGCCAGCGGGCACGTCCACGTCCGAACCGATATGACGGTACAGCTCGCTCATGAAGGCCTGGCAGAAACGCATGACTTCCGCGTCGCTCTTGCCCTTGGGGTTGAAATCCGAGCCACCCTTACCGCCGCCCATGGGCAGCGAGGTCAGGGAGTTTTTGAAGGTTTGTTCAAACGCCAGGAACTTCAACACCCCCAAATTCACCGACGGGTGGAAGCGCAAGCCGCCTTTGTAAGGGCCAATGGCGCTGTTCATCTGAATGCGGAAGCCGCGGTTAACCCGCACTTTGCCTTCGTCATCCACCCATGACACGCGAAACACAATTGCCCGCTCAGGTTCGCAAATACGTTCGAGAATCCCGGAAGTCAGGTAGTGCGGATTGGCTTCGAGAAAAGGCCACAGGCTGCGCAGGACTTCTTCCACCGCCTGGTGGAATTCTGGCTGGTCTGGGTCGCGTTTTTTGAGGCGGGCAAGGAAGTGCTCGACG
Organism: Pseudomonas sp. ESBL9; assembly: GCF_036668715.1. NCBI lineage: Bacteria > Pseudomonadati > Pseudomonadota > Gammaproteobacteria > Pseudomonadales > Pseudomonadaceae > Pseudomonas > Pseudomonas sp. ESBL9. The sequence continues at coordinate 203,906 of NZ_JAZEVV010000005.1, read as the reverse complement.
GATTCGATCATGGGTAAGTCTCGGCAAATTTATTGTCGTTAAACGGAGATTGGCCGGAACTTTATCAATTCATGTCGCACCGCGACAGCGCAAAATGTCGCAGTTCTGAATTTAAATGGTGCTTTTCTATAAATAGCGATGATTTTTAGAGGTTTTGCGCACCAAAAATGTGAATTCTGTACCCACTTCTGCACCCCTTTTAAGCGTTAAACCGGTGAAATCCTGAAACGTGGCAAGCCGGGCACTGATGGCGGAAATAGCACACGCAAAAAAAACGGAGCCCCATGGGGCTCCGCTTTTGTAAAAACCGGCCTTACTGAGCCAGTTTTTTGTGACGCACGCGGTGCGGCTGGGTGGCCGCCTCACCGAGGCGCTTTTTACGGTCAGCTTCGTACTCGGTGTAGTTACCCTCAAAGAAGACCGCTTGCGAGTCGTCTTCGTAGGCCAGGATGTGCGTCGCCACACGGTCAAGGAACCACCGGTCGTGAGAGATCACAATGGCGGCGCCAGGGAAGTCCAGCAGTGCTTCTTCAAGCGAACGCAAGGTCTCAACGTCAAGGTCGTTAGACGGTTCGTCGAGCAGCAGCACGTTGGCGCCCTCTTTCAGGGTCAGGGCCAGGTGCAAGCGACCACGCTCACCACCGGACAGGTCCTTGACGAACTTCTGCTGATCGCCCCCTTTGAAGTTGAAACGCCCGACATAGGTACGCGAAGGGATTTCATAGTTGCCGATGCGGATGACATCCGAACCGTCAGAAATGGCCTGGAACACCGTCTTGCTGCCGTCCAGGTCATCGCGGCTCTGGTCAACGCACGCCAACTGAACGGTTTCACCGATTTCGATGCTGCCCGAATCCGGCTGCTCTTTGCCCATCAGCATGCGGAACAGGGTGGATTTACCCGCACCGTTACCGCCGATCACGCCAACGATGGCGCCTTTAGGCATGGCGAACGACAGGTTGTCGATCAGCACGCGATCGCCGTAACCCTTGGAGACGTTCTTGAACTCGATCACCTTGTCACCCAGGCGCGGACCGGCCGGGATGTAGATTTCGTTGGTCTCGCTGCGCTTCTGGAATTCCTGCGATTGCAGTTCTTCAAAGCGTTGCAGACGGGCCTTGGATTTGGACTGACGCGCCTTGGCGCCTTTACGCACCCATTCCAGCTCGTCTTTCATGGCCTTTTCGTGGGCCGATTGCTGCTTGGATTCCTGGGCCAGACGATCGGACTTGGCTTCAAGCCAGCCCGAATAGTTGCCCTCGTAAGGAATACCGGCGCCGCGGTCGAGTTCCAGAATCCAACCGGCTACGTTGTCCAGGAAGTAACGGTCGTGCGTGATCGCAACCACGGTGCCCGGGAAATCGTGCAGGAAGTGCTCCAGCCAGGCGACGGAGTCGGCGTCCAGGTGGTTGGTCGGTTCGTCGAGCAGCAACATGTCCGGGGCCGAGAGCAGCAGGCGGCACAAGGCCACACGACGCTTCTCACCACCCGACAGGTGTTCAACCTTCGCGTCCCATGCGGGCAGGCGCAGCGCGTCGGCGGCGACTTCCAGCTGGCGCTCCAGGTTGTGGCCGTCGCCCGCTTGCAAGATGGCTTCAAGCTTGGCCTGTTCGGCGGCCAGCTTGTCGAAGTCGGCATCCGGGTCAGCGTATTCGGCGTAAACCTGGTCCAGACGCGCTTGGGCGTCCTTGATCACGCTCACGGCCTCTTCAACCACTTCGCGCACGGTTTTGCTCGGGTCCAGTTGCGGCTCTTGCGGCAGGTAGCCGATGTTCAAGTCCGGCATTGGACGGGCTTCGCCGTCGAACTCGGTGTCGACGCCAGCCATGATTTTCAACAGGGTGGATTTACCCGAACCGTTCAGACCGAGTACGCCGATCTTGGCGCCCGGGAAAAACGACAGGGAGATGTTTTTCAGGATTTCCCGCTTCGGCGGAACAACTTTGCTCAGCCGATGCATGGTGAAAACGTATTGAGCCATGGTGAACCTAGCGTCAGTGACAGGTGATTAAGGCGCGAGCAATGCACGGCTCAGGCCATAGCAGAAGGACAGGGATTGATCTGGGTCAATGCCTGTTCATGTAAAAAGCCTGAGTGTAGGAGCCCTTGTGCCCCCGCGTAACCGGCAAAGCTACCTGAATGCGCAGTGCAGGGCAAACCAGCGCCCACCAAGGGGCTGGCACTTTGCCACAGTCCAAGGCATGCTAGCCGCCCTTTGGGCGTCCCGCTTATAGTGCGTATCGCACCATTGCAGCCAATCGCAGGATCACAGCTTGCCCAACGTCACACCGTCTAACCCCGCGCGTGCTCCAGGCCCATGGCTCGGCACCCCCGTGCGCGGCACGTTAAAAGGCGCGCTGGCCACGTTGGTCCTGCTTCTACTGGGCATGTTGTTCTGGCTGCTGATCGAGCAATTTCAGTCCACCGTCGAGCATCAGCGCCAATACAGTGCCACGTACAGCACCGACCTGGCAGATCACGTCAACCTGAGCATGGGCCTGCGGGCGGAGATGGCACTCAAACTGCTGCCTGCCCGGCCATCTCCGGTCACCCTGCAACAGTTGCGCGCGCAGGCCAGCCAGATGATGCAGTCGCTGCCCTCGTTGCAAAGCCTGGCCCTACTCAGCCCTGAGGGCGAGGTGCTGCTCGACAGCGGCGGCATCAGCCCGGACGCCGCCTATTTGCGGGACTGGATCAAACATAATCAATCGCGCAAAAGCACCGACGGCTATTACTTCAGCAACAACAGCGACGCCAGCACCCTTTATTTACTGCTGGATAAACCCGACCGCCCGACGCGTGGCTACTGGCTGCTGCGCCTGAGCCCGGACCTGCTGAACAAACTGACCCAGCAAAACATTCATGGCGACCGGCCGCAGTGGCTGATCGAAAATGCGCTGACCCATAAAGTACTGCGCCACAGCGCAGTGCCGGTCACACCGGCTTCCACCCTCACCGCACAGGATCAGGCCGATACTGTCGTGTTGATGCCGTTGAGCCACAGCGACTGGCAACTGCGCGGGCTGTTCAATAAGGAACAGGTGGTCGAGCAACTGCTGCCCGGGCTCATCGGTAAATGCCTGCTTGGCCTGCTGTTTTCGTTGCTACCGTTGATCGCACTGATCAACCTGCGCCGCCGCCAGCGTCAGGCCCATGAAGGCCGTCGCCGTTATCACGACATATTTGAAGGCACCGGCGTCGCCCTGTGCGTGCTTGACCTCTCGAGCCTGCCGGGCTTTCTCGAACGCGAGCAGCTGTATGACAGCGCTGCGCTCAAACACTGGCTGAACAACAACCCCGTGCAGCGCCAGCATTTGTGCGAACAGTTACGCATCACTGAAGTCAATCAGGTGGCATTGCACTTGCTGGACGTGGATTCGTGCGAAGGCGCCTGGGAAAAACTGATCAACGGTTACCCGAACACCACCTCGGCCATCAGTTATCAAGTTATCGAGGCCGTGCTCAACCACCAACAGCAACTTGAGCTGGAAATCACCCTCGTCGACGCCAAGGGGCAGGACCAGCATTTATGGCTGGTGCTGCGTTTGCCGCAAGACCGCAGCGATTATCAGGCCGTGATCTTGAGCATCAGCGACATCACCAGCCGCAAGCTGATCGAGCTGTCGCTGCAAGAGCGCGAGAGCTTCTGGTCGGATGTGGTGCGTACCGTGCCGGACCACTTGTACGTGCAGGACGTCATCAGCCAGCGGATGATTTTCAGCAACCACCATCTGGGCCACACCCTGGGCTACAACGCCACCGAACTGCAGCAAATGGGCGCTTACTTCTGGGAACTGCTGCTGCACCCCGAAGATGCCGAGCATTACCACCTGCTGCGCAAGCAACAGCGCCACAGCGGCTACGCGCACCTGCTGCAATGCCAGTTGCGTTTTCGCCATAGCAACGGCGTGTGGCGGCGCTTCGACATCCGTGAACAGGCGCTGGCGCGAGACGCCTACGATCAAGTCACGCGTATCGTCGGCGTGGCCAAAGACATCACCGATCAGATCGAAGCCAGCGAATCGTTGCGTGACAGCGAGCAACGCTACCGGATGCTGGCCGAAAGCATCAGTGATGTGATTTTTTCAACCAACAATGCGTTGAAGCTCAACTATGTCAGCCCGTCCGTCCAGACCGTACTGGGCTTTGACGCCGAATGGGTGTTCACCCACGGCTGGCAATCAACCATTGCCAACCCGCAACAACTGGCCGGTGTGTACAGCCTGATCGAACAAGTCAGTCGCGCGCTGGACAAGCCCGAACAACTGGCCGCCCTGCGCACCCAACTCGACACTCAACTGTTCCTGTTCGATTGCTTGCGGGCCGACGGGCGCAAGATCCCCATCGAATTGCGTCTGGTACTGGTGTGGGATGAGAACGATGCGTTCGAAGGCATCCTCGGGGTCGGGCGTGATATCAGTCAGCAACGCCGCGCCGAAAAAGACCTGCGCATGGCCGCCACGGTATTTGAGCACTCGACCTCGGCCATCCTCATTACCGACCCGGCGGGTTATATCGTGCAGGCCAACGAGGCCTTCAGCCGAGTCAGCGGCTACGCCGTGTCGCAAGTGCTCGACCAGTTGCCGAGCATGCTCACCGTCGATGAGCAGCAACAGGCGCATTTGCACTACGTGCTCAAGCAACTGCACCAGCACAACACCTGGGAAGGCGAAATCTGGCTCAAGCGCCTGAACGGTGAACACTACCCGGCGTGGGTCGGCATCACGGCCGTGTTTGATGACGAAGGCGATCTGGCCAGTTATGTGTGCTTCTTCAGCGACATCAGCGAACGCAAGGCCAGTGAACAGCGTATTCATCGCCTGGCCTATTACGACGCCCTGACCCACCTGCCGAACCGCACGTTGTTCCAGGACCGGCTGCACACCGCGCTGCAACAGGCTGAACGCAATAAGTCGTGGGTGGTACTGATGTTCCTCGACCTTGACCGGTTCAAGCCGATCAATGACTCGTTGGGCCACGCCGCGGGCGATCGCATGCTCAAAGACATGGCCATTCGCCTGCTTGCTTGCGTGGACAACGACGACACCGTGGCGCGCATGGGCGGCGATGAATTCACCCTGTTGCTGCAACCCCGTGCGACCCGCGAGATAGCACTCAACCGCGCCATCAGCGTCGCTGAACAGATCCTCGCCAGCCTGGTGAAGCCGTTTGTGCTGGAGAGCCGCGAGTTCTTTGTCACGGCCAGTATCGGCATCGCCCTGAGCCCGCAGGATGGTAACGAGCTCAGCCAGTTGATGAAAAACGCCGACACGGCGATGTACCACGCCAAGGAGCGTGGCAAAAACAACTTCCAGTTTTACCAAGCGGACATGAACGCCAGCGCCCTGGAGCGGCTGGAGCTGGAAAGCGACCTGCGCCATGCGTTGGAGCAGCAAGAGTTCATCCTCTATTACCAGCCGCAGTTCAGCGGCGACGGCAAACGCCTGACCGGCGTCGAAGCGTTGCTGCGCTGGAACCACCCGCGTCGTGGCCTGGTGCCACCGGGCGACTTTATCCCGGTACTTGAAGAACTGGGGCTGGTGGTGGATGTGGGCGACTGGGTGCTGGCTGAATCGTGCCGTCAGCTCAAGCAATGGCACCAAGCCAAAGTGCGCGTGCCGAAAGTCTCGGTCAACATCTCGGCGCGGCAATTTTCCGACGGCCAGTTGGGCACGCGCATCGCCACTATCCTCAAGGACACCGGCCTGCCCCCGGCCTGTCTGGAGCTGGAACTGACCGAGAGCATCCTGATGCGCGAAGTGAGCGAGGCGCTGCAAATCCTTGCCAGCCTGAAAAACCTCGGCCTGAGCATTGCCGTGGACGACTTCGGCACGGGGTATTCGTCGCTCAACTACCTCAAGCAGTTCCCTATCGACGTGCTGAAAATCGACCGCACCTTTGTCGACGGCCTGCCCGAAGGTGAACAGGACGCGCAGATCGCCCGTGCCATCATCGCCATGGCCCACAGCCTGAACCTGGCCGTGATCGCCGAAGGTGTCGAAACCCACGAACAACTGAACTTCCTGCGTGAACACGGCTGCGATGAAGTGCAGGGCTATCTGTTCGGGCGGCCCATGCCTGCGCGACAGTTTGAAGCCCATTTCAGCCAGGAAGCCCTGCCGATGTTCGAGTAAGGCTTCAAAACCCGCTAAAAACCCGTACCTGAAAGCCACTTGTCTGCCACATGATTGCCTTTCATATGCCAGATAAAACCCGTTGGGTTAGAATGCCCTCCTTTTTCCGCCCCCGATCCTTGAGGACCGCCATGTTCAGCCGTGATTTGACACTTGCCAAGTTCGACGCCGACCTTTTTGCCGCCATGGAGCAAGAAGCTCAGCGCCAGGAAGAACACATTGAGCTGATCGCTTCGGAAAACTACACCAGCCCAGCGGTGATGGAAGCTCAAGGCTCGGTACTCACCAATAAATACGCCGAAGGTTATCCGGGCAAGCGTTACTACGGCGGCTGCGAATACGTCGACGTGGTTGAACAACTGGCCATCGACCGCGCCAAGGAACTGTTCGGGGCCGATTACGCCAACGTTCAGCCCCACGCCGGTTCCCAGGCCAACAGCGCGGTGTACCTGGCGCTGCTGTCGGCCGGCGACACCATTCTGGGCATGAGCCTGGCCCATGGCGGTCACTTGACCCACGGCGCAACCGTTTCGTCCTCGGGCAAGCTGTACAACGCGGTGCAGTACGGCATCGACGCCAATGGCCTGATCGACTACGACGAAGTCGAGCGTCTGGCCGTTGAGCACAAGCCAAAAATGATCGTGGCCGGTTTCTCCGCTTACTCGCAGATCCTGGACTTCCCGCGTTTCCGTGCCATCGCTGACAAAGTCGGCGCTTACCTGTTCGTGGACATGGCCCACGTGGCCGGCCTGGTTGCAGCGGGCGTTTACCCGAACCCGGTTCCGTTCGCGGACGTGGTCACCACCACCACCCACAAAACCCTGCGCGGCCCACGCGGCGGCCTGATCCTGGCCAAAGCTAACGCCGACATCGAGAAGAAGCTGAACTCCGCTGTCTTCCCGGGTTCGCAAGGCGGCCCGCTGGAACACGTGATCGCCGGTAAAGCTGTGTGCTTCAAAGAAGCCCTGCAACCTGAGTTCAAGGTTTACCAGCAACAAGTGGTGAAGAACGCCCAGGCCATGGCTTCGGTGTTCATCGAGCGCGGTTATGACGTGGTTTCGGGCGGTACTGAAAACCACCTGTTCCTGCTGTCGCTGATCAAGCAAGACATCTCGGGTAAAGACGCTGACGCCGCACTGGGCAAGGCCTTCATCACCGTGAACAAAAACTCCGTGCCGAACGACCCACGTTCCCCGTTCGTGACCTCGGGCCTGCGTTTCGGTACACCGGCTGTGACCACCCGTGGCTTCAAGGTTGAAGAATGCCGCGAGTTGGCTACCTGGATCTGCGACATCCTGGACGACATCACCAACGAAGCCGTGATCGACGCCGTTCGCGAGAAAGTCAAAGCCATCTGCAAGAAGCTGCCGGTTTACGGCAACTGAGTGTCACTGGCTAAATAAAAAGCCCGGCGCGTGAGCCGGGCTTTTTTATGAGTGCAAAAAAATGAGGCGGGCGCCCTCTCACTCGCTCCCGAGGCGCGCAAACCCCTCGCGAATCTTCTCTTCGGGCAGGTCGTCGGCAATAAACACCATCACACTGTCACGCACCTCTCCCTCAGCCCACTCCGTGTCCCAGTCAAAGCCATACAACTTCAGCACCCCTTGAAACACCAGACGCCGGGCCTCGCCCGCGATATTGAGCACGCCTTTGTAACGCAGCAGTTGCGTGCCATGGTCTTCAAGCAGCTCATTCATGAATTCGCTCAGGCGATCGATGTCCAGCGGCTTGTCGGTGCGCAGCACCAGGCTGGAGATACGGTCAACAGACGCTGCCGGCTGCACCGGGCGCAAACTCACCCCACCGCCCAAGTCGGCATTAAGGTTAAAACCGCGCACGTCCAGCAACTCCGCCAGATCGATTTTGCCGTGCTCGACCACGCGGATCGGTGCGCGACGGTTGATGCGGGTCAACCGCTCACTCAGGGCATCGAAGGTCGCGTCGTCCACCAGGTCGCGCTTACTCACGAGCAAACGATCCGCAAAGCCAATCTGGGCCTGGGCGATGGTCTGCGTCAGGTGAACCTGCGCATGGGCCGCATCCACCAGGGTGATAATGCCGTCCAGCAGGTAGCGCTCGCGCAGTTCTTCATCGATGAAAAAGGTCTGCGCCACCGGCGCCGGGTCGGCAAGGCCGGTGCACTCGATCACCAACCGGTCAAAGGCAATCTCGCCGCTGTCCAGCCGCTCAAGCAGCAGGTAAAGGGCTTTGGTCAGGTCAGTATGGATGGTGCAGCACACGCAACCATTGGCCAGCGTCATGACCTGCACCGGTTCGTCGCCCAACAGTTGGGTGTCGATCCCGGCATCGCTGAATTCGTTTTCGATCACGGCAATTTTAAGGCCGTGTTCGGCCCTGAGCAGGTAACGCAACAACGTGGTTTTGCCAGCCCCCAAGAAGCCGCTGAGGATGGTGACGGGGATGGGAGAGGACATGCAGTCTCCTTGAAAATGGGTGTGCAGATACGAAAACAGGAGCGGGCCTGTTCGCCAAGACACGGGGCATTCAACGGGATCGTTGACTGGCACCACACCTTCACGAACATGCCCGCTCCTGCACAAGGGCTAGCGGGTTAGCAGCACTTGGGGCCACCCTTGCCGCCGTACCGGGCCTCCTGGCGTTCGCGGAAGAACGCCTCATAACTCATGACCGGCTTGTCCGGGTGTTTAGTGCGCATATGCTCGACGTAATTGTCGTAGTCAGGCATGCCGACCATCAGGCGTGCAGCCTGACCGAGGTATTTACCGAGGCGACTCAGGTCGTTGAACATGTTTGCAGCCCTCTGTCACTCTTGCGGCATGGCCTGGAATGGCGCTTCTTTATCGGTACGTTCTTTGGTGCCCCAAGCGGCAATGCCGACTTTGAGCGCATAGAACAGGATGCTGAAGACCACGAACAGGAACAGCACGGTCAAGCCCGCGTTGGTGTACGCGTTGATAATCACGTGCTGCATCTGGTCGATGTTTTTGGCCGGAGCAATCACTTGGCCCGCGTCCAGCGCCGTGCTGTATTTGTTGGCCAGCGCCAGGAAGCCCACCGCCGGGTTGGCATCGAACAGCTTGATGAAGCCTGCCGTGGTGGTGCAGATCAGCAGCCAGACCGCAGGCAGCATGGTCACCCAGATATAACGCTGGCGCTTCATTTTGATCAGCACGACCGTGGCCAGCATCAGCGCGATACCTGCCAGCATCTGGTTGGAGATACCAAACAGCGGCCACAAGGTGTTGATGCCGCCCAGCGGATCGATCACGCCCTGATACAGCAGATAGCCCCACATCGCCACACAGCCGGCCGTGGCAATCAGGTTGGCAGGCCATGATTCGGTGCGCTTGAGGGCAGGCACGAAGCTGCCGAGCAAGTCTTGCAGCATGAAACGACCGGCACGCGTACCGGCATCGACGGCCGTCAGGATGAACAAGGCCTCAAACAAAATAGCGAAGTGATACCAGAACGCCATAGTGTTCTCGCCCGGTAACACGTGGTGCAGGATTTGCGCGATACCGACTGCGAGGGTCGGTGCGCCGCCCGCACGTGCCAGAACTGTGGTTTCACCAATGTCCTGAGCCAGCGCCGTCAGTGCATCCGGCGTGATTGCAAACCCCCAACTGGTGACTGTTTGCGCCACGCTGACAACGTCCGAACCGACGATCGCAGCCGGACTGTTCATGGCGAAGTACACGCCTGGCTCGATCACCGATGCGGCAACCATTGCCATGATGGCGACGAACGACTCCATCAACATGCCGCCATAGCCGATGTAACGGGCGTTGGTTTCGTTATCCAGCAACTTGGGCGTGGTGCCGGAGGAAATCAGTGCGTGGAAACCCGAGACCGCACCGCAAGCAATGGTGATGAACAGGAAGGGGAACAGGCCGCCTTTCCAGACCGGGCCATTGCCATCGATGAATTGGGTAACGGCCGGCATTTTCAGCTCGGGCATGGTGATCAGAATGCCGATCGCCAAGGCCACGATGGTGCCGATTTTGAGGAAGGTGGACAGGTAATCGCGCGGAGCCAGCACCAGCCACACAGGCAGTACTGCCGCGACAAAACCGTAACCGATCAGCATCCAGGTGATTTGCACGCCCGTGAAGGTGAACACGTGCGCCCACTCAGGGTCGGCGGCGATCTGGCCCCCCAGCCAGATAGAGCCCAGCAGCAACAACACACCCACGATGGAGATTTCACCAATGCGACCCGGGCGGATGTAGCGCATGTAAATGCCCATGAACATCGCAATCGGGATGGTGGCCATCACCGTGAACATGCCCCACGGGCTTTCGGCCAGGGCTTTGACCACGATCAGCGCCAGCACCGCGAGGATGATGATCATGATCAGGAAGCAGCCAAACAGCGCAATGGTGCCCGGCACCTTGCCCATTTCTTCACGCACCATGTCGCCCAGCGAGCGGCCATTGCGGCGTGTGGACAGGAACAGCACCATGAAGTCCTGCACCGCACCGGCCAGCACGACGCCAGCAATCAGCCAAAGCGTGCCGGGCAAGTACCCCATTTGCGCAGCCAGCACCGGCCCGACCAACGGTCCGGCGCCTGCGATGGCGGCAAAGTGGTGTCCGAAAAGAATGTGTTTGTTGGTCGGCACGTAGTCCAGACCGTCGTTGTTAACGACCGCAGGCGTGGCCCGGCTCGGGTCCAGCTGCATCACCCGGGTGGCAATGAACAGGCTGTAATAACGGTAAGCGACCAGATAGATGGCAACGGCGGCCACCACGATCCACAAGGCGTTGATCGCCTCACCCCGACGCAATGCCACTACGCCAAGGGCGCAGGCTCCTACAATTGCCAGCACCAGCCACGGAATGTGACGGAGCAGGCTATTTTTATTATTCATTTTTATATTCCGGCCAGTTGGACAAGAAGGACTGCCCCCGGAGTTTAGCGCTCCCAGCACTAAAGACCACCCCCTGACGTTGGTCTAGAGCCTTCTTCGAGCGGTTTTTTTCATCACTGGCAATCGTCGGATCGGGACTATAGTTCAGGCACGCCCGGAGGATTTGACCATGCACACGCAACCTGATGAACGTCGGCACTTTACCCGTATTGCGTTCGATGCCCTGACCCTAATCAGTCAGGAGGATCTGCACTGGTCGGTCAAACTGCTGGATGTATCGCTCAAGGGGATGCTGATTGAAAAGCCGCTAACCTGGCACCCTCACACTGACCCTACGCCAGTGTTTACCGCGCACATCCAGCTGAGCGGCCAAACGCACATCATCATGGACATGCGTCTGGCCCATACCGAGGCCCACAGACTGGGCTTTGAATGCACCCGCATCGACCAAGGGTCGATCAGCCACCTGCGTCGAGTGGTCGAACTGAACCTGGGCGATGAAGCGCTGCTTCAGCGCGAGTTAAAAGCCTTGATCAGCGATCAGTAAACGCTATTCAAACAGGGCATCGAGCGCCTGCTCCAGCCGCGTCACCCCGATGATCTGCAAACCGGGCGGTGACTCTTTCGGGGCATTGCCCTTAGGGACAATGGCGCGTTTGAAGCCGTGCTTGGCCGCTTCCTTCAGGCGCTCTTGCCCGCTCGGCACCGGACGCACTTCGCCCGACAGGCCGACTTCGCCGAATACCAGCAAATCGTGGGGCAACGGGCGATTGCGCAAGCTCGACATCACCGCCGCCATCAAGGCCAGGTCAGACGCCGTTTCAAGCACTTTCACCCCGCCCACCACGTTGAGGAACACGTCCTGATCGTGGGTCGGGATGCCACCATGGCGATGCAACACGGCCAGCAACATGGCCAACCGGTTCTGATCCAGCCCTAATGTCACGCGCCGCGGGTTGGACATGTGGCTGTCGTCCACCAGCGCCTGCACTTCGACCAGCATCGGACGCGTGCCTTCCCAGGTCGCCATAACCACACTGCCCGGTACTTCTTCCTGCGCGCGCGTCAGGAAAATCGCTGACGGGTTGGACACTTCTTTCAGGCCTTTGTCGGTCATGCCGAACACGCCCAGTTCGTTGACGGCGCCAAAACGGTTTTTCACCGCACGCAGCAGGCGCAAGCGTCCATCGGACTCGCCTTCGAAATACAGCACGGTGTCGACCATGTGCTCCAGTACGCGAGGCCCGGCCAGCGCGCCTTCTTTGGTCACGTGGCCGACGAGGAAAATCGCCGTGCCACTGGATTTGGCATAACGCACCAACAACGCCGCGCTTTCACGCACTTGCGAAACGCCACCCGGGGCCGATTGCAGTTGTTCGGTGAAAATGGTCTGGATCGAGTCGATCACCATGACCTTGGGTTTTTCGAGCTTGGCCGTGGCGATGATGCTTTCGATGCAGGTCTCGGTCATCACCTTCAGACGGTCCTGCGGCAGCCCCAGGCGGCGGGCGCGCATGGCCACTTGCTGCTGGGATTCTTCGCCCGTCACGTACAACGCAGGCATGCGCGTGGCCATGTGACAGAGGGTTTGCAGCAGGATGGTGGATTTACCGATACCCGGATCGCCACCAATCAGCACCACAGAGCCGTCGACCAGTCCGCCACCCAGCACGCGATCCAGCTCGCCGGACGCCGTGGAGAAACGCGGGATCTCTTCGATGCTGACTTCAGCCAGGGTTTTGAGCTGGGCTTGCTGTCCGGTCCAACCCGTGCGACCGCTGGGCGGTGCCGCAGAACCGCTTTCCACAACGGTTTCGACCAATGTGTTCCAGACACCGCACTCGCCGCACTGCCCGGCCCACTTGGGAAACGTTGCACCGCACTCGGTGCAGCCGTAAATGCGCTTGGGCTTGGCCATCTGAACTCCACGAAAAAAAACGCGATGATAGCCCACTCGGCCCGGATCAGCGCGCAACCGGCATGCGGATTTCACCCTTGGCCAGCCGAGCGGCACTGTTACCCAACGGATCTTCGGCATTCAGGTCCGCGCCGTGGCGGGTCAGTTCGTTAAGCAACTCAACACGCTTAAACAGCCCCGCGTACATGGCGGCAGTCTGGCCTGCCTGGTTACGCTGGTCCGGGTTGCACTCGGTGGCCAGCAACCGGCGGGCAATCTTGAGCTCACCTTTGAAAATAGCGCCCATCAAGGCGGTGTTACCGCGTTTGTCCTGCACGCAGGCATTGGCCCCGGCGGCCAGTAAACGCTCGACCGCGTCGGCCTGGCCGTGATACGCCGCCAGAATCAACGCGCTGTAGCCTTTGCTGTCCTGAGTGTCGAGGGCGTACCCCGACTCAATGAAGGTGTCGAGCATGGCCACATCGCCTCGGCGGGCAGCGTCGAAGTAGTAATCCTGAAGCTGCACGCGCATGTCCGGCTCATCGGCCTGAGCGCAGACACTGATAAACAGCACGGCGAACGGTATAAAAAAACGCATGGTGCGACCTCCCGGAGGTAAACCCTGCAACCACTGCCCAGCAGCGATTACAGGGGGGGCGTATTAGTCGACCAACTTGGCAGCCAGTGCCTTGACGCGGGTCAGGTCACCTTTTGCGACGTGGGTCACACCGGTTCCGTACTCAGGGTCCGCTTTATAGAGAAAGGACAGGATGATGTGTTTGCTTTCATCGTCCGTGGTCGCCAGCGAGCCGCCGAAACTGTCAATCAGGTCCTGACGTTCTTTCTTGCTGAATGACCGGTACAGATCGCCCGCCTGTTTGAAGTTCTGCTCACGCGCGATCTTCGCTTGCTGGGTCGCCCCCGACAGGGCCATCTCGCTGTAACGCGCGGTTTGCGGCTCTTGACGCGGTTCCAGGCGGCTCGGCTGGTAGTTCACACCCGTAGTGGTGTGACCGAGGTTCATCGCGCCATCCTGGTTGCCATTGTTGACGGCTACACGGGGAGCGTTGATGGGTAATTGCAGGGCGTTGGCCCCCAAACGGTACATTTGCGTGTCGGCGTAGGAGAAGACGCGGCCTTGCAGCAGACGGTCCTCCGACGGTTCGATACCCGGCACCAGGTTGGCAGGCGCCATGGCAACCTGTTCGGTTTCCTGGAACACGTTGGCCGGATTACGGTTCAGGACCATCTGACCCACTTTGCGCTCCGGCACATTCGGCCAGATCTTGGTGGCGTCCAGCGGGTCGAACTCGAAGGATTTCAGGTCTTCAGGCTTGAGCACCTGCACGTACAAGTCCCACTTGGGGAAGTCGCCGTTTTTGATGTGGGTGACCAGATCATTGCTCATGTGGCTGTAGTCTTTGCCCTGAACCTCAGTCACCTGTTTCGGATCAAGGTTTTTCTGCCCTTGCAGGCTTTTCCAGTGGAACTTCACATACCGCACGTCGCCCTTGGCATTCACCAGTTTGTAAGCGTGGACACCGTTACCGTCCATTTCACGGTAGCTGGCCGGCGTGCCTGAGTTGGAGTACAGCTCAGTCAGGGTACGGGTCGCTTCCGGTACATGGGAGAAGAAATCGAAACGACGGGAATCATCATCCAGGTTGGTGCGCGGGTCAGGCTTGAAGGCATGCACCATGTCCGGGAACTTGATCGCATCACGGATAAAGAACGTCGGGAAGTTGTTGCCGACCAAGTCCCAGTTACCGTCTGCGGTATAGAACTTGGTTGCAAAACCGCGTGGGTCGCGCAAGGTTTCGGGCGAGTGGTTGCCATGCACCACCGCCGAGAAACGGACAAACACCGGCGTGACTTCACCGCCAGCAAACACTTTGGCTTTGGTCAGATCGCTGAGGTCGTTGGTCACGGTGAACGTACCGTGAGCCCCCGCACCACGGGCGTGTACGACCCGCTCAGGGATGCGCTCACGATCAAAACGCTGCAGCTTTTGCAGCAGTTGGACATCTTGCAGCAGCACCGGGCCGTTGGCCCCGGCGGTTTGCGAGTTCTGGTTATCGCCCACGGCTGCACCGTTATCGCGAGTCAGGGTGGCGGCATGGACAGAAGCCGACAGTAGGCTGGCGCTCAACACACACAGTACGCGTCGCTGTGAAAACAGTCCGAAGCCAAGGGAGGTGGTCATGCGTAGATCCTCTAATCATTGGGGGCGCATCAACGTGCACTGAGCAAAGGCTAGAGGTCGGTGGGGCAAATTCTAAATAGAAAGGTCTCAAGCAACCCATTAAGAAAAAAGTCTGGAGTTGAACCTCTGAGTCGCGTATTTGGCGGGCGCTGACGAGTAGTTGAAAACTAATGACGTACTGACCGGTCGATAACAAACGCGTAGCGGCAAACAGCCAATCGGGCAAGATCCCCAAGGCTGATTTACACTGCGTTAACCAATCTCATCTGTAACAAGGAATAACCTATGGGCGTGATAAGTGAGTTCAAGGCCTTCGCGGTCAAAGGGAACGTGGTCGATATGGCCGTCGGTATTATCATCGGCGCGGCATTTGGCAAAATCGTTTCATCCTTCGTCGGCGATGTGATCATGCCGCCTTTGGGTTTGTTGATCGGTGGCGTGGATTTCAGTGACCTGGCCATTACGCTCAAAGCCGCTGTGGGCGATGCCCCGGCAGTTGTGCTTGCCTACGGTAAATTCATCCAGAGCGTGATCGATTTCATCATTGTGGCGTTTGCCATCTTCATGGGCGTCAAGGCGATCAATCGCCTCAAGCGTGAAGAGGCCGTCGCGCCAAGCGCCCCCCCGGTGCCAACCAAAGAAGAAGAGTTGCTGGGCGAAATTCGCGACTTGCTCAAGGTACAAAACAATCGGCCTTAACCCGACGCTCACATAAAAACGGCGCCATCAGGCGCCGTTTTTATGTGAGCGTCACTGAGGGGGCAGCCTTACCAATAGTTCTCGACCGCTATCTGCCCCGGCTTGCGCGTCAAACTTAGCCGCATGGCTTTGTTTTTTAATAGCGCGCGAACATCCTCAATCATTTGAGGATTGCCGCATATCATCACCCGTGAATGCTCAGCCGTTAACGCTACACCCGCAGCACGCTCTAACTCGCCACTTTCAATAAGCGATGTCATTCGCTGATTCAATGCACCCGCGACTTTTTCACGTGTCACAACAGGCACATAGATAAATTTGTGCGCATATTCAGCCAAATACTCTCGCTGCATTAGCTGATGAATCAACGGCTGATAAGCCAGTTCTTTTTCTTCGCGCGCACTGTAAACAAGAATGACGCGCTCAAACTTCTCCCACACTTCAAAGTCCTGAAGAATCGATAAAAATGGCGCCACCCCCGTGCCGGTTGCCAATAGCCATAAGTCGCGGCCATCCACAAACCGATTCAAGGTCAAGTACCCAAACGCCTGCCGATCAACCAGCAACGTATCACCCACTTGCAGACGGCTCAGCTCGCTGGTGAATTCCCCCCCCGGTACGACAATGGAGAAAAACTCGAGGAAGTCATCATGGGGCGACGACACCATCGAGTACGCGCGCCAGACCGTACTGCCGTCGGCTTTGGTCACGCCCAGCCGGGCAAACTGGCCTGCCGTGAAACGAAAGCCCTTGTCCCGCGTGGTACGCAGGGTGAAAAGGCTCGGGGTCATAGGACGAACATCAAGCAGGGTCTGACGGGTGAATTTTTCTGCGCTGGCAGTCATGGTGCACTCCATTGGCTAGTGCCCTAGTGTCGCGCAAACGCCCCATGAGGAACACCGACGGTTTGTGATGACATTGTTTTGCTATCACTGCGATTGTTTCACATAAACATTTTAAACATGGCGTGATACACGTAACGGTCATGTTAGTGAAGCAATAGCGTATGACACGGTGAGCACTTATTAATGACGTCAAAAAATTAACAAAAAAATCAAAACTTTAAATATCGAGCATCACCCACACAAGATATCGAATATCGATTTTCGTGCTTTTACACTAATTTTCATTCACTCAACTTATGTTAATACAAGACAAACCGCTTTGAACTTTCCTACAAACCTCAACTACTATGAAGACGTTATGTAAATTGGATCATATTTTAGGGGCAAGGGATCTCCTCATGAAAACTCAACAAATAATCTATGAAAATCAGTGTGCTACAAACCAAACTGAAAGTCAGCTGACCGAATACACACTCAAAAAAATAGAAGCCTATGGTTTTGAATATTTTCTGTTCCGATTAATTCCTCGCTTCGGAAACATCCTAACGCATAGCAAATTATTAACAAACTATCCAAAAGGATTTATAGAGCATTACGAAAAAAATCACTATGTACAAACTAACCCCATTGTCATCCATTGCCAGCTGTCCATCTCACCCATCATCTGGGACCAAACCGTATTTAGTGAAACTCCCGAGATATGGGAAGGTACGCAAGCGCACGGGTTGAACCATGGGTGGTCTCAATCGGTACATGACACCAAAGGCGTTGTGAGCATTTTGAGCCTGGCCAGATCTAACGGCCCGCTCACGGAACGCGAATTTTCCGAGAAGGCCGCAAATGTCCTATGGCTGTGCAATCAACTGCACACGTCCATGACTTCGCGGTACTTTCCGCGGCATGTTGAGTCCGCCCCGACCACGCGGCTTTCGGCCCGTGAGGCGGAAGTACTGAAGTGGACGGCGGAAGGGAAAACCGCGTTTGACATAAGCATGATCCTGAGCCTGACCACGCGCACCGTGAACTTTCATATCAGCAGTGCCATCCGCAAGATGGGAGCGAACAATAAAACGTCAGCCGTGGTCATCGCGACCAAATCAGGTTTGTTGTAGCCAAACGCCTCAGTCGTTCATAGCGATCCCTTCACCTGATAAACGCATCAGGTAATCCCCTGCAAAAAAAAGTAAAATCGCGCACACCTGTAAACCCCACGGACGCCAGTGTTGATTCTTGCCC
Organism: Pseudomonas sp. ESBL9; assembly: GCF_036668715.1. NCBI lineage: Bacteria > Pseudomonadati > Pseudomonadota > Gammaproteobacteria > Pseudomonadales > Pseudomonadaceae > Pseudomonas > Pseudomonas sp. ESBL9. Next base: position 186,040 of record NZ_JAZEVV010000005.1, on the reverse strand, counting down.
TCAAGGCACAGACCCGCTGTCGATTCCCCAGAGTTTGTTCAAATGCCTGTGCTCGACACCCCGTTCGCTCAACTCCACTTGATCCGCCAGCCTGAACAACAGAATGAGCCGCTTCAGGCCTTCGATGCTGCGGACGAATATTTACTCAATCACCTGGCTGAACAGAATCTGCCCAAAGGCAGTCGTGTCCTGGTGCTCAATGACAGTTTTGGTGCGCTGGCTATCAGCCTGGTCGACTCAATGCACGTCACCAGCAGCAGTGACTCGTTCCTGGCCATTCAGGCACTGGAAAAAAACCTCACCCGTAACCAGTTTGCATTCGATGCAGTGACCGTCATCACGGCGAGCCAGCCACTGATCGGGCCGTTCGATTGTGTATTGGTCAAAGTGCCAAAAACCCTGGCATTGCTTGAAGAGCAACTGATCCGTTTGCAAGGCCAACTGGCGCCGGGCGCCCAGGTGATTGCGGGCGCCATGATCAAACACTTGCCCCGCGCGGCCGGTGATCTGTTGGAGCGCTACATCGGCCCGGTACAGGCCTCGCTGGCCGTGAAAAAAGCACGACTGCTGAGCGCAACGGTGGAAGACAAAGGCCCTTTCACCTCACCTTATCCGACCCGCTACCGGCTGGATGAGCCCGCCATCGAGTTAATCAACCACGCCAACGTCTTCTGCCGCGAGGGCCTGGATATCGGCACGCGGGCGTTTCTGCCGCACCTGCCCAAAAATCTGGGGGCGGCGCGGGTGGCGGATCTTGGGTGTGGCAATGGCGTTCTGGCGATTGCCAGTGCGCTGAGTAACCCGGATGCGCATTACACCTTGGTCGATGAATCGTTTATGGCGGTGCAGTCGGCACATGAGAACTGGCAGGCGGCGTTGGGTGATCGCGAGGTTGTCGTGCGGGCTGATGACGGACTGGCTGGCCAGGCGCCACAATCACTGGACGTGGTGCTGTGTAATCCGCCGTTCCATCAACAGCAGGTCGTGGGCGACTTTCTGGCATGGCGCATGTTCAATCAGGCCCGCGATGCACTGGTGGTGGGGGGGGCGCTGTACATCGTCGGCAATCGCCATTTGGGCTACCACAGCAAATTGGCGAAACTGTTTCGGGGTGTCGAACAAGTGGCCGCGACGCCCAAGTTCGTCATTCTCAAAGCGCGCAAGTAAAGCCTCCGGCGATCACGGACTGCGGCTATGGCAAGGCGTGTGCACAGATAAAAAAAACCGCCGAGGCGGTTTTTTTATCTGTACTGCAAGGCAACGGGATGAGAAGTCAGTGGCTTTTCATCCCGGCCGCCGACATAAACAGGCGTACCAGCATGGCAAACACCGCCAGGCTCGCCACACTGGCGGTCCAGATCACCAGCAACCAGCCAATGCGTTGCCACAGCGGCTTCTTCTCGCACTCTTGCACGTCGTTCAGATAATCTTTTCCAGCCATGTTCAGCACTCCTCTGCAGGCAATGGCTGCGACCCGCAGGCCGCAGCGGCCCATGCGACTAGTGGTAACCGTCTTCGTGGGTCACCTTGCCGCGGAACACGTAGTAGCTCCAGTAGGTGTAACCCAGAATAAACGGAATGATGAACAGGGTTCCGACCAGCATAAAACCCTGACTTTGCGGCGGCGCCGCTGCATCCCAGATCGATATCGCAGGCGGGACGATGTTTGGCCACAGGCTGATACCCAGCCCGCTGTAACCCAGGAAAATCAGCACCAGGGTCAACAGGAACGGGGTGTAGTGGGCATTACGGGCGATCGCTTTGAGCAATGCGTACAGGGTCACCAGTACCAGAATCGGTACGGGCAGGAACCAGAACAAATTAGGCAACGTGAACCAGCGCGCCGCGATGTCGGAATGCGCCAGCGGTGTCCACAGGCTCACCACGCCCATCAGGACCAATACCGCCAATGCCAGAGGGCGACCCAGCTTGTGCATGCGCTCTTGCAGGTGGCCTTCGGTTTTCATGATCAGCCAGGTGCAACCGAGCAAGGCATACGCCACGATCAGTGCAATCCCGCAGAACACGGTGAACGGCGAGAGCCAGTCCAGTCCGCCGCCAGCGTACTGACGATTGACCACCGGGATGCCATCAATGAACGCACCCAGCGCGACACCTTGGAAGAACGTCGCCGCAATCGAGCCTCCGATGAACGCCTTGTCCCAAATGTGGCGCTTCTCGGCGCGGGCCTTAAAGCGGAACTCGAAGGCCACGCCGCGAAAGATCAGGCCGATGAGCATGAATATGAGTGGCAGGTACAGCGCCGACAACACCACCGAGTACGCCAGCGGGAAGGCGCCATACAACGCGGCCCCGCCCAGTACCAGCCAGGTTTCGTTACCGTCCCATACGGGCGCGACCGTGTTCATCATCACATCGCGGTCTTTCTCGCCCTTGATGAACGGGAAGAGGATGCCGATCCCGAGGTCGAAGCCATCCATGACCACATACATCATGATCCCGAAGATGATGATGATTGCCCAGATAAGTGGCAGATCAATACCCATGACTCAATTCCCCTTGTTCAGGCTGTCGCTGTGACCTTCTTCTGTGCCTTCATGGGCAGCAGACAAAGGACGGGCAGGCGTGCGTTGCTGACCTGGACCACCGGACGGGTGTTCGTCGCCTTCGTGAGTCACCGGGCCTTTGCGCACCAGACGCATCATGTAACCCAGCCCTACCCCGAACAGTGAGAAGTAGACCAGCACGAACATGATCAGGGTGATGCTCATCTGCGTGACACTGTGATTGGACGACGCATCGGCGGTGCGCATCAGCCCGTAAACCACCCACGGCTGACGACCCACTTCCGTGGTGAACCAGCCTGCCAGGATCGCGATCAGACCGGACGGCCCCATCCACAACACCAGACGCAGGAACCAGCGGTTTTCGTACAGCGTGCCGCGCTTACGCAACCAGACACTCCACAGACCGATGAAGATCATGATCATCCCCAACGCAACCATGATGCGGAAGGTGAAGAACACAATGGTCGAGTTCGGACGGTCAGCGGCCGGGTAATCCTTCATGGCCGGGATCTGTTTATCCAGGCTGTGCGTGAGGATCAGGCTGCCCAGGTACGGCACTTCGATCTTGTAGTCGGTGGTTTCAGTTTTCATGTTCGGGATGCCGAACAGAATCAGCGGAGTTGGCTCACCGGGTTTGTTTTCCCAGTGACCTTCAATCGCCGCGATCTTCACGGGTTGATACTCCAGGGTATTCAAACCATGTGCATCCCCGATCAGGGCTTGAACCGGTGCAACCACCAGCGCCATCCACATGGCCATGGAAAACATCCGGCGAATGGCCGGTGTATTACGGCCGCGCAACAGGTGCCAGGCCGCTGAGGCCCCGACAAAGAACGCCGTCGCCACAAAGGCTGCGGTGGCCATGTGTGCCAGACGGTACGGGAACGACGGGTTGAAAATGACCGCCAGCCAGTCAACCGGGATCACGCGGCCGTCGATGATTTCGTAACCCTGCGGCGTTTGCATCCAGCTGTTGGAGGCCAGAATCCAGAAGGTCGAAACCAGTGTCCCGAGGGCCACCATCGCGGTCGAGAAGAAGTGCATGCCGCGACCCACGCGGTTCCAGCCAAAGAGCATGACGCCCAGAAAGCCCGCTTCAAGGAAGAAGGCCGTGAGCACTTCGTACGTCAGCAGCGGCCCGGTGACAGACCCCGCAAAGTCGGAAAACTGCGACCAGTTCGTGCCGAACTGATACGCCATGACCAGACCGGAAACCACGCCCATACCAAAGTTGACAGCGAAAATCTTCGACCAAAAGTGATACAGATCGCGGTACGTGTCGTCACGGGTTTTCAGCCACATGCCTTCGAGCACCATCAGATAACTGGCGAGACCGATGGTAATGGCGGGGAAAATAATGTGAAACGATACGGTAAACGCAAACTGAATTCGGGCGAGATCTAAAGCCTCCAAACCGAACATAAGCTTTCCTCTATCAGGTATCAGGTCGTTCAGAACACAGGCACGGCGCCCGTATCCAACTGTCCCGCAGGCCTGGGCCAGTGCGAATCGGTGTTCGCTCTTTCAACCAAGGCACGAAGGGGATCTGGCCGGCTGGCCATTCCAGATAAAACGCGAGGTGTTTTGATCTGGATCAAGCATTGCTGAAAGAGTAGTCCATTCTGGTCGAGCGGCTAATGTGGTTTGTTGTCGCGTGACATGATGTCCCAGGCCCCGGAATAGACCGTTGCAAGAAGTGCAGGTAATCGCTGGAACACGGTTTATGAGCGCCCCTTGGTCAGCTTTTCCGCGCACTACTTCGCGTCATCACTTGTTACAGATTAATGATAATCTCGCGCTCTCCCCTGCCCGCACCAACGGCCCTCTTCTTGATGACTACCCCGCCTTTATTGCTGCGCCATCACCGACCGTTTGTCGCCTTTTGGTTTGCCCGCATCTTTACCGCCAGTGCGTTTCAAATGCTGACCGTGGCCATCGGCTGGAACCTCTATCAATTGACGGGCAACGTCATGGACCTGGGCTGGGTCGGGCTTATCGAATTTGCCCCACGCGTGATATTCATGCTGCACACCGGGCACGTGGCCGATCGCTATGACCGCCGCAAAGTGGCGGCGCTGTGCCAAACCGTACAGGCCATGATTGCACTGACACTGGCCATCAGCAGCGCAAGCGATCACGTGACGCGGGAGATGATCTTCCTGCTGGCGTTTCTATTGGGCAGCGCGCGCTCTTTCGAAATGCCCAGCACGCAAGCCCTGTTGCCTTCGATCGTACCGGTCAGTCTGTTCCCCCGCGCCGTGGCCGCTGCCCAAGCGGCGCAGCAATCGGCCACCATTATTGCCCCGGCATTTGGCGGTTTGCTCTACGCCTTTGGCAGTGTCTGGGTGTATGGCCCCTCCGTTGCGCTGTACCTGATTGCCGCGCTGTTGATGAGCAACCTGCCTGCACGGCAAGCGGCACTGAACAAAGGCAAGGCCACGCTGGACTCGCTATTGGGCGGCATTCGCTTCATCCGCCGTCACCCGGACGTGCTGGGCGCGATCTCACTGGATTTATGTGCCGTGCTACTGGGCGGGGCAACGGCGCTCTTGCCGGTATTTGCCAAAGACATCCTGCTCACCGGCCCGTGGGGTCTGGGCATGTTGCGCTCGGCACCGGCAGTGGGTGCGCTGCTGATGTCATTGTGGCTGGCCCGGTTCCCGGTAGAACGCAAGGTCGGCCGCATCATGTTTACGGCCGTGGGCGTGTTCGGTGTCGCCACCATTGCGTTCGGGCTGTCGACATCCTTCTGGTTTTCAATGGCAGTCCTGGTCGTGCTCGGCGCGGCGGACATGATCAGCATGGTGATTCGCGCGTCGTTCGTGCAACTGCAAACCCCGGATGAAATGCGCGGCCGCGTCAGCGCGGTCAATGGCCTGTTCATCGGTGCATCTAACCAGTTGGGGGAGTTCGAATCGGGCGCGACAGCTCATTGGCTGGGCACCGTGCCCGCAGTGGTCATGGGCGGCGTCGGAACGCTGATCGTCACCGGGCTGTGGATAAAATTGTTCCCGGGTCTGGCCAGACGCGACCGGATGCTGGAAGAAAAAGCCGCGTAGTCGCGGCGTTTGGGGAACACCTACTTTATATAGAGGCGCGCACTGAGCCGGTTATGCGGCGGCACCAGCGAGGTGTTAGCGAACTCGAACCAGCCGCCATCGGTGTTACTCAAGGTGAACGTATACAGGTAGCCCACCGTGGTTCCTGCACCGTTGCAGGTCACGAGCCCCTCGCCCTGGTTACACACCGGAGTGCGCGTGCCATCGACCTCATGGCCATTGAACGTTACCCACGGCTGATGACCGCCATAGCCCCGCTCCAGCACATGCACGCGGATGTTGGCGCCATGGTGCGTGCGTTGGGTGGTGTCCGTGCTGCGCACTTCCTCTGTCGCGCCCGATTTAGACACCACCTGCAAAATCTCGACCGCACTCAGGGGCAGCGCTGGCGCCGCCTGGAGACCTGCACTGAGGAACAGGCTCAAACAAGCCAAAACAGAGTTGATGGTGCGCGTCATAAGTCCCCCGAAAAACTGGCACACAGTATGCCTGTCCCCCAGTCGTTACAAAACATCGCCGCTCACCCAAACCAAAGCAGCCATCCGCTGAAGCTGCTGGTATGATGCGCGGCTTTTTCCGACAGACAGAAAATCTTCAGGCGCTACAAGTCTGTGCTTTGCTGTTGAAAACGATTTAATAACGGCGCCTGGGGGCGCCACGGGGACTGGCATGCTGGAAAGGCTGTTTCAACTCAAGGCACACAACACCAACGTGCGGACCGAGATTCTTGCGGGTATCACCACGTTTCTGGCCATGGCCTACATCCTGTTCGTAAACCCGAGCATCCTCGGTGAGACCGGCATGGATAAAGGCGCCGTGTTTGTCGCGACCTGTCTGGCGGCAGCCATCGGTTCGGCCATCATGGGCATCATCGCCAACTACCCGATCGCACTGGCGCCGGGCATGGGGCTGAACGCCTTCTTCACCTACACCGTGGTCCTGCACATGGGGCACACCTGGCAGGTCGCGCTGGGTGCCGTCTTCATTTCTGCCGTGCTGTTCTTCCTGTTGTCGATCTTTCGCATCCGCGAATGGATCATCAACAGCATTCCGCTGCCCCTGCGCTCGGCAATTGCTGCCGGCATCGGCCTGTTTCTGGCGCTGATCGCGCTGGGTAACGCGGGCATCGTAGTGGCCAACCAGGCCACGCTGGTCGGCATGGGCGATCTGACGCAACCCAAAGTCGTCCTGGCCTCCCTGGGCTTTGCCGTGATCGTGGCACTCGAAGCCCTGAAGGTCCGTGGCGCCGTGCTGATCGGGATTCTGGGCGTGACCGTCGCGTCCATCCTGATGGGCGTGACCGAGTTCGGTGGCGTGATGTCGATGCCGCCTTCGCTGGCCCCGACCTTCCTGCAACTGGACATCAAAGGCGCACTGGACATCGGGCTGATCAGCGTGATTTTTGCCTTCCTGTTCGTCGACCTCTTTGACAACTCGGGCACCCTGATCGGCGTTGCCAAACGCGCCGGTCTGATGGGCAAAGATGGCCACATGCCAAAAATGGGCCGTGCCCTGATTGCTGACAGCACCGCGGCCATGGCCGGTTCGTTGCTGGGTACTTCGACCACCACCAGCTACATCGAATCGGCAGCGGGCGTGAGCGCCGGTGGCCGTACCGGCCTGACCGCCATCGTGGTCGGCATCATGTTCCTGCTGGCGCTGTTCTTCTCGCCCCTGGCGGCCAGCGTACCGGCCTTCGCCACCGCGCCAGCCCTGATGTTCGTGGCGGTACTGATGATGAGTGGCCTGGCCGAAATCGAATGGGACGACGTGACCGTTGCCGCACCGGTGGTCATCACCGCGCTGGCGATGCCGTTCACGTACTCCATCGCCAACGGCATTGCCTTCGGCTTCATTTCCTGGACCGTGATCAAGTTGCTGTCGGGCCGCGCACGCGAACTGAATGCACCGTTGATCATTCTGTCGGTCCTGTTCGTGGTCAAGTTGGGTTGGTTTTACGCATGAGTGCCTTGCCGTTTGATTCTGCAACCTATGCCGTCGAACTGGAGGCCAAGGCCAATCGTCTGCGTGAGTTACTCGCGCCGTTCGACGCGCCACAGCCTCAGGTCTTCGACTCGCCGATGGAACACTTCCGCCTGCGCGCCGAATTCCGCCTGTGGCGCGAAGCGGGCGAACGTCACTACGCGATGTTTTCCCCGCAAGACAAGCGCACGCCGATCCTGATCGACACCTTCCCGATTGCCAGCCTGCGCATCAATCAATTGATGCCGCAGCTCAAGGCCGCCTGGAAAGCCAGCGCCGCGTTGAGCCACAAACTGTTTCAAGTCGAGTTCCAGACCACGTTAGCTGGCGATGCGATGGTTACCTTGTGCTACCACCGTCCGCTGGACGAGCACTGGCAGAACGCCGCCGAACAGTTGGCCAAAGACCTCGACATCAGCGTGATTGGCCGCTCCAAAGGCAAACGTGTGGTGATCGGTTGCGATCATGTGGTGGAGAAACTCGACGTGGCAGGCCGCACGTTCAGTTATCAACAGCCCGAAGGCGCGTTCACCCAGCCCAACGGCACCGTCAACCAGAAGATGCTCAACTGGGCTTACGAAGCGCTGGGCGAGCGTTCGGACGACTTGCTGGAACTGTATTGCGGCAATGGCAACTTCACCCTGCCGTTGGCGACCCGCGTGCGCAAAGTCCTGGCCACTGAAATCAGCAAGACCTCGGTGTATGCAGCGCTCAACAACCTGCGCGACAACGCTGTGGATAACGTCACGCTGGTCAGGTTGTCGGCTGAAGAATTGACCGAGGCGCTGAACGAAGTGCGTCCGTTCCGCCGCTTGCAGGGCATTGACCTGAAAAGCTACGACTTCGGCAGCGTATTCGTTGACCCGCCGCGTGCCGGCATGGACCCGGACACCTGCGAACTGACCCGCCGCTTCGATAACATTCTGTACATCTCGTGCAACCCGCTGACCCTGGCCGAGAACATCGCCCAACTCCACGACACCCACCGCATCGAGCGTTGCGCGGTGTTTGACCAGTTCCCGTGGACCCACCACATGGAATCGGGTGTGCTACTGGTTCGCCGGTAACCCCCAAAAACCACAGCCCTGCGCGCCTCGTGAGTGACTACATTGCAACCTGTAGTCACCGACGAGGCGCGAGGCAGCGTCAAGGGTTGGCGTTTTCAGGGTTGAAAATACCCGGCCATCTGCTGCAAATCCCCTTCATTCAATAGTCCGGCGTAATACTTGAGCTGCACCCGCGCCAGCAAATAAGCGTAACGCGCCTGCGCCAAATCCCGCTTCGCACTGAACAACTGCTGCTCTGCGTCCAATACGTCCAGATTGACCCGCTCCCCGCCCCGTACGCTTTTTTGCGTCGCTTGCACCAGGGCACTGGCGGAGTCCACTGCCATTTCATATGCCCGCACCTTGGCCGCCGCGCTGTGGTTAAGGTTGAACTGTTTGCGCAGGTCAACCAACGTGGCCGCGGTCTGTGCGTCCAGTTCGTACTGCGCCTGAGACAATTGCCGCGCCGCCTGACGCGTGGAAGCCGACACCGAGCCCCCTGCAAACAACGGCACACGCAGCTGAATGCCTACGCTGTTGGTGTCGTATTTCTGGTTATAGGTGCTTTCTGAATCGGAGCTGGACTGCCGACTGCTGGCATACAGGCTGAGCGTGGGCAGGTGACCGGCCCGCTTGCGCTCCACTTCGTACTCGGCCGATGTCAGGGCATGATGTTGCGACGCCAGTTCAGGGTTATTGGCCAAGGCCAGTTCGCGCCAGTTTTCAAAACGTTGAGGCTCCAGTGGCGGGACAGTGAAAGGCGCCACCAGCGGGTCGAGGTCTTCAACCTGCAACGGTTTACCCAACATCGCTTCCAATTCACGCAACGCGGCGTCCTGATCGTCCTGCGCTTCGATTTCTTGCGCCACGGCCATGCTCAGGCGCGCGCGGGTTTCCAGCACATCGGTGCGCGTCCCTTCGCCGCCTTTGAGCAAACGCTGGTTCAGTTGCAGGCGCTCGGCATAGGCGCGCTTTTGCGCACGGCTCAACTCAATGTGCTCGCGGGCCAGCAGCGCCTGGCTGTAGGCACTTAGCACGCGAACCAACAGGTGTTGGCTTTTGCTGCGAAAGCGCTCATCCGCGAACAACGCTTGCGCCGCACCTTGTCGGAATCGGGCATAGGCTTCGTAGTCCAGCAACGGCTGCTGCAAGGTCAGGGTCGACGCATAACTGCGGTAGTCACGGTCAGTGCGCGTGTCGGCTTGGGTGACCTGCGAAGCATTACGCGAGTTGTTGTAGTTCCACGACAACGTCGGCAATAACGCGGAGCGACCCAGGGCGCGGTTTTCCTACCCCGCTGCCCGTTCTTCAATCGCCGCCTGAAACGTCGGATCGTTACGCACGGCCAAGTCATACGCCTGGAGCAACCCCAACGCCTGCGCCGAGGGCATCGAACAGCCGCAGGCCATGACCACCGCGCAAAAAAGTCGGCGCACGCTCATTCCTCCACCAGCGCCATGTGGGTGCGGTCGAGCAAGGGCTTGAACACGTAGTTGAGCAGCGAACGCTCGCCCGTGCGCACGAACGCTTCCACCGGCATGCCCGGACGGATCTGCAAACCGGCCAGTTGCTTGAGCCCGGCTTCGCTGACTTGGGCACGAAGTGTGTAATACGGTTCGTCAGTACGTTGATCCACCTGCCGATCCGCCGACACCAGCGTCACCTCACCCGCCACCCGGGGCGTGGTGCTCTGGCTGAAAGCCGAGAACATCAGTTCAACCGGCAACCCTGCATGCACCTTGTCAGCCAGTTCGACGGGCACGCGCGCCTCCACCAGCAAGGGCTCGCCTTGCGGGACGATTTCCATCAACGCCTGACCGGGCTTGATAACGCCACCTTCGGTGAACACGTCCAGCCCCACCACAATGCCCGACGCAGGCGCACGCAGCTGACTGTTGGCCAGTTCGAACTCTGCCGAGGCCAGCCGGTGACGCAGGTCTTCTGTACGCACACGGGTCTCGGCCAATTGCGTGCGGACTTCCTTTTGATACTCCTCGGCCAACTGACGCACTTTCAGACGCATCTCTTGCACTTGTCGCTGTAACTGCCCGCTGCGCCCGTAGTCTTCGCTGATCGACCCCAGCACTTGGGCATACACGCGCTCACTGTCCAGCAGCCGGTTGCGTGGGATGTATCCGTCGCGGGCCAGTTCACGCAGGCCTTCCAGCTGTTCAGTCAGGGCCGTGCGTTGCAGGATTTTATTGGCCTGGGAATCACGCACCCCGCGCAGTTGCGCCTCGGCGCCTGCAATGCTTTCACCGATGCCCTGCTGATCCAGCAGCAATGCCTGACGTCGGCTATGGAATAACTGCGCTTGCAACGCCAGATTGGGCGCCACCTCGGGCTCATCCTGGTGGGCCAGCAGTTCGGGCGGAAAGCTCACGTGTGTGGCGCCATCGGCCTCGGCATTGAGCCGTGCTTCGCTGGCCAGCGACGCATAAAACTGGCTGCGCAACGACTGCGCCTGCCCCCGCAAAGGCGTCTCCTTGAGGCGAATCAGCACCTGCCCGGCCGTCACGCTGTCACCTTCGCGCACATCAATGCGCGCCACGATTCCGCCGCTGGGGTGTTGCACCACTTTGCGGTGCCCCTAGACCATGACGTTGCCTGACACGGCTACGCCTTTATCGAGAGGCGCCAGCGCGGCCCAACCGAGAAAACCGAGAAAACCGCCAAGCATCAACAGCCACCCCAACCGCGCGTAGCGGCGGTCATCCAGTTGCAGGACGTTACGGTCGTCCAGCGCTTTAACGTTCGTAAGACTCATGCCTTGCCCGCCTCTACCACACCGAGGCGGTAGCTCACGTTCATGGCCGGTTTCGCAGCGCGCGCTTGCCCTGGAGCCGGTGCCGCCAGCACGCTGGCGGTCGGTCCGAACGCTTGCAGTTGCCCGTCACGCAAGATCAGCAGTTGATCGGTGAGGGTCAGCACATTGGGCTTGTGGGTAATCAAGATCAGCGTTCGCTTCAGGGTTTTCAGCCGGGTAATCGCCTGCAACAACGCCTGCTCTCCCGCGTCGTCCAGATTGGAATTGGGCTCGTCGAGGACGATCACGGCGGGCAAGCCGTACACGGCACGCGCCAGCCCGATGCGTTGCTTTTGCCCACCGGACAACCCGGCGCCGCTGTCGCCCAGCACGGTGTCGTACCCCTGTGGCAATTGCAGGATCAGTTCATGGACGCCCGCCATTTGCGCAGCGGCCAGCACCTTGTCGGCATTGACCTCTGCAAAGCGTGCGATGTTGTGCGCGATGGTCCCTGCAAACAGTTGAATGTCCTGAGGCAAATAGCCCAGATGCGGGCCGAGTTGGTGTTTGTCCCACTGCGACAAGTCCGCGCCGTCCAGCCGGACCTTGCCCGTGACGGGCTGCCAGACCCCCACCAGCAATCGTGCCAGGGTGGACTTGCCGCAGCCTGAAGGGCCGATGACGCCCAGCACTTGACCGGCGGGCAACGCGAAACTCAGGTTGGCCAACGTGGCGCGCCGGGTGCCCGGTGCGCAGGCGCCCAGTTGCTCGACGGACAATTCACCTGTGGGCGTAGGCAATGCCATCCGACGCGGGCGCGGCGGATAGGCCTGCAACAACGCCTCCAGACGTTGATACGCCAAACGGGCGGACGACCACTGTTTCCAGACGCCAATCAACTGATCAATCGGGCTGAGCACGCGCCCCATCAGGATCGACCCTGCAATCATCATCCCCGCCGTCATCTGCCCCTGCACGGCCAACCATGCCCCGAGCCCCAGCACCAGCGATTGCAGGGCCAGGCGCACACCTTTGGACCAGGCGCTGACGGTGGCGGTTTTTTCACTGGCCAGGTTTTGTTGCGTCAAAAACGCGATGTGCTGTGCCAGCCAACGCTCGCGCAGGGTGTCGAGCATGCCCATGGCCTCGATCGTTTCGCTGTTGCGCAGGTGAGCGCTGGCCTGCTGCGTGGCCTCCACCGACCATTCGCTTGCGGCTTTTAGAGGGCCGTGCGAAACCCGCTGGTTGATCCATGCCAATAGCATCAGCACCACGGCCCCGCCCAAGGCCAAGAGCCCCAGCCACGGGCTGAACATGAAGATGACAAACAGATACACGGGGAACCACGGCGCATCGAAAAACGCGAACAGCGCATTGCCGGTCGCAAACTGACGCAAGCGTGTGAGGTCACTCAGCGCCTGCCCGGCGGCGGGGCTGCCGGTGCGTAATTGCGCTTCAAATGCCGCGTCATACACCCGCTGATTCAGGCGCATGTCCATTTGCGTGCCGAGGCGGATGACCACCTGGCTGCGCACCCACTCCAACGCGCCCATCAGGGCGAACAGCCCGAGGATCATCAGCGTCAGCATTAACAGGGTCATGAGATTGCCCGATGCCAGCACCCGGTCGTACACCTGCAACATATACAGCGCGGGGGCCAGCATCAGTAAATTGATGACGGCCGAGAACAGGCCGATGTTGAAAAAAGCACGCTTGTAGGCCGTCAAGGCAGCCAGCATCTCGTTGGCGACGTGGGCATTGTGCCGGGTCATGAAGCGATTCCGTGAGCGATGAACCAACAAAACCGCGCACGCTGGGGGGGCATGCGCGGCACAACGGCGTCCTGTCAGCCGTCAACCGTGGCTACAGGACAAGACGGGGTTTACGCCGCCAATGCCCAGTCCTGAGCCACGTCTTGCACACCCACCAGATCGATATCGGCGGCCAGCGGTGCGTCGGCGTGTGCCAGACCGGCGGCGGCCAGGTCGTCGAAGGTGGAATCGGTGGACAGGCCGAACCCGCTCAGCAGGTTGTTGAGTGCCCCTTCCAGGCCCGAGACGTCGCCTTTCATCAGGCCATAGATCACGTCCTGAACAGCGTTGCCTGCCCGGCCGGCGTCACTGGCCGCGGAGAGGTCGAGGCCGTTGAAGGAAACGGTGTAGTCGTTCAACGCAAATTCGTTGCCCGCACCGCCGGTGAGCACTTCGCCCAACTTCACGTTATCCAGTTGCCCCCACAGGAAGTGGTTCATGTTGTCGCCCGCCGGTACGCCGGGGTTATAGACATAGTTCAACCCCTGGGTGGCATTACTTTCAGCAATAAAAGCGTAATCCGACTGATGACTGCCGTGAGTGGCGTATTGCTCACCACTCAGTTCACGGGCCCCGCCATTAAAACCACCGGTATTACTCACACCATGACCGGCCGTCTTAAAGCCTTGAGCCCAATCTGTCAGTACGTCATGAATCGAATCAGCGCCTACTGCCGAGTTGTAATTAATTGAAAGCGTCATAACTTAATATCGTCCATAGAAGGTTTAAGGAAGGTGTGCGCACGATGACGCACCTTTACTCAACGCGTGAGCAAACCGGTTCTATAACACAGCGCTTGCCTGTTATTTAAAAGGTGTATTCGAGCATGCCGCTTAATGTTCGGCCACGCGCCATGCTCAAATTGTTGGTATCGCCCATGGCCACAAAATAAGCTTCATCAGTCGCATTCTCCAATGACAACGTAATGTTCAACTTATCCGTTGGCCAGTAACTCGCATAGAGGTCATAGACGCTGTACTTGGGCCATGCGGCCTGTTCAAGCCCGCTGTAATTCCAGTCGTTAAGGTTTTCACCATTGCCCGGGCTGTAACGTAAACGCACTCCGGTATCCAGACGTCGCTCAAGAAACCGCGCACCGACTGTAAGCGAGCCCCTGTCAGCAGGCATATAGGCGGCGTTGCCCATGGTCGGACCACAATTAATTTTATTGCTGGCGAGCGGGTTATCAAGCCACTCATATTCACGTTTTGTGGTGTAGCCAATTTTTCCATCAGGGCGTGTGTACGGTTCGCGCCAACTGCTAATTTGTTTGCCTCTTATCTTCGCGCCGCCCATGTAATAGTCACTGGCACAGAATTCGTTCTTGCCAATCATATGCGTGTAATTCAAATGGGTGTACACACGCCCCATGTCATAGTTCAACTGATATTCCACACCCCGAAAACGCGTATCCGCACTGTTATTCACATACGCCGAGCGCCCCAAACTGCCGCCGCTGGACGTTTCAGGCAGCGCAACACCATAGTGCATGAAAGAAAAGTTTTTGATGGTGTTATCAAAGTAAGCCACTTTTATGCCGAGGCGATCATTATTAAAAAACAATGATTCTTTAAATACATTGAAGCCAAATTCCCAGTCCCGGGACTCTTCCGCTTTCAGGAAAGGATTGGGGAATACCCGCTCAGGTGCGCTGCCGCCATGAGGGCGACCGGTCATATAGACCTCGGTCACTGCTGGCGGGCGCCAGCCTTTGCCCCAACGCGCATAGAGCTGAAGCCAATCGATGCCCGGCTTTACACCAATGCCGAACGTCGGTGAAAACCTGCCCTCCTCACGCTCGGTGTCATAGACATAGTCAATGCGCTTGGCCGTGCCCCCTACAACGGTAGGCACGCCATTAACGACCCGATGAACAGGCAACTCCCACACACTCATGCCTGTTTTGCCATCCAGTCGATAGCGGTCATAACGCAACCCGGCATCCAGTGTCAGCCAGTCACTGTATTGATAATCCAGGCGACTGAACAAACTGGCCATTGTGCGCTTGCCCTCAGGGTCGGCACCTTCAACCCAGGCCAGGTCTTGTTCATTCTGCGAAGGCACCAGATTGTTTTTGGACTTGAGAATGTCCTGGTAGCCCTCAAAGCCATAGTTCCACCTCAACACCCCTAAATTGTTGAAGTCAAAGAGCGATGTGTTTTCGGCCTGAAAGCCCCATGTACTGGTGCGAAACTGATCTTCATAAGCACCAAAGGCATTGCCGCTACTGGCGGAGGCATTGTGGGGCGCGTTGCGGCGGTCAAGCTGCGTATTGACGTAATAGAACTTGCTCTTGAAGTCGATCAGCTCGTTATCGGGGTTGTAGCTGTAATCCAATGCCAGGTTGCCGGTATTGATATTGCTCTTGCTACTGCGCACATAGTCGTAGCCATCGTGCTGGGCATTGATGTAGGTCCAGGCGTCATTACTGTCGCTGTCTGTTTCCAGATACGTGAACTGTGCGCGCTGATCGTTTGGCAGGTTCAGGCCAAACTTGATCATTTGTGAGCGGGTCACACTGCCCGTGTCACCGACCTCACTGTTCAACCAGCTCTTCCAGGCTTGGGGGTAGACGTTTTTGTTACGAATCTGCGTGCCCAAGTTATCAGCGTTTTGCCGCCCGGTTCGGTAATCGCCAAAATGACGTTCGCTGTAAGCAAAAAGTGCATCCCCCATTTCATTGCCAAAAGCAAAGACGCCGCTGCCGTTGAAGTAGGTGCCATTAGCCAGCTCACCGATGCCGCTGCCCGCTCGAATCCGTCCTCCGAACTCTTTGCCATCTTTGAGGTAGTCACTGGCTTCAAGCGTCTTGAAGGTCGCAATCCCGCCGATAACGGCCGCGCCTCCCATTGCCGACTGGGTGCCTTTATCGATTTGCACACCGGACAGCATTTCGGGATCGACCAGCATGACGCCATTGCGCTGTTGATGACCGTTAACGTTGAAGTTCTGGCGCATGCCGTCGATGTTCATGTTCACGCGGCCATAGTCCTGAACGCCACGAATATTGACGGATAAACCTGGATCCCGCTGATTGACGGCCGTGTACACACCCGTGGTTTCTTCCAGCATGTCTGCAGCGTGGCGCGGGGCACGTTTGTCTATTTGGTCGCGGGTAATCACGGCCACGGAAGAGGGCGTCTGATACACCCAGTCAGCGCTATTGCCTTCTGCCTCACTGGCAGAAATAGAGGTGGTGCCCAGGGCCAGCGCGCCGGTGGGGTTGCCGTCCACCCGGGTCAGGGTGACTTGGCGCTCGCCCGTGAAGCGGTATTCAATCGGGTTGCTACCTACCAGTCGCGCCAGGCCTTCCTGTACCCCGAAGTCGCCTTTGAGTGCCGGGGCATGCAGACCTTGCAGCAGGTGGCTGTCGAACAGCACTTGCAGACCGGCCTGCTCGGCAAATTGCAGAACCGCTTTGTCCAGCGGCTGGGCCGGAATATGAAACGCAATGAACGTTTGCTGCACTGCGCTCTCGGCTTTTTCAGCCGCCTGAGCAGGCACCTGCGCTGCCAACAACGCGAACACACCGACATGAACGGCAAAGGCTAACCGGCTGGCGGCCCCTACCCCTTTGCGCTGATTGAACACCATTCTTGTTATCCCCAAACGTGCACGATTTGCATTGCGAATGAATCTCAATAGCAAGACGTGCGAACAGGGAAAACTCAGTAAGGCTTTTTGCGATTAATGTTCAAAAAGGTAAAACGGGGCTGCGATTCGCTGATGGCTCGTAGCCCCGTGTTGACGGTCAATGGCAGCATCACCGGTCAATAAATCAGGCTGACACCGGCCATTTCGACGCGCTTGATGTGCAGTTCGCGGGAGAGGGTGTGCAGCGCCCCGTCGAGCATTTCAAGGCGGAAAACACCGCTGACCTGCCGACTGGCCAATGCCGGGTTGGCCAGTACGACCTGGCCGGGGCGATAGCGGTTGAGCTGCTCAATCACTTGGTCCAGCGGCTGGCGGTCAAACACCAGCACGCCCCGGCGCCAAGCGGTGGCTGAACTCAGGTCAAAGCCCGGCAACAACTGCACGCCGCGCTGTGGGGTATAGCGCGCACTTTGGCCTTCTTTGAGCACCTGTTGCGCGGCGCCCCCGTTGGGTGGCGATTGCACGCTGACCGCCACGCTGTGTTGCAAAACGCCGACCCAGGCCTGATCCGCGCCTTGGCGCCCGACAACAAACTGGGTGCCCAAGGCCTGGGTCTGCCCCCCGGCACTTTGCACCACGAACGGTCGGGTTTCGGCCTCGCCCATGGGCGCAACGTCAAACACGGCGGAACCGGCCAGCAAGCTGATGCGCCGCTCGTGGGTGTCGTAATCAATGCGAATGGCACTCGACGCATCCAGCTCCACCGAGCTGCCGTCATCCAGTTGCACAGTGCGCAACTCGCCCGTGCCGGTTCGATAGTCAGCCTGCATCTGCACCAGCAGGTTCGGCCCGCCGACCCACGCCACTGCCAGCACCATGCAAACGGCCGCCGCACGCCCTGCCCAGCGCAACGGCCGACGGCGTCGAGTGACGGGCGCAGGCCGGGCACACGGCGACTCGGGCCTTAAACGGTGAGCCTCGGGCTTGAGTGCGTGCGGTTCCAGCGCCAACTCCCCCAGCGCCGCCCATGTCTGCTGCGCAAACTGCAGCGCAGGCCGATGACGCTCATCACACGCCAACCACTGGGCCAAGTGCGCCTGCACCTCGTCACTCAACGGGCCCGCGTGCAGACGCACCGCCCATTCGGCGGCCGCCTGCGTAATGATCTGCTGCTCGGGGCCTTGGCTATTCACGTATGAATCTCAAATTCTCATTAGGTATAGGCAGTGACGTCTTGCGTGAAGGTTCTCAGTAAGCCATCTGTCGATAGGTAGGAAAATTACTGCTCCGGAGTCTGCAGACGCTGCATGACATAAGCCAAGGCTTTGGACAGATGCTTTTGCACTGAGCTATCAGAGATTTCAAGATGACGCGCCACTTCAGCGTGGGTCATGCCTTCGATCCGGTTGAGTCGAAATATTTCCTGAGTTCGCTCGGGCAGTTCGCAAAGCGCCTGTTTCAAGGCTTTGCGCTGTTGCTCGGCCATTGCCTGGGCCTCCAGCCCTGCCATTTCATCCTCGATTTCAGCCAGGGCTTCATGGCTTACCGAGTCGGTTTTTCGACGGGTTTCCTGACGGATGTGGTCCACCAGCAGGTTGCGCGCCGTGCGGTAAAGATAACCGGGAGAGTTGTCGATTTTCGCTTTTCGTCCATGCTCAACCATACGCAGGAAGCTTTCCTGCACCAGATCGGCAGCGAGCTGTGGGTCACGTACCTTGCGCGCCAAGTACCCGCGCAGGGTGTTGGCATGCTTGAGGAACAAGCCCTTGAGATCCATATCCGACAAACCGACTCCCTGGAGCATGAAGGAAAGGGGGCGTCATCTTACTTTTTGTCGAGAATGATTTTCAATTGATATTAAGTCTCACTGCCGTAGACCTGAACTTATCACTGCGACGTCATCGCACTAAGTGCCACACTTCGCGGTCACTGCAAGAGCGTCTGACGACCGGGCTGGCGCAGCACCCCGTCAGCAACAACACTTATGAACAAGATTGATAGAGGACACCTCCATGCTGTGGAAAAAAGGCCGGCGTAGCGACAACGTTGAAGACGTGCGCGATCAAAGCACCGGAAGCGGCGGGATGCGTATTGGGGGCGGTAAAGGCCTGAGCCTGATGGCCGTGGTGGTCATTGTCGGTTTCGGCCTGCTGACCGGGCAGGACCCGATGCAAATTCTTGGGCAATTGAGCGGCCAGTTAACCGAGCAATCATCGCCGCAGGTCTCGCAACAAACCGGTCATGCTCCGCCGGCCAACGATCAACAAGCCGAGTTCGTGCGTGCCGTGCTGGGCGATACCGAAGACACCTGGCGTCAGGTCTTTCAGCAGTCCGGTCGCACCTATAAAGACCCGACATTGGTGCTGTTCAGTGGCCAGATCAACTCGGCGTGTGGCTTCGCCTCTTCTGCCAGCGGCCCTTTTTACTGCCCGGCCGACCAGAAAGTGTACCTGGACATGAGCTTTTTCCAGGAGATGGCTCAGCGCTTTCAGGCCGCAGGGGATTTTGCCCAGGCGTATGTGATTGCCCATGAAGTCGGTCATCACGTGCAAACGTTGTTGGGTGTGTCGTCAAAAATGCAAATGGCCCGCCAGCAAGGCAAACCCATGAAAGGCGATGGCGGTTTGCTGGTCCGTCAGGAATTACAAGCGGACTGTCTGGCAGGCGTGTGGGCCAGCGTTGCGCAAAAACGCTTGAACTGGCTGGAGCCGGGAGACATTGAGGAAGCGCTCAACGCGGCAAACGCCATTGGTGATGACCGCTTGCAGCAACAAGGCCAGGGTCGCGTGGTGCCGGACTCCTTTACCCACGGCACTTCGGCGCAACGGGTGAAGTGGTTCAAGACCGGCTTTGCACAGGGCGACATCAATCAGTGCGACACCTTCTCCGCTGCCCGCCTGTAACTGCCGGGGCGCGGGATGCCAGGGCTGATCGCCCTGGCATGAGGTTGACCGCGAATCAGGCCACGAGGCGCCGCAATTCAAAACAATCCCTGGCATGCCAGTCGGCCAGACCAGGCCACGGGTTTTCAGGGACATTGACCAGCACCGTCTTGCTGCCCGCAGCACGCCCGCATTCAAGGTCAAAGCGGAAATCCCCCACCATCACCATTTGCGCAGGCTCAACGCCCCACGCCTTGGCCAGTTTCAACAGGCCATCCGGGTCGGGCTTGTGGGCCGCGTTATCACGTCCCAACACATCGTCGGGAGCAAAACACTGATCCAGACCAATGGCCTTCAGGGTGATTTGCGCCAGCTCCTGAGCGTTTCGGGTCAGAATCCCCAAGCGCACGCCCCGCTCAGCCAGGTCAAGAATCAACTCGACCGCACCGGGTGCCGGGGTGGAAGCCAGCGCCAGCTCGCGCTCATGCTCCAGCAGCCAGGCATGCTTGGCGGCCGACTCGGCGGCCGGCAAACCAGCGAGGTGGGTGAGGATGTCTTCATCGTCCGGGATGGACAGTTCACGATGAATCAGCTTGAAGTCATGCACCGCCACAGTCAGCGTGCCGTCCATGTCGAACACCCAATGCTTTACGTCTTTTAGCGTCATGCCCAGTCCTTGCGATGGCGAATTAAACCTTCCTGAGTGACCGACGCCACCAACTGCCCGGCGCGGTTATACACACTGCCACGAGAGAACCCGCGAGAATTGCCAGCCCACGGGCTGTCCATGGCGTACAGCAACCAGTCGTCAGCGCGCAGATCCGCGTGGAACCACAGGGCGTGGTCGAGACTGGCCACTTGCATATCTTTTTGCCAGACGCCTTTGCCGTGAGGTAGCAGCGAAGTCGTGAGCAAGCCGAAGTCCGAAGCATAGGCCAGCAGGTACTTGTGCAGCGCGGGCGTGTCGGCCAGCGCGCCGTCTGCGCGAAACCAGACGTATTTGATCGGGTCGCAGACCTTGGGGTTGAACGGGTCTTCCCCCACTACCGGCCGAAACTCGATGGGCTTGGCACACAGCAGTTTTTCGCGCATGGCCTCGGGAATCAGGTGCGCGCGCTGACGGATGAGGTCCAGCTCGGAAGGCAGATTTTCCGGGCCGACCACATCGGGCATCGGGATCTGGTGCTCAAACCCGCCTTCGTCGTATTGAAACGATGCGCTACAGGTAAAAATCGGTTGGCCCTTCTGGATCGCGGTCACCCGACGGGTGCTGAAACTGCCGCCATCACGCACGCGGTCGACTTGATACACCACGGCCAGCCCGGCATCGCCGGGCCGCAGAAAGTAACCATGCATCGAATGCACATGCCGGGCGTCTTCAACCGTCTGGCTCATGGCGGACAGCGATTGACCGAGCACCTGACCGCCGAACAACTGGCGAAAGCCCAAGTCCTGACTGCGGCCGCGAAAGAGGTTCTCTTCGATCGGTTCCAGGGTCAGCAAATTGACCAGATCATCCAACACTTGGCTCATTCAGTTTTTCCTCACACAGAGCAATACCGGCGCAATCTTCGCTGCGACGGCCACACAAAATTCGGCACTCGCCGCTTAACCTACAACTTGAACGTCATTTGCCTGCTTATCCGTGCAGCGTTTCCAACCATTGCGCCCGACTGATCCGATACAGGACGTGGGGGCGCAAGGGATGGCCCTCGGGGATCTTCGGGTGTTCAAAATCACCCGCCAGATCACGCTGCATGCCGATGGCCTGCATCACTTTCTGCGAGGGCAGATTGGCCTCGGTGGTAAAGGACACCACTTGATCCAGCGCCAGCCGGTCAAAGGCGCAGCGCAACACTGCCCACGCAGCTTCACTGGCGTAACCCAACCCCCAATGCTCGGGCGCCAGGCGCCAGCCAATCTCGACAGCAGGGGTGAACGGTGCGTCGAATCCGACATTCAATAAACCGGTAAAACCAATAAACGCACCGCTGTCCTTACGCTCCAGAGCCCACAGTCCGTAGCCATATTCAGCGAAGTGGCCGCGAACACGGCCGATCAGCGCGGCGCTTTCGAGGCGGCTCAACAGTCCCGGAAAATAGCGCATGACCCGCGGGTCGGCGCACATGGCCGCAAACGCTGCCAAATCCGTGTCTCGCCACGGGCGCAGGCGAAGACGGGCACTTTCGAGTTCCTGAATTTGCTCCATCAAACCCCTCCGATTTATTACCGGGCTTTTCATGTGTCGGCCAGTGTACCGCGCTGTTAAGATCCGGCGCTCGTTCCGATGTGAAATCCCCATGCCTTTACCGCTGATTTATCACGATGACTACAGCCCGGCGTTCCCGCCCGAGCATCGTTTCCCGATGGATAAATTCCGCTTGTTGCGCGACCACCTGGTGGAAACCGGGCTAACACGGGACGCCGACCTGCTTCGCCCCGCGCTGTGCCCTGTGGATATCCTCGCCCTTGCCCATGATCCGGCGTACATCGAGCGCTATATGGCGGGCGAGCTGGCGCGTGAAGACCAGCGGCGTCTGGGCCTGCCCTGGAGCGAAGCCCTGGCGCGTGAAGACCAGCGGCGTCTGGGCCTGCCCTGGAGCGAAGCCCTGGCGCGGCGCACCATTCGCGCCGTCGGCGGCTCTCTGCTCGCCGCCGAGCAGGCATTGAGCCACGGGCTGGCCTGCCACTTGGCCGGTGGCACCCATCACGCCCACTACGACCACCCGGCGGGCTTTTGCATCTTCAATGATCTGGCGGTCATCAGCCGTTACTTGCTGGAAAGCGGGCGTGTCAGTCGCGTGCTGATTTTCGACTGCGACGTGCATCAGGGTGATGGCACGGCGCGCATTCTGGACACTACGCCAGAGGCGGTGACCGTTTCGCTGCACTGCGAAAAGAACTTTCCGGCGCGCAAGGCGCAAAGCGACTGGGACATCGGCCTGCCCATGGGTATGGGCGATGCCGCCTATTTGCAAGTGGTGGATGAAGCGCTGAATTACTTGCTGCCGCTGTACCAGCCGGATTTGGTGTTGTACGACGCCGGGGTCGATGTGCACCAGGACGACGCGCTGGGGTACTTGAAACTGACAGACGCAGGCGTGGCCGCACGTGATGAAGCCGTGCTGCGGCATTGTCTGGGCCGGGACATACCGGTGGTCGGGGTGATCGGCGGGGGCTACAGCAAAGACCGCAAGGCGCTGGCGCGCCGTCATGGGATTTTGCACCACAGCGCGCACAAGGTCTGGTGCGCAATGGGCTGCGATTAATTACCCACAATGCCTGTGGAACCGCTTGTGGATAACCTGAGTGAAAGCCCTTGCAGGCCATACAGCACGTGGCCTGCAAGGCGCTGTGTGTTTTTCGTACAGATGCAGTCGTGATGCTCGTTTTGGGCTGGCGGGGAGCGCTGGAACGGACGCTTGAGCCGTGACGTCGCCGGACGTGAAGTGTGAGCGTTGAACGGGCGTACATCGCCCCCTTGCTCGGCAGCGACTACGGATTTGCGCAGTCAGGTAGAATGCGCCGCTTATTTCGCCGATTTGCAGCTTGCCATGACTGACGCCATCCCTTCCCTTCCCCCTCATGTCGCCATCATTGGCGGTGGCCCGGCGGGCCTTATGGCCGCTGAAGTGCTGAGTCAGGCGGGTGTGCGAGTCGATCTGTATGACGCCATGCCGTCGGTCGGGCGCAAGTTTTTACTGGCTGGGGTCGGGGGCATGAACATCACGCACTCTGAAGCGTATCCCGCCTTCCTGTCGCGCTATGCCGAACGGGCGCCCCAGATTGCGCCCCTGTTGCGTGCCTTTGATGCCGATGCGCTGTGCCGCTGGATTCACGATCTGGGCATCGAGACCTTCGTTGGCAGCTCGGGCCGGGTGTTCCCCTCCGACATGAAAGCCGCACCGCTTTTACGCGCCTGGCTCAAGCGGTTGCGCGAGTCCGGCGTGGTTATCCACACCCGCCATCGCTGGTTGGGCTGGCGAGCCGATGGCGCATTGCGCATCGACAGCCCGGAAGGCGAAAAACACCTCACCCCCGACGCAACCGTCCTGGCGCTGGGGGGCGGCAGTTGGGCGCGGCTGGGGTCCGATGGGGCGTGGATGCCGCTGCTCGCTGAACGCGGGGTCTCGCTGGCAGCCCTGCAACCCAGCAACTGCGGGTTTGATGTCCCTGGCTGGAGCGAGGTGCTGCGCACCAAATTTGCCGGTGCACCGCTGAAAAATATCGCCATTGCACTGGAGCATCACAACCCGCGCTTGGGTGAATGCGTGATCACGGCCAGTGGCATCGAAGGCAGCCTGATTTACGCGTGGTCGGCGCCGATTCGAGAAGCGATCAACCGGCAAGGGGCTGCCACGATTCTGATCGACCTGTTGCCGGGCAAGGCTGTGGATAACGTGGCAAAGGCGCTCGCCAAACCCCGTGGCTCACGCTCGATGAGCAAACATCTGCACAGCCAGTTGGGTCTGGACGGCGTGAAAGCCGCGCTGCTGCGCGAATTGGCACCCGCTGAATGTTTCGCAGACCCGGCGCTGCTGGCCCGTGCCATCAAAGCGTTGCCGTTGCAGTTGATTAAGCCACGTCCGCTGGACGAGGCCATCAGCAGTGCGGGCGGTGTGACCTTTGAGGCGCTGGACGAACACTTGATGCTCAAACCGTTGCCGGGGGTGTTCTGCGCAGGCGAGATGCTGGACTGGGAAGCGCCAACAGGCGGCTATTTGCTCACCGGCTGTTTCGCCAGTGGCCGCGCCGCCGGGTTGGGGGTTTTAAGCTGGCTGCACCCTCAGGCCTGATTCAAAACCGCTACCCGCCAGCGCGCGGTAGCGGTTAAAAACCTTACTTGCGTTTACGCGGGCCGGTGTTGAACACGGGCACTTTACGCACAGGCTTGACTGAGGGTTCAGTCGGGGCCACTTCGCCGCTGTCCACCCATTTGCCCAGGTTGCGTTTACCGCCACCGCCGGACGTTTTGGGCTTTTTAGGCTTCTTCGGTTTTTTGATCACCTGACCCGAGGCGTCGGTTTCGGGCACGCGGTGCTCTGGCTCGAAGTCCTGTTCTTCATGGCGCGGCAGCGTTTGGCGAGTCAGCATCTCAATGGCCGAGAGCATGTTCACCTCATCGGCACACACCAGCGAAATCGCCTCGCCCTTCTGACCGGCGCGACCCGTACGGCCAATGCGGTGGATGTAGTCCTCGGCCACGATCGGCAGGTCGAAGTTGACCACCAGCGGCAAGTCTTCAATGTCCAGACCACGGGCCGCGACATCGGTGGCCACAAGGATCTGCACTTCACTGGCCTTGAAACGATCCAGCGCGCGTTGGCGCGTGGCCTGCGGTTTGTCGCCATGGATGCCGTCAGCGTTGATGCCCAGCGCTTGCAGCTTGCCCACCAGGTCATCCACGCCATTGCGGGTTTTGGCAAACACCAGCACCTGCTTCCAGCGCTGGGTGCGCAACAAATGCAGGAACAGCTCGGCCTTGCGCTTCTTGTCGACCGGGATAACCCACTGCTTGACGCTGCTGGCCGCGACGTTGCGCGGGCTGACTTCAATGCTCAGCGGGTTATCGAGCATTTGCTCGCCCAGCGCGCGGATCGCATCCGAAAACGTGGCCGAGAACAGCAAGGTCTGACGCTTTTTCGGCAAGGCGCGGTAGATGTCGCGCAGTTCTTCGCTGAAACCCAGGTCGAGCATGCGATCGGCTTCGTCCAGGATCAAGGTTTGCAGCTGGTTGAACTTGATCGCTTTCTGGCGATACAGGTCAAGCAGGCGACCCGGCGTGGCTACCAGCACATCAACGCCTTTGCGCATTTTCATCATTTGCGGGTTGATGCTGACGCCGCCGTACACCGCGTAGGTGCTCAACGGCAGGTGTTCGGCGTACTGGCGAATGCTTTCGTGAACCTGCTCGGCCAGCTCACGGGTCGGCACCAGCACCAGCGCACGCACGGAGTTGCTGGCGACTTTCGGGCCTTCCATGGTCAGCGACTGCAACAGCGGCAGGGCAAAACCGCCGGTTTTACCGGTGCCGGTCTGGGCGGCGGCCATCAGGTCGCGGCCCGCCAGCACGGCGGGGATGGCTTGGGCCTGAACCGGGGTCGGGGTCTGGTAGCCGAGCGTCTCAAGGGCGCGCAGCAAGGGTTCGATCAGGCCAAGGGAGGCGAATGTCATGGGGATACCGTCGAAAAAGGTCAGCGCGTGGGTGCAGAGGTTGCAATGGCGCGCAGTTTACCCTAATTCAGACGGGTTTCTGCTTGCGCCACTGCGGTAACCCGATCAACACCACCGCACTGATGATGACCGCCATCGCCAGGCACTCTTCAAAACCGATGGTCTCGCCCGCAAAGGCAATGCCAAGCATCACCGCCACGGCCGGGTTGACGTAGGCGTAGCTGGTGGCGGCTGCCGGGCGTACGTTTTTAAGCAAATACATGTAGGCACTGAACGCGATGATGGAGCCGAAAAACACCAGATACAGCAAGGCACCCCAACCGGCGGCTGTCGGCATTTGCGTCAGACGCTCGCCGCTCAACAGGCTGCCGATGAGCAACACAGCGCCCGCCGTGAGCATTTCCGCAGCGCTGGCCATTGGCCCGGCCGGCAGTGGCAAGTGACGGCTCCAGACGGAACCGAAGGCCCAGGCCGCCGCCGCAAACAGGATCATGGCCGCACCGAGCGGGCTGGCTTGCAGGTTGGAGCCGAGGTTGAGCATGGCAATACCGATCAGCCCGAGCACAATCCCCGCCCACTCCAGCCGCGTATTGCGCGCGCCCCAAAAATAGCCAAACAGCAACGTGAACAACGGCACGGTGGCCACGGCCAACGCCGCTACCCCCGACGCCACGCCCGAGTGCTCGGCCAGGGTCACGCCGCCATTGCCGCAGGCCAACAGCAGAAAGCCGATCATCGCCGCCGAACGCCACTGCACCCACGTGGGCGCAGGCGATCCGCGCCAGCGCATGAACGCATACATCAAGCTGCCCGCCACGAGGAAACGCACCCCGGCCATCATCAGCGGCGGCCAGGACTCAATGCCGATACGGATCACCAGATAAGTCGACCCCCAAATCACGTACAACGCGAAAAAAGCACCGATCAATTGCAACGGGAAACGAGGTGCGGCAGGCATGGTTCAGCTCAAAGGCAAAGGCAGGGGATCTGGAAGTCTAGACATCGGAGCAGTGCAACAGAAGTAACAGATTGCATCAAAAGCGGCCGTACACTTTTTACCGCCATGGGGGCGCTAGGTGAGCGTCAGAAACCCCGGTAACGCTTGAGGTGATCGTTGATCTTGGCGGCCGGCACTTTTTGCAAGCTGCACAGCAGGTCATGGTTCAGCTCACGCAGACCATGCTGTTCGCGCAGTTGCCGGGCCAGGTGCGCGGTCAGGTTGGCGGCCATTTCGGCGTCGGCCATCGCCCGGTGCGCCTTGCCGGTGTGAGGCAGGTCAGCGAACGTGGTCAGCGTGCCGAGTTTGTGGTTGGGGGCGGCGGGCATCAAACGCCGCGCCAACAGCAGCGAACAGGCAAAGTTCTGCAAGCGGGTACGCTTGATGCGGCCCATCTCGAAATCCCAGAACTTTTGGTCGAACGCGGCGTTATGCGCCAGCAACGGGGTGATGCCGACAAACTCGTTGACCTCGTTCATCACCTGCTCGGCCGAAGGCGCGGAGCGCAACATGGCGTTGCTGATACCCGTCAACTGCTCGATAAACCCCGGCACGCGCACACCGGCGTTCATCAGACTCTGGTAACGCTCGACAATGCGCCCCTGCTCCAGAATGACCACGGCAATTTCAGTGGCCCGGCAGGTGCTGCTCGGTGAAATGCCGGTGGTTTCAAAGTCGATGACGGCGATACGTTCCAAACGGGGTCAATCCTGTAAAAAGTGAGCGTTACTTAAGCAGCAAATTGCCTTCGATCGGCACGTAGCGGGTGGCCGCGCGGATCAAGGAGTTGGCGGTCAGGCCCGGCACGCCGTATGCCACGGTTTCGACCCCGTGCTTGTTGGCAATGCGTTCAAGCAACAGGTCGAAGTCGCCATCGCCCGAGGCCAGCACCACTTCGTCCACATTGGCGGCGGCGTCCATGATGTCGATGGTGATGCCGACATCCCAGTCGCCTTTGGCCGAGCCGTCACTGCGCTGGATATAGGGCTTGAGCTTCACCGTGAAACCGAGGTTGCGCAGGATTTGCTGAAACTGCTGCTGTTTGCTGTCACCACGGTCGATGGCGTACGCATAGGCTTCAACAATCTCACCCCGCTGGCTGATATCGGCCCACAGCGCGGCGTAATTGAAATGGCAGCCATACGCCTGGCGAACTGTGTAGTAGAGGTTCTGCACATCTGCAAAGACTGCAATTTTTTTCACCGAAGACACCTCAAGGCGTCCAGGCAAATGGGCGCACGACTGAATACAAGTGGGGCAGTATGCCAGCCCGCGCAAGGTTTGCGTGGATAATGCGCCCGCCGCGCCCGATGGGGCATTCGCCTTACACGAACTTAGGCACTTGCATTTGCTTGATGCCAGGCTTGATCGGTTAAAGTGGCGCACCGCTTTTGAATGCTGATACCGAACATGAATCCTCTGACTGTTATTCGTGACGCCCTGTACTTCTTCCAGCGCAATCTGGGCCAGATTGTGACGCTGTGCTTGCCGCTGGTGATTCTTGAGGCCGTGCTGCAACAACTGGTCGACCACGCCACGGGGCCTGATGCTTCGCCAGGCTATGGGTTGGTTGTCGGCTTGTTGGTGTACCCGATCTACACGGCGGCCCTGATCCTGTTTCTCGACGCACGCAGCCGGGGCGAGAGCCCGCGCAACCGTGACCTGCTGGCCCGTGCGCTGCAACTGTGGCCAAAGTTTGCGTTGTTGGCGGCCATCAGCACCTTGCTCATCGTGCTGGGGCTGTCGATGTTTTTGGTGCCCGGCATCTACCTGACCGTCGTGTTTGCGTTTGCCGAATACCAGTTGGTGCTGCGCGACGAACCGCCCCTGGCCGCCTTGAAGTCCAGCTTTGAGCTGAGCCGCGGCCACTTCTGGCGCATCTTCGTGTGCATTCTGGCGGTGCTGGGGCCCTTGATGCTGCTCAAGGAGCTGGGCTTTTCGGTATACCCGCCAGCCGAAAACCCGGTGCTGTCACTGGTGCTCGAAAGTATCAACAGCTTCTTGCAGCTGTTTCTATCCGTGGTCCTGTTCCGTTTATTTATGCTAATTCGAGAATCTTCCGGCAAGTAATAGAAGATTTACCTACAAGCCTGCCAGTGGGATGCCGAGCATCGGGCGCGTATGCTCGGCCTTCTGCGCAACCTTTTATAAGCCGAGTCCATGTCACGTCTTTTGCGTACTACCGTAGTGGGTGTGTTGCTGACAGCAGCGCTGTTGGCGTGCCTGATCTACAGCCTGACGTGGCGCCCGCAGGCCAGGGAGGTGCTGCCCGTCAGTTGCCCTGCCTCGGCCCCGGTGCTGGTGCCCGGTCAGGCACTCAAGGTCATGACCTGGAACGTGCAATACCTGGCGGGCAAGCGTTACGTGTTCTGGTACAACCTGAGCGACGGCAGCGGGCCGGATACCCGCCCCAACCGCGAAGACATGGCCTACAGCCTGGATCAGGTGGTGCGCGTCATCCGCGACGAAAAGCCCGATCTGGTGTTGCTGCAAGAGGTCGATCAAAACGCCAAGGCCAGTGCGTATCAGGATCAGCTCAAACTGTTGCAGGAGCGCCTGATCGACCTGTACCCCTGCAGCGCGCAAGCATTCACCTGGAAAGCCGACCTCGTCCCCGACCGGCACATTTTTGGCAGTGTCGGTCGCACTCTGGTGACGCTGAGCCGCTTCCAGATCGAACACGCCGAGCGCGTGCAATTACCGGTGGCCGAGGCCAACATCGTCAGCCGTCAGTTTCAACCCAAACCCGCCCTGCTGGTCACTTACCTGCCCCTCAACGACGGCGGGCAACTGGTGGTCATCAATACCCAACTCGACCGCCCGACGCTGAACAACAGCAACCTGCGTCGACAAATGCAGGCGACCGCTGCGGTGGTGGACAAGTTTGAGGGTTACGGCACCCCCTGGCTGATCGGCGGGGACTTCAACTTGCTGCCTATCGGCCAGTTTCTGCGCCTGCCCGCCGAGTTGCGCGCAGGTTACTCGCCTGATAGCGAGCTGCACCTGCTGTGGGAAAAGTACCCAATGATTCCCAGCAACCCTGAAGCCACCGGCATCGACCGCGAACTGTGGCTCACGCATTTCCCGAACAATCCGCGTGTCGAAGAACCCGATCGCACCCTCGATTACCTGTTTTACAGCCCGAAACTCAAACGCATCGAAGGCTACGTGCGTCAGGAAGACACGCTCACCCTTTCTGACCACTTGCCCGTTGTCGGCCGCTTTTTACTGCCGCTGGACTGAACCGGCCCCGCCCGTCAGCGGTCAGGTTTTTCTGGGTTTGATGCGCGCCGTGGCTTCAGCCACGAGTGGATCGTCGGGCCAGTAGTGTTTGGGGTAACGCCCTTTCAGGTCTTTTTTGACCTCGGCATAGGTGCTGCGCCAAAAGTTGGCCAAGTCCTGCGTCACCTGCACCGGCCGCCGCGCCGGCGACAGCAGGTGCAATTTCACCACCTGCCGCCCGCCCGCAATACGCGGGGTATCCGCCAGCCCGAACAGCTCTTGCAGACGCACAGCCAATATCGGCGGGTGTTCGCTGTAATCCAGCCGCACCGATGAGCCAGACGGCACTTTGATGTGATGGGGCGCCTGCTCCTCTAACCGTTGCGGTAATGGCCACGGCAGCCGGTTATGCACAATGCTGGACACATCGAGGCTGGCGAAATGGCTGAGCCGCGAGACACGTGTCAGGTACGGCGCCAGCCAGTCTTCCAGGCTGGCCAAGAGCGCCGCATCACTGACATCCGGCCAATCACTCTGGCCCTGGGCCTCAAGGTCCAACTGACGCAACAGGCCTACCCGGGCTTGCCATTGACGCAGCTCCGGCGTCCACGGCAACAGTTCCAGGCCCTTGCGTCTCACCAGATTGACCAATGCCTGTGTGCGCGCGGTTTCGTCGAGCCCCGTTAACGGTTCGCGGCTCAACACCAGCTCACCCACTTTGCGTTGGCGCTCGGCGCGCAACACGCCTTCGCGCTCGTCCCAATCCAGTTGGTCGATCACGCTGACCTGCTCACTCAACACATCGTCCAGCAACGCGGGATCAAACTCTGCCGCCAGGTAGATACGCTCTTCGCGCTGCCCTTGGCGGCTGCCGAGGTCGGCGATGACCAGCCACGGCTGCTTCATCAGGGCATCGACCTCGCTGAACAACGCGGCCCGGCCATTGGCCAGACGGTATTCGGCGCCGCCGGGTTTGCGCTGCTGGGCGATGCGGTCGGGATAGGCCAAGGCCAGCAAGGCGCCGAGCCAGCGCGGGTGCTCGGGATCTGCCACCGGGCGGGCCGGTTTGCCGCGTAACTGCGCACGGTACTGGCGCGCCAGTTGTCTGGCACGCTGTACGCCGCCCTGCCCGCCCCGCGCTGCGCGGGCCTCACCGTCCAACAAGGCCAGGCGGCTGTGCACATCGGCCCCCGCGCCGCGAAGAATATCCCGCTCACCCAACAGCGCGGCGACGTAACAGGCCATGTCTGCCAGGCCCCATTCCTGACCGCGCAATAACAAGTGCGCGATACGCGGGTGCGCCGGTAACTCGGCCATTGCCTCGCCATGCGCCGTGAGGGTGCCTCCTTGAGGCGACGCAGGGTTCATGGCGCCCAAACGCTCCAGCAACTGTAGCGCCTGTGCATAACTTGCCGCGGGCGGGGCATCCAGCCAAACCAGCTCCTGCGCACTGACGCCCCAGCGCGCCACTTGCAGCGCCAGCCCCGCCAGATCGGCCTGCATCATCTCGGCAGTGCCATACGCCGCCAACTGCGCGTGCTGATCTTCTGACCACAGGCGATAACACACGCCGGGCTCCAGTCGTCCGGCGCGACCAGCCCGCTGCGTGGCGCTGGCGCGGGAAATACGCTGGGTGTCGAGGCGCGTCATGCCACTGCCGGGATCGAAACGCGGGACACGCGCCAGCCCCGCATCGATCACCACCCGCACGCCGTCGATGGTGAGGCTGGTTTCCGCAATATTGGTGGCCAGCACCACTTTGCGCAGGCCCGAAGGCGCCGGCTCGATAGCCGCCCGTTGCGCTGCCAGCTCCAGTTCGCCGTGCAGCGGGCACAGCAGAATGTCGCTCTGTGACTCCAGCGCTTGTGCTAATTGTTGATGAACCCGCCGGATCTCTGCCTGACCGGGCAGGAACACCAGCAGACTGCCCGTTTCATCATTGAGGGCGTCCAGTACGGTCTGTACCACCCTCGGCTCGATGAACTCACCGGGCACGAACGGACGGCCCCAGCGCATGGCGACCGGGTACATGCGCCCTTCGCTGCGTAAGATCGGGGCGTCGTCGAGGACGCTGGCAAGCCGCTCGCCCTCAAGCGTGGCCGACATCAGCAAGATTTTCAGCGGCTGTTCATCGCGAAACAGCTCGCGGCCGTTGAGGCTCAGGGCCAACGCCAGATCGGCATCCAGACTACGCTCATGGAACTCGTCGAAGATCAGCAGGCCGACGTCCTCCAGCGCCGGATCCTGCTGCAAACGCCGGGTGAGGATGCCTTCGGTGACCACTTCAATGCGCGTCGTGGGGCCCACTTTACTGTCGAGGCGGATGCGGTAACCGACGGTCTCGCCGACCTTTTCACCCAGTTCGCTGGCCAGCCGTTCGGCCGCGGCACGGGCAGCGAGGCGTCGGGGTTCGAGCATCACAATCTTCTGCCCCGCCAGCCACGGTTCGTTGAGCAAGGCCAAAGGTACACGGGTGGTTTTACCGGCGCCGGGCGGTGCTTCAAGCACGGCTTCGTGACGTTCAGTCAAGGCGTGGCGCAGCGCGGGTAAAACTTCATCAATCGGCAGAGAAATCATGGTGGCTCCAGAACAGTGCGGCGAGTATAACGGCGAACAGTTCGGCATTAAGCACCGTCTTGATGCCGGGATCGGCCCTTCAAACGTTTATGAGGTTTTGAGATGCGTATGTCTTCGCGCGTGATAGGTGGCGTTGTGATTGCCGCCCTGTTCACTCAACTGACTGCCTGCGGCAGTATTTTCTTCCCGGACCGTCGCGGGCAGATCGACGGCAAGATCGACCCCATGATTGCGGTGCTCGATGCCGTGGGCTTGCTGTTTTATGTGATCCCGGGCCTGATCGCCTTTGGCGTCGACTTTGCCACGGGCGCGATTTACTTCCCGCCAGGCAAGACCGCGCACATCGCCCCACAAAAACTGCAAGACGCCATCGGTGCGGACGGCAAGGTGGATAACAGCAAGCTGCAAACGATCCTTGAACGTGAATTGGGCGGCAGCTTTCCACTCGACGATCCACGTCTGATCCAGCACACGGGCAGCGTGCAGCAATTGGCCCTTTACGGCCTTGCCCCCGCCGCCTGATACAAGGAACGTTCATGACCAGCAGCCCGGAACACGCGCGCCTGTTACGCCTTGCTACCCGAGCCTCGGTGGCAGTGGCGAGCCTTTTGATCGTGACCAAGGCCATCGCCTGGTGGCTCAGCGGTTCGGTCAGCATGCTGGCCGGGTTGACCGACTCGTTGCTGGACGGCGTGACGTCGTTTCTCAATCTGTTGGCCGTGCATTACGCCTTGCGCCCTGCCGACGATGACCACCGCTACGGCCATGGCAAGGCCGAGTCCCTCGCCGGGATGGCGCAGGCGCTGTTTATTGCCGTAAGCGCCGTGCTGATTGCGTTTCAGGCCATCGAGCGCCTGAAACACCCCGTGCCCATTGGCGCGCCATGGATCGGCATTGGCGTGATTGTGTTCTCGCTGGTGATGACCGTGGCGCTGCTGGTGTTACAGCATCGGGTGGTCAAGGCCACCGGGTCGAACGCGGTGCGCGCCGACTCGCTGCATTACCGCTCCGACCTGTTGCTCAATGGCAGCATTCTGGTGGCGCTGGTGCTGGCCAGCTTCGGTTGGCCGCAGCTAGACGCGTGGTTTGGCTTGGGGATTGCGGGATACATCCTGTGGAGCGCGATCCAGATCGCACGCCAGAGTTTTTCCGTGTTGATGGATGAAGAGTTACCGGCTGACGTAAGCCAGAACATGCTGGAACTGGCCTGCAGCGTACCGGGCGTGTTGGGGGCACATGACCTGCGCACGCGCATTTCGGGGAATATCTGGTACGTGCAATTGCACCTTGAATTGCCCGGCGAGCTGACGCTCTCGGTGGCTCACGACCTCAGCGACCGCGCCGCCGAAGCGATTGAGCGCCGTTATCCACAGGCCGAAGTGCTGGTGCACGCCGACCCGCAGGAAGTAGTCAAACACCGGGATCAGTAAGTGACCTGATAACCGCGGCTGCTCAGGCAGGTGCCCTGCGCCTGACGATAGGTTTGCACCACCGCCGGTGAAGGCGCGTAGGTCACGCTGGCGGGGTTAAAGCCGCTCTGGTCGACGGCCCAGCGGTAACAGTCGTAGCGATCCTGATCCACTTGCGCAAGTGTCTGGCCATTGGCCGGATAGGCCACCACGTCGTAGCCGCTGCTCAGCGGTTGCGGCGCGGCCACGGGGATGGGCGCTGGCGGTTGCACCACGATGTAGTCCTGCGTCGCGGGTTGATAAGCGTAATACGCACCGGCGGCGAGAAATAACAGCGAGCTGCCGATCCACACTTCACGCGCGTAATCGGGCAGATAGCCTACGCGGATCCCGTAGGGCGGCTGCACCACGACATAACGCGGGCCGTGGGGGCGATACCAGTAACCGCCGGAGTAGAAATAGTCCTGCCCACGGTAGGGTACTTGCCAATAGCGGTCGGGAAAGCGCTCAACCCTGTAGCCGGGACGATAGCGAGGGCCCGACCCCCAACCATTGCCATGCCCGTCCGGCCGCCCCTGCCAATGGCTGTCATCGGGACGCCCGTTATTGAAACCGGGGTTTGGGCCGTAGCCGGGCCGTGGGCGACCTTGCCACTGGGAATAGTCGCCGGGACGCCGGGGAATATCCTGATAGTGACCCTGGCGCGGTGGCTGAGTCTGCTGCACGGAGTCAGGTCGCGGCTGAATGCTTAACTGATTGCCGGGCGCTGACGGGCGATGTTGCGCCCCGTCGCCCTGAGGACGACTTTGCCATTGGCCACCTTGCGGCTGACCATGGCCGCCGGGCTGCGGGTTGTAATCGGGGCGCGAGGGGGCGTTCGCGCCTTGACCTTGAGGGCGATGCTCGCCGCCGTCGGGCCGACCTGGCTGAGGATGGCCTTCACCCCGCTCATCAGCCACCACATGACCGCTGACACCGACACTGAGCAAACTGACGACAGCCAAACGCCAGAGACGCGATTTCATGATGTTCCTCACTGCAGGTAGGGGCGTAACGATAAGACTGGAAATCCGGGAACCGGTTCGGCGGCAGGTTAGCAGGTCCGGCACTTATTTTTGGCCATAAAAAAGGGCGACCCGTCGGCCGCCCTTTGAATTTTTTCGTCCTGGCTCAACACGTGTGGTGTTGGCTCACCTCGCTCCGTCTTCTGGACAGTGCGTAGCCCGGGGGCCGGGGCAACCCTGTAGGGTTGGCGGCCGCGGCTG
The DNA here is from genome assembly GCF_036668715.1 of Pseudomonas sp. ESBL9. Lineage (NCBI taxonomy): Bacteria > Pseudomonadati > Pseudomonadota > Gammaproteobacteria > Pseudomonadales > Pseudomonadaceae > Pseudomonas > Pseudomonas sp. ESBL9. Next base: position 150,747 of record NZ_JAZEVV010000005.1, on the reverse strand, counting down.
GCCTGATTCGGCGGGCCGCAGTGGACTCTATGTCCGGGCAGTGATTCTGGTGTAAAGCATAGGCCTGTGCAGACGGCACACGATTGCGAAGATTGCTCAATAAAACATTACTTGCGCAATTTTTGACTTAAGGTGGATACTTTCACGCAATAGTTATGACAAAGGGTAACTTCGTGAGCAAACTCGACCGATACGACTTGAGTATTTTGGCGGAATTACAACGTGATGCACGCATCTCCAATCAGGAACTGGCCGAACGCATTGGGCTCTCGCCTTCGCCGTGCTCAAGACGGGTCAAGCAACTGGAAGACGATGGCTACATCTCGCGCCAGGTCGCCTTGCTGGACCGTAAAAAGCTGGGGTTGAGCCTGACCGCCTACGTACTGATCGGCATGGACCGTCATACGCCAGAACGTTTCGAGAATTTCGAATCCGCCATCCGCAGCCTGCCCCAAGTGCTGGAATGCAGCCTGGTGACCGGGGTTGACGCAGACTATCAGTTGAAAATCGTGGTGCCGGACATGGACCACTATCAACAGCTGTTACTGGGCCATCTGACCCGGATCGAGGGCGTGACCAGCGTGCGTTCGAGCTTTGTGCTCAATCAGGTGCTCAACAGCACCGAGTTGCCGCTCACGCACTTGCGCACGTAAGCCGCCACCGGCTACGGGTCACTACCCGCCGCGGGCATTGGCGTATACTCGCCCGGCTTTTCACCCCCGATGACGCTGGAGAACACTGATGGATCCTGCCGTATTTGAAGAGTGGATGATGACGATTCTGGTCAGCATCCTGATCATGTTCATGGCTTTTATCGTCTGGGATCTGGCGAAGAAGTCCAAGGCCGGGCGTTTCGGCTCGTTTATCCTGTTTTTCGTGCTGGGGCTGGGTGTGGCCGCGTTCATCATCAAAAGCGTGGTGATCGGCTTGATTGAGTCTGGCGCGCTATAGCCGCGCCGGCACTTCCCTGTACTGCCCCTGCTCCAGGCCCTCGATGCTCCAGTCGCCAATGCGCACACGCACCAGCCGCAACGTCGGTAAACCGACAGCGGCGGTCATGCGCCTGACCTGACGGTTACGCCCTTCGCGAATCACCAGTTCCAGCCAGGCCGTGGGCACGCTTTTGCGAAAGCGCACCGGCGGGTTACGCGGCCATAGCTGCGGCTCTTCCAGCGCCCGCGCCTCGGCGGGCAGCGTTTTGCCGTCGTTGAGCACCACACCCTCGCGCAGCTGTTGCAATTGCTCCGGGGTGGGCTCGCCTTCTACTTGCACCCAATAGGTCTTGGGCAGTTTGTGTTTCGGGTCCGCGATCCGCGCTTGCAACTGGCCATCATTGGTCAGCAGCAGCAACCCTTCACTGTCCCGGTCCAACCTTCCGGCCGGGTAAATGCCGGGGATGGGGATAAAATCCTTGAGCGTCGCCCGCCCGCCTTCGTCGCTGAATTGAGTCAGTACATCAAACGGTTTGTTGAACAGGTACAGCTTGGGCTCAGCAGGTGGTGCCTTGGCCACGCGACGACTGGCGGTGTGGGGTTGAGGGCTTTTAGACGCCGGACGGCGTGGGGCGGGACGAGCAGGACGGGACATGGCACACCGGACATCTAGCGATCAGGGCGGGCAATGCTAGGGGCTGTTCCCGTTTCATTGCAAGCCGCGTCGCTGAATCACATTTAGCCAGGCAAGGCGCAGCGCGAAGGGAATGGGGGCTCCCTTCTCAAGCTCTGCAACGCAGCCTGGCTAAATGACCATCACCAATCAACGGAACGGCGGTTCGTCGAAGCTGCGCAATTTGCGCGAATGCAACGAGTGCAACTGATTGCGCATCAAGTCCACGGCGGCAATGCCGATCTTCAAATGCTGGCTGACCGCGCGCTCATAAAACGCGTTGGCCGAACCGGGCAATTTGATTTCACTGTGCAGCGGTTTGTCCGAGACGCACAGCAGCGTGCCATACGGTACACGCAAGCGATAACCTTGCGCGGCGATGGTGCCGCTTTCCATGTCCACGGCCACGGCGCGAGACAGGTTAATCAGTGGACGTTCCTGCGCCCAGCGCAACTCCCAGTTACGGTCGTCGTAGGTCAGCACAGTGCCGGTGCGCAGACGCTTTTTCAGCTCATCGCCATGCTCGCCCGTGACCTGCGCCGCCGCTTCTTGAAGCGCCAGCTGCACCTCGGCCAGGGCCGGGATCGGAATGTTCGGCGGCACCACACGATCAAGAATGCCGTCGCGGCGCATGTAGGCGTGGGCCAGCACGTAGTCGCCAATGGTTTGCGACTGACGCAGGCCGCCGCAGTGGCCGATCATCAACCAGCAGTGCGGACGCAGCACCGCCAAATGGTCGGTGATGTTTTTCGCATTCGACGGGCCAACCCCGATGTTCACCAGCGTCACGCCATGGCCATCGCTGGCTTGCAGGTGATACGCCGGCATTTGGTAGCGGTGCCACACCACACCTGCCGCAATGGCTTGCGCTTCGCCGTAGTCCATGGATTTTTCGATCAGCACATTACCCGGCAGCACCATGCGCACAAAGCGCGGGTTATCGCGCAGTTGTTCGAGGCCGTGGAGGATGAACTGGTCGACATAACGGTGGTAGTTGGTCAGCAGGATCCACGGCTGCACATGGCGCCAGTCGCTGCCGGTGTAATGCACTAGCCGCCGCAGCGAGAAATCGACGCGGGCGGCATCAAACAGCGCCAGCGGCAGCGGGTCGGTGTTTTCCCAGTCGTACAGGCCATCCGCGATGCCATCCGTGGCAGCCGACAGGTCGGTGCTCGGGAATACCCGCGCCAGCGCAGCGGCCGTCACGCCGGAGCCCGCGAGTTCGTCGCCCTGCTCCACCACGTACGGGTAAGGAATGTTTTGCTGGCTGACGCCGACCTCGACGTCAACGGTGAAGTCGCGCATCAGCGGCACCAGCTGTTCCAACAAATAATTACGGAACGCGGCGGGATGGGTGACGGTGACGCTGTACGTGCCGGGCAGTTGCACCTTGGCATAGGCGCGGGTGATAACGGGCACTTCGCCATGAAAGCGGTAGGTCAACCGCAATTCCGGGTAGCGGAACAGGGCGCGCTCTTGCGCAGACGGCTCGATGCGGTCTTTGAGATAACGCTTGAGTGCCTGGCTTAACGCCGTGGTTGCGCGCTCATGCAAGGCTGCGAGGCGGTCGACAGCCTCTTCAGCGGTGGGGACGACAATAAAAGCTTCAGTCACGATGAGCATCCTGTCTTCTGAACGGGCAGGCCGTTATCTTGCCTGCATCGCTGAGCAAAACACAGCCCGTTACAGGTCGCGGTGGCCGACCAATCAGCCCACGGACGGCGTTGAGCGCGCCACGATGGCCGCGACGTTCAAGCCGCGCGGCAAAGCGCCATAGGTTCGCGCGCTGCCATGCAGGCGGCTGGCGATAAAGGCGTCACTCACGTCGCTGTTACCGGCTTGGAGCAGTAATGTCGCCTGTAACCCCAACGCGATGTCTTCGGTCAGTTGCCGGGCGCGGTATTGAATGTCGTCGGTGTCCTTGAACGCGGTTTTGAGCTGCGCGATGTGCTGCGCCAGTCGCCGGTCGCCATGCCCGTCCCCCAGTTCCATGAACAACGCGTCCAGCACACCCGGCTCTTTGGACAAGGCGCGCAACACGTCCAGGCACTGCACGTTGCCCGAGCCCTCCCACGTTGAGTTGACCGGGGCTTCGCGGTACAGGCGCGGCAAGATGCTGTCTTCGACATACCCCGCGCCGCCCATGCACTCGGCGGCTTCATTAATCATCGCGGGCGCCCGTTTGCAGATCCAGTACTTGCCCACGGCAGTCACCAGGCGTGAGAACTTCGCCTGCTGCGGGTCGTGCGGATGATCCAGTGCCTGCCCCATACGCAAACTCAAAGCCAGCGCCGCTTCGCTTTCCAGCGCCAGGTCCGCCAGCACGTTTTGCATCAACGGCTGCTCTGCCAGCACCCGGCCGCCCACGGTGCGGTGCGCACAATGATGGCTGGCCTGGGTCAATGCCTGACGCATCAAGGCGCTGGAACCCACCATGCAGTCAAACCGGGTCATGGCCACCATCTCGATGATGGTCGGGACGCCGCGCCCTTCTTCGCCCAGCATCCATGCCAGCGCCCCGCGAAATTCAACTTCGCTGGAGGCATTGGAGCTGTTGCCGAGCTTGTTTTTCAGACGCTGGATGTAAAACGCGTTGCGGGTGCCGTCCGGGCGGTGGCGCGGCAGCAAAAAGCAACTCAGGCCCTTGTCGGTTTGCGCCAGCGTCAGGAAGCCATCGCACATGGGTGCCGAGCAAAACCATTTATGGCCCAGCAGCTCATAGGCCTGGCCCGGCCCCGGCGCCCCCACCGGGTAAGCACGGGTCGTATTGGCGCGGACATCGGTGCCGCCCTGTTTCTCGGTCATGGCCATGCCCAGCGTCACACCGGCCTTCTGGCTGATGTCGACGTTGCGCGGGTCGTAGTGGGTCGCGAGTACTTTGGGCAGCCAGATCTGCGCCACATCCGGCTGCAAACGCAGCGCGGGGACGCTGGCAAAGGTCATGGTCAGCGGACAACCACTGCCGGCTTCAGCCTGGGTATGCAGGTACGTCATGCACGCCCGGGCCACGTGGGCACCAGGGCGCGGGTCCGTCCAGGGCAACGACGGCAAGCCGTGTTCAATCGCCGTGCGCATCAGCTCGTGATACGCGGGGTGAAATTCCACCAGATCGATCCGATGACCAAAACGGTCATGGCTGACAAACACGGGTTTGTTTTCGTTGGCCAGAAAGCCCGCGGCCATCAACGGCCCACCGGCCAGGGCGCCGTATTCATCGATGCGCGACTGCGCCCAACCGGCGCCAAAGCGCTGCCCCCACGCTTGCAGCGGCAGGTCGATGCGGTACAGGTTAACGCCGTCCAGGGAGGGCGGCTGGTTGGTGACTTCGTGGGTTTCTGCGTACTGATGCAAATTCATTGCGCGGGCTCCTGGGAATCATGCCAATGGAGCCAGTGAAGCACGCATTGCCACCTTCACAAGTGGCATAAGCGCCTAAAACTCGACGCTTTTGTCCTCATCGCCGGTTAACAGCCGTTGTGCCAATGCCTGTTGCAGGTCTTCGAAACGCAGCGGTTTGATCAGGAAATCGGTGATGCCCTCCACCTGCGTGCGTGCCGTTTGCGCAGCGGCCTGGGACTCAAACAACGCCAGCACCGGCAACCGGGCGCATGCGGCCAGCGTCAGCAGCTGGCTGCCCATGGATGAGCCGGACACGTGACTGAACGGGCACGCCAGCAACACCGCATCCACGCGCTCCCGGCGCAACGTGTCGACCGCGTCTTGACCGCTTTGCGCCGTCAACACCCGGTAACCCGATTTGAGCAGCATCGCGCGTAACACCGCCGAGTTGGCGGTGTTGTCTTCTACCAGCAAAACGACGTATTGCTCGGGAAAACGCATCGGCATTTGTACGACTTGCGCTGTTTCGAGCGGCGACTCCATTTCGATGGACAGCTGAAATTGCGACCCCTGCCCCGGCTGCGAATGATGGGTCAGGCGACCGCCGAGCAGTTCAACCAAACGCCGGCAAATCGCCAGCCCGATGCCCAAGCCGCCATATTCCCGGGTCATGGACCCGTCGACCTGGAAGAAGTGCTGGTACAACTCGGCTTCTTCCTGATGGACAAAGCCGATGCCGCTGTCGATCACGTTAAAGGCCAGGTTCCAGCGACCCGGCCCGGCGGTTTTACCCGTGACGCGCAGGATGACCCCGCCCTGATGGGTGAACTTGATGGCGTTATCCAGCAAGCACTCCAGGCACTGCCGGATCTTCTGGGCATCGCCCAGCCATGTGTCAGGAAGGGTGCGGGCCACTTCATGGGTGAAGGAAAGCCCTTTGACCCGGGCTTTTGGCCCGAACCGGTCGTGCAAACCCTGCAACAGCTCGCCCGCACTGAAACGGTCACTACGGGCCGACAGGCGACCGGCTTGCAGCTCGGTCAACGTCAAAATGCCATTCACCATGCCCATCATTTCTTTGGCCGAGCCTTCAGCGGTCTGGGTGTACTGCTCAAGTTCGGGCGTCATGTCCAGCGTCTTGATCAACTCCAGAGAGCCAATCACACCGTTCATGGGCGTGCGCAGCTCATGGGTCACAGTGGCCAGGAACTCATCCTTGAGCTGGTTGGTGCGCTCCAGTTGCTGGTTCATGGCCGCCAGTTTTTGCCCGGACTCTTGCAGGGTCCGGGCCTGCAAGTCGCGCATGGCATTGATACGGTCCGCCAGCGCCAGCGACAGCAGCCCGACTTCAATCGCCGAACCGATCTGGCTGGCATACATGGTGAGAAATACATTCGGCAGATAACCCAACACCATCAACGTGTTGACCAGGCCACCGACCAAAAAGGCGGTCCAGGCGATGACGAAATAACGCGCCACCCGCAGGCCGCGGCACCACGCCACGATCCCGGCCACAAAGATGGTGAAGATAAAGGCCAGCGCCAGCCCGGTGGCCAGTCGCAACGAAATCGCGTAGCTGGTGGTCAGCGCCAGCACCATGACCAGCGCGCCGACCGCCATCAGCAGCATCAGCGCACGGTCGAGCCAGCGGCTGTGGCTGGCGGTATGCAGGAAGGTGCGGGCGAACTGACAGCCGAAAAAGGCTGCCGAACCGATCAGAAACGGCGTCGCCGCGTTCGCCCACCACGGGTTGTCAGGCCAGAAATACTGCACTGCGGCGCCATTGACCGACAGTTGATACAGGCCAAACGAGGCAATGTAGAAGATGTAATAGAGGTAACTGGTGTCACGCACACTGATGTAGATAAACAGGTTGTACACCAGCATGCCGAGCAGTACGCCGTAGATCAGGCCGAGGATGTAGATGCGCACGGGCTGGTCTTCGAGGTAGGCCTTGGCAGACCACAGCGTCAACGGCGCCTGAATGGAGCCTTCGCTGGCCAGACGCAAGTACACGGTCTGGGTGTGGCCCGGAGAGAAATTCAGCTCGAACAGGTAGTTGTTTTCTTTGACCGGGCGGCTGTCAAAGGGCAGGGCGTCGCCGGTGCTCTGCGTCAGTTCGAATGCGCCGTCGGCGTTTTGCTGATACAGGTCGATATGGTCCAGCGGCGGGTACGCCAGCTCCAGCAACCAGGACGTACTGACTTGCGGGTCACGCGGCTGATAGTTGAAATCGACTTTAAGCCAGAACACCGAATGCGAGTAACCCGCGTTCAGGGTGTCTTTTTTATGGGGTTGCAAACGTTCAGGATGGGCCACGATATCGGCGATGGTCGCTTGCCCGGCCACATCTTCATAGACGTGCATCTCACGGCCCAAGGGCAGGCGTTGAGTGGTTTCGTCAAAGGTGATTGCGCTGGCCAGCGCTGGCAGCCAGCCCATCAGGAAAATAAAAAAATAGCGCATACAGCCCCAAAATGGCCTGCCCGATTGCGTCTTTGGGCCTCCTTTCCCTTTGAGACGACGTAAACCAGCATTACCTGTTATTCGTTTGAGGGTCACTCTAGCACAGCAGCTAATGGCAAATACACATCACGTAAACATTCAATGCAAAGCGTCTAGATCAAGCCTTACAGCGATACTGAGCCTGCAAAAATACAATCTGATACGGTAGTTTTTTCCGAAACTGACGTGAGAAAAATCGCCACACCCTGAGCCGCCCGCAAAAACGGTTTGGTGGTAAGCTCGCGCACCATGAATATCTACAGCTCTCGCCCTGTTGTCCTCTGTCTCTCCGGCCATGACCCCAGTGGTGGCGCCGGCTTGCAGGCAGATATCGAAGCCCTGCTGGCTCAAGGTTGTCACGCCGCTCCGGTGGTCACCGCCCTGACTGTGCAGAACACCGTCAACGTCAGCGATTTCCGCGTGCTGGATCGTGAGTGGGTGCTGGCGCAAGCCGCTGCCGTGCTCAGCGACTCCAACGTGGCCGCGTTCAAGCTTGGCATGCTCGGCTCTTTAGAGATGGTCGACACCGTCGTCGAGCTGCTCAAGGCCCACCCGCACGTGCCGATGGTCTGCGACCCGGTGCTGCGCGCAGGCGGCGGCGGGCGGCTGGGCAAGGACGAAGTGGGGTTCGCCATGCGCGAGCGCCTGCTGCCCCTGGCCACTATTGCGACCCCTAACTTGCCCGAAGCCCGCATTCTGGCCGAACTGCCGGAGGGCAGCGCCGACGCGTGTGCCGAAAAACTCCTGCCGTACTGCAAGCACCTGCTGATTACCGGCGGGCACGGCGATGAACACGAAGTGCACAACCGCCTGTACAGCCGCGACGGCAGCCGTCACACCTTCACGTGCTATCGCCTGCCTGGCAGCTACCACGGTTCGGGCTGCACGCTGGCCAGTACCCTCGCCGGGCGCCTGGCCATTGGCGAGCAGTTGGTCAGCGCGGTTGAAACCGCGCTCAACTACACGTGGCGCACCTTGCGTGACGCCGAGCAATTGGGTCAGGGGCAATTTGTGCCGCGCCGCTTGCCGCTGGACTTCTGCTCGTAACACAAGGGGCTCGCACCATGAAACTGCGTGGACTTTACGCAATCACTGACAGCCAACTGCTGGCAGGCAAATGCCTGACGTACGTGGAGGCCGCCCTTGATGGCGGTCTGACATTGCTGCAATACCGCGACAAGAGTGCAGATGACGCCCGCCGCCTGCGCGAAGCCGAGGCATTGCGCGAGCTGTGCGCACGTTACGGCGCGCAGCTGATTATCAACGATGACGCCGAGCTGGCGGCGCGGCTGGGCGTTGGCGTCCACTTGGGTCAGACCGATGGCCCGCTGAACCCGGCCCGCGCCCTGCTGGGCCGCAACGCGATCATCGGCTCGACCTGCCACAGTCAGATCGAACTGGCTCAACAGGCCGCCCAGGAAGGCGCGAGTTACGTCGCGTTTGGCCGTTTTTTCAATTCAAGCACCAAGCCCGGGGCGCCGACCGCTACGCTGGAACTCCTGGATCACGCCCGTGCGCAGCTCACTGTGCCGATTTGCGTGATCGGCGGCATCACCCTGGAGAACGCCGCGCCACTGGTCGAGCATGGCGCCGACCTGCTGGCCGTGGTGCACGGGCTGTTTGGCGCCGAGACGGCGCAGGCCGTTACCCGCCGCGCCCGTGCCTTCAACGATTTGTTGTCACTTTAACTACCGAATCCTGATTCAGAGAGAGCCCACCATGTCTCGTTCCGAAACCCTGTTTGCCAACGCTCAAAAACACATTCCCGGCGGCGTGAATTCGCCAGTGCGGGCCTTCAAGAGCGTCGGTGGCACCCCGCTGTTTTTCAAACACGCCGAAGGCGCCTACGTGACGGACGAAGACGACAAGCGCTACGTGGATTACGTGGGCTCGTGGGGGCCGATGATTCTGGGCCACAGCCACCCGGACGTTCTGGACGCCGTGCGTGCGCAACTGGAACACGGCCTGTCGTACGGGGCGCCGACCGCCATGGAAACTGAAATGGCCGACCTGGTGTGCTCCATCGTGCCGTCGATGGACATGGTGCGCATGGTCAGCTCCGGCACCGAAGCCACCATGAGTGCCATCCGCCTGGCGCGTGGCTACACCGGCCGCGACAACATTCTCAAGTTTGAAGGCTGCTACCACGGTCATTCCGACAGCCTGCTGGTTAAAGCAGGCTCCGGCGCACTGACACAAGGCGTACCCAGCTCGGGCGGCGTACCGGCGGACTTCGCCAAACACACCCTGACCACCACGTTCAACGACATCAACGCCGTGGAAAAACTGCTGGCCGACGTCGGTGACACCGTCGCCTGCATCATCGTCGAGCCTGTGGCCGGCAACATGAACTGCGTGCCGCCAGCGCCGGGCTTTCTGCAAGGCCTGCGCAGCCTGTGCGACCAGCACGGCGTGGTGCTGATTTTTGATGAAGTGATGACGGGCTTCCGCGTCGCCCTCGGCGGTGCCCAGGCGCACTATGGCGTGACACCGGACTTGAGCACGTTTGGCAAAATCATCGGCGGCGGCATGCCGGTTGGCTGCTTCGGCGGCAAGCGCGAAATCATGGAATGCATCGCACCGCTGGGCCCGGTCTATCAGGCAGGCACCCTGTCCGGCAACCCGCTGGCCATGGCTGCTGGCCTGACCACGCTGCGCCTGATCAGCCGTCCGGGCTTCCACGCCGAGTTGACCGACTACACCACGCGCCTGCTCGACGGCTTGCAGGAACGGGCGGATGCGGCGGGTATCCCATTCGTTACCACCCAGGCAGGCGGCATGTTCGGCCTGTACTTCAGTGGCGCAGACGACATCGTCACCTTCGACGACGTCATGGCCAGTGATGCCGACCTGTTCAAGCGCTTCTTCCACTTGATGCTTGAAGGCGGCGTGTACCTGGCGCCCAGTGCCTTCGAAGCGGGCTTCACGTCCATTGCCCATGGCGATGCCGAGTTGAAGCTGACCCTGGACGCCGCAGAACGCGCATTCGCCGCCCTGAAGTGATCCGCCAAAACGACAAGGGTTGTGGCCCTTGTCGTTTTTTTATGCCCGTAATGCACTGATCTTTTAACCCACTCGTCCAAAATCGTCTTAAATCAACCGATATCACGTTCGCGCAGCAGAAAAACGAGTAAAGACTTTGTAAGGTTGCCTCGGCTTATTTCATAATGCGCGCCTATACATTCCTTGGTCGGGCCCGCCCGTCTTTCAGAGGTACGTCGATTCCCATGAACCGCACCGGCCGCGCCCTTGCAATGGGCTGCCTGTTGCTCCTACAGCCGTTGCTTGCTCAGGCAGGCGGTAACTCGTTGTTGATCCCGGCGATGGGTCGCTGCACCCTCAATACTCAGCCAGAGAATCTGGAAGAGGCGCTCGCTGCGTGCGTGCAAGCGGCAAAAGGCGGGGATGCAGAAGCCGAATACGAGTTGGGCGAGTTCTACTACGACGTCAATAATCCCAAGCGCGACCTCAACCAAGCCCTGAGCTACTTCGAACAAGCGTCGCTCCAAGGCCACGCCATGGCCCAGTTCAAGCTCGGCACCATGTTCTACAAAGGTGAAGGTGTACCCGCCAACAACATTCAGGCGTATATCGTGCTGAAAATGGCGGCCGTCAATGGTGCGGAAGACGCACTGGACACCGCGGATGAAGTGGCCGAACAAATGCCCCGCGACCAGCTCGAAACCGCGACCCAGGTGCTGGGGCAAATCTTCCGCAAATACCTGATGGAACTGCAATCGACGGACGCCCGTTCGCCGTTTTCGCCATTGCCTTGAGTTCCGGCAGCCCAGGGCTGCCATCTGCATGACTTATCCAGACGCGAGCCTTACTTCTCCGGCATCGGAAACGGAAACGGCATGACATTGCTGACGCCCCGCGCCTCGCTGATTTTGGGCGTGCCCAGGCGTTCCACTTCGTCGATGCGCACAATCGAATGCATTGGCACAAAGCTGCGCACAACGCCTTCGAACTGGGCCTTGAGTTTTTCTTCGCTCGGGTCAACGACCATTTGCGTGCGCTCACCGAAGACGAATTCTTCTACTTCCAGGAAGCCCCACAGATCACTTTGATAGATCTGCTTGGCGTACATTTCGAACACCTGTCCCTGGTTGAGGAAAATCACCTTGTAGATTGGAGCTTCACGTTTGGTCATGGAGGGCGGGTAAACATCTGAAGGTATAAAAGAGGGCGCGAACTATAGCATAGCCTCCTGACGCACAGCGCTAGGAAGCAACGGCTATGCCCCCTATAATGCGCGGTTCTTTGAACCACTTGATGAACACCCATGGCCAAGAAGCTTTACATCGAAACCCACGGTTGCCAGATGAATGAGTACGACAGCTCACGCATGGTCGATCTGCTGGGTGAACATCAGGCCCTGGAAGTCACGGCGCGCGCCGAAGACGCTGATGTGATCCTGCTTAACACCTGTTCCATCCGCGAACGCGCCCAAGATCGCGTTTATTCGCAACTGGGTCGCTGGCGCGAGCTGAAACTGGCCAACCCGGAGATGGTGATTGCGGTTGGCGGTTGCGTGGCAAGCCAGGAAGGCGCGGCGATCCGGGATCGCGCGCCTTACGTGGACGTGGTGTTCGGTCCACAGACCCTGCACCGCCTGCCTGAGATGATCGACGCGGCGCGCATGACCAAGCTGCCACAGGTTGACGTTTCGTTCCCCGAGATTGAAAAGTTTGACCATTTGCCGGAACCGCGCATCGACGGCCCAAGCGCCTATGTCTCGGTAATGGAAGGGTGCAGCAAGTACTGCACGTTCTGCGTCGTACCTTATACCCGCGGCGAAGAAGTCAGCCGTCCGTTCGATGACGTGGTAGGCGAAGTGATTCACCTGGCTGAAAACGGCGTGCGTGAAGTGACCCTGCTCGGGCAGAACGTGAACGGTTATCGCGGCCTGACCGACGACGGTCGCCTTGCCGACTTGGCGGAACTGATCCGCGTGGTGGCGGCGGTCGACGGGATCGAGCGTATCCGCTACACCACGTCGCACCCACTGGAGTTTTCCGACAGCCTGATTCAGGCCCACGCTGAGGTCCCGGAACTGGTCAAACACCTGCATTTGCCGGTGCAGTCGGGTTCGGATCGTATTCTGTCGGCGATGAAACGCAACCACACGGCGCTGGAATACAAGTCCAAGTTGCGCAAGCTGCGCGCCGCCGTGCCGGGTATCTGCATCAGCTCCGACTTCATCGTCGGCTTCCCCGGCGAGACCGAAAAAGACTTCGAGCAGACCATGAAGCTGATCGAAGACGTGGGTTTCGATTTTTCTTACTCGTTCGTGTACAGCCAGCGCCCGGGCACGCCCGCCGCCGACCTTGCCGACGACACGCCCGAAGAGCGCAAGAAAGAACGCCTGAACGCCTTGCAACATCGCCTCAACCAGCAAGGTTTCGAGATCAGCCGACAAATGGTGGGATCCGTCCAGCGGATTCTGGTGACCGATTACTCGAAAAAAGACCCCGGCGAACTGCAAGGGCGCACCGAGAACAACCGCATCGTCAACTTCCGCTGCGATAACCCGCAGTTGATCGGCCAGTTTGCGGACGTGCATATCGATGCCGCTCAACCCCACTCGCTGCGGGGCTCGCTGCTGAACTGAGCCGACGCGCAGTCGCTGACCCCTGATCGTCAAGATCCTCGATGTTTAAAGGGCAGACACCTGCCTTGCGGACCATCGCAGTGGGCGTCAGCGACTACAGATTTTACGTGGTATCAGTAAGCCCTTTCGTCCATGACCTGCTAGCGTTATCCTTCAAACCATCTCAATTGCCTCAGGGCGGCTAAAAACGACTTTGAACGCACCCATCGAACCACATCGTTTTCTCCTCGAGCCTTTTGAGGCTCGCCGCTTCGCCAATCTGTGCGGGCTATTCGACGAGCATTTACGTTTGATCGAACAGCGCATGGCCATCGAAATCCGCAATCGCGGCAATCAATTCGAATTGATCGGCGACCCTAAAACCACCTCCTCGGCAGAACACCTGCTGCGCCGCCTGTACCGCGAAACCAAAGCCACCGAGCTGTCGCCGGACATGGTGCACCTGTTCCTGCAAGAATCTGCCGTCGAAGACCTGGCCAGCAACCCCGTGGCCGACCCCAGCGTGTCGTTGCGCACCAAAAAGGGCATGATTCGCCCTCGCGGCATCAATCAGCAGCGCTACGTCAAAGAGATTCTGGGCAACGACATCAACTTCGGTATCGGGCCGGCAGGTACGGGTAAAACCTATCTGGCCGTGGCGTGTGCCGTGGATGCCCTGGAGCGCGAACAGATCCGTCGCATCTTGCTGGTACGTCCGGCGGTCGAAGCGGGCGAAAAGCTCGGCTTCCTGCCCGGCGACCTGTCGCAGAAAATCGATCCGTACCTGCGTCCTTTGTATGACGCCCTGTACGAGATGCTCGGCTTTGAATACGTGGCCAAGCTCATTGAGCGCCAGATCATCGAAGTCGCGCCGCTGGCCTATATGCGCGGCCGGACGCTCAACAACAGCTTCATCATCCTCGACGAGAGCCAGAACACCACCGTCGAGCAAATGAAGATGTTCCTGACCCGCATCGGCTTCGGCTCCACCGCCGTGATTACCGGTGACATTACCCAGATCGACCTGCCTAAAGGCACCAAATCCGGGCTCAACCATGTCATCGAAGTGCTCAAGGACGTACCGGGCATCAGCTTTACGCATTTCCAGTCCAAAGACGTCGTGCGCCATCCATTGGTGCAGCGCATCGTGGAGGCTTATGGCCGCTACGAGCAGGAAGCCGCCGACAAATTGGCCGCCCTGCCAGCTGCCAAGGATTACCGCCACGATGCTTGAGCTTGATCTGCAACTGGCGACCCAGGCCGTCACACCGAGCGAAAGTCAGTTCCGCCAATGGTGCGAGCTGGCCTTGCGCCAGCGAACTGCTGACTCGGAAATGACCATCCGTCTGGTGGACGAAGCGGAAGCCCGCGAATTGAACCACACGTGGCGCGACAAAGATTACGCCACCAACGTGCTGTCTTTCCCGGCCGATGTCCCCGACGAATTCCTCGACATCCCGCTACTCGGCGACCTGGTGATCTGCGTCGCTGTGGTTGAGCGCGAAGCCGCCGAACAAGGCAAGGAACTTGAGGCCCACTGGGCCCATCTAGTGATTCACGGCTGCTTGCATCTTCTGGGTTACGACCATATAGACGATGAAGAAGCCGAAGAAATGGAAGCACTGGAACGAACGTTGCTTGCAGAACTGGGTCACCCAGACCCGTACGCAGACGACGAAAACTGATCAACATCACTGAAACTACCAAGGGATACGAGTAAATCGCTATGAGCGAAGACCGATCGAGCAACGGGCAAAAGTCATGGTTGGGTAAGCTGACCCAGGCCTTTGCCCATGAGCCGAAAAACCGCCAGGAGCTGCTTGAGCTGCTGCGCGAAGCACACCAGAACAAACTCTTGGACAGCGAAGCGCTGGCCATCGTCGAAGGCGCCATTCAAGTGGCTGACCTGCAAGTGCGCGACATCATGGTGCCGCGCTCGCAGATGATCAGCATCAAGGCGACCCAGACACCCCGTGAATTTCTCCCGGCGATCATCGACGCGGCGCACTCGCGCTACCCGGTGGTCGGCGAAAGCCACGACGACGTGCTCGGCGTGTTGCTGGCCAAAGACCTGCTGCCGCTGATCCTTCAAGAGAACGGCGACAAGTACAACATCAAGGATCTGCTGCGTCCGGCGACGTTCGTTCCCGAGTCCAAGCGCCTTAACGTGTTGCTGCGTGAGTTCCGTGCCAACCATAACCACATGGCCATCGTCATTGACGAGTACGGCGGCGTGGCCGGTCTGGTGACGATTGAGGACGTGCTCGAACAGATCGTCGGCGACATCGAAGACGAACACGATGTCGAAGAAGACAGCTACATCAAGCCGCTGCCAAGCGGTGACTTCCTGATCAAGGCCCTGACCCCGATCGAAAACTTCAACGAGTTTTTCGACAGCGACTTCTCCGACGACGAGTTCGACACGGTGGGCGGCCTGGTCATGAGTGCGTTCGGGCACTTGCCAAAACGCAATGAAACCACTGAAATCGGCCCGTACCGCTTCCGCATCCTCAATGCAGACAGCCGCCGTATTCACTTGATTCGCCTGACGCCTATCGCCCGCTAAACCTCCAACACCAAGGATTGAAATGCGCTGGATAACCTCCCCCGGCTGGCCCGGTAACTTGCTGGCTGTGGTCGCCGGCGCACTCACCACCCTGGCGTTGGCACCGTACGACATCTGGCCGCTGGCGCTGGTCGCCCTGGCCCTGTTCTACCTCGGCTTGCGCGACCTGTCGCCACGTCAGGCGCTAGGCCGGGGCTGGTGCTTCGGTTTCGGCCTGTTTGGCGCGGGCACCAGCTGGATCTACTACAGCATTCACAACTTCGGAGGCGCGTCAGTCCTGCTGGCGGGCCTGCTGATGCTGGCATTCACTGCCGCCATTGCCTGGTTCTTCGCCCTGCCCGCGTGGCTATGGGCGCGCTGGATTCGCCGCAATGAAGCCCCGCTGGCGGACGCTTTGGCCTTTGCGGCCCTGTGGGTCATGCAAGAAGCCTTTCGCGGCTGGTTCCTCACCGGGTTCCCGTGGCTTTATTCCGGTTACAGCCAGCTCGACGGTCCACTGGCCGGGCTCGCGCCGCTGGGCGGCATGTGGCTGATTTCCTTCACCCTGGCGCTCACCGCCGCCCTGCTGTGCAACCTCCCTCGGCTGATTCGGGCCAAACGCAAGGCTTTCATCGCCGCCGGAGCCGTGCTGCTGGTCGGCCCGTGGATCATCGGTAGCGCCCTCAAACACCACGCTTGGACCAGTCCTTCGGGCGATCCGCTGAGCGTGGCGGCGATTCAGGGCAATATCGAACAAAGCATGAAATGGGACCCGGCGCAGTTGAATGCGCAACTGGCCCTGTACCGCGACATGACGTTCAGTTCCAAGCGGGTCGATCTGATCGTCTGGCCTGAAACCGCGATCCCGGTACTCAAGGAAAACGCCGAAGGCTACCTGTCGATGATGGGCCGCTTTGCTGCCGACCGGCATTCCGCCCTGATTACCGGTGTGCCGATCCGCCAGGAAGTGCGTCACGAACCCCGCTTCTTCAACGGCATTACGGCCGTGGGCGAGGCGGATGGCACCTACCTGAAACAAAAGCTGGTGCCGTTTGGCGAATACGTGCCGTTACAGGATGTGCTGCGCGGGCTGATTGCGTTCTTCGACCTGCCGATGTCCGACTTCGCTCGCGGGCCTGCGGAACAAGCGCTGCTACAAGCCAAGGGCTATCAGATCGCACCGTTCATTTGCTACGAAGTGGTGTACCCGGAATTCGCTGCCAGCTTGGCGGCCAAGAGCGATGTGCTGCTGACCATCAGCAACGACACCTGGTTCGGCACCTCGATTGGCCCGCTGCAGCATTTGCAGATGGCCCAGATGCGCGCGCTTGAGGCTGGCCGCTGGATGATCCGGGCAACCAACAACGGCGTCACCGGGCTGATTAACCCTTACGGGCAGATCACGGCGCAAATCCCGCAGTTCGAACAGGGGATTCTCTACGGCGAAGTGGTGCCGATGCACAACCTCACGCCGTACCTGCAATGGCGTTCGTGGCCGTTGATCATCCTGTGTGTGGTGCTGATCGGCTGGGCCCTGATAACCAGCCGCATTGCCAAGACCGTGTGAGACGTCGCGTGTCGCAGCCAGCGCATGAGGCTGCGACACGCACAGGGTTACTATCCTCCAGCGCGTGAGCCGGCTCAGCGGTAAAACAACGGGTAAGCCACTTGCCCCACCGCCTCGTTCAGCAACTGCCCGGACTGCCAGATCGATTTGAATTCTGGCATCCATCCGCCCAGAGGCCGGGCGTTGTCTCGGCCCAAAAAGCCCACCGGCGCTGCCACCACTTCAAACCCAGCCTTTTCGAAACTCCAGACGGCACGCGGCATGTGCCACGCTTGCGTGACCACCACCACGCGCTTGATGCCCTGAGACAACAAGAGATCGGCCGTCATTTGCGCGTTTTCCCACGTCGTGCGGCTGCGCTCTTCTTTCCAGCGCACTTGCACACCGAAGTCATCGCGCAAGGAGTCTGCCATCAACTGCGCCTCACTCGGCGGCGTGCCGTAATGCAGGCCACCCGTGGTCACCAGCGGCAGCCCGGAAGCCTTGGCCAGTCGGGCCGCATAACGCTGACGCTCTAGCCCGGTGCCCGTCGGCTGATCGCTGCCCCACGCCGGATCGCCCCGCTCACGCCCGGACCCCAGCACCACAATCGCATCGGCACGCGAGGCCAAAGTCGCCCAGTCACTTTGCGCCAGTGCCGGTTCACGCTCCAGCGCGCGGGCGCTCCATTCCACCACCACGGGCAGGCTCATCAACCAGAAGCCACCCACCCCCACGACGAACAACGCCCCGGCCAGCCGCGGGCGCGAACGGCGCAGCCACCAGGCGAGCACAAGGATCAGTAAAAGAATGCCGGGCGGCAGAAGCAGTTGTTTAACGAAATATCGAATAGGCATCGAGCATCTCCAAAGATGCCCGAAGCCTAAGGGGGTTGATCCGATGCAACAACAGGCACGTGAGTGACTTGGATATAAACGCCTGCTTATCAACCCTGGGACACGTAGGTGACGCCACTCGCTGTATCGCGGACTCACGACGTAAAAAGTCGCCCTAGCCCTTGGCTTGCTTGACCCGGTCCTTCAGCCAGATGACATTGGCTGCCGACGGGGTTTCCTGCACATGACTGCTGCCATGCGAACGTCTATCCACCTCGCGTTCGCTCCGGTTTAAATACGCGTTAATCAACTCCAGTTCAGCATGACTCAAACCTCGCAATTCCACTTCGGCTGAGTGCTCGTTACGTAATTGCACTGCCGTTTGCGCTGAATCGAGAGCCACGTCCAAACGATTGATCAGACGCTCATACACCTGTGACGTTGTCGCTTTGCGTTGCGTTCTTGCCATCCGCTCACCTCATTGAAGGATATCAATCTCCCCTTTGAGCAAGCTTAGTCGCGTGCACAAAACCGGTGAGGTGCAGCGACCAACGGAAGGACGAGGCAATCAGGGTTTCCCTCGATAGAGTGGGGTCATGTATGCTACGGGGCTTCCTGTAACCCCTACTCCAACTTGACCGGGCAACACAATAGCCGGCCGTATGTTGAAGAGGATTAGGCCACCCTTTATCAGTACAAGTAGCCATGCACGAACAATATCAGCCCCGTGAAATAGAAGCCGCCGCCCAATCATTCTGGGACAACCAAAAGTCCTTCGAAGTCAGCGAAGATCCAGGCAAGGAAACCTACTACTGCCTGTCGATGTTCCCGTACCCGAGCGGCAAGCTACACATGGGGCACGTGCGTAACTACACCATCGGCGACGTGATCTCCCGTTACCAGCGCATGCTCGGCAAGAACGTATTGCAACCTATGGGGTGGGATGCCTTCGGCATGCCGGCTGAAAACGCCGCGATGAAAAACAACGTCGCACCGGCCAAGTGGACGTACGAAAACATCGAATACATGAAGACCCAGTTGCGCAGCCTGGGCCTGGCGGTTGACTGGTCGCGTGAAATCACCACCTGCAAGCCGGACTACTACCGCTGGGAACAATGGCTGTTCACGCGCCTGTTCGAAAAAGGCGTGATCTACCGCAAAAACGGGACCGTGAACTGGGACCCGCTGGACCAGACCGTTCTGGCCAACGAGCAAGTGATCGACGGCCGCGGCTGGCGTTCGGGCGCGTTGATCGAAAAACGCGAAATCCCGATGTACTACTTCAAGATCACGGCCTATGCCGATGAGCTGCTTGAAAGCCTCGACGAGCTGACGGGCTGGCCTGAGCAGGTCAAGACCATGCAGCGCAACTGGATCGGCAAATCCCGCGGCATGGAAGTCCAGTTCCCTTACGACGTCGACTCCATCGGCGAGCAGGGCACCCTCAAGGTCTTCACCACCCGCCCCGACACCCTGATGGGCGCCACCTATGTGGCCGTGGCGGCCGAGCACCCGCTGGCCACCCAGGCGGCACAGTCCAACCCCGAGCTGCAAGCGTTTATCGCTGAATGCAAAGGCGGCAGCGTGGCTGAAGCCGACATGGCTACCCAAGAGAAAAAGGGCCTGCCGACCTCGCTGTTCGTCCTGCACCCGCTGACCGGCGAGAAGCTCCCGGTGTGGGTCGCCAACTATGTGTTGATGCACTATGGCGACGGCGCAGTCATGGCCGTTCCTGCTCACGACGAGCGCGATTTCGAATTCGCCACCCAATACGACCTGCCGATCAAGTCGGTCGTGCGCACCAGTGCGGGCGACGCCTCCCCTGCGCCTTGGCAGGACGCTTACAACGAACACGGCCCACTGATCAATTCCGGCGAATTTGACGGTCTGGATTTCGACGCAGCCTTTGCGGCAATGGAAGCAGCCCTGAGCGCCAAAGGTCTGGGCCAGTCGCGTACCCAGTTCCGCCTGCGCGACTGGGGCATCAGCCGTCAGCGCTATTGGGGTTGCCCGATCCCGATCGTTCACTGCGACAGCTGTGGCGACGTTCCGGTGCCAGAAGACCAATTGCCGGTTGTATTGCCTGAAGACGTCGTACCCGATGGCGCCGGTTCGCCATTGGCCCGCATGCCTGAGTTCTACGAATGCAGCTGCCCGAAATGCGGCGCCCCGGCCAAGCGTGAAACCGACACCATGGACACCTTTGTCGAGTCGTCGTGGTACTACGCGCGCTACGCCTCGCCTCACTACGAAGGCGGTCTGGTCGAAAAATCCGCCGCCGATCACTGGCTGCCGGTTGACCAATACATCGGCGGTATCGAACACGCGATCTTGCACCTGCTGTATGCGCGCTTCTTCCACAAACTGATGCGCGATGAGGGCTTGGTCAGCTCCAACGAGCCGTTCAAGAACCTGCTGACCCAGGGCATGGTGATTGCCGAAACGTATTACCGTCGCGAAGCCAACGGCGCCCTGACCTGGTTCAACCCGGCAGACGTCGAGCTGGAGCGTGACAGCAAGGCCAAAATCATTGGCGCCAAGCTGATCAGCGACGGCCTGCCGGTTGAGATTGGCGGCACTGAAAAAATGGCCAAGTCCAAGAACAACGGCGTTGACCCGCAATACATGATCGAGCAATACGGCGCCGATACCTGCCGCCTGTTCATGATGTTCGCGTCGCCACCTGACGCCAGCCTCGAATGGTCGGACTCCGGCGTCGAAGGCTCGCACCGCTTCCTCAAGCGCGTCTGGCGCCTGGCGCATGCGCACGTTAGCCAGGGCCTGCCGGGCGCACTGGACATCGGCACGCTGAATGACGAGCAAAAAGTCATTCGTCGCGCCATTCACCAGGCCATCAAGCAAGCCAGCCAGGACGTGGGCCAGCACCACAAATTCAACACCGCCGTCGCGCAAGTGATGACCGTGATGAACGTGCTGGAAAAAGCGCCGCAGGCCACCGAACAAGACCGCGCCCTGTTGCAGGAAGGTCTGGAAACCGTGGCCTTGTTGCTGGCCCCGATCACCCCGCACATCAGCCACGAGCTGTGGAATCAGCTGGGTCACATCGGCGCCATCATCGACGCACCGTGGCCGACGCTCGACGAAAGCGCGCTGGTTCAGGACACGCTGCAACTGGTGATTCAGGTTAACGGTAAACTGCGCGGCCAGATCGAAATGCCTGCCGGCGCCAGCCGTGACGATATCGAAGCGGCGGCCCGGATCAACGAAAACGTGCTGCGTTTCACCGAAGGCCTGACCATCCGCAAAGTGATCGTCGTGCCGGGCAAACTGGTTAATATCGTCGCCAGCTAAATTGGAACAGGCGCCCGCCTCGTGCGCGGGCGCCCAACAAAACCTTCCGGGCCGCTCCGTCGGTCCATCTGGTTTCAAGGGGAGCAACACATGATCAAACGCAACTTGCTGGTGATGGGCCTCGCAGTCTTGCTGAGCGCCTGCGGCTTTCAGCTGCGCGGCACCGGCACCAATCAGCTGTCGATTACCGAACTCGACGTCACGGCCCGTAATGCTTACGGCGATACCGTGCGTGAGTTGCGACAAGTACTGGAAAACAGCGGCGTGAAAATCACCGCCGCTGCGCCTTACCACCTGATCCTCACCAACGAGCAAGATAGCCAGCGCGCTGCCAGCTATGCGGGCATTGGCGGTTCGGTCGAATACGAATTGACCAAAGTGCTGAACTACGAGATCCGTGGCGAGCACAACTTGCCGTTGCTCAACAACAAGATCGAAGTGCACAAGGTCTACCTGCAAGACAGCAGCAACATCACCGGTTCTGGCCAAGAAGCGTCCATGATCAGCACCGAGCTGCGCCGTGAACTGGTGCAACAAATGGTGCTGCGCCTGGAGCAGTTGACTCCGGAACAACTGGCCAAGCTGCAACAAGTGGCTGACGAGAAAGCACGGGCTGAAGCCCAGGCCATCGAAGCTGCGCGCCAGGCACAAGACGCGATTCCTCAGCAGTCGCCCCTCGAAGTTCCTGAGCAATAAGGTATACGGGGCGCTCAGGCGCCCCGTCATCTATCAAGTCCTATGAAACTCGCCCCCGCCCAACTCGCCAAACACCTGCAAGGCAGCCTGTCGCCCGTCTACATCATCAGCGGCGACGACCCGCTGTTGTGTCAGGAAGCCGCAGACGCCATCCGCAGCACCGCCCGCCAACAAGGTTTTGATGAACGCCAAGTGTTCAGTGCTGACGCCAGTTTTGACTGGGGTTCATTGCTGCAGGCTGGCGCAAGCATGTCGTTGTTTGCCGAAAAACGCTTGCTGGAGCTGCGATTGCCCTCCGGCAAACCCGGCGACAAAGGCGCGGCAGCCCTCATCGAATATTGCTCGCGACCCGCAGACGACACCCTGCTGCTGATCAGCCTGCCAAAACTCGATGGCAGTGCGCAGAAAACCAAATGGGGCAAGGCGCTGGTGGAGGGTGCGCACACACAGTTCGTACAGATCTGGCCGGTGGACGCCAATCAATTGCCGCAATGGATTCGCCAGCGGCTGTCGCAAGCGGGACTGGCGGCGACCCATGATGCTGTGGAATTGATCGCCGCACGGGTAGAAGGCAACTTGCTGGCAGCCGCTCAGGAAATCGAAAAGCTCAAACTGATGGCTGAAGAAGGCCAGATCACGGTCGAGACCGTGCAGGCCGCGGTCGCCGACAGTGCGCGTTTCGATGTGTTCGGGCTCGTGGATGCGGTGCTTAATGGTGAGGCTGCCCATGCATTGCGCATGCTTGAAGGCTTGCGCGGTGAAGGGGTCGAGCCGCCCGTGATCCTCTGGGCGCTGGCTCGCGAGCTGCGGGTCTTGGCCAACATTGCGTTGCAATACAGCCAGGGCATTCCGCTGGACAAGGCGTTCAGCCAGGCACGCCCGCCGGTGTGGGACAAACGCAAACCGCTGATGAGCAAAGCCTTGCAACGTTATTCAGCTCAGCGCTGGGCGCAGCTATTGATGGACGCGCAACGCATCGATGCACAGATCAAGGGTCAGGCGGCAGGTTCGGCCTGGAGCAGCCTCAGCCGATTGACGCTGCTGATGTGTGGGCAACGTCTGAACTTGCCAGCGGAATAACCAACCAGCCTGAATGGCCGCTGTAAAAGCACGAAACAGCCGGTCAACGCCTGCACGTAACGACGCTGGACAGATCAAACAATCTGGCCGATGATTTGCGCCTGTTCAACCCAGCGAGAGTCATTGCCATGAGCAAACGTCCCAACAAGGCCAAATCCATCGTCACCCAACCCTTGTTCCGCAGCCGCCAGGAACGCCCCGCCAAAGGCAAAGGCAGCTACCGCCGCGAAGCCTTCCAGTCGAGAGACCGGGAGGCTTTTTACTTTCTGGCTGCCTGACGGCGGGAATGTTAAGGTCTGCATCTGATTCGCATTACCTGGACCTGCGCATGCCCTTAAGTCATAAACGCCGTTGGCCAATGCGCCAACTGATTGCTGCTTCCAGCGTCATCCTTTTAGTCGCCTGCGCAGAGAAACCCACCGCAGCCGATGCTCAACCCCTGCCTGTGACGCCTCCCGCGCCCGCGGTGACCACCAGCGCTCCCGTTGCAGACACCCTTGAAATCCAGCCCGCCCAAAGCTTCAGCGAATGGCAAGCCAACTTCCGTGCGCAAGCCCTGAAAGCAGGGATCAACCCGCTGGTTTTCGATAACGCCTTCAAAGACATCACCCCCGACATGGGCGTCATCAAGGCTGATCGCAGCCAGCCCGAGTTCAGCCGCCCGGTGTGGGAATACCTCGAAGGCGCCCTTTCGCCGCTGCGCGTGCGCAATGGCCAGCGATTGCTGGAGCAAAATGCCGACCTGCTGAGTCGTATCGAAGAGCGCTACGGCGTTGACCGCGAGGCACTGGTCTCGGTGTGGGGCATGGAAAGCAACTTCGGCACCTTTCAAGGCAACAAATCGGTGATCCGTTCCCTGGCCACCCTGGCGTATGAAGGCCGTCGCCCGGAATTCGCCCAGAGCCAACTGATCGCTGCCCTTAAGATCATCCAGGAAGGCGATATTTCGCCCGAGAAAATGCTCGGTTCATGGGCAGGCGCGATGGGCCAGACCCAGTTCATCCCCACCACCTATGAAACCCACGCGGTGGATTTCGACGGCGATGGCCGTCGGGACATCTGGAACAGTTCGGCTGACGCGCTGGCCTCCACGGCTCACTACCTGCAAAGCTCCGGTTGGAAGCAAGGCCAGCCTTGGGGATTTGAAGTGAACCTGCCGAGCGGGTTTGACTATGCGCTGGCTGACGGAACCGTTCGTAAAAGTGTCAGCGAATGGCAAGCACTTGGGGTTCGGGTGCCTGTTACCGCCAGCGGTTCAGAACAACTGAGCGCCACGTTGTTGCTGCCCGCCGGATACCGGGGACCGGCATTTTTAGTGCTGGATAACTTCAGGGCCATCCTGCGCTACAACAACTCTTCGTCGTATGCGCTGGCGGTGGGCCTGCTGTCTGAGCGCTTCAACGGTGGTGGCATCATCAAAGGGGACTGGCCCAAGGATGACCGCCCGTTGAGTCGCAGCGAACGTGTCGAGCTGCAAACCCTGCTGAGCAACCGCAACTACGACGCCGGCAAGGCTGATGGCATCATCGGGGCAAACACCCGCAAGGCGATTCGCAGCGCGCAGCAAGCGCTGGGCTGGCCCGCGGATGGCTACCCTTCGCATAAGTTGCTGGAAAGTTTGCGCCAACAATAAACGGCCTGCGCCACCCCTCTCCCGCCGGGAGAGGGTCAAGGCGTGATCGAAACGACGTCCTGCTCTAACACCAACTGCTGGTTATCTGCATCCAGACGCACGAGCGCGCCCATTGGCAAGGTCAGGTTGGGGTCGCAATGCCCGCTGCGCCATCCCGCGAGTACAGGCACCCCTAGCGGCCCAAGCTCCTGCCCGATCAGCCGCATCAACGCCTGAGTGTCCACTCCGGCCACATCCCCCACCAACACACCCCGAACCCGCGCCAACTTGCCCGCTAACCGCAGTTGGGTCAGCAGACGGTCAATCCGGTACAGCGGTTCGTTGACGTCCTCAATGAACAAAATGATGCCGTCTGCGTCCAGCTCGAATGCGGTGCCAAGCGTGCCGCAGATCATGGCCAGGTTGCCGCCCAGCAACCGTCCGCTGGCCACGCCCGGCGCCACGGTGGTCAACGCAAACGCGGCGGGATGAGTCAGAACGGCGCCTTGCCGGCCACTGATCATGTCCAGCAGGGAGGATTCAGTGGGCGCCTGCTTATTGCCCAGCAGGTCGGCGTTCAGCATCGGCCCGTGAAAGGTCACGAAGCCTGCATAACGGGTGATGGCCAGATGCAGCGCCGTGATGTCGCTGTAGCCAATAAAAGGTTTCGGATGGCGTTTCAGGAGTTCGAAGTCGATGCCATCGAGCAAACGCGGGCTGCCATAGCCGCCGCGCATGCACAAAATCGCGTCGATGCTGTCGTCGGCAAAGGCGTCGTGCAAATCGTGCAAACGAATAGCATCAGCGCCGGCCAGGTAGCCGTCTTTTTCCCATACCCCCGGAAAAACCCGCAGTTGATAACCGCGTGCCTGTATCCATTGGGTGGCAAGGTGAAGATCGAGTTCGGCGGGGCCAGCCGGGGCGATCAGGCCGATCACCCCGCCAGCACGCAGCGCGGGCACCGCGCCGTGGGCCTTGTCAGACACCTGCGCGATGAACCGGCTGTTCATGGTTTCACTCACTGACCAGCATGTTCTTGACCAGCTTGGCCTGCTCATCCGCGTGGTACGAGGAACGAACCAACGGCCCGGATGCAACGTTTTTGAAGCCCATTTTGTAACCTTCCTCGGCGAACCAGGCGAAGGTGTCAGGGTGCACAAAACGCTGAACCGGCAAGTGGCTGCGCGACGGTTGCAGGTACTGGCCAAGGGTCAGCATGTCGATGTCGTGCTCGCGCATGCGCTTCATCACTTCGATGACTTCTTCATCGGTTTCGCCAAGGCCCAGCATCAGACCGGATTTGGTCGGGATGTGCGGCATCATTTGTTTGAAGCGCTGCAGCAACGTCAACGACCACTGGTAATCGGAACCCGGACGCGCCGCCTTGTACAGACGCGGGACGGTTTCGAGGTTGTGGTTGAACACGTCAGGCGGCTCGGCGGCCGTGATGTCCAGCGCTACGTCCATGCGGCCACGGTAGTCGGGCACCAGGGTTTCAAGCAGCACGTTGGGTGACAGCTTGCGGATTTCGCGGATGCAATCGGCAAAGTGCTGGGCACCGCCGTCACGCAGGTCGTCACGGTCCACCGAGGTGATGACCACGTACTTCAAGCCCAGGTCAGCAATGGCGATGGCCAGGCTTTGTGGCTCATTGACGTCCAGAGGCTTGGGTCGACCATGGCCGACGTCGCAGAACGGGCAGCGACGGGTGCAGATGTCGCCCATGATCATGAAGGTGGCAGTACCGCCCGAGAAGCACTCACCCAGGTTCGGGCAGGATGCTTCTTCGCAAACGCTGTGCAATTTGTGTTTGCGCAGCAGTTGCTTGATACGGTCGACTTCCGGAGAAACCGGGATGCGCACCCGAATCCAGTCAGGTTTTTTCGGCAATTCGGTGGTCGGAATGATTTTGACCGGGATACGCGCCACCTTTTCGGCACCGCGCAGCTTGACGCCGGTCTCAACCTTGGAACGGGCCTCGCTGGCGCGGGCTGCACGTTCTGAGATGTCCAGCGTAGGGATCAGGGTTTCAACAGCGTCTTGCGCAGTAGTCATATCAATCGATTCCGCCCGTCAGGGTCGTCTGCTCAGCATAGTCGAGGTGTTTGACGAGCTGCGCGCGCAGCCGGGCACGCACCTCGGCAAATTCAATCGGGCCTGCATGGTCGCGCAACTGGGTCATCGCCAGCCCCGCGTAGCCACAGGGGTTAATCCGTCGAAACGGTTCCAGGTCCATATCCACATTCAGGGCCAGGCCGTGGAAAGAGCAGCCATTGCGGATCCGCAGGCCCAGTGAGGCGATTTTCGCGCCATTCACATACACGCCGGGCGCATCGGGCTTGGCGTGGGCGCTTACGCCATAGCTGGCGAGCAGCTCGATCAGGCAGCGCTCCATCCGGCTGACCAGTTCGCGAACCCCAAAACCCAGACGCCGCACGTCCAGCATCAGGTAGGCAACCAACTGGCCGGGCCCGTGATACGTCACTTGCCCGCCGCGATCTGATTTGACCACCGGGATATCACCCGGCAGCAGCAGGTGCTCGGCCTTGCCGGCCTGCCCCTGGGTGAATACTGGCGGATGCTCCACCAGCCAGATCTCGTCTTGCGTCTCGGGCCGGTCTTTGCGTTGGTCAGTGAAACGCTGCATGGCCAGCCAGGTGGGCTCGTAATCCAGCAACGCCAACTCGCGAAAACCCAGGGCCCGCGACATCACAACACCATGTGAACGAAGCCAGTGGCCCGCAGTTCGCTGTTGATGTTGTACAGCTGGTCCTGATCCGTGGCCACAATGTGCAGCTGGATGGTGGTGTACTTGCCGTTGGTGCTCTGGCGTTCGTCAATACGCTCGTTGTTGATCGTTGCGTGTTTTCTCACGATCACGAGGATTTTGTCCTTGTTACCCACACCTGTGTCACTGATCACCTTAACCGGGTAATCGGTTTGAGGAAATTCGATCTTTGGCGCCTTTACTTCGTTATCGCTCATGGCGTATTGGCCTCGTAAGCCCGGAACTACAGACATGACCCCGCGCCGGGTAAGCGCAGGGTCACACAGGTGGGTGCAATCAGTTGAACAACCCGTAGAAGAATAGACGGATGCTATCCCACACGCGGCGGAAAATGCCACCTTCCTCAACCGGCTCAAGTGCGATCAAGTCCGCACTGTGAACAACTTTATCGTCGAGTTTGACTTCAACCTTACCGATCACGTCACCTTTGGCGATGGGCGCCATCAGTTGCGGGTTCATGGTCATGCTCGCGGCCAGCTTTTTCAATTGGCCTTTAGGCAGGGTCAGGGTCAGGTCGTTGGCCAGACCGGCTTTGACCTGACTGGTGGTGCCTTTCCAGACAGGAGCCTGAGCCAGCTCGGTGCCTTTCTGGTAGAAGGTCTGGGTTTCGAAGAAGCGGAAACCGTAGGTCAGCAGTTTTTGCGTTTCGGCCGCACGGGCCGCTTCGCTGTTGGTGCCGAACACCACGGCGATCAAACGCATGCCGTCACGCACTGCCGAAGACACCATGCAGTAGCCTGCTTCATCGGTGTGACCGGTTTTCAGGCCGTCAACGGTCTTGTCGCGCCACAGCAACAGGTTGCGGTTAGGCTGCTTGATGCCGTTCCAGAAGAACTCTTTCTGCGAGTAGATCGCGTAGTGGGTCGGGTCTTCGTGGATGATTGCGCGGGCCAGCAGCGACATGTCATGCGCCGACGAGTAGTGCTCAGGGTTTGGCAGACCGGTCGGGTTCATGAAGTGGCTATTGGTCATGCCCAGCTCGGCTGCGGTCTTGTTCATCAGATCCGCGAAAGCGTCTTCACTGCCGGCAATGTGCTCAGCCAATGCAACGCTGGCGTCGTTACCCGACTGAATGATGATCCCGTGCAGCAGATCGCTGACCGACACCTGGGAGCCGACCTTGATGAACATGCGCGAACCACCGGTGCGCCAGGCGTTCTCGCTGACCGTTACCGGGTCGTTCTCGCCAATCTGGCCACGACGGATTTCCAGCGTCGCAATGTACGCGGTCATCAGTTTGGTCAGGCTGGCCGGGGGCAGGCGCTGGTCGCCATTGTTCTCAACCAGCACGTTGCCGCTACTGGCATCCATCAGCACGTAGGATTTGGCGGCAAGCTGTGGCGGCGACGGCATCATTTCGGCTGCCCAGGCGGCAGGCGTAATGATCAGCGGGACAAGCAGGCACAGGCGTTTGGCAAAGGTGGTGATGTTCATCCGTCTCTCGAAATTGTTGATGGAAACTTACCCTCGCGGGCAAAACTGTTCTGACAGCCCTTAGAGGGGCTGTCGCGTATTCAGTTGCAGGCACGGCCCTCGCAGGGCTTTTGTTCTTTGTCGCTGCAACTGCGTTTGGGCCCTGAACCTTCGGGGCCCAACGCGTTAATCAGTGTTACTGATCCGATGTCACAACGCTTGGCTGGCCCAAATTGGCCAGTCGCACGCTGTTTTGCGCCTGCTGTACTTCGCCGGCCGAGGCAATCGGCCCCAGCCGCACACGGTGCAAGGTCTGCTGATTGCGCACAATCGAGCTAATGAATACGGGGGCACTGACCATGCCACTGAGCTTGGAACGAAGCAACTCTGCGGCATCCGGGTTGGCAAAGGCGCCGACCTGCAAGTACGTGCCCTGCCCGTTGGCCATGCGCGGCACCGGCACAACATCCGTGGCGTGTTGCTGCGCAGGCGGCGTCCATTGCTCGACCTTGCCCGTGGCAATGGTAGGTCCGGGGGCATTCTGGGCCATTTTCGGCTCATTGAGCATCAGCGGCGCAGGACGACCGCGCTGCGCCCACCACTGCTGCGGGTCGATGCCTTCGACTTTGACCCGCGCCGTACCGGTTTCGGCATAGCCCAGCTTTTTGGCCGCCGCGTAGGACAAGTCAATGATGCGGTCCGAATAGAACGGGCCACGGTCGTTAACCCGCAGCACCACGGCTTTACCGTTGTCCAGGTTGGTCACTTTGACGTAGCTGGGCAGCGGCAGGGTTTTGTGCGCTGCGCTCATGCCGTACAGGTCATACACCTCGCCATTGGCAGTGTTCTGACCGTGAAACTTGGTGCCGTACCAGGATGCCGTACCTGACGCCACGTACGTCTTGGACTCTTGCATCGGAAAGTAGGTCTTGCCCAGCACGGTATACGGGTTGGCTTTGTACGGCCCGGTGTGCAGGGTGGGCGTCGCATCGGGGATACGCGAGACGTCTACGTCCCACCACGGCGCGCCGTCCTTGTGTGCCCGGTTGATGTCCAGACCGGGCGTGGCGCGGACCACCGGGGCCGACTTTTGCTGCGGCGCGGTGGAACGACTGCTGGAGCAACTCACCACCAGCAACGCGACGGCGGCGCAGGCAGCAACTTTCAACGGTGTACGGATCGCTAGAAACGGCATTACTTGTTGCCCCGTGCTTGAACCAGCAGGTCGGACAGTTGGTGCACTGCCATGGCGTACATCACGCTACGGTTGTAACGCGTAATCGCATAAAAATTCTTCAGGCCCATCCAGTATTCAGGGCCGTTTTCGCCTTCGAGACGCAAGGCGGTGACCGGCATGTCGTCACGCAGCGCATCATGACTCGACCACCCCAGCGCTCGCAACTCCCCGACCGTTTTCACCGGTTCGATGCCTTGGGTCAACCCTTCGTCGGCGCGATCGCCTTGCACATCAGCCCGAATGACCACCGGCTCGCCCGCTACCCAGCCATGGCGCTTGAAATAGCTGGCAACACTGCCGATGGCGTCGTCCGGGTTGCTCCAAATATTAATGTGGCCGTCGTTATCAAAGTCCACGGCATAGGCGCGGAAGCTGCTCGGCATAAATTGCGGCAAGCCCATCGCACCGGCGTACGAGCCCTTAAGGGTCAACGGGTCGACCTGTTCCTCGCGGGCCAGCAGCAGAAATTCGCGCAGTTCTTTGCGGAAGAATTCAGCACGTGGCGGGTAATCGAAGCCCAGGGTCGACAGCGCGTCGATCACCCGGTAGCTGCCCGTGTTACGGCCGTAGAAGGTTTCAACGCCAATGATCGACACAATCACTTGCGCCGGTACGCCATATTCCTGCTCGGCACGGGCCAGCACGGCTTCGTGCTCACGCCAAAAATCGACACCGCGCGCCACGCGGGCATCCGAAATGAAGATCGGGCGGTATTCCTTCCACTGTTTAACGCGCTCGGCCGGACGCGAAATGGCATCAAGGATGCTCTGCTTGCGTTGAGCCTCGCGGAAAACGTCCATCAGCTGTTCACCGGCGAACCCGTAATCGCGGGTCATCTCGCCGACAAACTCAGCCACCTGGGGCGAGCCTTCATAGTCGCCGGCCACCGCGCCTTGCGCCGCCCCGAACAGACCTAACAGGCCTACCCAGGACGCGTATCGAGCAGCCCAGCCACGCATTACTTGCATTGAATTCTTCACCTTAATCAAACTTGCGCGATCCACTTGCGATGCGTGTGGATCGACATCAAAACCCCAAACGCTGACAGCAGCGTAACGAGCGAAGTTCCGCCGTAGCTAATGAACGGCAATGGCACGCCCACCACCGGCAACAGGCCACTGACCATACCGATGTTGACGAAAACATAAACAAAAAACGTCATGGTCAGGCTGCCGGCCAGCAATTTGCCGAACAGCGTCTGCGCCTGGGCCGTAATCACCAGGCCACGACCAATCAACAGCAGATAAATCAGCAGCAATGCGCAAATGCCCACCAGCCCGAACTCTTCGCCCATCACCGCAATAATGAAGTCGGTGTGGCTTTCAGGCAGGAAGTCCAGGTGCGACTGGGTGCCCAGCAACCAGCCTTTGCCAAACACACCGCCCGAACCAATGGCGGCCTTGGACTGAATGATGTTCCAGCCGGTGCCCAGCGGATCGCTTTCAGGGTCGAGGAAGGTCAGCACGCGCTGCTTTTGATAGTCGTGCATCACGAAAAACCACATGGCGACGGCCACCGGCACCGTGGCCGCCAGCACGCTGAGAATCCAGCGCCAACGCAGCCCGCCCATGAACAGCACAAACGCGCCACCCGCCAGTACCAGCAGCGCAGTACCGAGGTCGGGCTGACGCACAATCAGCGCAAAGGGCACGCCAATCAGCATGAGGCTGATCGCCACGTGTTTGAGCTGCGGGGGCAAGGTGCGCTTGGAGAGGTACCAGGCGATGGTCGCTGGCATCAGAATCTTCATGAATTCCGAAGGTTGGAAACGGATCACCCCCGGGATGTTGATCCAGCGCGTGGCCCCCATGGCGTTGTGGCCCATGACGTCCACGACCACCAGCAGCAGCACGCCGATCAGGTAACCAATCGGCACCCAGCGCGCCATGAACCGGGGTTCAAGCTGGGCAATGATGAACATTGACACCAGACCGATACCAAACGAGGTGGCCTGCTTGCTCAGCAGGTCCCAGCTCTTGCCGCTGGCCGAGTACAGAACGAACAGACTGCCAGCCGCCAGGGTCAACAGCAAAATCAGCAGCGGGCCATCGATGTGCAAACGCTGCAACAGCGAGGCACGTCGACGCATCACATCCTCACTGGAGAGCATGCGATCAAAATTACTCATCACGGGCCGTAACCTCCGCCTTTGAAGGGCTGGCGTACTCAGGTTTGAGCTTGCCTTGTGCATCCAGCAACCAGGCATCCATGACCTTGCGCACGACCGGCGAAGCCACGCGGCTGCCCGCCTCACCGTTTTCAATCATGACCGAGACCGCAATTTGCGGGTTGTCGGCCGGGGCGAAACCAACGAACAACGCGTGGTCGCGGTGGCGTTCCTGAACTTTGGAACGGTCATATTTTTCGCCCTGCTTGATCGCCACCACTTGCGCCGTACCGCTTTTGCCGGCGATCAGGTATTGCGCCCCCACGCCCGCCACACGGGCAGTCCCGCGGGCGCCATGCACCACTTGCTGCATGCCGTGGGTGACCTTGGCCCAGTTGGACGGGTCGCGCAGCACGATGTCCGGCATCGGGTTCGGATCAACGGGTGGCACACCCTCGATGGTCTTGGCCAGGTGCGGGCGGATCCATTTGCCTTTGCTGGCAATCAGCGCGGTCGCTTGTGCCAGTTGCAACGGCGTGGACTGCATGTAGCCCTGACCAATCCCCAGAATCAGGGTTTCGCCCGGAAACCAGGCCTGCCGCCGCGTCGCCCGCTTCCACTCGCGGGACGGCATCAAGCCTGCGGACTCCTCGAACATGTCGAGCGAGACTTTCTGGCCAATGCCGAACTGGTTCATGTACGAGGACAGACGATCAATGCCCAGCTTGTGAGCCAGGTCATAAAAGTAAGTGTCGTTGGAACGCATGATCGCGGTGTCCAAATCCACATAGCCGTCACCGCTGCGGTTCCAGTTACGGTACTTGTGATCGTAATTGGGCAGCATGTAGTAGCCGGGGTCGTAGACCCGCGACGAACCGGTGATCACGCCGCTGTCGAGCCCGGCAATCGCCACCGCGGGCTTGATGGTCGAGCCCGGCGGGTAAAGGCCGCGCAGAATGCGGTTGAACAGCGGGCGGTCGATCGAGTCGCGTAACTCGGCATACGCCTTGAAGCTGATGCCGGTGACAAACAGGTTGGGGTCGAAGCTCGGCTGACTGACCATCGCCAGTACTTCGCCAGTATTCGGATTCAACGCCACCACGGCGCCACGGCGCCCGGCCAGCGCTTCTTCGGCGGCTTCCTGCAATTTGATGTCGAGGCTGAGCACGATGTCCTTGCCGGGGATCGGGTCCGTGCGCTTGAGCACACGCAACACCCGGCCACGGGCGTTGGTCTCGACTTCTTCGTAACCTACCTGACCGTGCAGTTCAGCCTCATAGAAGCGTTCGATGCCGGTTTTACCGATGTGATGGGTGCCGCTGTAATTCACAGGATCGAGGGTTTTAAGCTCTTTCTCGTTGATCCGCCCCATATAGCCCACCGAATGCGCAAAATGCGCGCCCTGCGGGTAGTGGCGCACCAGTTGCGCGACCACTTCAACCCCGGGCAGGCGGAACTGATTCACGGCAATCCGGGCGATCTGTTCTTCGGTGAGCTCAAACAGAATGGGCACCGGCTCGAATGGCCGACGCCCCTGTCGCATGCGCTTTTCAAACAAGGCACGGTCTTCTGGCGTGAGCTGCAACACTTCGACGATCACATCGAGCACTTGCTGCCAGTCGCCGGAACGTTCGCGGGTCATGCTCAGGCTGAAGCTGGGCCGGTTGTCCGCGATCACCACACCGTTGCGGTCGAAAATCAGGCCACGCGTCGGGGGAATGGGCTGCACGTGCACCCGGTTGTTTTCAGACAGGGTCGAGTGGTACTCGTACTGCACAACTTGCAGGTAGTACAGGCGCGCAATCAGCGCACAAATGAGCGCCACCACCACAATTGCGCCGACCACAACGCGGCTGCGCACAAGGCGTGCGTCTTTCTCGTGGTCTTTGAGGCGAATTGGCTGAGACATTCGGGACGCTGACTATTTGTGATAAGGGTGCCCGGACAAAACCGTCCAGGCGCGATACAACTGCTCACCAATCAGAATCCTTACCAACGGGTGCGGCAACGTCAACGGCGACAGCGACCAGCGCTGATCAGCCCGTGCACAGACTTCCGGCGCCAGCCCTTCAGGGCCGCCCACCATGAAGTTCACCGTGCGCGAGTCCAGGCGCCAGCGGTCCAGCTCGACCGCCAGCTGCTCGGTACTCCAAGGTTTGCCATGCACTTCCAGCGTGACAATACGCTCACCCGGACCGACTTTGGCCAGCATGGCCTCGCCTTCCTGACGGATGAAGCGGGCCACGTCGGCATTTTTGCCGCGGGTGTTGAGCGGTATTTCCACCAGTTCAAGGGCCAGCTCGGATGGCAGACGCTTGGCATATTCATGCCAGCCTTCTTCCACCCATTTAGGCATACGCGAACCGACAGCGATCAAACGCAGGCGCACAGCTAACCCTTACTCTTGGTCTTTGTTGAGCTTGAGGAAATGCTCGTGGGTGTTTTCCGGGCTGTGGTGAGCAGCGCTGCCTGCACGGCTTTGCTCAGCACCGGCCCACAGACGCTCCAGGTCGTAGAACTGACGCGCACTGGCGGTCATCATGTGAACGATCACGTCGTCCATGTCCAGCAGAACCCAGTCGCTGTCGCCCTTGCCTTCTTCGCCCAACGGCTTGACGCCCAGCGCTTTGACCGCTTCGCGGACCTTGTCCAGCATCGCGCCGATTTGACGGTTCGAAGTACCGGTGGCGATGATCATGAAGTCAGTGATGCTGTGCTTGTCGCGCACGTCGATGACTTGAATGTCCTGGGCCTTGACGTCTTCCAGGGCAGTCACCGCCACCTTGACCAGCTCTTCGCCTTTCAGGATTTCGGTCGGTTGGGCTTTTTCCGGCAGAGGGGCGCTCTTGAACGTGCCTTTGCGCTTAACTTTGCTTACATCTTTGTTGGTCATATAAAACTCGTTTTGCTCATATGTTCGGGTGTTTCAATACACGTTGTTATCGCGCCTTGAAACACGCCTTTTCAGTTCGACGCACGGTACAGTCCGTGCGCATCGATGTAGGCCAGGACCGCGTCGGGCACCAGGAAACGTACCGACTTACCGCTGGCCAGCAGTTGACGGATCTGGGTGGCGGAAACCGCGAGCGGTGTCTGCCAGACGAATGCAATCTGTCCGCTCGACCCTTTCAGGGCCAGCGGGTCGCTTACCGAGCGCGCTGCCAGCAGGTTGCGCAAGGCATCCGGCGGTTCGCTGTCGGCATCCGGGCGCTGTAGCACCAGGATATGGCAATGCTGGAGCAACTCTTCCCAGCGGTGCCATGTAGGCAGGCCGCAAAACGCGTCCCAACCCAGCAATAAAAACAACTGGTCCTGCGCGGCAAGCTCGGCCCGCATCAGTTCCAGGGTGTCGATGGTGTAGGACGGTTTGTCCCGTTGCAGTTCCCGGGCGTCCACCACCAGCGTAGCCACACCTTCGACGGCGCACTCGACCATCGCCAGACGGTCGTGCGCAGACACGTGCGGCGTGTCACGGTGAGGCGGCCTGGCATTGGGCGTCAGACGCAGCTCGTCGAGCCCCATCATCTCTGCCACTTCCAGCCCGCCGCGCAAATGCCCGATGTGCACCGGATCGAAGGTTCCACCCAACACACCTATGCGCCGGGGTAACGCGTCGTTCATCGGTGCCTCCACTGCCGCTTCAAGGTCGATCAAGTCAGACCGGCTCCTGACCGCGCAGCTGTCCGTCACCGACCACAATGTACTTCTCGCAGGTCAGACCTTCGAGACCCACCGGGCCGCGGGCGTGCAGCTTATCAGTAGAAATGCCAATCTCCGCACCCAATCCGTATTCAAATCCATCGGCGAAGCAGGTCGGGGTGTTGAGCATGACCGAACTGGAGTCCACTTCGGCCATGAAACGCCGGGCGTCGCCCTGATGTTCGGTGACAATCGAGTCGGTGTGATGGGAGCCGTAGTGATTGATGTGCTCAATGGCCGCGTCCAGCCCGTCGACAATACGGATCGACAGAATCGCGTCCAGGTATTCGGTGTGCCAGTCGTCTTCAGTGGCCGGTACCACGTCGATCAGCGCTTGAGTACGCTCACACCCGCGCAGCTCGACACCCTTGGCGCGGAACTCCTCGGCCATGGCAGGCAAAAAATCTGCCGCGACGGCCTGATCCACCAGCAACGTTTCCATCGCCCCGCAAATACCGTAGCGATAGGTCTTGGCGTTGAACGCAATGCGCCGGGCCTTGGGCAGGTCGGCATGAGCACTGACGTACACATGGCAAATGCCGTCCAGGTGCTTGATCACCGGCACCCGCGCATCACGGCTGACACGTTCGATCAAGCCTTTGCCGCCACGGGGGACGATCACGTCCACGTATTCGGGCATGGTAATCAACGCGCCGACAGCCGCGCGGTCGGTCACTTCAACCACTTGCACCACCGCCGGCGGCAGCCCGGCCTCGGCCAGACCTCGCTGGATACAGGCGGCAATCGCCCGATTGGAGTGAATGGCTTCGGAGCCTCCGCGCAAAATGGTGGCATTGCCGGACTTCAGGCACAGGCTCGCGGCGTCGATGGTCACGTTGGGACGCGACTCATAGATGATGCCAACCACGCCCAGCGGCACGCGCATCTTGCCCACCTGGATTCCCGAAGGGCGGTAGCTCATGTCACGAATGGCGCCGACCGGGTCCGGCAGGCTGGCCACCTGACGCAGACCGACGATCATGCCGTCAATGCGCGCCGGGGTCAGGGCCAGACGCTCCAGCATGGCGGGTTCAAGACCATTGGCCCGGCCCGCCGCCAGATCCTGCTCATTGGCGGCGGTGAGTTCCGGTCGCGCAGCGTCCAATGCAGCAGCAGCCGCCAGCAAGGCACGGTTTTTTTGCCCGGTGCTGGCACGGCCAATCACACGGGAAGCTTCACGGGCAGCGCGACCCAAACGGGTCATGTAGTCAAGAACGGACTCAGTCATGGTCTCAATGGTCTTGGCAGAGAGGAAAGCGGCCGATTATAGCGGTCAAGCCGCCTCACGCACAGCGGTGGCAGGCGGATGGTCGAAATGGACTGC
Source organism: Pseudomonas sp. ESBL9 (assembly GCF_036668715.1). Taxonomy (NCBI): domain Bacteria; kingdom Pseudomonadati; phylum Pseudomonadota; class Gammaproteobacteria; order Pseudomonadales; family Pseudomonadaceae; genus Pseudomonas; species Pseudomonas sp. ESBL9. The sequence goes on along the minus strand of NZ_JAZEVV010000005.1, from coordinate 113,510 downwards.
AAATACACAGCGTTCAGCGCGGATTAAGCAGGTCTTGCTATGATCTGCGCCCTTTGCGCCACTGATGTGATAGCCCTGAAGATGCCTACGATGCTGCCGGATGCCTTTTTCGACCGTGATGCCCAACGCGTTGCCCGCGAACTATTGGGCAAAGTCATTCGTCACCGGGTTAACGACCTGTGGCTCAGTGCGCGGATTATCGAAACCGAAGCCTATTACTGCGTCGACAAAGGCAGTCACGCCTCACTGGGTTACACCGAAAAGCGCAAGGCGCTGTTTCTCGATGGCGGGCACATTTATATGTACTACGCTCGCGGCGGCGACTCGTTGAACTTCAGCGCCCACGGCCCGGGCAATGCCGTCCTGATCAAATCGGCCTACCCGTGGGTCGACGAGCTGTCCGGCCCGCACAGCCTGGCGCTCATGCAGCGCAACAATCCCGACACGCAGGGCCGCCCGCGACCCGAGCGCAAGCTCTGCGCCGGGCAAACATTGCTGTGCAAGGCGCTGGGGCTGAAAGTGCCTGAATGGGATGCAAAATGTTTCGACCCCGAACGTTTACGGGTCGATGACGTCGCACAACAACCCTCGCAGGTGATTCAAACCACACGCCTGGGCATCCCCCACGGGCGCGATGAACACCTGATGTACCGCTTTGTCGACGCTGACTACGCTGCGTATTGCACGCGTAACCCGCTGCGACGCGGCCAGGTTGAAGGCAAGGACTACGTGATCCTGGATCACCCGTGATTGCCACTGCCCGAACGATTTAACCGACGATCAAAAGGAAATTGAAACATGGGCCCATGGCTCGATAGCGTAACTGGCTGGCTGACAGCCAACCCGCAGTGGCTGGGCCTTGCGGTGTTTATTGTGGCGTGCGTTGAATGCCTGGCCATTGCCGGGATTATTGTGCCGGGCACCGTGCTGCTGTTTGCAATCGCCGTCATGGCGGGCAGCGGTGCCTTGTCATTGGGCGAAACCTTGCTGCTGGGGTTTCTCGGCGGACTGCTCGGGGATGTCGTGTCTTATGCGCTGGGCAGACGCTTTCATCAAAACATTCGGCGCTTGCCTTTATTGCGCACCCACCCCGAGTGGATGAACGGCGCCGAAAGTTACTTCCACAAGTACGGCATCGTCAGCCTGCTTGTGGGGCGTTTCATCGGCCCGCTACGGCCCATGCTGCCCATGGTCGCAGGGATGTGCGACATGCCCGTCCCGCGCTTTATCGGGGTCAGCCTGCTGGCCGGCATCGGCTGGTCGGTGGCGTACCTGCTGCCTGGTTGGGCGACCGGCGCCGCGATCCGCTTGCCATTACCTGAAGGCTTCTGGCCCCAAGCGGCGATTGTCGCGGTCGGGCTGGCGGGGTTGCTGGGGCTGAGCATCAACGCCAGCATTCGGCGCCAATCCAAAGCAACCTTGCTGATCGGCGCCCTGAGCCTGGTGCTGCTGCTGGCGGTGTTCATCGGCTACCCATACATGACGGCTCTGGATCAGGGCATTTCTGCACTGGTGCAAGAGCATCGCAGCAGCGCCATGGACATGGCCGCCGTGCTGGTGACGCAGATCGGCAACTTCCGCACCCAGTTTCTGGCGGCGGCGCTGGTGTGCATCATCCTGCTGCTGACCCGGCAATGGCGCGCGATGATTTTTTTCGGCGGGGTGACGCTGTTCACTGCGCTGGCCAACACTTTCACCAAGCTGTTCTTCGCCAGGGTGCGCCCTGACGTGTTGGTGGATCCGCTGACCAGTTACAGCATGCCCAGCGGCCATAGCTCCGGCGCGTTTGCGTTCTTTGTCGCGCTGGCAATTCTGGCCGGGCGCGAGCAACCTCAGCGCATGCGCATCACGTGGGTGCTACTGGGCTGCCTGCTGGCGATCACGGTCGCCATGTCGCGGGTGTACCTCGGCGCTCACTGGCCAACTGACATCATGGCGGGCGCGCTACTGGCGATCACGGTCAATGCGTTTGGACTGGCGCTGTGCCAACGCTTCATGCCGCTGAGCCCCGTCCCGCAGAAAGTCTGGTGGCTGATTTTGCCCGCCAGCACGGCGCTGTATGGCTTTTTCATGCTGGCGCACATGTCCAAAGAGCTGCTGCGCTACGCGTACTAACACCGCCGCGTGGGGCGAGGATCAATTGAGGGTTTCGCCCTGAGAATCGCCCTGCATTTCGTCCAGCAGCACCTGAATGCCATCCAGACGCTGCTGCGGGTCATCGACTTGCAGCAGTTGTAACTTGTCCTCCTCGGCAAAAGGCAGCAAATAGGCCAGTTGATTGGCCAGCGACTGCTGCCCCTCGACTTCGGTGTTCATGTTCAGGGCCGCCACCATCGGGTGCTCGGCCAGCGCCTTGAGCAGCGCCAGCAAATCCTGATCTTCCTCTTCAAGCGGTTGCTCGGGGATTTCGTCCAGCCACTCAACCTCCGCTACCAGCAACTGGTCACGCTGGCGTTCTGCACTCAGCACCCCAAAGCGTCGCCCGCCTTCGACCCGTATGCCCAACAGGCCATTTTCCTGTTGCTGAAAGTCGCGGATCAGCGCTTCACACCCGATCGGCGCAATGTCGTCGGGGGCGTCGCCCACTTCACTGCCCTCCAGAATGCACACCACCCCAAAACCGGTGCCCTGCTTCATGCAGCGGGCAATCATGTCGAGGTATCGCGCCTCAAAAATTTGCAGATCCAGTACACAACCGGGAAAGAGCACAGTCTTGAGAGGAAACAACGGCAATGTCATGTCTACGTCCTTACACCACAAGGCTGACGGCCAGCGGTAAAAAGACCGCCGTGCCCACACCCATTAAACTCATCGCCAACGCCGCAAAAGCGCCGCACTCTTCGCCTTCCTGCAAGGCCACTGAGGTCCCGACTGCGTGAGCCGTCATGCCCAGCGCCATGCCCCGCGCTTCGGCACTGTGAACCTGCAACAGGCTCAGCAGGCCCGGCCCGACAATCGCACCAATGACCCCGGTAATCAGCACAAACACGGCCGCCAACGCGGCGACACCGCCGATTTGTTCAGCCACCAGCATGGCAATCGGCGAGGTCACCGACTTGGGCGCCAGGGTCATCAGCACCATGTGCTCAGTGCCGAACCACCAACCCAGCAACACCACCAAGCCGGTCGCAAACACGCCCCCAATCACCAGCGTAGTAAAGATGGGCCAGAACAGTTGGCGGATTCTTCGCAAATTCAGGTACAGCGGCACGGCCAGCGCCACCGTGGCGGGGCCCAACAGGATGCTCAGGATGTCGGTGCTTTTGCGGTACTCGTCGTAGCTCAGGCCGCAACTGAGCAGCACGCCGATCACCAGCAGCATCGAGGCCAAAACCGGTTGCAGGAAAATCCAGCGGGTTTTTTCGAACGCCGCCAGCACCAGTTGGTAAGCGCCCAGGGTGATGCCAATGCCGAACAGCGGATGGTGGATCACGGCTTGCCAGGCGCCTTGCCATTCCAGGGTCATGGCCGTTCCTCCGCAGACTGATGACGCTTGAGCAAGCGCTGCATCAGCACGCCCACGAACGCCATCGACAACAGCAGCGACAGCACCAGCGCGCCGACAATCGCCCAAAAATCGGCGGCGATGTCACTGGCGTAGACCATCACCCCCACGGCGGGCGGCACCAGCAACAACGGCAGGTAGCGCAACAGACCGCTGGCCGCCTGGCTCAAGGGCTCGCCAACCTGGCCGCGCACGATCAGGAAGGCCAACAGCAGCAACAACCCGATGATCGGGCCGGGCAACACAGGGATGAACAAATGATTGAGGGCAGTGCCGAGCAATTGAAACAGCACCAGCCAGGTCAGGCCGCGTAACAACATCTCTCGTCTCCAGCGATCTTTTTTGCGCCGCATTATAAGCACGCTCAACACGCACTGGCTTGGCTAAAGGCAAGAGCGGCGCGTGAATATCTCAGGATGTTTCATGTCGCCCTATAGAGCGGCTTCCATTGCTGCGGCATACTCGGCGGCCTAACTTTCCGGATCCTGCCATGCGCCCATTTGTACCCCTTGCTCTGACTTTGCTGCTGACGGCCTGCGGCGACGGCGACTCGCTGTTGCCCCCGGACGCTCGCCTGCCCGATGGCGGGCGCTATCGCGGTGAAGTGGTCAACGGGCTATTGCAGGGCCAGGGCCGTATCGACTACCCGAACGGCACTTGGTACGCGGGCGAATTCAGCAATGGCGTGTATCAGGGCCAGGGGGAATGGCATGCCAGCAATGGCGACGTCTACCGTGGCAAATTCGAGGGTGGCCTGTGGAACGGGCAAGGCAGCCTGACCACCCACGACAGCGAGTACGTCGGCGGCTTCAAGCAAGGTCGCCGCGAAGGTGAAGGCACCCTCAAACAAGGCGGCATGAGCTATCGCGGCGCTTTCAAGGATGACCAGTTTTCCGGCTTCGGCCACCTCGAACTGGAAGACGGCAGCGAGTATCAGGGCCAGTTCGCCCAGGGCAAACCCCATGGCGAAGGCAAGCGCAGCGATGCCAGTGGCAACGAATTCACGGGCACGTTCGTCAATGGTCAGCTCGAAGGCACTGGCATTTTCAACAGCGCCGAAGGGGATCAATACGAAGGCGAGTTCAAAGACAACCAGCTCAACGGCAAGGGCCGCTTCGAAAACGCTGACGGCGACGTGTGGATCGGCGAGTTCAAGGACGGCGCCCTGACGGGCCAGGGCGAGTTCATCGGCGTTGACGGCAGCCGCTATCGCGGTCAATTCAATGAGTGGCGCTTCAATGGTCCCGGCCAGCTCGACATGGCCGATGGCAGCCGCTATGTCGGTGACTTTGCCAACGACACGTATCAGGGCTATGGCACCCTGACCCTGAGCGACGGCACGGTAGAGAAAGGCTACTGGATCAATGGGCTGCGCGTGCGCGACGAAAAAGGCGAACTGCTCCCTGACCCGCTTGAGCTGGGCCTGCTCAATCAGGGCGCGCTGCTCGACCGGGCCCTCAAAGCGGTTCCACATTCCACCCCGGCCGTCGAGCTGTACAGCCTGGTGCTGGGGGGCGACGGCAAGCAAAGCGTCTTTCTGCGTGAAGCTGATTACGTCAGCGACATGCTCACCAGCCGTTTCGGCAGCCGCGGCAACATCAGCCTGGTCAACCATCGCGACCACTTGATGGATCGCCCCATGGCCACCCGCGAAAACCTGCACCGCGCCGCCAAGACCCTGGCCGAGCGCACGGGCCCGGAAGACCTGGTGTTCATCTACCTGACCAGCCACGGCACCCACGACCATGAACTGGTGCTCGACCAGCCGCGCCTTGAACTGGCTGACCTGCCCGCCGACGAATTGGCCGCCGCGCTTGCCCCTTTGAAGCATCGCGACAAGATCATTGTGATTTCTGCCTGCTACTCGGGCGGGTTCATCCCGGCGCTCAAGGATGAAAGAACCTTGATCATGACCGCCTCCGAAGCGGACAAAGTGTCGTTTGGCTGTTCGGAAGAAGCCGACTTCACTTACTTCGGCAATGCCCTGTTCGCGCAGGCCCTGAACCAGACCGACGACCTGCAGCAGGCGTTCACCCTGGCGAAACAATACGTTGCCGAGCGCGAACAGGCCGATAACTTCGATGCTTCAGCACCTCAACTCTGGGCACCGAAAGGCGTCTTGAACCACTGGCAGCGCCTGCGCGAGCAACAAGCCCGGCAAGCGTTGCATTAATCCGATGGAACAGCATGGACGCCGCGAGTGACTAAGCTGAATGTATCAAGGGAGAATTCGCATGTACCTGACGCCTCAGCACATCCTGCTTGCGGGTGCCACCGGCCTGACCGGTGAGCTGTTGCTCGACCGTTTGCTTAACGAACCGACGGTAGAACGCGTACTCGCCCCCTCGCGCAAACCTCTGGCCGACCATCCGCACCTGGAAAACCCGGTGGGCGACCCTGCCGTGTTTCTGCCGCAACTCAGCGGCCCGGTCGATGTCGCGTTCTGCTGCCTGGGCACCACCATCAAACAGGCCGGTTCCGAAGAAGCCTTTCGCGCCGTGGACCACGACATGGTCGTGGCCTTTGCCAAACGCGCGCGTGAGATGGGCGCCAGGCATTTGATCGTCATCAGCGCCATTGGCGCAGACCCAGAGTCATCCATTTTCTACAACCGGGTCAAAGGTGAGATGGAACAATCCTTGCGAGCGCAGGACTGGCCTCAGTTAACCATCGCCCGCCCATCTCTGCTCATCGGCGAACGCCTGGAAGAACGCCCGGCAGAGAAAATTGCAGGTCTTTTTTCAAAATTGATCCCCGGCAAATACCACGGCATTGAAGCCTGCGAACTGGCCCGGGCACTGTGGCGACTGGCGCTTGAAGATCAGCAAGGCGTGCGGGTGATTGAGTCCGACGAACTGAGGAAACTGGGCAAGTAACCCGTTACAGCCCCCCGTTGGCCTGGACGCCGACCCCCAGCACGGTCAACACCGACAACGGCAACAAAAGCGTATCCAGCAAGGCGCTGGCAGGCAGGTCCAGCCCCGGATAACGCGGGGGCTGGGCGCCAAAGCGGTCTTGCGCACAGCACCCGCCTTGCAACGCATACCAATCGAGCCGCGCACCCGAATACACCACCGGCGCCCCCGGCTTGGCGGCGTCCAGCGTGCGAACGCTGGCGCAACCGGCAATGTGCAGGAGCATCAACACGCCCAGCAGCGCCTTACTCATCGCCGCCCACATGATGCTCGCCCCAGCGCGGGAGCATGTCCTGCGGGATATTGAGCAGGTTAAGAATGCGCGCGACCATAAAATCGACCAGATCATCGATGGTCTGCGGCTGATGATAGAAACCCGGCGACGCGGGCAAGATGATGGCGCCCATGTTCGACAGCTTGAGCATGTTTTCCAGATGAATACTGGAGTACGGCGCTTCGCGCGGCACCAGAATCAACTGGCGACGCTCTTTGAGCGTCACGTCCGCCGCCCGTTCGACCAGGTTGTTGCACGCGCCCGTGGCAATGGCCGACAGCGTGCCCGTGGAACACGGCACCACCACCATCGCGGCCGGCGCGCCGGAACCCGACGCCACCGGTGACATCCAGTCTTCCTTGCCGTACACACGGATCTGCCCGGCAGCCGCTCCGGTGTATTCGGTCAGAAACGTCTGCATGGCCTGCGGCTTGGGCGGCAGGTTAACGTCGGTTTCAGTCGCCATGACCAACTGTGCGGCCTTGGAAATCAGGAAGTGAACCTCGCGGTCTTCGCGCACCAAGCAATCGAGCAAGCGCAACGCGTAAGGCATGCCCGATGCACCGGTTACGGCCAGGGTGATGCGTTCCGGGCCACTCATTGCAGCGCGTCCGCCAGCTTGCCGTGTAACCCGCCAAAGCCGCCGTTACTCATGATCACCACGTGGGTGCCAGGCTTAACGCGGGTTTTGACGTCGGCGATGATGGCGTCCAGCGAGTCGCAGACCCGGGTCGACACAGGGCTCGATGCAACCGTTGCCGCCAGGTCCCAGCCCAGATTGGCCGGTGCATACCAGACCACGTGATCGGCCTGGACCACGCTCTGCGGCAGGCCATCCCGGTGGGCACCCAGTTTCATGGAGTTGGAACGCGGTTCAATGATCGCCACCAACGGGGCATCGCCGATACGCTTGCGCAACCCGTCCAGCGTGGTGGCAATGGCGGTCGGGTGGTGAGCGAAGTCGTCATAAATCGTGACGCCCTTCACCTCGGCCACTTTTTCCATTCGGCGCTTCACGCTTTTGAAGGCGCTCAGGCCATCAATCGCCATGCTCGGCACCACCCCGACATGGCGGGCAGCCGCCAGCGTGGCCAAGGCATTGGCGACGTTATGCTGGCCGGTCATGTCCCACTCGACAGTGCCCTGAACCACGCCCTCGAACAGCACCTCAAAGCGCGAACCGTCGTCGCTCAACAGGCGGGCTTGCCATTGACCCCCTTCGCCCGTGGTTTGCACCGGGGTCCAGCAGCCCATGTCAATCACCCGCTGCAAGGCAGGTTCAGTGGTGGGGTGAATCACCAGGCCTTCGCTGGGGATCGTGCGCACTAAATGGTGAAATTGCCGCTCGATCGCAGGCAGGTCGGGGAAGATGTCCGCGTGATCGAACTCAAGATTGTTGAGGATCGCGGTCCGCGGACGGTAATGCACAAACTTGGAGCGTTTGTCGAAGAAGGCGCTGTCGTACTCATCGGCCTCGACCACGAAAAACGGCGTGTCGCCCAACCGCGCCGACACGGCAAAGTTTTGCGGCACGCCGCCGATCAGGAAGCCCGGCGCCATGCCAGCATGTTCCAGCACCCAGGCCAGCATGCTGCTGGTCGTGGTTTTGCCGTGAGTCCCGGCCACCGCCAGCACCCAGCGGCCTTGCAGCACGTGATCGGCCAGCCATTGCGGCCCGGACACATACGGCAGGCCCTTGTTGAGCACGTATTCGACCGCCGGATTACCACGCGACAGCGCATTACCGATCACTACCACATCAGGCGCGGGGTCCAGCTGGGCGGAGTCGTAGCCTTGGGTCAACTCAATGCCTTGAGCTTGCAGCTGGGTGCTCATCGGCGGATAGACGTTCGCGTCGGAGCCTGTCACGTGATGGCCCAGTTCTTTGGCCAAAACCGCCAGCGAACCCATGAATGTGCCGCAAATACCAAGAATATGAATGTGCATAGTCGACCTCGAAAATCATCGGCGAAGGGTAGCGTAGAGCACTGTTTTTCGCACTCACTAGCTGAACGGGCCCTGCAGAAAAAGCGCTTCGACAGTTTTTCAATCCCTCCGCCCCCTCTCGGCGTGATAGAGCTATCACTTCTGCTAGTACCGTTAACCTAGTCAACCTTGGACAATCAGAAGGGAAAAACAAGGAGGTGGGCCGCATGAAGAATTCACATAAAGCTGTTGCGTGTCAGTATCGCTATGACCCATTGAATCGATTACTCACCCAATCGTTTCCATCCGAACCCAGCACTACGACATACCTGTATGCCGATAATAGGCTTGCGACGGAAGTTCAAGGCTCTACAAGTTCTACGCTAATGAGAGTGATGGGCGAAAACAGAGTGATAGCACAGCACCGTGCGCACAACGGAATCAAAGACACTGTACTACTCGCTTGTGACGCCCAAAACTCCCCTCTCGTAGCAAGAGCCGAACTTGACCACGAGCAGCACGCCTACACGGCGTATGGCTTTAGCCCTGACAACATCAATTCAGTTTCTCTACTGGGCTACACCGGGGAACGTCAAGACGTTGTAACCGGCCACTATTTACTGGGAAGGGGGCGCAGGGCATACAACCCTGTATTGATGAGATTTAATTCACCCGATCTTTTAAGCCCATTTGAGAGAGGCGGCATTAACAGCTACACCTACTGCACAGGAGACCAATAAACCTTATTGACCCCGAAGCAACCAATGCCATCAGTCATTTTTTCCGTTCTTTTTTCAAAGCATTCAAAGGCACTAGCAAAAAAACCAGCGCACCGGTAGAGCAAGTTTTAAATGACGGCAGCGTGCTTATTGGTTACCACGGAGCTAGCGACGAGCAAATAAACCAACTGATCAGCCAGGGTTTAAAGAACAACTATGTACCAACACGCAGCGGCAGAGAAGTATTTGGCCGTGGCTTCTATGTCACTCGCAAACCAGAGGTCGCTAGATTCTATGCTAATAAACTTGCACTCTCACGGGCCAAAAGAAAAACCGGAAGCGTCGTTGCCGTGTATTTAAAAAACCCAAAAGACAAAATTCATGGCATTCACCAAGACTTCACTTTTGCCACCCCCTTCAAGAATCCAACTTACAAAAACCTTATTAAAGTCATTGAAAAAAATAATAACATTGTATTAAAGGACAATATCCACCCCGACATCACATTTATCAAACTACCCTCTGCCAAACACTTGCCAGTTGTTATCAATCGAGAACTTCGAATGAGGTAAAACAACAACCCATTCAATACACCCTAAAAGTGCTCGCTCATGCAAAACGAGCACTTTGGCCTTCAGCGCTCAATCCCATGCTTGCGCAGCTTTCTGTACAGCGTATTGCGGCTGACCCCCAGTTGCAGGGCGGTATGCGTCATGTGCCAGCGATGCAACTCCAGCGCCATCAGCAAGGCCATTTTCTCGGCTTCATCGAGCGGGTGTTCAGACGCCTCAGGTTCTTTGGGCAGCGCCTTGCGCAGATTGGCGGGCAGGTCCTGCAACCTGATACGCCCGTCTTCACATAACGCCGCCAAGGTACGCAACACGTTACGCAATTGGCGGACGTTGCCCGGCCAACTGAAATCAAGCAGCGCCTGACGGGCCTGAGGGTCGATCTCCAACCGCTCCGGCCCCGCCTCCTGCGCCAGCAGAAAATCGAGCAGCTGAGACTTGTCACTGCGATCACGCAAGGCGGGCAAGGCGATTTCCAGCCCATTGAGCCGGTAGTACAGGTCTTCGCGAAAGCTGCCCTGCTCCACGCGTTCCAGCAAATTGCGATGGGTGGCGCTGATGATGCGCACGTTGACGGCTTGCGGCTCGCCACCGATCGGCACCACCAGACGGTCTTCAAGCACACGCAGCAAACGAGTCTGCATGGCCAGCGGCATGTCGCCGATCTCATCGAGAAACAACGTTCCGCCATCGGCCTGTTGCAACTTGCCCTGCATGCCTTCCTTGCGGGCACCGGTAAAACTGCCGCCGCGATAGCCGAACAATTCACTTTCAATCAGGCTTTCAGGAATCGCCGCGCAGTTGAGCGCCACAAAGGGTTGGTCGGTGCGCAAGCTGGCCAGATGCACCGCTTTGGCGAAGGCTTCTTTGCCCGAGCCGGTTTCACCATTGACCAACAACGGTACGTCGCGCTCGAAGACCCGCAGCGCCCGGCGAAAATCGGTGTGCAACGCGTCATCGCCCAGGCAGATCCCGCTCAGGCGCGCAGGTGCGGGGTCAGGTTGAACGCTGACTGGCGCGGGTTGAGCGCGCGCCAGGCCCCGCAATGCGGCGAATAAATAGCGACCATCGCGGGTGCAGAGCGGCCAACTGGCGCTGGCCTGCGGGCTGGCGCGGGCGAAGAGTTCGTCGCGCGGGCAATCAAATACCTGATCAATGAGTTGCCCCACCAACCCGCCGCGCACATGGCCCAACAGGTTCAAGGCGCTCTGGTTGACCGCAACAATCACGCCCTCGCCATCGAACGCCAGCATGCCTTCGCTGAACAGCCCTACTGACTGCGCCTGGAGGTGAAAACGCAGCAGCCATTGGTCTTCAAAATGACGCAAGAAGTAACTGCTTTCGATGATTTTCGCCGACAAATTGACCAGCGCCATGGTGTGGAACTGGCTTTGGCGCGACACGTCGTGGCGGGCCGAGGACACGTCCAGCACGGCCAGCAACTCGCCCTGCGGGTCAAACACCGGGCTGGCCGAACAGGTCAGGCCGGTGTGACGGCCGCGAAAGTGCTCGTCCTGATGAATGGTCAGCGCCTGTCGCTCCACCAGGCACGTGCCGATACCGTTGGTGCCTTCACGGGCTTCACTCCAGTCAGCCCCCAGCCATAACCCTGCGCGTTCGAACACCGTGCGCTCTGTGGGCGCGGTCACGCAGTTCAGGATCACGCCCCGGGCATCGGTCAGCAGGACGGCATGACCGGCGCCCGATAATTGTTGATGCAGGCTGTTCATTTCGTGAGTGGCAATGTGCAACACCTGCTGCAAACGCTCGCGCCCTTCCAGGATGCGGCCGTGTTCCAGCACCGTCGGGGCGACAGTGTGTGCGGGGTCGAGATGGTAATCCTCCAGGCAGCGTTGCCAGGAGCGAACGATGGACGGGTCGCATCCCTGAGGACGGCCCTGCGTGACATCGATGACTTGTCGGGCGTGCCGACTGATATCTGCACTGTGCATTTTTATTATTCTCCGCTCTGTCTCGGCGGTCTCGGCGTGTACAGGGCAAATGCCCCACGTGCTGCGCCCGAGTACCAGTCCAAACCGAGCCCCCAGCATCCTCTTGCGCCCAAAGCATTGCAATCGCCATCTGACTGACTGGTCATGCGCTGTACCGTTTTTGGCACACAGTGTCACCCCGACTGTACCAGCCGTGTCACAGACAGACGTCCCGTGCCATGACGGGAGCGCCCGAAAGCCCCGTTTTAGAGCACTCAACGGAATCTGGCCCGGCCTTTGCTCCGGCTTAGGGCAGCGCCCGAGCGCGTCCTCCCATAAGCACAAAAAAGCCAGGAGACATTCACCATGCGTTATGCACAACCCGGTACTGAAGGCTCGATCGTCTCGTTCAAGAGCCAATACGGTAACTACATCGGCGGCGAATTCGTGGCTCCCGTCAAAGGTCAATATTTCACTAATACCTCACCGGTAAACGGCAAACCCATTGCCCAGTTCCCGCGCTCGACCGCAGAAGACATCGAAAAAGCCCTCGACGCCGCCCACGCCGCCGCGGATGCGTGGGGCGCGACGTCGGTGCAAGCGCGCTCGCTGGTGTTGCTGAAAATCGCCGACCGTATCGAACAAAACCTTGAACTGCTGGCCGTCACCGAAACCTGGGACAACGGCAAGGCCGTGCGCGAAACCCTGAACGCCGACGTGCCGCTGGCAGCCGACCACTTCCGGTACTACGCCGGGTGCATCCGCGCCCAGGAAGGCAGCGCCGCCGAGATTGACGGCAACACCGTGGCCTACCACATCCACGAACCGCTGGGCGTGGTCGGGCAGATCATCCCGTGGAACTTCCCGCTGCTGATGGCCGCCTGGAAACTCGCCCCGGCGCTGGCAGCCGGTAACTGCATCGTGCTCAAGCCTGCCGAACAAACACCGCTGAGCATCAGCGTGCTGATGGAGCTGATTGGCGACCTGCTGCCGCCGGGCGTGCTGAACGTGGTTCAAGGCTTCGGCAAGGAAGCAGGCGAAGCGCTGGCCACCAGCAAGCGCATTGCCAAAATCGCGTTCACCGGTTCGACCCCCGTGGGCGCGCACATCATGAAATGTGCCGCTGAAAACATCATTCCTTCTACCGTTGAATTGGGCGGCAAATCGCCGAACATCTTCTTCGAAGACATCATGCAGGCCGAACCCTCCTTCATTGAGAAGGCCGCTGAAGGCCTGGTGCTGGCGTTCTTCAACCAGGGCGAAGTCTGCACCTGCCCGTCGCGCGCACTGGTGCAAGAGTCGATCTACGACGAATTCATGAAAGTCGTGATGAAGAAAGTCGAGGCGATCAAGCGTGGTGACCCGTTGGACACCGACACCATGGTCGGCGCACAAGCCTCCGAGCAGCAATTTGACAAGATCCTGTCCTACCTTGAAATCGCCAAAAACGAAGGCGCGCAATTGCTGACCGGTGGCGCTGTGGCCAAACTCGAAGGGGATCTGGCCACTGGCTATTACATCCAGCCAACCCTGCTCAAGGGCACCAACAAAATGCGTGTATTCCAGGAAGAAATCTTTGGCCCGGTGGTCAGCATCACCACCTTCAAGGACGAAGCCGAAGCATTGGCCATCGCCAATGACACCGAGTTCGGCCTGGGCGCCGGGCTGTGGACCCGCGACATCAACCGCGCCTACCGCATGGGCCGGGCGATCAAGGCAGGCCGCGTCTGGACCAACTGCTATCACCTCTACCCGGCACACGCCGCGTTCGGTGGCTACAAGAAGTCCGGCGTTGGCCGTGAAACCCACAAGATGATGCTCGACCATTATCAGCAGACCAAAAACCTGCTGGTGAGTTACGACATCAACCCGTTGGGCTTCTTCTAACGGCCTGATCTGCAGGAGCGAGCGAGCCTCGCTCCTGCAGACTTGCAGGTTGGCCCTTCTCTTGCTTCACACCCTGTCAAATTTTCCAAACAATAAAGAACAGGTGAATGCACATGCCTAGCGAACCCATCGCCGCCGCAGCGGCCCCCTCTTCGGTCGACTTCGAAAAAGTCGGCTCCGATTACTTTCAACAACGCGAACTGAAAAAAGGCGCCGCCGGCTGGGTCCTGCTGGTAGGACTGGGCGTGGCGTATGTGATCTCCGGCGACTATGCCGGCTGGAACTTCGGTCTGGCCCAAGGCGGCTGGGGCGGAATGTTCCTCGCCACCTTGCTGATGGCCACCATGTACTTGTGCATGTGTTTCTCGCTGGCCGAGTTGTCGTCAATGATCCCCACAGCGGGCGGCGGCTACGGCTTTGCCCGCAGTGCATTCGGCCCGTGGGGCGGGTTCCTGACCGGCACGGCAATCCTCATCGAGTACGCCATTGCCCCGGCCGCCATTGCCGTGTTTATCGGCGCTTATTGCGAGTCGCTGTTCGGGATTGGCGGCTGGATGATCTATCTGGCGTTTTACATCATCTTCATCGGCATCCACATTTTTGGGGTCGGTGAAGCGCTCAAGCTGATGTTCATCATTACCGCCGTGGCCGCCATTGCCCTGGGCGTGTTTCTGGTGTCGATGGTGCCGCACTTCAGCGTTGCCAACCTGCTGGACATCCCGGTGACCGATGCCAAAGGCGCCAGCCCGTTCCTGCCGTTCGGTTATGTGGGCGTGTGGGCCGCCATCCCGTATGCGATCTGGTTTTTCCTCGCCGTCGAAGGCGTGCCGCTGGCCGCCGAAGAAACCAAGAACCCCAAACGCGACCTGCCGCGCGGCCTGATCGGCGCCATGCTGGTGCTGGTGACGTTCGCGCTGATGATCCTGGTCATCGGGCCGGGCGGTGCCGGGGCGCATCATTTGATGGCCTCGGGCAACCCGTTGGTGGAAGCCTTGAGCAAGTCCTATGGCGGTTCCACCTGGATGGGCGGTTTCGTCAATCTGGTCGGGCTGGCCGGTTTGATCGCCAGTTTCTTCTCAATCATTTACGCCTATTCGCGTCAGATCTTCGCCCTGTCCCGTGCAGGCTATCTGCCACGCAAACTGTCCGAAACCAACAAAAGCAAAGCACCGGTACTGGCCCTGATCATCCCCGGCATCATCGGGTTTGGCCTGTCACTCACCGGACAAGGCGATCTGCTGATTCTGGTGGCCGTGTTCGGGGCGACCATTTCCTACGTGTTGATGATGGCCGCGCACATCACTCTGCGCATTCGTCGCCCCAAAATGGAGCGTCCGTACCGCACACCGGGCGGCATTTTCACCTCCGGCGTCGCACTGGTGCTGGCGTGCGTGGCGGTGGTCGCCGGTTTCCTGGTCGATCCGCGCGTGGTGATTGGTGCGGCCGTGATCTATGGCGTATTAATTGCCTACTTTGCGTTCTACAGTCGGCATCACTTGGTCGCTGGTACACCTGAAGAGGAATTCGCGGCCATCCAGAAAGCCGAAGAAACCTTGCACTGATCGCTGAGTAGCCCGCCAGACGCCCCGCGTCTGGCGTCAAGGAGCACCCTGTATGGCAACGTTTTCCCATGCGGTAGGTACGCAGACTTACCGCTTTGACAGCCTCAAAGAGGTGATGGCCAAGGCCAGCCCGGCACGCTCCGGCGATTTCCTGGCGGGCGTGGCCGCGCAAAACGATGGCGAGCGGGTCGCGGCACAAATGGCACTGGCCGACATCCCGCTCACGCATTTCCTGCACGAAGCGCTGATTCCTTACGAGACCGATGAGGTCACGCGGCTGATTATCGACAGCCACGACGCCCAGGCTTTCAGCGGGGTCAGCCACCTGACCGTCGGCGGGTTTCGTGACTGGCTGCTCAGCGACGCCGCCGATGAACACAGCTTGCGCGCCCTTGCGCCGGGGCTGACGCCAGAAATGGCAGCCGCCGTGTCGAAGATCATGCGCGTTCAGGACCTGATTCTGGTGGCGCAGAAGATCCGCGTCATCACCCGCTTTCGCGGCACGCTGGGCCTGCACGGCCGCCTGTCAACACGGCTGCAACCCAACCACCCCACCGATGACCCGGCCGGGATCGCCGCGAGCATTCTCGACGGCCTGCTTTACGGCAATGGCGATGCCATGATTGGCATCAACCCGGCCACCGACAGCATTGCCTCGATCTGCGACCTGCTGATGATGCTGGACGCGATCATTCAGCGATACGAGATCCCCACTCAATCCTGCGTGCTGACCCACGTCACCACCTCTATTGAAGCGATCAACCGCGGCGTGCCACTGGATCTGGTGTTTCAGTCCATTGCTGGCACCGAGGCGGCCAACGCCAGTTTCGGCATCAACCTGAATATCCTGCAAGAAGGCTATGACGCCGGGCTGAGCCTCAATCGCGGCACATTGGGTAACAACCTGATGTATTTCGAGACAGGCCAGGGCAGCGCACTGTCGGCCAACGCGCACGCCGGCGTCGATCAACAAACCTGCGAAACCCGCGCCTATGCAGTGGCGCGGCATTTCAAACCGTTTTTGGTTAACACCGTGGTCGGCTTCATCGGCCCCGAGTACCTGTACAACGGCAAGCAGATTATCCGCGCCGGACTTGAGGACCATTTCTGCGGCAAGCTGCTCGGGGTGCCGATGGGGTGCGACATCTGCTACACCAACCACGCCGAAGCGGATCAGGACGACATGGACACCCTGTTGACCTTGCTCGGCGTGGCCGGGATCAACTTCATCATGGGCATTCCGGGCTCGGACGACATCATGCTCAACTACCAGACCACCTCGTTCCATGACGCCCTGTATGCGCGCAAGACGCTGGGCCTCAAACCCGCGCCCGAGTTTGAGCAATGGCTGAGCAAGGTCGGTATTTTCACCCAGCGCGATGGCCGCATCGAATTCGGTCATCAACTGCCACCGGCATTCCGCCAGGCGCTGGCCCATTTGGGAGGTCGTTGAACATGGCCCACACACCCAACGACAGCACAAACCCTTGGCTGGCACTGCGCCACCTGACGCCTGCACGCATTGCGCTGGGCCGCACCGGCACCAGCCTGCCGACCCACGCCCAGCTGGACTTCCAGTTTGCTCACGCGCAAGCGCGCGATGCAGTGCATTTGCCTTTCGATCATGCGAGCTTGAGCGCTCAACTGAGCGAGCGCGGCCGTGACAGTCTGTTGCTGCACAGCGCGGCGGCCGATCGTCATAGCTACCTGCAACGCCCTGACCTCGGGCGCAAGCTTCACGACACCTCAGCGCAGATTTTGCGCGATTACACGCACGCCAACCCGGGCGGCGTCGACGTGGCGGTGGTTGTGGCGGACGGCCTTTCCGCGCTGGCAGTCCACCGGCACACCTTGCCTTTTCTGGCACGCATGGAGGAGCACATCGCCAGCGACGGCTGGTCGATGTCGCCGGTGGTGCTGGTGGAACAAGGCCGGGTGGCGGTGGCGGATGAAATCGGCGAGCTGCTCGGCGCCAAAATGGTGGTGATGCTGATTGGCGAACGGCCGGGGCTCAGCTCGCCGGACAGCCTGGGCCTGTATTTCACCTACGCGCCCAAGGTCGGGCTGACCGACGCCTACCGCAACTGTATTTCCAACGTGCGGCTCGAAGGGCTCAGCTACGGCATGGCCGCTCATCGGCTGGCGTATCTGATGCGTGAAGCCTGCCGTCGGCAGTTGTCGGGCGTAAACTTGAAGGACGAAGCGCAGGTTCAGACAGTGGAAACGGACACGCCCCGCCAAAATTTCCTACTCAGCGATCAATAAATCCGGCGATTTGTCGCTACCCTGTTGACCTGTAGTCACTGTCGAGCCGCGCAAAGCTGGCATCGACAGTCGCTACGGGGTCTCAACAGTTTTCGCACCGCAATACACGCTTCGCTACAAACTCTAGAAGCAGAAGTTGCTTCAATCCGTATAATCCGTCCGGTTCAAAATGTACGAAAAAACTACACCCTCTGTAGTTCATTACCTTTTTCCCTGCACAGACCTGCTGAGCCGGGTCATCAACACAGGTGCTTTACATGGATTTCAACCCGATCGACATCATCCTGCACCTCGATGTGTACCTCGACATGCTGGTAAGAGATTACGGAGTGTGGATCTACGCCATCCTGTTCCTGGTGATTTTTTGCGAAACCGGCCTGGTGGTCATGCCGTTTTTGCCGGGTGATTCATTGCTGTTTATCGCAGGCGCTGTGGCCGCGGGGGGTGGCATGGACCCGGTGCTGCTCGGTGGTTTGCTGATGCTGGCCGCGATTTTGGGAGACAGCACCAACTATGTCATCGGACGAACGGCAGGCGAGCGGCTGTTCAGTAACCCGAACTCCAAGATTTTCCGTCGCGATTATCTGCAAAAAACCCACGACTTCTATGACCGCCACGGTGGCAAAACCGTGACCATGGCGCGCTTCCTGCCGATCATCCGAACCTTCGCTCCGTTTGTTGCCGGTGTGGCACGCATGCCCTACCCGCGTTTTTTCGGCTTTAGCGTATTCGGTACCATCCTGTGGGTTGGCGGCCTGGTGACCCTGGGTTACTTCTTCGGCAATGTACCGTTCATCAAGAAAAACCTGTCGTTGCTGGTGGTGGGCATCATCCTGCTGTCACTGGTACCGATGATTGTGGGTGTGGTGCGCAGCCGTCTGGGGCGCACACCTTCCAAAGCCTGATCGAGACAAGCCCATGTGGTCACTGAGCGAATGGAGACGCCAGAGGATACTTGCCCAGCACCCGGTCGCCCCGGAGGCCTGGCAGGAGGTGCGCCAACACCTGAGCATCCTCGATGGTCTGGATGACAAACAAGACACCTGGCTGCGTGAGCACAGCGTGCTGTTCTTGCAGGACAAACACCTGACGCCGATGCCCGGGGTTGAACTCACCGAGGTCGGCCGGCTGCTGCTGGCCGCGCAAGCGCAATTGCCGCTGCTGAACCTGGGTGAGCTGGACTGGTATCAGGGCTTTCACGAAATCGTGCTCTACCCCGACGATTTCGTCAGCCCGCAGCGTCACCGCGACGCCAGTGGTGTGGAGCACGAATGGGAAGGGCATCACAGCGGCGAAGCCTGGGAGCATGGCCCGGTGGTGCTGGCCTGGCCGGGCGTGCTGTCGAGCGGTGGCTGGGAAGGTTACAACCTGGTGATTCATGAGCTGGCACACAAACTCGACATGCTCAACGGCGCCGCCAATGGCATGCCGCCCCTGCACAGCAGCATGAACGTCAGCGACTGGTCCCACGCCATGCAAGCGGCCTACGACCACCTCAACCATTACCTCGATCACCACAACCCCGATCACGCGCCCATCGACCCGTATGCGGCCGAAAACCCGGCGGAGTTCTTTGCTGTCATCAGCGAGTATTTCTTCAGCGCACCCGATCTGCTGCATCAGGCCTACCCACGGGTTTACCAGCAACTGAGCCTGTTTTATCGTCAGGATCCATTGACCCGCTTACAAATGCTTCAGCGTGAACATGTCGGATACCGCGCACAGCACTGATCGCCCAAGCGTGACGTCGTTGCAGGAATACGCCTATAATCGCCGCCACTTTTTGGCCAAATCGGCCAAGCAAACTGGCCTACTAACGGGGGCACCGCCCAATGAGCTACAGCAAGATTCCGGCTGGCAAAGACCTGCCGAATGACATCTACGTCGCTATCGAGATTCCGGCTAACCACGCGCCGATCAAATATGAAATCGACAAAGACAGCGATTGCCTGTTCGTTGACCGCTTCATGGCCACCCCGATGTTCTACCCGGCCAACTACGGCTTTATCCCGAATACCCTGGCCGACGACGGTGACCCCCTCGACGTGCTGGTCGTGACCCCTTACCCGGTTGCACCCGGTTCGGTTATCCGTGCTCGCCCGGTCGGCATCCTGCACATGACTGACGACGGCGGCGGCGATGCCAAAGTGGTTGCAGTGCCTCACGACAAGCTGTCCCAGCTGTACGTGGACGTTAAAGAGTACACCGACCTGCCACCTCTGCTGATCCAGCAGATCCAGCACTTCTTCGAGAACTACAAAGACCTCGAAAAAGGCAAGTGGGTGAAAATCGAAGGTTGGGGCGACGCAGAAGCCGCTCGCGCCGAGATCACCAAATCGGTTGCTGCCTACAAAGGCTAAGTGTTGAATCACTGGCTTCGGCAAGTGCCTACACTTGAAAACCCCGGTCTTCCGGGGTTTTTTATGCCCGCTTAAACACGGTAAAACAGCGTGTTCACCCCGTACAAATGAGTCGCACATTAAACGTAGGAAAAGCCTCTAGAAAAGGGCGATTCGTCTGATTCTTACGTGCTTTTTTGAACGTTTAGTTTATTTAAACGGCGACTTCTTCTCCGTAAACTCCGCCAGCATGAATACATCCGGTGATCGTCTAAGACTCCTCTTAAGGGAGTGCCATTTATCCGCTTCGGACTTCGCTGCCAATCGCCGCGTTACGCCGCAGCACGTCAACAACTGGTTCAAGCGCGGCATCCCCATGGCTCGGCTTGACGAAATCGCTGAGCTTTTGTGTGTGAACAGTCGCTGGCTGCGCACGGGGGAAGGTTTAAAACACCCCAAAGGCCCAAGCGCGCCTGAACCCACGCGCGCATCAGCAGAAGCGCAACCTATGCCCCTCAACTCCGCCAACGTGTCACCCGACACCAGCGATGTCTGCATCGCGTTCTATAACGAAGTGTTAGCGCCCGATGGGGCCGGAACACGTGTCATGGAAATCCCCAACCACCACGTGCGCCTTGACCACTCGATCTTGCAGGCTGCGGAGGTGAGTCCGGAGCATGCCGTTTGCGTCCCCATGATTGGCAACAGCATGACGCACAAAATACAAAGCGGTTCTACCCTGGCCATCGACACCAGCCTCACGCACATCGTCGACGGCGAAATTTACGCCCTCGAACAGGACGGCATGCTGCGTATCCAATACGCCTACCGCCTGCCGGGTGACGGACTGCGCCTGCGCAGCCACAACCTCAGTGAATACCCGGACGAGCGCTACTCGGCCGAACAGATCCAGGCTTTGAATATCCGCATATTGGGCTGGGTATTTTGGTGGTCGACCCTCAACACCCGCAGGCCCGCCGTGCCCCACCCGCTTGAAGACAACTGAAGGACCACCCGCACTGCCGGAAAACCCGGACCGGTTTTAGCTGGGAAACCTTCGCGAAGTTGAGTATGCTGCGCCGCACACTTTGCAACCGCTGCGAGCGGTTCGCACGACCAGACGGCCACACGCCTCTGCGTCCACATCCACATGCCTTTGCGCTGGATGTCCACATTGAAGGTGGGTACGGTTTACCAAAAATAAACCACATCCTCCCCCGAGAAGCCGGCCACAAGCCGGCTTTTTAATGCCCGCCGATTACGTCCCGCGCTTAAAGCACCAGCGCTTTTTCGCGGGTTTCAGCGCCTCACTCAGTTGTTCAATGCTCACCGTTCGCTGCTTAGGGTCCTGCTTGATCGCCTTTTGCAGCGCCGACCAGAATTGACTTGGCAGGTGCCGGGGCTTTTTGTGCGGCGAGCGCTGAGGCGGATACTCCGACAGTGCGGGTATGCGCGGATTGAAGGGCGGTTTGCCCGTTGCCAGTTCATGCAGTAAGCAACCCACGCTGTAGAGTTCAGCCTGGCGCGTTAGCGGGCCGCCGTGCCGCAGTTCGGGCGCCGCATAACCGGGCGTCCAGGCGTTGAATCGGGTACGGCTCAGCGACGCCAGCCCTTGCAGTTGCCCCGCTTCGCTTTGCCCAAGCCCGAAGTCAAACAGGCGTACCCCCTGCTCGCTCAGCAGTACGTTGCCGGGTTTGATGTCGCCATGCAGCACGCCGTGTTGATGGGCGTGCGCCAGCACCGAGAGCAGGGGCAAGCCGATTTCCTGCAACTCGTGCAGGGGCAAGCCTAAGGGGCGCTCGCACAAAACGCGGTCGAGGGTCGGGCCGCGCAGCAGCTCCATCACGATAAATCCCCGATCATGCTCGGGGTCGATGCCAAAGCTATACAGGTGCACGAGGTTGGGATGGCGAACCTGACGCATCAGCGCAAATTCGTTGAACAGCAGGGCATTGGCGTCGGGCGCGTGGGCGAGTTCGTCATTTAGGATTTTCAGGGCCACATCGGCGTACGGATCACCTAACTGCTCCTGCAACAGGTCGCGCGCGCAGTAGACCGCGCCCATGCCACCGGCGCCCAGCAAACGCTCCAACCGGTAGCGGCCACCCCATAAGCGTGGCACCTCCCACGCCCCCGTCAGAAGCGGTTGAGTCATTGAGCGATCACCACGGCACTCAGGTTATCCCGCGCCTCGCCCGCCAGCACGGCGTCAAACAGACGCGCCAGGCAGGTGTGCGGGGCGTCTTCATTCATCGCCTGCCCCAGCATTTTCGGGCTCAAGTCTTGATAAAGGCCGTCGCTGCACAACAGGAACACATCCCCCGGCTGAACAGCAAACGACAGAATATCCAGCGTCAGCCGCTCCCCGGCCCCCACCGCATGGGTCAAGGCCCGTGCATCGGGATGCGCCATGGCCTGCCCGGGGCTCATGTGTTCTTGCTCCATCAGTTGCCGTGCAAAGGAGTGATCACGAGAGAGTTGGTACAGCCGCTGTTCGCGCCACAAATAACAACGACTGTCCCCGGCCCAGACACACGCCCCCTGCTGCCCTTCGAGGATCAAGACCACCACGGTGCTACCACTGACAGTGCCCGCCGAGTCAGCAATCAGGCGGTGATGGGTGTCGTGCAGGGACTCGCGCACGGCCTGCAGCCGTGACTCAAAATCCGTTTGCACAGGCAGCGCGCCCAAACGGCTGACCAGCCTCAGGCTGGCAAGATCACCGCGCGAGTGGCCTCCCATACCGTCCGCCACCGCCCAGAGCCCCTGCTGCGGACGGTCGAGAACGGCGTCTTCGTTACGTGTGCGCACCTTGCCCATGTCCGTGCGCGCAGCGCTTCGCCAAGTCATCCCGGTGGGCTTCACAATTGCGCCGGCAAGCGAAAACTGCGCAGCACTTGCAGGTCAAAGGGGTTGGGCGTGCGTTGGCTCGTCAGCAGGTAGTTGGCCCGCAGACCGCCCACCTCCGCTTGCAGCAACATGACGTCGCGACCACTCAGGTAATCCACCTGCATCAAGTCCAGCAGCCTGAAAAACGACCACGGGCCGGTGCTTTTTTCGATGCCCAGCGGACGACCCGCCGCTTTCTCCAACACCAGGCTGGTGCGCCCGTTGTTGATCGACGTCGGCCATTGCAGGGTGGTGGTCACAATAGGGCCATGCCGGTATTCAATGACTTGATCACCGAAACGCAACTGCGCGCGGCTCACGCTGGAGTCCAGGCTGTAGGGTTCCAGGGTGAACTGCACTTGCGGCTGCGACGGGTCCTGGGCGAAGAAGCCCTGTCGAATGATCTGCGCTGTGGCGATTTGTTCAAAGAAGGCGGCCGACATCGGCAAGTGCTGGCCGTCCATGCTGCGCAAGCGGTAGTTGCCCGCTTCGCCAGCGACGAACGGTTTGAGCCAGTTATCGAAGAACTGTTCAACCAGCCCCTGGCCTTTGAAAAACGCCCGAAAGTCGTTGAGCGCCACATCACTGCTGCTGTGGGCACTGAAGGGGTAACGTCGGTCGATGGCGCGCGTATAAAACCTGTACAGCTCGTATTTGTAGCGCTTATCCACGAATTGATAGGCATCGTTGAGTACCAGTCTCCAGGTGTTTTCAGCCACACCGTTGAACCAGCGATCCAGCGGACGCGGCAGACGTTGAGCGCTCTGGCGCAGGTGGCTCAAGGCATCTCGCTGGCCGCTCATGCGCTGGCGGGCGATTTCATAGGCCGCGTTATCCGGCGCACTGGCGCTGGCCAGTCCGGCCATTTGCGACTGCAGATCGGTAAGCCCGGCCAACAGAGGCAAGAGGCTGCCAGCGGGGCCGTTGTTGTCATCCAATAACTGATGAAGCGGCTCGAACTGTCGCTGTAAGGCTTTTTTGGCGGTGTCCGGCACGTGATCCGACACCGCCTCAGCCCCCTTGGCCGCCACGTCTGCGGCAACCGTAACCGCTCCTGCCAGCGGCCCGGCAGCCGGGGCGGGGGGCAATGCCGGTAACGCGTCTGCCAACGTGCTGAAGCGTGTGTTTTCCCGCACCGCCAGCAGCATGCGCACAACCGGCGAGTTGGCAGAGGTCATCCCGGCCAGTTGCTCGGCACTGTCCCGTGCGTCATCGAACGGCTCCAGCCCCAGTTGCCCGACTGCCGCCGTCCACTGTTCGGCGTAATCGTGGAAGTAGAGTTGTTCCAGTTCAACCATGAGCTTGCGCATGTCCATCGCGCTGATGCTGCTGCCCTCTCCCAGCACCCAGTTATCGCGCAGAATGCCGCTCACCAGACTTACGCCCTGGATCGAAAAATACTGTTGATAACCTTGGCGCGTGTAAAACCCCGGAATCTCATAATCGGCGCCGCTGAACAGATGACCTTGTGGCCCCAAGTGCTGAGCAAGGCTGTAAGGCGGCAAGGATCGTGACTGCTCGCGCAGCGTGCGATAGACCACGGTTGCCAACGACTCACTGCGCAGCACCTGACGCGCTTGAGCAATCAGGGCCGAATCCAGCACAGGCTTTATCGGGGTTTTCAGTAACCGTTCGAAGTGCTGATTCAGGCCGTTCTGCACCTGTGTCAGGCCGCGATAGCGCATCGACCAGTCGTTGGCCACCCAACCCTTGAGCCAGGCGGGGTCGCGTTTGTCACTCACGTCGAACATCAGGTAGGCGCGCAGGCTGTTGAGCAAGGAGTCGCGGTTGCTCAGATTGGCACGAATCTGTTGTTCGAGCTGTTGGATAACCCGTGGCATCAACTCGGTTTGCAAGGTGTGTTGATAAGCACGTTCGACCCGCTCGCGCACCTCTGCGCCTTGATACAGCCCCGTGCGTTCATACAGGGCCGTGTCCAGTGGCGAGGCAAAGACCTGGGTGGCGGCGTAGTGCGTGTCCAGGGTCTGAAGAACGGCCTTGGCGTCATCACGGGGGCTCAACTGCCCCTGTTGTTGACCCCATTGCTGGGCCAGCTGTCGCAATTGTTCAAGACGCCCGTGGTTGGATGAAAAACTGCCGGCCCACAACATGCCCAAAGCAGCCAGCACACCCATGGCCGCCATGTAGTGGAAACGCTGCCCCCAATGCAGGCGTCGGCGCTCGCGTTTGTCCAGTTCGGCCAGTTGCGCCTCGGGGAACATCACGCGGCTGAGCAGATGATGGATGAAGTAAGCATGGCCCGAGAGCATCGCGGGCATCGCCCGGGTGTGCTCCACGCCAGCCCCGGTTTCATCAGGCTGCGGGACATGAGGCGCGCTGGTCAGATAAAAACCCCGCAGCGGACTGGCCCGTTGATAGCGGTTGCCGGTGAACGTCATGTCGGCAAACACACACAACTGCGTCGCGACGTCACTCAATTGCCGAGGGAAGTCCAGCATTCGCCCGCGCCGCCGGGTATCGCGTTCTTGATGCATCCGCGCGATGACCTGGCTGTTGAGCCGCACCAACAACGCCTCGCACTCGCTACGCATGAGCGCTGCACCGCCCTGCCCCGGCTCAAAGGTGGCACCGAATACCTGAGCGCGCTCTTCACGGGTCAGAGCCTCGAAAAACTCGGTAAAGCCGGGTATCAGGTCGGTCTTGGTCAGCACCAGGTACACCGGCAACTCGATGCGTAATACCTGATGAACGTCTTGCAGCCGTGCCCGGATCTGATCCGACAGCCCGGAGAGCCTGTCGTGACTGGCCTGCATCAGGCTGTCCACCGGGACAGTCACCAGCACCCCGTTCAACGGTCGCTCGCGTTTGCGTTTACGCAGCAGGCCCAGCAAGGTCTTCCAGCCGCTGGCATTAACCGGTTCATTGCCCTGGGTCAGATAGCCCCCGGCGGTGTCGATCAGCACCCCGTGTTCGGCAAAGTACCACTCACAGTCCCGCGTACCGCGCAGGTCGCGGGTGAGGCTGCGATCAAGTTTATTCAGTGGAAACTCCAGCCCGGAAAAATCGAGCAGGCTGGTCTTGCCGGCGCCTTGCGGCCCGAGCACCACGTACCAGGGCAGTTCGTCGCGCCAGCGCTCGCTGCGCCCTTTGTACACGCTGGTGTTTTTCAGGGTGTGCAGCGCTTGCTTGAAACGCTTGCGCAGGGTTTTGCGTGCGGCCTCGGCGTCGAGTGCCTCACGCGCTTGAATCTGGCCTTCTTCGCTGTCTGCCATGGCTTTTTTATGCTGGCCTGCACGCCAGCTGACAAACACCATGGCCAGCCCCCACACGAGGATCAAGACACTGATGCTCAACAGCCGCGCCACGGGGTCGGCCCAAAACTTGTGATCGTTTACGGCCAGCAACGGCCCGCCCCACCACACCAGCAGCGCAACGGACAGCACCAGCAAGAGGCTCCAGAGCCATGTTTGCGTCAGTAACGCTGCGGCTTTTTTCAACACACTTTTCATCATGACTTCCTGTTCGCAACTGCAGGCTGGTCCGCTGCAACGTGCTGTTCGTAAGGTTGCATCACGGCTTCACGCTGTTGGCTCAACACCCAGGCGAACCCGGTGTACATCACCGTCAGGCAGCTCAGGGTGAACGTGACCCATAACCAGCGCGGCACGAGGCGTACCGCACTGCTGCGCGGTGCGTTCAGGCCTTGCCAGTGAGGCGAGACTTCGCGGATGACATCGCCGCGCAAATGACGGATCTGGCGATAGAGGTTGTCGCGTATCGACTCCAGTTCGAGGGTCCCGCGCGACTCCACGCGAAAGCGTCCCTCGAACCCCAGCGACAGGCAGACATACAGCAACTCAAGCAAATACAGGTTCTTCGCGGGCTCTCGGGAAAACCGCTCAATCAGTTGAAACACCTTCTCGCCGCCAAAGGTTTCATTGTGAAAACTGCCCAGCAGACTTTTTTGCGACCAGTCCAGCTCATTGCCCCACACCGTGGTGCAGATGGCTTCGTCCAACACCGTGCACAGGACGTACCGGGCGTTGATGACCTGCCCGCTTTCACACCCCGCATGCAGGGCGTTGGTTTCGAAAGCCTTTATTTCTGTGCTGAGCAGGGCATGCAGGACCAGCAGGTCGTTTTGCGCCCTGTGGTCGTCGATCCCCACCACAAATGACAGCACATCGCTGGCTGCCGCGATCAGGGGATTAAGGCCGACACTGATGTGCTCAGTCGGTTTGAGCTGTGCGTTGTAGACGATGCGTTCATCGATGTTTTCAATGCGCGGCACAGGCTCGCTGTCGGTCAGGGCAACGTGTCGCGGCGCTCTGCCGTAACGGTCCAGCAAAAGGGTTTTGGCATCGTGCGAATAAGGCGTCTGCGTGTTCATGGGAGTCAGTTCCTGATGGCCCAAAAAGTCAGTTCAAGCTGGGCAAACTCGCCCGACGCATGAAACGCAAAACCGCCCGAGCGCTCCATTTGCGCCAGGTCATCGGCTGTCAGTTCGAGCACGAAATAGGTTTGGTCGGCGTGATACGGCAATTGCCGGGGCGCGACCGCCAGCGGCTTGAGCTTGAAACCCGGCAGGTGCAGGTTGACCAAATGGCGGATGTTTTCCACCGGGCCAATCTTCAAGTGCGCGGGCAACCGATGGCGCAAGGCGTCGTTGTCACACGCGGCCCTGGCCACCACCACGAACGTCGTCGTGCCCAGTTGCGAAAGGTCATCAAACTGCGCGACATGCACGCCGTATTGACGCGGCTGCAGCACCAGTTCAATCGCGTGTTGTTCGAGCACCATCGAAAGCGCCTCGCGCAACACTTGCATCAGCGTGCGGAAGCTTTCGCCCTGATTGCTGTGCTGGTAGTGGCTGTGCAAACGGGGACGCTTGGTCTCGCTGGCAAAGGTCGACAGGTCACCCAGCAACGCCAGCAGCACGCAATACAACTCCTCGGGATGCACTTGTTTGAGCTGCAAGTAGTGCAGCAACACCAGTTCGCTGCGGTTAATCAGTTGCAGCATCATGAAGTCACCGACTTCGGCGCCTCCCACTTTGCCGTTCGAGCGAATCCGCTCGGCCAGCTTCTCGGCCCGGTGGCCGAGCATGCTGATGACTTCCTTGAGACACGACTGCACGTATCCCGAGCAGTGCGTATGGAGATAGGTGGGCACACACTGCGTATTGAGCCTGATGACGCCGTCGGGGGTGGTGTCCTGGATCTCGCACACTTGCAATTTGACCCAGGCCTGATCGCTCTGCTGCGCGCCCAGCAGCAAGCGAAAGTCCGGCCGCCCGCAACTGATCGGGCTGATGGCGTTCTCACCCGCGTTGGAGTCTGCAACCTGTGCTTCATAGCGGGTGTAGCGCGACAACACATCGGCGTGGTCGGTGCGACGCGCCTCGATGTGGTTGCCTGTGACCAGTGGCAAGGCCAGGTACACAGGGGTTTGCCCGGTATTGGGCGGGATATCGAGCGCGAGGGGCTGATTATCGCCGCCCAGCTCGAACAGGCTGCCATCCGGCAGCACGCCGGACGCATGGCTGATGACCAGCTTGCTCATGTTGAGAAACTGCACATCGATCTCCAGCCTGAAAAAACCCCAGAGGTAACGACCCAGCATTTGGGTTCGAGTTTTCAGCTGGTGATCGTAATAACGGTCGCTGTGCTGGAAGTGTTGCGGGCGCAGCAGCAGGCCTTCCTCCCAGATCACTTTATGCACATTCATGCGTCATCACCTGCATCAGGGTTCTCGTCATCGGCGCGACGGATGCCTGTTTGATCGAGCACCAGGTGTGCTTGCGTGATCTGCTCGGGGCTCAAGGTGATCACATAGCGCCATCGGGTTTGCGGCAAGTCGCGATACGCAGCCAGTACACCGACATAGCGGCTGACGGGGGCAACACTGAGCTTGTGCGAAACCGTCTCGCCGGGACGCAATTCGAGTTCTTCGCTGATGAGCAGGTCTTGAGCCAAGACGCTGTCGGCGCGTTCATACACGCTAAAAAAATCAGCGTTCTCAAACGCCACGGGATGCTTGAGTTCGAGCAGCCGAATGACAACCGGTGAAGCGCGCCCGTGTACGTCCGGGTTGACCTGATCACTGGCGCTCAGGGTCAGGTCCAGTTTGGTGACGTTCGAATACGGCGACAGCGCGCTGCAACCCGCCAACAGCAGCGTGAGCAGCACCATCGGTGCCTTGAAATGAACAGCAGTACAACGCGGCATCGGCCTCATCCTTGCGGGGTCTGGTGAAGGGTGGAAATCAAACGCACTTGCTCTTCGTAGGCCTTGGCAAAATCCCTGGCCAGCAACCGCTCGGTCCAGTCATCGTCCTGTTGCAGCGCCTGGTGGTAGCGCCCAAACGCACGCCATCGACTGCCTGCGGTGGCCAGCAGCGGCGGGCAGCCATCACGCTCGAAACGCAAGGTCAGTTGGCGTGGGGAAAAGTGCTCAAGGCAGCCACGCATCGCCGCACGGCTGGCGCTGAGCAAGGCCACTTGATGGGCCTGCACATCACGAAATGCGCCCGTAACCGATTGCTCTGGCGTCGGCTGATGAGGCGCGCGAGGCCCCAGCATCTGCCTCAAGGCATGCTGCGCATCGTGGGACGATTTGAGCGGGTTTCGCGCCGCTCCCGGCGCAACGGTGTGCGCCAGACGCAACTCATTTTTCAATTCGCCACGCGTCCACATGCACTGTTGCAACCCGGCGACGCACTGCTTGAGCAACCCGGCGACATTCAGTGCCAGCGACTCTCTGCCCGCCTGATCAAGGGCGCGCGCGTCCACGCCCAGCGCCTGGCCAAACGCCTCCCAAAACGAATCAGCCGGGGATGCTCCCGGGCCTTGCGCTGAAACCTCGTCGGGCTGCGTGGGCGCAACCAGGCGCGGGACGATCAGGTGTTCAAGGTCAACAGGGGTGAAACCAACGTGATGGTCGTGCTGCCCCCCAGGCTCTTCCCCGAACGGTGAGGCAAACGCGTTTTCCCGAAGCACTTGCAACACGTCAGGCTCGATAAACGCATCATCCGGGATCGGGCTGCCTGCGGGTTGCGGCACGCCAACCTGTTCCAGGCGCACCTCCAGCGGCGGTTCCAGACGGGCCCGAATAGACAGGCCGGCAAGGCCGAACACATCGCCGTGATTGATCAGTTGCAACTGGCCCGGAGGCAGATAGGCCTGTCCGCCACTGATCGAAATGCCGTTGGTACTTACGTCCTGAATGAAGTACGCACCGCGTTCATGGCTGATCCGCGCATGCTGGCCGGAGACCGTTCCGGTTGCGTCCGCGAGCACCCAGTCGCATTGATGACTGCGGCCAATGACGCCGCCCGCCGGGGTGAATCTGTACTGACTGGGTTGGCCCGTCGCCGTCGGCGACGTGGCCAGCAAGTCAAAAACCAGTTCCATCATGATGCTGCTCCTGAGGGTCATTTACCGCGATTGATGGCGTGCGGATCACCCAGCGGGCGATAGTCGCTGTCAGTGAAGGTGTAATTGCCCTTGCAGCCGCCCAGCGCGCACAACAAGGCCAGCGTTAGCACCACGTGCAGTCGGTGGCGAACCGTCATCAACTCATCTCCATTTAGTGGCCGGGCCTCGAACCCATGGCCCGCGCGGGGATCACGAGGCATAGGCGCGTATCTCATCGGAATTGATATTCAAACGCCCCAGCCGGTACAGCAGCGTGCGCCGTGCAAGGCCCAGTTCCTGGGCGGCCAAGGTCTGGTTGCCGGCGTTGCGGCGTAAACAGTCGAGCAGCAAACCGCGCTCCATGGCGTCCATGCGCTTGCGAAAATTCAGGCGCCCTGACTCATCGTTCAGCTCGCTGGGCAGGGCAAAATGCTCGGCCAGCAGCTCATGCCCGTCACACAGCAAGACCGCACGCTCGACCAGCCCCTTGAGCTCGCGCACATTGCCCGGGAAGGCGTAACAGGCCAGTTGCGCCATGGCGCTGTCTGCCAGCACCACCGGGCGTCGCTGTAGAAATGCGCAGGTTTGGGCCGCGAAGTGAGTGGCCAGATCGAAGATATCCTTGCCGCGCTCGCGCAGAGCGGGCATGACCACCGGAAACTGGGCGAGGCGGTAATAGAGGTCTTCACGAAAACGCCCCTGCCTGACCCGTTGCTTCAAGTCACAGTGGGTGGCCGCAATAATGCGAACGTCGATGGTGTGGCTTTCATTGCAGCCCAACGGCCGGATTTCACCTTCTTGCAGCACGCGCAATAACTTGGCTTGCAGCGCCAGGGGCATATCACCGATTTCGTCCAGCAACAGGGTGCCGCCGTGGGCGGCATCGAACAGCCCTTTGCGGTCACGGTCCGCCCCGGTAAAGGCCCCTTTGCGATACCCGAACAATTCGCTTTCGAGCAGGTCCTCAGGGAACGCGGCGCAGTTCTGCACGATGAAGGGCTGCGCACGCCGGGGGCCACTGTCGTGAATGGCCCGTGCGACGACTTCCTTGCCCGTGCCGGTCTCTCCCAGCAGGAGCACGGTATAAGGGCTGTGCACCACGCGATTGATCAATTGGTAGGTTTTGCGCATCACAGGGCTGGAGCCGATCAGGGTCCCGGCACTCACACAGCGGCCCAACGGTTTGCCCTGTTGCGGGCGGCGCTCCAACAGGCTCATCTGCATCAAGGCGGCGCTGCCCAAGGCGCCTAATGACGGGGCATACCCTTGCAGCGGCGTGTGCGTGCAACTGGCCAGCATCAATACACCGGCCACGGTCTGACGTGAATCGCGCATCGGCACGGCCAACAGCGAACGCCAAGGCTCGCCAGCACGGGGCAGGAAATCGATATTGTGCAGGCGGCTGTCGAGGTTGCTCAGGTCCACGACCCGGTTTTGGCTAATCGCGTATTGCAGCAAAGGCTCTTGGCCATGGTCGGCAGAGCGTCCGGAGCCCAACGCCGGGTGCAGCGTTCCTTCCAGCCACTGAGCCTTGAGTTCCAGCCGTTCGCGAGAGGCATCGAGCAGGTAAAGCTGACTCAACTGGCACCCGGTGAGTTGTGCCATGGCCTGGGCACTCTGGCTCAGCAGCGTGCTGCTGTCGGTGCTCTGTGACAGGCGGGAGAAGTGGGCCAGCAGGGCTTCGGCATACTCCAGCGGCTGCGGGATTTGAGTAAACATCACGCGCCCCTCACTCACAGTCGCATAACACGCGGGACTGGGCGTCCAGCGTGATATGTACAGAGGTAAGGGTTTGCCCGCAGGCGAGAGCGTCCAGTATCCGGTCGGCGACCAGCGGCAGGACATGAGCGTCCAGCAGGTCATCGATCAATCGGGCGCCGCTGTCACTTCGCGTGCAGCGTTCGACCAAATGGTCCACCAGACGCTGGCAATGGCTGAACCGCAGATGACGCCGCGACAGACGTTCGCCCAGCCGCACCAGCTTGAGCTCAACCAGTTCGCGCAACACTGCGCCGTTCACCGGGTAATACGGCACCACCCGCATTCGCGCCAGCAGGGCCGGTTTGAAGTGCTGGCTGAGCAGCGGGCGGATGTGCGCTTCAAGCTCCTCGGCGTCAGGGTGCGCACCGTTTGCGCACAGCGCTTGAATACGCTCACTGCCCAGGTTGGAGGTCATCAGAATCAACGTATTGCGAAAGTTGATCTCACGTCCTTCGCCGTCGTTGACCACCCCTTTGTCGAAGATTTGATAGAACAGATTCAGGACGTCGGGGTCCGCCTTTTCAACCTCGTCCAGCAACACAACGGAATACGGTTTTTGCCGCACGGCTTCAGTGAGCATGCCGCCCTCGCCGTAGCCGACGTAACCGGGCGGCGCGCCAATCAAGCGCGAAACGGTGTGCTTCTCCTGGAACTCCGACATGTTGATGGTGGTGACAAAGCGCTCGGCGCCATACAGCAGATCGGCAAGCGCCAGCGCGGTTTCGGTCTTGCCCACACCGCTGGGGCCCACCAGCAGGAAAACCCCGACAGGCGCATCGGGTTTGTTGACCCCCGCCGCTACAGCCCGCATGGCGCGGTCCAACTGACCAATCGCCTGTTCCTGACCGAGAATGCGGGCGCGTAAATCTTGTGCGAAATGTGCGACCTTGACGCTGTGCTCTCGGGCCAATTGCGTCAGCGGCACGCCCGTCCACGCACTGACCACTTCGGCCACCAGGCGTGGGCAAACCTCAAAACTGACCAGCCGCTCACGCAGATGGGCCTGACTCAAGGCGTGCTGAGTCGCCTGAAGTTCCGCTTCCAGCA
Organism: Pseudomonas sp. ESBL9; assembly: GCF_036668715.1. Lineage (NCBI taxonomy): Bacteria > Pseudomonadati > Pseudomonadota > Gammaproteobacteria > Pseudomonadales > Pseudomonadaceae > Pseudomonas > Pseudomonas sp. ESBL9. The sequence continues at coordinate 80,546 of NZ_JAZEVV010000005.1, read as the reverse complement.
CCGCCACCTGTTCGAGCGCCTGCGGCTCATCTTCCTCACGGGCCTTGGCCAGACGCTGACGCAGTTCCAGCAAGCGCTCGGCCAACGCGCGCTGCGCACGCCAGGCGTCATTGAGCGCGACCTGTTCAGCGTCGACCTGTATCAGCCGTTGCTCCAGCGCCTCCAGTGCAGCGCTATCCACCACCAGTCCCGCTTCGGCATCCCGTCGCAAGGCATGAACCTGACGCTCACCCTCTGCGAACTCGGCCCGCAGGCGTTCCAGTTGTTCCGGCGCCGCCGCCAGACTGATGCGCACGCGGGCACAGGCGGTGTCGAGCACATCCACTGCTTTGTCAGGCAGTTGGCGTCCGGCCAGATAACGCGCCGACAAGTGGGCAGCCGCCACCACCGCATCATCGCGCAGGTAAATCCCGTGGCTTTTTTCATACACGTGCGCCAGGCCGCGCAGAATGGTCACGGCCTCGCTGACACTCGGTTCGTGCAGCTGCACCGGCTGAAAGCGCCGGGCCAGCGCGGGGTCTTTTTCGAAGTATTTTTTGTATTCGCTCCACGTGGTGGCCGCGATGGTGCACAGTTCGCCACGGGCCAATGCAGGCTTGAGCAAGTTGGCGGCGTCCGAGCCTCCGGCATTGCCCCCCGCGCCAATCAGGGTATGGGCTTCGTCGATAAACACAATGATCGGCACAGGGGAGGCTTTGACCTCGTCGATGACGCCCTTGAGACGGCGTTCGAATTCTCCTTTCACGCTGGCGCCAGCTTGCAGCAAGCCCATGTCCAGCGACAGCAATTGAACGCCCTGCAACACCGGCGGCACTTCGTTGGCCGCGATGCGCAACGCCAGCCCTTCCACGATCGCGGTTTTGCCCACGCCCGCTTCCCCCACCACAATCGGGTTGTTCTTACGGCGCCGCGCCAGGATGTCGATCATTTGCCGGATGGCGTCGTCACGGCACAACACCGGATCGAGCTGCCCGGCCCGGGCCTGCGCCGTAAGGTCATGGGTAAAGCGTTGCAACAGGGATTCACCGCCTACCACCGCAGACGCCGGGCTGCCTGACACCTGTTGTGACAAAGCGAAGGACTTCAATCGTTCGGTACTGAGCGCGGACAGCAGCGCGTAATACCGGCTGCCCGCATAACGCAAAGGGTTACCCAGCAGCGCCAGCAGCAAGGCCGCCTGATCGACGTGCGCTTGTTTGAGTTCAAGGTGGGCGACCAGCAAGGCATCTTGCAGCCACTGAATCAGTTCGGGAGCAAACACCGGATTGCGCGATGCGCCCTGTTCAGTGCGAGGCTGTAAGGCTGCATTTAACTGCCCGGCGTCGATATCGGCATCGAGCAAGGCACGCATCAGTAAACTGTCGGGCCGCTCCAGCAGGCCCAGCAGCAGATCCTCCACCACCACCAGGTGTGCACCCCGCCCCACGCAGCGCTCGGCGCACGCTTCCAGGTCACGGCGGGTTGCCGGGTCCAGCGCTTGAATCAGGTCTTGCAGGTCAACGTTGATCATGTCATCCGTCCTTAATGAAGTGTGCTGTTCAGGGTCACGACGCCGTCCGCCCGCTCGCGCCCCAGCCAGCTGGTCCAGCCGAGACGGCAGGTGTTGTGCGCGCCAATACGCAGTTCGCGCACTTCTTCGTGGCGCAGTTGCAGCCGGATGTCGTAGTCCAGCGGGTCACGCAAGGTGAATCGCACCAGCGCGCACAGCGGCTGATAGCCCTCGCCAATCGGCAGAAATTCGTGAAAGCGTTGCCAGTCCAGGTCGCGGATGTGAATGCGGAATTTGCCGCTGCGGTCGCGAACCCTTTCCCCCAGCACCAGGCTGTCACCGAGCTGGTGATTGCCCAGGCCCAAGGCATTGCGTTGCTCAGGCGCGATAACGACCCGGCGCTCGATGCATTGCTCAATCGTCAGCGCCGCGTGCTTGAAGTAGTAACGCAGCACTGACTCAATCAGGGCCGCCGAATGTGCCCGCAAACTCAGGAGCCCGAGGTAGGGCAGCAAGCGCCGCCAATTCAGCCCTTGCGCCTGACGAATCTGTTCGCCACCCAACCCGATCAGGGCGAATAACTGGCTGGAAAACGGGTCTGTCGCGCCTCGTTGAAAGCGGGCGCCGTAGCGGTATTTGCGCCAGATCGGCAGCATCAAACGCTGTAAGCGATCGTGAAAGAGATCCAGAAACCCGCGCGTGACATTGGCCTCGTCGCCCTCCTCCAGCGCTTGCTCGGCGTAAAACGCGGGCAGCGGAGAAGACGAGCCCACCAACCCCATGAGGTTGAAACACAAACGCGCGCGAAGCTGGCCGTGTTCGGTAAAAAACGTCACGTGCTCAACATCACAGCCCGGAAACCCCAGACTGGGGTTGGCAACGAATTCAAGACGCTCGTACAGCGCGTCATCGCTGATGTCCGGATTGCCGTCACGCAATCGGTCCATGACCAGCAACACCGCCTGATACAGCGAGTACTCTCGTATGCGTGTGGACAGCCCGCTCAAAGCAGGGGCTGCAAGCCCATGCGCGGTGTCCATTGGTAGCGATCTCCCTGGGTACTGGTGACGCGCAGCTCGTGGTAAGAGTTGAGGCTGGCGTAAAGGGCAAAAAACTCGTTGAGCACAGAGGCGAAAACAAACACGTCGCCCTCACCGATATAGCCTTGGGGGTCTATCGTCAGTTCGGTACGCACGCCTCGTAGCGGCAAACCACGGTGCAGTCGGTCCACGTGTTCGTGGCGGATGGACGTGAGGCCGTTCAGCAGGTTCTTGCTGACACGCTCGGCCTGCTCGTCGTAGTAGCGCGGCAGGTCGTAGGTTTCGAGGATCACCTTCAAGGCGTCCACATTGGCCAGCGACAAATAGTTGAGCGACATGTTGCTGATCAACTTCCAGAGAAAGTCGCGGTTGACCGGCGGCGCATAACTGGAGGTCACGCGGGTGATGTTGCGAAACGTCAGCCCCTCGGGCATGTCTTCGCCTGGCAGGCAAATCGCGCCGGGCGCCAGCCCGCGCGCAAGGTTCTGGTTGGTGCAGGTCATCTCCACCGACAGCGTTTCGCTGTGCTCGGGCCGACGCACACCCACGCTCAGAAAGGTGTCGAGCCCCTCATGCACCTGCGAGGAACGCTGGCGCATGCTGTAATGGGCATGGGCTTGCGACACATCGAAACTGGGATCGTGTTCAAACGATTCGAACGGCACATAGCTCTGTTCACCCGCACCGCCAGACCGCCACCCGCTGACATGGTCGACAGAAAACACGGCGCAGTGCGCGCTATCGAGCCTGGATGGCATCAACAGATACTCGTCCTGCTTACCGTCCAGCCGAATCGGCATTGCATCGTGGGCAAACAAATTGACCACAGGCGTGCAATACAACTTCACGTTGTCACGGGTCGGCCGCAGGCGTTGAGCGCTGTGCTGGCGAATCAGAAAACGCAGTTCGAGGCTGCGGGTTTGTTTCAGGGTCTCGGGCGCCAGGCTGTGGATAACGTCCAGCCCGCTCAGGTCGACGAACAAAAACTTGTCTTGAAACGCAAAGTATTCCTGCAAGTAGCGATACCCGCGGAATGTGTTCAGCGGATAGGGAATCAGTGCTTGATCCTCCGCAAAACCCACGGGCTGCAAGCAGTCGGGGGGCAATGTGAATACGCCCAATTGCTCCCCGAGTTCATCCTTGGCCAGCACGGTGACGTGATCCACGTGACGCAGCAGACCGAGGTAAAGCGTTTGGCTGATATAGCGCTCGCCCGCCAGGTGCAGGCGCAATTGGCTCACGTCCAGTTCACCCAGATGCCCTGGGCACGTCATGTCCAGTTGCAGGCTCAACAACACACCGTCGCCCGTCACTGAATGCGTCAGCCCGGTCAGTTGCAAAGGCAACAGGTCGGTGGCGTAGCAGGTGCGAAACTGACAGCTCACGCCTTTGATCGGCAGGCTGGCCACCCCCGTATCGCGAGGCACCCGCAGGGCAGGCCCGGCCTGCTTCAACGGGTCAAATTGCAACAGACTAAAAGCCGGCAGCGGCCGCATGTAGTTGGGCCACAGCAAATGCATCAGCGAGTGACTGAGCTCGGGCAGTTCGTCATCGAGCTTCTGGCGCAGGCGCCCGGTCAGAAACGCGAACCCTTCGAGCAACCGCTCCACATCCGGATCACGCCCCGCCTGCCCCAAAAAGGGGGCCAGTGCCGGATTACGCTCAGCGAAGCGACTGCCCAACTGGCGTAATGCCGTGAGCTCACGTTGGTAATACTGGTTAAAAGACACGCGGGTTACCTGGTCATTGGCGACATCAAAAAGTGAAAACGCTGATTCAAAGCAGTGACTCGACCCGAACCTGCCCGCTGCCATCGAGCTGAGCCGAGAAGCTGACCTGGCGACGTAATCCCTCAACCTCCAGCAACGCCTCAATGGCGAAACTCAAGCGCAGGGGGTGCCGGTCGTGTGGCAACGAGACGACCCGCACCTGAGTCAGGCGCGGCTCGTACTGTTCGATGAAGGTTTCAATGGACTGACGAGCCTGCGACAACGCCGTGTGCAGGCTGACGCGCATGTCGTTGAGATCGGGCAGGCCGTAGTCGGGCAACGTTTGCACGCTGCCCGCCCGGGTACTGAGCATCCGGGTCAACTGCGCAGTCACCGAGGCCATGACAGCCCTCTCGCGGCTCAGCCCCACACGCCGCTGTGCATCGCCTTTCAAGCGCTCGAAAAGGCTGCCGTATCCCGTCATGCCCGCCCCTGCGTCACTCTTTGTCCAGCTTGCCGACCAGCGACAGGGTGAAATCAGCGCCCATGTACTTGAAATGCGGGCGCACGTTCAGGTTGACGCGGTACCAGCCCGGCTCGCCGTCAACATCACTGACGATGATTTGCGCCGCCCGCAGCGGCCGACGACCACGCACTTCAGCACCGGGGTTTTCCTGGTCGGCGACGTACTGACGGATCCATTTGTTGAGTTCGATCTCAAGGTCGGTGCGCTCTTTCCAGGAACCCAGTTGCTCGCGTTGCAACACCTTCAGGTAATGCGCCAGCCGGTTAACGATCATCATGTACGGCAGTTGGGTGCCCAGTTTGTAGTTCAGCTCCGCACGCTTGCCTTCTTCGCTGGCGCCAAACAACTTGGCTTTCTGCGCTGAGCTGGCAGAGAAGAAAGCCGCGTTGTCACTGCCCTTGCGCATGGTCAGGGAGATGAAGCCTTCTTCCGCCAACTCGTATTCACGGCGGTCGGAGACCAGCACTTCGGTCGGGATCTTGGTTTCAATCTCGCCCATACTTTCAAAGTGATGCAGTGGCAAATCTTCGACAGCCCCACCGCTCTGCGGGCCGATGATGTTCGGGCACCAACGGAACTTGGCAAAACTGTCTGCCAACCGGGAGGCAAAGGCATACGCGGTGTTGCCCCACAAGTAATGCTCGTGGCTGTTGGCGACGGTCTCTTTATAGACAAACGTTTTGACCGGGTTTTCCAGCGGGTCATACGGGGTGCGCAGCAAAAAGCGCGGCACGGTCAACGCCATGTATCGCGCGTCTTCAGATTCCCGAAAACTCTGCCATTTGGCGAATTGCGGCCCGCCGAAATGGTCTTTCAGGTCTTTGAGGTTGGGCATCCCGGTAAAGCTTTCCAGCCCGAAAAACTGCGGCCCTGCCGAGGCAATAAACGGCGCGTGGGCCATACAGGCCACGCTGGACACGTATTGCATCAGCTTGATGTCTGGCGAGCTTGGAGACAGGTAGTAGTTGGCAATGATTGCCCCGACCGGCTCCCCGCCGAACTGACCGTATTCAGCGGTGTAAATGTGCTTGTACAAACCCGACTGCATGACTTCGGGCGAATCTTCGAAGTCGTCCAGCAGGTCGGCTCTGGACACGTTGAGGATTTCGATCTTGATGTTTTCGCGGAAGTTGGTGCGCTCCACCAATACCTGCAAGCCGCGCCACGCAGACTCCAGCGACTGGAAGTCCGGGTGGTGGACAATTTCATCCATCTGCTGGCTGAGCCGGGCGTCAATCTCGGCAATCATGCGGTCAACCAGGGCTTTCTTGACCGGCTCGCCCTGGTTCTGTGGCTTGAGCAGCTCTTCAATAAATGCCGCCACCCCGCGCCTGGCAACGCTGTAGCCGTCGTCTTGGGGGGTCAGTCGGGTCTGGGCGATGATGCCATCAAGGATGCTGGCATTCGGTTGCTGTTCGTGTTGCTGCGATGCGGCTTGCGTACTCATGGCGGGGTCTTCCTTTGCTGATGGGGGGCTCAAATGTCCGAGGCGGGGGAACCGGACAGGTCCAGCTCGCTCAACACCCGCGCACGGGATTGGTCATCGGCCAGTACCCCTTCAATTGCCTTGCGGAAACTGGGCGCATTGCCCAGCGGGCCTTTGAGCGCAACCAGGGCTTCGCGCAACTCCATCAGTTTTTTCAGCTCGGGCACTTGCTCAACGAGGCTTGCAGGGTTGAAGTCCTTCATCGCATTGACCCGCAGCGCAATCCCCAGCTCATCAGGGCCACCCTCGTCCTGCAGACGATTGGGCACACTCAGATTCAAGGTCAGGCCTTGTTTGGCCAGCACTTCATCGAACGTCATTTTGTCGATGGCGATGGGTTTTCGGTCTTCCAGCTTGCGCGCGTCGAACCGCTGAACGTAGTCGCCCAGCACCAGTAATTTCAGGGGCAGTTCAATTTCTTCCTGAGCCCCGCCCGTCGCGGGTTTGAACGTGATGTTGATACGTTCTTTAGGTGCAACCGAGCCTTCTTTGGCCATGATGTTTTCCCTTATGCGTATGGCCCAAAGGCCTATTCAAGTACCACTTCAAGGTCGAGGTGGCACAACCTGCGGTACAACTCATCCTTGCGTTCGCGCACGTCATGACTCTGCGGCAACAGCTCGCAACAACGGCGCCAAAGGCTGAGCACCTCCAACACAAGATCGGGCTCCCAGGCCTGCAAACCGGAGCGCTGAAGCAGTTGGTCGAGCATGTCGAGCTGGGTCTGAGCGATTTCGTATTTGCGGTTTGCTAAGCACAGCCGTGCCAGCGCCAACTGCCAGAAAAAACGCACGCGCCCGCCCTGGGCTTGGGCCAGGCCACTTTTGAGTGATTGAACGGCGGGTTTGAAACCCTGGGAAAGCGCCACCTCTTGCGCGTGCTCAAGGGCCAGCTCCCACGCGGGTTGTTCAGCGCCGGGGGCCTCGCTTTGCGGGACGTCGTCTTGCACATGCGGCATGACGTGCGTGACGAACCAGGCCCGTGTCTGCTCATCGGCAAACGGTTGGCCATCGCTGAAGCGCAGGGTTTCCAGCCCGGGCAAGCGCTGCAGCAACAGCGCCATGTGCAGCTCGACTTCACGCATCGCACGTTCGGCGTTCAATGCTTCAAGGCACCTCCAGACCAGACGTTGGCCGTCAAACCAGAACGGTGCCTTGCTCAGGCTGGACTCCAGCTCCACCAACACGTCAGCGAATTGCCCGCGCTCAAAGCGCTCGTTGAAGGTGTTCAGTCGATCTTTTGCCAACCCTCGCACCGGCGTGATCTGTTCCCCGTTGCGTTCGGGCACGGCGTCAATGGCCATCCAGGTCAGGGTTCGATTCAGGCGCAATGCGCGCACGTCCGTCGCGTTTTGCTTGAGCCACCAGGCACACAGCACTCGGGCGCTGTCCTGTTGGGCACGCAGTGCTTTGTGGGCGTCTTTTTCATTTTCGATCGGGGTTTGGCTGTCAACCAATTGGGCTGCCATCTGCTTGACGTGGGCCACCGCCGCCGCAATGGGCCCTGGATCAGGCGGCTGGATCCCCGCCCGCTCGACCATGCGGCTTAAACGTCTGCAGAGCGGGAGCAACAATGGCACCTCGTCGCCCATGTGCGACGCCAGACTGCATTCGAGCGCCATCAGCAAGTCGAGCAAACGCTGAAACAACGGCAATTGCTCTTTGACCGGGATGTTTTCGTTCAAGGCATCATTGAGGCGCGACACCAGCCAACTGACGGCCGCTGCCCGGGTCCGTAATTTGCGCGGGTGGATCTGTGCCCAATGCTGCACACACAAGTGATGCAGCAACCCGACACCGGCCAACAGCCCGGAAAAGGATTCACGCTGATATAAAGCCCAGGTCAGCCACGCCGCCACCCGCAGGTCCCTGGACTGATCGCGCAACAAGACTTCGCTCTGTTGTTGCACCATCGACCAGTCAACCGGCGTGTGTTCGTGCAAGGAGTGGACCTTGGCCAGCTCCCGTTCCAACGCCTCGAACTCAGGGGAAAAACGAACGTCGTTGCCCGCAAAGTTGTCAGTCGCCACGGGGTCCTTGACCAGTCCGACAGTGCGCGCCAGAGACTTGCTGGTATACGTCACGCCCCAACCCTCCTCACGCAGGGTGAAAAACGTAGCGCTGCCCGAGCTTTCATGAAGATTGCCATTGGCCACTATCCGAGTCCGTTCAAGGGACGCGACGATAGGTGAATGACTGACGAAAAAAAGTAGGAAATTTCGGCATTTCTATAGGAAACGTCTTAGCGATTTAAAAAAACTCACAAATCCTCGATTGGTTAAAAAGCCGCCAACGCCAAGTGTCTTTTTCCTACACAAAATCTGGACGTTTTCACCGTCAGCCTAAGCTCCGAAAGTCAGCTCCTGTAGTTCCACACAAACGTTGTGAAACCTGCGAACAGGCCCGACGCTACGGCAGGCCACCTACCGTCGGATTTGCCCCAAAACCCGCCGTCTGCTAGTGTCAGCCGGTTTTAACGCCTACCGAGAATGCCGCCATGGCCCGCAAAAAAGCTTCCCTGGATTTCGAGCAGTCCCTCGCTGACCTGCAAACACTGGTCGAGCGTCTGGAAAACGGCGAGTTGTCGCTGGAAGACTCCCTGACAGCATTCGAGCAAGGCATCCGCCTGACCCGCGAATGCCAGGGCGCACTGGCCCAGGCCGAACAGAAAGTGCACATCCTGCTCGAACGTGATGGTGAATTGGCCCAAGAGCCATTTGATGCGGAACAACCCGAATGATTGATGCTTATCAAGCCAGCAGCCAGGCCCGTGTCAACGCGGCCCTCGAACGCTTGTTTGTCGCTCCGGCACCGGAGCTGGCCCGCCTGTACGAGGCGATGCGCTACAGCGTCATGAATGGCGGCAAACGGGTGCGGCCGCTGTTGGCCTACGCCGCTTGCCAAGCCTTGGGCGCTGCCCCTGAGCAGGCCAACGGTGCAGCGTGCGCAGTGGAGCTGATCCACGCCTATTCGCTGGTACACGATGATTTGCCGGCCATGGACGACGACGATTTGCGCCGCGGCCAGCCCACCACCCACAAAGCCTTTGACGAAGCCTGCGCGATTCTGGCCGGTGACGGCTTGCAGAGCCTTGCATTTACCGCCCTGCTCGACCCGCACATGAACACGCTGGACGCTGACACCCGACTGCGCATGGTCTCTGACCTGGCGATGGCCGCAGGCCCGGCGGGCATGGTCGGCGGGCAAGCCATTGACCTGGGTTCGGTCGGGGTCAAGCTCGACCGGACTGCCCTTGAATACATGCACCGCCACAAGACCGGTGCCCTGATCGAAGCCAGCGTCCAGCTGGGCGCGCTGGCCAGTGGTCACGCCCGCCCTGAAGACCTGCACGCTTTGAACATCTACGCGCGGGCCATTGGTCTGGCGTTCCAGGTTCAGGACGACATCCTGGATGTTGAGGGAGATACGGCTACGCTTGGCAAACAGTCAGGCGCCGATGCGGCCCGCGACAAGCCGACCTATCCGTCCTTGATGGGGCTGGCAGCGGCCAAAACCTATGCGCTCGAATTACGCGATCAGGCCATTAACGCCCTGCGACCATTTGATGCAGCTGCCGAGCCTTTGCGTGAGCTTGCACGTTACATCGTGGAACGCCGCCACTAAAAAGCGGCGCAACACCTCTTTTTCTGACCGGCTCTACGGCCAAGGTCTGACTAACGAGCTCCAGACTCCGTGGGCAGCTTCCGTTGCATAAGGTAAACTGCCGCCTCTTCTTATACCTATAACGATTCGCCTGATGCCAACGACGTTTCATGAGATTCCCCGCATACGCCCGACCACGCCCCTGCTCGACCGAGCCGGCACGCCTGCGGGCCTGCGCCGGTTAGCCGAAGCCGAGCTGGAACCTTTGGCCGATGAATTGCGCCAGGAACTGCTCTACACCGTCGGTCAGACGGGTGGGCATTTCGGTGCCGGCCTGGGCGTCATTGAACTGACCATCGCGTTGCACTACGTGTTCGACACCCCGGACGACCGTCTGGTGTGGGACGTGGGTCATCAGGCGTATCCGCATAAAATCCTGACCGGACGCCGTGAACAAATGGCGACCTTGCGTCAGAAGGACGGCGTGGCCGCGTTCCCGCGTCGCTCCGAGAGCGAGTACGACACCTTTGGCGTCGGCCACTCCAGCACCTCAATCAGTGCGGCTTTAGGCATGGCCATAGCCGCCCGCCTGCAAAACAGTGATCGCAAGGCAATTGCCGTGATCGGTGATGGCGCCCTTACCGCCGGCATGGCGTTTGAAGCCTTGAACCATGCGCCCGAGGTCGACGCCAACATGTTGGTGATCCTCAACGACAACGACATGTCGATTTCGCGCAATGTCGGCGGGTTGTCCAACTACCTGGCCAAAATCCTGTCCAGCCGGACGTACGCCAGCATGCGCGAAGGCAGCAAGAAAGTGCTGTCGCGCTTGCCGGGCGCGTGGGAAATCGCGCGCCGTACCGAGGAATATGCCAAAGGCATGCTGGTGCCCGGTACGTTGTTCGAAGAGCTCGGCTGGAACTACATCGGCCCGATTGACGGCCATGATCTGCCGACGCTGATCGCCACGCTGCGCAACATGCGTGACCTCAAAGGCCCGCAGTTCCTGCACGTTGTCACCAAAAAAGGCAAAGGCTTCGCCCCGGCGGAAGCAGACCCGATTGGCTACCACGCCATCACTAAGCTCGAACCGCTAGACGCACCGGTTGCAGCGCCCAAAGTGGCCAGCGGGCCAAAATACTCCGCGGTCTTTGGCGACTGGTTGTGCGACATGGCCGCTGCGGACCAGCGCCTGGTGGGGATTACCCCGGCGATGAAAGAAGGCTCGGACCTGATCAAGTTCAGCGAGCGCTTCCCGCTGCGTTATTTCGACGTGGCCATCGCTGAACAGCATGCGGTAACGCTCGCGGCCGGCATGGCCTGCGAAGGCGCCAAGCCGGTCGTGGCGATTTACTCGACATTCCTGCAACGCGGCTACGACCAACTGGTGCATGACGTCGCGGTGCAAAATCTGGATGTGCTGTTTGCCATTGACCGTGCCGGTCTGGTGGGTGAAGACGGCCCGACCCACGCGGGCAGTTTCGACCTGTCGTACCTGCGTTGCATCCCGGGCATGGTCATCATGACCCCGAGCGATGAAAACGAATTGCGCAAAATGCTCACCACCGGCCACCTGTACAACGGCCCGGCGGCGGTGCGCTACCCGCGGGGCACGGGGCCGAATGCACCCATCGAAAAAACCCTGGAGCCGCTGGAAATCGGCAAAGGCGTGATTCGTCGCCACGGCTCAAAAGTCGCGATGCTGGTGTTTGGCGTGCAACTGGCGCAAGCCCTGCAAGTGGCCGAAACCCTCGACGCGACCGTGGTCGACATGCGCTTCGTCAAGCCGATGGATGAAGCTCTGGTGCGCGAGATGGCCAACAGCCACGAGCTGCTGGTGACGATCGAAGAAAACGCCATCATGGGGGGTGCGGGGGCGGGTGTCAGCGAGTTCATGGCCCGCGAAAACCTGCTCAAGCCAATCCTGCACCTGGGCTTGCCCGACGTGTACGTGGAACACGCCAAGCCAAGCCAGATGCTGGCCGAGTGCGGCCTGAACGCGGCCGGGATCGAAGCATCGGTGCGTCAACGCATGGAACTGCTGGGGCTGTAAACCCGCTCAGTTGTTAGCAAAACGAGGTGATCGGGTTCCCCCCGATCACCCCCTCGTCCCTCGTGAACCACGACGGGGACCACAGAATTCGGAACTCATGAAATCGCTTCGCCTAGCGGCCCTGATTCTCGGCAGCATCCCGGCCAGCCCCTTGCTGGCAGACACCGCGGATCGCGAAAACGCCCTCAAACTCCCGCAAACACTGATCACCGGTAACCGCCAGGTGCAAGCGCGTTCGGACAGCACCAGCGCCAACAGCGTGTTTACCCGTGAGGATATCGACCGCCTGCAACCCACAAGCCTGACCGACCTGCTGGGCCGAGTTCCGGGTGTGCAAGTGGCGCGCAGTGGCGGACGCGGAGCACTGCCGGGCATCTACATTCGCGGCACCAAATCGGCGCAGAGCCTGGTGCTGGTTGACGGCCAGCGCATGGCCAATGCCACCTCGGCCGACAGCAACCTGCACTACCTGAACATCGACCAGATCGAGCGCGTCGAAGTGCTGCGCGGCTCGCGCTCAGTGGTGTATGGCAGCGATGCGATTGGCGGGGTGATTCAGATCTTTACCCGACGCGGCGCCGAACAGCCCCCGCAACTGCGCTTGCACAGCGCCATGGGCAGTTATGGCAGCTCACAAAACAGTGTGGGCATTTCAGGCGGTGACGCTCAGACTCGCTTCAACCTCAGCGGTGCGCTGGAAAACACGGCCGGCATCGACCGCACGACCGTGTCCTATCCGGTCGACAACGACCACGATGCCTATCGCAACCAATCGGTCAGTCTGAACCTGAGTCATCACCTGAGCGACCGCCTTGAGATCGGCCTCAGTGCCGTCAAGAGTGAAGGTAAAACTGAACTTGATGCGATGTTCGGGCAAAAGGCCTATAGCGATTTCGACATCAGCAGCGTAGGCAGTTTCGTTGACGCACAGTTCTCCGAACGCTGGAATTCGCGCCTCGAACTCGGCCACAGCGAGAACCGTGAAACAACCCGCGACAAACTAAGCCCCGACCTCTATAGCTTCAACACCTATCGCGATTCCCTGAACTGGCAAAACAGCCTCGTGCTGGACGATCAAAACAGCCTGATGCTGGGCCTCGATGCGTATGAGGATCGGGTTCGCAGCAACACCGACTTCGACAAAGACAGCCGCTGGAACCGCGCGGTATTTATTCAGCACCGTTTTCAGGGCGACGGTTTTTCAACAGAGCTGGGGCTGCGACATGACAAAAACCAGCAATTTGGCAGCAACAACACCTGGAGCGCCAGCCTGACGGTGCCGCTCAATGCCGATAACGATGTGCTGATGTCCTACAGCGAAGGCTTCAGGGCGCCTACGTTTAACGATCTGTATTACCCGCAGTTTGGCAACCCGGCGCTTCAGCCCGAACACTCCAAGAGCTACGAGCTACAGTGGCGCAGCCAATGGAGTGAGACCAGCCGACTGGAAACATCCCTCTATCGCACGGACATTCGCGACGCGATCGTCGCTGATGCCGACTGGATTCAGCAGAACGTAGGGGCTGCACGCATCACCGGTTTTGAAAGCGCGCTGCACCAGGAGTGGTTCGGCTGGCAGAGCAGCCTCGGTGTCGCCATCATCGACCCGCGCGACCGCGACACCGGTAAAACCCTGAGCCGCCGGGCGCGTCGTACATTGAACCTTGATCTGGATCGACAGTTTGACCGCATCGGCGTAGGTGCCAGCTGGCAAGCGGTCAGCAGCAGCTATAACGATGAGCAAAACCAGCAGCCGCTTGGCGGGTACGCCCTGCTAGGCGTGCGTGCCAATTGGCTCGCCACCTCAGAGGTCAGGCTGGACCTGAAAGTCGATAACCTGCTGGACAAGACCTTCACGCGCGCGTTGTACAGCTATGAAGGTGACTATTACGGCTATCGCGAAGAGCGGCGCAGCGTGCAGCTGGCCGTCACCTGGACACCCCGCCTGTAAATGCCGTGTCGGTTCACGCTCGCACGCGCAGCGGCTACGGTTCAGGTTCGGCCAGTTGTTCGCATAAACGGGCCGTGGCTTCGATCATTTGTCCGCTCGGTCGCTCCAGACCTTTGTCAGCCAGTAACAGCAACCGCCCTTGCTTCACCGCTTCGAGCTGCGGCCAGGCTTTCCAGGCATCCAGCTGCGCCTGAGTGCCTGCAATGATCACGTCGGGATTGCGTTGCAACACCGACTCCACGCTGACCTGCGGCGCAGGCAATGACACGTCCGCAAATACATTGCGCGCCCCGCACAGGGCCAGTGCATCGCTGATGATTTGACCGCCGCCCACGGTGTACAGGGGCCGATCCCACACTTGATAAAACACGCGCAACGGTTGTTCGCGGGCGTATTGCTGGCGTAGCTGCTCCAGACGTGCCCGCAACCGGGCGGCCAACTCACGACCGCGTTCGGCGCGATTGAGCGCAGTCGCCACCCCTTCGACCTGATCGACCAACTGCGTCAGGTTTTTCGGTTCGGCGGTAAAGGTGGGAATGTTCAAGCGCTTCAACTGGTCGCGCTGCGCCACGCCAACGCTGCCGGGCCAGAGCAGAATCAAGTCCGGGCGCAGGCTGAGCAAGCGCTCCATATCCAATTGGCCATAGCCACCGACCGAGGCCACATTCACCAGCTCAGGCAAGGTCTCGCCCGCCTCCAGCCGCCCGACGAGCAGATCGGTTGCGCCCAGTTCCACGACGATTTCAGAGAGTGAGGGCGCCAGGCTGACCACCCGCGTGGCCGCCATGGCCTGAGTGCCCACGGCCAGCAGCAGAACCGCCAGCCACAGGCGCATCAGCCGACCTGACGGGGGATGCGATAGAGGTAAAACAGCACCAGCGTTGACAACGCCAGCAGCAACAGCGGCACGCCTTCAAGACCGACAAACACGCCCAGCGCGGCGATCCAGGCGGGCAACCCGGCGGCCAGCAATGCACGACGCCGCACGTGCGCCAATGCATCCCAGGCGGCAGGTTCCTGGTCTGTGTCGAGGGACTTTTGCAGGTCAATCAGGCCATGTTTATACGGCCCGAACGTGCGCAGGGTCACGAACATCGACAACACGCCCGCAATAAACAGGGGCATGGCCAATTCAGGCCACAGCGGTTCGGCGCTGCCGAAAAAACCGTTGACCAGTACCAGCGGCAAGCAAGTCAGCACCAGCTGTTGCCACCAACTGAAACTCAGGCGCCGACGACGCTGGCCCCGCGTCACGCCGGGTCTGCCTCGTTCTGGTGCTGATTGCCCATCATGTGCCCGAGCTTGTTGGCTTTGGTCGCCAGGTACAGTTTGTTGTGCGGGTTTTGCCCGGTGTGCAAAGGCACGCGCTCGGCCACGGTAATGCCCATGTCGGTCAAGGCTTTGACCTTGCGCGGGTTGTTGGTCATCAGGCGCAGCGACGTCACGCCCAAGTGTTCCAGCATCGGCAGGCAGATGGCGTAGTCACGCTGGTCAGCGGCAAAGCCCAGACGTTCGTTGGCTTCTACGGTATCGGCACCACCGTCTTGCAATTGGTAGGCACGAACCTTGTTCAGCAGGCCAATCCCACGGCCCTCCTGACGCAAGTACAGCAACACGCCACGGCCTTCACGGGCGATGGCCTGCAAGGCGGCTTCGAGTTGAGAGCCGCAATCGCAGCGCTGGCTGAACAAGGCATCGCCGGTCAAGCACTCGGAATGCACGCGGCCCAGAACCGGCGCACCGTCCGCCACGTCGCCCAGACTGAGCACAACGTGTTCACGACCCGTGGCCTTCTCAAGGAAGCCATGCATGGTGAATTCGGCAAAGGGGGTAGGGAGTTTGCAAGCGGCAACAAAAGCGACGGGCACCGTGTGCTCCTGATCAATTTGAGGACTGGAAATTCGCAGAGGCGGCATTGTAACAGGACGTTCCTACAGACGCTTAGGCTGAATTATCGAGGATAAATATCTAAAAGTTTGATGGGACACGCGGCATGGCGGCGGCAGTGACAGACGCTCGCCTTAAAAATGCTGATAGCCACGGGTTGCCGGGGTGATGTCCTGCCCGTGCGCATCCAGCACGCCAACGCCCTGCCCTTCAACCACTCGGCCGATCACATGAACCGGCCAGCCATCGGCCAGCAATGTGGGCAATTCAACAGCCGGTAGCGTAAACGCCAGCACATAGTCATCGCCGCCGCTTAACGCCGCTTGCTGTGCGGCCGCGTCGCCCAGAAACTCCTGCAGCGCCAGCGAGATGGGCAAGCGGTCGTGCTCAATCAGCAGCCGGACGCGCGACGCCTGCGCAATGTGCCCGCAGTCAGCCAGCAAACCGTCCGAGATATCCAGCGTCGAGGTCGCCTTGCCACGCAGCGCCTGGCCCAACGCCAGTTGCGGCTGCGGTGACCAGTAATGCGCCAGCAGCGGCTCGGCGATAAAGGATTCGGCGCTGCGCTGGCCCAGCACCAGAGGCAAGGCCCCGGCGGCATTACCCAGCTCACCGCCCACGCACAGCAGATCGCCCGGCCGGGCGCCGCTGCGGGTCAGGGCCTGGCCCGCCGGGACGCGACCGAACACGGTCAACGTCAGGCACAACGGGCCACGGGTGGTGTCGCCACCAATCAGGCGCACGTTGCACGCTTGCGCCATCTGATTCAAACCGCAGGCAAACGCGTGCAGCCAATCGGCGGCAACCGTCGGCAGGGTCAGGGCAAGGGTAAACGCGAGGGGAGTTGCGCCCATGGCCGCCAGATCACTGGCCGCCACCGCCAGCGAACGCTGACCGAGCAAAAAGGGGTCGCAAGGATCTGCGAAGTGCACGCCAGCCACCAGCGTGTCAGTGGAGATTGCCAGCTGTTCCCCGAAGGGAACCTCCAGCAGGGCGCAGTCGTCGCCAATGCCCAACGCAACGCCCTCGCCGCCCTGCGCACAAGGCGCGGCAGCGAAAACGGTGCGGATCAGCTCGAACTCGCCCATGGCCGACAGCGCTGTTTAGCGCTTGAACGCCTTGACTTCAGCTTCACGCAGGCGCGGTGCCAATTTGTCCAGTACGCCGTTGACGAACTTGTGCCCGTCAGTGGAACCGTACACTTTGGCCAGCTCGATGCCTTCGTTGATGACCACACGGTAAGGCACGTCCACACGCTTGATCAGCTCCCAGGTGGACAGGCGCAGGACGGCCAGTTCAACCGGGTCCAGCTCTTCGATGGTGATGTCCAGGCACGGGGCCAGGGCAGCATCGATATCGGCTTTGTGCGCAGGCACGCCGTGCAGGATTTCGCGGAAATAGGCGGCATCCACGTCGGTGAAGTCGTTATCAACGCGAAACTGCGCTTCGATCTCGTTCAGCGAATGCTTGGCCATGTGCCACTGGTACAGCGCTTGGGTCGCGAGCTGACGTGCTTCACGACGTTTAGCGCTTTTGGAGGGCTTGCCAGCGTCCGCAGGTTTTGGATCGCGCGGGTTGAAACGATCGCTTTCGTCGGAAATCACTTGGCCTCCAACTGCGCCAACAGGCTGACCATTTCGAGGGCGGACAAGGCGGCTTCAGCGCCTTTGTTACCGGCTTTGGTGCCGGAACGCTCGATGGCTTGTTCGATGGAGTCAACGGTCAGCACGCCGAATGCAACCGGTACGCCGAACTGCATGGACACCTGAGCCAAACCTTTGGTGCACTCGCCGGCCACGTATTCGAAGTGCGGAGTACCGCCACGAATCACAGCGCCAAGGGCGACAATGGCGGCGAACTCATTGCGCTGGGCAACTTTTTGCGCAACCAGCGGGATCTCAAACGCGCCAGGCGCACGAATGATGGTGATGTCGTTTTCGTTCACACCGTGGCGAACCAGGGCATCAACGGCACCACTCACCAGGCTTTCGACGACGAAGCTGTTGAAACGGCCAACCACGAGTGCGTAGCGGCCTTTGGGGGCAATGAAGGTACCTTCGATGGTCTTCAGGGTCATTCGGTATGTCTCGTATTAAAGAGCCAGAACGCACTCGCGTGCGTTCTTTAATGAGTTTGGGCCACGAATTTCAGGCGGGAAACACCCGGTCTTTATTCGGAGGGCACGTATTCTACAACTTCCAGATCGAAACCGGATATGGCGTTGAACTTCATCGGTGAACTCATCAGGCGCATTTTGCGCACACCGAGGTCACGCAGGATCTGCGAACCGGCCCCCACAATGCTGTAGGTCGTCGGTTTTTTGGCCGGCAAAGCGTCGGCTGTTTCGCGGATGTGCGCCAGCAACACGTCGCCATCCAGCGGGTGCCCCAACAACAGCACCACACCGCTGCCAGCCTCTGCGACGGCGCTCATGGCGGCACGCAGGCTCCAGCGGCCCGGCTGTTTGACCATCAGCAGGTCACGCAGCGGATCCATGTTATGCACCCGCACCAGCGTCGGTTCATCTGCGCAGATCTTGCCCAGGGTCAGTGCCATGTGCACGTCGCCTTCGACTGAATCACGATAGGTCACCAGGTTGAATTGGCCCAGTTCGCTGTCCAGCGGCTGCTCGGCTATCCGCTGAACGGTACGTTCGTGGATCATCCGGTAGTGGATCAGGTCGGCGATGGTGCCGATTTTGATGTTGTGTTCAGCCGCGAATTTTTCCAGCTCGGCGCGACGCGACATGGTGCCATCGTCGTTCATCACTTCGCAGATCACGCCGCTTGGCTCAAAACCGGCCATGCGCGCCAGGTCACAGGCCGCTTCGGTGTGACCGGCACGGGCCAGCGTGCCGCCAGCCTGTGCCATCAGCGGGAAGATATGCCCCGGGCTGACGATGTCTTCAGCCTTGGCGTCCTTGGCGGCAGCAGCTTGCACGGTGCGGGCGCGATCAGCGGCGGAGATGCCGGTGGTGACGCCGGTGGCGGCTTCGATGGAAACGGTGAACTTGGTGCCGAACCCGGAGCCGTTGCGCGGTGCCATCAACGGCAGCTTGAGCAGCTCGCAACGCTCGCGGGTCATCGGCATGCAAATCAGGCCACGGGCGAAACGCGCCATGAAGTTGATGTGCTCGGCCTTGCAGCACTCGGCGGCCATGATCAGGTCGCCTTCGTTCTCGCGGTCTTCGTCATCCATGAGGATGACCATCTTGCCTTGGCGGATGTCTTCAACCAGTTCTTCGATGCTGTTGAGCGCCACGCGGCACCCCCTTAAGTCAGGATTTGAGGTAGCCGTTGGCGGCCAGAAAACTTTCGCTGATGGTGCTGCCCTTGGTCGGCTCGGCGGCCTTGTCGCCCAGCAGCAAGCGCTCCAGATAACGCGCCAGCAGATCGACCTCAAGGTTCACCCGGCGGCCCGGACGGTAGTCGTCCATGATGGTTTCGCTCAGGGTGTGCGGGATGATGGTCAACGAGAATTCGGCGCCATTGACCGCGTTCACGGTCAGGCTGGTGCCGTCGACCGTGATCGAGCCTTTATGGGCGATGTACTTGGCCAGCTCTTTCGGCGCGCGGATGCGGAATTCGATGGCGCGGGCGTTCTCTTCGCGGGAGATCACCTCGCCGACGCCGTCCACGTGACCGCTCACCAGATGACCGCCCAGACGCGTGGTCGGCGTCAGGGCTTTTTCGAGGTTGACCCGGCTGCCCGATTTCAAGTCATTGAAAGCCGTGCAGTCCAGCGTCTCGCGACTGACGTCGGCCATAAAGCCGTTGCCCGGTAGCTCAACGGCTGTCAGGCAAACGCCGTTGATGGCAATGCTGTCGCCGAGTTTAACGTCGCTCAGGTCGAGCTTGCCGGTCTCTACATAAACCCGTACATCGCCACCTTTTGGGGTCAGTGCACGGATGTTGCCGATGGATTCGATGATGCCGGTAAACATGGCGTTCCCCTTGAGAACCAAGCCTGCGTAAAACGGAGGCTGAGAATTATACGCTGGCTGATGGCACAGGTATGGCAGTGACTCGCCAGTCATCCCCAACTGCGCGCATATCAATGATCTTGAGCTCGGTTGCCTCGCTCATGCGGGTCAAGGGCAATTCCAGCAAGGGACGTGCCGTTGAACCCAAAAACTTGGCCGCGATGAAAATCTGATATTCGTCCACCAGCCCTTGCTCGGCAAATGCGCCCGCCAGACGTGGACCGGCTTCAACCAAAACCTCGTTGACGCCCCGCGCCGCCAGCGCCACCAGCAATTGACGCAGATCGACCTGACCGTTCTCGCCAGGGATCACCAGGCACTCCGGCCCCGTGCGGTATTGCTCGGCAGGCGGTACGCAGGTGGCGACAAGCGCCGGGCCAGCCTTGAAAAACGGCGCATCGAGCGGCACGCGCAGGCGGCCATCGATCAACACGCGCAGCGGCGGGCGGCTCATGACCAGCGCGGTCTGTTCGGCATCCAGCCCCAGCTCGTCGGCACGTACGGTCAGGCGCGCACCGTCGGCCAGCACGGTGTCGGCGCCCGTGATCACGACGCTGGCCTCGGCGCGTAGACGCTGCACGGCCGAACGCGCGGCAGGGCCTGTGATCCATTGGCTCTCGCCACTGGCCATCGCCGTGCGCCCGTCCAGGCTCATTGCCAATTTGACCCGCACAAACGGCAAGCCGTGTTCCATGCGTTTGAGAAACCCCTGGTTCAGGGCCCGGGCCTGGGTTTCAAGCACGCCGCAGCGCACGTCGATCCCGGCATCCGTCAAACGCTTGAGGCCACGCCCGGCGACTTCCGGGTTAGGGTCTTGCATGGCGGCCACCACACGGGCGACCCCGGCGGTGACCAGCCCTTCCGCGCACGGCGGGGTGCGGCCATGGTGGCTGCACGGCTCAAGGGTGACATAGGCGGTCGCCCCGCGAGCCAGCTCGCCAGCGGCACGCAATGCGTGAACCTCGGCATGGGGTTCACCGGCCCGCACATGCCAGCCCTCGCCCACGACCTGACCGTCACGCACAATCACGCAGCCGACACGCGGGTTGGGATGGGTGGTGTACAGGCCCTTTCGGGCCAGTTCGATGGCACGCGCCATGTAATGGGCGTCCAGTACGGATTGCTCAGTGGACACAATCACTCCTTTGAAGGCTCACGGGCAAGGCGGTCGATCTCTTCGCGGAACTCGTTGAGGTCCTGGAAGCGTCGATACACAGAAGCAAAACGGATGTAGGCCACTTCGTCGAGTTTTTGCAGCTCGGTCATGACCAGCTCACCGACCACCAGCGATTTGACTTCGCGTTCGCCGGTGGCGCGCAGCCTGCTTTTGATATGCGCCAGCGCCGCTTCAAGACGCTCGACACTGACCGGGCGTTTTTCCAGCGCACGCTGCATACCGGCGCGCAGTTTTTCTTCGTCGAACGGCTGACGGCTGCCGTCCTGCTTGATGAGGCGAGGTAAAACCAACTCAGCTGTTTCAAAGGTGGTGAAGCGTTCACCACAGGCCAGGCATTCGCGCCGGCGACGCACCTGATCGCCCTCGGCGACCAGACGCGAGTCGATGACTTTAGTGTCGTTGGCACCGCAGAAGGGACAGTGCATGGTGGCAGGCAACAAAAAATGGGGAGCGCCATGGTAGCGCATCCCACTGGCAAGACAAGCCATAGGCTTTACGGTATACAGTCCGCCTACTACGTTTTACACAATCCGATACGTCGACTGACCTGCCGCTGGAGCCCTCTATGTCGCTACGAACGCTTGTTTTGCTGTGCCTCGCCAGTGTGCTGGTCGCCTGTAGCAGCGAGCCGCCCAAGTCGGCGCAACCTCAAGTGCTGACCCAGCCTAAAACCGATGCGCCTGCCGATCTGGGGCCCTTGCCTGCCTATCAACGTGAACTGAGCGGCGTATTGACGGGCGCACCCGCAGGCGCCGAAGTTGAATTGGCGATGTTGATCGTGGATGAACGCGGTCGCCCTCAAGGGCTGATGGCCAGCAGCAAGATTGTCGGCAACAACCAGCCACTGCCATTCAAGCTGCGCTTTAACCCGCAGGCGTTTCCAGCCGGTGCACGGGTCGAACTGCGCGGGCGCGCCAGCCAGTCCGGGCAACTGATCCTGCACTTGCCGTCGCGCATCATCCAGCAGCCGACCACGCAAGCCTTGGGCACCTTGGCCTTTGTCAAAGCACCATGAACCCGCCGTTCGCCCTGCAACAGTCGCTGAGTGAACTGCTGGGGGATGCGCAACTGGTGGTCACCGACCTGCCCGACACGTCGCTCAAGCTGTGGCTGATCGACGCGCAGAACATGGACCGCGCCTTCACCCCGGACGAAACCCGGCGCATTTTGCATGAGCCGCCGTACTGGGCGTTTTGCTGGGCCAGCGGTTTGGCCCTGGCGCGCTACCTGGCCGAGCAGCCGCATTGGGTCCAAGGCAAGCGCGTGCTGGACTTCGGTGCTGGCTCAGGCGTGGCCGCGATTGCAGCAGCCAAGGCTGGCGCGCTGGAAGTGCTGGCGTGCGATCTCGACCCGCTGGCGCTGGCAGCCTGCCAGGCCAATGCGGCGCTCAATCACGTGCAGTTGGGCTACTCCGACGATTTCTTCGCCGAGGCAGATCGCTTTGATCTGATCCTGGTCGCTGATGTGCTGTACGACCGCGAAAACCTGCCCCTGCTTGACCAGTTCCTGACCCGCGGGCAGCAAACGCTGGTGGCCGATTCGCGGGTGCGCGACTTCAGGCATCCGCTGTACCGCCAGTTGGAAAGCCTCAAGGCGCTCACCTTGCCGGATCTGGCCGAGCCCCATGAGTTCCGTCACGTGAGCCTGTATCACGCGCAGCGCTGACACGCGACTTTCAGCGTGCCCGCGCAGCCTTTATAGTTGCCTTCATTTACCTGTTTCGAGACCCACAATGACTCAACCTACGACTGCATATAGCTTTGACGTGACGTCGGCAGACTTCGACAAACAGGTTGTTGAAGCCTCTTTTGAACAACCCGTCCTGGTGGATTTCTGGGCAGAGTGGTGCGCCCCGTGCAAGGTGATGCTGCCGATTCTGGAGCAGATTGCCGAGGACTATCAGGGCGAGCTGCTGCTGGCCAAGGTCAACTGCGATGTGGAACAGGACATCGTGGGCCTCATCGGCATCCGCACCCTGCCGACGGTGGTGTTGTTCAAGGACGGCAAGGTGGTTGATGGCTTTCAGGAGGCGCAACCCGAATCCGCGATTCGCGCCATGCTTGAGCCTCATGTCGAAATGCCCGCTCCGCCAGCTGAAGACCCGATGGTGCAAGCGCAGGCCCTGTTTGCCGAAAGCCGCTTTGCCGACGCAGAAGCGTTGCTCAAGCAGGTACTGACCGAAGACAACACTAATGCCAGGGCATTGATTCTGTATGGCCGTTGCCTGGCAGAGCGAGGTGAGCTGACTGAGGCGCAGGCCGTGCTGGACGCGGTCAAGAGCGACGAACATAAAGCCGAGCTGGCGGGCGCCAAGGCGCAGTTGACCTTCTTGAGCCAGGCCAAAGACCTGCCGGATGTGGCAGACCTCAAAACCCGTGTGGCGCAAAACCCGCAGGACGAAGAAGCTGCCTACCAACTGGCCGTGCAGCAGTTGGCGCGCCAGCAATACGAAGGCGCACTGGAAGGCTTGCTGAAACTGTTTATCCGCAACCGCAGCTACAACGAAGGCATCACCCACAAAACCCTGCTGCAAGTGTTTGACCTGCTGGGCAACGATCACCCGCTGGTCACCACCTATCGCCGCAAACTGTTTGCCGCGCTGTACTGACCTCGCTGCGGCGACAACGCGCCCTCACCGGTTTATTCGACCCAGCTGTAAACCGGTGAGTCAGCGCCGCTCGCCACTTGCACTTGCGGGCTATGACGCAAGCGCACCAACAGCCGCTTGCCCGCTCCCGTGCTGCCGGTCAAGGCCTCTAATTGCGCCAGCAACTGCGGCCCGGTCATGTGTCCGGCCTTGCGCAGTAACGCCTTGGTCATTTCCCACACCGCGTCGTCCTGACTGACCGGCGTGCTGGCAACCGCCACGCTAGCGGGCGCCGCTGTTTTTAACGTCCCGCCCAACTGCGCCCACTCCGTCTCGTCCAGCTCAACCGTCAGATCGACGGGCCAATCGCCAATTGTTCCGCGAATCCGCACCATTACAGGGTTCCTCAAGTTTCATGTGCGCATGCTCCCATGCGTCTTGCGTAACGCCAAGCACACGGGCAAACTCTCGCAACTTCGTTATAAGATTACATAACAAAACATTCATCCCATTGTTGCTGGAGTCATGCTATGCGTCGTTTGCTGCTCGCTTTGCCGTTCGCTTTATTACCGCTGGCCGTGGCGCATGCGGCTCAAGCGCATGATCACGAACATGGCAGCCTTGCCCCCCATGAACACGGCGTAGGCACCTTGAATGTGGCACTCGACGACAAAACACTGGAACTGGACCTCGACGGCCCGGCGATGAACCTGGTGGGGTTTGAACACGCGGCCACCACCGATGCCGACAAAGCCACCGTGGCGGCCGCCAAGGCCCGGCTGGAAAACCCGCTGGCCCTGTTCAACCTGCCGCCAGCGGCAAAGTGTGTGGTTGAGGCGCAGGAGCTGAGCAGCCCGTTGTTCGATCCGGCTCCCGAAGAAGGCGCCAGCAATGCCAAGGCCGAGCATCACCACAGCGACATCGAAGCTCACTATGCGTTTACCTGTGCCGATGCGGCCTCGTTAAAAACCCTCGACCTCAGCAGGTTTTTCAAGACATTCCCCGGCACCCACTCATTCAAGGTACAACTGATCGGCCCGAACGGTCAGCAAGCGGTTAACGTGTCAGCGAAAGCCCCGACGCTGACGTTCTAACCACGGCCAGTGGCTGGCGCCGCCCTTTACGCAGACGGCGCCACTGACACCCTCGTTTTCCCGACATTGCAGGCGACCCTGATTTCCCATGACCCAAGCACTCATCGAACTGAGCGACCTGCGTTTTAGTTGGCCGGGCCATCCCGTGCTGCTGGACATCCCCCACTTCAGCCTGCAGGCCGGCGAAACCCTGTTTCTCAAAGGGCCCAGTGGCAGCGGTAAAACCACCTTGCTGGGCTTGCTCGGGGGGGTGCAAAAGGCTGACTGCGGGTCGATCCGCCTGCTGGGCCAGGAGTTGAGTGAGTTGGGCTCCGGTGCGCGCGACCGTTTTCGCGTCGACCACACGGGGTACATCTTCCAGCAATTTAACTTGCTGCCTTTTTTGTCCGTGCGTGAAAACGTCGAGCTGCCTTGCCATTTTTCCAAACGGCGGGCCAGCCGCGCCGTTCAACGTCATGGCAGTGTCGACACAGCCGCGCGCACCTTGCTCGCGCACTTGGGCCTTAAAGACCCTGCTTTGCTGGAGCGACGGGCCGACTCGTTGTCCATCGGCCAGCAACAACGGGTCGCGGCGGCCCGCGCCCTGATCGGCCAACCGGCGCTGGTGATCGCTGACGAGCCCACCTCGGCCCTGGACGCCGACGCACGCGAAGCCTTCATCAAATTATTGTTCGCCGAATGCCGCGAAGCAGGCGCCAGCCTGTTATTCGTCAGCCACGATCAAAGCCTGGCCCCGCTGTTTGACCGCAACTTGTCGTTGTCTGAACTCAATCGTGCCGCCACTCCGGCAGAGGTCTGAGATGTATTTGTTCCGTCTTGCGCTGGCCAGCCTGGCCAACCGCCGTTTCACCGCGCTGCTGACCGCGTTCGCGATTGCCTTGTCCGTGTGTTTGTTGTTGGCCGTGGAGCGGGTGCGTACCGAGGCCCGCGCCAGCTTTGCCAGCACCATCAGCGGCACTGACCTGATCGTCGGCGCTCGTTCGGGTTCGGTGAATTTGCTGCTGTATTCGGTGTTTCGTATCGGCAATGCCACCAATAACATTCGCTGGGACAGCTTTGAGCACTTCGCCACGAACCCCAAGGTGAAATGGGCGATCCCCATGTCCCTGGGTGATTCCCATCGCGGCTACCGGGTGATGGGCACCAGCGAAGCCTATTTCGAGCACTATCAGTACGGTCATCGGCAAAACCTGCAGTTGGCCGATGGCCGCGCCTTTGCTAGCGACCCATTTGAAGTGGTGCTCGGCGCCGAGGTCGCACAGGCGCTGCACTACAAACTGGGGGACAAACTGGTGCTGGCCCACGGCGTAGCTGCCGTGAGTCTGGTCAAGCACGACGACAAACCCTTCACCGTGGTCGGCATTCTCAAGCGCACGGGCACGCCCGTGGACCGCACGCTGCACATCAGCCTGGGCGGCATGGAGGCCATTCACATCGACTGGCACAACGGCGTGCCAGCGCGCGGCGCAGGCCGTGTGACAGCCGATCAGGCCCGTAACATGGACCTCACACCACAGGCCATTACCGCGTTCATGCTGGGGCTGAACAGCAAGATTTCGACCTTCGCCTTGCAACGTGAAATCAACGACTTCCGGGGCGAACCGATGATGGCCATTTTGCCCGGCGTCGCCTTGCAGGAATTATGGAGCTTGATGAGCACCGCTGAAAAAGCCTTGTTTGTGGTCTCGCTGTTTGTGGTGCTGACCGGTTTGATCGGCATGCTGACGGCGATTTTGACCAGCCTCAATGAGCGACGGCGCGAAATGGCGATCCTGCGATCAGTCGGCGCCCGGCCGTGGCACATCGCTACTTTGCTGGTGTTCGAAGCGTTGGCATTGGCGCTGATCGGTGTAGTGGCGGGGGTTGCCCTGTTGTATGTGGGTATCGCGCTGGCACAAGGTTATGTGCAATCGAACTACGGCCTTTACTTGCCGCTGGCCTGGCCCAGTGAATATGAATGGACGCTGCTGGCAGGTATTCTGGCCGCCGCCCTGTTGATGGGCTGCGTGCCCGCCTGGCGCGCTTACCGCCAATCGCTGGCCGATGGCCTGTCCATTCGCTTATGAGCCTGTGTATGAAAATGTCCGTCTTGCCACGCGCACTGCTGGCCCTGTTACTGATGGTTTCAACCCCTGTATGGGCCGCCGAACCCAAGGAGTTGACGTGGTCGGAGATGATTCCGCCGGACGCCGCGCCCGAAGTGCCGGACACGGCGCCGATGCATGACCTGTCACAGTTGGGCAATCTTGACCCCGAGGCGGCCCCCGCTGCGCAGCAGAGCATGCCCAATGCGCCGGTTGTGCCTGCGCTGGACGGGCAAAACATTCGCTTGCCGGGCTACATCGTGCCCCTTGAAGTCAATGAGGAAGGCCGCACGACAGAGTTTTTGCTGGTGCCGTATTTCGGCGCCTGCATCCATGTCCCGCCACCGCCCTCAAATCAGATCGTGCACGTGACCAGTCACGTCGGGGTCAAACTGGACGAGCTGTACCAGCCGTATTGGATCGAAGGCGCATTGCAGGTCAAGCCGAGCAGCAGTGAGCTGGCCGATGCGGGGTATCAGATGGACGCGCAGAAAATCTACGTTTACGAGTTGCCGGAGTAACCGCCGGGGCCACGCTGCCCCGGCGTCTGAGCCGCCTGATGGCAGGCCACGACCGCGAGTAAAGAGTCCGTGTTTGCGGGTTAGTTCACGAAATTTTCACAAATTTTCATCGCATCGCCGTTTCATTGAGCTGGGTCAACAGAGTGGCTCGGAGCGCTCATTACCATTGGTTATATAAATTTTAAATATCCAATTGGAGCTCCCATGCACAAGTCTTTGCTCAGCGCAGCGGCACTTGCCCTTGCCGTCGTTGCCCCGCTTGCCCACGCGCACACTGAAGGCGACATTATCGTCCGTGCCGGTGCCATTACGGTTAACCCGAAAGCCGACAGCTCCAGTGTAAAAGTGGACCAGGGTCCGCTGGCTGGTCGCGATCTGGGCGGCAAGGCAACTATGAGCAGCGACACCCAATTGGGTCTCAACTTTGCTTACATGGTCACCAACAACATCGGTATCGAGTTGCTGGCCGCTACCCCGTTTGAACACGACGTCAAAATCAAAGGCACTGCCCTTGATCCGGCCAATGGCAAACTGGGTTCGCTCAAACACTTGCCGCCCACTCTGAGCGTTGTGTACTACCCGCTGGACTCCAAGTCCGCGTTCCAACCGTACGTGGGTGCCGGTATCAACTACACCTGGATTTACGACGAGCACGTGGGCAGCCGCGCCAACGCGGCGGGCTTCGATAACTTCAAAGCGAAAAACTCGTGGGGCATGGCCTGGCAGATCGGTGCCGACTACATGCTGACCGACAACATCATGATCAACGCCCAGGCGCGCTACATCGACATCGATACCCGCGCGACCGTGGAAAACAACGGTGTTGCGCCTGGCACTCGTGCCAAGGTCAACGTTGACGTCGATCCATGGGTTTACATGGTGGGCTTGGGTTACAAGTTCTAAGCAATAGCCGAACCTAAAAAGGCGCCTTTCGAGGCGCCTTTTTCATGTGCAGCGTTTACTAGCGACCCAACAAACGCGCCAGGCCTTCACTCATGGGCGTAGTCTGGCCCAGTGTGAAACGGTGTAACAGGCGGCTGTTATCGGCACGCGAATGCCGAATGTCACCGGAGCGCGCCGGGCCATAGCTGATCGGTGGCAGCTCACCGACCACTTCACTCAGGGCAGCCAGCATTTGCTTGAGGGTCGTGGCTTGGTTCAGGCCCACGTTGACCGCGCCTTCTTCCACGTGTTCGGCTTCGACGGCCTGCACCAGAATCTTCACCAAATCGCCCACATACACGAAGTCGCGGGTTTGTTCGCCATCGCCAAAGATGGTGATGGGCAGGCCTTTTTCAGCACGCTCACTGAAAATGCTGATCACCCCCGAGTACGGGGAAGACGGGTCCTGACGCGGCCCGAAAATGTTGAAGAAGCGGAAAATCACGGGCTCCAGACCGTGCTGGCGGCGGTAGAAGTCCAGGTAGTATTCGCTCGACAGTTTGTCTGAGGCATACGGGGTGAGCGGCGCTTTGGGGGTGTCTTCGACAATCGACTCGCCTTCGCCGTTGTTACCGTAGACCGCTGCGCTGGAGGCAAAGACCACACGTTTAACGCCCGCTTCGCGCATGGCTTCGCAAACGTTCAAGGTGCCAACAAAATTACTCTGGTGGGTGCGTACGGGGTCATCCACCGAGGCTTGCACCGACGCCACTGCCGCCAGGTGCACCACGGCACGACAGCCGGCCATGGTTGTGGCGACCAGCGCGGCATCGGCCACATCCCCTTCGATCAGTTCGACCTTGGGATTATCCAGCGGCAGGTTGCTGCGCTTGCCGGTGGACAGGTCATCCAGGATGCGCACTGCGTAGCCCTTAGCCAGCAATGCATCGACCAGATTGGAACCAATAAAACCGGCACCGCCGGTGACGAGAATGGGGGCATCAGCCATGACGATAAAACCTGTCCAGTAGGATCGGGAGGCCAGCGCGCCAGGCGCGGGGCTTGATCCCGAAGGTGTGTAGAATTTTTTTGCACGCCAGCACCGCATGCTGCGGTTCTTCAGCGGCATCGGGGCGTGCGGCGTGCGCTTGGGGGGTCGGGGCTTCGATGGCCAGCGGGTGCAGGTTGCGCGCCTCGGTCAGGATGGCCTGGCCCAGCGCCAGCGGCGTAGTGGCCTCGTGCCCGGCATAGTGGTAGGTGCCCCACAGCGGCGCCGCGCAATCGAGTTGTTTGAGTACCGAAATGATCACCCGGGCCGCATCATCGACCGGCGTCGGGTTACCGCGACGGTCATCGGCCATCAGCAACTCGCCCGGTTTTTCAGCCTGTGCCAAAAAGCGTCCCAACGTGCCGTCCGGGCTGTCATCGAGCAGCCAGCCAAACCGCAGCAACACGTGTTGCGGGCAAATGGCACGCACGGTTTGCTCGATCCGCCACAAAGCCTGCCCGCGCAAACCCAGCGGCACAGGTTCATCTTTCTCGCTGTAGGCCGTGGCCCGGGAGCCGTCGAAGACACGGTAACTGGAAGGCTGGATCAGCGTGATGCTGTGGTGCTGGCACAGTTCGGCCAGGCGCTCAACAGCTCGTTCCTGGGCAGACAGGCGAGCCTCGCTGACAGACTGCGCCTGAAACCAGTCGAAGTAGTACGCAAGGTTGATGACGGCGTCCGGTCGGGTGTCATCGAGCAGTAGGGTCAGACTCGCAGCATCCCAGCCGTCTTGCGGCGGACGCGGGGCCAGGAAGTTGATGCCTTCCTCGGCACCCAGACGAATCAGCGCCTGCCCGAGAGCATTTCCGCCGCCCAATAACATAAGGCGCATTCGCATAGAGTGTGCAGGCTCAGTCTATTCAGAACGGTGATGTATACCAGAAAACCAACCATACAAGCCGTTGGCCATGATCAAGACCCCCGCATTTTGCGGGTTTCTGTGCGTGTCGTCACTGACAAACTGCATCAGTTTCCTACACCGATTATTGCGATGAAGGCGGTGCATCGGTCAGTACCAGCGTGGATCGATGGGCCGCCGCCTCCGCTGGCTGTGGCGGCGTCAGCGTACTGATTGGCGCCAGCAACGCCTGTGGATAGGTTTGGGCGAAGTGAACGTCTTCTGACTTATCCACAAGCTTTTTCAAGCGATCGTTGAATGCCCGTGTGATCGTGCTCTGCGCACCGGACATGGTTCGAAATTGCGCGGTAACCGTTACGCCATCGAGGTTCATGCTGTCCACCCCGAACACCGTCAACGAGCCTTGCAAGCTCAGGCTCAGCAGCGGGTCATCGCTGATCTGGCGCCCGGCCTGGCGAATAAGGTCAGTGGCTTTGTCGATGTCCGTGGCATAGGTGAACTGCACGGAAAAGAACGCATAGGCGAACTGACGGGAATGGTTGACCACGGCCTTGATCTGGCCGAACGGCACCGAGTGGACGAAGCCGCGACTGTCGCGCAGGCGCAGGGTGCGGATTGTCAGGCCTTCGACGGTCCCCGCGTGATTGGCGTCCACCACCACCCAGTCACCGACCGAAATGGTGTCTTCAATAATGATGAACAACCCAGTGATGACATCCTGAACCAATTGCTGTGAGCCAAAACCGATCGCCAGACCGATCACCCCGGCCCCGGCCAGAAACGGCGCAACGTTCACGCCCAGATTGGCCATGGTGGTGATGGTGCACACCACCACCAGAATCACTTTGATGGCATTGCGCAGCAACGGCAGGATGGTTTTGATCCGGGTACTCGGTTCGCGCGTGCCACGCCGGTTGATATTGGGTTGCAAGGCTTGTTGAATCGAGGTGTCCAGCACCACCCACGTCAGCCAGGTCACCAACAGGATCAAGAGGATATGCCCGAGGGAATCGCTGATGACCTTGCCGGTGCTGCTATCGGACGCAAACGCCAGCAGCGAAAAGCCCCAGATTTGCGCCAGCAGTTCTATAAACGTTACGGCCAGCGCAATGCGCAACAGCGCGTACATCACCGTCATCAAACGCTCTCTGTAAGCGCCGTTGCGGTTGGCGTGGGTGCTGAACCAGTGATGCAGGATTGTGCTCAGGAACACGGTGCCGATTAACAGCCCGGAGGTCAGTAACGCGTTGCGTAACGCCTGTTCACTGCCCTCACCCACGCCAATCAGATTCAGCATCGAGACCAGCAGCATCAGCAGGATTGGCCAGTACCAGAGCGCGGAGAAAATGCGCAGCGACTCTTGCAGCGCCGGTTGTCCCAGGCGCTGGGCCAGTGCGCGGTTACGAATCAGGTGCGCCACCGGACGCCGCAACTTGATGGCCAAAAAAGCGAACACACTGCACGCGATCAGGCCGGTCAGTACCGACAGGCAACTGGCGATGTTGCCGCCCAATTGGCCAGCGATTTGCGGGCTGTTCATGGCATCGCTGAACGCTGCAAAAAAACCGATGATGAACAAAGGCCGCAGCGAATAGCGGCGAATAATCTCCACTGCCCGTCGCTTGTGGCCGACATAAAACATCGAACTCAGCGACAACACCAACGCCGTGCAAAATACGCCAGCGCTGCTGGCATAGGAAAGACTCAGCGCCAGCGAGCGGCCCATGGAATCATGCAGAAAACGACTCGCGTAGAGGGTCAACGGCAAGGCGATCAAGGCCGGGGCTAAATACGAAGCGCAGTACTGCGTCAACGTCTGCAAGCGCGGGCGATTTCGCAGGGGGCGGGTTGTGCTCGCATACCGCGCCACCAGACGGCCGCCGAACCACGCAGCGGCAAAAATGCCGATCCATACCACGGATAACCACACGAAATCGGCGACACCACTCCAAGAAGGATGAGTCGCAGCCTGCTCCACCAAAACGCCGACTTCATCGGCGGCCCGCTCGGAGCGCAGTCGCCAGCTGTCCAGTAAGTGCATGCTCAGACCGAGCTGACCTTGCATCTCGTCCATGCCGGCACCCAGCGCGCCCAGCAAGCCACCGTCTACCAAAACCGGCGGCTTGCCGTCGGTTTCCTCAGCTTTGATGACGGATGACAGCGTGGGCGCAGCCTGCAAGATTCCATTGCCTGTCAGCAACAGGATAAGCAGCAGAAAAACCGTTTTGAAATGGGACAAAACCGGGGTGACCTCCTGGGCGTCTGTAGTCAACTGATCGATAGAGCTCAGCGAAGTTCGATTTCAGTCGCCTCGCTGTTTTCTGGTTACAGCGTAGTCAATCACTAGGAAGACTTCGCACCTTCGCCAGAAAACCTTCTTACAGAGCACTCAGACAAACCTTTCGAGGTACTTTTAGGCCGTCAACGCGGTACCTAAGGCCTCCAGCACGACGCCGACCCTGGCCTGGGATTGGCGACGCTTGAGCCACAGTAAGTGGATGGGCGATCCGTCCGTCGCCAGATGCGCCAGCACTTGCACCAGTTTTCCCTGGTCCAGCGACGCTTGCACCAGCCACGTCGGCAACTGGGCAATGCCGTGCCCGGCCAGCACCGCAGCGGCCTGCCCTTCGCCGTCACCTATCGCGATGTGCGCCGGCAATAACCGCCGCTCCCGCCCTCCGTGCGGCCCGGCGAACCACCACGGGTTAACGCTGCCATCCGCGCGGCCATACATCACGCAATGGTGGTGCTCCAAATCCTGTTCCGTCCGGGGTACACCGTGCCGGTGCAAATAGTCGGGCGAGGCGCAAAACACCAGGCGCTCGGCCCCCAGATAACGTCGACCCAACGCCTGTGACAACAGATCCGGCCCACCTATGCGCACGACAATGTCGATGTCTTCTTCGACCGGGTCCACATAACGGTCCGAGAACGAGATATGCGGCTGCAACAAACCATGCTCGCGCGCGCAAGCCAAAATAGCCCCCAACGCATGCAGGCGACCGTAGGCAGCAGGCAGGTCAATGCGCACCTGCCCGACGGGCTCGGTACTGTGCGCGTGCAGCGACAACTCAGCCTCTTCCAGCTCACCCAGCACGTTGGTGCAGGTGCGGTAAAACCTCACCCCGGCCTCCGTCAGTGACAACGTGCGGGTGGTTCGATTGAACAGTCGGATATCCAGCCGCGCTTCCAGTCGGGCGATGGCTTTGCTGATGGCCGAGCGCGTGAGGTTTAAACGCTCAGCGGCACCGGTAAAACTGCCGGTTTGTGCAACAGACACAAAAACATCCAGCCCTTTCAACCGCTCTGAAGAAAACATCGCGCCTCGTAATTAGGGAATTCAATTCATCGGATTGCGTAGTTTATAGCCGCAATCAGAATTTACTTCTCCAATAAGCTGACGCCCTGTTTTTTTTGAGCTTCTGACCATGCCCTCTACCTCTCAGGCCCCCTCCACGGCCGCACCCACAACGCATTCACACACGGCAGTTCAAATCGCCATCATGGCCATTGCCGCCTTTGTGATTGTGACCACTGAGTTTCTGATCATCGGCCTCTTACCTGCGCTGGCGCGCGACTTGAATGTCTCGGTGACGCTCGCTGGCCAGTTGGTGACGTTATTTGCTTTCACGGTGATGCTGTTCGGCCCGATCCTGACGGCACGGCTGGCGCACATTGATCGCAGGCAGTTGTTCACCTGTATTTTGCTGGTGTTCGCTGCGTCGAATGCGCTGGCAGCGGTGTCCGCCAACATCTGGATTTTGGCGATTGCACGGTTTATTCCCGCACTGCTTTTACCGGTTTTCTGGGGCACGGCGAGCGAAACAGCCGGACAACTGGCCGGTCCGGCGAATGCCGGGAAAGCGGTGGCCAACGTGTACATGGGTATTTCAGCGGCACTGGTTTTCGGTATCCCGCTGGGCACGCTGGCGGCGGACGCCATTGGCTGGCGTGGCACCTTCTGGATGCTGGCCGCGCTGTGCCTGTTAATCGCCGCACTGATGCGCAGCTCTATGCCGACCTTACCCGCCGCGCCCCAGCGCAAACAGGGTGAAAAACAAACGCTGATCTTCAAGGACCCGCGCTTTATCGCCCATGTCGCGCTGTCTGTCCTGACCTTCACGGCCATGTTCACGGCCTACACCTACCTCGCAGATACACTCGAAAGCCTCGCGGGCATCTCGCCCGGTCATGTGGGTTGGTGGCTGATGGGCTTTGGGGCCGTCGGCATGCTCGGCAATCACATCGGCGGGCGCCTGGTCGATCGCAGCCCATTGGGTTCGAGTGTGGTATTTCTCGCGTTACTCGCTGCCGGCATGCTGGCCGCCACGCCACTGGCGACACAGCACACAGGCTTGATGGTCGCGTTGGCTGTGTGGGGCATTGCGTATACGGCACTGTTCCCCATTTGCCAGGTCCGGGTCATGCGAGCAGGCGCCAAGGCTCAGGCATTGGCCGCGACGATGAACATTTCGGCCGCTAACGCGGGTATCGGGTTAGGTGCGATCTTCGGCGGCCTGGGGATTCGTCACTATGGGCTGGAGTCTCTGGGGGTTATTTCAAC
Organism: Pseudomonas sp. ESBL9; assembly: GCF_036668715.1. Lineage (NCBI taxonomy): Bacteria > Pseudomonadati > Pseudomonadota > Gammaproteobacteria > Pseudomonadales > Pseudomonadaceae > Pseudomonas > Pseudomonas sp. ESBL9. The sequence goes on along the minus strand of NZ_JAZEVV010000005.1, from coordinate 46,005 downwards.
GGCTATTGCTGGCGTAGCCATTGTGCTTGCTGTGCTGTTGATGCGTCGTCGGTAGTGCGATTAACACGCTCCCCCCTGAACGGCGGCGAGCGTGCTCACAACTGACGTGTCTTGCCTGACCTGAGCGAGCCCTCGGGCTTACCACAGCGCGATATCGTAAGTCAGGTAAAGACGATTACTGTCCCTGCCCCGCGCCCCATCGGAGCGGTAAACATAATTACGCATTTTTAAGCCCACGCCTTTAAGCGCCCCGCTTTGCACAACATAAGCCAGCTCTGCGTCGCGCTCATGTTCGTGCAACTGCGCGGACCCAGTCTTGCCATTTCTCCCACTCAAGTAGCGGCCAGATAGCGTCAAGCCAGGTAAACCCACTCTTGAAAAGTCATAGCCGTAACTGAGCATCCAGGTCTTTTCGTCTTCATGAATGAACTTGCCTATTCCGGCGTTGCTAAAGGAGTACACGCTCGCACCCGTGATGTACGGTAAACCGGCTTGGCCATTGAGCACTTGATAACCGGCGCCGACCCGGTGGCCTGCGATCGAATAGCTCAGCAGGCCACTGAGCAAGGTATTGTCAATTGCACCGGCCTTCTGCATTCCGGCGTCAACACTACGAAAATAACGAACATCGGTCGTTAACAGGCCTGTTCCCCATTGCTGATCGTGCTGTACCGAAGCGAAATGCTGTCTGTAAAAGTTGTCCAACTGGGCGTAGAAATACCCTAACCGGGTACGTTCACCCAGTGTGTATTCACCGCCTATAAATGAGAAGGGCGCCCCTTGTCCCGTAAAACCGTTGGGTGTTATCGAGCGGCTATCCGAGGAGTCCCTTAACTTGAATTGATTCAGGCGCCCGCCCGAAAGTGTCAAGTTATCGATGTCGGTACTGGTGAACAGTGTTCCCTGATAAGTCTGAGGTAAAAGGCGCGCATCGTTGTAGATCAAGACCGGCGTTTTGGGCAATACAGATCCGTGTTGAACGGTGGTGTGTGCAAACCGGACTTTACCGGCGATGCCCAGACTGGCGAACTCATCGGCGGCTTGTCCATCTGAGCCTACAGCAAGCAAACCAGTGCCACTGCGCCCTTTGCCAGAGTCCAGCTTAAAGCCTGTCAGCCCCAATGCATCTACACCAAAACCAACCGTGCCCGGTGTAAACCCGGACTTGAAGTCCAGTAGAAAACCTTGAGCCCACTCTGTTCGCTCACTCTTCGCGTTTTTAGCCGCGCGGGGGCTCAGTCCGTTCTCATCCCGAAAATTTTCATTGAAGTAAACGTTTCGCAACTGAAGTTTCAAATGACTGCCGTCAATAAACTCCGTCGCGTTGGAATTGATGAACGGTGAAGCACTCAGGGACGTAACAAGGACACCCCGCAGTAGAAGTTCTTTCATGACACGACTCTTTTTATTATTGGAACTGCCTGGGCCTGTCACCCGAAGCAGGTGTTATGCAAAAAACATCAGATCCACAGTGTCAAAGCCCCTGTTAAAAGCGCGATGGCGGTCACCACGAGCGAGGTGAGCACCGCCCACTTGCAAGCCGCTTTCTGAAAATCCCCGATATTGCAGTCGATCATGCCCATCAGCAGTAACGTAGAGGCGACCAGAGGGCTCATCAAATGAACGGGCTGCCCTAAAATAGAGGCCCGTGCAATTTCCAGGGGGCTAATGCCGTAGATAGCTGCCGCATTGGCAAGGATGGGGACAACGCCGAAGTAATACGCGTCATTGGACAGTACAAAGGTCAGTGGCATGCTGGTGAGGGCCACAATAAGAGGAAACAGATGGCCCCAGTCTGGGGGGATCCACTCCACTAATGTGTGTGCCAGGGCATCTACCATCTTGGTGCCTGAGAATATCCCTGCAAAGATGCCGGCACCAAATACCAGTACCACCACGGTCATGGCATTACCGGAGTGGGCGAGCAGGCGCTCTTTTTGTATGTCCAGTTGTGGGTAATTGATCATCAATGCGCACACAAACCCGATCAAAAACAGGATCGCGGAGTGCATCAATCCCATGACCAAAGCCGTCATCACCGCGATAACCAGCATCAAGTTGATGTAGGCCAGCCGGGGGCGCTTATGCGGGGTATCGTTCAGAATGGCTTTGATGTAGCAATCGCTGCCACCGCTGGACAAAAGCACATTGCCAATACGTTTGCGCTCTCTGCGTCCCAATAGAAAGGCGGTGAAAACAACCCAGAGCGCCCCACCGATCATGGTGGGCAATAACGGGATGAAGTACTCCCCGGCATCAAGGCCCAGCGCCGCTATGGCTCGCGTGGCCGGCCCGCCCCACGGGGTCATACCGCTCATGATGCTCAGTGACAACATCGCAATGATGCCCAAGATCATCGGATTCATGCCAATACGCTTGTATAAGGGCAACATTGCAGCGCAGGTGATCATGTACGTGGTCGTGCCGTCCCCATCCAGCGCAACGGTCAATGACAACAGTGCAGTACCTATAGCAATCTTCATCGGGTCCCCATTAACCCGCTTCAGGATTTTGCGGATCAACGGATCGAACAGGCCCGCATCAATCATCAAGCCAAAGAAAAGAATGGCAAATAACAACAATGCTGCCGAAGGCGCGACCATTTTCACGCCATCCAACATCATTTTTCCGGTTGTACCGCCGACCCCCCCGATCAGCGCAAATGCAATCGGTACTAGTGTCAAGGCAACTATCGGCGAAAGGCGCTTGGTCATGATCAGCAACGTGAACACGACCACCATGGCCAACCCCAGTAAGGCGAGCATAGATTATTCTCTTATTGTTATAGATGAAGTAATCGACAACCACGTGTTAAGCGGCATTTAACCGTTACAGAGACTCGGTACAACTTACACCCCTACAATGAACCTTATAGGCACTGCGCAGCGGTACATAATTACAGCACACGTCAAAAAGCGAATTAATAACTTTCATGACATCACCTTTTTTAGAATTATTTTGAGGTAGCTGCTTAAAGCGGACGTTACTTAAATTCACTCACTCGTTCGTTTTCGTGAGGGAAAGGCATATACGTATCCGGAAAACAATCGACGTGCTGTTCGTACAACAGAAGCGCAAATAATTCCGCCGCTCACGCCGGTGTAAGACAACATGACATCGATACCGCCGCCTGGGTGTTCAATGCGCACGTGTTGCTGACGCGGCTTGCAAGCCGTACCCAGCATCTGTGCTGCGACGCTTCCTTGGCTAACACAGGCGGTCGCCAGGCCAATCGAACCGGTAATGGCCAAGGCACGATGACAGGCGTGAGGCATGAAATACCTGACTAGAAGCGTTCCACCTGCTTTGGCGGGTGCTATCAACACAGGTTTGGGGATGACCCGTTCACTCACATCGCCCAACCCCATTGCCGCGCCAGCACGCAGGCGCAGGGCTTCCAGACGGTGCAGAAATGTCGTATCGGCATCGAGTTCTACCGGCGATTCATCACCTTGCTTACCCAGGTGCCGAGCCTCGACGATCACCATCGGCATGGCCATGTCGATGCAGGTCACAGGAATGCCGTCAAATTCGTCTTGAACATTGCCCGTCGGAAACAGCGCGCCTGTCTTGCTACCGGCAGCATCCAGAAAGGTAAGGTGAACAGCCGCCGCGCTCCCCGGCACGCCATCAATGGTTGTCTGCCCTTCATAAGTCACCTTGCCTTGTGGCGTCTGTACTTGAGCGGTGACAAATGTATGGGTGTTCAGGTTACGGATACGCACCCGGGTTGTAGGACCGTCGGGTTTTACCAGGCCTTGTTCAATAGCAAACGGGCCAACTGCACAGAGCATGTTGCCGCAGTTAGGCGTCGTATCAACACGGCGCGTTGAGACCATCACCTGGACAAAAAGATAATCGACATCTGCATCAGGGTGGCGCGAAGGACTGACGATGGCTACTTTACTTGTTTGAGGACTACCACCCCCGATCCCGTCAATCTCCAACTCGTGACCCGACCCCATCAACGCAAGCAATAACTCATCTCGTTCCGTCATTGACTCGGGTAGATCATGCGCGAGAAAAAACGCTCCCTTTGAAGTACCACCGCGCATTAGAACGCATGGAACACGCTGCATAATTAGTAACTCTTTTTAAATTAACTTATTGAATTATTTCCTTGCGAAGAGAGTGACAGGGAAGCAATAGTGTTTCCAATGCAAAGATTTCAACCATTATTGCGTTTCACAAAATAATAATCCCAAGCCACTTCCGGTGAAGCTGACCTTTCTGGCGAGAAAACACTATGGAATACGAACTTCAAGACATTCGCTCTTTCGTTAAAATCGCAGAACTCGGCAGTTTTCACGAAGCGGCTGATGCACTTCATCTTTCTCAGCCTGCGCTAAGTCGCCGGATAAAAAAACTTGAAGAGGGGTTGGGGACTGCTCTGCTTGATCGAACAACGCGCAAAGTGAGTGTGACAAGTGTAGGGCGCGATTTTTTACCCAAAGCGCGCAGACTGCTCGACGACTTTGATGACTCGATTCTTAATATTCGGGAGTTGGCTGAACGACGAAGCGGTCGTGTCACGCTGGCTTGTATCCCCACGGCAGCCTTCTATTTTTTGCCTTCAGTGATCCGGCTCTACAACGAGCGTTATCCTAAAATCCATATTCGATTGTTAGACCTGAGCGCAAACGACGGACTGGAAGCAGTACTGCGTGGCGAAGCCGATTTTGGTATCAACATGATGAGTGGCCAACACCCGGATATCGAGTTTGTAACCTTGGTCAATGAGCCGTTTGTGTTGGCCTGCAGACGAGACCATGAGCTGGCCAATTGTGCGTCTGTAAAGTGGTCGCAACTCAGTGAGTATCGGTTGATTGGCGTGGGCCGCTTAAGCGGAAACCGCATGCTTTTAGACCATGCCTTGTCGAGTTTAAGCTGGCGACCGAAGTGGTTTTATGAGGTTCAGCACCTTTCAACCTCATTGGGTTTAGTCGAAGCAGGACTTGGCGTATCGGTGATGCCCAGTCTGGCAATGCCAACGGGCGATCATCCCACACTGGTCAGCGTCCCCTTGATTGAGCCCGTGGTAAATCGCTCATTGGGTCTGGTGTATCGCAGAGGTGCGTCTCTGTCTCCGGCGGCAGAAAAGTTTGCCTCGATCTTGCTTGAGCAGTGGCCTCAATAAGTGTCTGCCGTTCTACAAGTGCAAACCTTAGGCAAAATCACAGTTTCAAAACGCCGCATTGCTCTGCAACCCCTTGGTTTTCCATGCACGGCCGACATGCCTGTAAGGCATCGCGCACCAATGAAAAAGCCCCAAAAACAGCGTTTTCGGGGCTTTGGTCTATACCTTACAAAATTGTCTTAGGTAAGTCCTAGAACGGGATATCGTCATCAAAGCTGTCGAAATCAGGGGCTGGCTGTTGAGCCTGCTGTTGCGGCGCCGGACGCGACTCGCGCTGTGGCTGCTGCTGCTGCGGTGCCGGGCGTTGAGCCTGCTGACGCGGCGCGGATTGCTGGTAGTTGTTACCGCCACCCTGATTTTGCTGGTCGCCTTGTGGGCGGCCGCCGAGCAGTTGCATGGTGCCTTGCATGTCGACCACGATTTCAGTGGTGTAACGCTTGATACCGTCTTTTTCCCACTCGCGGGTTTGCAGCTTGCCTTCGATGTACACCTGCGAACCCTTACGCAGGTATTCGCCAGCAATTTCGGCTACTTTGCCGAACATCGATACACGGTGCCATTCCGTCTTTTCAACTTTCTGGCCGGTTTGCTTGTCAGTCCACTGTTCGCTGGTTGCCAGACTCAGGTTGGTCACGGCATTACCGTTAGGCAAGTAGCGAACTTCGGGATCCTGGCCGCATGTGCCGACCAATATAACTTTGTTAACCCCACGGGCCATAACGTTCTCCTAGGCTTCGCACGTCGGCGCCGGGTTGACCAGCTGCTCGAGTGTCGCGCGATCCAATAGTTCGGTGTCCAATTTGATATAAATGGCAGCCTCTTCGGCTACCACCACTGCATCCGTTACGCCTGCAACGGCCTTTAAACGCTCGGTCAAACCTGCTTCGCGAAGCGCCTCAGGCGACAGCGGCAAGCGCAGGCTGGTTACATACGGCGGTTCGCGCATGGTAACAGCAAAGGCTAGCCAGAGTGCAGCCAGACCTGCGCATCCCAGGAACACAACCGACAGACCGCCATGCTGAAACATCCAGCCGCCGAGTATGCCGCCCAATGCCGACCCCAGGAACTGGCTGGTAGAGTAGACCCCCATCGCCGTGCCCTTGCCGCCCGCCGGTGACACCTTGCTGATCAGCGAAGGCAACGAAGCCTCCAGCAGATTGAACGCGGTGAAGAACACCACCGTGCCGATCACCAACGCACGCAAGCTGTCGCCGAACTGCCAGAAGAATAGCTCAGTGAGCATTAACGTCGCGACGGCACCGAGTAAAACTCGTTTCATTTTGCGTTTCTTTTCGCCGTAGATGATGAACGGGATCATGGCGAAGAAAGAAATCAACAACGCGGTCAGGTAGACCCACCAATGCTGCTCCTTGGGCAAACCGGCTTTTTCAACCAGCGCCAGCGGCAAGGCAATGAAGCTGGACATCAACATGGCGTGCAACACAAAAATGCCGAGGTCCAGACGCAGCAGGTCGGGATGGCGCAAGGTCGGCAGCAACGCCTGCCTGGCCACGCCTGACTCACGGTGCTGCAGCGTGCCGGTTGAGCGCGGCACCATGAACATGACGATGACAATCCCCACCAATGCCATGGCCCCGGTAGCCAGAAACAGCCCGGACAAACCAAAGGCGCGGGTCAGCAGTGGGCCCACCACCATCGCGACTGCGAACGACAAGCCGATGGTCATGCCAATCATGGCCATGGCCTTGGTGCGGTGCTGCTCGCGGGTCAGGTCTGAAAGCAAGGCCATCACCGCCGCAGAAATCGCGCCCGCCCCTTGCAGGATGCGCCCGGCAATCACGCCCCAGATTGAGTCAGAACAGGCAGCCACTACGCTGCCCACTGCGAACACCACCAGCCCCAGGTAGATAACGGGGCGACGGCCAATGCGGTCGGAAATGACCCCAAAAGGGATCTGGAAGATGGCCTGGGTCAAGCCATAAGCGCCAATCGCCAGACCAATCAAGGCCGGCGTTGCACCTGCAAGGTCCATCCCATAGGTCGCCAGTACCGGCAACACCATGAACATACCAAGCATGCGGAAGGCAAACACAAGGGCCAGACCGCTTGCTGCGCGGGTCTCGCTACCACTCATGCGTTCGCTGTGGGGATCGTGCATGGAAAAACCTCGTGTGAACCGGCGGCGATTCTACCAGTCCCATCGAGTAACAGCACACACACGAGCGATGCGCGACGCTTTGTCACGTAAAAGTTATAAAGACCCTTAATGACAACGTGCCATTAAGGACCTGCACAGCTTTCACACAGATCCGTATACTCATTCGTTTATGTTATGCCCGCCAAGCGAGGCCGCAGTGGACAAGATCCTGATACGTGGGGCACGAACCCACAACCTGAAGAACATCGACCTGACCCTGCCACGGGACAAACTGATCGTCATCACCGGACTGTCTGGCTCCGGCAAATCATCCCTGGCGTTTGACACGTTGTATGCCGAAGGCCAGCGTCGGTATGTCGAGTCGCTGTCGGCCTATGCGCGGCAGTTCCTTTCGATGATGGAAAAGCCTGACGTCGACACCATTGAAGGTTTGTCGCCAGCCATCTCCATCGAGCAAAAATCGACGTCACACAACCCGCGTTCCACTGTCGGCACCATCACTGAAATCTACGATTACCTGCGTTTGCTGTATGCACGCGTCGGCATTCCGCGCTGCCCGGATCACGATATTCCACTGGAAGCACAGACCGTCAGCCAGATGGTCGACCTGGTGCTGGCGCAACCCGAAGGCAGCAAGTTGATGCTGCTGGCGCCGGTGATTCGTGAACGTAAAGGCGAGCACCTGTCGGTGTTCGAAGAGCTACGGGCTCAGGGCTTCGTTCGCGCGCGCGTAGACGGCAAGCTGTGCGAACTGGATGAGTTGCCAAAGCTCGACAAGCAGAAGAAACACTCGATTGACGTGGTCGTTGACCGCTTCAAGGTCAGAGCGGATCTGCAACAGCGCCTGGCCGAATCGTTTGAGACCGCGCTCAAGCTGGCTGACGGTATCGCGCTGGTGGCGCCGATGGACGACGAGCCCGGCGAAGAGATAATTTTTTCGGCACGCTTCGCTTGCCCCATTTGCGGGCACGCTATCAGCGAGCTGGAACCCAAACTGTTTTCCTTCAACAACCCGGCCGGTGCATGCCCGACCTGCGACGGGCTCGGGGTTAAGCAGTTTTTCGACATCAAGCGACTGGTCAATGGTGATTTGACCTTGGCTGAAGGCGCCATTCGCGGCTGGGACAGGCGTAACGTCTATTACTTCCAGATGCTGGGTGCGCTGGCCAAGCATTACGATTTCAGCCTTGAAGTGCCGTTCAGCGAACTGCCCGCCGACAAACAGAAAGTCATTCTGTACGGCAGCGGCCCGCAGAACGTTGATTTCCGCTATCTCAATGATCGAGGTGACATCGTCAAGCGGGCGCACCCGTTTGAAGGGATCGTGCCTAACCTTGAGCGGCGCTATCGCGAAACCGAGTCGGCGACCGTTCGAGAGGAGTTGGCCAAGTTTCTCAGCACCCAGGCTTGCCCCGACTGCCGCGGCACACGCCTGCGTCGTGAAGCGCGTCACGTATGGGTCGGTGAGAAAAACCTGCCGGCCGTGACCAACATGCCCATTGGCGATGCCACTGAATATTTCAGCGCGCTGAGCCTGACCGGGCGTCGCGGCGAGATTGCAGACAAAATTCTGAAAGAAATTCGCGAACGCCTGCAGTTTTTGGTGAATGTGGGCCTCGATTATCTGTCGCTGGATCGCAGTGCTGACACACTGTCCGGCGGCGAGGCGCAGCGTATCCGTCTGGCCAGCCAGATCGGCGCGGGCCTGGTGGGTGTTCTTTACATCCTTGATGAGCCGTCTATCGGCCTGCATCAGCGCGATAACGATCGTTTGCTGGGCACCCTCAAACACCTTCGCGATATCGGCAATACCGTGATAGTGGTCGAGCACGATGAAGATGCAATTCGACTGGCGGACTATGTCGTGGATATCGGCCCGGGGGCAGGCGTGCATGGCGGACACATCGTGGCCGAAGGCACACCGGCCGAGGTGATGGCGCACCCTGATTCGCTGACCGGCAAATACCTGTCGGGGCGGGTGAAGATCGAAGTTCCGGCCAAACGCACTCCGCGCAACAAAAAGCTGACGCTGTCGCTCAAAGGTGCGCGCGGCAACAACTTGCGTAATGTTGACCTCGAAATCCCCATTGGCTTGCTGACCTGCGTGACCGGGGTTTCAGGTTCGGGCAAGTCCACACTGATCAACAACACGCTCTACCCGCTCAGCGCGACAGCCTTGAACGGCGCGAGCACGCTGGAGGCGGCGGCTCACGACAGCATCAAAGGGCTTGAGCATCTGGACAAGGTCGTCGACATCGATCAAAGCCCGATCGGCCGCACCCCGCGCTCTAACCCTGCGACCTATACCGGGTTGTTTACGCCTATTCGCGAGCTGTTCTCCGGCGTACCGGAATCCCGCTCCCGAGGCTATGGTCCGGGACGTTTCTCCTTCAACGTGAAGGGTGGACGTTGCGAGGCGTGTCAGGGTGACGGCCTGATCAAGGTAGAAATGCACTTTCTGCCCGACATCTACGTGCCTTGCGACGTGTGCAAAAGCAAGCGCTATAACCGCGAAACCCTTGAGATCAAGTACAAGGGCAAGAGCATCCATGAAGTGCTGGAGATGACCATTGAAGAAGCCCGCGAGTTCTTCGATGCCGTCCCTGCGCTGGCGCGTAAGCTACAGACGCTGATGGACGTAGGTTTGTCGTATATCAAGCTGGGGCAATCCGCCACGACCCTGTCAGGCGGCGAGGCTCAGCGGGTCAAGTTGTCCCGCGAGCTGTCCAAGCGCGATACCGGCAAAACGCTGTACATCCTCGACGAACCGACAACAGGCCTGCACTTCGCCGATATCCAGCAATTGCTGGATGTATTGCATCGATTACGCGACCACGGCAATACCGTGGTGGTCATCGAGCACAACCTCGACGTGATCAAGACCGCGGATTGGCTGGTGGACTTGGGCCCTGAAGGCGGTTCCAAAGGTGGGCAGATAATCGCAACCGGTACGCCGGAAGACGTGGCAAACATGAAGCAATCTCACACCGGTTTCTACCTGAAGCCGCTGTTGATTCGCGACAAAGCTTAAATCAGCGTATGAAAAAGGCCCTGTCATCGTGAGATGGCAGGGCCTTTTAGTCTGCGTCATCGCTGCCTGAAGCAGCGACAGGTAAGAACGCTAATCAGAACTGCGACTGAAGGTAGTTCTGCAAGCCAATCGACTTAATCAGACCGAGCTGTTTCTCCAGCCAATAGGTATGGTCTTCTTCAGTGTCGGCGAGCTGGATGCGCAGCATGTCGCGGCTGACGTAATCCTTGTGCAATTCGCACAGCTCAATACCTTTGCACAGCGCTGCCCGGACTTTGTATTCCAGACGCAAGTCTGCGGCGAACATCTCCGGGACGGTGGTCCCCACATCCAGGTCGTCAGGACGCATGCGAGGGGTGCCTTCGAGCATCAGAATCCGGCGCATCAACGCATCGGCGTGCTGCGCCTCTTCTTCCATCTCGTGATTGATACGCTCGTAGAGCTTGGTGAAACCCCAGTCTTCGTACATACGGGAATGGACAAAATATTGATCACGTGCAGCCAGCTCACCGGTGAGCAACGTGTTGAGATAATCGATTACTTCCGGGTGCCCTAGCATTGGCCCACATCTCCCTGCTTGAAAGGCTGTAGTTTGAACCAAGCTGACCAAGAGGTCACGGTTCAATCGCAACAAATGTGCTGTTTATCTGAGAAAACGAGCCTAAATAACGCAAAAACCGCCCAATTGAGGGCGGTTCTGCTTCTCACTTAGAGTTAGTTACGCTGTACACCCAACGCTTTTGCCACCCCTTCTCCGTACGCCGGATCAGCGTTATAGAAGTGAGGCAATTGACGCTGCACCACGTCGTCAGACACCCCGGCCATTGCCCCGGCAATGTTGTTAATCAACAGGGCTTTCTGTTCCGGGCTCATCAACCGGAACAGAGCACCTGCGTGGCTGTAGTAATCAGTATCTTCGCGATGATCGTAACGATCCGCCGCGCCATTCAACGCCAATGGCGGCTCAGCATATTGTGGCGCCTGCTTAGGGGCGTCAGAGTAACTGTTGGGCTCGTAGTTCGGTGCCGCGCCGCCGTTGTTGCCATAAGCCATGGAGCCATCACGCTGGTAGTTGTGCACAGGTACACGTGGCGAGTTGATCGGCAAATGTTGGTGGTTGGTGCCTACGCGATAGCGATGGGCATCCGCATACGCGAATACACGGCCCTGTAGCATGCGATCAGGCGAGAGGCCTACACCCGGAATCATATTGCTGGGGCCAAAGGCCGCCTGCTCAACTTCGGCGAAATAATTAAGCGGGTTGCGGTTGAGCTCAAGTTCGCCAATCTCAATCAATGGAAACTCTTTCTGCGACCAGGTTTTGGTGACATCAAACGGGTTCTCGTGATGCGCAGCCGCCTGTGCTTCGGTCATCACTTGCATGCAAACGCGCCATTTAGGGAAATCTCCCCGTTCAATCGCACCAAACAAATCGCGTTGCGCATAGTCAGGGTCTGTACCCGCCAAACGCGCCGCCTCGGCAGGCGCCAAGTTTTTAATTCCCTGCTTGGTTTTGTAATGCCACTTGACCCAATGGCGCTCGCCGGCGGCGTTGATCAGGCTGTACGTGTGGCTGCCGAAGCCATGCATATGACGATAGCCATCCGGGATACCGCGGTCAGAAAACAGGATGGTCACCTGATGTAAAGATTCAGGTGAATGTGACCAGAAATCCCACATCATTTGCGCGCTTTTCAAGTTGCTTTGCGGGAGACGCTTTTGGGTGTGGATAAAGTCCGGAAACTTGAGTGGGTCCCGGATAAAGAACACGGGGGTATTATTACCCACGATGTCCCAATTGCCTTCTTCGGTATAGAACTTGATGGCAAAACCGCGAGGGTCGCGCTCGGTGTCGGCAGAACCGCGTTCACCGCCGACCGTCGAGAAGCGCATAAAGGTCGGTGTTTGCTTGCCGATCGTGTCGAACAGCTTCGCGCTGCTGTATTGCGACATGTCACGCGTCACAGTGAACGTACCGTGAGCCCCCGAACCTTTGGCATGTACACGACGTTCAGGAATGTTTTCACGGTTGAAGTGAGCGAGTTTCTCGATCAAATGAAAGTCATCAAGCAGCAAGGGGCCACGAGGACCGGCAGAACGAGAATTCTGGTTGTCAGCTACTGGGGCGCCGCTGGCAGTGGTAAGCGTTTTGGTCTGGCTCATGCGTTTACTTCCTCAGTCAGTCTTGATGCTGCCGTGTAATCGGCTGACGAGGAGTATTGACCATGCACTTCACATGGGCAAATTCATTAAATGATGGAGATCAATAGAAAACCACAATACAACGCGCACAAAAAACCGGGCACTAGGCCCGGTTTTTTGTAGAGACTGACGTCTTACTCAGCGGATACAGCTTCACCGCCAACTGGACGATCAACCAACTCGACGTACGCCATAGGCGCGTTGTCGCCAGCGCGGAAACCGCACTTGAGGATGCGCAGGTAGCCACCCTCACGAGTTGCATAACGCTTGCCCAGATCGTTGAACAGCTTACCAACGATTGCTTTCGAACGAGTACGGTCGAAAGCCAGACGGCGGTTAGCAACAGAATCGTTCTTGGCCAGAGTAATCAGCGGCTCAGCAACGCGACGCAGTTCTTTGGCTTTCGGCAGAGTCGTTTTGATCAGCTCGTGCTCGAACAGCGACACTGCCATGTTTTGAAACATAGCCTTGCGGTGCGAGCTAGTGCGGCTCAGGTGACGACCACTTTTACGATGACGCATGGTTCATTCCTTACCAAACACAACGTTCGGTGATTACGACGATCAGGCAGTCGCCTTGTCGTCCTTCTTAAGACTTGCAGGCGGCCAGTTGTCGAGGCGCATGCCGAGGGACAGACCACGGGAGGCCAGAACGTCCTTGATTTCAGTCAAGGATTTCTTGCCCAGGTTCGGAGTCTTCAACAGTTCTACTTCGGTGCGCTGAATCAGGTCACCAATGTAGTAAATGTTCTCCGCCTTAAGGCAGTTGGCCGAACGCACGGTCAGTTCCAGATCGTCAACCGGACGAAGCAGGATCGGATCGATCTCGTCTTCCTGTTCGATAACCACTGGCTCGCTGTCACCTTTGAGGTCGACGAATGCAGCCAACTGCTGTTGCAGGATGGTTGCAGCACGACGAATGGCCTCTTCAGGATCCAGGGTACCGTTGGTCTCCAGATCAATAACCAGTTTGTCCAGGTTAGTACGCTGCTCGACACGGGCGTTTTCCACCACGTATGCGATACGGCGAACCGGGCTGAACGAAGAATCAAGCTGCAAGCGACCAATGCTGCGGCTTTCATCTTCATCGCTCTGACGCGAGTCTGCTGGTTCATAACCACGACCACGAGCTACGGTGAGCTTCATGTTCAAGGCGCCGTTAGACGCCAGGTTGGCGATTACGTGATCGGGATTAACGATCTCGACATCATGATCCAGCTGAATATCGGCAGCGGTAACCACCCCCGAACCCTTCTTCGACAAGGTCAGCGTAACTTCGTCACGGCCGTGCAGCTTGATAGCCAGACCTTTAAGGTTCAACAGGATTTCAATTACGTCTTCCTGTACACCTTCGATGGCGCTGTACTCGTGGAGCACACCATCAATCTCGGCCTCGACTACTGCACAGCCTGGCATTGAGGACAACAGGATGCGGCGCAGCGCGTTGCCCAGGGTGTGGCCAAAACCACGCTCGAGAGGCTCGAGAGTGATTTTAGCGCGGGTTGGACTGACAACTTGCACATCAATATGGCGAGGTGTCAGGAACTCATTTACCGAAATCTGCATGGATGCACCTATTTTCTAGCCCTTACTTGGAGTAGAGCTCGACAATCAGGCTTTCGTTGATGTCGGCGGACAGATCACTGCGAGCTGGAACGTTCTTGAAAACGCCCGACTTCTTCTCAGTGTCTACTTCTACCCATTCTACGCGGCCACGTTGGGCACACAGATCGAGAGCTTGGACAATGCGAAGCTGGTTCTTTGCTTTCTCGCGGATAGCGACCACGTCACCAGCACGAACCTGGTAGGACGGAACGTTTACGGTCTGACCGTTAACGCTGATCGACTTGTGCGATACCAACTGACGAGATTCGGCACGAGTAGAACCGAAACCCATACGGTATACGACGTTATCCAGACGGCATTCGAGCAGTTGCAGCAGGTTTTCACCGGTTGCACCTTTCTTGCCAGCAGCTTGTTTGTAGTAGCCGCTGAACTGACGCTCGAGAACGCCGTAGATACGACGGACCTTCTGCTTTTCACGCAGCTGGGTGCCGTAGTCGGATTGGCGACCGCGGCGCTGGCCGTGGATGCCTGGAGCAGCTTCAATATTGCACTTCGATTCGATAGCGCGCACACCACTCTTCAGGAAGAGATCGGTGCCTTCACGACGTGCCAGTTTGCATTTTGGACCAATGTAACGAGCCATTCTTTACAGTCTCCTGGATTACACGCGGCGCTTCTTCGGCGGACGGCACCCGTTGTGCGGGATTGGCGTCACGTCGGTGATGCTGGCGATCTTATAGCCACAGCCGTTCAAAGCACGGACAGCGGACTCACGACCTGGACCTGGGCCCTTAACGTTAACGTCAAGGTTTTTCAGGCCATATTCCAGCGCAGCTTGACCAGCACGTTCAGCAGCTACTTGAGCAGCGAACGGGGTGGACTTGCGAGAACCGCGGAAACCCGAACCACCGGAGGTTGCCCAAGAAAGCGCATTACCCTGACGGTCGGTGATGGTCACGATGGTGTTGTTGAAAGACGCGTGGATGTGGGCGATGCCATCAACCACTGTCTTTTTAATTTTTTTACGAGGACGAGCAGCAGGTTTTGCCATGACTAAATTCCTGTCGATTCGCTGGTGCGATTACTTGCGGATCGGCTTACGCGGACCTTTGCGAGTACGCGCGTTGGTCTTGGTACGCTGACCGCGCACTGGAAGACCACGACGATGGCGCAGACCGCGGTAGCAGCCCAAGTCCATCAAGCGTTTGATTTTCATGTTGACTTCACGACGCAGGTCACCTTCAGTGGTGAACTTTGCCACTTCGCCACGCAGCTGTTCAATCTGCTCGTCGCTCAGATCCTTGATCTTAGCGGCTGGGTTTACACCAGCATCTACACAGATTTTCTGTGCAGTAGTGCGACCAACACCATAGATGTAGGTCAGCGAGATAACAGTGTGCTTGTTATCTGGAATGTTAACGCCTGCAATACGGGCCATTCAGTGGGACTCCAATTGACAGCTACCTACGCCCCGGAAGCCAAGAAATAGGGCGCGAGATAATATCGCTGTAATAACAAATAATCAACCCAGCAGCGCACTAGCTGCTGGGCTTCAAACAGATCACACTCAGCCTTGGCGCTGTTTGTGACGTGGTTCCGCGCTGCAAATTACCCGAACAACACCTTCGCGGCGAATAATCTTGCAGTTACGGCACAGCTTTTTCACCGATGCACGAACTTTCATCACCAACTCCTCTAACCTTATGGGTACTTCAGCGAAGCATTCCGCTGCCGTAGCCCTTCAGGTTGGCTTTCTTCATCAGGGATTCGTACTGGTGCGAAACGAGGTGCGATTGTACTTGCGACATGAAGTCCATAACAACCACGACAACGATCAGCAACGAGGTCCCGCCAAGGTAGAACGGAACGTTGGCTGCAACCACCAGGAATTGGGGCAGCAGACACACGGCCGTCATATAAAGAGCACCGAACAGAGTCAAACGAGTCAAAACGCCATCAATATAGCGCGCCGACTGCTCGCCTGGACGGATACCCGGAATAAAGGCACCGGACTTCTTCAGGTTTTCCGCTACGTCTTTCGGATTGAACATCAACGCCGTATAGAAGAAGCAGAAGAAAATAATCCCTGCACTAAACAGCAGAATATTCAACGGCTGACCAGGAGCGATCGACTGTGAGATGTCCTGCAACCAGCCCATACCTTCAGACTGACCAAACCAGGCACCCAGCGAAGCCGGGAACAGCAAAATGCTGCTCGCGAAAATAGCCGGGATTACGCCGGCCATATTCACTTTCAGCGGCAGGTGGCTCGTTTGAGCAGCAAACACCTTACGGCCCTGCTGACGCTTAGCGTAGTGAACAGCAATACGACGCTGGCCACGCTCAATGAACACCACAAAACCGATAATCGCTACTGCCAGCAAACCGATAGCAACCAGGGCGAAAATATTGATATCACCCTGACGCGCAGACTCGAACGACTGCCCAATTGCTCTCGGAAGACCGGCGACGATACCCGAAAAAATCAACATCGAGATACCGTTGCCAACTCCACGTTCAGTAATCTGCTCACCCAGCCACATCATGAACATTGCACCAGCCACAAATGTGGTCACTGCAACGAAATGAAAGCCCAGGTCACCAGTGAACGCTACGCCCTGCCCCGCCAGACCAATGGACATGCCAATAGCCTGGACGAGAGCAAGAGCGACAGTGAGGTAGCGGGTGTACTGGCTAATCTTGCGACGGCCAGCTTCACCTTCCTTCTTCAACTGCTCCAGCTGCGGGCTAACAGCGGACATAAGCTGCATGATGATCGATGCCGAAATGTACGGCATGATCCCCAGCGCAAAAATACTCATCCGCTCCAGCGCGCCGCCGGAAAACATGTTGAACAAGCTAAGAATGGTCCCCTCATTCTGTCGAAACAGGTCCGCCAGCCGGTCCGGGTTAATACCAGGAACTGGGATGTGTGCGCCTATCCGGTAGACGATAATCGCCAGGAATAGAAAACGCAGACGAGCCCAGAGCTCGGACAACCCGCCTTTGCTGAGCGCTGAGAGAGCACCTTGCTTAGCCATTTATTCCTCGAACTTGCCGCCAGCTGCTTCGATAGCCGCACGCGCACCTTTGGTGGCTGCGATACCTTTGATGGTGACAGCGCGAGTCACTTCACCGGACAACATGATTTTCACACGTTGTACGTTGACGTTGATCACGTTGGCATCCTTCAGAGTCTGCACAGTTACGATGTCGCCTTCCACTTTAGCCAGCTCGGACAAACGCACTTCTGCGCGATCCATAGCTTTCAGGGAAACGAAACCGAACTTAGGCAGACGGCGATGCAACGGCTGTTGGCCGCCTTCAAAGCCTGGAGCAATGGTGCCACCGGAGCGGGAAGTCTGACCTTTGTGACCACGGCCACCAGTCTTACCCAAACCACTACCGATACCACGGCCCGGACGATGCTTTTCGCGACGGGAACCCGGCGCTGGACTCAGATCATTGAGCTTCATCGATTAACCCTCTACACGCAGCATGTAGTAAGCCTTGTTGATCATCCCGCGATTCTCGGGAGTATCAAGTACTTCTACAGTGTGACCGATGCGACGCAGACCCAGACCCTTAACGCACAGTTTGTGGTTAGGGATACGGCCGGTCATGCTTTTGATCAACGTTACTTTAACGGTAGCCATGATCAGAAGATCTCCTTAACGCTTTTGCCACGCTTAGCGGCAATAGATTCAGGAGACTGCATAGCTTTCAAACCTTTAAATGTGGCGTGAACCACGTTTACAGGGTTAGTCGAGCCGTAGCACTTAGCCAGTACGTTCTGAACGCCAGCAACTTCGAGGACAGCACGCATAGCGCCGCCAGCGATGATACCGGTACCTTCAGAAGCAGGCTGCATGTACACCTTCGAAGCGCCATGGGCAGACTTCATTGCGTACTGCAGGGTGGTGCCGTTCAGATCAACCTGGATCATGTTGCGGCGAGCAGCTTCCATTGCCTTCTGGATCGCAGCAGGCACTTCACGTGACTTGCCACGGCCGAAGCCAACACGCCCTTTACCATCACCAACCACGGTCAACGCGGTGAAAGTGAAGATACGGCCGCCTTTAACGGTTTTGGCTACGCGGTTAACTTGAACCAGCTTCTCAATGTAGCCTTCGTCGCGCTTTTGGTCGTTATTTGACATAACTTAGAACTCCAGCCCAGCTTCACGAGCAGCCTCAGCCAGCGCTTTAACGCGGCCGTGGTACTTGAAGCCAGAGCGGTCGAAAGCCACCTGCGAGACGCCAGCGGCTTTTGCACGCGTAGCGACCAGCTGGCCAACCTTTGTGGCCGCGTCGATGTTGCCAGTGGCAGCATCACGCAGTTCTTTGTCCAAAGTCGAGGCGCTTGCCAGGACTTTGCTGCCGTCGGCCGAGATGACCTGGGCATAGATGTGCTGCGAAGAGCGGAACACGCAGAGACGCACGACTTCTAGTTCGTGCATTTTCAGACGTGCTTTGCGAGCGCGACGCAGTCGAGTAACTTTTTTGTCGGTCATTTGCTAGGCCCTACTTCTTCTTGGCTTCTTTACGGCGGACGACTTCGTCCGCGTAACGCACACCTTTACCTTTGTAAGGTTCTGGCGGACGGAAGTCGCGGATCTCAGCGGCCACTTGACCTACTAGCTGCTTATCGATGCCCTTGATCAGGATATCGGTCTGGCTAGGAGTCTCAGCGGTGATGCCTTCCGGCAGTTCGTAATCCACTGGGTGCGAGAAGCCAAGAGCCAGGTTCAGCACTGTGCCTTTTGCTTGCGCTTTGTAACCAACACCGACCAGCTGGAGCTTGCGCTCGAAGCCTTGGCTTACGCCTTGGACCATGTTGTTTACCAACGCACGAGTGGTACCAGCCATTGCGCGAGTTTGTTGATCGCCATTGCGAGCAGCGAAACGCAGCTCACCAGCTTCTTCAACGATCTCAACGGACGAATGGATGTTCAGTTCTAGAGTGCCCTTGGCACCCTTCACCGAAAGCTGTTGGCCGGCGAATTTTACTTCAACACCAGCTGGCAGCTTAACGGGGTTCTTAGCGACGCGTGACATGCTTATCCCCCCTTAGAACACAGTGCAAAGAACTTCGCCGCCGACACCGGCAGCGCGCGCAGCACGATCCGTCATCACACCTTTGTTGGTGGAGACGATAGACACACCCAGACCGCCACGAACTTTTGGCAGATCTTCGGAGGACTTGTACTGACGCAGGCCTGGACGGCTAACGCGCTTAACTTCTTCGATAACCGGACGGCCTTCGAAGTACTTCAGCTCGATAGACAGCAGTGGCTTGATTTCGCTGCTGATCTGATAATCCGCGATGTAACCTTCGTCCTTCAGAACTTTGGCTACAGCTACCTTCAACGTGGAAGATGGCATGCTTACGACGGACTTTTCAGCCATCTGGGCATTACGGATTCGAGTTAGCATGTCCGCTAACGGGTCCTGCATACTCATGGGCTAGACGCTCCTGATACAAAAAGAATTAGCCTTACGGCTACAACTGTCGCCGAGTAACTCAATGCTTAAAAAGCACGGGCTCAGGCGAGCCGGTCATTCTAGACACACACCAGAAATGAATCAAGCCCCAATAGGGGCTTGATTCATGTTCAGGGTCACCGACTGTCAGGATCTTACGAACCTGACAACGATAACTTTGCCTGTACAGCTTACCAGCTGGCTTTAACCAGACCTGGTACGTCACCGCGCATTGCTGCTTCACGCAATTTGTTACGGCCAAGGCCGAACTTGCGGTAAACACCATGCGGACGACCAGTCAGGCGGCAGCGGTTACGCATGCGCGAAGCGCTTGCGTCACGTGGCTGCTTCTGCAGAGCTACTGTAGCTTCCCAACGCGCTTCTGGACTTGCGTTCAGATCAACGATGATCGCTTTCAGCTCGGCACGCTTCTTGGCGTACTTGGCAACCGTGAGCTGACGCTTCAGCTCGCGGTTTTTCATGCTCATCTTAGCCATGGTCCTACTCCAATCAGTTGCGGAACGGGAATTTGAATGCACGCAGCAATGCGCGACCTTCATCATCCGTCCGAGCAGTGGTGGTCAGGGTAATATCCAGACCGCGGAGTGCATCGATCTTGTCGTAGTCGATTTCCGGGAAGATGATCTGCTCTTTAACGCCCATGCTGTAGTTACCACGACCATCGAAGGACTTGGCATTCAGGCCGCGGAAGTCGCGAACCCGAGGCAGGGAGATCGACAGCAGACGATCCAGGAATTCATACATACGCTCACGGCGCAGAGTTACTTTGACGCCGATCGGCCAGCCTTCGCGAACTTTAAAGCCTGCGATGGACTTGCGAGCGTAAGTCACAACAACTTTTTGACCCGTGATTTTTTCCAAATCAGCTACAGCGTGCTCGATGACTTTTTTGTCGCCGATCGCTTCGCCCAGACCCATGTTCAGGGTGATTTTGGTAACGCGCGGAACTTCCATCACGTTCGAAAGCTTAAGTTCTTCCTTAAGTTTCGGAGCGATTTCCTTCCGGTAAATCTCTTTTAGTCGTGCCATGGTCTTATCTACCTAGCAGTGTTCAAGCATCAACCGCTTTTTGGGTCGACTTGAAGACACGAATTTTTTTGCCTTCTTCTACTTTGAAACCAACGCGGTCAGCCTTGTTGGTTTCGCCGTTGAAAATGGCGACGTTAGAAGCGTGCAATGGCGCTTCTTTTTCGACGATACCGCCTTGTACGCCCGACATCGGGTTAGGCTTGGTATGACGCTTTACCAGGTTCAGACCACCAACAACCAGACGGTTGTCAGCGAGAACCTTAAGCACCTTACCGCGCTTACCTTTGTCTTTGCCGGCGATCACGATGATCTCGTCGTCACGACGAATCTTTTGCATGTCGGATCTCCTTACAGCACTTCTGGGGCGAGCGAGACGATCTTCATGAACTTCTCAGTACGAAGTTCACGGGTCACTGGCCCAAAGATACGGGTGCCGATAGGCTCTTGCTTGTTGTTCAGAAGAACAGCAGCGTTGCCATCAAAGCGGATAATGGAGCCATCAGCACGGCGTACGCCGTGACGAGTGCGGACTACTACTGCAGTCATCACTTGGCCTTTTTTCACTTTACCGCGCGGAATTGCTTCCTTGACGGTTACTTTGATGATGTCACCGATACCAGCGTAACGACGATGGGAGCCACCCAGCACCTTGATGCACATAACGCGGCGTGCGCCGCTGTTATCGGCCACATCGAGCATGGATTGAGTCTGAATCATATAATTTCTCCGACCCCTAGTCCTTAGACTTCCACAGCGCGTTCGAGAACATCAACCAGCGCCCAAGACTTGGTCTTGGCCATCGGACGAGTTTCACGAATAGTGACTTTGTCGCCGATGTGGCACTGATTGGTTTCGTCGTGCGCGTGCAGCTTAGTCGAACGCTTAACGTATTTACCGTAGATCGGGTGCTTAACGCGACGCTCAATCAGAACGGTGATGGTTTTGTCCATCTTGTCGCTGACAACACGGCCAGTCAGCGTACGGACAGTTTTTTCGGCTTCAGCCATGATTACTTACCTGCCTGCTGTTTGAGCACAGTCTTCACGCGAGCGATGTCACGCTTAACTTGCGAGAGCAGATGCGACTGCCCCAACTGGCCAGTTGCTTTCTGCATACGCAGATTGAACTGGTCGCGCAGCAAGCCGAGCAGTTGCTCGTTCAGCTGCTGTGCGGATTTTTCACGAAGTTCATTCGCTTTCATCACATCACCGTCCGTTTAACAAAGGAGGTGGCGAGCGGCAGCTTTGCAGCAGCCAGGGCGAAAGCCTCACGCGCCAGCTCTTCAGAAACACCCTCGATCTCATACAGGACTTTGCCTGGCTGAATCTGGGCAACCCAATACTCCACGTTACCCTTACCTTTACCCATACGAACTTCGAGGGGCTTTTTGGTTACAGGCTTGTCCGGGAATACACGGATCCAGATCTTGCCACCACGTTTCACGTGACGGGTCAGTGCACGACGCGCTGACTCGATCTGACGAGCGGTGAGACGACCACGAGCAACAGACTTCAGCGCGAACTCGCCGAAGCTGACTTTGCTACCGCGCAATGCCAAGCCACGGTTGTGGCCAGTCATTTGCTTGCGGAACTTCGTACGCTTAGGTTGTAACATTTGGCGTACCCCTTACTTAGCAGCTTTTTTACGAGGCGCTGGTGCTTGTGGTTTCAGTTCTTCTTGGCGACCACCAATTACTTCGCCTTTGAAGATCCAAACCTTTACACCGATCACACCGTAAGTGGTGTGAGCTTCGTAGTTGGCATAGTCGATGTCGGCACGCAGGGTGTGCAATGGCACACGACCTTCGCGATACCATTCAGTACGTGCAATTTCAGCACCGCCGAGACGACCGCTCACTTGGATTTTGATGCCCTTGGCACCAATGCGCATAGCGTTCTGTACAGCGCGCTTCATAGCGCGACGGAACATTACACGACGCTCCAGCTGCTGAGCTACGCTCTGCGCAACCAGCATACCGTCGAGCTCCGGCTTGCGGATCTCTTCGATATTGATGTGCACAGGCACACCCATTTGCTTGGTCAGGTCCTGACGCAGTTTCTCAACATCTTCACCTTTCTTCCCGATAACAATACCTGGACGAGCGGTGTGGATGGTGATGCGTGCAGTTTGGGCCGGACGATGGATATCGATACGGCTTACGGACGCGCTTTTTAGTTTGTCTTGGAGGTATTCACGCACCTTCAGATCAGCGAACAAGTAGTCCGCATAAGTCCGGCCGTCTGCGTACCAGACGGAGGTGTGCTCCTTGACGATTCCCAGGCGAATGCCAATGGGATGTACTTTCTGACCCATCTCTTCGACTCCGTTACTTGTCAGCAACCTTGACAGTGATATGGCAAGACCGCTTGACGATGCGATCAGCGCGGCCTTTGGCACGCGGCATGATGCGCTTCAGCGAACGCCCTTCGTTGACGAAAACGGTGGCGACTTTCAAGTCGTCAACGTCTGCGCCTTCGTTATGCTCGGCGTTGGCTACGGCCGACTCCAGCACTTTCTTGATGATCTCGGCGGCTTTCTTGTTGCTGAAAGCCAACAGGTTGAGCGCTTCGCCCACCTTCTTCCCGCGGATCTGGTCGGCGACCAAGCGGGCTTTCTGGGCGGAGATTCGAGCGCCCGACAACTTAGCGGCTACTTCCATCGTTCCTTACCCCTTAACGCTTGGCTTTCTTGTCTGCCACGTGCCCACGATAAGTGCGGGTACCGGCAAACTCGCCTAGTTTATGGCCAACCATGTCTTCGTTCACGAGAACTGGAACATGCAGACGACCGTTATGCACAGCGATGGTCAGACCGACCATTTGTGGCAGGATCATCGAACGACGCGACCAGGTTTTCACCGGCTTGCGATCATTCTTTTCCGCCGCCACTTCGATCTTCTTCAGTAGGTGAAGATCAATAAAAGGACCTTTTTTCAGAGAACGTGGCACTGTCGTATCCCTCTATTTACTTGCGACGACGGACGATCATTTTGTCGGTACGCTTATTACCACGAGTCTTCGCGCCCTTAGTCGGGAAGCCCCATGGCGATACCGGATGACGACCACCAGAGGTACGACCTTCACCACCACCATGTGGGTGGTCAACCGGGTTCATGGCAACACCACGAACGGTTGGGCGAACGCCACGCCAGCGTTTGGCACCAGCTTTACCCAGCGAACGCAGGCTGTGCTCGGAGTTCGAGACTTCACCCAGGGTCGCACGGCATTCAGCCAGAACTTTACGCATTTCACCGGAGCGCAGACGCAGGGTCACGTAGACACCTTCACGAGCTACCAGCTGAGCAGAAGCACCAGCGGAGCGAGCGATTTGCGCGCCTTTACCCGGCTTCAACTCGATGCCGTGTACGGTGCTACCAACTGGAATGCTACGCAGCTGCAGCGAGTTACCCGGCTTGATCGGAGCCAAAGCACCCGAAATCAGCTGGTCACCAGCGCTCACGCCTTTTGGGGCGATGATGTAACGGCGTTCGCCGTCTGCGTACAGCATAAGAGCAATGTGAGCAGTACGGTTTGGATCGTATTCGATACGCTCAACAGTGGCAGGAATGCCATCTTTGTCGTTGCGACGGAAGTCGACCATACGGTAATGCTGCTTATGACCACCACCGATGTGACGCGTGGTAATGCGGCCATTGTTGTTACGACCACCAGACTTCGATTTTTTCTCGAGCAGCGGTGCGTGAGGAGCGCCTTTATGCAGCTCCTGGTTGACCACCTTGACCACATGACGGCGGCCAGGGGAAGTCGGTTTGCATTTAACGATTGCCATGATGCACCCCTTCCTTACTCAGCACTGCTGCTGAAATCGAGATCTTGGCCTGGCTGAAGGGAAATTACCGCCTTCTTCCAGTCATTACGCTTGCCCACGCCGCGAGCGGTGCGCTTGCTCTTACCCAGTACATTCAGGGTAGTAACACGCTCAACTTTCACGCTGAACAGGCTTTCGACGGCCTTCTTGATTTCCAGCTTGGTTGCATCAGTAGCAACCTTGAAAACGAACTGGCCTTTCTTGTCTGCCAGAACCGTAGCCTTCTCGGAAACGTGCGGGCCAAGCAGAACTTTAAATACGCGTTCCTGGTTCATCCCAGCAGCTCCTCGAATTTCTTCACGGCCGACACGGTGATCAACACCTTGTCGTATGCGATCAGACTAACTGGATCGGAACCTTGCACGTCACGGACATCAACGTGTGGCAGGTTACGAGCAGCCAGGTACAGGTTCTGATCAACAACTTCAGACACGATCAGGACATCAGTCAGACCCATGCCATTCAGTTTGTTCAGCAGATCTTTGGTTTTCGGCGCTTCAACAGCGAAGTCCTGAACCACGACCAGACGATCAGTACGCACCAGCTCAGCAAGGATGGAACGCATTGCTGCGCGATACATCTTCTTGTTCAGCTTCTGAGAGTGATCCTGTGGACGAGCTGCGAATGTGGTACCACCGCCACGCCAGATTGGGCTACGGATAGTACCGGCACGAGCACGGCCAGTACCTTTCTGACGCCAAGGGCGCTTACCGCCACCACGAACGTCGGAACGGGTCTTTTGCTGCTTGCTACCTTGACGGCCGCCAGCCATGTAGGCCACGACTGCTTGGTGAACCAGCGTCTCGTTGAACTCGCCGCCGAATGTCAGTTCGGAAACTTCGATCGCTTGAGCGTCATTTACGTTTAATTGCATGTCAGCTTCCCCTTAACCGCGAGCCTTGGCCGCCGGACGTACAACCAGGTTGCCGCCAGTAGCGCCAGGAACAGCACCCTTGACCAACAACAGATTGCGTTCAGCGTCGACGCGCACTACTTCGAGGGACTGCACGGTCACGCGCTCAGCGCCCATATGACCGGACATTTTTTTGCCCTTGAATACACGACCAGGAGTCTGGCACTGGCCAATAGAGCCCGGGACGCGGTGGGAAACGGAGTTACCGTGAGTGTTATCTTGGCCACGGAAATTCCAACGCTTGATCGTACCCTGGAAGCCTTTACCCTTGGACTGACCGGTCACATCGACCATCTGACCTGCGGTGAAGATTTCAGCGTTGATCAGATCGCCTGCCTGGTACTCGCCTTCTTCAAGGCGGAATTCCATTACGGTACGACCGGCTGCAACGTTTGCCTTGGCGAAGTGACCCGCCTGGGCAGCTGTTACACGCGAAGCGCGACGCTCGCCGACAGTGACTTGCACTGCACGATAGCCATCGGTTTCTTCAGTTTTGAACTGGGTGACGCGATTCGGCTCGATCTCAATGACCGTGACCGGAATGGAGACACCTTCTTCGGTGAAAATACGGGTCATACCGCATTTACGACCGACTACACCAATAGTCATGTTGTAAACCTCATGAGTGTACGGGGCTTTCACCCGCTATGGCCGCCCATTTCAGAGCGTTACACGACTAAGACCCAAGTCTTAGCCGAGGCTGATCTGCACTTCCACACCGGCCGCAAGATCAAGCTTCATAAGTGCATCAACGGTTTTATCCGTTGGCTGGACGATGTCCAGTACGCGCTTATGAGTACGGATCTCGTACTGGTCACGCGCGTCTTTGTTGACGTGCGGGGAGACCAGAACGGTGAACCGCTCTTTACGGGTAGGCAGTGGAATTGGACCACGCACTTGAGCACCAGTACGTTTCGCGGTTTCCACGATTTCCTGGGTTGATTGGTCGATCAGGCGATGGTCAAAAGCCTTCAACCTGATACGGATTTGCTGATTTTGCATTGGATTTCAGACTCCAGATTGCTATTCCCACCGAGCGCAATACGCCCGTTAAAAGGAGGCGCAATTCTATAGACGACCCCAGTAGGTGTCAACTCAATAAAAAAAGCCCCCGCTAGGCGGGGGCTTTTTCATGCAATCATCGATTACTCGATGATTTTGGCTACGACGCCAGCGCCGACGGTACGACCGCCTTCACGGATAGCGAAACGCAGACCATCTTCCATTGCGATGGTTTTGATCAGGGTAACAGTCATTTGAATGTTATCACCCGGCATTACCATTTCAACGCCTTCTGGCAACTCGCAGTTACCAGTCACGTCAGTAGTACGGAAGTAGAACTGTGGACGGTAGCCTTTGAAGAACGGAGTATGACGGCCGCCTTCTTCCTTGCTCAGAACATATACTTCTGCAGTGAACTTGGTGTGCGGCTTAACCGAACCCGGCTTAACCAGAACCTGACCACGCTCAACGTCGTCACGCTTGGTACCACGCAACAGAACGCCGCAGTTCTCGCCTGCACGACCTTCGTCAAGCAGCTTGCGGAACATTTCAACGCCGGTGCAAGTGGTAACAGTCGTGTCACGCAGACCAACGATTTCCAGCGGATCCTGAACGCGAACGATACCGCGCTCGATACGACCAGTCACAACAGTACCGCGACCAGAGATCGAGAATACGTCTTCGATTGGCATCAGGAACGGCTTGTCGGTCAAACGAACTGGTTCTGGGATGTAGCTGTCCAGAGTTTCAACCAGTTTACGAACGGCAGTGGTGCCCATTTCGTTTTCGTCGTTGCCTTCCAGAGCCATACGAGCAGAACCGATGATGATCGGAGTGTCGTCACCTGGGAAGTCGTAAGTGCTCAGCAGATCGCGCACTTCCATCTCAACCAGTTCCAGCAGCTCAGCGTCGTCTACCAGGTCAGCCTTGTTCAGGAAAACCACGATGTACGGAACGCCTACCTGACGGGACAGCAGGATGTGCTCACGGGTTTGTGGCATCGGACCATCAGCGGCCGAACAAACCAGGATCGCGCCGTCCATCTGGGCAGCACCAGTGATCATGTTCTTCACGTAGTCAGCGTGACCTGGGCAGTCAACGTGAGCGTAGTGACGAATTGTCGAGTTGTACTCAACGTGAGCAGTGTTGATGGTGATACCACGAGCTTTTTCTTCTGGCGCGCTGTCGATCTTGTCGAAGTCAACACGAGCAGAACCGAAAACTTCGGAGCAAACACGAGTCAGAGCTGCAGTCAGAGTGGTTTTACCATGGTCAACGTGACCGATAGTGCCAACGTTGACGTGCGGTAGGGAACGATCAAATTTTTCTTTAGCCACGACAATTAACTCCTTGCCTAAAGGACTGAACTAAATCAGCCTTGTTTTTTAGTAACAGCTTCGACGATGTGCGACGGCGCTGTATCGTATTTTTTGAATTCCATAGAGTAGCTTGCGCGACCCTGGGACATGGAACGAACGTCGGTTGCATAACCGAACATTTCACCCAACGGAACCTCAGCGCGGATAACCTTGCCAGAAACCGTATCTTCCATACCCTGAATCATGCCGCGACGACGATTCAAGTCGCCCATCACGTCACCCATATAGTCTTCTGGTGTAACAACCTCTACCGCCATGATCGGCTCAAGCAGCTCACCACCACCTTTGGTAGCCAGTTGCTTGGTCGCCATGGAAGCAGCCACCTTAAACGCCATCTCGTTGGAGTCGACGTCGTGGTAAGAACCATCAAACACGGTAGCCTTCAGGCCGATCAGCGGATAGCCGGCAACAACACCGTTCTTCATCTGCTCTTCGATACCCTTCTGGATAGCCGGGATGTATTCCTTAGGAACCACACCACCTACCACTTCGTTCACGAACTGCAGACCTTCCTGACCTTCGTCAGCAGGTGCAAAACGGATCCAGCAATGGCCAAACTGACCACGACCGCCGGACTGACGAACGAACTTGCCTTCGATCTCACAGCTCTTCGTGATGCGCTCACGATAAGAAACCTGAGGCTTACCGATGTTGGCTTCGACGTTGAACTCACGCTTCATCCGATCTACCAGGATGTCGAGGTGCAATTCGCCCATGCCAGAGATGATCGTCTGACCAGTCTCTTCATCAGTTTTTACACGGAAAGATGGATCTTCCTGAGCAAGCTTGCCCAGTGCGATACCCATTTTTTCCTGGTCATCCTTGGTTTTAGGTTCAACGGCAACCGAAATAACCGGCTCCGGGAATTCCATACGAACCAGAATGATTGGCTTGTCAGCGGCGCACAGGGTATCACCAGTGGTGACATCCTTCATGCCGATCAAGGCCGCGATGTCACCAGCGCGCACTTCCTTGATCTCTTCACGGGCGTTTGCGTGCATTTGCACCATACGACCCACACGCTCTTTCTTGCCTTTAACCGAGTTGATCACGCCGTCACCGGAGTTCAACACGCCCGAGTAAACACGGACAAAGGTCAAAGTACCCACGAATGGGTCAGTCGCAATCTTGAACGCCAAAGACGAGAACGGTTCAGCATCATCCGCGTGACGCTCCATCTCGATATTTTCGTCATCCGGATCAGAACCCTTGATGGCTGGAATATCGGTAGGCGCTGGCAGGTAATCGATCACAGCATCGAGAACCAGGGGAACACCCTTGTTCTTGAAGGAAGAACCACAAACAGCCAGAACGATCTCACCAGCGATAGTACGCTGACGCAGAGCCGCCTTGATTTCCGCGACGGTGAGTTCTTCACCTTCGAGGTACTTGTTCATAAGCTCTTCACTGGCTTCGGCCGCAGCCTCAACCATGTGGCTGCGCCACTCTTCAGCCAATTCCTGCATTTCAGCAGGGATAGCTTCACGACGCGGCGTCATGCCCTTGTCAGCATCGTTCCAGTAAACCGCTTCCATGGTCATCAGATCGATCTGACCCTGGAAGTTGTCTTCGGAACCGATAGCCAACTGGATAGGCACTGGAGTGTGACCCAGACGCTTCTTGATCTGACCTACTACGCGCAGGAAATCTGCACCAGCACGGTCCATCTTGTTTACGTAAACAAGACGCGGAACCCCGTACTTGTTGGCTTGACGCCATACGGTTTCAGACTGAGGCTCAACACCCGAGGTGCCGCAGAACACAACAACCGCGCCATCGAGTACACGCAGGGAACGTTCAACTTCAATCGTGAAGTCAACGTGGCCCGGGGTATCAATTACATTGAAACGGTAGTTGTCGTACTGTTTGGCAGAACCCTGCCAAAAGGTAGTGATCGCAGCAGAAGTAATGGTAATACCACGCTCCTGCTCCTGCACCATCCAGTCCGTGGTCGCGGCGCCATCATGCACCTCGCCCATCTTGTGACTTTTGCCCGTGTAAAAAAGTACCCGCTCAGTAGTCGTGGTTTTACCCGCGTCCACGTGAGCACAGATACCAATGTTACGGTAGCGGTTAATCGGTGTAGTACGAGCCATAAAGCCCTCGCAAAGTGAGTAGCGCTGAAATTAGAAGCGGTAGTGCGAGAAAGCTTTGTTAGCTTCAGCCATACGGTGCACGTCTTCACGCTTCTTAACTGCTGCGCCTTTGCCTTCAGCAGCGTCCAACAGTTCGCCAGCCAAGCGCAAAGCCATAGACTTTTCGCCACGCTTGCGCGCGAAGTCTACCAACCAGCGCATGGCCAGAGCGTTACGACGGGACGGACGAACCTCGACCGGAACCTGGTAAGTAGCGCCGCCTACACGGCGCGACTTCACTTCGACCAGCGGAGCGATGGCGTCGAGTGCTTTCTCGAAGAGTTCCAGGGGATCGCTGTTCTTACGCTCTTTAACCTTCTCCAGCGCGCCATAAACGATACGCTCGGCAACGGCTTTCTTGCCGCTTTCCATCACGTGGTTCATGAACTTGGCCAGGATTTGGCTTCCGTATTTTGGATCGTCAAGCACTTCGCGCTTGGCTGCTACGCGTCTTCTTGGCATGGATAAGCCCTCAAACGGTCTTCAGGTTAGCTCGGAACCCTTGCACCTTGACGATGCACGTCCGACCTTACTCTTATCGACTCAGAAAAAAAGAAATCTGCATTATTTACCAGCTACCGAAAACTACTTCGGTTTCTTGGTACCGTACTTCGAGCGACCCTGGTTACGACCTTTAACGCCGGAAGTATCCAAAGAACCGCGAACGGTGTGATAACGAACACCTGGCAAGTCTTTTACACGACCGCCACGAATCAGTACCACGCTGTGCTCTTGCAGGTTGTGGCCTTCACCGCCGATGTACGAGGAAACCTCGAAACCGTTGGTCAGACGCACACGGCATACTTTACGCAGTGCCGAGTTAGGTTTTTTCGGCGTAGTTGTATACACACGAGTGCATACACCACGACGTTGCGGGCAGTTTTGCAGCGCAGGCACGTCGGATTTCTCGACGATACGCTTACGCGGCTGACGTACCAGCTGGTTGATAGTTGCCATCTACTAGCTCCACTGTTGTCTTGCGACGCTATTGTCTTGCAAGAAAAGCAAAATGGCAGGAACGAATTCCCGCCAAATTTAGGGGTACAAGAGTCTAAAGAGGATCTTGCCCCCAGTCAAGGCAAGGCCCCGACCTTCCGCATCATCAAACCTAGACTATTGGTCTCGATTCGATGAACGGAACAGCCAGGGCCCTTCCTTCATTTAGTACCGAACTCAGTTACCGCTAGAGTTCAGTGCTTCGGTCAGTGCAGCTTCCACTTCACTGGCGCTAACGCGCAATGGCTTGTCAGCATCACGGCGGCGCTTGCGCTCGCTGTGGTAAGCCAAACCAGTACCTGCCGGGATCAAACGACCCACGACAACGTTTTCTTTCAGGCCGCGCAGGTAATCGCGCTTGCCCGTTACCGCTGCTTCGGTCAGCACGCGGGTAGTCTCTTGGAAAGAGGCCGCGGAGATGAACGATTCAGTCGACAACGATGCCTTGGTGATACCCAACAGAACACGCGTGAACTTGGAGACAAACTTGTCTTCAGTGCTCAGACGCTCGTTCTCGGTCAACACCTGCGTCAACTCCATCTGGTCACCCTTGATGAAGGAGGAGTCGCCAGACTCGGAAATTTCAACTTTACGCAGCATCTGACGCAGGATGGTCTCGATGTGCTTATCGTTGATTTTCACGCCTTGCAGACGGTAAACATCTTGAATCTCGTTAACGATGTACTTGGCCAGCGCACTCACACCCAGCAGACGCAGGATGTCATGCGGATCGCTAGGACCGTCGGAGATAACTTCGCCACGGTTCACTTGTTCGCCTTCGAAGACGTTCAGGTGACGCCACTTCGGAATCAGCTCTTCATACGGATCGCTACCATCGTTCGGGGTAATGACCAGACGGCGCTTGCCCTTGGTCTCTTTACCGAACGCGATTGTGCCGCTGACTTCAGCCAAAATCGAAGCTTCTTTTGGACGACGTGCTTCGAACAAGTCAGCAACCCGTGGAAGACCACCGGTAATGTCTCGAGTTTTCGAAGTTTCTTGCGGAATACGAGCGATAACATCACCGATCGCGATTTCCGCACCATCCGCCACACCAACCAAGGCGTTTGCAGGCAAGAAGTACTGTGCCGGTACGTCAGTACCTGGCAAGAGCAAGTCTTTGCCATCTACACCCACCATCTTCACAGCAGGACGGATATCCTTACCGGCAGCTGGACGGTCTTTGGCATCAAGCACTTCAATATTGGTCATACCGGTCAATTCGTCAGTCTGACGCTTGATCGTGATGCCTTCTTCCATGCCCACGTAGGTCACGGTACCTTTCATTTCGGTAACGATTGGGTGAGTGTGCGGATCCCACTTGGCTACGATTGAGCCAGCATCGACCTTGTCACCCTCTTTAACCGAGATAACAGCACCGTACGGCAGCTTGTAGCGCTCACGCTCACGACCGAAGTCATCAGCGATCGCCAGCTCACCGGAACGCGAAACAGCGACCAGGCAGCCATCTACACGCTCAACGTGCTTCAGGTTGTGCAGACGGACAGTACCGCCATTCTTCACCTGAACGCTGTCAGCAGCCGAGGTCCGGCTAGCCGCACCACCGATGTGGAACGTACGCATTGTCAGCTGTGTACCTGGCTCACCGATCGACTGAGCGGCGATTACGCCGACAGCTTCACCAATGTTCACCTGGTGACCACGGGCCAGATCGCGGCCGTAGCACTTGGCGCAGATACCAAAACGGGTTTCGCAGCTGATTGGCGAGCGAACGATAACTTCGTCGATGCTGTTCAGCTCGATGAACTCAACCCATTTCTCGTCAACCAGAGTGCCAGCAGGAACGATAACTTCCTCAGTACCCGGCTTGAATACGTCGCGGGCGATCACTCGGCCCAATACGCGCTCACCCAACGGCTCTACAACGTCACCACCTTCAATGTGCGGCGTCATCAGCAGACCGTGCTCGGTACCGCAATCAACTTCAGTTACAACCAGGTCTTGTGCAACGTCCACGAGACGACGAGTCAGGTAACCGGAGTTAGCCGTTTTCAAGGCCGTATCCGCGAGACCCTTACGAGCACCGTGAGTCGAGATGAAGTACTGAAGTACGCTCAAACCTTCACGGAAGTTCGCAGTGATCGGCGTTTCGATGATCGAGCCGTCCGGCTTGGCCATCAGACCACGCATACCGGCCAACTGACGGATCTGCGCAGCAGAACCACGAGCACCGGAGTCAGCCATCATGTACATCGAGTTGAACGACTCTTGCTCAACTTCATTGCCGTGACGATCGATAACCTTCTCTTTCGAGAGGTTCGACATCATCGCCTTGGAAACTTCATCGTTAGCTTTCGACCAAAGGTCGATTACCTTGTTGTACTTCTCGCCCTGAGTCACTAGGCCGGAGGCGTACTGACTTTCGATTTCTTTCACTTCATCGGTAGCAGCACCGATGATGCGGGCTTTTTCATCCGGGATAACGAAGTCGTTAACACCGATGGAAACGCCGGAAATAGTCGAGTAAGCAAAACCTGTGTACATCAACTGGTCAGCAAAGATCACAGTCTCTTTCAAACCAACCACGCGGTAGCACTGGTTGATCAGTTTGGAGATTGCCTTTTTCTTCATTGGCAGGTTGACGACGTCGTAAGACAGACCTTTTGGAACAACCTGGAACAACAACGCACGGCCGACAGTCGTGTCGACGATACGGGTGTTGGTCACGCTGCCGCCATCACGATCATTGACGGTTTCGTTGATCCGCACCTTGACCTTAGCGTGCAGCGCAGCTTCGCCGGCGCGGAACACACGGTCAACTTCCTGCAAGTCGGCGAATACACGACCTTCGCCCTTGGCGTTGATCGCTTCGCGGGTCATGTAGTACAGACCCAGTACAACGTCCTGCGACGGAACGATGATTGGCTCACCGTTGGCTGGCGACAGAATGTTGTTGGTCGACATCATCAAGGCACGCGCTTCCAGCTGGGCTTCCAGCGTCAGCGGTACGTGCACGGCCATTTGGTCGCCGTCGAAGTCGGCGTTGTACGCAGCACAAACCAGAGGGTGAAGCTGAATAGCCTTACCTTCGATCAGTACTGGTTCAAATGCCTGGATACCCAAACGGTGCAAGGTTGGCGCACGGTTAAGAAGTACCGGGTGTTCGCGAATGACTTCGGCAAGAACGTCCCAAACTTCAGGCAGCTCGCGCTCAACCATTTTCTTGGCGGCTTTAATAGTGGTAGCGAGACCACGCATTTCAAGCTTGCCAAAAATGAACGGTTTGAACAGCTCAAGTGCCATTTTCTTCGGCAGACCGCACTGGTGCAGACGCAAGGTCGGACCTACGGTAATTACAGAACGACCCGAATAGTCAACGCGCTTACCGAGCAAGTTCTGACGGAAACGACCTTGCTTACCCTTGATCATGTCAGCCAGGGATTTCAGAGGACGCTTGTTAGAACCGGTAATTGCACGGCCGCGACGACCGTTGTCGAGCAGGGCATCGACAGCTTCCTGCAACATACGCTTTTCGTTACGCACAATGATGTCCGGTGCGGACAGATCAAGCAGGCGCTTCAAACGGTTGTTACGGTTGATCACCCGACGATACAGGTCGTTGAGGTCGGAAGTCGCAAAACGACCGCCATCCAACGGAACCAGAGGACGCAGATCTGGCGGCAGAACTGGCAAAACAGTCAGAACCATCCACTCTGGCAAGTTGCCGGAGCCTTGGAAGGCTTCCATCAACTTAAGACGCTTGGACAGTTTTTTGATTTTGGTTTCAGAGTTGGTTTGCGGAATCTCTTCGCGCAGACGACCAATCTCATGCTCCAGATCGATAGCGTGCAACAGTTCGCGAACAGCTTCGGCACCCATACGGGCATCGAAATCGTCACCAAACTCTTCCAGCGCTTCGAAATACTGCTCATCGTTCAGCAGCTGACCTTTTTCCAACGTGGTCATGCCCGGATCGATAACAACGTAGCTCTCGAAATAGAGAACGCGCTCGATATCACGCAGGGTCATGTCCATCAGCAAACCGATACGGGACGGTAGCGACTTCAGGAACCAGATGTGGGCTACTGGCGAAGCCAGTTCAATGTGGGCCATGCGCTCACGACGGACCTTGGCCAGCGCAACTTCAACGCCGCACTTCTCACAGATCACACCGCGGTGCTTCAAGCGCTTGTACTTACCGCACAGGCACTCGTAATCCTTTACCGGGCCAAAGATTTTGGCGCAGAACAGGCCGTCACGCTCAGGCTTGAACGTACGGTAGTTAATGGTTTCCGGCTTTTTAACTTCACCGAACGACCACGAACGGATCATCTCAGGCGATGCCAATCCAATACGGATGGCGTCGAACTCTTCGACTTGACCCTGGTTTTTCAGCAAATTCAGTAGGTCTTTCAAGGCCTTTCCTCCTGGCGGAGCAGAGAGCGGGCAGTACAGCCCCGCTCTCGATTCGCGTCACGTGTTATTCGGTTTCCAGATCGATATCGATGCCGAGGGAACGAATTTCTTTGATCAACACGTTGAAAGACTCGGGCATGCCCGGCTCCATACGGTGATCGCCGTCCACGATGTTTTTGTACATCTTGGTACGACCGTTCACATCGTCCGACTTCACTGTGAGCATTTCTTGCAGAGTGTATGCCGCGCCATAGGCTTCCAGCGCCCAGACCTCCATCTCCCCGAAACGCTGACCACCGAACTGCGCCTTACCACCCAACGGCTGTTGAGTAACCAGGCTGTAAGAACCGGTAGAACGAGCATGCATCTTGTCGTCTACCAAGTGGTTCAGTTTCAGCATGTACATGTAGCCAACGGTAACCGGACGCTCAAACTTGTTGCCGGTACGACCGTCAGTCAGCTGCATCTGGCCGCTGTCAGGCAGATCTGCCAAGCGCAGCATGGCCTTGATTTCGCTTTCCTTGGCACCGTCAAATACCGGGGTAGCCATAGGAACACCGCCGCGAAGGTTCTTCGCCAGATCAAGAATTTCCTGATCAGAGAAGTCATCCAGGCTTTCTTGACGACCGCCAATTTCGTTGTAGATCTCATGCAGGAACTTACGCAGGTCTGCAACCTTGCGCTGCTCCTCGATCATGAGGTTGATCTTCTCGCCCAACCCTTTGGCTGCAAGGCCCAAGTGAGTTTCAAGAATCTGACCAACGTTCATACGCGATGGTACGCCCAACGGGTTGAGGACAACATCAACCGGAGTACCATTGGCATCGTACGGCATGTCTTCAACCGGCATGATCACGGAGACCACACCTTTGTTACCGTGACGACCAGCCATCTTGTCACCCGGCTGGATGCGACGGCGAATTGCCAGGTAAACCTTGACGATTTTCAACACGCCTGGAGCCAGGTCATCGCCTTGCTGCAGCTTGCGTTTCTTATCTTCGAACTTGTCATCCAGCAGACGACGACGGTCGATGATGTAAGCCTGAGCCTTTTCAAGTTGCTCGTTCAGAGCATCTTCAGCCATGCGCAGCTTGAACCACTGACCATGCTCAAGACCATCCAGGACCTCATTGGTGATTTCCTGGCCTTTCTTGAGACCAGCACCACCTTCGGCAATGTTACCTACCAATGCAGAGCGCAGACGTTCGAAAGTTGCACCTTCAACGATACGGAACTCTTCGTTCAGATCCTTGCGGATTTCGTCCAGCTGGGTTTTTTCGATCGAGAGTGCACGAGCGTCACGCTCAACGCCGTCTCGGGTGAAAACCTGAACGTCAATGACAGTACCTTTGGTGCCGGTCGGCACACGCAGAGAAGTGTCTTTTACGTCGCTGGCTTTTTCACCGAAGATTGCGCGCAACAGCTTCTCTTCTGGCGTCAGTTGCGTCTCACCTTTCGGTGTCACTTTACCAACCAGAATGTCGCCCGGGCCGACTTCAGCACCTACATAAACGATACCGGCCTCATCCAGTTTATTCAGAGCAGCTTCACCGACGTTCGGGATGTCTGCAGTGATTTCCTCTGGACCAAGCTTGGTGTCACGAGCCACACAGGTCAGTTCCTGAATGTGGATCGTGGTGAAACGGTCTTCCTGAACGACACGTTCCGACAGGCAGATGGAGTCTTCGAAGTTGAAGCCGTTCCATGCCATGAAGGCAATACGCATGTTCTGACCCAGAGCCAGTTCACCCATGTCGGTGGACGGACCGTCGGCCATGATGTCACTACGCTGGACCCGATCACCTTTGCGAACCAGCGGACGCTGGTTGATGCAGGTGTTCTGGTTGGAGCGCGTGTACTTGGTCAGGTTGTAGATGTCGACACCGGCTTCACCGGTTTCAACTTCATCATCTGCAACGCGAACAACGATACGACTTGCATCCACGGAGTCAATAACGCCACCACGACGGGCTACAACACAAACCCCCGAGTCTCGCGCTACGTTGCGCTCCATACCCGTACCCACCAGCGGCTTGTCAGCACGCAGTGTCGGTACAGCTTGACGCTGCATGTTCGAACCCATCAATGCACGGTTGGCATCGTCATGCTCAAGGAACGGAATCAGCGACGCAGCAACCGAAACTACCTGCTTCGGCGACACGTCCATCAAGGTGACGTCTTCCGGCGCCTTAACGGTGAATTCGTTCAAGTGACGAACAGCTACCAGCTCATCGATCAGGACTTTCTGATCGTTCATGGTGGCCGAAGCCTGAGCAATAACGTGATCTGCTTCTTCAATGGCAGACAGGAACACGATCTCGTCGGTTACTACGCCTTCTTTCACAACACGGTACGGGCTCTCAAGGAAACCATACTGGTTGGTGCGGGCGTAAGCAGCCAATGAGTTGATCAGACCGATGTTCGGACCTTCCGGTGTTTCAATCGGGCATACACGACCGTAGTGAGTCGGGTGTACGTCACGAACTTCAAAGCCAGCACGCTCACGTGTCAAACCACCCGGGCCCAGTGCAGAGACACGGCGCTTGTGGGTGATTTCGGAAAGCGGATTGTTTTGGTCCATGAACTGCGAAAGCTGGCTGGAGCCAAAGAACTCTTTCACCGCCGCAGCAACTGGCTTGGCGTTGATGAGGTCTTGCGGCATCAGGCCTTCGCTTTCTGCCATCGACAGACGCTCTTTAACTGCACGCTCAACACGCACCAGACCAACACGGAACTGGTTTTCAGCCATCTCGCCAACGCAGCGAACACGACGGTTACCCAAGTGGTCGATGTCATCGACGATGCCTTTACCGTTACGGATGTCGACCAGAGTCTTCAACACTGCAACGATGTCTTCCTTGCACAGCACACCCGAACCTTCGATTTCGGTACGACCGATACGACGGTTGAACTTCATTCGGCCGACCGCAGACAGGTCATAACGCTCAGGGCTGAAGAACAGGTTGTTGAACAGGGTCTCGGCAGCGTCTTTGGTTGGCGGCTCGCCTGGACGCATCATGCGATAGATTTCGACCAGCGCTTCCAATTGGTTGCTGGTGGAATCAATTTTCAGCGTGTCAGAAACGAACGGACCACAGTCGATGTCGTTGGTGTACAACGTTTCGATACGGACAACCTGGCTCTTGGCAACTTTTGCCAGAATTTCAGTGGTCAGTTCTGTGTTGCACTCAGCAATGATTTCGCCAGTAGCCGGATGCACGATTGCCTTGGCCGTTGTGCGACCCAGGACATAGTCAAGAGGCATTACGAGCTCTTTGACACCGGCTTTTTCCAGCTGGTTGATATGGCGAGCAGTAATACGACGGCCTTGCTCGACAATCACTTTGCCCTTGTCATCCATAATATCGATGACCGCGATTTCACCGCGCAGGCGCTGTGGTACCAGCTCCAGGCTGATGCTCTCACCTTGAACGTGGAATACGTTCGTGGTGTAGAACGCTTCAAGCACCTGTTCAGTGGTGTAACCCAATGCGCGCAGAAGCACGGACGCAGGCAATTTGCGACGACGGTCGATACGTACGAATACGCAGTCTTTCGGGTCGAACTCGAAATCCAACCACGAACCACGGTAAGGAATGATACGCGCGGAATACAGCAGCTTACCGGAGCTGTGCGTCTTGCCGCGGTCGTGGTCGAAGAACACGCCCGGGGAACGGTGCAGCTGGGAAACAATTACACGCTCGGTACCGTTAATAACGAAGGTACCGTTTTCAGTCATCAATGGGATTTCGCCCATGTAGACTTCTTGCTCTTTGATGTCCTTGATCGCTTTGTTCGACGATTCTTTGTCGAAAATGATCAAGCGAACTTTAACCCGCAAAGGTACGGCGTAAGTTACACCGCGCAACACGCATTCTTTGACATCAAATGCCGGTTCACCCAAACGATAACCCACATACTCCAGCGCAGCATTGCCGGAGTAGCTGATGATCGGGAAAACGGATTTGAAGGCCGCATGCAGGCCCACGTCGCGGAACTGATCTTTAGTCGCTCCCGCCTGCAAGAATTCACGATACGAATCCAGCTGGATTGCCAAGAGATACGGCACATCCATGACGTCCGGCAACTTGCTAAAGTCCTTGCGGATACGTTTTTTCTCAGTATATGAGTAAGCCATCAGCGTTCCCCAGCTTGGTCACCTGCTTGTTTGGCCCCTCCCGACGGGAGCAGCCAGAAAATCGTGCAAACCCCTTGGTTTGCTCCACCGCACAGGGTGGTTACAGCACGTTAAAAGCACCGACCCAGTCGGAAGCCAATAACGGAAAAAGGCCGGTGGCAAGAGCCACCAGCCATCAGCCTCAGCTTAACGCTTGGGCTGGAGACGCAAGGTCGATGCTTACTTCAGCTCGACTTTAGCGCCTGCTTCTTCCAAGGTAGCCTTGGCTTTGTCAGCTGCGTCTTTTGCAACAGCTTCCAGAACCATAGCTGGAGCGCCGTCAACTACTGCCTTGGCTTCTTTCAAGCCCAGACCGGTCAGCTCACGTACAGCCTTGATCACGTTAACTTTCTTCTCGCCAGCTTCAGTCAGCATAACGTTGAATTCAGTTTGCTCTTCAACAACAGCAGCGGCAGCAGCAGGACCAGCAGAAGCAGCAGCAGCGGAAACGCCGAACTTCTCTTCCATTGCCTTGATCAGCTCAACGATTTCCAGAACGGATTTTTCGCCGATTGCTTCGATGATTTGCTCGTTAGTCAGAGACATGACTATAAATTCCTGTATTGGGGTGACAGCCTAGGTGGCCATCGAAATAAACAATAAACGCTGAAAGAAATCGCTTAGCTTTTAAGCTGCAGCGGCTTCTTTCTGGTCGCGAAGTGCTGCCAGTGTACGAGCCAATTTGCTGGTTGCGCCTTGAATCACGCTCATCAGCTGAGAAATTGCTTCGTCACGGGTCGGCAGGCTTGCCAGTACGTCGATCTGATTAGCTGCGAGGAACTTGCCCTCGAACGCAGCTGCCTTGATCTCGAACTTATCCTGACCTTTCGCGAACTCTTTGAACAAACGGGCAGCAGCGCCAGGATGTTCATTCGAGAATGCAATCAAGGTCGGGCCAGTGAACACGTCGTTGAGGACACTGTATTCAGTGTCAGCAACAGCGCGCTTCAGCAGTGTGTTACGTACAACACGTACGTAAACACCAGCTTCACGAGCCTCTTTACGGAGTCCGGTCATAGCGCCAACTGTCACGCCGCGGGCATCAGCCACAACAGCAGACAGGGCAACTTTGGCAGCCTCGTTGACTTCAGCGACGATGGCCTTCTTGTCTTCGAGTTTAATTGCCACGGGTTTAACTCCTGCTTGTTACCGTTTCATCCAACCGAAGCCGGATGTCGTTTTGGTGTCTGATTCGGTAAGGAACCGGGAGCACCATCTGCGTAGGCTTTAGGTTTAAGACTTGCGTCGCCTACGGTCTTGGATAGCCCCCGCCAGGCAGGGACCCCAATCTTTCAACCAATGCATTTAAAGCACCGGATTTGTCTTACGCGTCCAGAGAACCTTGGTCGATGACCAAGCCTGGGCCCATAGTGGTGCTCAGGGTAACGCGCTTGACGTAAATGCCTTTAGAAGAAGCTGGCTTGATACGCTTCAGATCAGCGATCAGGGCCTCAACGTTTTCCTTCAGCTGAACGGCGTCAAAACCGATCTTGCCAACGGAAGTGTGGATGATACCGTTTTTGTCAGTGCGATAACGAACCTGACCAGCTTTAGCGTTTTTAACTGCTGTCGCTACGTCTGGAGTTACTGTACCAACCTTAGGGTTAGGCATCAGACCACGAGGACCGAGGATTTGACCCAACTGACCTACAACACGCATTGCATCCGGAGAAGCAATAACTACGTCATAGTTCAGATCGCCGCCTTTCATTTCAGCAGCCAGATCGTCCATACCTACGCGATCAGCACCTGCAGCCAGAGCAGCTTCAGCAGCTGGGCCCTGAGTAAAGACAGCTACGCGTACAGTCTTGCCAGTGCCGTGTGGCAACACAGTTGCGCTACGAACAACCTGGTCAGATTTGCGCGGGTCTACGCCCAAGTTTACGGCGATATCAAAGGACTCGCTGAATTTTACAGTCGACAGCTCAGCCAGCAAAGCAGCAGCGTCTACAAAGTTGTAAGACTTGCCAGCTTCAATTTTACCGGCGATTGCCTTTTGACGCTTAGTCAGCTTAGCCATTACACACCCTCCACGTTAAGGCCCATGCTACGAGCAGAACCGGCGATGGTACGCACGGCTGCTTCCATATCAGCTGCAGTCAGATCCGCGTTTTTGGTTTTCGCGATTTCTTCCAGCTGAGCACGAGTAACGGTGCCAACCTTAACGGTGTTTGGACGAGCGGAACCGCTAGTCAAACCGGCAGCTTTCTTCAGCAGAACCGAAGCAGGAGTCGATTTGGTTTCGAACGTGAAGCTACGGTCGCTGTAAACGGTGATGATCACAGGGGTCGGCAAGCCTGGCTCAATACCCTGAGTACGGGCGTTGAAAGCTTTGCAGAACTCCATGATGTTCACGCCGTGCTGACCCAAAGCTGGACCAACAGGTGGGCTTGGGTTGGCCTGAGCGGCCTTTACTTGCAGCTTGATGTAAGCGGTAATCTTCTTGGCCATGAGGCACTCCAATTACGGGTTCAGACGCCTATAAAGGCTCCCCGGTTACTTGCGTGTTTATCCCAGTGACGACAAAACCCCACAGCCGAAGCCATGGGGTTGGGATACGTATTCAGCTAGACCTTTTCGACCTGGCTGAATTCAAGCTCTACCGGAGTAGAGCGACCGAAAATGAGCACAGCGACTTGGATGCGGCTCTTTTCGTAGTTAACTTCTTCAACTGTGCCGTTGAAATCAGCGAAAGGACCGTCAGTAACACGAACGACCTCACCCGGCTCAAACAGAGTCTTTGGCTTGGGCTTATCACTGCCATCAGCAACGCGACGCAGAATGGATTCTGCCTCTTTATCAGTGATCGGTGCTGGCTTATCAGCAGTGCCACCAATAAAGCCCATGACACGAGGAGTATCCTTGACCAAATGCCAAGTACCTTCGTTCATGTCCATCTGGACAAGGACATAGCCTGGAAAGAATTTGCGTTCACTTTTGCGCTTCTGGCCATTACGCATTTCAACCACTTCTTCAGTGGGAACCAGAATTTCGCCGAAGCCATCTTCCATGCCTGCCAGCTTGATGCGCTCAATCAAAGAGCGCATAACATGCTTTTCGTAACCCGAATAAGCATGCACAACGTACCAACGCTTAGCCACGGGACACCCTTAGCCAACAATCAAGGAAACGAGCCAACCGAGCAGGGAATCTAGCCCCCACAACAGCAACGCCATAACAAGAACAACAGCCACAACAATTAAAGTGGTCTGCGTAGTTTCTTGGCGGGTTGGCCATACGACTTTACGAATCTCAGTACGAGCTTCCTTTACCAGGACAGCGAACGACTTACCTTTTGCTGTCTGCAACCCAACATAGGCGGCGACCGCAGCAAGAACAAGAAGCGCAATGACACGATACAGAATCGGCGAACCAGAATAATACTGATTCCCAACAACGCCAACCACCACAAGGGCAACCACAGCCAGCCACTTGAGGAGATCGAAGCGAGAGCCTTGAACTTCAGCCTTGGGAGTCATCAAAGAAGGATCCTGTGAAAAGAAAGCCAGACGCATTGAGCGAATCTGGCAGGTCAGGAGGGAATCGAACCCCCAACCTACGGTTTTGGAGACCGTCGCTCTGCCAATTGAGCTACTGACCTATAACATTATCGAGCCGCTAATTATGCAGACTCGAGAGAGACTTTTCAACAACCAATGCAACCGCCTTTGCCAAAAAGCTACCTAAGCATCTAATGACAGCACGAGCAGCAGAATGCGAGCCACCCAAAACAGCAATTGCAAATCGGAGCAGCTATGCAACCAACACACAACCAGCAAACACTCCGAACAGGCTTTCTAGCCTGTTAAAACAAAGGCAGATACTTTCATATCTGCCTTCGTAATATGGAGCTCTTGAGCGGATTTGAACCGCTGACCTCACCCTTACCAAGGGTGTGCTCTACCAACTGAGCTACAAGAGCAAAACCGCATTAAACCAGCATGTATGGAGCGGGTGGCGGGAATCGAACCCGCATCATCAGCTTGGAAGGCTGAGGTTCTACCACTAAACTACACCCGCAAATCATGCTGATTCACATAAATATGGTGGAGGGGGAAGGATTCGAACCTTCGAAGTCGTAGACGTCAGATTTACAGTCTGATCCCTTTGGCCGCTCGGGAACCCCTCCTGAGCTGAGCGGGATTATACATCACCCCAACTCTATGTCAACCACTTTCTTAATAAAATCATAAGCTTAGCGTTTTGACTCACTTCACAACAAAATCAAATCTGATTATCACTGCGGAGCGGGCGCCATTCTATTCAAACGAACGGCCTACCGCAACCCCTAACATGGTTTTTTTTCAAATCTTAAGTGCTTGAATTCATTCATAAGATTTAATAATTTTTGCTCACCCTTCATCGCGGCGGGCGCCCCCATGATTTTAAAGCCCCCCCCCTACCTGCTCAACCTGCAATTCCTTCTCCATCAATTTCAAAACTGTCTCCTTGTCCACACCCTCTGCCTCTGGGCCACTCAGATAAATGCACTCATCATCCACTGACAGCTTTTCTGTAACGACCTCATTGATAAGCTGTATCCCTTGCTTGCTCCCTTTATATGCAGACAAAGAGGCCACCTCCTTGACCCTCAGAGGCGCCGCTTGGTGATGCCAGATAAAATAAAATGCATTTAGCACCACCAACAATAGAAACAGCCAACGCATAGCCACCTCAAGAAAATGGACAAGCAACTGCCAAACCAACGAACACCAGATCTTTAATTACCCTGGCATCAGCGACCACATCTGCAACCAGATCTGCATCGCCACCGGTAAGGAAAACCATATAATCGTCCCCCCAATACTCGCGTGCCAATTGAACCTGGGCGGATACAAAACCTCGCAACATTAGCAGGCACCCCCGTTCCACCGCCTCAATTGTCGTATTAGCTGGCTCCAAACACTGCAATGCACCTTTCGCCGATCCAGCGTCATACCTGATACGTCGTGTGTGAGTTTGCAATTGATTGCGCATAAGTGACAGACCTGGGCATATAAATCCGCCCTTATGCTGCCCATCAGAATCCACAAAATCCGCAGTAACCGCCGTTCCTAAATCGAGAACCAAGCATGGCCCTCCGGACAATTTGTACCCACCCACCATCGCAAGCCATCGATCCAACCCTAAACGCTCAAAGTCTTTATAACCATTTGTTACACCCGCAAGCATTGATGCAGGGGCAACACAGTCGACCTCAACGGAAAACTCAGAGGCAATTGCAGCAACCAGATTCGATGTTTCGACATCACTGCGCACACTCACCATACGGCAGCGCGTGATACTCAATTCTGGAGAAGC
Organism: Pseudomonas sp. ESBL9; assembly: GCF_036668715.1. Lineage (NCBI taxonomy): Bacteria > Pseudomonadati > Pseudomonadota > Gammaproteobacteria > Pseudomonadales > Pseudomonadaceae > Pseudomonas > Pseudomonas sp. ESBL9. The sequence continues at coordinate 1,310 of NZ_JAZEVV010000005.1, read as the reverse complement.
CAGAATTTCAACGATCAATCTTTCTGGGGAATCCGCCACTCCACCACTTACCGGCCCTTCAGCATCCAGAACTCGCCATTTGATGAAACTATTTCCGCAATCGAGCTCAAGAATCATGGCGCAATCTCAAACTCAGCTCGCCACCACTGTATGTTTTTAACTCATCATTGACGCTCAAACGCAATGCCCCTTGCTGATCAACACCTATGACAACTCCATCTACTTGGTGCAGCCCAGCCATCAATGAAACCTCTCGACCTTGCCACACGTGATTCTTTTCCCATTCATCATGAAACGAAGAGAAACCGGTGATAGCGTGAGATTTCAAATACTCCTTTAGCCGCATACTCAGCGCAGTTATAACCTCATTACGCGCAAACATCTTGCCTGTTTCCAGACTCATCGACGTCCAAGGCTGCCCCACATCCGCAGCCGTTGTCATGTTTACATTGATACCAATACCTACTACCACATGACAAACATCTGCAGGGTCACCTATCAACTCAAGCAATATTCCAGCAATTTTCTTATCACAAACCAATATGTCGTTTGGCCATTTCAGGCCCGCAGTCATTACGCCAAAACCTTTTAGCGTATTCAATACCGCTAGACCGACCACAAGACTTAATGCCTCAAGTTGGCGTAGACCACCATCGACCCGCAACACTAAGCTGTAGTAAACATTTTGCCCAAATGGACTTATCCAATGCCGTCCTCTACGCCCTCGCCCGGCACTTTGCTGCTCAGCCGAAATTACAAAAGGCGCCGAAACTCCTTTATTGATCTGACGAAATGCCTCTGCATTGGTTGAATCTACTATCTCGTAGATATGGACTGGATAGCAGCTTTCAGAGAGCACCTCTTGATCGAGAAGATCAACAGGTGATGCTAATTTGTAGCCCCGACCAGGAACCTTATGGATAGGCAGATTTAATTCTGCCTGCAGTTTTTGCAACTGCTTCCAAACCGCACTGCGACTAATGCCCAATTGAGCACCTAAGGCTTGCCCCGAGTGGAAGCGACCATCTTTAAGGAGTTTCAACAACGTCAGCATGCAAGTATCGCCTCACAATCAAGCACGCATCATAACGATGGGCTCACGGATTGCATAGGAGCCAGAAAGCACATGGAGTTGGGGATAAGGGTGTCTAGCAGAAATACCTGAAGGCTCTTTTTCAGGCACAAAAACAAAATCCCTGTCTGCGTGAGCAGACAGGGATTTTGGAATTTAATCTTGACGATGACCTACTCTCACATGGGGAAACCCCACACTACCATCGGCGATGCATCGTTTCACTGCTGAGTTCGGG
>NZ_JAZEVV010000004.1:0-528172 GCF_036668715.1 Pseudomonas sp. ESBL9 | reverse complement strand
ATTCGTTTTTCTGTGAACGGGGGCGGGGGGCCGAATCTGGCGCCGTATGGCTACGGGGGTGGGCAAAATTGCTGCGCGTCACTGCCGGTGAAATGGCACCCCGGGCTGACGGTGGTGGTGGAGTGGGAGAAAGATCCTGATCCATATGCTTACGCAGATTGGCCAAAGCCCCGCTATTCGGATGCTTGGAGCAAAGCAGCCAGAGAGCATGAAGCCAAATACACCCGTCATCGAGCCGTTGTGCCTGTTGCACGGTACGAACGGTTGGGGGTTGTGAACGTGCACTTCTTGCCGTGCAACCAAGTGGCAGTTACCGCGGGGCTCATGATGCCCGGAACGCCCAAATATCCGTTTCACTTTCCTCAAAAAATGCAGGAGCCCGCGACATGTCCAGAGTCCTGATTCGAGTCTTGTGGCTGATGTTGATCAGCGGCCTTGCACTGCAAGGCTGCACCCCGCCAAAGCCCGTGCGTCTGGGTACACCCATCGAAGGGTACAGCCATACCTCGGCGGCGATTAATTGGTTTTCTGTGAATGGAGGCGGCGGGCCGAACATCAGTCCTTATAGCGGCGGTGGCAAACAGAATTGCTGCGCGTCATTGCCTGTGAAATGGCACCCCGGGCTGACGGTGGTGGTGGAGTGGGAGAAGGATCCCAATGTGTATGACTCAATCAACTGGCCAAAGCCCCGCTATTCGGATGCTTGGAGCAAAGCAGCCAGAGAGCATCAGGCCAAATACACCCGTCATCGAGCCGTTGTTCCTGTTGCGCGGTACGAACGGTTGGGGGTTGTGAACGTGCACTTCTTGCCGTGCAACCAAGTGGCAGTTACCGCGGGGCTCATGATGCCCGGAACGCCCAAATATCCGTTTCACTTCCCTCAAAAAATGCAGGAGCCCGCCACATGTCCAGAGTCATGATTCGAGTCCTGTGGCTGACGTTGATCAGCGGCCTTTCGCTGCAAGGCTGCACCCCGCCAAAGCCCGTGCGTCTGGGTGCCCCCATCGAGGGATACAGCCATACCTCGGCGGCGATTAATTGGTTTTCTGTGAATGGAGGCGGCGGGCCGAATCTGGCGCCGTATGGCTATGGGGGTGGGCAAAATTGCTGCGCGTCACTGCCGGTGAAATGGCACCCCGGGCTGACGGTGGTGGTGGAGTGGGAGAAGGATCCCAATCCGTATGACTCAGTCAATTGGCCTGATCCTCCGTTTTCGGATGCTTGGAGCAAGGCGGCTAAAGAGCACGAAACGCGTTACACCCGTCATCGAGCGGTTGTGCCTGTTGCACGGTACGAACGGTTGGGGGTTGTGAACGTGCACTTCTTGCCGTGCAACCAAGTGGCAGTTACCGCGGGGCTCATGATGCCCAGAACCCCCAAATATCCTTATCAATTTCCTCAAAAAATGCAGGAGCCTGCGACATGTCCACAACCATGAATTCATCTTCCCAAAAGCCGGCTCCGGAATTTATGAGCCCCACTCCATATTTCAAGGAAGACGGGTTGCTGCCAAAAACGCCGGGCGATGTGTTGCGCAATTACCGAGAGCAACAAGCGGCCTTTCATGGGTTTGAGCAAGCCGCGATGAGCGCTGCTTGGGCTGCCGGACACGCATACGCGGGCGCCCCGTGCATGAAAATTGTGACGATCAGCCTGTGTTTTGACGGTACGAACAACCATGAACCGTCTGACAGCAAGGCCACACCTTTAACCACAACCAATGTGGCGCGTCTTTACCATGCGAGTTTGGGCGGCTCTGTTTATGAAGCAGAGGAGAGGGAGGGGTTTTACCGGTATTACATGCAAGGCGTTGGCACCGAGTTCAAGGATATAGGTGAATTTGAACCCAACAGTGACGGCCTGACAAAGGCGGTGGGCGGTGAGAACCGGATCAACTGGGGCATTACCCGAGTGATCGATGCCTTGAAAAGGGCTTCAGGCGAAACCTATCTGGATACAGATGACGCGTATGCCTTGGTGCAGAAAATGGGCACCAGCCTCACCGAAGATTTACTCGGCGTTTCGCTTTTCAAAAACAGCTATACCCGTCGCCAGGAAGTACTGGCCGCCCCGCTGGCCGAACTAAAAAGCCAGATTGATGCGGCACACGCGTCTAAAACCATTCCTGAAATCAAGGCCGTGCGCCTGTTCGTGTATGGCTTTTCCCGTGGCGCAGCCCAGGCGCGGACGTTTGCCAACTGGCTGGAGGCCTTGACCAAGGTGGAGGTGGAGGGCAGCACGTGTTACCTGTTCGCTGGCCTGCCGATCAAGATCGTGTTCATGGGCCTGTTCGATACCGTGGCGTCGGTGGGGTTACCGTATATGGTGCCCTTTGCCGCCGGGCACATGGGCTGGGCCGATGGCAGCCTGCGCCTGAGCGATGACGAGGCCTTCCTTGAGCATTGCGTGCACATGGTGGCGGCGCATGAGCAGCGCAGTTGCTTCCCGGTGGATTCCATTCGGCGTAAAGCCAACCCGGACGACCCGATGTGCCCGTCCACTTACCGCGCCGGTACGGCGGAGTACATCTACCCCGGCATGCACTCGGATGTGGGCGGCGGTTACCCGCCCGGCGATCAGGGCAAGGCCTCTCAGGGTGTAAAAGAGGTGGTGTCGCAGCTCGCTTTGCACCACATGTATGCCGAAGCCTACAAGGTTGGGGCGCCGTTACAGGCACCGAAAGACGCACTTGAACCAGAGCTCAAAACGCGCTGGCCTTGGTTACTTATGGATGGTTCCACTGCCGTTGAATTCGCCGTAGGCCCCACCGTCATCACCCGCTTCAACACTTGGCTTAATGCCATGGACAACGGTCCGCTGGAGGAGGTGATGAGGCGCGAGGCGGGGTTGATCACCGGTTGGCGGATCAGCCGTTACGCCAAGGGCTGTGCCCCTCATACCCAGTCGTACAGCGATGTGATGAGGGATGGCCCGCCCAAAGACATGAGCTCTGACGAGGTCAAGGCCTTCAAAGCGTTGCACGGCATGCAACTCAAGGCAGATGCGGCCGCGCTGGCGGGCGCGCCTGCTCCCGTTTTGACCGAGGTGCAGTTGGCTGAAAAAACAGCCCACGAAGCCATCAAAAAGAAGTACGAGGAACGTAGCAAGACCCCGCCCGTGCAGAGGTTCAACACCAGCAAGGTGTACGAACCGTCCCTTGAATACCGGCAATTGCGCAACGCCATGGCCGATTTTCGACGTGACTACGTGCCGGAATGGAACCTGGACACCAGCGAGTTTGTCGGCTGGGGAACGCTGTTAAACACGTTTCTCGGCGGGTTGGTCTACATGACCAATGAGCAGGATGAAGCGCAGCACTATGCCGACATGCGCAGAGATGGGGAGATCCGTTATGGGCAACTGTTCGGCCATGATGGCAAGGCGTTGAACGACAGTGTGTTGCCGATCATCCGCCTGTTCGATGAGCATGTGCATGACTCCCGCGCCTGGTTCATGAACGCGGAGTTGAATGAGCGCGAGTTGTTCAGTGATTACTTCCGTTACCGCAACATCTTTTTCGACACCGAGTCCAACAACGAACTGACGTTGCTGGTGACCACTGAGCGCGTGGTGGGCGTGGCGCTGTCGGTGGCCAGCGTCGGCCTGAGCGTCAAACGTCATGACCCGCGCTTTCTGGTGGGGCTGGTGATACCGACCCTTGGTACGCCGGTGTTTCGCGGCAAAGTGGGCTTCCCGAGCATCAGCGCGTTTGACACTGTCACGCGCCGCGCCCTGCCCATGGTTGAAGGGCTGACCTCAATCCGCGCCTTCAGCAAAGACACGGCCAGCGCCGTCAAAGCCGCCCAGGCCTTGCCGCTGGCGCCGCTGCTGAGCGAAGCCACAGCCACGACCGAAGACCTGATCGCCATCCTCAAAGGCGAACCCGCCGAAATCCCCGCCCCAAGCAGCGACGAACTGGCCCGTACCGCCGCCCGCAAATCCCGCTGGCCAAGCCCTGTGGAAATCGACCCTGTTGAGCAGGCGATTGCCGAACTGGTCGGCGGTCACGTCTACGGCAAACCCTACTTTTTGGACATCGATTCGATTGTGTAGCGCACGTCTTTGAAACCTAACAATAAGAAATCATCTCATGACACATCTATTACGAATCCTGTTTATCAGCGGGCTTGCGCTGCAAGGCTGCACCCCTCAAAAGCCCGTGCGTCTGGGTACACCCATCGAAGGGTACAGCCATACCTCGGCGGCGATTCGTTTTTCTGTGAACGGGGGCGGGGGGCCGAATCTGGCGCCTTATGGCTACGGGGGTGGGCAAAATTGCTGCGCGTCGCTGCCGGTGAAATGGCACCCCGGGCTGACGGTGGTGGTGGAGTGGGAGAAAGATCCTGATCCGCATGCTTATGGACGTTGGCCGGAACGGATGTTTTCTGATGAGTGGCGCAAGCGTATGGACGAGCACGAAACGCATTACACCCGTCATCGAGCCGTTGTGCCTGTTGCGCCCTATGAGCGACTGGGTGCAATCGATGTGCACTTTCTTCCTTGCAATCAGGTTGCGGTTTCGGCAGTGGCGATGCTGCCTGGGCAACCTGGCTACCCGTTCAACTTCCCTCAAAAAATGCAGGAGCCCGCGACATGTCCAGAGTCCTGATCCGAGTCTTGTGGCTGACGTTGATCAGCGGCCTTGCACTGCAAGGCTGCACCCCGCCAAAGCCCGTGCGTCTGGGTACACCCATTGAGGGGTATAGCCATACCTCGGCGGCGATTAATTGGTTTTCTGTGAATGGAGGCGGCGGGCCGAACATCAGTCCTTATAGCGGCGGCGGCAAACAGAATTGCTGCGCGTCACTGCCGGTGAAATGGCACCCCGGGCTGACGGTGGTGGTGGAGTGGGAGAAGGATCCTGATCCATATGCTTCTGCGAATTGGCCTCCTCTCGGAACTGACGGTTATCGGGCTGCTTATAAGTTGCATGCAGCGAAGTACACCCGTCATCGAGCCGTTGTGCCTGTAGCGCCCTATGAGCGACTGGGTGCAATCGATGTTCACTTTCTTCCTTGCAATCAGGTTGCGGTTTCGGCAGTGGCGATGCTGCCTGGGCAACCTGGCTACCCGTTCAACTTTCCTCAAAAAATGCAGGAGCCCGCCACATGTCCAGAGTCCTGATTCGAGTCTTCTGGCTGATGTTGATCAGCGGCCTTGCACTGCAAGGCTGCACCCCGCCAAAGCCCGTGCGTCTGGGTGCCCCCATCGAGGGGTATAGCCATACCTCGGCGGCGATTAACCGGTTTTCTGTGAACAGGGGGGGCGGGCCAAACATCAGTCCTTATAGCGGCGGTGGCAAACAGAGTTGCTGCGCGTCACTGCCTGTGAAATGGCACCCCGGGCTGACGGTGGTGGTGGAGTGGGAGAAAGATCCCAGTCCGTATGACTCAATCAATTGGCCAAAACCCCGCTACTCGGATGCTTGGCGAAAGGCTGCTAGAGATCAAGAAGCGCACTACACCCGCCATCGAGCTGTTGTGCCTGTTGCGCAGTACGAGGACTTAGGAATTGTAAATGTGCATTTCCTGCCTTGTAACCAAGTAGCCGTTTCGGCTGGGACGACTTATCCGGGTCGTCCTGATTATCCGTTTCACTTCCCTCAAAAAATGCAGGAGCCCGCCACATGTCCAGAGTCCTGATTCGAGTCTTGTGGCTGATGTTGATCAGCGGCCTTGCACTGCAAGGCTGCACCCCGCCAAAGCCCGTGCGTCTGGGTACATCCATCGAAGGGTACAGCCATACCTCGGCGGCGATTCGTTTTTCTGTGAACGGGGGCGGGGGGCCGAATCTGGCGCCGTATGGCTACGGGGGTGGGCAAAATTGCTGCGCGTCACTGCCGGTGAAATGGCACCCCGGGCTGACGGTGGTGGTGGAGTGGGTGAAAGATCCTGATCCATATGCTTACGCAGATTGGCCTCCTCTCGGAACTGACGGTTATCGGGCTGCTTATAAGTTGCATGCAGCGAAGTACACCCGTCATCGAGCCGTTGTGCCTGTAGCGCCCTATGAGCGACTGGGTGCAATCGATGTGCACTTTCTTCCTTGCAATCAGGTTGCGGTTTCGGCAGTGGCGATGCTGCCAGGGCAACCCGGCTATCCGTTCAACTTCCCACAAAAAATGCAGGAACCCGCCACATGTCCAGAGTTCTGATTCGAGTCCTGTGGCTGACGTTGATCAGCGGCCTTTCGCTGCAAGGCTGCACCCCGCCAAAGCCCGTGCGTCTGGGTACACCCATCGAGGGGTACAGCCATACCTCGGCGGCGATTAACCGGTTTTCTGTGAACAGGGGGGGCGGGCCAAACATTAGTCCTTATAGCGGCGGTGGCAAACAGAATTGCTGCGCGTCATTGCCAGTTAAATGGCACCCCGGGCTGACGGTGGTGGTGGAGTGGGAGAAGGATCCTGATCCGCATGCTTACGTGAATTGGCCTCCTCTCGGAACTGACGGCTATCGGGCTGCTTATAAGTTGCATGCCGCCAAATACACCCGTCATCGAGCCGTTGTGCCTGTTGCACGGTACGAACGGTTGGGGGTTGTGAACGTGCACTTCTTGCCGTGCAACCAAGTGGCAGTTACCGCGGGGCTCATGATGCCCAGAACCCCCAAATATCCTTATCAATTTCCTCAAAAAATGCAGGAGCCTGCGACATGTCCACAACCATGAATTCATCTTCCCAAAAGCCGGCTCCGGAATTTATGAGCCCCACTCCATATTTCAAGGAAGACGGGTTGCTGCCAAAAACGCCGGGCGATGTGTTGCGCAATTACCGAGAGCAACAAGCGGCCTTTCATGGGTTTGAGCAAGCCGCGATGAGTGCGGCTTGGGCTGCCGGACACGCATACGCGGGCGCCCCGTGCATGAAAATTGTGACGATTAGCCTGTGTTTTGACGGTACGAACAACCATGAACCGTCTGATAGCGAGGCAAAGCCTTCCACCACAACTAACGTGGCGCGTCTTTACCACGCGAGTTTGGGGCGTAACGAAAATGAAGTGGTAAGACGTGAGGGTTTTTACGCCTATTACATGCAAGGCGTTGGCACCGAATTTAAGGAAATACGTGAATTTGAACCCAACAGTGACGGCCTGACAAAGGCGGTGGGCGGTGAGAACCGGATCAACTGGGGCATTACCCGAGTGATCGATGCCTTGAAAAGGGCTTCAGGCGAAACCTATCTGGATACAGATGACGCGTATGCCTTGGTGCAAAAAATGGGCACCAGCCTCACCGAAGATTTACTCGGCGTTTCGCTTTTCAAAAACAGCTATACCCGCCGCCAGGAAGTACTGGCCGCCCCACTGGCTGAACTTAAAAGCCAGATTGATGCGGCACACGCGTCTAAAACCATTCCTGAAATCAAGGCCGTGCGCCTGTTCGTGTATGGCTTTTCCCGTGGCGCAGCCCAGGCGCGGACGTTTGCCAACTGGCTGGAGGCCCTGACCAAGGTGGAGGTGGAGGGCAGCACGTGTTACCTGTTCGCTGGCCTGCCGATCAAGATCGTGTTCATGGGCCTGTTCGATACCGTGGCGTCGGTGGGGTTACCGTATATGGTGCCCTTTGCCGCCGGGCACATGGGCTGGGCCGATGGCAGCCTGCGCCTGAGCGATGACGAGGCCTTCCTTGAGCATTGCGTGCACATGGTGGCGGCCCACGAGCAGCGCAGTTGCTTCCCGGTGGATTCCATTCGGCGCAAAGCCAACCCGGACGACCCGATGTGCCCGTCCACTTACCGCGCCGGTACGGCGGAGTACATCTACCCCGGCATGCACTCGGATGTGGGCGGCGGTTACCCGCCCGGCGATCAGGGCTAGGCATCGAAGGGCGTGCATGAGGTGGTGTCGCAGATTGCCCTGCAGCATATGTACGACGAGGCCTACAAGGTCGGGGCGCCATTGCAGGCGCCCAAAGACGCACTTGAACCTGAGCTCAAAACACGGTGGCCTTGGCTAGTAATGGATGGTGAGACTCGAAACGAATTCGACGTAGGCCCCACCGTCATCACCCGTTTCAACACCTGGCTCAATGCCATGGACAACGGTCCGCTGGAGGAGGTGATGAGGCGCGAGGCGGGGTTGATTACCGGGTGGCGGATCAGCCGTTACGCCAAGGGCTGTGCCCCTCATACCCAGTCGTACAGCGATGTCATGAGGGATGGCCCGCCCAAAGACATGAGCTCTGACGAGGTCAAGGCCTTCAAAGCGTTGCACGGCATGCAACTCAAGGCAGACGCGGCCGCGCTGGCGGGCGCGCCTGCTCCCGTTTTGACCGAGGTGCAGTTGGCTGAAAAAACAGCCCACGAAGCCATCAAAAAGAAGTACGAGGAACGTAGCAAGACCCCGCCCGTGCAGAGGTTCAACACCAGCAAGGTGTACGACCCGTCCCTTGAATACCGGCAATTGCGCAACGCCATGGCCGATTTTCGACGTGACTACGTGCCGGAATGGAACCTGGACACCAGCGAGTTTGTCGGCTTCGGAACGCTGGTAAACACGTTTCTCGGCGGGTTGGTCTACATGATCAATGAGCAGGATGAAGCGCAGCACTATGCCGACATGCGCAGGGATGGGGAGATCCGTTATGGGCAACTGTTCGGCCATGATGGCAAGGCGTTGAACGACAGTGTGTTGCCGATCATCCGCCTGTTCGATGAGCATGTGCATGATTCCCGCGCCTGGTTCATGAACGCGGAGTTGAATGAGCGCGAGTTGTTCAGTGATTACTTCCGTTACCGCAACATCTTTTTCGACACCGAGTCCAACAACGAACTGACGTTGTTGGTGACCACTGAGCGCGTGGTGGGCGTGGCGCTGTCGGTGGCCAGCGTCGGCCTGAGCGTCAAACGTCATGACCCGCGCTTTCTGGTGGGGCTGGTGATACCGACCCTTGGTACGCCGGTGTTTCGCGGCAAAGTGGGCTTCCCGAGCATCAGCGCGTTTGACACCGTCACGCGCCGCGCCCTGCCCATGGTTGAAGGGCTGACCTCAATCCGCGCCTTCAGCAAAGACACGGCCAGCGCCGTCAAAGCCGCCCAGGCCTTGCCGCTGGCGCCGCTGCTGAGCGAAGCCACAGCCACGACCGAAGACCTGATCGCCATCCTCAAAGGCGAACCCGCCGAAATCCCTGTCCCAAGCAGCGACGAACTGGCCCGCACCGCCGCCCGCAAATCCCGCTGGCCAAGCCCTGTGGAAATCGACCCCATTGAGCAGGCGATTGCCGAACTGGTCGGCGGCCACGTCTACGGCAAACCCTACTTTTTGGACATCGATTCGATTGTGTAGCGCCGGTTGAGGGCCAGCCCTGGCTGGCCCTGTTTCGCAGGGATTTACAAGGTTTCAGGCTCGCCGCAGGGGGCTTTTTCAAGGGAGACCCCGTGGGTCATCGGCGCCGTGTGCCGTGTTGAGATCAGGGTGTAGATCGACGGCAGCACAAACAGCGTGAACAGCGTGCCCACGACCATCCCCACCACAATCACGATCCCCAGCCCAAAGCGGCTGCTGGCGCCCGCGCCGCTGGCGAACAGGAGCGGCACCAGGCCCACGACCATGGCGGCGGTGGTCATCAGGATCGGGCGCAGGCGGATGCGCGCCGAGCGGATGATGGCGTGGGCCGGGGAGCAGCCACTGGCCTGTTGCAGTTCGTTGGCGAACTCGACCATCAGAATCCCGTGTTTGCTGATCAGGCCAATCAACGTCACCAGGCCGATCTGTGTGTAGATGTTGAGCGTGGCCCAACCCAGCGCCAGCGGGATGAGGGCGCCGCAGATCGACAGGGGCACGGTGATCAGGATGATCAGCGGGTCGCGCAGGCTCTCATACTGTGCGGCCAGCACCATGTAAATGACGATGATGGCGAACAGGAAGGTCATCATCAGCGCGTTGCCTTCGTGGATGAACTGCCGTGAGTCCGATTGCCAGTCGTGGCTGAAGCTGGCAGGCAGTTGTGCGCTCTGATTGGCCAAAAAGGCCACCGCTTCGCCAAGGCTCACGCCCGGGGCCGGGATGCCCTGAAAGGTGGCCGAGTTTTGCTGGTTGAACTGTTTGAGGCGGTTGGGCTGGATGTCACTGTGCAGGCTGACCACGGTCGACAGTGGCACTTGCACACCGCTGTCAGTGCTGACGTAAAAGCCGTTGAGCGCGTCCGGGGTCAGGCGCTGTTTGGCTTGCGTCTGCGGGATCACGTCGTAGGAGCGGCCCTGCAAACCAAAGCGGTTGGTGTAGTTTTCACCGACCAACACCGCCAGCGTGCTGGCGATGTCTTGCAGGCGAATGCCGAGGCTGTTGGCTTTGCTGCGGTCGATGCGCACTTCGGTCACCGGGTTGTTGAAGTCCAGGTCACTGTCGACCACCGCGAACAGGCCGCTGGCCCGCGCCTGTTCCTTGATGTCTTGCATGGCTTGATACAGCGCGCGGTAATCCTCGGTGCTGCGAATCACCAGTTGCACCGGCAGGCCGCCGGTCGAGGCGGGCAGGGGCGGCATCTGGAAGACGAAGATCGAGTTGCCTTCCACGGCGTCCACCTGTTGTTGCAGCTCGTTCTGGATCTGTGCGGCGCTGCGGTCGCGCTGACCCCATTCGCTGAAGTTGATCCCCGCGAAGCTGGCGGCAACCCCGTCGGTGCCGTTGATGATCCAGGTGCTGGTGGTTTCCGGGATCCGGGCCAGCAGTTCGCTCAGTTGGGCAGCGTAGCGCTCCACGAAGTCGAGGTTGGCGTGTTGCGGGGACTTGATCGCCAGCAGCAGGTTGCCCTGATCTTCGTTGGGCGCCAGTTCCTTGTCCGCGTGGCCGTATAGCAGCGGCAGGCTCAGCAGCACCAGCAGGCCGAACGCCAGTACCGCGCCGCGTGCGCGCAGCGAATGCACCAGCCCGCGCTGATACAGGCGCGACAGGCGGTGAAAGAAGCCCTCGGCCAGCAGGCTCATGCGCCCTTCGCTCTGGCCGGGGGGCAGCAGTTTGGCGCACATCACCGGCGTCAGGGTCAGGGCGATCACGCCGGACACCAGCACCGCGCCCGCGAGTGTCAGGGCAAACTCCTTGAACAGCGCGCCGGTGAGGCCATTCATCAAGCCGATGGGCATGTACACCGCGGCCAGGGTGATGGTCATGGCGATGACCGGCGAGGCGATTTCCCGTGCGCCGACCAATGCGGCGTCAAGCGGCGCGCGGCCTTCCTTGATGTGACGGTGAATGTTCTCGGTCACGACGATGGCGTCGTCCACTACCAGGCCGATGGCCAGCACCATGGCCAGCAAGGTGAGCAGGTTAATGCTGAACCCGAACATCGCCATCAGCGCCAGCGCCCCGAGCATCGACAGCGGGATGCTGAGGATCGGGATCAGCACGGTGCGCCACGAGCCCAGGCACAGGAAGATAATGACCACCACGATCAGGATCGCTTCGAGCAGGGTTTCGAGCACTTCCAGAATCGAGGCTTCGATAAAGTGCGCGGTCTCGAACGCCAGCGCCACCTCGACACCGGGCGGCAGGGTCTTCTGGATGTCGGGGAGCAGGCGCTTGATGCCCTCGACGATCAGCAGCGGGTTGCCCTTGGGCGTGGCGTACAGGCCCAAGTGAACCGCAGGTTTGGCGTCCATCAGGGCGCTGGTTTCATAGGCGGCCGAGCCCAGTTCGATCTCGGCAATGTCGCGCAGGCGCAACAGGTGGTCGCCACGGTTGCTGATCACCATGTCGCGAAATTCATCGAGGGTGTTGAGGTCGCTGTTGACCTGGATCGAGGACACCACGTAGTGGCCTTTGATCTGCCCCGGGGCGGCCTGAAAGTTGTTGGCGCGAATCGCCTGTTCCACCTGATCGGCATTGATGCCGTGGCCCGCCATGCGCTGCGGGTCGAGCCACACGCGCATGGCCAGGCGCTGGCCACCAAACGTGTCGACCTTGGCCACCCCTTCAAGGGTGGAAAACAACGGTTGCACCACGCGGCTTAGGTAGTCGGTCAGGGCGGCGGCGGACAGGGTGTCGCTGGAAAAGCCGACGTAGGCGACGGCCGTGGAGTCCCCCGCCGAACGCTCGATGACCGGGTCATAGGCCTGCTCGGGCAGGCGGTATTTGACCTGATTGACCTTGGCAATCACTTCACTCAGCGCCTTGGCCGAATCTTCGTTAAGCGCCATGCGCAGGGTAATCACACTGTGGCCCTGCACCGACGATGAACTGACGTAATCGACGCCTTCCACCGATGCCAGCGACTGGTTGATCGGCTGGGTGATGAAGCCTTGCATCAACTCGGCGGGGGCGCCGGGGTAATCGGTGCTGACGGTAATCACCGAGCTTTCCAGTAGCGGGTACTGGCGCACGGGCAGGCCCATCCAGGCTTTTAGCCCGGCCAGCAGGATCATCAGGCTGACCACCAGCGCGAGCACCGGGCGGTGGACGAAAATGTCAGTGAATTTCACTTTTGCGCTCCTGCTTCGACGGCCAGCGCGGCGCTGGTCACCGGTTCGATGCTCACGCCATCACTGAGCTTGATCTGGCCCGAGATCACGACCTGATCGTCGGCCGACAGGCCCTTGTCGATCACCACTCGGCCATCGCGCCGCTCGCCGGTCTTGACCGACACACGGCGTACCGTGGGCGCGCTTTTTTCATCACGGGCCGGTTGCACCACGTACACGTCTTCGCCATAGGCGCTGTAGGTGACGGCGGTTTCTGGCAGGCTCAGGGTGTTTTCCGGCATGGCCTGTGGCAGGCGCACACGGGCAAACATGCGCGGCAGTGCTGCGCCAGGCGGGTCTTGCAGACGTGCCTGAACGCTCAACGTGCGGGTGCGGTCCAGAAACGGGTCGACGCTGCTGACCACCGCCGTGACCGGTTGGCCGGGCAGGGCATCGAGTTCAATCAGCAAGGGGCTGCCGGTCTTAAAGTGCGCCAGGGCTTGTTCGGGCACGCTGAAATTGACGAACAGGCCTTTATTGCCGATCAGGTTGATCAGGGTGTCGCCAGGGTTCACGTATTGGCCCATGTGCACTTTGCGAATACCCAGCGTGCCGGCAAATGGCGCACGAATGGTGCGCTGCTCGATCTGTGCCATCAGTTCCTGCAAGGCCCCGCGTGCGGTGGTGTATTCGGCCTGGGCATCGTCCAGGGCCTCGCGCGACACGGCGTTGGAGGTAATAAGTTTTTGCAGGCGTTCGAGGCGTACGCGGGCGTTGTCCACCTGACCTTGCAAGCGCACCCGTTGCCCGCGCTCGGGGGCATCGTTGAGACGCACCAGCACTTGACCACGCTCGACCCGTTGCCCGGATTCGATGGGTAGCTCGACGATACGCCCGCCGATTTCGGCCGGCACGCTGACTTCTTCCACCGCTTCGAGCTCGCCGATGGCCTCCAGGTAACGGGTGAAGGGCTGGCGACTGACCGGCGCCACGGCCACCTTGAGCGGGGCCGCCACATACCCGGCCGGGGCAGGCTGTTGCCAGCGCCAGACGCCCCAGGCCACGCCGGCAAGTACGAGAGCAATCAGGGCCCAAAGGGCTGTGCGCCGGATCAGCGGACGAGTGCTTGCAGCGACGTGAGGCATGATCTTGTTCCTTAAAGAGGCAATCAGTAAATCGGCCAACAGCCCGGCGTGAGCAGTTCGACGAGGTTATGGTCGGGGTCGCGGAAATACACACTCGAACCGCCCTTGGGCCATTGCGTGCGGCCTTCGATGGCCACCCCGCTGTCGTCCAGTTTTTGCTGCCAGGCGGGCAGGTCGTCGGCGTCGATGGCGAAGCACACGTGAATCCGGCCGTGGGCATCGTGCGGCGGGATTTCGCCGCCGCTCAGGTATTTGGTTTCAAGGGACGCCCCGCGCTTAAACAACAGAAGCGTGTTGAGGTCGCCGACGTTAAACGCGATCAGCACATCGCTTTCGACCATGACCTCCAAATGAAGGGTTTTGTAGTAAAAATCTTTTGCTGCTGTAAGATCTTTCACGTAAAGAGCGGTTTCAATTATCCGTTTGAGTTGAAGCATGGGGCGCTCCGTATCGGGAAGGTAATCCCGGATTTGTGAATGACAGGATGGTCATGGTTTTACTGCGCAATATTGATTTGAACCTGTTAGTGGTGCTCGACGCGCTGCTGACCGAAAAGCACGTCACGCGCACCGGGGCCCGGCTGCATTTGAGCCAGCCGGCCATCAGTCACTCTCTGAGCAAACTGCGGGTGTTGCTCGACGACCCGATCCTGATCCGTCAGGGCAGCGAAGTGGTGCTCAGTGCCCTGGCGCAAAACCTGCAGGCGCCGCTCAAGGAAATCCTCAGCCAGATTGAAATCCTGCTCGGTAAGTCGATTGACTTTGTGCCCGCCAATTCTCACCGCACCTTCCGCCTGGCGATGTCTGATTACGGCGCGGCGATCGTGTTGCCCAAGCTGTTGCGGCAACTGCGCGCCGAGGCGCCGAACACCACGCTGGTCGTAACCCAGGACAGCCGCCACGGCATGCTCGAACAGATTGCCCAAGGCAAGATCGACCTGGCGTTGGGGGTGTTTCCCAACCTCAGCGCGGACATCTCCAGCGAGGTGCTGTTTGAAGAAACCTTCTCCTGTCTGCTGGATCGCAGCACCTTGCCGGCCAACGGCCAACTGGATTTGGACAATTACCTGTTGCGCCCGCACATTTCGGTGTCGGTGGACGGTTGTTCGAACGGTGAAATCGACCGCCTGCTGCGCGACGAAGGCTTGCAGCGCCGCATCGCAGTCAGTGTCCCGCACTGGCGGACCGCCCCGAGCATGATCAGCAACACCGACCTGATCCTCACCGTGGCCACCCGCACGTTGGATAACGCGTTGCTCGATGAAGAACTGGTCAGCCTCAGCCCGCCGTTGCTGATTCCGCCGTTCCCGTTTGTGCAGATCTGGCACAACCGTTTCGGCGAAGACCCGGCGCATTTGTGGCTGCGCGAGCAAGTGCGGCAGGTGGTCGGTCATGCGGCCCCCGCGACCTGAGCCGGGCGCAGGCGTAAACGCAAGTCCTGACCCAGTTGCGTGACATCGAACAGGGTGAAGTCCAGCGCTTGCTTGAGGTGCACCAGCTCCGGCATGTGCACCAGCGGCCGGGCCAGATCGCCCAGCAGTTTGGGTGCGATGTAGACCAACACTTCGTCCACCAGGCCGGCTTTGAGAAATGCCCCGGCCAGGGTCGGACCGGCCTCGACCATCACGTCGTGCAACCCGCGCTGGCTGAGCTGGCTCAACAGTTCATGCAGGTCGAGCCCGTAGATATCGCCGTCGACGCGCAGCACTTCGGTGGTCTGATTCGCAGGCAGAGGCGTGTCGTGGCGCACCACGTGCAGGCTCGGGGCGCTGCTGTTAAACACCTGCGCACTGGCCGGGACTCGGGCGGCGCTGTCCAGCACCACGCGCAGCGGCGCGACGGCTTCGGGCGAGGAGAGCTGGCGCACCGTGAGCAGTGGGTCATCCCCCAGCACGGTGCCGCTGCCCGTGATGATGGCGGCACTGCGGGCCCGCCATTGCTGCACATCGGCACGCGCCTTGGGCCCGGTGATCCATTGCGAGCGGCCATTGCTCAGCGCCGTGCGTCCGTCCAGGCTCATGCCCATTTTCAGTTGCACCCAAGGGCGCTGGCGCTGAATGCTCGACAGAAAACCGCGATTCAACTCACTCGCCGCTTCGCGCATCAGCCCCACCTTGACCTCGATCCCCGCGGCCCTCAGTGCGGCAATCCCTTGACCATTGACCTGTTTGAACGGGTCCTCAAGGGCTACGATCACTCGGCTGACACCGCTTTCGATCAAGGCCTGATGACAAGCCCCCGTGCGGCCGATGTGGCTGCACGGTTCCAGCGTCACGTAGGCGGTGGCGCCCTTGGCCAGGGCGCCTGCCTGACGCAAGGCGAACACCTCGGCATGCGGCCCGCCCGCCCGCCGGTGCCAACCCTCGCCCACGACGCAATTGCCGTGAGCGATCACACAGCCCACCCGAGGGTTGGGCCAGGTGGAGTGGCTGCCACGCTCAGCCAACGACAGCGCGTGTTGCATGTGCTGAAAGTCGACTTCGGTGAAATAGGTCATGACAGCAGTGGCCTGCCTGCACGCGCCGTGATCGGGTAAATGCGACCGTCGTAGGCGCTGGCCAGAAAACCGTTGCCGTTGGCTGCCTGGGTCAGGCAGGAGATGCCGCTGGCGGTCGGTTTCTCGAACTTCTCCCAAAGGCCGGTGCGCACATCGAACAGGGCAACAGTGCCGCCATAGCTGCCGGTGGCGATCAGGTTTTGGTCCTTGGACACCGCGATGCACTTGATGGAATGGTTGTGCGGGGTTTCGAAGACTTCACTTTCACCATTGCGCCACAGGCGCAGTTTGAGGTCGCGGCCGATGCTGGCGAATCCGCCCTCAATTTGCGTGCAGCCGTTGGAGATGCGGTCGTGCGCCTTGTCCAGATAGGTGTGTTCGGTGAAGTCGTCAATGGTGAAGAACGCCGCTGCTGCGGTGGCACACACGCTGAAGATGAAGGTTTCGTCAGCGGCAATGCCTTTGATGGCGTTGTCGTGCATGGCCACTTCCGTGAGGAAGACGGGCTGCTGATGGTCCAGTTTGAATATCAGCGCTTCACCGGTGTACGTGCCGATGGCCGCGTGCAACTGACCGTCTTTGATGAACGTGGTGCCGCAGTTCAGGGGCGAGCGGTGCTGGTAGAGGGCCTGTCCGGTGCGGGCGTCGAACACCGTGCCCATCTGGCCGCCGGTGAGTACGCTGTCGCCGAACGGCAGCAGGAAGTTGCACAGGCTGCCGGCCTGGGTGTTGGCCACGCCGTTGACGTGCAGGATGCCCGCATCCCCGATGCTGAAAATGTCATCGTTGACCAAGGCCACGGCGTTGAGGCTGATGGCTGGTTCGATGCCGTCCAGGTCCCAGATCTGGGTGCGGAAGTTCCAGGTGGCATAGCATGAGCCGAAGGTCACGAACGCAATACGGTCTGTGCCGAGCAGGGCGCAGCTGCGTGGCCAGATGATGCTGGGCAGTGAGGTTTCGGCGGTTTTTTCCAGACGGTTCTGGCTGTTCAGGTGCCAGAGCATCACGGAGCGGTCATAGCTGAGGCTGATCAACAGACGCTGGGCGTCGTCCCAGATGATGCGCTTGATACCCGCGGTGTGAGCCGGTTGCAGGAACGTGCCCTGGGCGCTGATCAGCGAGATTTTGCCTTCGTCGTCACCGGCGAAAATGATGCCGTCGCGCGACAGGGCCACGGTGTCGGTTTCAACCCCGCCCAGGTCAATGATTTCCAGTTGTGCGCCAGTCATGGCATCCCAGCGGCGGATCGAACCGTCGTCGCTGCTTGAAACCAGCGTAGCGCCGTCAGCGGCCCAGCACACTGAAATAACATCGGCGGTGTGGCCTTGGAGGATGCGCAGGGTGCGGCCATTGAGGTCGAACAGACGCAGCGTATGGTCGCGTGAGCAGGTGGCGATGGTTTGTCCGTCAGGCGAGAACGCAGCCATTTCGATGTCGTCATCGTGGCCGATCAGCACTGCTTTCATGCGCAGGCTCGGGACTTCCCAGACGCGCGCGGTGTAGTCACTGCTGGCGCTGACCAGCAGGGTGCCGGTGGGGTTGAACGCGCACTGGTTGGCCAGGTGGTCATGCACCACGCGCTGAATCGGGGTTTTGGTGGTGGCATCCCACAAAATGACCTGATTGTCATAACCGGCAGTGGCGACATAGAAATCTTTAAACGTGGCAATACCGCTGATCGGGCCGAAGTGCTTCATGTGTATTCATCCTGAATAGGTAAAAGTGCGTCATGCCGTGCCGTTAAAAACCGATTGTTTGCAAGGGCTGCCACAGACGATAAATAACGGGGCCCCTGCAAAGAACCGGCGGGTATTTAACGGACGGACTTATTTGAACAAGTTGATGTGGTGATTCTTTTTATTGATCTTGGCTTGTAAATAAGGCCGGTTGTGCCGGGTCAAAAACACCCCGGTCGGGATCACGTCGTCCACCTGCACGCCGTTGTTTTGCAGGGCGATTACTTTGTCCGGGTTATTGGTAATGACCCGGCAATGTTGCACCCCCAGTGCTTTCAACATATGGGCGGCTTCCGTGAAGTCGCGATCATCTTCACCAAAGTTCAAATGTTGATTGGCTTCAAAGGTATCCATGCCCGTGTCTTGCAGGCGATAGGCGTCCAACTTGGCATATAAGCCAATCCCGCGGCCTTCCTGGCGCAGGTAAATCAAATAACCGCCTTCTTCGTGCATGCGCTCGATGGACTCGGACAATTGCGGGCCGCAATCACAGCGTTGGGAACTGAAGACATCTCCGGTCAGGCATTCAGAGTGCAAACGCACCAAAGGACTATTGATCGACGCCGGACCCAGTTTGATAACGATATGTTCCTTGTCGGCTTCCAGCCCCGTAAAGCTGTAAAACGTACCGGGGATACCCGATTCATTCAGGTGGATATCAACCTGGTTTCTAACGCGCAGCGGGTTCATAGAATTCCTTTCCTATTAACGGATTTTTATTAGTTTGGGTTACAGCGTTTCAGCGAGCCTGAAGCCCATGACATAAATTTCGCGCGGGTATTTGCCATGCCGACGGCAGTTGCGGGCCAGGTCGCGAAACCGTGTAAAGCTGCCGCCCCGTGCGATGCGGTGGTTGCCTACCACGGTGACCAGGTCATCGCTGATGGCGTGTCCGCCGGGGTAGGGGGCATAGTCGTCGGCGACGTATTCTTCAACGTTGCCCGCCATGTCCATGCAGCCGAAGGGCGAGGCGCCCAGGGGGAACATGCCCACCGGGGTGGTGTTGAAAATGCCCATTTCGGCGGTATTGGCGTGTTCCGGCAAAAAGCGCTCACCCCACGGAAACTCAAGGTTCTCCGGCCCCGCGGCCGCGTATTCCCATTGCGCTTCAGTCGGCAGGCGAAAGGCGCGCCCCGAGCGCAGGCTCAGCCAGGCCACGTAAGCATCGGCGTCTTCTGCGGTGAGGCCGTAGACCGGATGGTTCGAACGTTCCACCGGGAATTGCCCAAATGCCCAGTTGGTCGGAATACGCGGTTCCAGCGAATCTTCAAGAAAGGCTTTGTATTCCAGGTTAGTGACCGGGTATTTGCCGATGGCATAGGGTTGAAGCTGCACCGTGTGGCGCGGTACTTCCTTTTCGATCCAGCTTCGGTCCAACCCCAGCCCTTGCATCCTGTCCATGACGCTGTCGACCTTGGCTTGATCCAGCCCGATTTCTATCTGGCCGCCTTCGATGCGGATCATCGGCGGGTTAAGCACATCCAGACGCGGGTCCAGGGTCTCGGCCAGGTAGCGGCCTGCCGCCAGGCGGATCGGCAGCGCGGCGTGCGGGTCTTCTACGCGCCGCGTCAGCAGGCTGACTGGCGCTTGAGTCAATTGCTGCCACTCAGCCAGCGGCAAGGCCAGGTTGAGCCCCGGCTGGAAGTGCTCTTCGAGCCCCATTAATTGGCGGTCAGTCATTTGCGCGGTCAGCGGGCCGTCAAATACCGGCCAGTGGGGAAACGCCTTGGATGTGTTTGACACGTCGAACTCCACTACAGATGCAAAAGGTGTCAGAGGGTGCAGACCAAGCCGGTTTGCAAACAGTTGCGCTCAAAGTCACCCCAATAGCCTTCCGGGAATTTCTGGCGATTGGTTTTGGAGATCAACGGGCGTTGCCAGTGATAGTCGCTGAACCCCGCCTTGCGGATGGCCCGTTCGTAGTCTTCGTGGCTCCAGCGGTAAAAAGTGAATTCGCTGGGTGGCGTGGTGACAAATTCTGAAGGGCAGCGGAATCCGCCTTCGTGAGGGTTTTCGCTTTTGACGTGTACGCCGTACTTGGTGAAGTTGCCGTCTTCAAGGCGGAAACTGGGGTCGACGGTGTAGGCAATCAGCTTGCCACCGGGCTGCAGGTTTTGCGCAACGGCGTAGAACATCGCTTCCAATTCGGCGGGCGACTGGGCGTAGTTGAACAGCCAGGCAGCGGTCACGCGTTCAAATTGGCCCATCACCGGCATCTCGCAGACGTTGGCCACGTGAAACTCAATGGCCTCGTTGTTGCGGGCCGACTCCTTGCGCGCCAGCTCGATCATCGACGGCGAGATATCAACCCCCACCACCCGCGACGCGCCCTGACGGTACAGCTCGCGGCCGAAATACCCATAACCGCAGGCCAGGTCCAAAACGGACTTGCCTTTCACATCACCCACCATGTGAAAGAACGTTTCGGTTTCAACGGAACGTTGCGATGCGGTGTCGGTGAAGACTTCAAAGCGATCGCCAATGGCGTCATAAGCGGTAAAAGAACTCATTGCTCACCTATTAAGTGTGATTGCTGTTATTAAATGCCGACCCCTGATAAAGGCCGGTGGGTGAAGTTGTTGCCTTTAAACGCTTCGCGGATTAACTGCGTACCGCAATTAAAAAACCGGCCAGTACCACACTGACGCCAATGATCTTTTGCAGATTGAGGGGTTGTTTGGGTAAGCCCACTAACCCGAAGTAATCAATCATTATCGAGATGGTCAGTTGGCCGATAATCACGGCCATGATGAAGTTGAGTGCACCCAGTCGCGGCACCAATATCAGGGCGGCGGTGATATACAACACACCGGCAATGCCGCCACACCAGATCCACCAGGGACCTGCTTGCAGGGCGGCAATATTGGGACGAGGTACTTTAAAAATCAGCATGACCACCATCACGGCAATACAACTGACCACCAAAGACACGGCAGTGGCCCATAAGGGATGACCTAATAACACGCCCAGTTTGGCGTTAGTGCCTGCTTGCAAGGGCACTGCAAAACCCGCCAGTAAACTCAAGACAATGGATACAAATAAACTCATGGTGCGTGCCGTCCTTTTTTTTAATCTTGTACGGCGAATATAAAAACAGGGCCAATTCTTTGTTCTAATGCGCGATATTCGCGAGGTGGATCGCCTGGCTACAGGCCTTGAGCCATAAGGCATAGAGGCTGCTGGGCGATCGAGGGTGCGCAGGCAGCAGAGGCGGGTTTACAATCGCCGCACTTGAAGGGAGTAACCCAGTGCTGACTCATTTGGATTCACAAGGCCGTGCCCACATGGTGGATGTCACCGACAAAGCCGTGACCTTTCGCGAGGCGGCGGCCCAGGCCGTGGTGCGCATGCGCCCCGAAACGCTGGACATGATCGTCAGTGGCGGCCACCCCAAGGGCGACGTTTTCGCCGTGGCGCGCATTGCTGGCATTCAAGCGGCCAAGAAAACCTCTGACCTGATTCCCCTGTGCCACCCGTTGATGCTGACCGGGGTCAAGGTCGAACTCAGCGCGCAGGGCTCCGATGCCGTGTTGATCGTGGCGCGCTGCAAGCTTTGCGGGCAGACCGGCGTCGAGATGGAAGCCTTGACCGCCGCCAGCGTTGCGGCACTGACCGTGTATGACATGTGCAAGGCCGTCGACCGCGGCATGACCATCGAAAGCGTGCGCGTGCTGGAGAAGCGTGGCGGCAAGAGCGGGCATTTCAAGGCCGATGCGTCATGAAGCTCAACGTCATGTATTTCGCCCGTTACCGTGAAGCCTTGGGGCGGGACAGCGAGCAGGTCGAAGGCGTTTTTTCGTCCATTGCAGAGCTGCGCTCGCACCTGTTGCAACGTGGCAACGCGTGGGACGTACTGGCTGAGTCCAACCTGATGTGTGCGCGTAACCAAGACCTGTGCAAACTCGATGAACCCTTGGCAGACGGCGACGACGTTGCGTTCTTTCCGCCGGTTACGGGAGGCTGAACATGGCCATTCGCGTCCAGACAGAGGCGTTCGACCCTGGCGTTGAGGTCAACGCCCTGCATGCCGCCAACGCAGGCGTGGGCGCCGTGGTCAGCTTTGTTGGCTATGTGCGCGACTTCAACGACGGTCGCGACGTGGCGGGCATGTTTCTGGAGCATTACCCTGGCATGACTGAAAAAGCGCTGGGCAAGATCGTCATCGAGGCCGAGCAGCGTTGGCCGTTGCTCAAACTTGAAGTGCTGCACCGCGTGGGCGCCTTGCAACCGGGAGAGCCCATCGTCTTTGTGGGCGTTGCCAGCGCCCATCGGCAAGCGGCGTTCGACGCGTGTGCCTTTGTGATGGACTACCTGAAAACCCGGGCGCCGTTCTGGAAAAAAGAACACACTCCCGACGGCCCGCGCTGGGTGGAGGGACGCGCCAGCGATCACGCAGCGGCTGATCGCTGGACGTAGCGTAGGGGGGCGGTCATTCACCGGCCGATCCCGTTTCTTTTAAAACATTCCGAATCGTCTGACACGTGATTCCTAAGCTAATCCTGTAGCGTCCCGTCCTCAGTTTCTGAGGAACCAAGGATGTCCACCGTTAGCCGCCAAACCCGCTTCCAGCTGACCCTCATGGGCAGCGACCAGCCCTTTTCGGTGCTGGCATTCAAAGGCGAAGAGGCCATCAGCGAGCCGTTTTCCTTTGACATTCAACTGGTCAGTGAGCAGGCCAGTCTTGACCTCGAAACCCTCTTGCACCAGCCCGCCTGGCTCTCGTTTGGCCCCGGTCACGGCATTCATGGTCAGATTGAGCGCATCACCCGCGCCAGTACCGGCAAGCGCCTGACCCATTACCGCCTGACCCTGGTCCCAAGCCTTGCGTACCTCGCGCATCGCACCAACCAGCGGATTTTCCAGCAGCTGAGCGTGCAGCAGATCATCCAGCAGGTGCTTGAAGAGCACGGCCTGCTCAGTGACGTCTATAGCTTTGCCGGGTTCTCGGAGTACCCGCCTCGCGACTATTGCGTGCAATACGGCGAGTCGGACCTGCACTTCATCCAGCGGCTGTGTTTTGAGGAGGGTTTTCACTATTACTTCAGGCATTCGCCTGACAGGCATGAGCTGGTATTCGGCGATAAACAACAGGCCTTTACCCCGCTCAAAACGCCGACACCTTACGTGCCGGGCAATGGCCTGGTTGCGCAAGGCCCTGTCGTCCATGACTTTCAGATGAGCCTGCAAGCCTGCACCAACCGCACGTTTACCCGCGATTACGACTTCGACAAAGCCGGGCGCACCCTTGAGGCAGACAGCCATTCGCCCTCCAGCATGCGCCCGCTGGAACGCTACACCTACCCCGGCCGCTTCACCCGTGATCAAGAAGGCCAGCGTCATAGCCTGCGCACGCTGGAGCGCCATCAGGCCCAACACTGCGTGGTCAGCGGCCAGAGCGGTCAGCCCGCCTTGCTCAGCGGGCATTTTCTGACCCTCAGCGAGCACCCGACCCCTGCAAACAACGCACAGTGGCTGCTGAGCCGCGTGCGGCATGAAGGCCACCAGCCGCAAGTGCTGGAAGAAGCGGCGCCCGCCGCCGACGAAGGGTTTCAGGGCTATCGCAACACCTTTGAAGGAACGCCGGAGATCGGCACCTTTCGTGCCCCGACGGTGTACGAAAAGCCGCGCATTTTCGGCAGTCAGACCGCCCGCGTCACCGGCCCGGCTGGCGAAGAAATCCATTGCGACCCGTATGGCCGGGTGCGGGTCAAATTCCATTGGGACCGCAGCCCCGTCACCGATGAACGCAGCAGTTGCTGGCTACGGGTTTCGTCGAGCTGGGCCGGGGCGCGCTATGGCGGCGTCAGCGTGCCGCGGGTCGGCATGGAAGTGCTGGTGGACTTCGTCAACGGCGACCCGGACTGCCCGATCATTTCCGGGTGCCTGGCCAACAGCCTCAACCCGTTACCGCTGGACTTGCCGGCCAACAAGAGCCAAAGCGTGTTCCGCAGCCGCAGCACCCCCGGCGGCAACGGTTACAACGAACTGCGCATCGAAGACCGCCAAGGCCAGGAGCTGATCTACCTGCATGCGCAGCGTGACCTTGAGCAACACATCAAACACGACAGCCGCTTGCAGGTCGACGGTCAGCGCAGCGAAACCGTGACCGGCAACAGCATCAGCGTGCTCCAGGCCGAAGAACAGCGCACCGTCAGCGCGGACCGCAAAGTGCAGATCCTGGGCAGCGATCATCTGCACATTGCAACCAGCGCCCATACCCGTGCCGGACAGAGCGTACTGGTCGAAGCCGGGCAAGAAATCCACCTCAAGGCGGGCGCCCTGGTGGGGCTGGAGGCGGGCGCAGCACTGACGCTGAACGCGGGCGGGCAGCATATCGTCATCAGTGCGGCGGGGATTTATTGCAGTTCGCCCATTCAACTGGGAGGCGTGCCGATACCGGGCACGCCGGCGATGCCAGCCATACCGAACCCTGTCGAGCCTTTGATCGCGCTGGCACCAGGCCCGCAAATCGAAGCACTGATGGCGGCCGCGCGGGGCGCCAAACCCATTTGCCCTGTCTGCGAAAAAATGCGGAGCACACCCGCATGAGCCGCGCTTACTTGTTACTCGACAGTTGCCAGATCGACAACCTTCAAGCCCGAGTGTGTGAATTGGCCCCCGGATCAAGGCCTCATTTTTTGTACCTGATGACCCAATACGCCGAGCTGGCATTTTGCGGCCCTTTGTTAGTTGCCGTGCAGGCCCATAGCCCGTTGGCGCAGGCCTTCGACGCGCATTGGCAAGCCACAGCCGGCATCTGGCTTGAAAGTGATGCAGACGAAGAACGCTTGATCAAGCACTTGCGCAGCCTGATTCATGTCCGGGTGGAGGGCGATGTCAGCGTTTTTTTTCGTTACTACGACCCACGAATTGCCCGTTTATGGTTGCAAGACCTGGCCGTCGGTGAGCGTGACAGGTTGATGGGCCCCGTGAGCCTGATTCGTTTGCCAGAGGGTGATTTACACCGTAAGGGCCCTGCCCGGGTGGGGGGCGAGTATGCGCATGTCCCTTGGCTAACCCTGGATGCGCAACAGCTTGAGCACCTTGGCCAAGCAGGGCGAGAGGCTGTTCTGCAGCGCGTACAGGCGCACTGTCAGCAGTTTTTTCCGGCCTATTTAGACGGCCTGGATTCAGCCGCGCAGAAGCAATGGGCCAGCGCTTGCTGTTGCAGTGCCGAGCGTCAAGGGTACAGCGCAGTGGATGACGTGATGCGCTGGGTCAGTGTGTACGGCCATTTCGGTGACACCTTTCCTGATGGACCTGATCACACGGTGTATCGCCAGTTATTGGCCTCTCGTGATGGTTCACCCAAAGAGCGCCTGGATAAGCTTCTGGCTGAATTTAAACGCCAGCTTGTATGCGCAGGGATTGCCTCATGAGCCACGAACAATTACTCGCCACACTCTCACGTCTGGAGGCGGCTGAGCGGGCCGCTTGTGGTCATGAATCTATCGATGTCAACAGCGTCGCGGGCCAATGCCCCGCCTACCAACCTTATGTTTTTGTGCTGCCCGTTCGGTATGCGTTGAGCGAAGAGGCGTCCACACACGCGGCGGCTCAAGCGGGTGTTACGCCTCAGAGCCACCCCATGGCCGCACGACTGCTACGCGAAGGGTTTGTGTATGTGTGGCAAGGCAGTGCAGGGCTAAAACGCTATGCCGTGGCAATCAACCGCTGCCTCCATGAACAACCGTTGGAGGCCGATGACACGCGGGTCGAGCGTGGCAAACTGTTTGGACTGACGCTCAGCAAACATGAGCCTGCCTGGATGCTCTACAGCGAATACCCGCTTACCCCTGAGGCATGCCAGCAGTTAGCGGATCCACAGGCACGCGCCCAACACATGCGCGTTTTTGATTTGCGCCAGCTCGCCAATGAACTTCGGACCCCCCATTGCGTGCCGCTGAATGAGGCGGATCAGCTCATGGGCGAATTAATCCCTGAAACCTATGCGCGAGCCGTGACCCTTGACCATCTGCACAACGGTAAAGCGCATAAAGCCCACGAACAGCAATGGGCTCAACGAGTGTTCAAAAACCGTCCGACGGACAACCTTACGCACAACATCACCCAATGGCTGGACGCTCAGCGTTGGAATAACGAGCGCATCCGTGTGGCGGCGAGCCACCCTGAGATGACCGCCGAGCACACCGTGCCTGGTGAGTGGAGTGCGGTGCAGTGGGCGCCTTTCACTGTGCAACAAGTGCTGGAGGGCGCGCATCAACAGGCTCAAGGCCTGTATGCCGTACTGGCATGCCTGGATGATGATCTGGGCGTACTGCGTGACATTAATCACGAACAGGAACAAGTCGAAAGCCGCCATGAACAATGGCAGCAGGACCACCAACTTCGGTTGAGCATTGGCGGCTTCATACGCAGCCTGATCACCGAGGACGGCGCTGAAGTGGCGGGGCAGGTGAGTTATCGCTACCGCGAGCATGAGCTTGAGCTGACCCCGGAGCAGGGTGAGCAACTGCTCAAAGCGGATCGCGATCTGCACGAACTGTTTCGCGAAGAAGCACGGTTGAATCAACGGCGCGGGCGTATTTCAAAATATTGGGCAGGTGCTGCCAGGCTGGCAGAAGTGCATGATCAAATAAAACGCACGGTAGCCTCGGTACGTGAATTCATTCCGGCTCAATTGCACACCGAAGTTGAAGCGTTGGTGCGCGATTACCGAGCGTCAAAAGTGGCCAACCTGGAAAACCATTTCGTCAGTGAAAAGGTTGAGCAGTACATTGACTTGCCGGCCATGAACACCTGGCTGGACCACACGGCCCCCAACCATTTCGCTCAGGTTCAACAGCGCCACACCCGGCTCTATGCCGACCGGGGTGTGTATTTGCTTCGGCACCATAGCGGCACGTGGTTTGTCGATTTCCACAACCCCGCTCACCAGACATGGCTTGGCCACTTGGCCATGGCCTGCCTAAGCGCGCAATGCCTGCGCAAACAAGGTGCCGAGCAATACGCCGACTACGTGCGCAGTGCCGATGAAGGCGCCTTGCGTCAGTTGTTCTACGGCTGGAGCCCGACCCTGGAAGCGGCTGTCATCGGCATTAGCCGGTCCGCAGAGTTGATGGCGGCATTGAGTCTGGAAAACCAGGCCAACGCCGAACAGGCATTGATCAAAATACTCGGCCCGCTGGGTGCGCCGATCCTTGCCAACCTCGCCGAACTCGCTCGCGAGGCTGACAGTGCGTGGAATAGCCTGATCAAACGCTTGGGGGCTGCATTGCTGTTACTGGGCGGTGAGCCCGGCGCGCCGTTAAGCGGGGCGTGGTTGAGCATCATGGTTGCCGCGCGCGTGGGCAGTGAGACCGGCTTGCGCCTGATCAATCAGGGCGCACGGCAGGTGTTGCAACTGGTCGGTAAAGCGGCCGAAGACCTTATCCAGTGGGCAAAAATTACAGGCAAAGCCATCGGCACAGGGCACGTCGCCCATATCGTTAACTCTCCTGCGGTACAAAAAAGTGGCGGCGTGATTGCATTGGCGGCATTGCTGCTCAATAGCTGGAATGCGGGGCGTTATCTGAGCCAGGCGCAGGTGCTGGAAGGGGTGGATCAACAGCGTCAGTACGAGACAGCGTCCGCGACGTTATATGCCGCAGCCGCGTTGGTGGCGGTGATTGATGCGCAGGTCAGGAAGGGGTTTTGGGGAGGAGGTGGCGTCGAAAGGCTCAAAGTTGGAGCAAAATTTGCGTCGGTGTTGACGATGTTTGGTGGGGTATTCGGCCTGCTATCGGCAGTCGCAGCGTTGAAAGAGTACAAGTCACTTCAATTGCAGCTCGACAATGCTGGTGGGCAAATTGACCCATGGATGCGGGGTCAAAAAATAATAGTTGGGGCGCAGGCTTTAACCTCTGGGGCACAAGCTTTACTTGGATTTACCTATACGTATAAAAATATTGTTGCTGGCTTGGATGTGGCCTTATCGAATATTCGATATTTACGACTCATGGTGCCGTTAAATTACTTGCTTGCAATGTTGGGTGTGCTGTACATAGTCGCTTGGTTGATGCGGCAGACACCGTTACAAAATTTTCTTGATAATTGCTGCTGGTCAAAAGGGAAAGCAGGGGATGTGTCAGCTATTCCTTCAAGTGTCCAAGTGCATGAGTTAACACGTCTTTACGATATACTTTACGCCCCTAGAATTAGCTTTGTCGGTGCTGAACGAAGAAGGTCTGCTGATAATCGCATGGGTTTTATTTTTGTACCTGCCGTGAGTGCCTTGACTATCGACTTGCCAGGGGCAACCCCCTCAAACGCTTATTTAGAGCTATCAATAGTAGGAGATCCAATTGATACGCAACAATGGATTGCGCGCGTTAAAAGTAATAATTCAAGTGTGCGCGTTCATCCACCACGACCGCTACAAGATATAGGTAAGTATTGGATTGAAACCAGTCAGTGTGAATGGATTCCTTATCGTGAAGGGCAGGGGCTCCGTTTGACAGGGCTCTTTCACATCATTCCAGGTGTCTTTGAGTCTGAGCCGAGCTCAGTTTCTGTTCGTGTGAGGTTTAAAAATCCAATAGCCGACTTATTTAGCGGGATTGGATACGTGGGTGGCAAACAAGGTTTGGTCTTTACCTATACAGTCAGCGAGGGACTTATTGCGGTTAAAAGTGCTCCAACCCCCGAGCTGGATAAAGCTAAGGCTTATGTGCTGAGCGCCGAGCAAAATGCCCAGTACTTTCAACCCTTAAGAACAACGGAATGAATAATAAAGTGGCACGAAAAAGTAAGGTGGGACCACTTCTAAAGGAAGACTATCTCTCACCATTACCGCTGCCTACAGGTGAGTTGCCTGCGGACTCCTTAAATATTATTTGGCGGAAGAATAATGTATTTATGGATGTTGGGTATTACTGCATTGCCTCCGGCGTAATGGTGATGTGGCCTTCGATGATGCTCTGTCTGTGGATTGCCTATGCCACTAATGATCCAGATGTTCTTCTGTTAGGGGGCGCCATTTTTTCTGTCCCTATCGCGTTAATGCTACGGAGCTTATTCGTCCCGGTACCCTTACCTATTCGGTTTAATCGTCAGCGCAGAGAGGTCTGTGTATCCGTTGCGAAGGGTGAATATTGGGTAGTGCCTTGGGAAACTGTCACAGCAATGGGCACTGAAAGTTCGACGATTAATCAAGCGGGTAAGCAGACTCAGGGTTTATTGCTGATAGGGTTTACGTATCCCGACCCGCATGGCAATGCAATGAATAAAAACTTCACGATAGGTTTCAATTGTGGGGGCGGTATTTCTGCGATGAAACTATGGGAATGCATGCGTAGCTACATGGAAATAGGCCCCGACGCAGTCGAAGATCCTCCTGATAATGCGCATCATCCCAAAGGTATATTGGCGACTTACTGGCGCAACCTTATCAAAGCTGCAGGCCAGAAAGGATGGCCGCTGGCAATCGTGTGGGATGGTTTTTTTGGAATCTTTATTTTTAATGTCTTGTTGGTTATTGCGTTGGAGCGGCTAAAACTAAACCCCCCTCCAGAATTAACCTGGCCGGAGATTGTTGAGTGGTCTAAACCGATACCTCCCGAGCAGTGGGCCAAGCGCTCGCCCGAGCTGGAGGCGGCCATTGCGCAGCGCGAAGCGGAGCTGGCATTGCGCGATTAGTCAGTGCAAGAAGTGCCAGTCCGGCTCGCGAAGCAGTCGAACTGCTATCGCGAGCAAGGGGCTGGCCGGATCGATCAGGCCGTTTCGGTCGGGTCGTGGGGTTTGCGCACGGCACGTACCACAGGGCGCAGCAGTTCGGTTGGCGGGGTTTCGCAGCTGATTTTGCGGCCCAGTTTGGTTTCGATGGCGGGCAGCTGATACGAGTCGTCTTCACCGGCAAAGCTGATGGATACGCCGTCCGCACCCGCTCGGCCTGTACGGCCAATGCGGTGTACGTAGTCGTCCGGCACTTCCGGCAGGGTGAAGTTGATCACGTGGCTGATGCCGTCGATGTGAATCCCGCGGCCCGCCACGTCGGTGGCGACCAACACGCGGATTTTGCCTTCGCGGAAGCCTTCCAGGGTTTTGATGCGTTTGTGCTGGGGCACGTCGCCCGACAGTTGCGCGGCGTTGATGCCGTCACGTACCAGGCGTTCTTCGATGCGACGCACTTCGTCCTTGCGGTTGGCAAAGACGATGACGCGTTCCCAGCCGTTGTCATTCACCAGGTTGAACAACAACTTGTACTTGTCGGCCCCGGCGACGGCGTAGACGTGTTGTTCGACACGGTCGCTGGCCACGTTTTCGGATTCAATCTCCACGATGGCCGGGTCGGTGGTCCATTGCTTGGCGAGGTTCATCACGTCTTCGGTGAAGGTCGCAGAGAACAGCAAGGTCTGGCGTTCGGCTTTGGGCGGGGTCTGGCGGATGATCTGGCGCACCTGCGGGATAAAGCCCATGTCCAGCATGCGGTCGGCTTCATCGAGGACCATCACTTCAACCATGTCCAAATGCACTTCGCCGCGCTGGTTGAAGTCCAGCAGGCGACCCGGAGTGGCCACCAGAATGTCGCAGTGACGGGCTTCCAGTTGCTTGAGTTGCTTGTCGAAGTCCATGCCGCCCACGAACGTCATGACGTTGAGGTCGGTGTATTTGGTCAGGTCGGCCGCGTCTTTGGCAATTTGCACCACCAGCTCGCGGGTCGGCGCGATGATCAAGGCGCGTGGCTCGCCCATGTAGCGTTCTTTGGGCGGTGGCGTTTGGGTCAGCTGGCTGATGATCGAAATCAGGAACGCCGCCGTTTTGCCGGTGCCGGTCTGTGCGCGTCCAATCGCATCGCGGCCTGAGAGGGTGTAACCCAAAACGCCCGCCTGAATCGGCGTGCAATAAGGAAAGCCCAGGTCCTGGATGGCGTGCATCAGCTCGGGCGCAAGCTTGAAGTCGTGAAAGCGGGTTTTGCCTGCTTGCGGCTCGACCACGAAGTCTTCGAGTGTCCAGGGGATAACCGGCGGTTTGGGTGCCGCTTCCCGGCGCGGTTTGGCCGGTTTCGGTTTTTCGTTGCGTGCAGAAGAGGCAACAGGCTGTGCGTCGGGCGTGGTCACCGAGGCAGAAGCGGGAGCAGGCTGGGCGCTTTGTGGCGCGTCGGTTCGCGGGCCGGGGCTGCTGGAAGGTGCTGTGCAAGCTGGCGCGAGCGGCTCAGCCTCGCTTTTACCGAATATTTTTTTGAGTGCTTTGAGCACGGTCATCTCATCAGTTGGTTAAGGAGTGTACGCCGGGCAGTGTAATGCAAGTCGCGTGCTCGGCGTAGTGAACGACAGGATGTTTCGGTTTTAACCCAGGCGTGCCTTGAGCCAGACGCCTATGTCCCGGATTTCCTCAGGTAACACTTCATGGCTCATTGGGTATTCCTGCCAGGTAACGCTCACGCCGCGGCTTTTTAAATGTTCATACGCCGTACGTCCCATGGAGTTTTGGACTACATCGTCGTACTGACCGTGTAGGCACAAGGCTGGAATCCGTTGCTGGCTGGCGGACAGTTCCATCTCATCGCTGAAGGTTGGCGCGTAGGTGGAGAGGGCGATTACGCCACCCAATGCGCCCTGCCATTTCAGGTACGCGGTGTGAAACACCACCGCGCCACCCTGGGAAAACCCGGCCAGAAAAATACGGCTGGCGTCTACCCCTTGTTCTTTCTGCTTTTCGATCAACGCAATGACGGTACAGGCGGACTCATTGAGCTCGTCTTCACAGATCGACCGGGCCGGGCTCATGGCCTTGATGTCGTACCAACTGGGCATGGCATAGCCGCCATTGATGGTGACTGGCCGGGTCGGTGCCTGCGGCAAAACAAAACGTGTAGTCAGGAGGCTTTCTTGCAGCGCTTCGGCTACCGGCAAGAAGTCATTGCGGTCCGCGCCCAAGCCATGAAGCCAGATAACACAGGCGTCTGCGGGCTTTTTAGGGTCGAGGATAAGAGGCTCGGTCATGGTTGCTCCATCGGTGTGCAGGCGCGCCATCACGGTGCGCGGCTGAAGTGCGAGTTCGTGTAACGTTTGGCGAAAATGTCTATTGCTTGAACGATTTTTCTGAAAATAAGCGCGTATTTGTTCAGAGCGTATGAGTGGTACGCGCTTTGCTATGAGCTGTGGGCGCCACTGCGTATTTCCGGCGGTAACACTAACAGGCAACGGCCGTCGGGGGGATAGCAAAAAGCCTGAAGGTGAAGCGAGACAAGGAGTTCAGCAGCTCACGTGAGCGCTTCAGTTTGAAGGTTTGTGCGATGCACCCATCGCTCAAGACTTATGCCGCTTGACCTCATTTAAAGCCAACACGGGTCAACAGTGCCTCACAAGGGGGCGGCGGGTCTTGTTCAAACACAATAAAAGCAACACTTGGAGGTTTGAATGAAGCAGTTGAAATCCACTTTGGCCCTGGCCACAGCAGTCGTTGTCCTCGGCATGAGCGGTTTTGCCCAGGCGGGCGCAACGCTGGACAGCGTGAAGAAAAAAGGCTTTGTGCAATGCGGTGTGAGTGATGGGCTGCCCGGTTTTTCGGTGCCGGATGCGTCCGGGAAAATTCTCGGGATTGACGCGGACATTTGCCGCGCCGTGGCCGCTGCTGTGTTTGGCGATGCGACCAAGGTCAAGTTCAGCCAGTTGAATGCCAAAGAGCGGTTTACGGCGCTGCAATCGGGCGAGGTGGATGTACTGTCGCGCAACACCACCTGGACCAGCTCCCGAGACGCGGGCATGGGCATGGTGTTCGCCGGCGTGACGTACTACGACGGCGTGGGTTTTTTGGTGAATAAAAAACTGGGCGTCAACAGTGCCAAGGAACTGGACGGCGCCACCATTTGCATTCAGGCGGGCACCACCACGGAGCTCAATGTCTCGGATTACTTCCGCGCCAATAACCTCAAGTACACCCCCATCACGTTTGACACTTCTGACGAAAGCGCCAAGTCGCTGGAGAGCGGGCGCTGTGATGTGTTGACCTCCGACAAATCGCAGCTGTACGCACAGCGCAGCAAACTGGCGACGCCGAACGATTACGTAGTGCTGCCGGAAACCATATCCAAGGAGCCCTTGGGACCAGTGGTGCGCAAAGGCGATGAGGACTGGTTCAGCATCGTCAAATGGACCCTTTACGCCATGCTCAATGCTGAAGAAGCGGGCATCACCTCCCAGAACGTGGTCGCCGAAGCCAAATCGACGAAAAACCCGGATGTCGCGCGGCTGTTGGGTGCCGACGGTGAATACGGCAAAGACTTGAAGCTGCCCAAAGATTGGGTCGTGCAGATTGTCAGTCAGGTCGGCAACTACGGCGAAGTGTTTGAGCGCAACCTCGGCAAAAGCACCCCTCTGGCCATCGACCGCGGGCTCAATGCCTTGTGGAACAACGGTGGCATCCAATACGCACCCCCTGTGCGCTGATAGCGCTGTCACCCGGCCGCCACCTGGCCGGGTGATGTTCTGTCCATTTTTTTCAGGGGTTCAACATGCAGACTAAAGTCGGCGCACTCAAGCCCAGGCTCAGCCTGAGCGATCCACGTGTGCGTGGGTGGGTATTTCAGATCGTCACCGTGGTGCTGGTGGTCTGGCTGGGCGGGTATCTGTTCGACAATACCCAGACCAATTTGCAGCACCGGGGCATTACATCGGGGTTTGATTTTCTGGAGCGCAGTGCAGGCTTCGGCATCGCGCAACATTTGATCGATTACACCGAGTCCGACAGTTATGCCCGTGTATTTGTCATCGGCCTGCTCAATACCTTGCTGGTTTCGGCCATTGGCGTGGTCTTGGCGACGATACTGGGTTTCATCATTGGCATCGCGCGGCTGTCACCCAACTGGATGATCAACAAGCTGGCCACGGTCTATGTCGAGGTGTTTCGCAACATTCCGCCACTGCTGCAAATCCTGTTCTGGTATTTCGCGGTGTTCCTGACCATGCCGCTGCCGCGCAACAGTCACACCATCGCAGACACCTTCTACATGAGCAGCCGCGGGCTGAATATGCCTGCAGCGATTGGCACCGAGGCGTTCTGGCCGTTTGTCATCAGTGTCGTGCTGGCAATCGCGGCGGTGGTGCTGATGGTGCGTTGGGCCAACAAGCGCTTCGAAGACACCGGGGTGCCGTTTCATAAATTCTGGGCGGCCGTGGCGCTGTTGGTGGTGATTCCGGGCATCTGCGTGTGGCTGACCGGCAGTCCGGTGCACTGGGAAATGCCGCAGCTCAAGGGCTTCAATTTCGTCGGTGGCTGGGTGCTGATCCCGGAGCTGCTGGCCCTGACCCTCGCGCTCACGGTGTACACCGCTGCGTTTATCGCTGAAATCGTGCGCTCGGGCATCCAGTCAGTCAGCCACGGCCAGACCGAGGCGGCGCATTCGCTGGGCCTGAAGTCGGGGCCGACGCTGCGCAAGGTGATTATCCCCCAAGCATTGCGGGTGATTATTCCGCCCCTGAGCAGCCAATACCTGAACCTGGTGAAAAACTCGTCACTGGCGGCGGGTATCGGTTATCCGGAGATGGTGTCGCTGTTCGCAGGGACGGTGCTCAATCAGACCGGTCAGGCGATCGAGGTCATTGCCATCACCATGAGCGTGTACCTGGCCATCAGTCTCAGCATTTCGCTGCTGATGAACCTGTACAACACGCGCATTGCGCTAATCGAACGGTGAGGGCGCGACCATGACGACGCATGTTTTCAAACCGGACTTGCCTCCACCAGGCACACGCATCGGCCTGCTGGCATGGGCACGGGCCAATTTGTTTTCCAGTGCGTTCAACACCGTGCTGACA
Organism: Pseudomonas sp. ESBL9; assembly: GCF_036668715.1. Classification (NCBI taxonomy): domain Bacteria; kingdom Pseudomonadati; phylum Pseudomonadota; class Gammaproteobacteria; order Pseudomonadales; family Pseudomonadaceae; genus Pseudomonas; species Pseudomonas sp. ESBL9. The sequence continues at coordinate 493,644 of NZ_JAZEVV010000004.1, read as the reverse complement.
CTGCTTGCGTGTTATCTGGTGTGGCTGATCGTACCGCCATTGCTGAGCTGGGCGATTGTCGATGCCAACTGGGTGGGCACCACCCGTGAGGACTGCACCAAAGACGGCGCATGTTGGGTGTTTATCCAGCAACGCTTCGGTCAATTCATGTACGGCTACTACCCGCAGGCCTTGCGCTGGCGCGTGGACCTCAGCGTCTGGCTGGCGGTGCTGGGGGCTGCGCCGCTGTTCGTTTCGCGCTTCCGGCACAAGGCTGTCTACGGCGTGGTCTTTTTGGTGGTGTACCCGCTGCTGGCCTACGCCTTGCTGCACGGTGGTTATTGGGGCTTGAGCCCGGTGGCCACCAGCCAGTGGGGCGGCCTGATGCTGACCCTGGTGATTGCCACGGTGGGCATTGCGGGCGCGCTGCCGCTGGGGATTTTGCTGGCGCTGGGGCGCCGCTCCGACATGCCCGCCATCCGCGTGCTGTGCGTGACCTTCATCGAGTTCTGGCGCGGGGTGCCGCTGATCACCGTGTTGTTCATGTCGTCAGTGATGCTGCCGCTGTTTCTGCCCGAAGGCATGAACTTCGACAAGCTGCTGCGGGCGTTGATCGGGGTGATTCTGTTCCAGTCGGCTTACGTGGCTGAAGTGGTGCGCGGCGGGTTGCAAGCGATCCCCAAGGGTCAGTACGAGGCCGCGGCGGCCATGGGCCTGGGTTACTGGCGCAGTACCGGGCTGGTGATTCTGCCGCAAGCCTTGAAGCTGGTGATCCCCGGCATCGTCAACACCTTTATTGCCCTGTTCAAGGACACCAGCCTGGTCATCATCATTGGCCTGTTTGACCTGCTCAACAGCGTCAAGCAAGCGGCTGCGGACCCCAAATGGCTAGGCATGGCGACCGAAGGGTATGTGTTCGCCGCCCTGGTGTTCTGGATTTTCTGTTTCGGCATGTCCCGCTACTCCATGCACCTGGAGCGCAAGCTGGATACCGGCCACAAGCATTAGGAGACGCGCATCATGAGTGAAGCCATCAAACAGACTGCCGAGCCGCAAGGCATCATCCAGATGCTCGGGGTGAACAAATGGTACGGCCAGTTCCATGTGCTTAAAGACATCAACCTCACGGTTCAGCCGGGGGAGCGGATCGTGCTGTGCGGCCCGTCGGGCTCCGGCAAATCCACCACCATCCGTTGCCTTAATCGCCTTGAAGAGCACCAACAGGGGCGCATCGTGGTGGATGGCGTCGAGCTGACCAATGACCTCAAACAGATCGAAAGTGTGCGCCGCGAGGTGGGCATGGTGTTTCAGCACTTCAACCTGTTCCCGCACCTGAGCATCCTGCAAAACTGCACGCTGGCCCCGATGTGGGTGCGCAAGATGCCCAAGCGTGAAGCCGAAGAAATAGCTATGCATTATCTGGAACGGGTGCGCATCCCCGAGCAGGCGCACAAGTACCCAGGGCAATTGTCCGGTGGTCAGCAGCAGCGCGTAGCGATTGCCCGGGCCTTGTGCATGAAGCCCAAGATCATGTTGTTTGACGAGCCGACGTCAGCACTGGACCCGGAAATGGTCAAGGAGGTGCTCGACACCATGATCGGCCTGGCGCAAGACGGCATGACGATGCTCTGCGTGACCCATGAAATGGGCTTTGCCCGGACCGTGGCGAATCGGGTGATCTTCATGGATAAAGGCGAAATCGTTGAGCAAGCCGCCCCCAATGATTTCTTCGACAACCCGCAAAATGACCGGACCAAGCTGTTCCTGAACCAGATCCTGCACTAAGCCTGTAGCACTGCCCGCAGGCTGCGCGCTTTTACCTCCTCAAAAGCGTGCAGCCTCATGCCCCGCACTCCCGGTTTGCCCCCGGCGTCTTCGTCTGGCTAAGATGTCCCGAATCTGTTGAGGTCCGCGCCACGTACCCTTGTGGCGATCTCAATACCGACATCGGCTGCGACCTGTGATTGCCCCTGCGCCTGATGAATGCCGCGCACACGCCTGCGCCCAGCAAGCGGTGTGCCTGCATCGTCAGTGGCCTCAGCAGCCCGTTGCGTCACACAGTGAATATTCACCCGCGCCGCCCGTCGGTGTTCGATCGGCACATCGAACGGCTGGCCGCTGTCAAACAACAAGACCCTCAACGGGCGATGGCACTTAGCCGGACGTTGATCAAAGAACCTTGAACCGGAGCAGGCCATGACGAGCAATCCGCCACACCCTAACGACCGCCTCGAACCCGTACGCCATCTGGAAGATCTGGATCAACTGCTGATTGATGCCGAGGCGGACGACGAGGGGGTCCAGCAAGCGCCACCCGTGGTGCTGCGCCCCTGGCTGTTGTTGCTGGGGTTGGTGTTGGTGGCGTTGAACCTGCGCCCGGCGTTGTCGAGCATGGCGCCGCTGTTGGGGGAGGTGTCTGATCAGTTGGGGTTGTCGGCCGCGCAAGCAGGCTTGCTGACCACGTTGCCGGTGTTGTGCCTCGGCATTTTTGCGCCCCTGGCGCCGATCCTGGCGCGGCGATTCGGCACCGAGCGGGTGGTGCTGGGCATCTTGCTGACCCTGGGCGGCGGTATTGTGTTGCGCAGTTGCGTGGGTGAGGTCGGGCTGTTCGCCGGAAGCATTCTGGCCGGTGCCAGCATCGGGGTGATCGGTGTGCTGTTGCCGGGCATCATCAAGCGGGATTTCGCCGGGCATGCGGGCACCATGACGGGGGTCTACACCATGGCACTCTGTCTCGGCGCCGCGCTGGCGGCCGGGGCGACGGTCCCCCTGAGCCATTACTTCGGCAACAGCTGGGCGTTGGGACTGGGTTTTTGGGCGCTGCCGGCGGTGCTTGCCGCCGTCTTCTGGCTGCCGCAAGTCGGCAAGCGACAGGGCGCGCACAACGTGGCGTACCGGGTGCGCGGGTTATTGCGCGACCCGCTGGCGTGGCAGGTCACGCTTTATATGGGCTTGCAATCGTCTTTGTCCTACATCGTGTTTGGCTGGCTGCCGTCGATCCTGATCGGCCGCGGGCTGACGCCGACACAGGCGGGGCTGGTGATGTCCGGTTCGGTGATCGTGCAACTGGCCACCGCCTTGACGGCGCCCTGGCTGGCCACCCGGGGTAAGGATCAACGCCTCGCCATTGTGCTGGTGATGGGCATGACCCTGGCCGGGCTGTTTGGCTGCCTGTACGCCCCCTTGGACGGATTGTGGGGCTGGGCCATCGTGCTGGGCCTGGGGCAGGGCGGCACCTTCAGCCTGGCGCTGACCCTGATCGTGTTGCGTTCGCGAGACGCTCACGTGGCGGCCAACCTGTCGGGCATGGCGCAAGGTATCGGCTATACCGTGGCGTCGATGGGCCCGTTTGCCGTGGGGCTGGTTCACGAATTGACCGGTGGCTGGGAGGCCCTGGGCTGGATTTTCGGCGTTGTGGGCATCGGTGCAATCATTGCCGGGCTGGGGGCAGGGCGTGCGAAATTCGTCAATGTCGTCAGCGAGAAGGTCTGAAGCCATAGTGTTTCTGCTCATGTCGGATTATCGTGCACGAATTCCACCTGCACGGACCCCGACATGAGCCAAGCCCACCACGCGTTGATCACGCGCTTTTATCAAGCATTCCAGCAATTGGATGCTGAAACCATGGCGCAGTGTTACACCGAAGACGTGCTGTTCAGCGATCCGGTGTTCGGTGAACTGAGGGGGCAGGATGCGCGCGACATGTGGCGCATGCTCACGTCTCGGGCCAAGGACTTCACCCTCAGTTTCAACACCGTGCAGGCTGACGATCAGCAGGGCAGTGCGCACTGGGTGGCCACCTATGTGTTCAGCCAGACCGGGGCGATTGTGATCAATGACATCCAGGCACGCTTTGTGTTTCGCGACGGCAAAATCTGCGAGCACCATGACCATTTCGACTTGTGGCGGTGGTCGCGTCAGGCGCTGGGCATCAAAGGCACGCTGTTGGGATGGACGCCGCTGGTGAAAAATGCGATCCGCGCCCAGGCGAGAAAGGGCCTCAAGGCTTTTCAGGCGCGCGCTCAAGGGCTGTAACCGTGATGGCAATAACGCAATCTTGCGAAGCGATAGCGACGAGCAAGCCCTGGTTTGTGTACCTGGTGCGGGCCGCCAACGGGGCGTTGTATTGCGGTATCAGCGATGACCCGCATAAGCGGTTTGCCAAGCATCAAAGCGGCAAGGGCGCGCGCTTCTTTGCATCCAGCCCGGCGGTGGCACTGGTGTATGTCGAATCCTGGCCCGACAAGGGCGAGGCGCTGCGTCAGGAGCGGCTGATCAAAAAGCTCAGAAAGAGCGCCAAAGAGTGCCTGGTGTCGAGCCAGTGCCGGCCCTGACCACCATGACGCCGATCACGGTTTCAATGCGTCGAGGATCGCCTCGGGCTTGAAGTCACGGATCAGCGTGCCATTCACGTCGAGGATCGGAATCCCGCGTCCGCCCAATGCTTCATAGGCTTTGCGGGCGACGGGGTCCTTGTCGATATCGAATTCGGTGTAGGGGATGCCTTTTTCGTCGAGAAAGCGGCGGGTGGCTTTGCAGTATCCGCACCACTCGGTGGCGTAGAGCACGACCCGGGCGTTGGCCCGGGTCTGCTCGGCCACAACGCCCGAGGGATTGAGCACGCGCTCAATCTTGCCCCAGTTCTGAAAGATCACCACGACCACCAGCACGAACAGGACTTTTTTCAGGATCCCGTTGAACATTATTTGTTGCGCTTGAGCTGGTCGAGCAGTTGGGTCGGCAAGCCCTTGAGGATCAGCGTGCCAGCCTCTTCGTCGAACTCCACCTTGGAGCCCAGCAAGTGCGCTTCAAAACTGATCGACAGGCCCTCGGCGCGGCCAGTGAAGCGGCGGAACTGGTTAAGGGTGCGTTTGTCGGCCGGGATTTCAGGCGAGAGGCCATAGTCCTTGTTCCGGATGTGGTCGTAAAACGCTTTTGGGCGTTCTTCGTCGATCAGTTCGGAGAGTTCTTCCAGGCCCATCGGTTCACCGATTTTGGCCTGGCTGCTGGCGTAATCGACCAGGGTTTTGGTTTTTTCGCGTGCCGACTCTTCGGGCAGGTCTTCGCTTTCCACGAAATCGCTGAAGGCTTTAAGCAGGGTGCGGGTTTCGCCCGGCCCGTCGACGCCTTCCTGGCAGCCGATGAAGTCGCGGAAATACTCGGACACCTTTTTGCCGTTCTTGCCTTTGATGAACGAGATGTACTGCTTGGACTGTTTGTTGTTCTGCCACTCGGACAGGTTGATCCGCGCCGCCAGGTGCAACTGGCCCAGGTCCAGATGGCGCGACGGGGTCACGTCCAGTTCCGCGTTCACCGCCACGCCTTCGCTGTGGTGCAGCAGGGCGATGGCCAGATAGTCGGTCATGCCCTGTTGGTAGTGGGCGAACAACACATGCCCGCCCACCGACAGGTTGGACTCTTCCATCAGTTTTTGCAGGTGCTCGACCGCCACGCGGCTGAAGGCCGTGAAGTCGGTGCCGCCGTCCAGATACTCCTTGAGCCAGCCGCTGAACGGATGCGCGCCGGATTCGGCATGGAAAAAGCCCCAGGCCTTGCCTTGTTTGGCGTTATAGCTTTCGTTGAGGTCCGCCAGCATGTTCTCGATGGCCTGCGACTCGGCCAGTTCGCTGTCGCGGGCGTGGAGAACAGCGGGCGTACCGTCGGGTTTTTTCTCAATCAGATGGACGATGCAATGACGGATCGGCATGGGCTTCTCGGCGAGTTATCAGAAGGCAGGGGGCAGGCCCCGCAAAAGCGGCAAGTGTAACGCACCTGAGCCTTTGGACGGCCTTCGCACCGGGGTTTAGGGGGCTTCTGTCGGCCGGGAGGCGTTTTTTTACGGTTTTAACGCGATAAAGCTGACCAAATGGGCAGGTAGAGGCGGATATTTGGCCGTCTCTGTGCTAGTTTTGCCCCGTCTTGCGCCGGGTAACGGCGCAAAGCGCGGATTCAGCATGTGTCAGGTCGAACCAAACCCCGTTTCAGCACTCTACATCCGCGATTCGTCGTGAAAGCAAACGGGCGTGCCAGACCCTAACTATCTGGCTCGATAGCTGACTTTGCACTCTGCAAACCAAATGAATTTGATAGGGAAGGAACATCTCAATGGCTATTACTAAAGACCAACTGATCGCCGATATCGCTGAAGCTATCGACGCGCCGAAAACTACCGCGCGTAACGCTCTGGACCAACTGGCTCAGATCGTTGCTGATCAATTGGAAAATGGCGGCGAAATCACTCTGCCAGGTATTGGCAAACTGAAAGTGACCGAGCGTCCTGCCCGTACTGGCCGTAACCCTTCGACTGGCGCAGCCATCGAAATCGCTGCCAAGAAAGTGATCAAGCTCGTTGTGGCCAAAGGCCTGACTGACGCTGTAAACAAGTAAGACACTTGTTAAAAAGCCGCGCCCCGGAGTGATCCGGAGCGCGGCTTTTTTGTGCGCGCAAGTTGGGGGGTTATTTCCAGTTCTTTTCGCGCCACAGTTGCTGCTGTTCTTTGTCGTGGAAGGTCCAGGCCACAAAGCGGCTTTGCTTGTTGCCCTGAGACATGTCCACCACCTGGCTCTCGCGCACACCGGCTTTTTTCAGGGCGGTCTGGATGGCGGGCAGGTTGGACGCCTTGGACACCAGTGTGCTGAACCACAGCACCTGACGGCCCACTTGCACGCTTTCGCGGATCAGCTGCGTGACAAAGCGCTGCTCGCCGCCTTCACACCACAACTCGGCGGCCTGGCCGCCAAAGTTCAGGACCGGCAACTTGCGTTTCGGGTCTGCCTTGCCCAGTGCGCGCCATTTACGCTCGCTGCCGCGCTGTGCTTCGTCCAGTGAGGCGTGGAACGGCGGGTTGCACATGCTCAGGTCAAAGCGTTCGCTGCTTTCCAGCACATCCAGCAGGATCTTCTGCGGGTTGGGCTGCTGGCGCAGGCTGATGGCTTTGTTCAGGCCATTGGATTGCACGATGGCCTTGGCCGCTTTCAGGGCGACGGTGTCAACTTCCGTGCCGAGGAACTGCCAGCGGTAATCGCTATGGCCGATCAACGGGTACACGCAGTTGGCGCCCATGCCGATGTCCAGCACGCGCACGCTCGGGCCACGCGGAATCACGCCGTCATTGAGGGTGGCCAGCAGGTCCGCCAGAAAGTGCACGTAATCGGCGCGCCCCGGGACTGGCGGGCACAGGTAGTCGGCCGGGATGTCCCAGTGGGCAATGCCGTAGAAGGCCTTGAGCAGGGCGCGGTTGAACACGCGCACGGCGTCCGGGTTGGCGAAGTCGATGCTCTCTTTGCCGTACGGGTTGATGATCACGAACTGGCCCAGTTCGGGGCACACCGAGATCAGCTGCGGGAAGTCGTAACGGCCCTGATGGCGATTGCGCGGGTGCAGGCTCGGTTTGACCCGCGGTGCGGCCGGCTTGGCTTCGCCGGGCGCCTTGGGTTTGTGGCGTGTGGCTTTGGAAGTGCGTGGGGTTGTCATGTTCAATTCATTCCACAAAAGCAATCGCGGGCAAGCCCCGAGGCTCCCTCAGGAGCATCAGGCCTTGCCCGCGATCAGGTGCGCAGCGTGTTTACAGGCTGGAAATCCGCGCGTGCTGTTCTGCCAACTTGCTCAAAGCCTGTTCGGCTTCGGCCAATTTGGCGCGTTCCTTGTCGATGACTTCGGCCGGGGCCTTGTCAACGAACGCGGCGTTGGAGAGTTTCCCGCCTACGCGGGCCACTTCGCCGTGCAAACGCTGGATTTCCTTGTCCAGGCGCGCCAGTTCTGCATCTTTGTCGATCAAGCCGGCCATCGGCACCAGCACTTCCATCTCGCCCACCAGAGCGGTGGCTGACAGAGGGGCTTCGGCGCCGTCTTGCAGCACGGTGATCGATTCGAGTTTAGCCAGCTTTTTCAGCAAGGCATCGTTCTCGGCCAGACGGCGCTGGTCTTCGGCGTTGACGTTTTTCACGTACAACTGCAACGGCTTGCCGGGACCGATGTTCATTTCGCCGCGGATGTTACGCACGCCGAGCATCAGGCCCTTGAGCCATTCGATGTCATCTTCGGCAGCCTGATCGATGCGTGCTTCGTTCGCCACCGGCCACGGTTGCAGCATGATGGTCTTGCCTTCAACGCCCGCCAGCGGCGCGATGCGCTGCCAGATTTCTTCGGTGATGAACGGCATGAACGGATGCGCCAGGCGCAACGCGACTTCCAGCACGCGCACCAGTGTGCGACGGGTACCGCGCTGACGTTCTACCGGCGCGTTTTCGTCCCACAGTACCGGCTTGGACAGTTCGAGGTACCAGTCGCAGTACTGGTTCCAGATGAACTCGTACAGGGCTTGTGCCGCGAGGTCGAAACGGAACTGGTCGAGGTGACGGGTCACTTCGGCTTCTGTGCGCTGCAACTGCGAAATGATCCAGCGATCGGCCAGCGACAATTCGTAGGCTTCGCCGTTCTGGCCGCAGTCTTCGCCCTTGTCCAGCACGTAACGGGCGGCGTTCCAGATCTTGTTGCAGAAGTTGCGGTAGCCTTCGACGCGACCCATGTCGAACTTGATGTCACGCCCGGTGGAGGCCAGCGAGCAGAAGGTGAAGCGCAGGGCGTCGGTGCCGTAGCTGGCGATGCCGTCCGCAAATTCGTCGCGGGTCTGCTTCTCGATTTTCTTCAGCAGCTTGGGCTGCATCAGGCCCGTGGTGCGTTTGGCCACCAGGTCTTCGAGTTCGATACCGTCGATGATGTCCAGCGGGTCCAGTACGTTGCCTTTGGACTTGGACATCTTCTGGCCCTGGCCGTCACGCACCAGGCCGTGAACGTACACGGTCTTGAACGGCACTTGCGGGGTGCCGTCTTCGTTTTTCACCAAATGCATGGTGAGCATGATCATCCGGGCTACCCAGAAGAAAATGATGTCGAAGCCGGTGACCAGCACGTCGGTCGAGTGGAAGGTTTTCAGCGCGTCGGTTTTTTCCGGCCAGCCAAGGGTGGAGAACGTCCACAGGCCCGAGCTGAACCAGGTGTCGAGCACGTCGTTGTCCTGTTGCAGCGCAACGTCCGGGCCCAGGTTGTTTTTGGCACGGACTTCGGCTTCGTCGCGACCGACATACACCTTGCCCGACTCGTCGTACCAGGCCGGGATCCGGTGGCCCCACCACAGCTGACGGCTGATGCACCAGTCCTGGATGTCACGCATCCACGAGAAGTACATGTTTTCGTATTGCTTGGGCACGAACGCGATGCGACCGTCTTCAACCGCGGCGATGGCCGGTTCGGCCAGCGGTTTGGTGGACACGTACCACTGGTCGGTCAGCCACGGCTCGATGATCGTGCCGGAACGGTCGCCCTTCGGTACTTTCAGGGCGTGGTCGTCAACGCTGACCAGCAGGCCGGCTTCGTCAAAGTCCGCGACGATCTGCTTGCGCGCTTCGAAGCGGTCCAGACCGGCGTATTTGGCCGGCAGGGTGCCGTCAATGGTCTCGTTCAGCGTGCCGTCAAGGTTGAACACTTGAGCGGCAGGCAAGACCTTGGCGTTTTTGTCGAAGATGTTTAGCAGCGGCAGGTTGTGGCGCTTGCCGACTTCGTAGTCGTTGAAATCGTGGGCCGGGGTGATTTTCACGCAGCCGGTGCCGAATTCAGGGTCGCAGTAATCGTCAGCGATGATCGGAATGCGGCGGCCAACCAGCGGCAGTTCGACGAACTTGCCGATCAGGGCCTGGTAGCGCTCATCGTTCGGGTTCACCGCAACGGCGGCGTCACCGAGCATGGTTTCGGGACGCGTGGTCGCCACGATCAGGTAGTCGTTGCCTTCAGCGGTCTTGGCGCCGTCGGCCAGCGGGTACTTGAGGTTCCACAGGAAACCTTTCTCGTCGTGGTTTTCCACTTCAAGGTCGGAAATCGCCGTGTGCAATTTGGTGTCCCAGTTGACCAGGCGCTTGCCACGGTAGATCAGGCCGTCTTCGTGCAGGCGAACGAACGCTTCTTTCACGGCTTCGGACAAGCCGTCGTCCATGGTGAAGCGCTCGCGGCTCCAGTCGACGGACGAGCCCAGGCGACGGATCTGACGGCTGATGTTGCCGCCGGACTGGTCTTTCCATTCCCAGATCTTATCGAGGAATTTCTCGCGACCCAGGTCGTGGCGGTTCAGGCCCTGGGCTTCGATTTGGCGTTCAACCAGCATTTGCGTCGCGATACCGGCGTGGTCGGTGCCCGGCTGCCACAGGGTGTTACGGCCCTGCATGCGGCGGAAACGGATCAAGGCGTCCATGATCGCGTTGTTGAAACCGTGCCCCATGTGCAGGCTGCCGGTAACGTTAGGCGGCGGGATCATGATGGTGTACGGGTCGCCCGCGCCTTGCGGGGCAAAATAGTTTTCTTCTTCCCAGGTTTTGTACCAGGAAGTTTCAATGGCGTGCGGCTGGTAGGTCTTATCCATGCGCGGCGGGACCCTATTGGCATTAATTCAGGAAAGCCGGCAAGTATAGCGGGGCGGGACGCATAGGGCGAGTTGTGCGCGGCGATTACAGGCCCTCGGGCGCTCAGGGATCGGGCATCAGTTTTGATGCTGGCTGATCAGGCGCTCCATGTGTGCGTCGAGGCGGCGTTTGATTTCGGATTCGATGTGCGGGGCGTAGTCGTTGATGACGTCTTGCATGATCGCTTGCGCGGCCGTGCGCAGCTCTCTGTCCAGATGGACCAGCAAGGCGTCGGGGGCCTTGTCGGCGGCAGGCGCACTGGCGAGCGGTGGTTGCGCGGCTGGCACGGGCGCGGGTGTGGGTTCAAAGACCTCGTCCAGCAAGGGGATCTGCGTGCCTTGTTCGCCGACCATCTCGGTCAGCAGCGGCGGTTGCAGGCCTTCGTCGTCCAGCAGTTGGCGAATGGACTCAAGATCATCGAGCAGGTGTGCAGCTTTTTTCGGCGAATTGGGGGTGTCCATCGTGTGCTCAGAGTCGTTGTAACTTGTGGTCTTGCAGAGGATAGCCCTGTTCACGGTAGAAACGGAAACTCTCCCGTGCCGCCAGTCGAACGGCGGGGTCTTCGACCACGACTTCCGCCACGCGGGCGAAACGCTTGAAGGATTCGGGGACTTTCAGGTCCAGATTGATCAGCAGGTCCTGATGGCTGGCAGGCGCATCGGCTATGCCCATGACGATCACGCCATCGGGTTCGTCTTCGGCGTGGCTATGGGGCACAAAACTCTCGCCCTTGAAGCGCCACAGGCGTTGATCGAGGTCGTCGCGCTGAGCCGCGTCGCTGCAGTGCAGGTACACCCGATGCCCGAGACGCCAGGCTTTTTCGGTGAGTTTGCAGGCGAAATCCAGCCGCGCTGCCGGGTCTGCGCTGGGCAGGATATAAAAGTCGACTTTGGTTTTTTCAGAGGTCATTGCGGTTCCTGAATCGGGGCTGCGCCGCCCTCAAGCGGCGCAGCCTGCGATCAACAGTGTCAAGCGTTGGCGCGATCGAGCAGGTATTGCGTCAGCAATGGCACGGGACGGCCGCTGGCGCCTTTGTCCTTGCCGCCACTGACCCAGGCCGTGCCCGCGATGTCCAGGTGAGCCCAGTGGTAGGCCTTGGCAAACCGCGACAGGAAGCAGCCCGCGGTGATGGCGCCGGCTTTCGGGCCACCGATGTTGGCCATGTCGGCAAACGGGCTGTCCAGTTGCTCCTGGTATTCGTCGAACAGCGGCAATGGCCATGCGCGGTCATCGGCTTGCTTGCCCGCGTCCAGCAGTTGCTCGATCAGTTCGTCGTTGTTGCCCATCAGGCCGGAGGTGTGCGCCCCGAGTGCGACCATGCAGGCGCCAGTCAGGGTGGCGATGTCGATCACCGCTTGTGGCTTGAAACGTTCGGCGTAGGTCAGGGCATCGCACAGCACCAGACGGCCTTCGGCATCGGTGTTGAGGATTTCAACGGTTTGACCGCTCATGGTGGTCACGATGTCGCCCGGACGGGCCGCGCCGCCACTGGGCATGTTTTCGGCGCAGGCCAGAATGCACACCAGATTGATCGGCAGTTTCAGTTCGAGCACGGCGCGCAGGGTGCCGAAAACGCTGGCAGCGCCGCCCATGTCGTACTTCATTTCATCCATGCCCGCGCCCGGCTTGAGGCTGATGCCGCCGGTGTCGAAGGTGATGCCTTTGCCCACCAAGACAAACGGTTTTTCGGATTTCTTGCCGCCCGCATAGTTCATCACGATCAGGCGGGGCGGTTGGTCGCTGCCCTGGCCAACGGCGTAGAACGCGCCCATGCCCAGGTCCTTGATTTTCTTTTCGTCGAGAATCTCGACCTTCAGGCCCTTGAACGTCTTGCCCAAGGTTTTGGCCTGTTCGGCCAGGAACGTCGGGTGGCAGATGTTCGGCGGCAGGTTGCCCAGGTCGCGGGTGAAGGACATGCCAGCAGCAATGGCTTGGGCGTGGGTCACGGCCAGTTGCACTTCAGCCTGCGCGGCCTTGATGGTCAGCAGGGTGATTTTTTTCAAGGCGCGGGGTTCAGCTTTCTGGCTTTTGAATCGGTCGAACGTGTAGTCGCCGTCTGCCAGGGTTTCGGCCAGCAGGCGCGTTTTGCCGTAGCTGTCGCGGCCCTTGACCACCAGTTCGTCGAGGGCAAAGACCGCCTCGCTGCCACCCAGGCCTTTAAGGACGCTCAGGGCGCCGCTGATGATTTTCCGGAACGGGCGGTCGCCCAATTCTTCGTCTTTACCCGTGCCCACTAGCAACACGCGCTCGGCTTTGATGTTGGGCAGGGTATGCAGCAACAGGCTTTGGCCGGTCTTACCGGCGAGGTCGCCGCGCTTGAGGACTGCGCTGATCGCGCCGCCGGTGAGTTCGTCGAGGGCCTTGGCGGTCGGGCCGAGCTTGCGGCCTTCGCCGACGGCGACCACGAGAGTGGCCGTTTTCAACGTTTCTGGGCTAACGCTTTTTACAACCAGTTCCATGTCCGGGTCCCTGAATCAAATGGTCAACGTGCGCACAAACGCGTGGGTTTGAGTGCTTATGGATGAAACGCTTCACCTGCCTAAGCTGGGCTGCGTCTAGTCGGGCAGTTTGAACCCCGTCGGTCGCGGCTGACAACCCTTGCGTGGCCTGCAATGGCTGCTTTGTAACCTTGGGTAAGCAAGCGCAGTGACAGGCGAGGTCATTCACAGGATAATGCGCCATCTTTTTAGTCGGCCCGGCTCATCTATGATGAATGCCTGACCCACTGGTAACGCCGCTTGTTTGGCCGCCTTAGCCTGACGACCCTGGAGTGTCTGGTTTGATCGTCTTCCGTTATTTGTCCCGCGAAGTCCTGCTTACATTGAGCGCTGTCAGCGCTGTGCTGCTGGTCATCATCATGAGCGGTCGCTTCATCAAGTACCTGGCACAGGCTGCCTCTGGCGCTCTGGACCCGGGTTCCCTGTTCCTGATCATGGGCTTCCGTCTGCCGGGCTTCATGCAGCTGATTCTGCCGTTGGGGCTGTTTCTCGGTATTTTGCTGGCCTATGGCCGTCTGTACCTCGAAAGCGAAATGACCGTGCTTTCGGCCACGGGCATGAGCCAGCAGCGCCTGCTGGGCCTGACCATGATTCCGGCGGCGTTCGTGGCCCTGATCGTGGCCTGGCTGAGCCTGAGCCTGGCGCCGCAGGGTGCGAACCAGTTTCAGCTGTTGCTGAACAAGCAAGATGCACTGACCGAGTTCGACACGCTGGTGCCTGGCCGCTTCCAGGCGTTGAGCGACGGTTCGCGCGTGACCTACACCGAAGAGCTGACCAACGACCGGACCAACCTTTCGGGCGTGTTCATCTCGCAAAAAAGCCTGGGTCAGGACGCCAAGGACCGTAGCATCTCGGTGCTGGTGGCCGAAACAGGCCATCAGGAAGTCCGTCCCGATGGCAGTCGCTGGCTGATTCTCAATAACGGCTACCGCTATGACGGTAACCCGGGTCTGGCCGATTACCGCGCGATCAAGTACGACACCTATGGCGTGCTGTTGCCCAAGCCCGATGCCAGTGATGAAGTGACCGACCGCGACGCCATCCCGACCCTCGACCTGATTGGCAACCCCGAGCCGCGGGCCATTGCCGAGTTGCAATGGCGTATTTCATTGCCACTGCTGGTGTTTATCGTGACCCTCATTGCCGTGCCGCTGTCACGCGTCAACCCGCGTCAGGGCCGCTTCCTCAAGCTGTTGCCGGCGATTCTTCTTTATATGGGTTACCTGACCATTCTGATTTCGGCCCGCGGCGCCCTGGAAAAAGGCAAGCTGTCGCCCACCCTGGGGTTGTGGTGGGTGCATGCGCTGTTCCTGGCCATTGGCCTGTTGTTGCTGTACTGGGAGCCGCTGCGCTTGAAGCTGGCTAGTCGCCGTAGCGTGAAGGAGATGACGCGTGGGTAAGCTCGACCGCTACATCGGTAGCAGCGTCTTTTTGGCGATCCTGGCTGTGCTGGGCATTATTTTGGGGTTGGCGTCGCTGTTCGCGTTCATCGACGAGACGGGCAGCATCAGCGACAGCTATACCGTGATGGATGTTCTCAGCTATGTACTGCTGACAGCACCGCGGCGTATGTATGACATGTTGCCAATGGCGGCGCTGATCGGCTGCCTGATCGGGCTGGGCAGTCTGGCCAGCAACAGCGAGCTGACCATCATGCGTGCGGCCGGGGTGTCCATCGGCCGTATCGTGTGGTCGGTCATGAAGCCCATGCTGGTGCTGATGGTTGCCGGTGTGCTGGTAGGCGAGTACGTGGCGCCTGCCACTGAAACCATGGCGCAGGCCAATCGGGCGCTGGCGCTGGGCAGCGGTGATGCGCAAAGCTCCAAGCACGGTTTGTGGCACCGTCAGGGTGAAGAGTTCATCCACATCAACGCCGTTCAGCCGAACGGTACGCTGTTTGGCGTAACCCGCTACCGCTTTGATGAAGAGCGCCACATGCTGTCGTCGAGCTTTGCCAAAAAAGCAGAGTTTGACCAAGATCACTGGCAGCTCACGGATGTGAGTACCACGCTGTTCCACGACCGCAGCACTGAAGTGGTCAGCGCACCGGTCGAGCGTTGGGACGTGGCCTTGAGCCCGCAGTTGCTCAACACCGTGGTGATGGCCCCTGAGTCGCTGTCAATCAGCGGTCTGTGGAATTACATCCATTACCTGAAAGACCAGGGTTTGAACAACGGTCGTTACTGGCTGGCATTTTGGGTCAAGGTGTTGCAGCCGCTGGTCACTGCCGCGCTGGTGTTGATGGCGATCTCCTTCATTTTCGGCCCGTTGCGCTCGGTGACCCTGGGGCAGCGGGTGTTTACCGGCGTGCTGGTGGGCTTCACGTTCAAGATCGCGCAAGACCTGCTGGGGCCGTCCAGTCTGGTGTTTGGCTTCTCCCCGCTGTTTGCGGTGATATTGCCAGCCCTCATTTGCGCCCTGGCGGGCGTCTGGCTGTTGCGACGGGCGGGTTGATCGACCTGTAAAGCTCGAACCAAAAGCCTCTGTCCCGCGACAGGGGCTTTTTTGTGGGGGAGCATTGGCCTGTAAACGTGACGCTCGTCGCGATCACAGGTACAATTCCCGGCTATTTTTCGGCGGGCAGTCTGCCTGCGACTTTTTTGAGTGTTGACCCGTGAGTGATTTGAGTCATATCCGCAATTTCTCCATCATCGCCCACATTGACCATGGCAAGTCGACGCTGGCCGATCGTTTCATCCAGATGTGCGGCGGCCTGACTGCCCGTGAAATGGAAGCCCAGGTGCTGGACTCCATGGACCTCGAGCGTGAGCGCGGGATCACCATCAAGGCCCACAGCGTTACTCTGTATTACAAGGCGCAAGACGGTAATACCTACCAGTTGAACTTCATTGATACCCCCGGCCACGTTGACTTCACCTATGAAGTCAGCCGTTCGCTGGCGGCCTGTGAAGGTGCCTTGCTGGTGGTCGATGCGGGGCAGGGCGTAGAGGCCCAGTCCGTCGCCAACTGCTACACCGCTATCGAGCAGGGCCTTGAGGTCATGCCGGTTCTGAACAAGATCGACCTGCCGCAAGCCGATCCTGATCGGGTGAAGGAAGAAATCGAGAAGATCATCGGTATCGATGCCACCGACGCCGTAACGTGCAGCGCCAAGACCGGCCTGGGCGTCGATGAAGTGCTCGAGCGTCTGGTGCACACCATTCCTGCACCGACCGGCAACATCGAAGATCCGCTGCAAGCGTTGATCATCGACTCCTGGTTCGACAACTACCTGGGCGTTGTGTCCCTGGTTCGCGTGCGCCACGGCCGTGTGAAAAAGGGCGACAAGATTCTGGTCAAGTCCACCGGCAAGATCCACCTGGTGGACAGCGTCGGTGTATTCAACCCCAAGCACACGGCGACCGCCGACCTCAAAGCCGGTGAAGTAGGTTTCATCATCGCGGGTATCAAGGACATTCACGGCGCGCCAGTGGGCGACACCCTGACCTTGAGTTCCACCCCGGATGTGGACGTCCTGCCCGGCTTCAAACGCATTCAGCCGCAGGTGTACGCCGGTCTGTTCCCGGTCAGCTCCGACGACTTCGAAGACTTCCGCGATGCACTGCAAAAGCTCACGCTGAACGACTCGTCGCTGCAATACACCCCGGAAAGCTCCGACGCACTGGGCTTCGGCTTCCGTTGCGGCTTCCTCGGCATGCTGCACATGGAGATCATTCAGGAGCGCCTGGAGCGCGAGTACGACCTGGACCTGATCACCACCGCGCCAACCGTTATTTTCGAGTTGCTGCTCAAGACCGGTGAAACGATTTACGTCGACAACCCGTCCAAGCTGCCGGACCTTTCCATGATTGAAGACATGCGCGAGCCTATCGTGCGTGCCAACATTCTTGTGCCTCAAGAGCACCTGGGCAACGTCATTACCCTGTGCATTGAGAAGCGTGGCGTTCAACACGACATGCTGTTCCTGGGCACACAGGTACAAGTGACCTACGATTTGCCGATGAACGAAGTGGTTCTGGACTTCTTCGACCGTCTCAAATCCACCAGTCGCGGCTATGCTTCGCTCGATTACCACTTTGACCGTTACCAGTCTGCCAACCTGGTGAAGCTCGACGTGCTGATCAACGGTGAGAAGGTCGATGCACTGGCCTTGATCGTTCACCGTGACAACGCTCACTACAAAGGGCGTGCACTGACCGAAAAAATGAAAGAACTGATTCCGCGTCAGATGTTCGATGTCGCCATTCAGGCCGCCATTGGCGGGCAGATTGTGGCGCGAACCACTGTCAAGGCACTCAGAAAGAACGTACTGGCCAAATGCTACGGTGGTGACGTTAGCCGTAAGCGCAAGCTGTTGGAAAAGCAAAAGGCCGGTAAAAAACGCATGAAGCAAGTGGGTAACGTGGAAATTCCACAAGAAGCCTTCCTTGCAGTGCTCAGGTTGGATAGTTAGGTCCTATGTCACTAAATTTCCCGCTGTTGCTGGTCATTGCTGTAGCCGTCTGCGGTTTGCTGGCGCTGCTCGATCTGGTCTTCCTGGCGCCTCGCCGGCGCAAGGCTGTTGCCAACTATCAGGCCAGCGTCCAGCCGGCCGATATGCAGGTGGTCGAGAAGCTCAACAAGGAACCGCTGCTGGTTGAATACGGCAAGTCGTTTTTCCCGGTGTTGTTCATCGTGCTGGTGCTGCGTTCGTTTCTGGTTGAGCCGTTCCAGATTCCGTCCGGCTCGATGAAGCCGACGCTGGACGTAGGCGACTTCATTTTGGTGAACAAGTTTTCTTACGGGATCCGCCTGCCGGTGATCGACAAGAAAGTCATCGAAGTGGGTGATCCGCAGCGGGGCGATGTGATGGTGTTCCGCTACCCGAGCGATCCGACCGTCAACTACATCAAGCGTGTAGTGGGCCTGCCGGGCGACAAAATCCGTTACACCAGCGACAAGAAGCTCTACGTCAACGATCAATTGGTTGCCGAGACGCTGGTGGGGGCCGAGCCCGGCACGCTGGGCAGCGCCCAACTGTACAAAGAAAAGCTGGGCGAAGTGGAGCACATGATCCGCAAGGAAATGAGCCGCTACCGCACACCGCCTGATCATGAATGGACGGTTCCGGCCGGGCATTACTTCATGATGGGTGACAACCGCGACAATTCGAACGACAGCCGTTATTGGGATGATCCGAACATTCCCAAAGACGAGCTGGGCATGGTCCCCGACAAGAATATCGTCGGCAAGGCCTTCGCTGTTTGGATGAGCTGGCCCGAACCGAAAATGAGCCATTTGCCGAACTTCTCGCGAGTGGGTCTGATCAAGTAGCCAAAACGGCGCTGTTAATAACAGCGCCGAATGCTTTTCAGGTGGCCGTATAAATCGGCGGCCTGACGGTTCTTACAACCGCCGTGCAGCGTCAGGCACGGCGGCAACAGTATTCAGGATGTGGATTTGAACAAAGCGTTAAGTGCGACGGCGGCGAACAGCCTGTTCCCCGTCCATTTGCTATGCGATAAACGAGCATCACTGATCCCTAATATCGGTCCGGTGGTGACATTCGGCCACGAACTCAACGTGGGTAAATCGTGAGTTTTTCATTAAGTCGTTTAGAGCAGCAGCTCGGTTACACCTTCAAGGACCAGGAACTGATGGTTCTGGCCCTCACACACCGCAGCTTCGCGGGGCGCAATAATGAGCGTCTTGAGTTTCTCGGTGATGCGATCCTCAATTTTGTAGCCGGTGAAGCGCTGTTTGATCGCTTCCCGCTGGCTCGCGAAGGCCAGCTGTCGCGTTTACGTGCCCGTCTGGTCAAGGGGGAAACCCTCGCCGTACTGGCCCGTGGTTTCGAGTTGGGCGAGTACCTGCGCCTGGGCTCGGGCGAGCTGAAAAGCGGCGGGTTCCGTCGCGAGTCGATTCTGGCCGATGCCCTTGAAGCGCTGATCGGCGCCATCTACCTGGATGCGGGCATGGAAGTGGCCCGCGACCGCGTACTGGCCTGGCTGGCCAGCGAGTTCGAGACGTTGACCCTGGTCGACACCAACAAAGATCCGAAAACCCGACTGCAAGAGTTCCTGCAGTCGCGTGCCTGTGAGCTGCCGCGTTATGAAGTGGTGGATATCCAGGGCGAACCGCATTGCCGCACCTTCTTTGTAGAGTGCGAAATTGCCTTATTGAATGAAAAAAGCCGGGGTCAGGGTGTGAGCCGTCGCATTGCCGAACAGGTAGCGGCCGCTGCAGCACTGATTGCCCTTGGCGTGGAGAATGGCCATGACTGATTCAACTGCAACACGCTGTGGCTATGTCGCCATTGTTGGCCGACCAAACGTGGGTAAGTCCACGCTGCTGAACCATATCCTCGGTCAAAAGCTGGCGATCACTTCGCGCAAGCCGCAAACCACTCGTCACAACATGCTCGGCATTAAAACCGAAGGCAGTGTGCAGGCGGTTTACGTCGACACCCCGGGCATGCACAAGGGTGGCGAGAAAGCCCTGAACCGCTACATGAACAAAACCGCTTCGGCAGCGTTGAAAGACGTCGACGTGGTGATCTTTGTCGTGGACCGCACCAAATGGACCGACGAAGACCAGATGGTACTGGAGCGCGTGCAGTACGTGACCGGCCCGCTGATCGTGGCGTTGAACAAGACCGATCGCATCGAAGACAAAGCCGAGATGATGCCGCACCTGAGCTGGCTGCAGGCGCAACTGCCGAACGCGCAGATCATCCCGATCTCGGCTCAGCACGGCCATAACCTGGACGCGCTTGAGCGTGTGATTGCCGATCACCTGCCGGAAAACGAGCATTTCTTCCCTGAAGACCAAATCACCGACCGCAGCAGCCGCTTCTTGGCCGCCGAGCTGGTCCGCGAAAAGATCATGCGCCAGATGGGTGCAGAACTGCCGTACCAGATCACCGTCGAGATCGAAGAGTTCAAGCAGCAGGGCAAAACCCTGCATATCCATGCCTTGATTCTGGTGGAGCGTGACGGCCAGAAAAAAATCATCATTGGCGACAAAGGTGAGCGCATCAAGCGTATTGGCACTGAAGCGCGCAAGGACATGGAGCTGCTGTTCGACTCCAAAATCATGCTTAACCTGTGGGTGAAGGTGAAGGGTGGCTGGTCCGACGACGAGCGCGCCCTGCGTTCGTTGGGCTACGGCGACCTGTAACGGCAGCTTTTCATTCCCCCCGTTCCTGCAGGAACGGGGGGGAGCAGCAGTGCTGCGCAGATGTGCTTTTACTTCCAGTCCCTCTTGCTCAAGAGGCAAGGTGAGGGCGCTTTTCGTTTTCACAGAGGCGTGCCTGCCATGTCCAGTTCCCCCCCCACCGCGCAACTTGCCTACGTCCTGCACAGCCGCCCCTACCGTGAAACCAGTGCGCTGGTGGATTTCATCACGCCGCAGGGGCGTTTGCGGGCAGTGCTGCGCAGTGCGCGGGGCAAGGCCGGTTCGCTGGCGCGGCCTTTTGTCCCTCTGGAAATCGAGTTTCGCGGGCGCGGCGAGCTGAAAAACGTCGGGCGCATGGAGAGCGCCGGGGTGTCCACCTGGCTCAATGGCGAAGCGTTATTCAGCGGTCTTTATCTCAATGAATTGTTAGTGCGCTTGCTACCGGCTGAAGACCCGCACCCTGCGGTCTTTGATCACTACGCAGCCACCCTCCTGGCGTTGGCCGAAGGTCGACCGCTGGAACCTCTGCTACGGGCCTTCGAATGGCGCTTGCTGGATGATTTGGGGTACGGGTTTTCGCTTTCTCGGGACATTCAGGGTGAGCCGATAGCCAGTGACGGCATGTACCGTTTGCAGGTGGATGCCGGGCTGGAGCGCATTTATCTGGTACAGCCGGGGTTGTTTCACGGCGCTGAGCTACAGGCCATGGCCGAGGCTGACTGGACCACAGCGGGTGCGTTGTCGGCGGCCAAGCGTTTGATGCGCCAGGCATTGGCGGTTCACTTGGCGGGCAAGCCCCTGGCCAGTCGTGAGTTGTTTCGCAAGCCCTGAATAGACCGGTATGCTGTGCGCCGAATCTTCAACTCTTCAGGAGAGCCCTCGTGACCCAAAGCAATCGCATCCTTCTCGGCGTGAATATCGACCACGTAGCCACGCTGCGTCAGGCTCGGGGCACGCGTTACCCTGATCCGGTCAAGGCCGCGCTGGACGCTGAAGAGGCGGGCGCCGATGGCATCACCGTGCACTTGCGTGAAGACCGCCGTCACATTCAAGAGCGCGACGTGTTGTTGCTCAAGGATGTGCTGCAAACCCGCATGAATTTCGAGATGGGCGTGACCGAAGAAATGATGGCGTTTGCCGAGCGCATTCGTCCGGCGCACATCTGTCTGGTGCCTGAAACCCGTCAGGAACTGACCACGGAGGGTGGATTGGACGTGGCGGGGCAGGAAGCCCGGATTAAAGCAGCGGTTGAGCGCTTGAGCCGGATTGGCTGTGAAGTGTCGCTGTTCATCGATGCCGATGAGCGTCAGATCGAGGCATCGAAGCGAGTCGGTGCGCCGGCGATTGAATTGCACACCGGTCGGTATGCCGATGCGCAAACCCCCGCCGAGGTGGCGCAAGAACTGCAACGGGTAGCGCAAGGCGTGGCCTGTGGTCTGGCTCAAGGGCTGATCGTCAATGCCGGGCATGGCCTGCATTACCACAACGTTGAGGCTGTGGCCGCCATCAAAGGCATCAATGAGCTGAACATCGGTCATGCGTTGGTGGCACATGCCCTGTTCGTAGGCTTCAAGTCGGCCGTCTCGGAAATGAAAGCGTTGATTGTGGCAGCCGCCAGGCACTGAGGGCATTTACGCTTTCAAGCAGCGCAAACCGCGCGGTGCGGGTGCGACAGGCACTTGATCGCCGGATAAGCCGCCTCGAACCGCAGCAGCAATGAAGAGCCGCAGCTACAGCTGGGGTTCTTCTTTGGGCTTGGTCTTGTCGATGCCGGGAATGTGCAGCTTGCTGTCAGCCGCCTGGTCGCCTTCAAGCTGCGGCTGCGTGGCCCATGTCAGGATGTCGTAGTAACGACGGATGTTGGCCACAAAATGCACAGGCTCGCCGCCGCGGGCGTAGCCATAACGGGTTTTGCTGTACCACTGCTTCTGCGCAAGGCGGGGCAGCATCTTTTTGACGTCCAGCCACTTGTTCGGGTTCAGGCCTTCTTTCTTGGCCAGTTTGCGTGCGTCTTCCAGATGCCCGCCGCCGACGTTGTAGGCTGCCAGGGCAAACCAGGTACGATCCGGCTCCTGGATGTCGTCGTCCAGCTCGCTTTTGATCAGCGCCAGGTACTTAGCGCCGCCCTGAATGCTTTGCTTGGCATCCAGCCGATTGGCCACACCCATGGCCTGCGCCGTATTCTGCGTCAGCATCATCAGCCCGCGAACACCGGTTTTTGAGGTGACAGTCGGTTGCCACAGCGACTCCTGGTAGCCCATCGCCGCCAGCAGGCGCCAGTCGATGCCTTCTTTCTTGGCGGCATCCTTGAAGAATTTTTCGTACTTGGGCAAGCGCTGCTGCAAGTGCTGGGCGAAGGTGTAGGCGCCCACATAACCCAGTACGTCCACGTGGCCGTAGTAACGGTCCTTGAGGCGCTGCAGCGTGCCGTTCTTTTCGACCTTGTCCAGATAAGCATTGATCTCGTTCAGCAGGCTGTTGTCTTCGCCTGCCATCACCGCCCAGCGCTGGCTGCGGGCGTCACCCAGATCAAACGCTACGCGCACATTGGGAAAATACACCTGGTTCATGGCCACTTCGTTGGAGTCCACCAGGGTCAGGTCGATTTGCCCCTCATCGACCATGCGCAACAGGTCGACCACTTCCACGGCGTCGGATTCGTCGTATTCAATGCCAGGGTATTGTTTCTTCAGTTCGGCAAGCTGTTCTGCGTGGGAACTGCCTTTAAGGACGGTAATACGTTTGCCTACCAGATCAGCGGCAGAGGTAGGGCGCGACTGCCCATTGCGGTAGATGATCTGGGGCGTGACTTCGAGGTAAGGGTGGGAAAACTTGGCTTGTTTGAGTCGATTCTCGCTGCTGACCAGTCCGGCAGCAGCCAGCACAGGGCCGTCAGGCTGGCCCAACTGGGTAAACATGTCATCCAGGTTGTCAGCGGTCTCGATTTTGAGTTCGACACCCAAGTCATCGGCAAAGCGTTTGACCAGCTCGTATTCGAAGCCGGTTTCACCGTTGCGGTCTTCAAAGTAAGTGGCCGGGCTGTTACGAGTAATGACCCGCAGTACCCCGTCCTCCTTTACACGCTCCAGAGTGCTGGGTTTTTCAACGCAGGCACCGAGCATCAGGAAGAGTCCGGTTGCGAGGAGCCATTTGGCGCAGCGCGGGCGGATTGCTGATAGAGAAAACATGCGCGCAGTATACGCAAAGCAGGGCGGGTGCCATATCTCGACAATATGTAGCCATTCTGATAACAACCCTCAAAACCGCTCAAACCCCTGTGAAATGGGGGGTTGAGGGGGCTTTAAAGAGCTGAATCGACCAGCCGCACGCGCGCTGATAGCCACAAAGAATAAGGCCCTGATCGATTAACGACGTTTGGCGTGCGCTTGGTGTGCCGTTTCGGGTGCCGAGGCCAACGGTTTACGTTAGAATGCCGGGCCTCAAAGCACACCCCTCCCGAGGCTGTCCCGAAGATGTTGATCCTGCGCGGCGCTCCTGCCCTTTCTGCCTTTCGCCACAACAAACTTCTCGCACAACTGAGCCAAAAGGTTCCAGCTGTCAGCGGTTTGTACGCTGAATTCGCCCACTTCGCCGATGTTAAAGGCGAATTGACCAGCGACGAGCAACTGGTACTGGCTCGTCTCCTCAAGTACGGTCCAAGTGTGCCGGTTCAAGAGCCGAGTGGCCGACTGTTCCTGGTGTTGCCGCGGTTTGGCACCATCTCGCCCTGGTCGAGCAAGGCCAGCGACATTGCCCGTAACTGTGGCCTGGCCAAGATCCAGCGCCTGGAACGCGGCATTGCTTTCTATGTGGCCGGTCAATTCAGTGACGCCCAGGCGCAACTGATTGCCGACGCCTTGCATGACCGCATGACGCAAATCGTGTTGGGCAACCTGGAGCAGGCTGCCGGTCTGTTCAGCCATGCCGAACCCAAGCCGCTGACGGCGATTGACGTGCTGGGTGGCGGGCGTGCTGCGCTGGAGAAAGCCAACGTCGAGCTGGGCCTGGCGCTGGCAGAAGACGAAATCGACTATCTGGTCAATGCCTTCAACGGTCTGGGCCGCAACCCGCATGACATCGAACTGATGATGTTTGCCCAGGCCAACTCCGAGCATTGCCGCCACAAGATTTTCAACGCCAGTTGGGACATCGACGGCCAAAATCAGGAAAAAAGCCTGTTTGGCATGATCAAAAACACCTACGTGATGCACAGCGAAGGTGTTCTGTCGGCTTATAAAGACAACGCGTCGGTCATTGTCGGCAGCGTGGCTGGCCGCTTCTTCCCGAACCCTGATACCCGCCAGTACGGTGCGGTGCAGGAGCCGGTGCACATCTTGATGAAAGTCGAGACCCACAACCACCCGACCGCCATTGCACCGTTCCCCGGGGCGGCCACCGGCTCGGGCGGCGAAATTCGCGACGAAGGTGCCACCGGTCGTGGCGCCAAGCCAAAGGCCGGGCTCACCGGTTTCACCGTATCCAACCTGCAAATCCCGGGCTTTGAACAGCCGTGGGAAGTGCCGTACGGCAAGCCGGAGCGCATCGTCAACGCGCTGGACATCATGATTGAAGGCCCATTGGGCGGCGCCGCGTTCAACAACGAATTCGGCCGTCCGGCACTGACCGGCTACTTCCGCACGTTCGAGCAATCGATCAGCACGCCCCATGGCGACGAAGTACGCGGTTATCACAAGCCGATCATGCTGGCGGGCGGCATGGGCAACATCCGCGCCGAACACGTTCAAAAAGGCGAAATCACGGTCGGTTCCAAACTGATCGTGCTGGGCGGCCCGGCCATGCTTATCGGTCTGGGCGGCGGTGCTGCGTCTTCTATGGCCACCGGCGCAAGCTCGGCGGACCTGGACTTCGCATCGGTGCAGCGCGAAAACCCGGAAATGGAACGCCGTTGCCAAGAAGTGATCGACCGCTGCTGGCAGCTGGGTGACAAGAACCCGATCAGTTTCATCCATGACGTGGGTGCGGGCGGCCTGTCCAATGCGTTCCCCGAGCTGGTGAACGATGGCGACCGGGGTGGCCGTTTCGAACTGCGCAACATTCCGAACGACGAGCCGGGCATGGCCCCGCACGAAATCTGGAGCAACGAGTCTCAGGAACGTTACGTACTGGCTGTGGGCGTTGAGGACTTCGAGCGTTTCCAGGCCATCTGTGAACGCGAGCGTTGCCCGTTTGCTGTGGTCGGTGAGGCCACGGCCGAGCCGCAACTGACCGTCACCGACAGCCACTTCGGTAACAACCCGGTGGACATGCCGCTGGAAGTACTGCTCGGCAAGGCGCCCCGCATGCACCGTTCTGCCGTGCGCGAGCAGGAACTGGGCGATGATTTCGACCCGGCGACCTTGAGCATTGGCGAGTGCGTCGAGCGCGTTCTGCATCACCCGGCGGTGGCCAGCAAAAGTTTCCTGATCACCATTGGCGACCGCACCATTACCGGTCTGGTCGCGCGCGATCAAATGGTTGGCCCTTGGCAAGTGCCGGTGGCTGACGTGGCCGTCACCGCCACCAGTTTTGACGTCTACACCGGCGAAGCCATGGCCATGGGCGAGCGTACACCGCTGGCCCTGCTGGATGCGCCGGCCTCGGGCCGCATGGCCATCGGCGAGACCCTGACCAACATTGCAGCGTCGCGCATTGGCAAGCTGTCCGACATCAAAATGTCGGCCAACTGGATGTCCGCTGCCGGTCATCCGGGTGAAGACGCCCGTCTGTTCGACACCGTGAAAGCGGTCGGCATGGAGTTGTGCCCTGAGCTGGGGATTACCATCCCGGTCGGCAAAGACTCGATGTCGATGCAAACCCGCTGGAACGAAGAGGGGACCGAGAAGAGCGTGACCTCGCCGCTGTCGCTGGTGGTCACCGGTTTTGCTCCGGTGGTGGATATTCGCCAGACCCTGACCCCCGAATTGCGCATGGACAAAGGCCTGACGGACCTGATCCTGATCGACCTGGGCCGTGGCCAGAACCGCATGGGGGCGTCCATCCTGGCGCAAACCTACGGCAAGCTGGGCAAGCAGGCGCCAGACGTCGACGACGCCGAAGACCTCAAAGCCTTCTTCGCTGTGATCCAGGGCCTCAATGCCGACGGCCATTTGCTGGCTTACCACGACCGTTCCGACGGTGGCCTGATGACCAGCGTGCTGGAAATGGCCTTCGCCGGTCATTGCGGCTTGAACCTGACCCTCGATTGCCTGACGCAAAACGCCAGTGAAATCCCGGCCATCCTGTTCAACGAAGAATTGGGCGCGGTGATTCAGGTGCGTCAGGATGCGACGGCCGAAGTGCTGGCTCAGTTCAGCGTTGCAGGCCTGGGTGAGTGCGTGGCCGTGATCGGCCAGCCGCTGAACAACAGCGAAGTCACCATCAGCCTTAAGGGCGAGACGGTGTTCGAAGGTCAGCGCGGTTCCCTGCAGCGTCAGTGGGCACAAACCAGCTACCAGATCCAGCGCCTGCGTGATAACGCCGAGTGCGCCGATCAGGAATTCGACGTGCTGTTGGAAGAAGACAATCCGGGCCTGACGGTCAAGCTCGGCTTTGACGTCAACCACAACATCAGCGCGCCTTACATCAAGAAGGGCATTCGCCCGCAAGTGGCGGTACTGCGTGAGCAGGGCGTCAACGGCCAGGTTGAAATGGCCGCAGCGTTTGACCGTGCCGGTTTCAACGCCATTGACGTGCACATGAGCGACATTCTGGCCGGCCGTGTCGACCTGAACGAATTCAAAGGCATGGTGGCTTGCGGTGGCTTCTCTTACGGTGACGTACTGGGCGCCGGTGAAGGCTGGGCCAAGTCGGCACTGTTCAACACCCGTGCGCGGGATGCGTTCCAGAGCTTCTTCGAGCGTTCCGACAGCTTCTCGCTGGGCGTGTGCAACGGTTGCCAGATGATGTCCAACCTCAGCGAACTGATCCCGGGCAGCGAGTTGTGGCCGCACTTTGTGCGCAACCGCTCCGAGCAGTTCGAAGCCCGTGTCGCCATGGTGCAGGTGCAGGAGTCGAACTCGATCTTCCTGCAAGGCATGGCCGGATCGCGCATGCCAATCGCCATTGCCCACGGCGAAGGTCATGCTGAATTCGCCAGCGAAGAAGCCATGTTGCAAGCGGACCTGTCTGGTGCCGTGGCACTGCGTTTCGTCGATAACCACGGTAAAGTCACTGAAAGCTACCCGGCCAACCCGAACGGTTCGCCGCGCGGGATTACCGGTCTGACCAGCCGTGACGGTCGTGTGACTATCATGATGCCGCACCCGGAGCGTGTATTCCGCGCCGTACAAAACTCGTGGCGCCCTGAAGAGTGGAACGAAGATGCGCCTTGGTTGCGCATGTTCCGTAACGCTCGCGTCTGGGTGGATTAAGCGCGATGTACAAGCTCAGCTTTTTCGTGCCTCCCAGCCATGTGGATGGGGTCAAGGATGCCGTGTTCGCTGCCGGTGGCGGTCGCATCGGCAACTACGACCACTGCGCCTGGCAGACCATGGGCCAGGGCCAGTTTCGTGCGCTGGACGGCAGTCAGCCGTTCATCGGGCAAACCGGCGCGGTCGAGTATGTCGGGGAATGGAAGGTTGAGCTGGTAGTGGCCGATGATCTGATCAAGGCGGTGGTGGCTGCGCTCAAGCTCAGCCACCCGTACGAAACGCCTGCCTATGAAGTGTGGCGCCTGGCGGACATCTAGCTTGGCACTGCAACAAAAAGCCCGCTGAACCGGTAACGGTCAGCGGGCTTTTTGTTGCGTAGAGCCTGGTGCTTAGGGGCGAATTTCGACCATCGTGCCGTCTTTGGTCAGGTTCCACACTTCACGCATTTCATAGTTCTTCATGGCGATGCAGCCATCGGTCCAGTCCAGCGTATGAAACAGGTTCTCCGGGTTTTCTTCGGTGTCGGGCGTGCCGTGAATCATGATCATTGACCCCGGGCTCACCCCTTCGCGGCGGGCCTGTGCGGCATCGCTGATGTTGGGGTAGGAGATGTGCATGGCGAGGTTGAACTTCTCGCTTTTCTTGCGCCAGTCGACCCAATACAGGCCTTCCGGGGTGCGCTTGTCACCTTCACGGGTTTTCGGCCCCTTGGGTTGCTTGCCCAATGAAATGCGGTACGTGCGAATCGGTTTGCCGTTGCTGATCAACTGCAGCTGGCGAGCCGACTTGAGCACCAGGATTTTTTCCACCGGGGCAGACGCGCGGGCGGGCTGCGACGAACGATGGGGCTGGATCACTTCATTTTTATCGACGGGTTTGCCGTTGATGGTGACGACAACGGCGGCTTGGCACGTAACAGCAAATGACAGGCAGAGTGCGGTAAACAACCAACGCATGGAGCGGTATCCCTAGAGGTGCAGTGGGGGTGACGGGCACTGTATTTATTGTTGAGGTTTGATCAGGCCTGCCAAGGGCGGCACGGCTTCGCTGCGCACCGGATAGACCTGCCCCGGCCGGTCAGCGAAAAAGCATTCTAAGGTACGGCTGACCGTGCGAAAAGCCAGCTCTGACCAAGGGATGTCGGCTTCGTCGAACAGGCGCACTTCAAGGCTCTCTTCACCGGCCGCAAAGTCGCGGTTGAGCAGTTCGGCACGGTAGAAAATATGCACCTGATTGATGTGCGGTACATCGATCAAGGTATAGATGCTCAGGTTCGCGACTTCGGCACAGGCTTCTTCGCGGGTTTCGCGTTGCGCGGCCTGCTCAACGGTTTCTCCGTTTTCCATAAAACCGGCGGGCAGCGTCCAGAACCCTTTGCGCGGTTCGATCGCACGCCTGCACAGCAAGACTTGAGTGCCCCACGTCGGAACGCACCCGGCAACGATGTTCGGGTTTTGGTAATGAATGGTCTGGCAGTGGTCGCACACGTAGCGCAGGCGCGAATCACCCTGCGGGATATGTTGGCTGACGGAATGGCCGCACTGGCTGCAAAATTTCATGCTGAGCTCTCTGGTGTGGCGCCTATCTTGGCGGTTCTGGCGGGCCTTGGGCAAGTGCCGCATGGCGTGCTGCGACAGTGTGGGGCTTGGGTGCTTTGGGTGATTTGGTGCATGATGCCCGATAAGTGACGGATCGAGATGACCTATGCTGGACGAGCTGCTTGGCCGCGTGAGCCGCTATACCCCGCGAACGCTGGTGACAGAGCGCAATTTCCCCGAGGCTGCGGTGTTGCTGCCCGTGACCCGCAGTGATGAGCCTGAATTGATTTTGACCCTGCGCGCCAGCGGCCTCTCAACCCATGGTGGCGAGGTGGCATTCCCCGGAGGTCGACGTGACCCCGAGGATCCGGACCTTGTGTTCACGGCCCTGCGCGAAGCTGAAGAAGAAATCGGCCTGCCGCCGGGGCTGGTCGAAGTCATTGGTCCGCTGAGCCCGTTGATCTCCCTGCACGGCATTCGAGTGACGCCCTTCGTCGGGGTTGTGCCGGACTATGTGGAATACCTGGCCAACGATGCGGAAATCGCGGCCGTGTTCAGCGTGCCCCTGGATTTCTTTCGCCAGGACCCGCGCGAACACACGCACCGTATCGACTATCAGGGCCGCAGTTGGTATGTGCCGAGTTACCGCTTCGGTGTGTACAAAATCTGGGGGCTGACCGCGATCATGATCGTTGAGTTAATGAACCTGCTCTATGACGACGTGAATATCAACCTGCACACCCCGCCAGAGCGCTTTATCACCTTCTAGAACCCTGCTCACAGGGTCATGCCTGCCTTGAGGACTTTGCCATGAAATACCGTTTGGGCGACGCGTGCGTCGACACTCACCCTGACAGCTGGACCGCGCCCACTGCCACGTTGATCGGTCGCGTCCGGCTCGAAGAGGGCGCCAGCGTGTGGTTCAACGCCGTTTTACGCGGCGATAACGAGCTGATTCTCATCGGCAAGGACAGCAACGTGCAGGACGGCGCCGTGATGCACACCGACATGGGCTACCCGCTGACCCTGGGCACGGGCGTGACCATTGGTCATAACGCCATGCTGCATGGCTGCACGGTCGGCGACTACAGCCTGATCGGGATCAACGCCGTGATCCTCAACGGCGCCAAGATTGGTAAGCACTGCATCATCGGAGCCAATTCCCTGATTGGCGAAGGCAAGGTCATACCCGACGGTTCGCTGGTCATGGGGTCGCCCGGCAAAGTGGTCCGCGACCTCACTGACGAGCAGAAAGCGTTGCTGCAAGCCAGTGCGGCCCATTATGTGAAAAATGGCCAGCGGTACGCCCGCGACCTTGAAGAGCAGTCATCGTGAATGATCCACAGCGCCCGGTGGCGTCTCCCTGCGTGAACATTTGCGCACTGGACGACGATGACGTGTGCACGGGCTGCCAGCGCACCGTGGCTGAAATCACCCGTTGGAGCCGCATGACCAACGCTGAGCGTCGCGACGTGCTGGTGTTGTGCCATGAGCGGGCCACCTCCCGTGGCGTGATGTGGATGCTGAACGGCCCGGTCTGAGCGGCGTAGTCGCTGCGCCAGCGACTACAAATACAGGCATGACTCAAGTACCCTGTGCGCCTTGCCCACAGGTGTCTCCCGTTACCATGTTGTTTCTCGTCGCTTATATCGCCAGCGTTGTGCTCATCAACTACGCGTTTTCCACGGCGCCGCACCTGGACATCATCTGGTCGGCCTGGGGCGGGCTGGTATTTGTCCTGCGCGACATGGTGCAAACCCGCTTTGGTCATGGCGCCATTGCGGCCATGCTGGCGGCACTGGTGCTGTCGTACGTCACTTCAGACCCTTCCATTGCCCTGGCCAGCGCCACCGCGTTTGCCGTGTCCGAGTGCATTGACTGGCTGGTGTTCAGCCTCACCAGGCGCCCGTTGCACGACCGGCTATGGATCAGCTCCGCGCTGAGTATCCCGATCGATACCTTCATTTTCTTCGGCATGATCGATGCGTTTACCCCCGGCGTGATCCTGACCGCCATGGGCTCCAAGTTCGCGGGCGTGACCTGCGTGTGGCTGGCCATGGCTTGGCGAATGCGCAAAGCAGCGGCCCGATAAGGTCACGCGGCCCGGATCATGTAAAATGCCGGCCTTTCTCCCCCAGCAGGCGCTGGCCTGGCGAGCGCCTTCGATGATTTGTTTCCTTGAGGACCTGAAATGACCCGTATCGGAACTCCACTGTCGCCGACCGCGACCCGCGTATTGCTGTGTGGCTGCGGCGAGCTGGGTAAAGAAGTCGTCATCGAATTGCAGCGTTTGGGTGTCGAAGTGATTGCCGTTGATCGCTACGCCCATGCCCCGGCCATGCAGGTGGCGCATCGCAGTCACGTGGTCAACATGCTCGATGGTGCAGCCTTGCGGGCCGTGATCGAAGCAGAGAGGCCGCACTTCATCGTGCCGGAAATCGAAGCCATCGCGACCGCCACGTTGGTCGAGCTGGAAGCGCAAGGCTTTACCGTCATCCCGACTGCCCGCGCCACGGCGTTGACCATGAACCGTGAAGGCATCCGGCGTCTGGCCGCTGAAGAACTGGACCTGCCGACCTCGCCTTATCACTTTGCAGACACATTTGAAGACTACAGCCGTGCCGTGCAAGACCTCGGCTTCCCGTGTGTGGTCAAGCCGGTCATGAGTTCGTCGGGCAAAGGCCAGAGCCTGCTACGCAGTGCGGATGATGTGCAAAAAGCCTGGGATTACGCGCAGGAAGGCGGCCGCGCGGGGAAAGGTCGGGTCATTATCGAAGGCTTTATCGACTTTGATTACGAAATCACCTTGCTCACCGTGCGCCACGTCGGCGGCACCACATTCTGTGCGCCAGTGGGGCATCGTCAGGAGAACGGCGATTATCAGGAGTCGTGGCAGCCACAGGCCATGAGCCCGATTGCGCTGGCTGAATCCGAGCGTGTGGCCAAAGCGGTGACAGAGGCGCTGGGCGGACGCGGCTTGTTCGGCGTCGAGCTGTTCATCAAGGGCGATCAGGTCTGGTTCAGCGAAGTGTCGCCGCGCCCGCATGACACAGGGCTGGTCACGCTGATTTCTCAGGACCTGTCGCAGTTTGCGCTGCACGCGCGCGCCATCCTCGGTCTGCCGATTCCACTGATTCGTCAGTTCGGGCCGTCAGCGTCGGCTGTGATTCTGGTGGAAGGGCAATCCACCCAGACGGCTTTTGCCAACCTGGGCGCCGCCCTGAGCGAGCCTGATACCGCGTTGCGCCTGTTCGGCAAGCCAGAAGTCAACGGTCAGCGCCGTATGGGCGTAGCCCTGGCCCGTGACGAATCGATCGAGGCCGCACGCGCCAAAGCCACACGTGCCGCCAAGGCCGTGGTCGTCGAGCTGTAAATCGTTGGGGTCGCTGCCGCACCGGGCGGCAGCGACCCCAAGCTCCCAAGCCGCTTCACGCGACCTTGTTCAGGTCAGCTTCCCTCGTTTCCTTCAGGCACAGCACGGCGATCAGGCTGAGCAGCGCCGCACCTGATACGTACCCGCCAACCCAGCTCAAACCACCCATGCTGACCAGCTTTTGCGCGAAGAACGGTGCGGCAGACGCGCCGACAATCCCGCCCAGGTTGTACGCGGCCGACGCGCCGGTATAGCGCACGCGGGTCGGGAACAGCTCGGGCAGCAGGGCGCCCATCGGCGCAAAGGTCACGCCCATCAAAAACAGTTCAATACACAAAAACAGCGCCACGCCCCACGTGGTGCCGTGGGTGAGCAATGGCTCCATCAAAAAACCTGACAGCAACGCCAGTACGCCACCGACGATGAGCACCGGTTTGCGTCCCCAGCGGTCGCTGGCCCAGGCCGCGAGCGGCGTGGCGGCCGCCATGAACAGCACGGCAAAGCACAGCAGGCCGAGGAAGGTTTCGCGGGTGTAGCCCAGGGTCGACACCCCGTAACTCAGGGAGAACACCGTCGAGATGTAAAACAGCGCGTAACACACCACCATCGACGCTGCGCCCAACAGCATCGGCGCCCAGTACTGGCTCAAAAGCTCGATGATTGGCATCTTCACCCGTTCGTGTTGCGCCACGGCTTTGGCGAATACGGGGGTTTCTTCAAGTTTGAGGCGCACATACAGCCCCACCATCACCAGCGCCGCGCTCAGCAGGAATGGAATTCGCCAGCCCCAGGCGCGGAACTGCTCATCGCTCAGGGTCATGGCCAGCGTCAAAAACAAACCATTGGCCGCCAGAAAGCCAATTGAGGGGCCCAACTGCGGGAACATGCCGAACCAGGCGCGTTTGCCTTTTGGCGCATTTTCAGTGGCCAGCAGGGCAGCGCCACCCCATTCCCCGCCCAGACCCAGGCCTTGGCCAAAACGTAGCACACACAACAGGATGGGCGCCCAGGCACCGATCGTGGCATAACCCGGCAGCACGCCAATCAGCGTGGTGCATACGCCCATCAGCAGCAGCGAGGCCACCAGTGTCGACTTGCGGCCGATGCGGTCACCGTAATGGCCAAACAGAAATGAACCCAGCGGGCGTGCGAGAAAGGCGATGCCGAAGGTCAGAAAAGCCGAGAGCATTTGTGCGGTGCCGGATGTCTGCGGAAAGAACACCGGCCCGATGACGAGCGCGGCGGCCGTCGCGTACACATAAAAGTCGTAAAACTCGATGGCGGTTCCGATAAAGCTGGCGGTGGCCACGCGGGCGGCTGAGTTGGCCGGTTTTTCGGATGAGGCTTCGCTGTAAGTGGTGCTGGAGGTCATGTGCATATCCCTGACAGTTATGTGCTCATGGCTGGCCTGCGCGGGGAGCGAGGCGAGGCTGAGCGATTGTTATGGTCGTTGGCCCCGAGGGATATCAGGGTGCAAGCGCCGTTCGGGATGGGAACGCACGCAGGTACTGCGAACAACAACCCGCCGGGGACGCGGCGCGCGGGTAGCACGCCTGTTGGCGGGGCTTGGGTAAGCGGGAGTGATTATAGGAAGCCCTGCCGGAATCGAACAAGGCCCGTCGCGGCCATCAGGCCGCGGGCTTGACGCTGTTGTGCCAGATCAGCACGCGGCTGACACGGTTATCTTCGGTGTCGAGGATTTCCAGTCGGTAGCGGCCAATTTTCAGGCATACCGTGGTTTCCGGGATGGTTTCCAGGGCCTCGGTGACCAGTCCGTTCAGGGTTTTGGGCCCGTCGCACGGCAGTTGCCAGCCCAGGCTTTTGTTCAATTCGCGAATCGATGCCGCGCCGTCCACCACGTAACGGCCATCGGGCAGCGGCTCGATGTGCGGGTTATCGACGTTTTGCTCGTTTTCGAATTCGCCCACGATCTCTTCGAGGATGTCCTCAAGAGTCACAATGCCGAGCACTTCGCCGTATTCATCCACCACGATGCCGATACGGCGCTGCTGTTTGTGAAAATTCAGCAGCTGCAAATGCAGCGGGGTGCTTTCAGGGATGAAGTAGGGTTCGTGGCAAACGGCCAGAATCGCCTCTTTGGTCAGGCTGGCGTCCGGCAGCATGTGCTGGATGTGGCGCGTGTTGAGGATCGCTTCAACCTGATTGATGTCGTTATGGAACACCGGCAGGCGCGTGCGTTTGGTCTGGCGTAACTGCTCGATCAGGTCTTCAATCGGGTCGTCGAGGTTAAGGCCTTCGACCTCGCTGCGCGGGATCAGGATGTCATTGACGGTGATGTTATCCAGCGCGTGGATGCCGGCCAGCAAGGGCGGGCGATTATTGGGTTCGTCGTCCTCGTGGGGCAGGGCGCTGTGAGGCGAGTGGGGTTCGGCACGCTGGACCACGGATCGCGACCTGCGCGACAGCAGTCCAATACACAAGCCCAGTCCTGCAAACACCAGGGCCAATAAGGCCAGCAGCGGCCCGGGGGGCAAGCTATCCATAATCATCGCCCGTCAAATATGCAGAATGTATTCACGAACCAGCTTGCTGCCAAAGTAGGCCAGCATCAGCAGGCAGAACCCGGCAAACGTCCAGCGGATGGCTTTGTGGCCGCGCCATCCGAGGTGATGGCGACCCCACAGCAGCACGCTGAACACGATCCAGGCCAGGCACGCCAACAGCGTTTTGTGTACCAGGTGTTGAGCAAACAGATTGCCCAGAAACAGCCAGCCCGAGATCAGCGACAGCGAGAGCAATGTCCAGCCCGCCCACAAGAAACCAAACAGCAGGCTTTCCATGGTCTGCAGCGGCGGGAAGTTTTTGATCAAGCCCTTGGGGTGCTTGTGTTTGAGCTGATGGTTTTGCAATGACAGCAGCAGCGCCTGAAACACCGCAATGGTGAACATGCCGTAAGCCAAAATCGACAGCAGGATATGGGCCAGGATGCCGGGCTGTTCATTAATGACTTGCACCGTGCCGGGCGGGGCAAATTCAGACAGCAGCACGGTCAGGGCGCCCAGCGGGTATAGAAGCAGCAGCAGGTTCTCGACCGGGATGCGGGCGCAGGCGACCAGCGTGACGGCAATCACGGCGACCGCAATCAGACTGGCGGCGCTGAAAAAGTCCAGCTCCAGCCCGGCGGGGGTCATCAAATGGGTAAAAAGGCTCGCGGCGTGGGTGATGACGGCAAGGATGCCGAGCGTCACCAACAGGCGTTTGTTTGCCTTTGCGCCGTGGCGCAAGCAATTGCCTTGATAGAAAGTCGCAGCGGCGTATAGACATGCGGCGGCGAGGCTGGGGAGCAAACTCGGTGACAAGGGGAGCATAAATCCTGTTAGGCAAGCCCGAAAGGGCTGAGTTTGGCATACAACCGCCTGAACACGAAAGCCACATAAGCTGACGGTAAGGTGTCCGCCGCGATCAGTCTTCGCTATAATCCGCGACCTGCCCACGCCGCAGGCTCGCCGAGCATCAGTTTTACACGGGCTGGGCCGCAATAACCCCGGTCTACTTTGGGCCTGAAAGGATCGCGCATGTTTGAAAATTTAACCGACCGTCTCTCGCAGACGCTGCGCCATGTCACCGGCAAGGCCAAGCTGACCGAGGACAATATCAAAGACACCCTGCGCGAAGTGCGCATGGCGTTGCTGGAAGCCGACGTGGCTTTGCCAGTGGTCAAAGACTTCGTCAACGCGGTCAAAGAGCGCGCTGTCGGCACTGAAGTGTCGCGCAGCCTGACGCCGGGCCAGGCGTTTGTGAAGATCGTCCAGGCTGAACTCGAAAGCCTGATGGGCGCGGCGAACGAGGATCTGATCCTCAACGTCACGCCGCCTGCCGTGATCCTGATGGCCGGTTTGCAGGGTGCGGGTAAAACCACCACCGCCGGCAAGCTGGCGCGCTTCCTCAAAGAGCGCAAAAAGAAAACCGTCATGGTCGTGTCCGCTGACGTGTATCGTCCGGCCGCGATCAAGCAGCTGGAAACCCTGGCCGGCGAAGTGGGCGTGACCTTCTTCCCGTCCGACATCAGCCAGAAGCCGGTGGCGATTGCGCAAGCGGCTATCAATGAGGCGCGGCTCAAGTTCATTGATGTCGTGATCGTCGATACCGCCGGTCGCCTGCACATCGACGCCGACATGATGGCCGAGATTCAGGAACTGCACGCGGCGGTCAAGCCGGCAGAAACCCTGTTCGTGGTGGACGCCATGACGGGCCAGGACGCCGCCAACACGGCCAAGGCCTTTGGTGATGCCCTGCCGCTGACCGGCGTGATCCTGACCAAGGTCGATGGTGACGCCCGTGGCGGTGCCGCGTTGTCCGTGCGCGCCATCACGGGTAAACCGATCAAGTTCCTCGGCATGGGCGAGAAGAGCGATGCGCTCGACCCGTTCCACCCCGACCGTATTGCGTCACGTATTTTGGGCATGGGCGATGTGCTCAGCCTTATCGAGCAGGCCGAACAGACCCTCGATAAAGAAAAAGCCGACAAGCTGGCTAAAAAGCTCAAGAAAGGTAAAGGCTTCGACCTCGAAGATTTTCGCGATCAACTGCAACAGATGAAAAACATGGGCGGCCTCGGCGGCCTCATGGACAAGCTGCCGAACATGGGTGGCGTGAATCTGGCGCAAATGGGCAATGCCCAGGGCGCAGCAGAAAAGCAATTCAAGCAAATGGAAGCCATCATCAACTCCATGACCCCGGCCGAGCGTCGTGACCCTGAGCTGATCAGCGGTTCGCGCAAACGTCGTATTGCCATGGGTTCCGGCACGCAAGTGCAGGACATCGGTCGCTTGATCAAGCAACACAAGCAGATGCAAAAGATGATGAAGAAATTCTCTTCCAAAGGCGGCATGGCCAAAATGATGCGCGGCATGGGCTCGATGATGCCCGGCGGCGGCATGCCGAAAATGTAATTTACCTGCGCAAGCGCTCGCGTTTGCGCAGCTCGCAGCCCTGCGAGACCTCCAGCAAACCCGCACTGTGCGGGAGCTGACTTGTCGCCATTCGTGGCGGCCTTATAGCAGATCTGGATGTAACGCCACGTAGGCGCCAGAAAAAGACATTTGCAAAAGTCCGGATATTCCTTAGAATATGCGGCCTTTCGGGCACCTATGCCCGCTGTGCATTTAGATTTGCAGCACCGACTACAGGAAAGATCTACACATGCTAACAATCCGTCTTGCCCTTGGCGGCTCCAAAAAGCGCCCGTTTTACCACTTGACCGTTACCGATAGCCGTAACCCACGTGACGGTTCCCACAAGGAACAAATTGGCTTCTTCAACCCGGTTGCCCGTGGTCAGGAAGTTCGTTTCTCCGTTAAAGAAGACCGCCTCGCTTACTGGTTGAGCGTTGGTGCACAAATGTCTGAGCGCGTTGCTCAGCTTGTGAAAGTCAATGCCAAGGCTGCGGCCTGAGCAATATGAGCGTGACGCCAGAAATTGCTGATGATTTGATCGTTATCGGCAAGATTTTTTCGATTCATGGCGTTCGCGGCGAAGTGAAGGTGTATTCCTTTACGGATCCAATTGACAACCTGCTGGATTACAAGACCGTAACGCTTCGGCGTGGTGGCGATGTACGGCAGGCAGAGCTGGTCAGTGGTCGTTCCCAGAACGGCAAGTTTCTGGTTGTGAAGCTCAAGGGTCTTGATGACCGTGATGAAGCAGGCCTTCTTCGCGAATTCGAAATCTGCGTGCCGCGTAACCTGTTTCCTGAACTGACCGACGGCGAGTACTACTGGTACCAGCTTGAAGGCCTCAAGGTCATCGATACGCACGGGCAACTGCTCGGAAAAATCGATCACCTGCTAGAGACTGGCTCTAACGATGTGATGTACGTCAAACCTTGCCCAGGTAGCCTGGATGACCGTGATCGCTTGTTGCCCTATACAGAGCAATGCGTGTTGAGCGTCGACCTGGCAGCCAGCGAGATGAAGGTGGATTGGGATGCGGACTTCTAAGCGTGGCTAATTTGCGCGTAGAAGTGATCAGTTTGTTTCCCGAAATGTTTTCCGCCATCAGCGACTACGGCATCACGAGTCGCGCGGTGAAACAAGGGCTCTTGCAGCTCACCTGTTGGAATCCGCGAGACTACACAACGGACCGGCATCACACTGTGGACGATCGCCCATTTGGCGGTGGTCCGGGCATGGTGATGAAGATCAAGCCTCTGGAAGATGCGCTGGTTCAGGCCAGAAATGCAGCCGGAGAGGCGGCGAAGGTAATTTACCTGTCGCCCCAAGGCCGCCAGCTGAATCAGTCGGCGGTACGCGAACTGGCGAATGAGGAAGCATTAATCCTCATTGCGGGTCGTTATGAAGGCATTGACGAGCGTTTTATTGACGCTCATGTCGATGAAGAGTGGTCGATTGGCGACTATGTATTGTCTGGCGGCGAGCTGCCGGCAATGGTTCTGATTGATGCGGTTACACGACTGCTGCCTGGAGCTTTAGGGCATGCGGACTCCGCCGAGGAAGATTCCTTTACGGATGGTCTGCTGGATTGCCCGCACTACACCCGACCGGAGGTGTATGCGGATCAGCGTGTTCCCGACGTATTGCTTAGTGGCAATCATGCACACATCCGGCGTTGGCGTTTGCAGCAGTCCCTTGGGCGGACCTACGAACGACGCGCCGATCTTCTGGAAAGCCGCTCGCTTTCTGGAGAAGAGAAGAAGCTGCTCGAGGAATACATCCTCGCGCGGGACGATAGTTAACAACGTATCGATGGTAGATCCGACGATCTACCTTAGGAGCACAGCATGACTAACAAAATCATCCTTGCACTCGAAGCAGAGCAGATGACTAAAGAGATCCCTCCTTTTGCCCCGGGCGACACCATCGTCGTTCAGGTGAAAGTGAAGGAAGGCGATCGTTCGCGTCTGCAAGCTTTCGAAGGTGTAGTGATTGCCAAGCGTAACCGTGGCGTGAACAGTGCTTTCACTGTTCGTAAAATCTCCAACGGTGTTGGCGTAGAGCGTACTTTCCAGACCTACAGCCCGCAAATCGACAGCATGGCTGTGAAGCGTCGCGGTGACGTTCGTAAAGCCAAGCTGTACTACCTGCGTGACCTGTCCGGTAAAGCAGCTCGCATCAAGGAAAAACTGGCTTAAGTCCAGCTTCCCGATGCAGAAAAAAGCAGCCTTCGGGCTGCTTTTTTGTTGCCTGAGATTTATCAGACCTTTGTCCAGTTGTAGGTAGTAAAAAGCATGACACCGCGTGAGCAAGAGATTCAACGCCGTACAGAACTGTCTGTTACCCGCATCACCAAAGCCGTATTCCCTTCGACCACCAATCACCACAACACCCTGTTTGGCGGCACCGCATTGGCCTGGATGGACGAAGTGTCGTTCATCGCCGCGACCCGTTTTTGTCGCCTGCCGCTGGTGACCGTGTCCACCGACCCCATCAACTTCAATCACCCGATAGCGGCGGGCTCAATCGTTGAGCTGGTCGGACGCGTGGTGAAAGTCGGCAACACCAGCCTCAAGGTTGAAGTGCAGGTCTACGTTGAAAGCATGAGCAGCGACGGACGTGAACTCGCGATCCAGGGCTTGTTCAGCTTCGTGGCCATCGACGACGACAAGCGGCCTGTTCCCGTATTGCCAGGGTTTGCCCAGTAACGGCGAGTGCCCCCTCTAAGCGGGCCTGATCAATGCCAGTAACGTCCAGCCTGGCCCGGGGCTCACGTCGCTTTGCGGCGTGATCACGTGTACCCAGCCTGACGTGTCCTTGGCAAACAGCAGGTTCGCTCGCTCCCCGTGGAGCGCCTGATAGTCTTGCCACGTGAACTCATACGTCAGGTGCGTGCTGTACAACTGCGCGCCCTGATTGAACTCGCCCACCAACTGGCTGTAGGTCAGCGCCGGATCGCCCAGTGCGCGGCCGCGATGCTCATGGCTGGCCCGGTGTTTATCCGTGCGGCGGCTCTCCTGGCTGTTGGCCAGCGCAAACAGGCGATGCGGCCCGAACTCATGACGAAAACGCATGGCGGCCAGCGCATTGAGTTCGCCTGAGGGGGACAGCCCCAGCAGATGCCCTAAACCGACCAGATCCAGGTGTGATTCGGCATGCTCCGATGCCGGGTTGCCGAAGTAGGTCGG
Organism: Pseudomonas sp. ESBL9; assembly: GCF_036668715.1. Lineage (NCBI taxonomy): Bacteria > Pseudomonadati > Pseudomonadota > Gammaproteobacteria > Pseudomonadales > Pseudomonadaceae > Pseudomonas > Pseudomonas sp. ESBL9. The sequence continues at coordinate 453,217 of NZ_JAZEVV010000004.1, read as the reverse complement.
CAGGTTTTCCATGCGGGCCGCGCGAATGTTTTCCCAGCTCGAATCCGTTAGCAGCACCCGGCTGCCCAACTGCTGCAAGGCTGTGCCGATCAGGCGGGCCGGGCCGTTGGCACCGACAATCAAAAAGCCGCTGGGAGGCGGCTCTGCCACCTTGAGCAAGCGCGCGAGCGGGCGTGCCGTAGCGCTTTGCACCACGACAGTGCCGATGATCACGGCGAAGGTCAGAGGCACCAATAACAGCGCACCCTGGTGACCGGCTTCGTCCAGGCGAATGGCAAAAATGGCCGAAACCGCAGCGGCCACAATGCCACGCGGTGCAATCCAGGCGAGGAGGGTGCGCTCGCGCCAGTTGAGTTTTGAGCCAAATGTCGAGAGCAGTACATTCAAGGGGCGTGCAATAAATTGAATGATCAGCAGCAAAACCAGCACCGCCGGACCCAGCCCGATCATGGCGTCCAGATCAAGGCGCGCGGCGAGCAGAATGAACAGGCCGGAGATCAGGAAAACGCTGAGGTTTTCCTTGAAGTGCAGAATATTGCGCACATCCACGCCTTTCATGTTGGCCATCCACATGCCCATCAGCGTGACAGCCAGCAGGCCGGACTCGTGCATGACCTGATTGGAGGCAATGAACACGGCCAGCACTGTCGCCAACGTGCCAAGGCTTTGCAGGTATTCGGGCAGCCATTGCTTGCGCAGCACATGCCCCGAGACCCAGCCGCCCACGATCCCGAACAGGCTGCCGCACACAATCACACCGCCAAAGGTCAGCAAGCTGTGGCTCAAACCATCGCCCGAAGCACGGGCAATGATGAAGCTGTAGACGACCACGGCGAGCAGGGCGCCAATCGGGTCAATGACGATCCCTTCCCAGCGCAGAATGTTCGCAATCGACGCCTTGGGCCGCACCACGCGCAGCATCGGCACAATGACCGTCGGCCCGGTGACCAGCGTCAAGGTGCCGAACAGCAATGCCAGGAGCCAGTCAAAACCCAGTAGCCAATGCGTGGCCACGGTAATGACGGCCCAGGTCGACAGAGCACCCAGGGTGACGAGACGGCGCACAACCGTGCCAATTTCTCGCCATTCGGACAGGTGCAGCGTCAGGCTCCCCTCAAACAGGATCAAGGCCACCGCCAACGACACCAGCGGCATCAGCAGCGGGCCAAACAGTGTTTGCGGGTTTAGCCAGCCGAGCACCGGGCCGAGCACGATGCCCGCCAGCAATAAGAACAGGATGGCCGGCAGTTTCAGGCGCCAGGCCAGCCATTGGCAGCCCAGCGCAGCGATTCCGATGCCCCCAAACGCCAGCAGGATCTGTTGTTCATTCATATGGAGCCCCTTGGGGGTGTGTGATGAGTGCTTTCTATTTATGCGGCGAGCCGGCTATGAAAGACTAGCGGCCACTTTCACTGTTCACTTTTTATTTACGCGCGGCTCAGTGCCTGCGCGTTTCGAGCGCCAATGCCAGCTATCGATGACCCGCTTATTGACCGTTTTCTGGATGCCCTGTGGCTGGAAAAAGGCCTGTCCGACAACACCCGTGATGCCTATCGCAGTGATTTGGCGCTGTTCAATGGCTGGTTACGCGAGCGCGGGATCGAGCTGCCCCATGCGGGCCGAGAGCTGATCCTCGACCATTTGGCCTGGCGTCTCGATCAGCATTACAAGCCGCGATCTACGGCGCGCTTCCTGTCGGGTGCGCGTGGGTTCTATCGTTACTTGCTGCGTGAAAAATTGATTGCCGTTGACCCGACCTTGCAAGTCGACATGCCACAGTTGGGGCGGCCGTTGCCCAAGTCCTTGTCAGAAGCGGACGTTGAGGCGTTATTGGCTGCCCCTGATTTGAGCGACGCCATCGGCCAGCGCGATCGCGCCATGCTGGAAGTGTTGTATGCATGCGGGTTGCGGGTGACCGAGCTGATCAGCCTGACGCTGGAGCAAGTCAACTTGCGTCAGGGTGTGCTGCGGGTCATGGGCAAGGGCAGCAAGGAACGCCTGGTGCCGATGGGGGAGGAGGCGATTGTCTGGGTTGAGCGCTACCTGCGCGACGCCCGGCATGCGCTATTGAACGGGCGTCCCAGTGACGTACTGTTCCCCAGCCAGCGCGGGGAGCAAATGACCCGCCAGACTTTTTGGCACCGCATCAAGCATCAGGCCACAGTGGCCGGTATCGACAAGTCGCTGTCGCCGCATACGCTGCGCCACGCTTTCGCCACGCACCTGCTCAACCACGGGGCGGACTTGCGAGTGGTGCAAATGCTGCTGGGGCACAGCGACCTTTCGACGACCCAGATCTACACCCATGTGGCGCGTGCGCGTTTGCAAGACCTGCACGCCCGGCACCATCCCCGCGGCTGAGGTGCTTTGTCAGCTGTTGCATCCGCCACAGTCGGCCTTGCGGGCCAACTGTGGTAGGCTTTGCCGGTTCAGAAAACGAGCCACTAAAACCCTTTTTGCCTTGTGGTAGTGAGGTTTGGCCGTTTTGTCCGCCTTCAGGAGTTCTCATGCGCGTGACCCAACTTTTCGCCGCCGCAGCCATTGCGTTGGTCAGTACCTTTTCGTTTGCCGATACCGGCGCCGAGCAAGCCATTCGTAAAAGCCTCGAAACACTGCAACTGGATGTGCCGGTCGAAAGCATCAGTGCCAGCCCGATGGCAGGCCTGTATGAAGTCAAACTCAAAGGCAGCCGAGTGCTGTATGCCAGTGCCGACGGTCAGTTCATCGTGCAGGGCTATATGTTCCAGCTCAAGGACGGCAAGCCGGTCAACCTGACCGAAAAGGCCGAGCGCGTCAGCGTTGCCAAGCTGATCAACGGGATTCCTGCCGCAGAGACCGTGGTGTACCCGGCCGTTGGCGAAACCAAGTCGCACATCACCGTGTTTACCGACACCACCTGCCCGTACTGCCACAAGCTGCACGAAGAAGTGCCTGAGCTGAACAAAATGGGCATTGAAGTGCGCTATGTAGCGTTCCCGCGTCAGGGCTTGGGCTCGGCCGGTGATCAACAGCTGCAAGCGGTCTGGTGTTCCAAGGACAAGAAAAGCGCCATGGACAAAATGACCAATGGCAAAACGGTCGACGCGCCCAAGTGCGCCAACCCTGTGTCCAAGCAGTTCGCATTGGGCCAATCCATTGGTGTGAACGGCACGCCGGCCATCGTCCTGGCCGACGGTCAAGTGATTCCGGGCTATCAGCCAGCAGCACAGGTTGGCAAGCTGGCACTCAGTGTTAAATAATCCTGCCTCGTCACAGTAAGCCTTTGACGAGCATGCTCGGGCCGTTCAACGGTCCGGGCATTAATAGAGAACCGTGGCAGACCACGGTTGTTTTCCACGGCCGACCTTGCGTCGGCCGTTTTATGGGGAGTTCAGCGTGAATCCGGTCAAAGTAGGCATCTGTGGACTAGGGACCGTCGGTGGCGGCACCTTCAACGTACTTAAGCGTAACGCCGAGGAGATTGCCCGCCGTGCCGGGCGTGGTATCCAGGTTGCGCAAATTGCAATGCGTACGCCAAACCCGCAGTGCGACATTACCGGTACCCCCATTACCAACGATGTATTCGCTGTTGCAACCAATCCTGAGATCGACATCGTGATCGAGTTGATCGGCGGTTACACCATCGCCCGGGAACTGGTGCTCAAAGCCATCGAAAACGGCAAGCATGTGGTCACGGCCAACAAGGCGCTGATTGCCGTTCATGGCAACGAAATCTTCGCCAAAGCTCAGGAAAAGGGCGTGATCGTTGCGTTCGAAGCGGCGGTCGCGGGCGGTATTCCGGTCATCAAGGCAATCCGTGAAGGCCTGTCCGCCAACCGCATCAACTGGGTGGCGGGCATCATCAACGGCACGGGCAACTTCATCCTCACCGAGATGCGCGAGAAAGGCCGGACCTTCGAAGACGTTCTGGCGCAAGCGCAAGCGTTGGGGTACGCCGAAGCCGATCCGACCTTCGACGTTGAAGGCATTGACGCCGCCCACAAACTGACCATTCTGGCGTCTATCGCGTTCGGTATTCCGCTGCAATTCGACAAAGCCTACACCGAGGGCATCACCAGGCTGACCACCGCTGACGTGAACTACGCCGAAGCGTTGGGCTACCGCATCAAGCACCTGGGCGTCGCCCGCAGCACGGCCAGCGGCATTGAGCTGCGGGTTCACCCGACCCTGATCCCTGCCGACCGCCTGATCGCCAACGTCAACGGCGTGATGAACGCCGTGATGGTCAATGGCGACGCCGCCGGTTCGACCTTGTTCTACGGGGCTGGCGCCGGCATGGAACCCACCGCTTCCTCGGTCGTGGCGGATCTGGTCGACGTGGTCCGCGCCATGACCTCCGACCCCGAGAACCGCGTGCCGCACCTGGCCTTCCAGCCGGACTTGCTGTCTGATCATCCGATCCTGCCGATCGAAGCATGCGAAAGCGCTTACTACTTGCGCATTCAGGCCAAGGACCATCCGGGCGTGCTGGCGCAAGTGGCCAGCATCCTGTCCGAGCGCGGTATCAACATTGAATCGATCATGCAGAAAGAAGTCGAAGAGCATGATGGCCTGGTGCCAATGATTCTGTTGACCCATCGCGTGCTTGAGCAGCACATGAACGACGCCATCACCGCGCTGGAAGCGTTGCAAGGCGTTGTCGGTTCAGTGGTCCGCATCCGCGTGGAACATCTAAATTAATGACCAGCGGCACGCTGTAGGCGCCTGCCCCCCGTTAACGTGCCATCTGGCGTTGACGTGGGCCATCACGCCACGGCTTGCCGCTCACCTCGAAGGTTCGCCCTAATGCGCTATATCAGTACCCGCGGCCAGGCACCGGCCCTGAATTTTGAAGATGTCCTGTTGGCCGGTCTGGCCAGTGATGGCGGCCTGTATGTGCCGGAAAACCTGCCACGCTTTACCCAGGAAGAAATCGCCTCGTGGGCCGGCCTGCCGTACCACGAGCTGGCATTTCGCGTGATGCGTCCGTTCGTGACGGGCAGCATCCCGGATGCCGACTTCAAAAAGATTCTCGAAGAAACCTACGGCGTGTTCTCCCACGCGGCGGTCGCGCCGCTGCGTCAGCTCAATGGCAATGAATGGGTGTTGGAGTTGTTCCACGGCCCGACCCTGGCCTTCAAGGATTTCGCCCTGCAACTGCTGGGTCGCTTGCTCGACTACGTGCTTGAAAAGCGCGGCGAGCGGGTGGTCATTGTCGGTGCTACCTCGGGAGACACCGGCTCGGCGGCGATTGAAGGCTGCAAGCACTGCGAGAACGTGGATATTTTCATCCTGCACCCCAATAACCGGGTGTCTGAAGTGCAGCGTCGCCAGATGACCACGCTGTTCGGTGACAACATCCACAACCTGGCCATCGAAGGCAACTTCGACGACTGCCAGGAAATGGTCAAGGCCAGCTTCGCGGACCAGGGCTTCCTCAAGGGCACGCGCCTGGTTGCCGTCAACTCGATCAACTGGGCGCGAATCATGGCCCAGATCGTCTACTACTTCCACGCAGCCTTGCAGTTGGGCGGGCCGCACCGTTCCGTGTCGTTCTCGGTGCCCACCGGCAACTTCGGCGACATCTTCGCCGGTTACCTGGCCCGTAACATGGGCCTGCCAATCAATCAATTGATTGTCGCCACCAACCGCAACGACATCCTGCACCGCTTCATGAGCGGCAATCAGTACGCCAAAGAAACCCTGCACGCGACCCTGTCGCCGTCGATGGACATCATGGTGTCCTCGAATTTCGAACGCTTGCTGTTCGACCTGCACGGGCGTAACGGGGCGCTGGTTGCCGAGCTGATGGACACGTTCAAGCAAACCGGCCACTTCAGCGTTGAAGACGATCGCTGGACCGAAGCCCGCCGCCTGTTTGACTCGTTGGCTGTCGACGACACCCAGACCTGTGAAACCATTGCCCAGGTGTTCGCAGAGACAGGCGAAGTGCTGGATCCGCACACAGCCATCGGCGTCAAGGCTGCACGTGAATGCCGTCGTAGCCTGGACACCCCCATGGTGATTCTGGGCACCGCTCACCCGGTCAAGTTCCCCGAGGCCGTTGAGAAGGCAGGCGTAGGAAAGGCATTGCAACTGCCTGCGCATCTGTCTGATTTGTTTGCACGAGAAGAGCGTTACACCGTTCTGGCAAATGACCTGAAAGCGGTTCAAGCCTTTGTGGGCCAGCATGGCAACCGAGGCAAAGCCTTGTAACAGGTCTTGTCCTACAGACATTGAAGCCCGTCGCCTGACGGGCTTTTTTGTTTCTGCGTGGCAAACTTGCGCCGTTCTCGCCCTCCAAGGCTGGCGAGTTGACGGTCAAGGAAGCTGCAATGTCACGTACTTTTCAGGCATTTGGATCATGGATAAACGCCGTGCTGATTCTCGGGGTGCTGGGCTTTATGCCGCCTGCCGATGCCGCACACGGCTTACCCTTCAAATTGCCTCCCAGCTTTGCCAGTTTTAAACCCCTGCGTCTGGACAGCGAAGAAAAACGTTGGCTGCAGGAGCGCGGCAAGCTACGCGTGGGCATTACCCTCGACGGTTACGAGCCCATCGATATCACCAACGATCGAAACCGTTATCAAGGCATCAGTGCCGATTACCTGAGCATCATCCGTGACACGTTAGGGGTCCAGGTCGAGGTGCTTGGCTTTCGCAAGCGCGATCACGCCGTTGCCGAACTGCTGGCTGGCAAGATTGATGTATTGACCAGCGCCAGCGGGTTTGAGCGCGGGATCGAGGGCATCGAGTTCTCGCAGGATTACCTGGAGGATCAGCCAGTGATTGTCGGACGTGATTTTGAGTCAGAGTCCATCGTTGACTGGTCGGGTAAAAAGATCGGCTTCCTGGACGGTTACATCGATATACAAGCCGCCCATGCGTTCTACCCTGACAGCGAAATCATCATCACCCCCACGATGCACAGCGCCATGGAAGCCCTGATAGAAGGGGACATCGACGCCTTCATCGGCAACGAGGTCATTGTTCAGGCGTTCAATAGCATTCGTCCTTATTCAAGGTTGCGCATCATTGATGACAGCGCCATACCGGTATCGGGCTTCGCCTTTGCGACCCGTCTGGCAGACCGCCAGTTGACGGCCCTGATCGATCAGGTACTCAACAGTGTGGATCAGACGCTCTCAGGACTCATTTTTTCTCGCTGGACCCAGGGGCTTGAAGGCAGCATTGCCAGGCAGCACATCGATTTGCTCCCCGCCGAGCGTGAATGGATCAAGGCTAACCCCGTGGTCACGGTAGTGAGCCAGCAATATCCGCTTTATACCTTTCGCAACGCCATGGGCGAGTGGGAAGGCTTGAGCATTGACATCCTTGCGCGTATTTCACGCATGACCGGCCTGCAATTCGTCCATGAAGAGTCGTTTTCGACCGCCCAGACGTTGGGCTTGCTCAAGAGCGGTCGAGGGCAAATGAACGCCACGCTGTCTATCAGTCCGGAGCGAAAGGAGTTTCTGAACTTCACGTACTCCTACGGCGGTGCGCCCTGGGTTTTCATCGTTCGTACCCATGACTCGCGGCTCGGATCACTGGAGCAGTTGTCCGGCAAGGTCTTGGCACTTCCCGCCAGGCACGCCCTTGAAGCCATGATCCGGCGCGACCATCCGGAGATCGAAGTGCATACGGTTGCGAGTTTCGATCAGGCCAGAAGCCTGGTGGAAAAAGGCGAGGCCGACGCGACGATCCAAAGCGAGACACAGGCGTACCTGTATCCGCCGGGTCGCCTCAAGGTGGGCCGCACCGTCGAAGGCCGCTGGTCAGCCGATACGTTTTCAGTGCATGCAAAGCACCCCGAACTCTTGAGCATCCTGAACAAGGCGCTGGAAGCCATGACCATGACCGAAATCCGCACCTTGAGAAGCAAGTGGTTGGGCGGGGTAAGGAAGGCCCCGCTCGTTGAGAGCACCTTTTATCACTCGCCCTGGCTGTATGCGCCAATGGCAGCTTTGCTGGTGGCTGGCCTGTTGTTGTTTCTGTGCAATCGGCGCCTGCATAACCAGGTTGTGCTCGGGCACGCGCGCGAAGCTCAACTACAGGAGGCTATCGCGTTTCAGCGCCGTTACCTGGACGGTATTCCCAGCCCCATTTTTGTCGTCGGTGTCAAAGGTGAAATGGTCACCTGCAACCGCAGTTATGAAGAGCGTTTATCCATCAAGCTGGAGCGCATCCAGGGTTTAAACAGCCTTGAAGCGAATCTCTACCCCCCATCCCTGGCCGAACAGTTACATCGAGAGTTGCTGGGCGTTATCCGCAGCCGAAAGCCCTTTTACATAAAACGTGTCATGGAATTCAACGCCTGCAGCTCGGAGGTGTATCAGTGGACTGTCCCTTTTTATTCATCGACCGGGCAGTTGGAGGGGTTGGTAGGAGGGTGGTTTGACGGGTCGGAAGGGAGAAAGTGGGATGTCCCTTGATTAACCCTCTGTTTTTTAAAGTGGCTGGCTTTGGTAGGAGTGTTCTTACGGTAATTCAAGATTTGTCTTATGTTCTGTTCAGTTTGAGCCTTCTACAGTGCGCTCCATTCGAGTAATCGTCCCGCTGCTGTAAAGGTTCATGATGCAAAACCTGAAAGTACTGATCCTTGAAGACAACCCTTTCCAGTTGATGACCCTGCATCAAATGTTGAATGCATGCCGCATTTTCGATGTGCTGACTGCTTCAAGCCTGGAGGCGGCACGCCACTCACTTGCGGTACGCGGTGCTATCGATATCGCCATTTGCGACCTTTACCTGGACACCACCTCGGGGCTTGACCTGATCACTGAGCTGGCCCAGCAGCGCAATGCCTCGGCGTTGATCATCCAGACCTGCGCCGCCCCCCATGTCGTTGAAAAGGCCGCCAGCAGGGCGCGCCGTGAAGGCCTCAAGGTGTTGGGCTCTCTGACCAAGCCCGTCAGTGTGGGTCGCTTGAACCAGCTGTTGCAGGCCTACCAGATGCCGTGTTTCAACACGTTGGCCCGCTGAAGAAAATTGATTACTGCGCTGAGGGAACCTTTTTTCCTACAGGCTTGTCAGATTTTTCATCGACGGGATCAAGCGTTTTGCTCCGATGCCTGACGCCCGTCGAGCGGATCACCTGATCCTGTTAAACCCCGAGTTGACTCCCCACTGCTCGGGGTTTTTTTTTGAGCGCATTTTCTCAGCGTGGGCGCTTTGGCGGGCTTGCTTGTCCATTCACGTAGTCGTCAGGGTGGCCGGGCTCTTGCCACTGAGCTTCAGCCTCACGCAAAGCGTCCGGCCCCAACGTGGCCAATGCCCGGTTAATCCGGCTTAACGCTTCGTGGCCTGCAGGGGTGTCGGAGCACCCGATATAAATCGGCTGATACGTGGGCGCGCCCAAAATCCGGTAGAACATCAGTGTTTCAAACGGCAAGCCTTGCTGCCGGGCCTTGGACTGAATCTCGGGCCAATACCCCAAAACACCTTCCAGCCGGCCGGCATGCTGCATTTGCAACAGGCTGCCCAAGGCATCATTGCCATGGTGAACAAACAACTGGCGGTCCTCGCTATGCGCCAGTTGCTCATCGATCCACATGCCATAACTGCGCTTGGCCACCACCCCCAGTCGGACGCCTTGGGCATTGAGCAGGCGCTTAAGGTCCACCGACTGATCCGTGACATAAGGCGCGATCTTCGGCTCATCGCTCTGGCGGATCACCAGCCCGTTGCTGTGTAAGCCCATGACCGGCGCCGAGTAGGCAATCGATCGTGCGCGTGAGGGATTCCACACCAGCGTTGGGTCGCACGTGAGCGTCGCGTCTTGCAGCATTTGCGTGGCGCGGGCCCTATTGACCTTGACCACCACATGCTCGTATTCGGGCAGGCTGGCGATCAGTAAGGGCATGAGCTGATCAATCACCCCCTGACCTTTTTGCGGGCCCTCAAAGACGGTCAGCGGCGGTAAATCGCGCATCAGCCATGTGAGTTTTTCGGCCCCGGAACTCATGCACGCCCAGCCCAGCATCGCCCAAGGAATGAGTTGAGCCCAACGGCTTGGCCGCCATGAGCGAATCGTCATGGTGCGGTGTTCCTTCTACAGCGTTTGAAAAGGGGCCGAGCCCCTCTGCTAAATGGCACCGTTGTGTTTCAGTGCCGCAATGGCCGAGGCGTCGTAGCCCAACGCGCCCAGCACTTCATCGTTATGGGCGCCCAGCTCGGGGCCCACCCACTCGGCCGACCCGGGGGTCTCGGAGAGCTTGGGCACAATACCTGGCATTTTGAAGTCGTTGCCGTCGGGCAATTTGGCACTCAGGAACATCTCCCGCGCCAGAAACTGCGGGTCGCTGAACATGTCTTGCGCCGAGAAAATACGACTGGCCGGCACCTGGGCCGTATTCAGTTGCTCAAGCACCGTGTCCAGCGGCAGCGAGGCCACCCAGCGATCAATCACGCCATACAGCTCATCGCGTCGCGTGTCACGCCCGTCATTGCTGGCTAGCTGCGGGTCGTTTGCCAAGTCGTCACGGCCAATCAACTGCATGAACCGTTTGAAAATCGCATCGCCGTTGGCGCCAATCTGGACGTGCTTGCCGTCCAGGCTGGTATGGATCGAAGAGGGGGTGATGCCCGGCATGATATTGCCCGTGCGTTCGCGAATAAAACCGAACACATCGAACTCCGGGACCATGCTTTCCATCATCGCGAAAATGGCTTCATACAACGCCACATCCACCACTTGGCCCTGACCGCCATTCACCTCGCGGTGCCTCAAGGCCATCAATGCACCGATCACGCCCCACAGCGCGGCAATCGAGTCGCCAATGGAAATGCCGGTGCGCACGGGCGGGCGGTCTTCGAAACCGGTGATGTAACGCAGCCCGCCCATCGATTCACCCACGGCCCCGAAGCCCGGCTGATCCTTCATCGGCCCGGTCTGGCCAAAGCCCGACAGGCGGACCATGACCAGCTTGGGGTTCAAGGCATGCAACACGTCCCAGCCCAGCCCGAGCTTTTCGAGCACACCGGGGCGAAAGTTCTCGATCAGGATGTCCGCGTCGGCCAGCAACGCCTTGAGCACCTGAAGGCCATCAGGGTGCTTGAGGTTCAGCGTCAGGGATTTCTTGTTGCGCGCCTGCACGAACCACCACAGCGACGTGCCCTCATACAGCTTGCGCCATTTGCGCAGCGGATCGCCCCCGTCCGGGGATTCAACCTTGATCACCTGAGCCCCGAATTCGGCGCAAATACGCGAAGCGAACGGCCCCGCGATCAGCGTTCCGAGTTCGACGACCTTAAGGCCCGAAAGGGGTTTGGCAGCGAGGGGCATGAGTAATCCTTGTCCGGGAGCGTGCGAGTACAGCCTTTTAACATAGGAGCGGGCGCGCAAGAAGCCGCAGAGTTCGTTGATCCTTGGCGTATCGGGTAGACTTGCCGCCTTTCTCCGTATCAAGAAGCCCGTTCATGGCCCAGCCGTCCACGACTTACAAGTTTGAACTCAACCTCACCGACCTTGATCGCGGTGTGTATGAGAGCGTAAAACAGACCATCGCCCGTCACCCTTCGGAAACCGAAGAGCGCATGACCGTGCGTTTGCTGGCGTATGCCTTCTGGTACAACGAGCAACTGTCCTTTGGACGCGGCCTGTCTGATGTAGACGAACCGGCGCTGTGGGAAAAAAGCCTGGATGACCGTGTTTTGCACTGGATCGAAGTCGGCCAGCCGGACGCCGAGCGCCTGACCTGGTGTTCGCGCCGCACCGAACGCACCAGCTTGCTGGCCTACGGCAGCCTGCGCGTCTGGGAAGGCAAAGTGATTCCGGCGATCAAAAACCTGAAAAACGTCAACGTGGCGGCCGTGCCGCAAGAGGTCCTCGAAACCTTGGCCAAAGACATGCCACGGGTGATCAAGTGGGACGTGATGATCAGCGAAGGCACGATCTTCGTGACCGACGACCGCGGCCAGCACGAAGTGCAATTGCAGTGGTTGACCGGCGAACGCGGTTAATCCTCGGCCTGCTTCAATCTTTCCACCTTCAGACTCAGAGACACATCCCCCGCTTATGCGCATCGAACCTCGTCCATTGCCTGAAATCCTGCCTTTTCTGGGCGAAATGCCGACGTTGCTGACACGGTTGTACGCCGCCCGTGGCGTGCAATCACAGGCTGAACTGGACAAGCGCCTGGCGCGGTTGATCCCGTACCAGCAGCTCAAAGGTATCGAGGCCGCGGTGGATTTGCTGGTGCAGGCGCTGGACCAGCGTCAGCGCATCCTGATCGTCGGTGACTTCGACGCCGATGGCGCGACGGCCAGCACCGTCGGCATGCTGGGCCTGCGGTTACTGGGGGCGGCGCATGTCGATTACCTGGTGCCCAACCGTTTTGAGTACGGCTACGGCCTGACCCCGGAAATCGTCGAAGTCGCCCTGACCCGCGAGCCGCAGTTGCTCATCACGGTCGACAACGGCATCTCCAGCGTCGAAGGGGTCGCCGCGGCGAAAAAGGCCGGGCTCAAGGTGTTGGTCACCGACCACCACTTGCCGGGCACAGAACTGCCCGCCGCCGATGCCATCGTCAACCCCAACCAGCCGGGCTGCGCGTTTCCCAGCAAGGCCTTGGCCGGGGTGGGGGTGATTTTCTATGTGCTGATCGCGCTGCGTGCGCGTTTGAACAGCCTGGGCCGATACGAACACAGCCAGGCGCCCAACATCGCTGAACTGCTGGATCTGGTGGCCTTGGGCAGTGTGGCGGACGTGGTGCCGCTGGACGCCAACAACCGGATTCTGGTGCATCAGGGCCTGGAACGGATTCGCGCCGGTCGCGCCCGGCCGGGGCTCAAGGCCATTCTGGAAGTGGCCAAGCGCGATCATACGCGCATCACCTCGACCGACCTTGGCTTCATCCTCGGCCCGCGGCTCAATGCGGCGGGGCGTCTGGACGACATGAGTCTGGGCATCGAATGCCTGCTCACCGACGACGCCAACGCCGCGCGCGCCATGGCCGCCCAACTGGACGAGATGAACCAGGACCGCAAATCCATCGAGCAAGGCATGCAGCGCGAAGCACTGGCCCAGCTCAAGGAACTCCCGGTCGACTCGATGCCGTTCGGGTTGTGCCTGTTCGACCCGGACTGGCACCAAGGGGTCATCGGGATTTTGGCCTCGCGCCTCAAAGAGCGTTATTTCCGGCCCACCTTTGCGTTTGCCGATGCGGGCGACGGCCTGCTCAAAGGGTCGGGGCGCTCCGTGCCGGGCTTTCACATCCGCGACGCACTGAGCGTGGTCGCAGCGCAACACCCCGACCTGATCGCCAAATACGGCGGCCACGCCATGGCCGCCGGGCTGACCTTGCCGGTGGCGAACTTTGAGCAGTTCAGCCAGGCGTTCGATGCTGAAGTGCGGCGTCAACTGCGTGAAGAAGACCTCACCGGGCGCCTGCTGTCCGATGGCAGCCTGACTGTCGAAGAGTTCCACCTTGAGCTGGCGCGTGCCTTGCGCAACGCCGGCCCCTGGGGGCAACACTTCCCCGAGCCGCTGTTTCACGGGGTATTTGAGCTGGTGGAACAACGGATCGTCGGTGAACGGCACCTCAAAGTGGTGCTCAAAACCGAATGCGGCAGCGTCAAACTCGACGGCATTGCGTTCGGCATCGACCGCGACGTGTGGCCCAATCCGACCATCCGCTGGGTTGAACTGGCCTACAAGCTCGACCTCAACGAGTTCCGGGGCAACGAAACCGTGCAACTGATGATCGCCCACATCGAACCGCGCTGACCCGCCAGCGGATTTGAACCCCACCTCTTTCAGTGTTGTCGACTAATCTCTGGTAAGCGCTTGGTCGGCACACCGACGTCAAGCCGTCTGGCGTTTGCCCACTGACATGAGAGGTGACCCATGAGCCTGCTGCTCGAACCCTATACCCTGCGCCAACTGACCTTCTTGAACCGCATCGCGGTCTCGCCCATGTGCCAGTACTCCAGTGTCGACGGGTTGGCCAACGACTGGCATTTGGTCCACTTGGGCAGTCGTGCCGTGGGCGGCGCCGGTCTGATCTTCACCGAAGCCACCGCCGTCACCGCTGACGGTCGCATCACCGCTCAAGACCTTGGGCTGTGGAACGACCAACAGATCGAACCGCTGCAACGCATCACCCGTTTCATACGCGCCCAGGGCGCCGTCGCCGGTATTCAACTGGCCCACGCCGGGCGTAAGGCCAGTACCTGGCGTCCGTGGTTGGGCAAACAAGGCAGCGTCAGAGTAGAAGAGGGCGGCTGGGTGCCGGTCGGGCCATCGCCCATTGCCTTCGACCCGCGCCACACCGTGCCCACGCAACTGGACGAACGCCAGATCCAGGACGTCATCCAGGCCTTTGCCGACGCCGCCAAACGCGCGCTCGAAGCCGGGTTTTCGGTGGTTGAAGTGCATGCGGCACACGGCTACCTGCTGCATCAATTCCTCTCGCCATTGAGCAACCAGCGCCGCGACCAATACGGCGGTTCGTTCGAAAACCGCATTCGGCTGGTGCTGCAAGTGACCGAAGCGGTGCGCGAAGTCTGGCCGCAAGAACTGCCCCTGTTCGTGCGGGTATCGGCCACCGACTGGGTAGAAGACGGCTGGAACCCCGACGAAACCGTCGAATTGGCGCGCCGCCTCAAAGCGTTGGGCGTCGACCTGATCGACGTGTCCTCGGGAGGCACCTCGGCCAATGCTGAAATCCCCGTCGGGCCGGGGTATCAGACGCGTTTTGCAGAAAGCATCCGCAAGGCATCGGGCATCGCCACCGGCACGGTCGGCATGATTACTGAACCGGCCCAGGCCGAGCACATCCTGCGCACCGGCCAGGCCGACCTGATCCTGCTGGCCCGCGAACTGCTGCGCGACCCTTACTGGCCCCTGCATGCCGATGACGACCTGGGCGGCAAACAGGCGACCTGGCCTGCGCAATACCAGCGCGCCACGCATCGCGATCAACCCATCCACGAATCCGACCTGCGCGAATGACCCCGCCCCGGCGTATTCCGCGTGTTTGCGGCGTGCGCCGGGCCACCTTCATGTTCAATTAAGGTGGGTTTGGCAAGCTCGGTGCAACATCTGGAAGCAAACGAACTGACTGCGTTGCGTGGCCGCGAACTACTCTGTCGGCCTGCTGACTTCCCCCAACCCTGTTGCTAGAGGCTGTGTATGAATACGCGTGGATTGCTCGATCAGTTACTCAAGTCTGGCCAAGAGTTGTTGCAAAACAAAACCGGTGCTGCAAAACCCGGCGCGGGTGCTGACAAAGGCGCACTTGGCGGCTTACTCAGTGGTTCGGGCGGGTTAGGCAGCCTGCTCTCGGGCGCAGGGGGCGGGGCACTGGCCGCTGGCGCCATGGGCCTGCTGCTGGGCAACAAAAGCGCACGCAAAATTGGCGGCAAAGCCATCACCTACGGCGGTTTGGCGGCGCTGGGCGTTCTGGCCTACAAAGCTTACGGCAACTGGCAGGCCAGCCAGGGCACCGCGCCGCAAACCGAACCGCAAACCATCGACCGCATTCCGCCTGTGCAAGTGGAACAGCACAGCCAGGCCATCCTCAAGGCGCTGGTCGCAGCGGCCAAAGCCGATGGCCACATCGACGACCGTGAGCGGCAATTGATCGAAGGCGAGTTCCACAAAATCAGTGGCGACTCGGGTGTGCAGGACTGGTTAAAAGCCGAGCTGAACAAACCGCTGGACCCGGCCGAAGTGGCACGAGCGGCAAGCACCCCGGAAATGGCGGCCGAAATGTACATCGCCAGCGTGATGCTGGTGGATGAAGAACACTTTATGGAACGTGCCTACCTGGACGAACTGGCCAAACAGCTCAAGCTGGAGCCGGGGCTCAAGGCCGAACTTGAGCGTCAGGTTCACCAGGCGGCCTAGCCGCCGTGTGCTGCACGGGCGTGACGTCGCACTACGATTTGTACGCACGCAATTGCGGGAGGTTTCGTACAGGTTTGCTGATTGATGAGGCTGTTCGGTCACGCCTATAGTTTGCGCTCGCCCCTCGGGGCGACCGGGTTGGGCGACCTGGACAGGATTTTGGAAGCGTAATGGTTGTTGTATCTGGCGAAGCGTGTATTTGGCATCGCCATCCTTTATGGCTGCTGTGCGCGGGAGATCTTCGGGTCTGCCGGGTTTTCCTAGATTCTGCCGGTTCGCCAACCCGCGTACAGCAGCCACCTTTGATTTCGTTTGGCGACGGGAAGTGGGTGGCCTAATCGCAAGATCCAGGAGTTGTCTCAATGATTAAGTCCCCGTATATCCCGCTAACCGCTAACCGCTAACCGCTAACCGCTAACCGCTAACCGCTAACCGCTATCGACTGCACCATCCCCGCCTTGCTGATTGACCGAAACGCCCCGCTTGATGTGTTGCATGCCAATGCCACGGCCCGTGTGCTGGCGGTTACCCAATTGATGGAAACCTTTTCCAGCCGCGAGGTGCAGGAGGCAGATGCCGTTGACCTCAAGCATCTGGCAGCCACCGCAGCCGTTTTGCTGCGTGACGGATGTGATCTGCTCAATGTGTTGAGGAGGCGATTGCAGCCGAGTTGAGTCTTTGCAGACGGTTTTTTTTTAAACGCCATCTCCCCAGCCGTTTTGCGGCTACCACTCAAAACCTGAACACACCCCAAAGGCCCTTTGCTGCTGCCACTCAAATGTGAGAACGCCGCAGAAGCCCTCTTGCTGCTGCCACTCAAACGTGTGAGCACCACAGAAGGTCTGTTACTCCTGCCACTCAACCTTGAGAACACCGCAGAAGGCCTTTTACTGCTGCCACTCAACCTTGAGAACACCGCAGAAGGCCTTTTACTGCGGCCACTCAACCCTGAGAACACCGCAAAGGCCCCTCACAGCAGGCCGAGCGCAGGGGGTATGACGGGGGTGACGAGGCAGGATGCCGAGACAGCCGTGCTGGGCCAAGGATGGCCCGTCACGGCGTGCCCCCGTCATATCGCCGGAGTGAGGGCACCGTCGAGCCTAGGCGAGGCGGCCGTATGGCAGGGCAAGGCCTTTTTGGTTCCTTTTGTGGCTGTTTGACAAAAGGGACTCGCTGTAAGAGCGAAACCCATCGTTCAGTTAGACGCTGATAACGGATATGTACGCTCTGTTCCTGTTGAAACCACGGTGTACATATCCGTTTGATGTGTGAGGGCCTTCTACGGGTTCCGCCCTTACGGCGGCTCACTTTTGGCAAACAGCCCCAAAAGTAAGCAAAAGGTCCTTGCCCTGCCATACGGCCGTCTCGCTCTGGCTCGACGGTGCCTTCACTCCGGCACTGTTGCGGGGGCACGCCGTGACGGGCCATCCATGGCCCAGCACGGCTGGCTCGGCTCCTGCCGACCCACCCCCGCAACAGCACCTGCGTTCAGCCTGCTGTGAGGGGCCTTTGCGCTGTGCGTGCAATCGCGTGGCAGCAGGGAGACTTTTCAAGAGCAAGAGCAAGAGCAAGAGCAAGAGCAAGAGCAAGAGCAAGAGCAAGAGCTTCGCTCATCCGTTCGGGATGTAACCCTACGTACGTTTTTTAACTGATCCATGTGAGATCGGTCTCAAACCCCGTACGAATCCTCCCTTACCCTCGGCTATACTCCCCCTCATTTCAACGGCACCCCGAGGATCGACTGTGAAGAACTGGACGTTACGCCAACGCATCTTGGCGAGCTTTGCCGTAATCATTGCCATCATGCTGTTGATGATCGTCGCGGCGTATTCACGCTTGGTCAAAATCGAAACCAGCGAAGACAAAGTCCGCATCGACTCGATCCCGGGCCTGTACCACAGCTCCATGATCCGCAGCGCGTGGGTCGACAGTTACGTGCAAACCCTGCACCTGATGAATGAAAGCGAGGGCCGTCCCCTGACCAAGGACGAACAAGACCTCTACAGCTCCTACGAAAGCCGTCTGGCCAACGAACTCGCCGGCTATCGCGCCACCATCAGCGGTGACGGGGATGAGACGTTGTATGAAGAGTTTGTCGCCCTGCATAAAAAATACGACCAGTCGCTGAACACGGTTCTCGCGCTGTTTGAAAAGAACGACATGCCCCAGGCCCGCACGGTGTTGAACGCGCAATTGACTCCCGACTGGAGCGCCGGTCGGGTGCAGCTCAATAAGGTGATTCAGGACAACCAGAACGCCGCGATTCGGGCCAGTAACAACATCTCCGATGCGGTGCTGACGGCTAAGGCCAGTATGTTGATTTCGCTGGCCATTGCGGTGCTGGCGGCGGGGCTGTTGGGCTTTTTGTTGTTGCGCTCGATCATGTCGCCGATGCAGCGCATTGTCTCGATCCTGGAGGTCATGCGCTCCGGGGATTTGAGCAAGCGGTTGAACCTTGAGCGTAAAGATGAGTTCGGGGCCGTCGAAACTGGCTTCAACGACATGATGGCCGAGCTGACGGCGCTGGTGTCGCAGGCGCAGCGTTCTTCGGTGCAGGTCACCACCTCGGTGACCGAGATTGCCGCCACGTCCAAGCAGCAACAGGCCACCGCTACCGAAACCGCCGCCACCACCACGGAAATCGGCGCCACGTCCCGCGAAATCGCGGCCACGTCCCGGGATCTGGTGCGCACCATGACGGAGGTCACGTCGGCCGCCGATCAGGCGTCGATTCTGGCCGGTTCCGGCCAACAAGGGCTGGCGCGCATGGAGGACACCATGCACTCGGTCATGGGCGCCGCCGATCTGGTGAACGCCAAGTTGGCGATTCTCAATGAGAAGGCCGGCAATATTAATCAGGTGGTGGTGACCATTGTGAAGGTGGCCGATCAGACCAACCTGCTGTCGCTCAACGCCGCGATTGAGGCCGAGAAGGCCGGTGAGTACGGGCGCGGGTTTGCCGTGGTCGCCACCGAGGTGCGTCGTTTGGCGGATCAGACGGCCGTGGCCACGTATGACATCGAGCAGATGGTGCGCGAGATTCAGTCGGCGGTGTCGGCCGGTGTGATGGGCATGGACAAGTTCTCCGAAGAGGTGCGCCGTGGTATGTCCGAGGTGCAGCAGGTGGGCGAGCAGTTGTCGCAGATCATCCATCAGGTGCAGGCGCTGGCGCCGCGGGTGTTGATGGTCAACGAAGGCATGCAGGCCCAGGCCACCGGCGCTGAGCAGATTAACCACGCGTTGGTGCAATTGGGGGATGCCAGTAGCCAGACCGTTGAGTCCCTGCGTCAGGCCAGCTTTGCCATCGATGAATTGAGTCAGGTGGCGGTCGGGCTGCGCAGCGGCGTTTCGCGTTTTAAAGTCTGATGAGCGTGCCTCTCGCGCCGCGCGAAGCCGTCAAGGCGTCGAAGCAATGCCTGTTTCTGGTGTTTTTTATCGGCACCGAACGCTATGCCCTGCAAGCGGTGGACGTGGTGGAAGTGTTGCCGCGTTTGCCGCTCAAGCCCATTGCCCATGCACCGGCGTGGGTGGCCGGGGTGTTTGCTCATCGCGGGCAGATGGTGCCGGTGATTGATGTCAGTGCCATGACCTTCGGCCAGAGCGCCGTGGCCCGCACCAGCACGCGTTTGGTGTTGGTGCGCCATCACGGTCACTTGCTGGGCCTGGTGCTGGAGCAGGCCAGTGAAACCCTGCGTTGTGAGACGGCGGATTTTCAGCCATACGGGCTGGATAACCGCGAGGCGCCGTATTTGGGGCCGGTGCGTAAAGACAAGGATGGCCTGTTGCAGTGGATTCGCGTGGATGACCTGTTGACGCCTGCCGTGCGCGGGTTGTTGTTCCCTGAACAGCACGTTGACCTGACCCGGCAGGCCCGCCCATGAGTGCCGATCAACGGTTTTTCGATTTTCTGAAACGGCGCATCGGGCTGGATGTGGCGTCGGTGGGCCCGGCGATTATTGAGCGGGCGGTGCGTCAGCGCTGCACCGCGCTGAACATGCAGGATCACGATGAGTATTGGCAGCGGCTCAATGCCTCGGCCGACGAGCAGCAGGCGCTGATCGAGTCGGTGATCGTGCCCGAGACCTGGTTTTTCCGTTACCCCGAATCATTTGCCACGCTGGGTCGCCTGGCCCGCGAGCGGCTGGCCGCGCAAACGGCCCCGCGGGTGTTGCGTCTGTTGAGCCTGCCGTGTTCGACCGGCGAAGAGCCGTATTCGATAGCGATGGCGATGTTTGACGCCGGGTTTTCCGCGCACCAGTTCAGGGTCGAGGCGCTGGATATCAGCCCGCTTTCGATTCAGCGCGCCCAGCGTGCGGTGTATGGCAAGAATTCGTTTCGCGGCCAGGACATCGGTTTTCGCGAGCGGCATTTCACCCTTGAAGCCGACGGGTATCACGTGTCGGCGCGGGTGCGTGAGCAGATCGAGTTTAAGGTCGGCAATGTGCTGGACCCGGCCCTGACGGCGAGTCAGCCGCCTTATGATTTTGTGTTTTGCCGCAACTTGTTGATTTATTTCGACCTCAAAACCCAACAGCAGGCGCTCGACGCCCTCAAGCGTATGACGCGCCTTGACGGGGTGCTGTTCATCGGCCCGGCTGAGGGCAGTTTGCTCAACGGGCTGGGCATGCGTTCGATCAACGCCCCGCAATCCTTCGCCTTTTGTCACAGCCATGAATCGCCCGCCGTGTTGCCGAGGCCGGTTGAGCGTACAGCGCCGGTCAAACCCTTGCCGCTGCCGATGGCGCCGGTCAGTCGCCCGTTTGCGGCGCGCCCTCACACACCGCCCCCGCCGCCGGCTCAGGTCGCGCGTGTGCCCGACGAGGCGCCGCGCGGGGTGCTGGAGACCATTGCGCAGTTGGCCAATGAAGGCAAAAGCCGTGAAGCCCGCGCCTTGTGCGAACAGGCGTTGCAGCAGCATGGGCCGCAGGCTCAGGTGTTTTATTGGCTGGGCCTGCTCAGCGATGTCGAAGGCCAAACCGCACAGGCCCAAGGCTTTTATCGCAAGGCGTTGTACCTGCAACCCCAACATGCCGAGGCGCTGGCGCATCTGGCGGCATTGCTGGCCTCGCAGGGCGATGTGGCAGGCGCTCAGCGTTTGCAGGCCCGGGCTGCGCGCAATGAGCGGGCCCTTCACAGTGAGCGCAAATCATGAACGGTCTGTCCGCCCAGAGTTTGATCCACACCGAAGCCCAGACGATTGATGATTGCTGGAACCGCATTGGCGTGTACGGCGATAAATCCTGCCCGCTGCTACCAGCACACATTCATTGCCGTAACTGTTCGGTGTATGCGGCGGCGGCCACGCGTTTGCTTGATCGCTATGCCTTTGTGCAAGACGAGCAGGATTTTGCCGCGCCGCAGGAACTTGAGCACGCCCACGCGACCCGTTCGCTGGTGGTGTTTCGCATGGGCGGCGAATGGCTGGCCCTGGCGACCCGTTGCCTGGATGAAGTCGCGCCTATGCAGTCGATTCACTCGCTGCCGCACCAACGCTCCCGGGCCTTGATGGGCGTGGCCAATGTGCGTGGCGCGCTGGTGCCCTGCCTGTCGCTGGTCGAGCTGCTGGGGCTGGACCCGACGGTGAGTGTCACGCCCGCGCAGCGGGTGATGCCTCGCATGCTGATTGTGGCCGCGCCCGGTGGGCCGGTGGTGGTGCCGGTGGACGAGGTCGATGGCATTCACAACATTGAAGAGCGTGTGCTCAATACCGCGTCGTTGTCGGGTGAACACGCCAGCGCCGTTTTCACCCGGGGTGTCTTGCACTGGAAAACCCGCAGCCTGCGCTGGCTGGATGAAGAGCAGTTGCTCGGCGCGATTACCCGGAGCCTCACATGACCCCCGAGCAAATGCGCGACGCCTCGTTGCTGGAGTTGTTCAGTCTGGAGGCCGAAGCCCAGACCCAAGTGCTCAATGCCGGTTTGCTGGCGCTGGAGCGTAACCCGACCCAGGCCGATCAGTTGGAAGCCTGCATGCGCGCGGCCCACTCGCTCAAGGGCGCGGCGCGGATTGTCGGGGTCGAGGCCGGGGTCAGCGTTTCCCATGTCATGGAAGATTGCCTGGTCAGCGCGCAGGAAGGGCGCTTGTACCTGCAACCCGAGCACATTGATGCCTTGTTGCAGGGCACTGATTTGCTGATGCGCATTGCGACGCCGGGCAATACGGTCACCTCGGCCGACATCGAGGCCTACGTGGCCTTGATGAACCGGCTGGTCGAGCCTTCTGCCCCGACGGCACGGGTGGCACCACCGCCGTTTGATGTGTCGCAACTGCTGCTTGCGCCTGAGCCCGTGGTGCCTGAGGCGCCTGCGCCGGTCGAGCTGGCGCCGCTGCCCGAACCGGCGCGTCGCCCGCAACGCCTGACTGAAGGGGGTGAACGGGTGTTGCGCGTCACCGCCGAGCGCCTTAACAGTCTGCTGGACTTGTCGAGCAAGTCGCTGGTGGAAACCCAGCGACTCAAGCCTTACCTCGCCACGATGCAGCGCCTCAAACGCATGCAAAACACCAGTTTGCGGGCGTTGGATCATTTGGGCGATCAGCTCAAGGTGCTGACGCTCACCCCTGAGGCCGAAGAGGCGCTGGCCGAGGCGCGGCGTTTATTGGCCGAGTCGCAGCACGTGCTCAGTGAGCAGACCGCTCAACTGGACGAGTTTGGCTGGCAGACCAGCCAGCGTGCGCAGTTGCTGTATGACACGGCGCTGGCGTGCCGCATGCGTCCGTTCGCGGATGTGCTGGCCGGGCAAGAGCGCATGGTGCGTGATCTGGGGCGCAGCCTGGGTAAACAGATCCGTCTGGAAATTGAAGGCGAGAAAACCCAGGTGGACCGCGACGTGCTGGAAAAGCTCGAAGCGCCCCTGATGCACCTGTTGCGTAACGCGGTGGACCACGGCATTGAACCCCCTGAGCAGCGTTTGCGCGCTGGCAAGCCGGCCGAAGGGGAGATTCGCTTGCGCGCCTCGCATCAGGCCGGGCTGCTGGTGGTGGAGTTGAGCGATGACGGCGGCGGCGTCGACCTTGAGCGTTTGCGCCGCTCCATCGTGCAGCGCCAACTGTCCACCGAGGCCACGGCCGCGCAGTTGAGTGAAGAAGAACTGCTGACGTTTTTGTTCCTGCCGGGCTTCAGCCTGCGCGACACCGTGACCGAGGTGTCCGGGCGCGGTGTCGGGCTGGATGCGGTGCAGCACATGGTGCGCCTGCTGCGTGGCTCGATTGTGCTGGAGCAGGTCAGCGGGCAGGGCAGTCGTTTCCATCTGGAAGTCCCGCTCACCCTGTCGGTGGTGCGCAGCCTGGTGGTGGAAGTCGGCGGCGAAGCCTATGCCTTTCCGCTGGCGCACATCGAACGCATGCGCGATCTGGCGCCTGACGACATCGTGCAGGTCGAAGGCCGCCAGCACTTCTGGCACGAAGGGCAGCACGTGGGCCTGGTGGCCGCCAGCCAGTTGCTGCAACGTCCGCCCGGCCAGAACGATGACGACACCCTCAAGGTGGTGGTCATTCGCGAGCGCGAGGCGGTCTACGGCGTGGCGGTTGAGCGGTTTATCGGGGAGCGCACTTTAGTGGTATTGCCTCTGGACCCACGCTTGGGCAAGGTGCAGGACATTTCGGCCGGGGCGCTGCTCGATGATGGCTCGCCGGTGCTGATTGTGGACGTCGAAGACATGCTGCGTTCGGTCGACAAGCTGCTTAACACCGGGCGTCTGGAGCGCATCGACCGGCGTAACCGGCACACCGCCGAGGTGGCGCGTAAACGTATTCTGGTGGTCGACGACTCGCTCACCGTGCGCGAGCTGCAACG
This sequence comes from Pseudomonas sp. ESBL9, assembly GCF_036668715.1. NCBI lineage: Bacteria > Pseudomonadati > Pseudomonadota > Gammaproteobacteria > Pseudomonadales > Pseudomonadaceae > Pseudomonas > Pseudomonas sp. ESBL9. The sequence continues at coordinate 429,593 of NZ_JAZEVV010000004.1, read as the reverse complement.
CAAGTTGTTGCTCAATCGCGGTTATGAGGTGGCGGTCGCGGTGGACGGCATGGATGGCTGGAACGCGCTGCGCGCCGAGCATTTCGATTTGCTGATTACCGATATCGACATGCCGCGCATGGACGGCATTGAACTGGTCACCCTGTTGCGGCGCGACAACCGGCTGCAATCGATGCCGGTGATGGTGGTGTCCTATAAAGACCGTGAAGAAGACCGTCGGCGCGGCCTGGATGCAGGGGCCGACTATTATTTAGCGAAAGCCAGTTTCCATGACGATGCGCTGCTTGATGCAGTGGTTGAGCTCATTGGAGGAGCCCAGACATGAGAATTGCCATCGTCAACGACATGCCCCTGGCGGTAGAGGCCTTGCGCCGGGCGTTGGCATTCGAGCCCAAGCATCAGTTGGTGTGGGTGGCGGGGAACGGCGAAGAAGCCGTGCGCCTGTGCGCCGAGGACACGCCGGACCTGATCTTGATGGACCTCATCATGCCGGTCATGGATGGCGTGGAGGCCACGCGCCGGATCATGGCTGAAAGCCCGTGTGCGATTGTGATCGTCACGGTCGACCGCCAGCAAAATGTGCACCGCGTGTTTGAAGCCATGGGCTTTGGCGCGCTGGACGTGGTCGATACGCCCGCTCTGGGCGCGGGCGATGCCAAGGAAGCAGCAGCGCCGTTGTTGCGCAAGATCATGAACATTGGCTGGTTGATGGGCCAGCAGCCCCCGAAACGGGTGCATCCCGTCGAGAACCTGCCGCGCAAATCCCTGGATCAGCGCAGGTTAGTGGCCATCGGCTCGTCGGCGGGCGGCCCCGCGGCGCTGGAAACCCTGCTCAAAGGCCTGCCGCGCTCGTTTCAGGCGGCCATTGTGCTGGTGCAGCACGTGGACCAGGTGTTCGCCGCCGGGATGGCCGAATGGCTGAGCAGCTCGTGCGGGGTGAATGTCCGGCTGGCCCGTGATGGCGAAACGCCCCAGGCCGGTACGGTCCTGTTGGCCGGGACCAATCATCACATTCGGCTGTTAAAAAACGGCACGCTGGCTTACACCGCCGAGCCGGTGAACGAAATTTATCGGCCCTCGATTGATGTGTTTTTCGAGAGTGTGGCCCGGCACTGGGACGGTGAGGCCGTGGGCGTATTGTTGACCGGCATGGGTCGCGATGGCGCGCAGGGGCTCAAACTCATGCGCCAGCAGGGGTTTCTGACCATCGCCCAAGACCAGCACAGCAGTTCGGTATACGGCATGCCCAAAGCGGCAGCGGCAATTGATGCGGCTGTTGAAATTCGACCCTTGGACACGATTGCGCCACGCTTGCTGGAGATCTTTCATACATGACTGACACAACCTGGCAGGACTGGCTTGAAGGTGGTAATTCAGGTGAACGCGCATGAATGACTTGCAGATGGACGACGTCAAAACTGACGAAAACGCCGCCATGGTATTGCTGGTGGACGATCAGGCGATGATTGGCGAAGCCGTGCGCCGGGGCTTGGCCCTTGAGCAGAACATCGACTTTCACTTTTGCGCCGACCCGCACGATGCCATTGCCCAGGCCATTCGCATCAAGCCGACGGTGATCTTGCAAGACCTGGTCATGCCGGGGCTCGATGGTTTGACGCTGGTGCGCGAATACCGCAACCACCCGGCCACCAAAGACATCCCGATCATCGTGTTGTCGACCAAAGAAGACCCGTTGATCAAGAGTGCGGCCTTTGCGGCCGGGGCCAACGACTACTTGGTGAAATTGCCGGACAACATTGAGCTGGTGGCCCGCATTCGCTATCACTCGCGCTCCTACATGACCCTGTTGCAGCGCGATGCCGCCTACCGCGCGCTGCGGGTCAGCCAGCAACAATTGTTGGACACCAATCTGGTGTTGCAGCGCCTGATGAACTCTGACGGCCTGACCGGGCTGTCCAACCGCCGCCATTTCGACGAGTACCTGGAGCTGGAATGGCGCCGGGCCCTGCGTGAGCAAACCCAGCTGTCGTTATTGATGATCGACGTGGACTACTTCAAGTCTTACAACGACACCTTTGGTCATCTGGACGGTGACGAAGCCCTGCGCAAAGTGGCGGCTTCGATCCGTGATGCCAGTTGCCGGCCTTCTGACCTGCCAGCGCGTTACGGCGGGGAGGAGTTTGCGATTGTATTGCCCAACACCTCTCAGGGTGGTGCGCGGCTGGTGGCTGAAAAGCTGCGTCAAGCGGTGGCGGCGCTGAAAATCCCGCACATTTCACCGGCCGATGGCAACAGCCTGACCATCAGCATCGGCCTGTCTACCATGACCCCGCAGCACAGCGGCAACTGCCGCGACTTGATTTCGGCGGCCGACAAAGGCCTGTACCTGGCCAAAAACAACGGGCGTAATCAGGTCGGAATCGAATAAGGCTCCCGCTCTTGCGCGGCGGCTTCACGGGGGTAAGCCCGTTCGCGGTCGCACACGGGCTGTGCAAAGCGTTGATCCGGTCGCGCAGTCGCGTGCCTGTTCAGCGGCTGCACCGTGGGTATGCGTTCAAGGGCTTTTTTTCCTGAGCAGCAGCAGGCCCGTGGAGTACGCCGTTTTGTAGCGGCCCACGCAATAGTGGGCGTAGAGCTTCTGGTAGTAGTCCGTGATGGCCCGTTCGCGGATGGTTTCGTCAAACTGGTTGCGCACCTTCGCGCTCGCGCCCCAGTGCCAGTCCCGGAAGTCATTGAGGTTCTCGAATTCGACGGTTTCTTCAATGCGCTGTGAACGGATGATTTCAAAGTCGCTCAATGTGTCCAGCAGGGCTGGGCGGCTGAGCCGGAAATCATCAAACACCACGGGCTCGCCGATGCACGGGTATTGATGGCGAATCTCCATCAGCGCCCGCTCCTGAATGAAGCGCTCATCGGGTAAGTAATCGAAGTCGAACGCGCAGGATAAAAACACATGACCGCCCGGTTTGACGGCGGCCGACAGTTTGTCGATCGCCGCTTGTTCGTGGGGCATGAAGCCTTGCAGGCAACCGGCACACACCACGGCGTCGAACACCGGCAAGCGGTCAAGGTTGCACGCCAGAAAATCGCTGACGATAAAGCGCACGTTGGGCGCGGCATGCACCAGATTGGCGTAGGCAATCTTGTCTTTGGAGTGATCGATGCCGACGTATTGCTCGATATTGTTGGCGTCCACAAACAACAGGCTGTTGCCTGTGCCGCAGCCGATGTCCAGCACATTGCCCTGCGGCGTGGCGAACGACAGCAGCAGTTCGAGGCTGCGCTTTTTCACATGCCTTGAATTGCGTTGAAAGCCGTGCGGGCTGGGCCTCGGGTTGTTCATCGTCATGCTCCTGGGGGGAGGTCGCAGGATCAGCCCGTGCGGGGGCCAATGGGCAGGCCGTGTGTGTTCGGGGCGGTCATGTTTTAGGTATAGCGAGCCGGGTTTGATGTGCAATGCGCGGGCGTGTAGTCCATTTCCCTTAAATCGGGTAACTATTCCCAAGCAACGTTGCGATGAGGTTTGAACGGGCAGGGGGATTGCAGAGGGCGATAACCCCGGCAGGCTGCGGCAAATGGCCTGCATTCCACCGCTGGGCGGGCTGCTGTAACGGTATATTTTCGGTATACTCTTTGGCTTTGTAAAAATCGCCTACGAGTGCCGCCAGCCATGGAAATCAACCCAATCCTTAACAGCATCAAGGACCTGTCAGAGCGCTCCGAAACCATTCGGGGGTATCTTTGACTACGATCAAAAGCATGAGCGTCTGACCGAAGTCAATCGCGAGCTTGAAGATCCGAGTGTCTGGAACAACCCTTCGTACGCCCAGGAACTGGGGCGCGAGCGCTCCCTGTTGGCGCAAATTGTAGAAACCCTCGACGAGATGCACACGGGCCTGGCCGATGCCAAGGACCTGCTGCTGATGGCCGCCGAGGAAGAAGACCAGGCCGCTGTAGATGACGTGTCGGCTGAAGTCGAACGCCTGCGCGAGTCCCTTGAAAAACTCGAATTCCGCCGCATGTTCAGCGGTGAGATGGACGCCAACAACGCTTACCTGGACATTCAGGCAGGCTCTGGCGGCACCGAAGCGCAAGACTGGGCCAATATCCTGTTGCGGATGTATTTGCGTTGGGCCGACAAGCGCGGCTTCGAGGCCACCATCATGGAATTGTCCGCCGGTGAAGTGGCCGGGATCAAAGGTGCGACCGTACACATCAAGGGCGAATACGCCTTTGGCTGGCTGCGCACCGAAATCGGCGTCCATCGTCTGGTTCGCAAAAGCCCGTACGACTCGGGCAACCGTCGTCATACCTCGTTCTCGGCCGTGTTCGTTTCGCCGGAAATCGACGACAACATCGAAATCGACATCAACCCCTCGGACCTGCGGATCGACACTTACCGCTCCTCCGGTGCGGGTGGTCAGCACGTAAACACCACTGACTCGGCCGTGCGTATTACCCACGTTCCGACCAACACCGTGGTGAGCTGCCAGAACGAACGTTCCCAGCACGCAAACAAAGACACCGCGATGAAAATGTTGCGGGCGCGTCTTTACGAGCAGGAAATCCAGAAGCGCAACGCCGCTTCCCAGGCGCTGGAAGACACCAAGTCCGACATCGGCTGGGGTCACCAGATCCGCTCGTACGTACTTGACGCGTCGCGTATCAAGGATTTGCGTACCAACATCGAGCGCAGTGACTGCGACAAAGTGCTCGACGGCGACATCGACGAATACCTGGTGGCCAGCCTGAAACAAGGGCTGTAAGTCGCGCAACAAACGTAAAGTGCGCCGCTGACGCGATGCCTTGAGGGCGCGCCGAAGCCCGCTTCCCCCTGCCGCAAGGCGGGGGCAACGAACCTGTGATGGAATTTTTAAAACATGAGCGACCAACAACTCGACCCGCAAGATTTGCAACAGGAAGAAAACGCCCTGATCGCCCTGCGCAAGGAAAAACTTGCTGCCGAGCGCGCCAAAGGCAACGCCTTCCCGAACGATTTCCGTCGTGACAGCTACTGCGCCGACCTGCAGAAGAAGTACGCCGAAGCGACCAAGGAAGAGCTGGCTGAAGCCGCCATCCCGGTCAAGGTTGCGGGTCGCATCATGCTTAACCGTGGTTCGTTCATGGTGATTCAGGACATGACCGGGCGCATCCAGGTCTATGTCAACCGCAAGACCCTGCCGGAAGAAACCCTGGCCGAAGTCAAAACCTGGGACCTGGGCGACATCATCGCCGCCGAAGGCACCCTGGCCCGCTCCGGCAAAGGCGACCTGTACGTTGAAATGACCCACGTGCGCCTGCTGACCAAATCCTTGCGTCCGCTGCCCGACAAGCACCACGGCCTGACCGACACCGAGCAGCGCTATCGCCAGCGTTACGTTGACCTGATCGTCAACGAAGACGTGCGCCACACCTTCCGTGTGCGTTCGCAAGTCATCGCCCACATCCGCAACTTCCTGATGGCGCGCGACTTCCTTGAAGTTGAAACGCCGATGTTGCAGACCATTCCGGGCGGCGCGGCAGCCAAGCCGTTTGAAACCCACCACAACGCGCTGGACATGGAAATGTTCCTGCGTATCGCGCCTGAGCTGTACCTCAAGCGTCTGGTCGTGGGCGGCTTCGAGAAAGTCTTCGAAATCAACCGCAACTTCCGTAACGAAGGGGTTTCGACGCGCCACAACCCTGAATTCACCATGCTTGAGTTCTACCAGGCGTACGCCGACTACGAAGACAACATGGACCTCACCGAAGAGCTGTTCCGCGAGCTGGCGCAGCTGGTTCTGGGCAGCACTGACGTGCCGTACGGCGACAAGGTGTTCCACTTCGGCGAGCCGTTTGTGCGTCTGTCGGTGTTCGACTCGATCCTCAAGTACAACCCTGAGTTGACCGCTGACGACCTGAACGACATCGACAAGGCCCGTGCCATCGCCAAAAAGGCCGGCGCCAAGGTGCTGGGCTTCGAAGGCCTGGGCAAGCTGCAGGTGATGATTTTCGAAGAGCTGGTCGAGCACAAGCTGGAGCAGCCGCACTTCATCACCCAGTACCCGTTCGAAGTGTCGCCGCTGGCCCGTCGCAACGATGAAAACCCGAACGTGACTGACCGTTTCGAGCTGTTCATCGGTGGCCGTGAAATCGCCAACGCCTACTCCGAGTTGAACGACGCGCAAGACCAGGCAGAACGCTTCATGGCACAAGTGGCTGACAAAGACGCCGGTGACGACGAAGCCATGCACTACGACGCCGACTTCGTGCGTGCGCTGGAGTACGGCATGCCGCCAACGGCCGGTGAAGGCATCGGCATCGACCGTCTGGTGATGCTGCTGACCAACTCCCCGTCGATCCGCGACGTGATCCTGTTCCCGCACATGCGCCCGCAAGCGTAACGCTGCTGATTAAAAAGCCGCCGCCAAGGGCGGCTTTTTATTGCCTGTCGAACAGGGGCTTGCCGTAACCACCCGACTTAAGGTCCTCAATATAGGGAAACATGCGTGAACCTGCCCAAGGCTCAAACGGGTGCCGTCGACGTCGCCACGGCGGTGGCCGAGAGTGTTCAATACCAGGGCCGCAAAGCCAGTCGCCATGGCAGTGAACAGCGGCGGCAACTGATTCTGGATGCGGCCATGCGTATCGTGGTGCGCGACGGTGTACGCGGCGTTCGGCATCGGGCAGTCGCCGCCGAAGCCGGGGTGCCGCTTTCGGCCACCACGTATTACTTCAAGGACATCGATGACCTGATCAACGACACCTTTGCGCAGTACGTCGAACGCAGTGCCGCCTTTATGGCCAAGTTATGGCAAAGCACGGAAGGCAAGCTGCGCGAGCTGGTGGCGTACGGAGACGGCAGCCCGCAGTCACGTTCACAACTGGCTGACGAGATTGCCGCCATGACCGCCCACTACGTGGAGCACCAGTTGGTGACCCGTCGCGATCAGTTGCGCGCCGAGCAGGCGTTCCATCAGGCCGCGCTGCTTAACCCGCGGCTGGCGGTGCTGGTGCGTGCCCACGAGCAGATTTTTCTGCAGGGCACGTGTCAGATCTTCCAGGTGCTGGGCTCCAAACAGCCGCAGCACGATGCCAATGTCTTGACGGCGATTATCGGTCGGATGGAATATCAGGCCCTACTTAATGGCGCGCAGCCAGCAGCCGATGCACAACGGCTCGCTCTCCTTACGCGCTACATGCACTTGGTGTTGGCCGCTCTATAGAAGGATGCAGGCATGAAAGGTTGGCGCGTAATGCTGTTGGCGGTGTCGTTTTTACTGTTGAACGGGTGCCTGGTCACGTTCAAGGAAGCGCCGCTGGTGGCTCAAACGGCGCCTCAGGCCTTGCTCGGCAAATGGACCAGCAAGGACGCCTGGGGGCAGGCGCGACGCCTGAGCATCAGCGCCATCGATAAAACCCACTATCAGGCCGAGGTGTACCCCAAGGGCGAACCCAAGGCGCGTCAACGTTATCGGTTCATCGTCGCCAAACACGGCAGCCGCTGGTACGCGTCGGCCGCCATACCGGCTCGGCTGGGCGGTAATTTCACGCTGAACGGGTTTGAATTGACCGACGGCGGCGAGCTGGTGATCTACGAGCTGGACCTTGAGCAAATCCGTCAGGCCATCGGTCAGTCGGCGCTGGCCGGCGACACGGTTGAAACCGCCGAAGGCGCAGGCGTTCAGATCGACAGCCCATCGTCTACAGTCTTTGCTTATCTGGATGACCCGGCGAATTCCGACGTCTTTGTCGAAACCGCCCGCTATCAGCGCGCGGCCAAGTAACAGCCTTTTTCAAGGAGCACCGGGTGGACGATTACCAACGCACGATTCGTACATTGTCAGACCGCATCGTGCTGGCCCAGACCCCGATCCGCGTGCTGGATGCGGTGAAGTGGGACGACAGCATCCGTCAGGGCTTTCTCAAGGCCAAGGGTAAACAAGTGCCGGCGGTGGATCGGGATTATTACCTGGGGCGGCCGTTGTCCTTCGATTCGGGCGCCGTGAAGCTCGAATTTCAGAACATCGAGCGCGACATCACCCGCCAGTTGGGGCAGTTCAACCCCGTCGGGCAAATCATGCGCCGCATGTGCAAGGAATACCGCATGGTGGTGCGCATGCTCGAAGCGCGCGGCACCGAAGACTTCGGGCTGATCTCGCAAGAGCTGTATGGCGCCGCGTCCGATGCGTTTCATGCGGGCGACCCGACGCTGGCCGACCTGGGGTTGATGATGTCCGATTACCTGGACAACATCGACGACCGTGGCGCGCTCAAGGACGAAGCGAAAACCCTCACCGCCAAAGACGCCGTTCATCTGTTGCAAACGCGGCTGAACAAGGTGTTTGGCGAGGCCGAAGAAACCATCCGGGTGTTTGAGTCCGACGGCATCGTCGCGGACGCGGCGGCGGGTGCCGATTACATCAAGATCCGCACCGATGCGATGTTCAACCACCGCGACGTGCGTGCGCTTGAAGTCCACGAAGGGCTGGTGCATGTGGGCACAACGCTCAACGGCCTGAACCAGCCGATCTGTACGTTTCTGGCCAAAGGCCCGCCATCCTCGACGGTCACCCAGGAAGGGCTGGCCATCCTGATGGAGATCATCACGTTTGCTTCCTACCCCAGCCGCCTGCGCAAACTGACCAATCGCACCCGCGCCATTCATATGGTGGAGGAGGGCGCGGACTTCATGCAGGTGTATGAGTTCTTCCGTGAGCAAGGCTTTGAAATGCCGGAAAGCTATGGCAATGCGAGTCGGGTTTTCCGTGGTTCGGTGCCCAATGGCCTGCCATTTACCAAAGACTTGTCCTACCTCAAGGGCTTCATCATGGTTTACAACTACATTCAGCTGGCCGTACGTAAAGGCAAGCTGGAACAAGTGCCGCTGCTGTTTTGTGGCAAAACCACGCTGGAAGACATGCGCACCTTGCGCCAACTGGTCGACGAAGGCCTGGTGGTCGCGCCCAAGTACCTGCCGGAGCAGTTCCGTGACATGAATGCGCTGGCCGCCTGGATGTGCTTCTCCAACTTCCTCAACCACTTGAGCCTGGACCGGATCGAAGCCGATTACTCCAACATCTTGTAACCCGGTCAGCGGATTCAGGGCCGCTGGGGCCTCGACCGCGACTGCGCCGCGAGGTGCAACCTTTCACACATGGTGGCTTGTTTGATCAAAACCCTGGCTGCATGCTGCCTGCTGCTGGCACTCGGCGGATGCAGCTCCCTGTTGTTTTATCCGGAACCCGGCCAGCCGATCACACCGACGGCGGCGGGTCTGGACTACCGCGATGTGACGCTGACCGCCGCTGACGGTACACGGCTGCACGGCTGGTGGCTGCCCGCCGCGCCGGGCGTACCGCTCAAAGGCACGCTGCTGCACCTGCACGGCAACGGCGGCAACCTCGCTTACCACTTGGGCGCCACGGCCTGGCTGCCCGCGCAGGGCTATCAGGTGCTGATGATCGACTACCGCGGTTACGGATTGTCACAAGGCGCACCCCGGTTGCCTGAGGTGTATCAAGACATCGACGCGGCGTTCGACTGGCTGCAAAAGGAGCCGTCGGTCAAAGGCCTGCCGCTGATTGTGCTGGGGCAGAGCCTGGGCGGCGCGATGGGGGTTCATTACCTGAGTGAGCACCCGCAGCAACGCCAGCGCATCACGGCGATGGTGCTCGACGGGGTGCCCGCCAGCTACCGCGAGGTGGGTCAATTTGCCCTGAGCACGTCCTGGCTGACCTGGCCTTTGCAAGTGCCGCTGTCCTGGCTGGTGCCGGACGCGGACAGCGCCTTGTATGCCATCGCGAACATGGGGCCGGTGCCGCTGTTGATCTTCCACAGCGTGGACGATCCGGTCGTGCCGCTTTTCAATGGCATCCGACTGTATCAAGCTGCGCCGCCGCCCAAGGTGTTGCAATTGACCCGTGGCGGGCATGTGCAGACCTTTGCCGACCCGACCTGGCGCGAGGTCATGCTGCGCTACCTGCAAGACCCGCAACATTTCACGGGCGTGAGGCGCCTGGGGGAAATCCCCAACTACCCCGCCCCCCCGAATTCGAAAAACGTTGAACCAGAGAGCCAACCATGAGTGAAGAACGTAACGCCATCCCGCTGATCATTACCGGTATTTGCACCATCATCGGCACCGTCGGGGCCCTGTGGTACTACGGCTACCTGCATTTCGCCAAGCCGCAAGACGCCTTGCTGCTCAACGACTTCACCATGCTCAAGACCGTCCCCGGCGAAGACTACAAAATTTCCCTGACCCCGGCCAATCAGGTCGCCCAGTGCGTGGACGGTATCATCGTGCTGTTCGACACCGAGCAAAAAGGCCTGACCGGCGTGCTGGTGAACAACAAGAAGCAAGCCGTTCACTGCATGGGCCAGGAAACCCCGAAACTGCAACAGTAACGTCGCAACGCTCCCGAACGCGCAGCAAAAAGCCCCGCCTGATCACTCAGGCGGGGTTTTTGTTTTTACGCGTACAGACTTACTGCATCGACGAACGCGGCGCGACTGGCTGGTTGTCGTTGGAGATGGTCACTTCAACGCGACGGTTCTGGGCGCGGCCAGAGTTGGTGGCGTTGCTGGCCACCGGGTATTGCTTGCCATAACCCTGAGCGACGATGCGCGAAGGATCGACACCGGCACGTACCAGTGCGTTTTTAACCGCATTGGCGCGACGCTCGGACAGGCCCTGGTTGTAAGCCGCCGACCCTTTGCTGTCGGTGTAGCCTTCAACGATCACTTTGCGATCCGGGTTTTTGATCAGGTAGTTGGCCAGCGTGGTGATGCTGTCACGGCTGTTGGCTTTCAGGCTGGCCTGATCGAAATCAAACAGCACGTCGCCGAAGGTGACCAGCGTACCGCGCTCGGTTTGCTTGGCGTTCAGGCCACGCAGTTGCTTGATTTGTGCATCACGGGCATCCAGCAGTGCCTGGGCACGGTCGGAGCCAGCGTTTTTGATCTGGTTTTCAGCGGTGCGCAACGCGATGGTTTGCTTGGCCACTTCAACGCGCTGGTTGGTCAGGTAAGCCAGTTGGTCAACCGTGGACTCGTCTTCTTTGTCCAGGTAAGCCTTCTGGGCTTTGTCCAGCCACTCGCTGGCGTCTTTGGTTTCCAGCGCCGCGACTTTGGTCGCTTCAGGGTTGGTTTGCAGTGCCGAGAAGTTAGTCTTGGCATTTTCCAAGTTTACGTTTGGCTGGTGCGAGCACGCCGCCAGGCCAACGCTTAGAGCCAACAGGGCAGGGATCAGTACGGTATTGCGCATAATATTTAGTCCTTTCAATCGATGAGGAATGCTGTGTCGTCAGCCGCAGTCAAAAGAGGCGACTTACTGCAGCGGGCGCATGCCTTCCTGACGCAGTTGCTGAACGGCTTTCTGAGCATCCTGAGCGGCCTTCTCGGCTTTGGCGGCCTGAGCTTTGCGCTCTGCTACACGAGCGTCCCACTCGGCTTGTTCAGCCAGACGCTTGGCGTCCTTGTAGTTCTTGTCGTGCATGGCCAGTTCGGCTTGCTTGAGCTTGTCTTGCGCGGCCTTCATTTCAACCGGGGCGTATTCAGTGCCGCCAGCGCTCACGGCGTTGTTCACCGCCGATTGAGTCACCGCGTACTGCTCCGTCGGTGGGTTGCCTGCACAACCGGCCAGAACGAAGCTGGTACCGATTGCCAGCGCAGCCAGTTTTAGCCCGCGCAGGCGAGGTGAGGTGGTTTTGACAGTGCGGGTCATCATGGTCTTCAACTCCATTAGGTAACTCCTGAAAAACTTCAAATTCCATCACGTCAGTGGCGTCAAACAGGATTGCCTGTGATGTCACCCGGAGTGTTGATTTCCCTGCCCCGGCAGTGATGGTTACTGGGTGTGACCGAAGCGATTTTTGAATAGTTCAAAAAAAAAGGTGGCAAATTGCCTAAAAACTTGTGACTGCTCAGTCAGTTATTTCTGTGGGGCAGCACCTTGGCCAAAGCCCCGATTTAGAGCGCGCGCGAGCGGGAGCAAGGGTTTGCTCGGCCCATTGAGCTATTAAAGTGCCATCCCGGCAGTGGTGCTGAAACGCGTCAGCCTACGACTATTTTTATCCGGCTTGCGGCTTGCCACAGATGACGCTTGCGACGCACTCTTGGGGCAGGAGCTGTCCCCGGATACCGCTGGAGAAATTGCTGATGACCGATATTGATGCACGCTTGCGCGATGACGTTCACCTGTTGGGTGAACTGTTGGGGAATACGATCCGTGACCAGTACGGCGAAGCGTTTCTCGCCAAGATCGAACGTATTCGGCAGGGCGCCAAGGACGACCGCCGTGGCACCACGGGCGAAGAGTTGAGCACGATTCTGGGGGACTTGAGCGACGATGAAGTGCTGCCGGTGGCCCGCGCCTTCAACCAGTTCTTGAACCTGGCCAATATTGCTGAACAGTACGAACTCATTCATCGCCGCGAAGAGGGGCAGCCCGAACCCTTTGAAGCCCTGGTCTTGCCCACCTTGCTCGAACGCTTGCTGGCCGAAGGGCACAGCCCTGAATCGCTGGCGCGGCAGGTCAGCACGCTGCACATCGAACTGGTGCTCACGGCGCACCCAACTGAGGTGACGCGCCGCACGCTGATTCAAAAATACGATGCGATCGCTGCGCAACTGGCCGCGCAAGATCATCGCGACCTCACCCGCAGTGAAAAATCCCACATCGAGCAGCGCCTGCAACGGCTAATTGCCGAAGCGTGGCACACCGAAGAAATTCGCCGCACGCGCCCTACGCCGGTTGATGAAGCCAAGTGGGGGTTTGCGGTCATCGAGCATTCGCTGTGGCACGCCGTGCCGAACATGATGCGCAAGGCCGACGAAGCCTTGCACGCGGCCACTGGCCTGCATCTGCCGCTGGAGGCCGCGCCGATCCGTTTTGCCTCGTGGATGGGCGGGGACCGTGATGGCAACCCGAATGTCACGGCCAGTGTGACCCGCGAAGTATTGCTGCTGGCGCGCTGGATGGCCGCTGATCTGTACTTGCGTGACCTCGATAAACTGGCCGCTGACTTGTCGATGCAACAGGCCACGCCCGCCTTGCTGGCCGCAGCGGGGGACAGCGCCGAGCCCTATCGCGCCGTGCTCAAACAACTGCGCGATCGCCTGCGCGTCACCCGTCATTGGGCACACGGGTCGTTGACCGCCAACCAACCGGCGCCTGAGGGCGTGCTCCAGGACAACCACGATCTGCTGGCCCCGTTGCAGCTGTGTTATCAGTCGCTGCACGCGTGCGGCATGGGCGTGATCGCAGACGGCCCGTTACTGGATTTCCTGCGCCGCGCCGTGACGTTCGGGTTGTTTCTGGTGCGCCTTGACGTGCGACAGGATGCGGCCCTGCATGCGTCAGCGATGACTGAAATCACCGATTATCTGGGGCTTGGGCGGTACGAAGACTGGGATGAAGACACGCGCCTGACGTTCCTGATTCGTGAACTGGCCAACCGTCGGCCCTTGTTGCCCAGCTATTTCAAGCCGGGTGCGCAGACCGCCGAAGTGCTGGCCACGTGCAAGGAAGTGGCCGCGGCGCCGGGGGCTTCGCTGGGCTCGTATGTGATCTCGATGGCCGGTGCGGCCTCGGACGTGCTGGCGGTGCAGTTGCTTCTTAAAGAGGCGGGCCTGGAGCGCCCGATGCGGGTGGTGCCGTTGTTCGAAACCCTGGCGGACCTGGACAATGCCGGCCCCGTCATAGAGCGGCTGTTGCTGCTACCCGGCTACCGTTCGCGGCTGCACGGCCCGCAGGAGGTGATGATCGGTTATTCCGACTCGGCCAAGGACGCGGGCACCACGGCAGCGGCCTGGGCGCAGTACCGGGCACAAGAAACACTGGTCAACATTTGCCGCGAGCAACAGGTCGAATTGCTGTTGTTCCATGGCCGTGGCGGCACGGTGGGGCGCGGCGGCGGACCGGCCCACGCGGCGATTCTGTCGCAGCCGCCGGGCTCGGTGGCGGGTCGCTTCCGCACCACGGAGCAGGGCGAGATGATCCGCTTCAAATTTGGCCTGCCCGACATCGCCGAGCAAAACCTCAACCTGTACCTGGCCGCCGTGCTGGAAGCCACTTTGCTGCCGCCACCGTTGCCTGAACCGGGCTGGCGTGTGCTGATGGATGAACTGGCCGCCGACGGGGTGAAGGCCTATCGCGCGGTGGTGCGCGATAACCCGCAGTTCGTTGAGTATTTTCGCCAGTCCACCCCGGAACAGGAACTGGGGCGTTTGCCGTTGGGCAGTCGGCCCGCCAAACGGCGTGCGGGCGGCATTGAAAGCCTGCGAGCCATTCCGTGGATTTTCGGCTGGACACAAACGCGCCTGATGCTGCCCGCCTGGCTGGGCTGGGAAACCGCACTCAACCATGCGCTGGCGCGCGGTGAAGGCGAGCAGTTGGCGCAGATGCGCGAGCAGTGGCCGTTCTTCCGCACCCGCATTGACATGCTCGAAATGGTGCTGGCCAAGGCCGACGCCGACATTGCACGGCTGTATGACGAGCGTCTGGTGGCGCCTGAGCTGCTGCCGTTGGGTGCGCACTTGCGCGACTTATTGTCGCAGGCGTGTGAGGTGGTATTGGGTTTGACCGGGCAGTCGCAACTCATGGCGCACAGCCCTGAAACCTTGGAATTCATACGCTTGCGTAACACCTACCTCGACCCGCTGCACCTGTTGCAGGCCGAATTGCTGGCGCGTTCGCGACGCCAGGAGGCCACGCAAGATAGCCCTCTGGAACAAGCATTGTTGGTCACTGTGGCCGGAATTGCGGCGGGCTTGCGTAACACCGGCTAGGAAAAAAGCCGGTTCAGTTAGCGTGCCCCGGTGTGTACGGCAGAGGACCGATCTTCTGCAATGGCCTCCGGGGCGCGACACTTTATTGTGAGGTGGCGACCTGTGACACCCCGTCGCAAGGGCGTATGAGGCTCTGATTATTCCTACTTTTGCTGTCTTGTGTGGGCCGGGCCTGCTGTGTATCTTGGTCAGCCCTTGGCCATTTTGATGGCCATCACCCGATTCTGAGATTGGCCCAAAGAGGCGAGTCTGTTGTCATTTAAATAAAAAATTTGAGGAGCACATCGATGCGCGTCATTCTGCTGGGAGCTCCCGGGGCCGGTAAAGGTACTCAGGCAAAGTTCATCACTGAAAAATTTGGCATCCCGCAAATCTCCACAGGCGACATGTTGCGCGCAGCTGTGAAGGCCGGAACCGAGCTGGGCCTGATCGCCAAGAGCGTCATGGACAGCGGCGGCCTGGTCTCCGACGACCTGATCATCAACCTGGTCAAAGAGCGTATCAGCCAGCAAGACTGCAAAAACGGCTTCCTGTTCGACGGCTTCCCGCGCACCATTCCGCAAGCTGAAGCCCTGGTCAAAGCCGGTGTTGAACTGGACCACGTGCTGGAAATCGCCGTAGAAGACGAAGAAATTGTTCAGCGCATTGCTGGCCGCCGTGTTCACGAAGCGTCGGGCCGTGTGTACCACATCGTCTACAACCCGCCAAAAGTGGAAGGTAAAGACGACGTGACCGGTGAAGACCTGGTTCAGCGTAAAGACGACACCGAAGAAACCGTGCGTCATCGCCTGTCGGTCTACCACTCGCAGACCAAGCCGCTGGTGGAGTTCTATCAGAAGCTGTCCGCTGCCAACGGCAAGCCGAAGTACAGCCACGTTGAAGGTGTGGGTTCGGTTGAAGCCATCACCGCCAAGGTGCTTGCAGCACTGAGCTGATCGTCGATTTGCTCTGATACAACAGCCCGCTTGCGGGCTGTTGTTGTTTATACTGCGGCACTTTTTTAATTCTGATTCTGACGGGAACACCGATGAGCACCTTGCTGGCCCTGGATACCGCGACTGAAGCTTGCTCTGTTGCCTTGCTGCACGATGGCAAGGTCACGAGCCACTACGAGGTGATCCCGCGCCTGCATGCGCAAAAGCTGTTGCCGATGATCCAGACCTTACTGGCTGATGCGGGGGTTGAACTGTCGGCGGTCGACGCCATTGCGTTCGGTCGCGGGCCGGGTGCGTTCACCGGTGTGCGGATTGCCATTGGTGTGGTCCAGGGGCTGGCCTTCGCACTGGAACGCCCGGTGTTGCCGATTTCCAACCTCGCGGTGCTGGCACAGCGTGCCCACCGTGAGCATGGCGCTACTCAGGTCGCGGCCGCGATCGATGCGCGCATGGACGAGGTGTATTGGGGCTGCTACCGCGAAGACGCGGGTGAGATGCGCCTGGTGGGGGCTGAAGCGGTGCTGGCGCCTGAAGCCGCGCAACTGCCTGAAGACGCCAACGGTGACTGGTTTGGCGCGGGCACCGGCTGGGGCTATGCCGAGCGCCTGAACCCCACGCCGTACGCCCTCGAGGCTGGCATGTTGCCACACGCGCAAGACCTGCTGACCCTGGCCCGTTTTGCCTGGGCTCGTGGCGAAGCTATCGTTGCCGACGAGGCGCAGCCGGTGTACCTGCGCGACAAAGTCGCGACCCCCAAAGCCCGCCCCTGAACGGTTCGCTCCTTTGCAGTGCGAGCGGGTGTACAGCACCCGCCCGGCCTCCTCGATAGGCGCGCAGCCTATGCCCGCCCCGCCAGCATCTACACTGATTGACAGCAGGCTTTAAACCTTTTCAGGGTTTTGCAGTCTAGTGTTCACTTGGGCAATTGCTTAGTTCGGCCGGTGCCGCTAAATTGCCATCATTGCTACCGAGCTTGCAGCCATGCGTATAGACGGCTTTTCCTCACAGTCCTACCCGATCAAGCGTAAGCCGCGTAAAGGCAATGCGCTGGTTGACGAGTCGGTGGAAGACAGTGAAATCGTCTTTGAAAACGCGCCGCAACCTTCCCGTGCCTCATCCTCGGGCGAACGTGTCAGCCAAGTGCCTGCGCGTCAGCAAGACATGATTTTTCAGCGGGTGATGAACAGAAAAGTCGCCAGCGCCCTGACCAGCTACCTGACCACCGCCGGTTTTGTTGAGTGGGACACCGAAGTGTTGGGGCTGGACCTGTACATTTGAGCCATGACCCACCCTTTACTCCCGTATTACCTCGGTTGCCCGTCCTGGAGTGATCACTCCTGGCGCGAAGGCTTGTACCCGCAGAATGCCCGATCCTCGCAATTTCTCAGCCTGTACGCCCACGTGTTCAATGCGGTCGAAGGCAATACCACGTTCTACGCCAACCCCAAACCGAGCACTGTCGAGCGCTGGGCGCAGAGCCTGCCCGAATACTTCCGCTTTACCGCCAAGTTGCCACGTGAGATCAGCCACGGCGGTGATTTGCGCACCCAACAACCTGCCGTCGACGCCTTCTTGCAGCTCATGCGGCCCCTGGGGGCGCGTGTAGCCCCTTTGTGGCTCCAATTGCCTGCGAGCTTCGGCCCTGAGCGGCTCGCCGAGCTGGTGGGCTTTATAGATGCGCTTGAGCGGCCACTGGCCGTGGAGGTGCGTCATCCGGCGTTCTTTGACCGGGGCGACGCGGAGCGGGTGCTCAATCGGGTGTTGATGGACCGGGGCGTGGAACGCATCTGTCTTGATTCACGCGCGCTGTTCAGTTGCACCTCCACCGACCCTGCGGTGCTTGACGCACAATCGAAAAAGCCCCGCGTGCCGCCCCGGCCGGCAGCGTTTACCCAATGCCCGCAAGTGCGCTTTATTGGTCGGCCTGAGCTGCACGCCAACGATGAGTTTTTAGTGCCGTGGATTGAGAAGGTGGCGGGCTGGATCGAGGAGGGGCGCACGCCCTATGTGTTTCTTCATACGCCGGACAATCACTTGGCGCCTGAACTGGCGCGGCGTTTTCACGCGCAACTAAGCGAACGTTTACCGGGCTTGCCGGCATTGCCCACGCTGTATACCCCGCAAACCACCGAACAGCTGGGGCTGCTTTAAGCCGCCAGGCGCAGGTTGTTAACGATCAGCGGGCGTGCCCACGCCAGATCGAAGTCCATGGCCCGCTGTTGCTCGATCAGCGTCATGGCATCGAACGGTTCGGCGGGCTTGTCCAGCAAGTCCAGTTCGAACTCGGCAATCGGCAGGTGCAACGGACGCGGCGCGGGGGCCGGGCCCGGTTCAGGCAATGGATGACCGGCCGCCATCACGAGCGGGCGCACCCAGTGGCTGTCGAAGTCTTGTTGATGCTGTTGGGCAAACAGCTCATCCGGTGGATACGGCTTGGCAATGGGCGGCAGCAAATCCAGCTCGAATTCGGCGATCGGCAAGAACAGCGCTTCAGGCGGACGCAATTCGGTGTCTTTCACCTCGCAATGGCGCTGCGTCACGATGTGGCTCAGCAGGTCGCTACCACCGCGCGGCTCGACGTCTTCCTGCACCTCAAGCGGCTCGGTGTCGAGCACCACACATTCGTCAGTGCCGGACTGCTCGACCAATGCCTGGGCGTAGAAGTCCTTCCACAGGTGATTGACGCTGCCTGTGACTTGCGAATTGTGACGGCCAAAATCGCCAATGGGCGCGATAAAGCCTATCGATGTGGAATGAATGTCTGACATAGCTCTCGGTCGACGCCCGGGTCTGGCAAAATGCCGGATATTTCATTTATCGGCAGCGTTTGCCGATCATTAAATTTTTGAGCGTGTTTTTAAATGAGTGAGCAAACAGCGGGCTGTCGCATCATCGTCGAGGCACTGGACGAGGGGTCTCAAGCCTTGGCCGAGCAGTGGGCCGGGCGCCTTGGCTTGCCGATGGGCCAGGAGCAGGCCGAGTTCGCCCTGCAAGTGTCGGCCCAGGGTTTGCAGTTGCAGCAGTTGGGGCCGGATGCACCCGGCCCGGTGCGGGTTGATTTCGTGGAAGGCGGCGCGGCGCACCGACGCTTGTTTGGCGGCGGCACCGGGCAAATGATCGCCAAGGCGGTGGGCATCCAGCAGGGCGTGCGGCCGCGGGTGCTGGACGCCACGGCAGGGCTGGGCAAGGACGCGTTTGTCCTGGCCAGCCTTGGCTGCGAAATGAGCCTGATCGAGCGCCAGCCCTTGATTGGTGCCTTGCTCGAAGATGGCCTGGCGCGCGGGCTGAATGACCGTGAGGTGGCGCCGATTGTGTCGCGCATGACGCTGCTCAAAGGCAACTCCATTGAGGTGATGCGCAACTGGGAAGGCGAACCGCCGCAGGTGATTTACCTGGACCCCATGTTTCCGCATCGTGAGAAAACGGCATTGGTGAAGAAGGAAATGCGCCTGTTTCGCCCATTGGTGGGTGACGACAACGATGCGCCAGCCCTGCTGGAGGCCGCGTTGGCACTGGCCTCCCACCGTGTCGTGGTCAAGCGCCCGCGCAAGGCGCCCTGCATCGCAGGCCCCAAGCCGAGCCATGCGCTGGACGGCAAGTCGAGCCGTTACGATATTTACCCAAAGAAAGCCCTGAAGCCCTGACGCCGCCAGCGCACTGCTGGCGAGAAGGCGTGCGTGAGGCGCTCAATCCGGGCGGTAAGCTCGCATAAACAGCGCCACCACGTCTTGCACGTGGGCTTCGGCTTCTTCTGGACTCAACGGGTCGCCGCAGCCATAGAGCACGCGAAAGTTCGGCGCGCCCTTGAGCAGGCAAAAAAAGTGCTCGGCCGCCTGATGGGTGTGGTTGAACTGCAACACGCCCAGTTGCTGGATGCGCTCCAACAGGCCTTCCATCTCCCGCACCACGCGGTGCGGTCCGGCCTCAAAGAAAATGTTCGACAGTTTTGGGTCCTGACTGCCCAGCGTCATCATCAAGCGGTGCAGGTTCAGGGAGGCCTGGCTGTTAATCAGCGTATGAAATCCCCGGCCGATGTTGAGCAGCACCTGCTCGACCGGCACACCCTCAGGTAATGAAAAAAACAGGTCTGGCAGTTGTTCGGAGCAGGTGGCCTTGATCGCGGCCGAGAACAGGTTTTCCTTGTCGGTGAAATGGCTGTAGACCGTCAATTTCGATACACCGGCGTGGCTGGCGACCGCGTCCATGCTGGTGCTGGCAAATCCTTTGCTCAAAAAAAGACATTTGGCCGCCTCAAGGATCGCATGGCGTTTGGCCATGTCCTTGGGGCGTCCGGCGGCATTGGGCATTAAAGGATGATCAGACATTTCCGTTTATTACTGGACTGGTGAGTTTGGTATTAATAACATGCCGGCCAGTATAAATATTCCAAGCCCCATAAGCGAAAGGTCGTCTCCATGTTGCGTCATGCCTTGCCCCGCGCTGTGCCTGTCTGTCTGGTGTTTTTGTTAGCTGCGTGCGGGCATGAGGAGCCTGTTCAGGTGAGCATCAGCCCCGCCATCGTGGTGCAACCTCAGCCTTCGGCAGTGGCCACCCAGAGTTATCCCGGCGAAGTCCGTGCCCGCTTTGACCCGCAACTGGCCTTTCGTATTGGCGGCAAGGTCACTAAACGGTGGGTGGATGAAGGCGAGCGGGTCAAGGCCAATCAGTCGCTGGCCGAACTGGACCCCCAAGACGTTCGCCTGCAACTGGAAGCCACCCGCGCTCAGGTGGCGGCCGCGCAGGCCAACCTGAGCCTGGTGCGATCGGAGCGCGACCGCTACAAAACCCTGTTGGAGCGGCAGATGGTCAGCCGCTCGCAGTTCGATAACGCAGAAAACCTCTACCGTGCGGGCGAAGCCAAGCTGCAGCAGCTTAAGGCTGAACAGGATGTGGCCAGTAATCAGGCCAGCTACGCGGTGCTGCGCGCCCCGCAAGATGGCGTGATTGCCCAGCGCCAGGTGGAAGTCGGGCAAGTCGTGTCGGCCGGTCAGACCGTTTTTTCGTTGGCCGCCGACGGAGAGCGTGACGTGTTGATCAGCCTGCCTGAGCAGGCGTTCGGCCGTTTCAAGATCGGGCTGCCGGTGTCGGTTGAGCTGTGGTCACAACCCGGTCAGCGTTTCAGCGGGCGGATTCGCGAACTCTCACCCTCGGCTGACCCCAAATCCCGGACCTTTGCCGCGCGCATCGCCTTCACGGCGGGCGAAGTGCCTGCCGAGCTGGGCCAGAGTGCGCGGGTGTTCATTGCGCAGGAGGGGGGGAATGCGTTGTCCGTGCCGCTGTCAGCCTTGAGTGCGGAAAACGGCGCGACGTACGTCTGGCGTGTGGGTCAGGGCAACAAGTTGCAGCAGGTGGCGGTACGGGTTGGCCCGTATGGCCAGAGCAGTGTGCCGGTGCTGGAAGGGCTGACGCCCGCCGATTGGGTGGTGGCGGCTGGCGTGCATGTGCTGCACGACGGGCAAGAGATCCGGCCGATTGATCGCTCCAACCGAACGATCAATACCGCGGCGAAGGAGTAATACCCATGGGCTTTAACCTGTCTGCGTGGGCATTGCGCAATCGCCAGATCGTGCTGTTTTTAATGTTACTGCTGGCCATCGTTGGCGGGCTTTCCTACACCAAATTAGGCCAGAGCGAAGACCCGCCGTTCACCTTTAAGGCCATGGTCATTCGTACGCTGTGGCCAGGCGCCACGGCAGAAGAAGTGTCACGTCAGGTCACTGAGCGGATCGAAAAGAAGCTGATGGAAACCGGGGAGTACGAGCGCATCGTGTCGTTCTCGCGCCCCGGTGAGTCGCAAGTGACGTTTATGGCCCGGGACTCCATGCACTCCAACCAAATCCCCGAGCTGTGGTATCAGGTCCGCAAAAAGATCAGCGACATTCATCACAGTTTGCCGCCGGGGATTCAGGGGCCTTTTTTCAACGATGAATTCGGCACCACATTCGGCAATATCTACAGCCTGAGTGGCGAAGGGTACGACTACGCGGTGCTCAAGGACTACGCCGACCGCATCCAGATCCAGCTGCAACGGGTCAACGATGTGGGCAAGGTCGAATTACTCGGCTTGCAGGATGAAAAAATCTGGATCGAACTCTCCAACCTCAAGCTGGCCACCCTGGGGCTGCCGCTGGAGGCGGTACAAAAAGCACTCGAAGAACAAAATGCTGTCTCGACCGCCGGTTTTTTTGAGACACCGACCGAGCGTGTGCAACTGCGGGTCAGCGGTAATTTCAAAACGGTAGAAGAGATCGAGCGTTTTCCCATACGCGTGGGCGAACGCACCTTGCGCATCGAGGACGTGGCGGATGTACGCCGCGGGTTCAATGATCCACCCGCGCCGCGCATGCGCTTCATGGGGCAGGACGCGATTGGTCTGGCCGTGGCGATGAAAGACGGCGGCGACATTCTGGTGCTGGGCAAGGCGCTGGAGGCCGAGTTTTCCCGCCTCCAGAAAAACCTGCCCGCCGGCCTGCAATTGAGCAAAGTCTCGGATCAGCCGGCAGCGGTGAGCACCAGCGTCGGTGAATTCGTGCAGGTGCTGATCGAGGCGCTGGTGATTGTGTTGCTGGTGAGTTTTTTCTCGCTGGGCGTGCGCACCGGCATGGTGGTGGCGCTGGCCATTCCGCTGGTGCTGGCCATGACGTTTGCCACCATGCATTACTTCGGCATTGGCTTGCACAAGATCTCGCTGGGGGCTCTGGTACTGGCGCTGGGTTTGCTGGTGGACGACGCCATCATCGCAGTGGAAATGATGGTCATCAAAATGGAGCAAGGTTACGACCGGTTCAAGGCGGCGAGCTTTGCCTGGACCAGCACGGCCTTCCCGATGCTCACCGGCACGCTGATTACAGCGGCAGGCTTTCTGCCGATTGCCATGGCGCAGTCCAGCACCGGGGAATACACGCGTTCGATTTTTCAGGTGGTGACCATTGCGTTGCTGGCGTCGTGGATCGCGGCCGTGGTGTTCGTGCCCTACCTGGGCGCGTTGTTGCTCCCGGATCTGGCGAAGCGCCATGCCGCCCGACATGGCACGGGCGAGGGCGCTCCCGACCCGTACGGGACACCGTTTTACCAGCGGATCCGGCGCCTGGTGGAGTGGTGCGTGCGCCGCCGCAAAACCGTGATTGCCCTGACCGTGTTGCTGTTCATCGGCTCGGTGGTGCTGTTCAAGTTTGTGCCGCAGCAGTTCTTCCCGGCCTCCAGCCGTCTGGAGCTGATGGTGGACCTGAAACTGGCCGAAGGCGCGTCGCTGAGCAACACCACCGAACAGGTGCAGCGCCTCGAAGCCTTGCTCAAAGACCATCCCGGCATCGTCAATTACGTGGCTTACGCGGGTACTGGCTCACCGCGCTATTACTTGCCGCTGGATCAGCAATTGCCCGCGGCCAGCTTTGCTCAATTTGTGGTACTGGCAAAGACCATCGAAGACCGCGAGCGCTTGCGCACCTGGCTGATCGATACGCTCAACGAGCAGTTCCCGACGGTGCGCTCGCGGGTCACCCGTCTGGAAAACGGGCCGCCCGTGGGTTACCCGGTGCAGTTTCGCGTGACCGGTGAGCACATTGAAGAGGTGCGGGCGCTGGCGCGTAAAGTGGCGGCCAAGGTGCGTGAAAACCCGCATGTGGTGAACGTGCACCTGGACTGGGAAGAGCCGAGCAAGGTCGTGTACCTGAACGTCGATCAGGACCGCGCACGGGCCTTGGGTGTCAGCACTGCCCACCTGTCGCGGTTTTTGCAAAGCACGCTGTTGGGCTCGACGGTCAGCCAGTACCGCGAAGACAACGAGTTGATTGAAATCCTGTTGCGCGGCACGCCCCATGAGCGCACCGAACTTGCGTTGCTGCCGAGTCTGGCGGTGCCCACCGATAACGGCCAGAGCGTCGCCTTGTCGCAGATTGCAACGCTGGAATATGGCTTCGAGGAAGGCATCATCTGGCACCGCAACCGTCTGCCCAACGTCACCGTGCGCGCCGATATTTATGGCAAGGAACAACCGGCGACCCTGGTGCAGCAGATTCTGCCCACCCTTGAACCGGTGCGGGCTCAATTGCCGGACGGTTACTTGCTGGACGTGGGCGGCACAGTGGAGGACTCCACACGCGGCCAGAACTCGGTGAAGGCCGGGGTACCCCTGTTTATCGTGGTGGTGCTGACCTTGCTGATGGTGCAGCTGCGCAGTTTTTCGCGCATGGCGATGGTGTTCCTGACCGCGCCGCTGGGCCTGATCGGTGTGACGCTGTTCCTGCTGGTGTTCAATCAGCCGTTCGGGTTCGTGGCGATGCTGGGGACGATTGCGCTCTCGGGGATGATCATGCGCAACTCGGTGATCCTGGTGGACCAGATCGAGCAGGACAAAGCGGCGGGGCTGGATACCTGGCAGGCGATTATCGAGGCGACGGTACGGCGGTTTCGGCCGATTGTGCTGACCGCGCTGGCGGCGGTGCTGGCGATGATTCCGTTGTCACGCAGTGTGTTCTTCGGCCCGATGGCCGTGGCGATCATGGGTGGCCTGATCGTGGCGACTGCGCTGACATTGCTGTTTTTGCCCGCCCTGTATGCGGCGTGGTTCCGGGTGAAGAAAGGCTGACCCGCCTGGCTGTGCAAGCCCTGCCGTCAGGTACGGCAGGGCTTGGCGCGGGTTGATCAGTGTGCCACTTGATCGACGCGCAGACGCAGCGGCTGCAGCGTTTTGGCGTTGAGGTCCACGCTGTTGCGTTCAGTGTTGATGAACAGCAGTTGGCCGTTGTCTTCGATGCGAGCGCTGATGGCATAAGTATGGCCGGGTTTGACGCTCGCCGGGTCATAGCGCAAGTGAAACGGCAGCGGGACCTGGCCTTTGACCGGGCCGCTTTGTTTGGCCAGCGTGACTGCCGGCGCGTCGGCCAGCGACACGTCCTGCAAGCTCACTTCCAGTGTGGCGGTGGGCGGCAGGGCGATGCGTTGCAGGTAGAACACTTCGCCGTCGAGGGTGGCCTGAGGTGTTGAGTTCATGGAGCTGCAAGCTCCGAGTAGGGCCGTGAGGCTGAGGATCAGGATTTTTTTCATAAAGAGGCTTCCCTTCAGTAAGCATCAAGACGATGCGGTGAATAGGGCAAGCCTGTGTGACGCGCAGGGCATCAGCACAGGCTTAACCGCGTTTTACAGGTGTTTCTCAAGCGAGAGCGGCGGATGCTCCTGCTCATCGGCGTCTTCGGCCCGGTGCAGCGCCACTTGGCGGATCGACAGGCGAATCTCGGCAGGCAGTACGCGTTTGGCGGCGCCTTCGGCCAGCTCCCCGAGCAACGCGTGGTAGCTCAACTTGCCATTGGCATCGCGTCGCAACACGTCTTCTTCCAGCAAGGTCTGGATAAAGTGACGGAACAGGCTCTTGTCGAAAAACTCCGGGGCGTTCAGGCCGTGCAGGATCGACAGGCGCTGAGCCATCATCGTGCACAGGTCTTCCAGCTCCTCGGCGCTGAGGGTGTTTTGGCCGCTGTTAAGCAGCAGCGAAATGGCCATGTAAAAACGTTGCAGGGTTTGCGCGATGCTTTTGGACAGCAGCGTCAGCAACACAAAGTGCCGCGAACTGGGCGCCGGGCGCAGGTACACGTCATTCTCGAAGCGCAACAGACCTTGCTCGACAAAGGCCTCAAGCCATTGATCGACCACGCCGTCCAGCTCGTCCAGCGACCAGCGGATAAACAGCTCCGATTGCAGGTACGGATACAGGGCGCGGGTGTAGCGCAGGATCTGTTCGCGGGTCATGCGCGACGCGCTCTGGAAGAAACTGGCCAGCAACGACGGCAAGGCAAAGATGTGCAACACGTTATTGCGGTAGTAGGTCATCAGGACGGCATTTTGCTCATCCAGGTACAGGATCTTGCCCAAGGCATCACTTTGTTCGGACAGCAGGTCCATGTCCTTCACATGTTCAATCAGGGCTCGTCCGTCGCCTTCAGGCAAGGTGGTGTGCGGCGAATACGGCACGCGACGCAGCAACGCGAGGTACAGGTCCAGCACCCGCGCCATGGCGCGATCGTCCAGCGCCAGCTTGCTGGTGGAGAGCAACGCCAGTGCCACCAGATTGACCGGGTTGATCGCGGCCGCTTCATTCAGGTGCTGCGCCACTTTCTCACCCAGACGATGGGTCGTGGCGTTCAACCATTCAGGACGATACGTCGGCCCCAATGCTTGCTGGCGCCAGTCCGGCTGCTCGTGGTCGAGAAACTCGGCCAGTTTGATCGGCTCGCCAAAGTTGACGGCCACTTGGCCAAAACGCTGCTTGAGGGCACCGATGACTTTGAAAATGTCGAAGATTGACTCTTTCTTCTTGCTCGCCCCGCGCAGTTCGCCCAGGTAAGTACGGCCTTCAAGCACACGCTCGTAACCGATGTACACCGGCACGAATACGATGGGCATGCGCGACGAGCGCAGGAAGCTGCGCAGGGTGATGGCCAGCATGCCGGTCTTGGGTTGCAGCATGCGTCCGGTGCGCGAGCGCCCGCCTTCGACGAAGTACTCCACCGGGAAGCCCTTGGTGAACAAGGTGTGCAGGTATTCGTTGAACACCGAGGTGTACAGCGGGTTGCCCTTGAACGTGCGACGCATGAAGAACGCGCCGCCCCGGCGCAACAGGCTGCCGATGACCGGCATGTTGAGGTTGATCCCGGCCGCGATGTGCGGCGGGGTCAGGCCGTTGCGAAACAGCAGGTAGGACAGCAGCAAATAGTCGATATGGCTGCGGTGACAGGGTACGTAGATGATCTCGTGACCTTGCGCGACGTCTTGCACGCCTTCGATGTGGTTGACCTTGATCCCGTCGTAAATCTTGTTCCAGAACCAGCTCAGCACCACTTCCAGAAAGCGGATCGCGGTGTAGGTGTAGTCGGAGGCAATTTCGTTGGCGTAACGCAGCGCCTGGGCCTTGGCTTTGTCGGCCGAAATGTTTTCGCGCTGGGCTTCTTCGAGGATCGCCTGACGCACGGCCGGTTCGTTGATCAGGCCTTTGACCAGGTTGCGTCGGTGCGACAGGTCGGGGCCGATCACGGCGGTTTTCAGGTTGCGAAAGTGAACCCGCAGGATGCGCTGGGCCATGCGCACGGTGCGCTCGTGACCTTTGTTGTGGTCGACCAGCTCGCGCAAGTGAATGGGCGCAGAAAACTGCACGCGGGTCTTGCGCCCCAGAATCAGGATGCGCAGTAAACGGCGCAGACGCCCGGTAACGGCCCAGCTGTCGGCAAACAAGAGTTTCCAGGGGCTCGATTCGCTGTCAGGGGATTGGCCCCAGAACACGCTGACCGGGATGATTTGCGCGTCTTCGCCGGGGTGAAGTGTCAGGCTGTTCACTAGCCGGGTCAGGGTGGGCGGAGCGCCGCGCTTGTCCTGACGGCCCAGCCAGTCGGGCTCGGGCGTCAGGTAGAAGAACGCAGCAGGCTCGACCATCTGCCCGACGGCCACCGGCAGCACCGGGCGCGGCAGGCCCGCCTTGGTGCACTCGGCGTCGACCACGGCCAGTTCGGTAACGGAGGGCGTTTGCAGGACGTAGAACACCGGCCGGCTGCGGTCCAGATTCAGGGTGAAGGACGACTGATTAATGGTCTCCGAGCGTACCCACAGGTACAGCAAGCGACGCAGGGCGCCAAACACAAGACGGCGAAACGGGGAACGGGTCATACGGCTTCTGCATGAGTGGATTAAAACGAGTGTTTACTCGGTCGCGTAGTGTGCCGTATCTCTGGAAAATCGGCAAAAAAGCAGCGAACTAATATTGATTGAGTGTTTTTCTCGCTGACTTATACTCGATGCTCTTTCGCCATGAAGTGTAAGACGTTTTCAGCAAACTATAAGTTCGAGCGAAAGTTCTCAACGGGCTGAATGAGCAAGCCCATTAAAAACAATAAGGGGATGCAAGTATGACGACGCGGTTAACCGGCAATGTGAAATGGTTCAACGACGCCAAAGGCTATGGCTTCATTCAGTGCGACGGTGGCGCTGATGTGTTTGTGCACTACCGCGCCATTCGTGGCGAGGGCCATCGCTCGCTGGCTGAAGGGCAGCAGGTTGAATACACCCAGGTCAAGGGTGACAAGGGGCTACAGGCCGAGGATGTGGTGGGCCTGTAATCGCCCCGTGTAGCCGCTGCTTCAGGCCGGGTTCCAGGCCGCAGGACTTGCCCCTCTGGCCTGTCCCGTCCTGCAGCAGCCGCTACGCGTTTGAGTGTTTCAGGAACCGGTTTTCCAGGTGATTTCTTCTTCACCGTCTGCGCTGATGCGAACCCAGCGGTCAGCGTCTGCTTCGCCCTGTTCTTCTGCCCAACTGCCCGGCGCGCACCGCACTTCGATGTTCAGTGCCGCAAACGCGGCCTTGGCGCAGGCGATGTCGTCTTCCCATGGCGTTTGGTCACTGTCCAGATACAGGCTGTTCCATTTGCCGACGGCTTTGGGAATCCATGTCACAGGCACGTTGCCCGCCGTGCATTGGTACGTACCGCCTTTCTTCTTCCATTCCGAGCATTCGCCCAGAACGTCTGACAGCCAAGCTTCGACGTCTTTGTAAGTAACGTCGGAATCTTTCAGGTAAATCTCGATATCGGGCTGGCGCATGGATGTCCTCACTGCGTGTCTGAAAAATCCATTCGCGGATTAGTCGGGCCAAGGGGAGCGCCCTTGGCCGTTAAGTCGGTTATTGAAGCACGAAAAAATCGTAGCGCATGGAGACGGTCACGATTAACGGCTCAGGGTGTTCGATGACAGCTGCGCGACGTTCGGCACTGGCGCGCCAGCCGTGGGGCGTCATGGCCAACAAGTTGGCGCGGTCCTGAGGCTCGCTCAAGTGCAGTTCAAACGACAGTGTTTCACTGTGTTGCAACTGCATGCCTTCGGGAATCAGCGCCAGGTGCTTGTCGTCGGCGTAATCGCGCACTTCGTCGTACAGGCGCTCACGCAACTCCATCAAGTGCCCGCGGGTCGGCCCGACACGCATCAAGCCGCCGCCGGGGCTGAGCAAGCGCTTGGCTTCCAGCCAGTCCAGCGGGCTGAAGACGCTGGCCAAAAACTGACAACTGGCGTCCGCCAACGGCACGCGGGCCATGCTGGCGATCAGCCAGGTCAGCTGCGGGTTGCGTTTGCAGGCGCGTTTAACGGCCTCGCGGGAGATATCCAGCGCGTAGCCATCAGCGTGAGGCAAGGCTTCAGCGATTTGCGCGGTGTAGTACCCCTCGCCACAGCCGATGTCGAGCCAGCGTTGCGGCGCGCGCTCGGCTGCCAGTTCCGCCAGCCGCTTGGCCACGGGGGCGTAATGCCCCGCGTTAAGAAAGTCGCGACGGGCTTCAACCATGGCCTGATTGTCGCCGGGGTCGCGGCTGTTTTTGTGTTGCACCGGCAGCAGGTTCAGATACCCCTGACGCGCACGGTCAAAACGATGGCCTGCCGGGCAGACCACGCCATTATCGACCGCTGTCAGCGGCTCGGAGCAAATAGGGCAGGCAAGCATCAGGCGAGCAACTTGATCAAGGTTTGGTAGTAGATTTCGGTCAGCACGTCGAGGTCGCTGGCCAGCACGCGTTCGTTGACCTGGTGGATCGTCGCGTTGACCGGCCCCAGCTCAACCACTTGCGTACCGAGGGTGGCGATAAAGCGACCGTCAGAGGTGCCGCCGCTGGTGGAGGCTTGGGTATCGCGGCCGGTCACTTGTTTAATGCTCGACGAGACGGCGTCCAGCAAGGCGCCCGGTTCGGTGAGGAACGGCAAGCCCGACAAGGCCCATTCGATGTGCCAGTCCAGGCCGTGTTTGTCGAGTATGTCAGCGACCCGCTGCTGCAACCCTTCGACCGTGGACTCAGTGGAGAACCGGAAGTTGAACACCGCGACCAGTTCGCCCGGAATCACGTTGGTCGCGCCGGTCCCCGAGTTGAGGTTGGAGATCTGGAAACTGGTCGGCGGGAAGAAGTCGTTGCCGTTGTCCCAGTGTTCGGCGGCCAGTTCGGCCAGTGCCGGCGCGGCCAGGTGAATCGGGTTTTTCGCCAGGTGCGGGTAGGCCACATGACCTTGCACGCCGCGCACCGTGAGCTTGGCGCCCAGAGAACCGCGACGACCGTTTTTAACCACGTCGCCGACCAGTGTCGTGCTCGACGGTTCGCCCACGATGCACCAGTCAAGACGCTCCTTGCGCGCAGCAAAACGTTCAACCACGGCTTTAGTTCCGTGGTGGGCCGGGCCTTCTTCGTCGCTGGTGATCAGAAAGGCGACCGAGCCCTTGTGGTCCGGGTAGTCCGCCACGAAGCGTTCGGCGGCCACCAGCATGGCGGCCAGGCTACCTTTCATGTCAGCGGCGCCGCGCCCGCACAGCATGCCGTGCTCGTCGATCAGCGCATCGAACGGGTCGTTTTGCCAGGCTTGCACCGGGCCGGTCGGCACCACGTCGGTGTGACCGGCAAAGCACAGCACCGGGCCGTCATGACGACCGTGGGTGGCCCAGAAGTTGTCCACGTCTTCAATACGCATCGGTTCCAGTGTGAAGCCGGCATCACCCAGGCGCTGCATCATCAGCTTCTGGCAATCGGCGTCGATTGGCGTCACGGAAGGGCGACGGATCAGATCGCAGGCAAGTTGCAGGGTCGGCGAGAGGTCGGCGTGGGCCGTCATGGTGGTGGACTCCGAAGCTGGGCGTGTAAGGGCGCAGGTGTCATCGCGAGCACGCTCGCGCCTGCAGGGCTGGCGCCAAAGGGCGGTTATCTTAAAGCAAAACGGCGGCCAGAGGCCGCCGTTTAGTGGTTGCTGTCAATTTAGGCAGCAGGCAGTTCTTCAGGCGCTTCCACCGGTTTTGGCAGAGAAGACATAAAGGCCATCACCAGCGCCGCCAGATACGGCAACGATTGCACCAGCAGCATCACCACCCAGAAACGCATGTCGTTGCTCGGCAGGCCCTGGACGAAAAAGATCCCGACCGCGGCGCCCCAGAGCAGCAGCATGATGAACACTTCTTCCCGTGCTTCCGAAATTGCGACCCAGAAGCCGTGGTTATCGGCATTCTTGGGTGTACGGAAAAACGGAATGCTGGTGGTGAAAAATCCGTACAGCACCGCTTTGGCGATGGTGTGCGACAGCGCCAGCCCGGCCAATGCCGCCGCAAACGCATCTTTGAGGTTGACCCCCACGGCGCGGCGGTACAGGAAGATGATTTTGCCGACCTTGAACACAAACAGCGCCAGCGGCGGAATCGCGAAAATCAGCAGCGGCGGGTCGACCCGCGTCGGCACGATAATCATCGCCGCCGACCATAGCAGTGCCCCGACGGTGAAGAAGATGTTCATGCCATCCGCCACCCACGGCAACCAGCCCGCCAGGAAGTGATAACGCTGGCCACGGGTCAACTGAGAACCCTTGCCCCAGAGCAGGCTGGCCGCGTGACGTTTGATAATCTGAATCGCGCCGTAGGCCCAGCGGAATCGCTGTTTCTTGAAGTCGATAAAGGTATCGGGCATCAGCCCTTTGCCGTAGCTGTTGTGGGAATAGGCGGCGGAATAACCCTTTTCGAACACCCGCAAGCCCAGCTCGGCATCTTCGCAAATGCACCAGTCTGCCCAGCCCAGTTCTTCGAGCACCGAGCGGCGGGTCATGGTCATGGTGCCGTGCTGGATGATCGCGTCACGGTCGTTACGGGTCACCATGCCGATGTGGAAGAAACCTTTGTACTCGGAATAGCAGAGTTTTTTGAAGGTGCTTTCAGTCTGGTCGCGATAGTCCTGAGGCGACTGCACGATGGCGATTTTCGGGTCCGCGAAGTGCGGGACCATGTGTTTGAGCCAGTTGCGGTCCACACAGTAATCGGAGTCGATGACCGCAATCACTTCGGCATCCGGCGCGGTATGCGGGATCAGGTAGTTCAATGCGCCACCCTTGAAGCCTGCGAGCGGGGCGACGTGGAAGAACTTGAAACGTGGGCCCAGGGTGGCGCAGTAATCGCGCACCGGCTCCCAGACCGCCGGGTCCTTGGTGTTGTTGTCGATGATCAACACTTCGAAGTCCGGGTAATCGAGGTTGGCCAGCGCGTCCAGGGTCTGTTTGACCATGGCGGGCGGCTCGTTGTAGCACGGCACGTGAATCGAGACTTTTGGTCGGTAGGCGTTGTCGCTATCGACCGGTAAAAACTCCCTGCGCCTCTTGCGAATCCACACGGCTTCCGCCAGTTCGTGGGCCTCGGTCAGCAGGACGATAAACACCCCGAGAGCGCCGAGCCCCAGCAAGAAGCCCACGGTGAGGCTGAACCAGGTGCTGTATTGCTGACTGTAGTCGTAACCGATCCATACCAACACCGACCCGCACAAAAAGGCCGTGAAGGTCAGGAAGGTGCGACCGCGCTGGCGCAATGCCGAACCATCAATCAGCAGCAATGCCAGGGACAGCAAGCCCATGACGACCGAGCCAATGGCCAGGACGCGCCATTGCGGGATCGCCACGACCGGGCCTTCGAAGTTGAATTTCTGTTGGCGAGCGGCGTTGTACACGCCCCAGTACGCGCCCACAGAGCCTTCGTCACTGGCCTTCCAGGGTTGGTCGAAGGCTTCGATCACAAAATAGTTGTAACCGCGACGGTTCAGGGTGTTGACCAGGTTACGCAAGTAAATCGCCTGATCGGCCGGGCTGGCATCTGCGCCACCGCGCATGCGGCCGTTGCTCGGCCAGCCCACTTCCGACAGCAGCAAAGGCTTTTTCGGGAACAGTTTTTTCAGGTCCCGGGCACGGTCCAGTACAAATTCGCCAGCCTTGTCCACCGGGATAAATTCCCAGTACGGCAGGATGTGCGCGGCAATCAGGTCGACGTGCTTGGCCAGTTGCGGGTATTTCTCCCAGATGTGCCATTGCTCGGACGTGGTCACGGGCACCTTGACGGCCGCGCGCACGCGATCGAGCAGCACGATCAGCTCTTCTGGCGTGATCTCTTCACGGAATAGGGCTTCGTTGCCTACTACCACGCGTACAACGCTGCGCGAATTGTTGGCCAGCTCGATGGCTTTCTGGATTTCGCGCTCATTGCGCGCTTGGTCAGGGCTGATCCAGATACCGATGGTGACGCGCAAGCCGAACTCTTCCGCCAACTTGGGGATGTCACCCAGCGTGCCGTCGACCGAATAGGTACGGATGTTGTCGGTCAGCTTGCTCATGATCTCCAGGTCGCGACGCATTTCATCGTCGGACGGGTATTGATCTTTCTGCGGGTACTGGCCTTGCTGAAACGGCGAGTACGAAAAACCGGAGATTTGCTCGGGCCAGTTGGGCGCGGAGACCGGGCGATTGATGAGCGCCCAGAAGCCGGTGAAGAGGGCGGCAATGGCCAGAACCACCACCAGGTTGAGTCCAAATTTACGCGATGACATAACTGTTTTGGGTTCCAAAGGGAGTGGAACGAAGATCGGTCGGCACGTGCCAAACGGCGCGCATCCTACACTGGCTCTTAACGATGCGTACAGCAGGCGGCACATGGTCGGGCGTTTGGCAGCGATAGTCGACTTAAGTTCTTTCTTTATTACTTGTAGCTCTTATCTTGCTACTTAGTCGGCTATTAAAGCAGGCTTGGTCGGAAGTCTCGCAGGAAATGTACTCAAGCACAGTGAGAGACCCCTATAATGCGCGCCGGTTTTTGGGGTGGTGGTTATGAGTACAGAAGATCCGCGGTTTGCCGGTGTCGCCCGGTTGTATGGTCTGGAAGGCATGGACCGTCTGCGTCGCGCCCATGTGGCAATCGTTGGCGTGGGCGGCGTCGGGTCGTGGGCTGCCGAAGCCATTGCCCGTTGTGGTGTGGGTGAAATTTCGCTGTTCGACCTCGATGACGTGTGCGTCAGCAACACCAACCGCCAACTGCATGCCTTGAGCTCGACCGTGGGTCGGGACAAGGTCGAGGTGATGGCCGAGCGCCTGCGTGAGATCAACCCGGCCTGCACAGTGCATGCTGTGGCGGACTTCGTGACACGTGAAACCATGGCCGAGTACATCACCCCGGACATCGATTGCGTGATCGACTGCATTGACAGCGTGAATGCGAAAGCGGCGCTGATTGCCTGGTGCAAACGGCGCAAAATCCAGATCATCACCACCGGCGGTGCGGGCGGGCAAATCGACCCTACGTTGATTCAAGTGTGCGACCTGAACCGCACCTTCAACGACCCGCTGGCCTCGAAAGTGCGCTCCACGTTGCGCCGCGATTATGGGTTCTCACGCACGGTGACCCGTCACTACAGCGTGCCCTGCGTCTTTTCGACTGAGCAACTGCGCTATCCCAAGCCCGATGGCAGTATTTGCCTGCAGAAAAGTTTTGTCGGGGACGGCGTGAAGCTGGACTGTGCGGGCGGCTTTGGCGCGGTGATGATGGTGACGGCGACCTTCGGCATGGTCGCGGCCACCAAGGCGGTGGACAAAATCGTGGCAGGCGTGCGTCGGCCCTCAGAAAAGCTCAAGCAACCGCCACGTGCTCAGCCAGACCCGCTCCCGTCGAGCGAGGCAGGTGAGTGCGTCAATTCAGATAAGCCGGCCGCCTGACCGTTAACCGAGCGCCAGTTCACGCATCCGCTGCAACACGGCGTTCAGGCCATTGCTGCGGGAGGCAGACAGTTGGCGGCTGAGCCCCAACTGTTCGAACCACGCCGGTAAATCCACCTGCTGGAGTTCTTCGGTCGCTAAACCGTTTACCCGCGCCAGCAGTAAAGCAACCAGCCCGCGAATCAAGCGAGCATCGCTGCTGGCGGCAAACTGCCAGCGACCGTCTTTGAGCTCTGCGACCAGCCACACCAGGCTTTCACAGCCGTGTACCCGATTCGCATCGGTCCTGGCGTGCTCATCCAGCGCCGGCATGCGCTGGCCCCATTGCATCAGCAAGCGGGCGCGCTGCTCCCAGCCTGAGCACTGTTCAAAACTGTCGAGCGCTGCTTGCGCCTCTGTGGGTAAGGTCATCGCAGTAACTCCAACGCCTGGTCGAGCGCGACGAAGAATCTCTCAAGGTCTTCAGAGTCGTTGTACAGCGCCAAGGACACGCGAATGGCGCCTGCCAAGCCCATGCCTTTAAGAAGGGGCATTGCGCAATGATGGCCAGCGCGAACGGCTATGCCTTGTTCTGTGAGCAAATGCGCCAGGTCGGCGTTGTGTACGCCATCGACGACAAAGCTCACCAGGGCCAGTTGCGGCTTGCCCAGCAGGCGAACGCCCTCGCGCTGCTTCAAGCCTTCGACCAGCAGGGCGTGCAAGGCCGCTTCGTGAGCCTCAACGGCCCGCGCATCCAGGCTCGCCAGATAGCTCAAGGTCGCGCCCAGGCCGATCACGCTGGCAATCGGCGGGGTGCCCGCTTCAAAACCCAGGGGCGCCGGGCGGAAGGTTGCGTGGTGGTAGTCGGCGTCTTGCACCATCTCTCCCCCCAATTGCCAGTGCCGCAGGCGGGCCAAGGCTTCATGGCGCCCGAACAGCACGCCCAGCCCGTCCGGGCCATAGAGCTTATGACTGGAGAACACGTAGAAGTCGCACCCCAGCGCCTGCACGTCGTGGCGACCATGAACCACGCCCTGTGCGCCATCGACCACGGTCAGCGCATTCTGTGCCTTGGCCAGGGACAGCAAGGCGGGCAAGGGTTGCCAGACGCCGAGGACGTTCGACAACTGACTCA
The DNA here is from genome assembly GCF_036668715.1 of Pseudomonas sp. ESBL9. Lineage (NCBI taxonomy): Bacteria > Pseudomonadati > Pseudomonadota > Gammaproteobacteria > Pseudomonadales > Pseudomonadaceae > Pseudomonas > Pseudomonas sp. ESBL9. The sequence continues at coordinate 394,299 of NZ_JAZEVV010000004.1, read as the reverse complement.
CGGCCAGCAGACGGGTGCGCGGGGTGATGAGTTTGGCGGCGGCGTGCAGGTCAATGAGGCCGTCGTCGTCAAGCGGCAGAATCACCAGTTTCAGGTGTTGCCGCTGGGCCAGCTGTTGCCAGGGCAGCAGATTGGCGTGGTGTTCAAGGGCGCTGATGACGATTTCATCGCCCGCCGTAAAGTGGTGCTCCAGCCCATAGGCCAGCAGGTTGAGTGCCGAGGTGGCGCCGTGGGTGAAAACCACGGTGCCGCAGTCGCCGGCGTTGAGCCAGTGAGCGACTTTTGTGCGGCTGTGTTCGAACGCCTGAGTGGCGTGGGCGCCCGGTAAATGTTGGGCCCGATGCACATTGGCGGCGCCACTGGCGTAGTAATGCGTCAGTGCGTCAAGCAGGGCCTGGGGTTTTTGTGTGGTAGCAGCGTTGTCCAGATAGGTCTGGTCCTGACGTTGCAAAGCGGCGATGGCCGGAAAGTCCGCACGCCAGGGAGAAGGCAAAAGCATGGTGTTCAGGGCTCAGTTGACGAGGCCGGAAGCCGGCCCCGTCAGTGGCAGACAGACGCTTAGTTGTGAGCGTGCAGGGCTTCGTTCAGCTCGATGGCCGACTTGTGGGTTTTGCATTCCACGGCGCCGGTTTCGGAGTTGCGACGGAACAGCAGGTCAGGTTGACCGGCCAGCTCGCGAGCCTTGACCACTTTGACCAGCTGGTTGTTTTCGTCCAGCAGGGCCACTTTGGTGCCAGCGGTCACGTACAGGCCCGACTCCACGGTGTTACGGTCGCCCAGCGGGATGCCGATACCGGCGTTGGCGCCGATCAGGCAGCCTTCGCCCACCTTGATCACGATGTTGCCGCCGCCCGACAGGGTGCCCATGGTCGAGCAGCCGCCGCCCAGGTCAGAGCCCTTGCCGACAAACACGCCCGCCGAGACACGGCCTTCGATCATGCCCGGGCCTTCAGTGCCTGCGTTGAAGTTGACAAAACCTTCGTGCATCACGGTGGTGCCTTCGCCGATGTAAGCACCCAGACGCAGGCGAGCTGCGTCGGCGATGCGCACGCCAGCCGGGACCACGTAGTCGGTCATTTTCGGGAATTTGTCGACCGAGAACACTTCCAGCAGTTCGCCACGCAGGCGGGCTTCGAGTTGACGCTCGGCCAGTTCGCTCAGGTCGATGGCGCCCTGGCTGGTCCAGGCCACGTTTGGCAGCAGCGGGAACACGCCCGCCAGGCTCAGGCCGTGGGGCTTGACCAGACGGTGCGACAACAGGTGCAGCTTGAGGTACGCCTCGGGGGTGGACGTCAGGGCGGCGTCTTCTGCCAGCAATGTGGCAACCAGCGGCTTGTGGCTTTCAGCCAGACGGGTCAGCAGGGCAGCCTGGGCCGCGTCCACAGGTTTGGCGGCTTCGGCCATCTGTGCGGCTTGAGCCGTGGTGAAGGTGATTGCCTGATTGCCGCCGGTGTAACCCAGAATCGGGGCGATGGCTGCGATCAGCTCGGCCGACGGGTTGAGCAGGGGCTGTGCGTAGAACACTTCCAGCCATGCGCCTTGACGGTTTTGGGTGCCGACGCCGAAGGCTGCGCTGAACAGGGTAGTAGACATGCAATTACCTCTTACAAAAATAAATGGGCGGAACCATGGCCTTTAAGCCTTTTGAAGAAGGGCCGCCGCATAAAGATCTGGCTTGAAGCCAATCAGGGTTTTGTCACCGAGATCGAGCACCGGGCGCTTGATCATCGAGGGTTGGGCGAGCATCAGTTCAACGGCTTTGGCTTGGTCGAGATCGGCTTTGTGTTCGTCGTCGAGTTTGCGAAAGGTTGTTCCGGCCCGGTTGAGCACCACTTGCCAGCCGTGTTCGTTGCACCACTGGTTCAGGTGATCGCGGTCGATGCCGCTGCTTTTGTAGTCGTGAAAATCGTAAGGCACCCCATGTTCATCCAGCCAGGTGCGAGCCTTTTTCATGGTGTCGCAGGCTTTAATGCCAAAAAGGTGCAACGTCTTGCTCGAGTCGGTCACGGAAATTGCCCCTCCTTTGGAGATGCTGAAAATGAGCGGTCGCGGATTATGCCACGACCGGCGCGCCGGATGCGCCAGCCGTAGAGGTTGCCACAGTGTTGTGACATGTCATCACGCCATTGCGACTTTTGTTCAGCGGTCAGAGTGAGTGGTTAAAGGCTACTATGGCCCTTGATGGAAAAGTGTTGCTACTTATGTTTAGTTTAAAGCCGTTCTGATTAAAGCGGCGTGTCCGGGAACCTTGCTGATATGCAAACCGCCTATACCGTCCTCATCCTGCTGATGCTGGTCGGGGTCTCGCGTCTGTTGGGGCGTTTGATTCCGTTGCCGCTGCCCTTGGTGCAAATCGCCGCGGGCGCCTTGCTGGCCTGGCCTACTCTGGGACTGCACGTGGCGCTGGACCCTGAACTGTTCCTGTTTCTGTTCTTGCCACCGTTGCTGTTTTCGGATGGCTGGCGCATCCCTAAGCGAGAATTCTGGCGCCTTAAGGGGCCGATCCTGACGCTGGCCGTCGGTCTGGTGTTATTTACGGTGGTGGGCGCGGGTTATTTCATTCACTGGTTGCTGCCGACCATTCCTTTACCCGTTGCCTTCGCGCTGGCTGCCGTCCTGTCGCCGACCGACGCCGTGGCGGTCTCAGCCATTGCGCAAAACCGTTTACCGGCGCCCTTGATGCATATGTTGCAAGGGGAAGCGTTGATGAATGACGCGACGGGCCTGGTGACGTTCAAATTCGCGTTGGCGGCAGCGATCACGGGCGTTTTTTCGTTGGCCAATGCCAGCGTCACCTTCCTGTTGGTGGCCTGTGGCGGCTTGGCCATTGGTGTGGCGTTGAGCTGGGTGGTCGGGCGCATGCGCTCGTGGATGATCGCTCGCGGTTGGGACGACCCGGCAACGCACGTTGTGTTCATGTTGCTGCTGCCTTTCGCCGCTTACGTACTGGCCGAACGTCTGGGCGCGTCCGGGATTTTGTCGGCCGTGGCCGCGGGGATGATGCAGAGCTGGCTGGACCTGTTGCCGCGTCAAACCAGTACCCGTTTGCTGAACCGCAGCGTCTGGGGCTTATTGGAATTTGCGTTCAACGGGCTGATCTTTTTGCTGTTGGGGCTGCAACTGCCTGACATCATCAAGGCGGTTGTCAGGCTGGAAACCCACCTCTGGCCCACGCTGATGTATCGCATCCTGGATGTGGTGGTGATCTTCCTAGTCTTGATCGCACTGCGCTTTATCTGGGTGCAGAGCATCTGGCGCTTGTCTGGCGTATGGCGGCGCTGGCGCGGCAAGCAAGAACTGACCATGGTGCCGACGGCCCGTTCCTGCTGGATTCTGACCGTGGGCGGTGTGCGCGGGGCAGTGACGCTGGCGGGCGTGATGTCGATTCCCTTGTTGCTCAATGAAGGGCTTGATTTTCCCGAGCGTGAGCTGCTGATCTTTATTGCGGCCGGGGTGATCTTGCTGTCGTTGATCGTGGCTTGTATTGCCTTGCCGTTATTGTTGCGCGGCATCGCCCAAAGCTCGGATGACGCGATGCGCACTGAAGTGCGTGAAGCCTGGCGCCGTACGGCGGAGGCTGCCATCCATGCGCTGGAGACCGAGGAGGTGATTGACCCAGACCATCCGCCGGACGCTGCCCAAGCGGCGTTGGCCGCAGAGCTGAAGGCGCGGATCATGTCTGAATACCGGCATCAACTTGACGTGTTCAATGATTCTGCAGAAGCGCAGGCATTGGCATCGAAGATGGATGAACTGGAAGGCCGCCTGCGCCTCAAAGCGCTCAGGGCACAGCGCCTGGAGCTCTACAGCCTGCGTCGACATCACGAAATTGGCGATGACGTGCTCAGCGAAATCCTGCGCGATCTGGACTTGAGTGAAGCCAATCTGGGCACAGTGAAGTAACGCGGTGCGTGCCGGTGTGCAGGCGCGAGCGTGCTCGCTCCTGCACCTTCAGGGGTTATGTGCGGCGTTCAATAAACGCGCGAATCCGCCCTGCGGCTTCCACGCATTCAGCCAGGGGGGCGACCAGCGCCATGCGCACGCGGCCCGCGCCCGGGTTGAAACCATCGACTTCACGTGACAGGTACGAGCCCGGCACCACAGTCACGTGTTCTTCGGCAAACAGGTCGCGGCAGAAAGCGGCGTCGTCACCTTTCACATTCGGCCATAGATAAAAGCCGCCATCCGGGCGTTGTACATCCATGACCGGGCTCAGAATCTCCAGCACCGCGTCAAACTTCTCGCGGTACAGGTCGCGGTTGGTGCGCACGTGGGCTTCATCGTTCCAGGCGGCAATGCTGGCCAGTTGGGTTTGAACAGGCATGGCGCAGCCGTGGTAGGTGCGGTAGAGCAAGAAGGCCTTGAGGATGTCGGCATCACCGGCAACGAAGCCGGACCGCAGCCCTGGCAGGTTCGAGCGCTTGGACAGGCTGTGGAACACCACGCACCGTTTGAAATCCTCGCGGCCCAAGGCTACGCAGGCGCTGAGCAGGCCGACGGGCGGGGTGGTTTCGTCGAAATAGAGTTCGCTGTAGCACTCATCGGCGGCAATCACGAAGTCGTGTTCGTCGGCCAGCGCAATCAGCTTTTTCAGGGTTTCAAGCGGGATCAGGGCGCCTGTCGGATTGCCCGGCGAGCACAGGAACAGGATCTGGCAGCGCTGCCACGTGTCGGCCGGGACAGCGTCGAAATCGGGGTTGAAGCCGTGTTCAGCCAGGCATGGCAGGTAGTGCGGCGTGGCCCCGGCGAGCAAGGCCGCGCCTTCGTAGATTTGGTAGAACGGGTTCGGGCTGATGACCAGCGCGTCGTCGCCACGGTTGACCACGGTTTGAGTGAAGGCAAACAGCGCTTCACGGGTGCCGTTGACCGGGAGGATGTTACGCGCCGGGTCGAGCCAGCCCGCAGGCACGTTGAAACGGCGCTCGGCCCAGTGGGCAATGGACTCACGCAGGGCCGGGATGCCCAGCGTGGTCGGGTAGACCGCCATCTGGTCGAGGTTGTCGGCCAGGGCTTTGGCCACGAAATCGGGGGAGCGGTGCTTGGGCTCGCCAATCGACAGCGCAATCGGGCGTTTGTCGGCATTGGGCTGCACGCTGCCCAGCAAGGCACGCAATTTTTCGAACGGGTAAGGCTGCAACTGGTTCAGAGCGTTGTTCATCGGGTGCGGATCTCACTCGGCGGCGCTTAAATGCTCAGGCGCCACGGTTCTGGGGCGGAATCTTTATTGACCGTTAATTGCTCCACGATTGCTTCCTGCAGGCGTATGCACAGTTGGGGGTCAGACAAGGGTTGGTTGTTTTCATCGGTAATGAAAAAAACGTCTTCGACGCGCTCGCCTAACGTCGCGATCTTGGCGTTTTGCAGCGAAAGATCGAATTCCAGGAAGATCATGCCAATGCGGGCCAGCAGGCCGGGGCGGTCGGGTGCGCTGAGTTCGAGCACCGTTACGGGGCGTTGTGCATCGTTATGGATCGTGACCTGTGGCGCAAAGGCGAAGTGCTTGAGCTGGCGCGGCACGCGGCGCTGGATGATGGTCGGGTAGTCATCCGGGTTGCGCAGGGCTTCGGTCAGGCCCTTGCGGATCTTTTCGATGCGCTCGGGGTTGTTGCCAATCGAGTCGCCATCGTTATCGAGCACGATGTAGGTGTCGAGGGTGAACTGGCTGCTGGACGTGATGATGCGCGCGTCGTGGATGTTCAGGTTGAGCTGGTCCATTGCCGCCACTGTCACGGCGAAGAAGTCGTGTTGATCGGGGGCGTAGATGAAAATCTGCGTGCCGCCTTCGAAGTCGCGCTGGGTGGTTTCCTTGATCAGCACCAGCGGGCCGCCGTCGGCCGGCTGTTGCAGGATGGCCTCGGTGTGCCACGCCACATCGGAGGAGGTGTGGCGCAGAAAGTAGTCATCCCCCAGCTGCGACCAGAGCTGCTCGACATCGTCTTGATCGTTGCCGTTGCGCACCAGCGTGTCGAGGGCCGCGCTTTGGGTCTGGCGGATTTGCTCTTCGCGGTCGACAGGGTTTTCCAGCCCGCGACGCAGGGCGCGCTTGGTCTCGGTATAGAGCTGGCGCAACAGGCTGGCTCGCCACGAATTCCATAGGGTCGGATTGGTCGCGTTGATGTCGGCCACGGTCAGGACATACAGGTAGTCAAGGTGGGTTTCATCGATGACTGTCTGGGCGAAATCGTGGATGACTTGCGGGTCGGACAGGTCTTTGCGTTGGGCGGTGGTCGACATCACCAAGTGGTTTTGGACCAGCCACACGATCAGGCGCGTGTCCCACTGGGGCAGTTGATGACGGATGCAAAACGCTTCGGCATCCACGGCGCCAATCTCGGAATGGTCGCCATGGCGGCCTTTGCCGATGTCGTGGTAAAGGCCTGCCAGGTAAATGAGTTCCGGTTTCGGCAGCTTGGCCATCAATTTGCTGGCCAGCGGAAATTTGTCCGACACCTGGGTGTACTGCAATTTGCGCAGGTGCTTGATCAGGTTCAGCGTGTGGGCGTCGACGGTGTAGATGTGGAACAGATCGTGCTGCATCTGGCCGACGATAAAGCCGAATTCAGGCAAATAGCGCCCGAGAATGCCGTAGCGGTTCATTCGGCGCAGGTTGCGGTGAATGCCGATTTTGCATTTGAACAACTCGATAAACAGGCTGGTGTTACGGATGTCGTTACGGAAATCGTCGTCGATCAGGTAACGATGCTCACGCAGCAGGCGAATCGTATCGGCGCGCACGCCCTTGATTTCCGGGCGCTGGGCCATCAGCAGGAAGATTTCCAGCATGGCGAACGGTGTGCGTTTGAACACGTTGTCGCTGGTGGCTTCGATGTAGCCGTCGTGCAACTGGAAGCGGGAGTTGATCGGGGCGGGTGGCGCTTCGTCTTCGGGGGCGAGGATCACCTCTTCGAAGTGCTGGATGATCAGGTCGCTGAGCTGCGCGATGCTCATGACCACCCGGTAATACTGTTGCATGAAGTTTTCGATCAGGTGCTTGGTGTCATCACCGGTGAAACCCAGCAGTTCAGCGATGCTGCGTTGATGGTCGAACAGCAGGCGATCTTCGGCGCGCCCGGCCAGCATGTGCAGGGCATAGCGAACCTTCCACAAAAACTCCTGGGAGGAGGCGAGCAGGGCGTGCTCGCTCTCCACCAGAAACCCCTGTCCGGCCAGTGCGCGCAGGCTCAGGGTGCCGTATTGGCGTCGCGCTACCCACAAGATGGTCTGGATATCGCGCAGGCTGCCGGGTGAGCCTTTGACGTTGGGCTCCAAGTTGTATTCGGTGTCGTTGTATTTGTGGTGCCGGGCTTTCTGTTCGGCATGCTTGGCCAGGAAGAAATCCTTGCTGGGCCACATGTGCGCGGTGCTGGTGACATCCAGCATGCGCTGGCGCAGATGTTCAGGGCCCGCCACGGTGCGGCTTTCCATCAGGTTGGTGATGATGGTCAGGTCGCCCCGGGCCTGCTCGGCACACTCGTCCACCGAGCGCACGCTTTGACCGACTTCCAGACCAATGTCCCAAAGTAATGTCAGAAAGCGCTCAATGGAGTCGCGAAAAATTTCGTGATCGGCGTTATCCAGCAGGATAAGCAGGTCAATGTCGGAGTAGGGGTGCAGCTCGCCACGGCCGTAGCCGCCCACGGCCACGAGGGCGATGTCGGCGTCGGTGCTCCAGCTGAACTGGTCCCAGGCCTGATTCAGGATGCAGTCGACGAACCAGGCGCGATCTTCGATCAGGCGACGAATGTCGCGCCCTTTGCGAAAACGGTCGTCGAGCACTTCACGTGCCTGGCGGATCGCCTTTTTGAATGCGGCAATGGGGCTGGCTTTTAAGGCCAGCTCGGCCTGGAACTGGCCACGGTCAAAAAGTTCGGGATCCACCTGCGGCATCGATTGGCTTTCCTATGGCTGGGTTGTGGCTATCTGAAAAGAAGCGACTGCAAACATCAGGCCGAAACGCGGGGGATGGTGTCATCGCTGCGCAGGGTGAAAATCTCGTAGCCCGTCTCGGTAACCAGCAGGGTGTGCTCCCACTGTGCCGACAGCTTGCGGTCCTTGGTGATTGCGGTCCAGCCATCACCCAGTACTTTGGTGTCTGCCTTGCCCTGGTTGATCATCGGCTCGATGGTGAAGGTCATGCCGGCCTTGAGTTCCATGCCGGTGCCGGCGCGGCCGTAGTGCAGGATCTGCGGCTCTTCGTGGAATACCTTGCCGATGCCGTGGCCGCAGAACTCGCGCACGACGGAAAACCCGTTCTTTTCGGCGTGCTTCTGGATGACTTCGCCGATGTCACCCAGGCGGCAGCCCGGTTTGACGATTTCGATGGCTTTGTACATGCATTCCTGGGTCACTTGCGACAGGCGCTCGGCCCAGACCGGCACTTTGCCGATGTGGAACATGCGGCTGGTGTCGCCGTGGTAGCCATCCTTGATCACCGTGACGTCGATGTTCAGGGTGTCGCCGTCTTTCAGGGCCTTGTCGCCCGGAATGCCGTGGCAGACAACGTGGTTGACCGAGGTGCAGATCGACTTCGGGAAACCTTTGTAATTGAGCGGGGCCGGGATGGCCTTTTGCACATTGACAATGTAGTCGTGGCAAATGCGGTCGAGCTCTTCGGTGGTGACGCCGGGCTTGACGTGCTCGGCGATCATTTCCAGGACTTCGGCGGCCAGTTTGCCGGCGACGCGCATCTTTGCGATGTCCTCGGGGGTTTTGAGGGTGACGGTCATACAGGCTCTCTTTGCGCGTTAGCGCTCATCAACGGAATTGCAGGTGCGAAGTGACGGCTGGCGTCGCGCACCGCGAAAAAAACGCGATTCTAACAGACGGTCGGCGTTAATCATGAGCCTTGCGCCATCGCTTCTCTTAATAGAAAGGGGCATTCTGGCGCTATTGCGCGGCTTGCGCAAAAGCGCGTGGAAGAAAGTCAGAATCCGTGTTTCGTTTTTTGGCCGTCTTGTGTTATAAAATGCGCCGCTTTCCGGGTATAGCCCGGTGAGCACAAACCCACACACGTGTCGACACGATGACCTGGGTGCCTTCAGCTCGAAGCTGCTGGTTGGTCATTGGGATACGTGGAGGCCTAACCCGACTTACTAAGGAACTATCATGTCCCAAGTCACTATGCGCGATATGCTGAAGGCCGGTGTGCACTTCGGTCACCAAACCCGTTACTGGAACCCGAAGATGGGTAAATACATCTTTGGCGCGCGTAACAAGATTCACATCATCAACCTTGAAAAAACCCTGCCAATGTTCAACGAAGCTCTGACTTTCGTAGAGCGTCTGGCCCAGGGCAAAAACAAGATTCTGTTCGTCGGCACCAAGCGTTCCGCTGGCAAGATCGTTGCTGAAGAAGCAGCACGTTGCGGTTCGCCGTACGTGGATCACCGCTGGTTGGGCGGCATGCTCACCAACTTCAAAACCATCCGTGCTTCCATCAAGCGTCTGCGTGACCTTGAAGTGCAGGCAGAAGACGGTACTTTCGCCAAGCTGACCAAGAAAGAGGCGCTGATGCGCACTCGCGATCTGGAAAAGCTGGATCGTAGCCTGGGTGGTATCAAGGACATGGGCGGTCTGCCAGACGCTCTGTTCGTTATCGACGTTGACCACGAGCGTATCGCGATCACCGAAGCTAACAAGTTGGGCATCCCGGTAATCGGCGTTGTCGATACCAACAGCAGCCCGGAAGGCGTTGACTACATCATCCCGGGCAACGATGACGCAATCCGCGCTATCCAGCTGTACATGGGTGCGATGGCTGACGCTGTTATCCGTGGCCGTAACCACGTTGCTGGCGGCACCGACGTTTTCGTCGAAGACGCTCCAGCTGCAGCGGTTGAAGGCTGAGTAATAAACGCCTAGCGTTTACTCAGTACGCAAAAAGGGGGCTTGGCCCCCTTTTTGCCACCTCGAAATCCATTTGTTGGACAGGCCTCTGTCGTTGCTGTATCAAATTGCGGCACACAGGGTTGCATCGAGGCAGGCTTCATACGAATTGAACGCCCGTTTGGTCGGGTGGAATGGTTGAAAACCTATCCAAGAGGAATTTTGAAATGGCAGAGATTACTGCAGCGTTGGTTAAAGAACTGCGTGAGCGTACTGGCGAAGGCATGATGGATTGCAAGAAAGCCTTGACCAAGGCTGGCGGCGACATCGAAAAAGCCATCGACGACATGCGTGCTTCGGGCGCCATCAAGGCCGCCAAAAAAGCAGGCAACGTTGCTGCTGAAGGCGCTATCGCAGTGAAAGTTGCTGACGATAACAAGTCTGCCGTTATTCTTGAAGTTAACTCGCAAACCGACTTCCTGGCTCTGCAAGAAGACTTCAAAAACTTCGTGGCTGCCAGCGTTGAAAAAGCATTCGCGGACAAACTGACCGACGCAGCTCCGCTGATCGCCGCTCAAGAATCTGCTCGTGAAGCACTGGTTGCCAAAGTAGGCGAGAACGTTAACATTCGCCGTCTGGTGCGTGTTGAAGGTGACGTGGTTGACGCTTACCTGCACGGCAACAAAATCGGTGTTGTGGTTTCGCTCAAAGGCGGCAACGCTGAGCTGGCTCGTGACATCGCCATGCACGTAGCGGCGAGCAACCCTGAGTTCCTGCTGCCTTCGGAAGTTTCTGAAGAAGCAATTGAGCGCGAAAAAGCTGTGTTCCTGCAGCTGAACGAAGAAAAAATCAAAGGCAAGCCAGAAAACATTGTTGAAAATATGGTCAAAGGCCGTATCAGCAAGTTCCTGGCAGAAGCCAGCCTGGTTGAGCAGGCGTTCGTCAAGAACCCTGAAATCAAGGTCGGTGAGCTGGCCAAGAAGGCCGGTGCTGAAATCGTTTCCTTCACTTACTTCAAAGTAGGCGAAGGCATCGAGAAGCCAGTTGACAACTTCGCTGAAGAAGTTGCTGCTCAAGTGGCTGCAGCCAACAAGCAATAAGACGGTTTCAACTGTCGACCCAAGAGGCTGCCCGCTCACGCGCGCAGCCTCTTTTCAAATGGGTGAAGGTTTTACCTCGCCCGGCGGAACCGGTGTACAAAATCGCGATCCGATGGTGCTGTTATCCGGCGCCAAGCTAGAGTAAACGCAGGCTGAAAACAGCCTCGCACAGATTTTTTATAAAACGCGGCAGGAGAGATTCGCAATGGCTCAGCAGGGCAGTGGTTATCAAGCTCGCTATAAACGCATTCTACTCAAGCTAAGCGGCGAAGCCCTGATGGGCTCTGAAGAGTTCGGGATCGACCCCAAGGTGCTCGACCGCATGGCGCTGGAAGTCGGCCAGTTGGTGGGTATCGGCGTTCAGGTAGGTTTGGTGATTGGTGGTGGCAATCTGTTCCGTGGCGCTGCATTGAGCGCTGCCGGTATGGATCGCGTGACTGGCGACCACATGGGGATGCTCGCGACCGTGATGAACGCCCTGGCGATGCGCGATGCGCTGGAACGTGCGAATATCTCCGCCATCGTAATGTCGGCCATCTCCATGGTGGGTGTGACGGATCATTACGACCGTCGCAAGGCCATGCGTCACTTGAACGCGAAGGAAGTGGTGATTTTTGCTGCGGGTACAGGCAATCCATTCTTCACAACGGATTCTGCCGCGTGCTTGCGCGCCATTGAAATCGACGCCGACGTAGTACTCAAGGCCACCAAGGTTGACGGTGTTTACACCGCAGATCCATTCAAAGACCCGCATGCCGAGAAGTTCGATCATCTGACTTACGATGAAGTGCTGGATCGCAAGCTGGGCGTGATGGACCTGACAGCTATTTGTCTGTGCCGCGACCACCAGATGCCATTACGTGTCTTTAACATGAACAAGCCCGGCGCCCTGCTCAACATCGTTCACGGCGGCGCTGAAGGCACTCTGATCGAGGAAGGTCAACAATGATCAACGAAATCAAGAAAGACGCACAAACGCGTATGCAGAAATCGCTGGAATCGCTGAGCCATGCATTTGGTCAGATTCGTACCGGCAAGGCTCACCCAAGCATTTTGGGTAGCGTGATGGTGCCTTACTACGGTGCTGATACACCGCTTAGTCAGGTAGCGAACGTAACCGTTAAAGATTCTCGCACCCTGCAGGTCGTGGCGTTTGAGCGCAACATGCTTCAAGCCGTGGATAAGGCGATTCAAAGCGCTGGCTTGAACCTCAATCCGACCAACCTGGGCGAATTGCTGCTGATCTCCATGCCAGCCCTGACGGAAGAAACCCGTAAAGTATTCGCCAAGCAGGCGCGTGATGCGGCTGAAGATGCGCGTATTGCGGTACGTAATATCCGTCGTGATGCGTTGAGCCAGTTGAAAGACCTGGTTAAAGAGAAAGAAATCAGTGAAGACGAAGAGCGTCGCGCAGCTGACGAGATCCAGAAGCTGACCGACAAGGCTGTCGCGGATATCGAAACGGCTACCAAGCAGAAAGAAGCGGACCTGATGGCCGTATAAGGGTCAGGGCGTTTTATGGAAAAGACCAAGCAGGCTGTGTCGTCATCCGTGCCGCGACATGTCGCGATTATCATGGATGGCAATAATCGCTGGGCGAAAAAACGCTTTATGCCGGGTGTTGCCGGGCATAAAGCGGGTGTGGATGCAGTCCGCGCCGTGATTGAGGTGTGTGCCGAGGCCAAGGTCGAAGTGCTCACCCTGTTCGCGTTTTCCAGCGAAAACTGGCAGCGTCCTGCGGCTGAAGTCAGTGCCTTGATGGATTTGTTCTTCAAGGCACTGCGTCGTGAGGCCAAGCGTCTCAACGAAAACAACATCAGCCTGCGCATCATTGGCGATCGCTCCCGTTTTCATCCCGAGCTGCAAGCGGCGATGCGCGAAGCGGAGGCGATCACCGCAGGCAGCGGGCGCTTTGTCCTGCAAATTGCCGCCAATTATGGCGGGCAGTGGGACATCGCGCAGGCTGCGCAACGTCTGGCGCGTGAGGTTCAGGCAGGTCATTTGCAGCCTGAAGACATCACCCCGGACTTGTTGCAAACCTGTCTGGTAACAGGCGATCTACCGTTGCCTGACCTGTGTATCCGCACAGGGGGCGAGCACCGTATCAGCAACTTCCTGCTGTGGCAGTTGGCCTATTCCGAGCTGTACTTCTCCGACCTGTTCTGGCCGGACTTCAAACACGAAGCCATGCGTCATGCATTGGCTGATTTCGCTTCTCGCCAGCGTCGCTTCGGTAAAACAAGCGAGCAGGTTGAGGCTGGAGCCCGGGTTTAATGCTTAAGCAACGCATCATCACTGCACTTATCCTGCTGCCAATCGCTTTGTGCGGCTTTTTCCTTCTTGATGGGTCTAACTTCGCGCTCTTCATCGGGCTGGTCGTCACCCTCGGGGCCTGGGAATGGGCGCGCCTTGCCGGATTTACAGCTCAAACGGCCCGTGTCGGTTTTGCCCTCGTCGTGGCCTTATTGCTGTTTGGTCTGCACCTGTTGCCTGACCTTGCCCCGTGGGTGTTGGTGGCCGCGGTGGTGTGGTGGGCGTTGGCGACGTTTCTGGTGCTCACGTTTCCTGATTCCGCGTCACGCTGGTCCAGTGCTGCAGTCAAGCTGGTCATCGGCTTGCTGATTTTGCTACCGGCCTGGCAAGGGCTGGTGATGATCAAGGCGATGCCGCTGGGTAACTGGCTGATCATGGCGGTGATGGTGCTGGTGTGGGGCGCCGATATTGGCGCGTACTTTTCCGGGCGTAAATTCGGCAAGCGCAAACTGGCCCCTAAAGTCAGCCCCGGCAAAAGCTGGGAAGGCGTTTTTGGCGGTTTGTTGCTGAGCCTGCTGATCACGGCTGTTGTCGGCGTGGTGCGCGGCTGGAGTGCCTCTCAGATGGTTGCTGCCTTGGCAGGCGCTGCCGTTATCGTATTGATTTCAGTGGTGGGCGACCTCACAGAAAGCATGTTCAAGCGTCAGGCGGGCATTAAGGACAGCAGTCAGTTGCTGCCCGGGCATGGCGGTGTACTCGATCGTATCGACAGTTTGACGGCCGCCATTCCCGTGTTCGCCGTGTTGCTGTGGATGGCTGCATCATGAGCCGTCCTCAACAGATTACGGTGCTGGGCGCTACCGGCTCGATTGGCCTGAGTACGCTGGATGTGATTGCTCGCCACCCGGATCGCTATCAAGTGTTCGGGCTGAGCGGTTATAGCCGTCTCGCGCAACTGCTGGCATTGTGCATTCAGCACACGCCTCAGGTTGCAGTGGTTCCGGATGAGCGTTCCGCGCGTCAGCTGCAAGCTGATCTGCGCGCAGCGGGCCTCAACACCGAGGTGTTGGTGGGCGAGCAGGGTTTATGTGATATCGCCTCCGCGCCCGCGGTGGATGCCGTCATGGCAGCCATCGTCGGTGCTGCCGGGTTGCGTCCTACCTTGTCGGCAGTCAATGCGGGCAAGAAAATCCTGTTGGCGAACAAAGAAGCGCTGGTCATGACAGGCGCCCTGTTCATGCAGGCGGTGCGGCGTAGCGGTTCGGTATTGCTGCCCATTGACAGTGAGCACAACGCGATCTTTCAGTGCCTGCCGCAGGATTTCGCCCGTGGGCTGAGTCAGGTTGGCGTGCGACGGATTCTGCTGACCGCCTCTGGGGGGCCCTTCCGGGAAACCCCATTGGCTGATCTGGCGCATGTGACGCCCGATCAGGCGTGTGCTCACCCTAACTGGTCGATGGGGCGAAAGATCTCGGTCGACTCAGCGAGCATGATGAATAAAGGCCTTGAGCTGATCGAGGCGTGCTGGCTGTTCGATGCCAAGCCCGCTCAGGTTGAGGTGGTGATTCATCCGCAAAGCGTCATTCACTCGCTGGTGGACTACATAGACGGGTCGGTGCTTGCGCAGTTGGGCAATCCTGACATGCGCACGCCGATAGCCAATGCGTTGGCGTGGCCTGAGCGTATCGATTCGGGTGTGGCGCCGCTGGATCTGTTTTCCGTGGCGCGTCTGGACTTCCAGCGCCCGGATGAGCAGCGCTTCCCTTGTCTGCGCCTGGCCTGTGAAGCGGCGGCGGCTGGTGACAGCGCGCCGGCCATGCTCAATGCGGCCAATGAAGTGGCGGTGGCGGCCTTCCTCGATGGGCGAATCCGCTACCCGCAGATTGCGCAATTGATTGAAGACGTTTTAAACAACGAGCCAGTGGTGCCCGTTAATGAGTTAGAGGCAGTCTTTGCCGCCGATGCCAGGGCGCGAGAGTTGGCTGATCAATGGTTGAGCCGTCAGGGCTGATCAGTGCTGCTTGCCGTAACCGGACAGGATCACGGAGAAAGTAGATGAGTGCGCTTTATATGATTGTTGGCACCCTGGTTGCATTGGGGGTGTTGGTCACTTTTCATGAATTCGGTCACTTTTGGGTGGCGCGCCGTTGCGGCGTCAAGGTTCTGCGCTTCTCTGTGGGGTTCGGCACGCCCTTGCTGCGCTGGCACGACCGTCAGGGCACTGAGTTTGTAGTGGCAGCGATCCCGTTGGGCGGCTACGTGAAAATGCTTGATGAGCGGGAAGGGGAGGTGCCAGCTGAACTGCTGGGCCAATCCTTCAATCGCAAAACCGTCGGGCAACGCATTGCCATCGTTGCAGCGGGCCCCATCGCCAATTTCATGCTGGCGATGGTGTTTTTCTGGATTCTGGCCATGCTGGGCAGCCAGCAAGTGCGCCCGGTCATTGGCGCAGTCGAAAGCGGTAGCCTGGCAGCGCAAGCCGGTCTGGTGCCCGGACAGGAAATCGTTTCGATTGATGGAGAGCCCACTTCGGGCTGGTCCAATGTGAATCTGCAGCTCGTGCGCCGCCTGGGCGAGAGCGGTTCGATTCACGTGGCCGTTCGTGAGGCGGGGAGCACTTCGGAGTCGACTCATGAGCTGGTTCTGCATGACTGGTTAAAAGGGGCTAACGAGCCTGATCCAATCAGTTCGCTGGGTATTCGTCCATGGCGTCCGGAGTTGCCGGCCGTACTGGCTGAGCTTGATCCTGAAGGCCCGGCCCAGGCCGCGGGCCTTAAAACCGGTGACAAACTGCTGGCCATGAACGATCAGCCGGTCAAGGACTGGCAGCAGGTGGTGGATTGGGTGCGGGTACGTCCTGAGGCGAAAATCGTATTGCGCGTCGAGCGTGATGGTGTGCCGATCGACATCCCCGTGGCATTGGCGGCGCGCGGTGAAGGCAAGGCCGCAACCGGTTATCTGGGGGCTGGGGTCAAGGGTGTGGACTGGCCGCCGGAGATGATTCGCGAGGTCAGTTACGGCCCGCTCGCCGCGATCGGCGAGGGCGCCAAACGGACTTGGACGATGAGCGTATTGACGCTCGACTCACTCAAGAAAATGTTGTTCGGCGAGCTCTCGGTAAAAAACTTGAGTGGACCGATAACCATTGCTAAAGTGGCGGGCGCTTCTGCCCAGTCGGGTGTCGCGGACTTCCTGAATTTCCTGGCTTATCTGAGTATCAGTCTTGGGGTTCTGAACTTGTTGCCCATCCCGGTACTGGATGGGGGGCATTTGTTGTTTTATCTGATCGAGTGGGCGCGTGGTCGTCCCTTGTCGGATCGGGTGCAGGGTTGGGGAATGCAGATCGGTATCAGTTTGGTGGTCGGGGTGATGTTACTTGCCCTGGTCAACGACCTGGGACGTCTGTAAACGCTTCGCTGAATTGCGAATCTGCCGCATTTTGCGGCAGTTTGTTTATTGCCAGTTGGAATAAGAAAGGACTTCATGAAACGTCTGCTGCTAACTGCGGTTCTCACCGTACTGATGATCGCCGAAGTTCACGCCGAGTCCTTCACTATCTCTGATATTCGTGTCAACGGGCTGCAGCGGGTTTCCGCTGGTAGCGTGTTTGGCGCGTTGCCGCTGAACGTGGGTGAGGTAGCGGATGACCGCCGGTTGGTGGAATCCACTCGTGCGTTGTTCAAAACCGGTTTCTTTCAGGATATCCAACTGGGTCGTGATGGCAATGTGCTCGTCGTTACGGTTGTCG
The DNA here is from genome assembly GCF_036668715.1 of Pseudomonas sp. ESBL9. Lineage (NCBI taxonomy): Bacteria > Pseudomonadati > Pseudomonadota > Gammaproteobacteria > Pseudomonadales > Pseudomonadaceae > Pseudomonas > Pseudomonas sp. ESBL9. The sequence continues at coordinate 377,373 of NZ_JAZEVV010000004.1, read as the reverse complement.
AACGTCCTTCCGTTTCAAGCATCACCATTGACGGAAACAAGGCTATTTCCACTGATGACCTGATGAAAGGTCTTAAACAGTCGGGTCTTGCCGAAGGTGAAATCTTCCAGCGTGCCACCCTTGAGGGTGTGCGTAACGAACTGCAACGTCAGTATGTTGCCCAAGGTCGTTACTCGGCGACGGTCGACACTGAAGTCGTGTCCGAACCTCGCAACCGGGTCGCCTTGAAGGTCAATATCAACGAAGGCACGGTTGCGGCTATCCAGCACATCAACGTGGTGGGCAATACCGTCTTCCCGGAAGAAGACCTCGTTGACCTGTTTGAACTGAAAACCACTAACTGGTTGTCGTTCTTCAAGAATGACGACAAGTATGCGCGTGAAAAACTGTCCGGTGACCTTGAGCGCCTGCGCTCGTATTACCTCGACCGTGGCTATATCAACATGGATATCGCCTCCACTCAGGTATCGATCACCCCGGACAAGAAAAACGTCTATATCACGGTCAACGTGAATGAAGGCGAAAAGTACAATGTGGGCGAAGTGAAGCTGAGCGGTGACCTCAAGGTTCCTGAAGATCAGATCAAGTCGCTGCTGCTGGTTCAGCCGGGCCAGGTGTTTTCCCGCAAGCTGATGACCACGACCTCCGAGCTGATCACCCGTCGTCTGGGTAACGAAGGTTATACCTTCGCCAACGTCAACGGCGTGCCTCAGCCAAACCCGGAAGACCACACCGTGGCCATCACCTTTGTGGTGGATCCGGGCAAGCGTGCTTATGTCAACCGTATCAACTTCCGCGGCAACACCAAGTCGGAAGACGAAGTGCTGCGTCGCGAAATGCGCCAGATGGAAGGTGGCTGGGCGTCGACTTACCTGATCGATCAGTCCAAGGTGCGCCTTGAGCGTCTGGGCTTCTTCAAGGAAGTGAACGTTGAAACACCGGCCGTTCCCGGTACAGACGACCAGGTCGATGTGAACTACGCCGTAGAAGAACAGGCTTCCGGTTCGATCACCGCCAGCGTCGGCTTTGCCCAAAGCGCCGGTTTGATCCTGGGTGGTTCGATTACCCAGAACAACTTCCTGGGTACGGGTAACCGCGTCAGCGTGGGCCTGACCCGCAGTGAATACCAGAGCCGTTACAACTTCAGTTATGTTGACCCGTACTGGACCGCTGATGGCGTGAGCCTGGGTTACAACGCGTTCTACCGCACGACCGACTACAAAGACCTCGATGTTGATGTAGCAAACTACTCGGTCGACAGCCTGGGCGCCGGTATCACCATGGGGTATCCGATCAGCGATACCTCGCGCCTGACCTATGGCCTGAGCGTGCAGCAGGATGAAATCAGTACCGGTACCTACACCGTTGACGAGATCTTCGATTTCATCAACAAAGAAGGCGACAAGTTCCTGAACTTCAAGGCTTCTGCCGGCTGGTCCGAATCGACTCTGAACAAAGGCGTGCTGCCGACACGCGGCAGCTCGCAAAGCTTGACGCTTGAAACCACCATTCCGGGCAGTGATCTCCAGTTCTACAAACTGGATTACCGCGCCCAGTTGTTCCAGCCGTTGACCGACACCTACACGATGCGCCTGCACACCGAGCTGGGTTACGGTGACAGCTATGGCTCGACGTCGGGGCTGCCGTTCTACGAGAACTACTATGCAGGTGGTTTCAACTCGGTCCGTGGTTTCAAGGACAGTGCGCTGGGTCCACGCAGTACCCCGAACAAGAATGACCCGGATCAAGATCCGCTGCCGTTTGGTGGTAACGTCCTGATACAGGGCGGGGCAGAAGTTCTGTTCCCGATGCCGTTCGTGAAAGATCAACGTTCCCTGCGCACCTCCGTGTTCTGGGATGTGGGTAATGTTTTCGACACCAACTGCAAGTCGACCACAAAAGATTGCGATATCAGCTTTAGTAATATGGCCAGCTCTGTGGGTGTTGGCGTAACGTGGGTGACCGCACTTGGCCCGTTGAGCTTCAGCTTGGCCATGCCGATCAAGAAACCGGATGACGCAGATACCCAAGTGTTCCAGTTCTCCCTCGGCCAGACTTTCTAAAAGCCTGACTTTAGATAAACAACGGATTTAGTAGGAGTGCATCGTGCGTAAGTTGACTCAATTGGTTCTCCTGGCTTCGGTTCTGGTAGCAGGTCCGGCGTTTGCCGACATGAAAATTGCCGTTCTGAACTATCAGATGGCGCTGCTGGAATCTGACGCTGCCAAGCGTTACGCCGTAGATGCCGAGAAGAAATTCGGTCCGCAACTGACCAAACTGAAGTCCCTGGAAAGCAGTGCCAAAGGCATTCAGGATCGTCTGGTCAAAGGCGGCGACAAAATGCAGCAAGGCGAGCGTGAGCGTCTGGAGCTTGAATTCAAGCAAAAGGCCCGCGATTTCCAGTTCCAGTCCAAGGAACTGAACGAAGCCAAAGCCGTTGCTGACCGTGAAATGCTGAAACAGCTGAAGCCAAAACTGGACAGCGCTGTTGAAGAAGTCATCAAGAAAGGCGCCTATGACCTGGTGTTCGAGCGTGGTGCAGTGATCGATGTCAAACCTCAATACGACATCACTCGCCAAGTCATTGAGCGCATGAATCAGCTGAAGTAATTATGACTGCGACTATAAAACTCGGCCAATTGGCCGAGTTCCTCGGTGCCACCTTGCGTGGCAGCGCGGAGAAAGAAATCACTGGGCTAGCCACTTTACAAGAGGCTGGCCCATCTCAGTTGAGCTTTCTGGCCAACCCGCAGTACCGAAAGTTCTTGGTCGATTGTCAGGCTGGAGCCGTTTTGCTCAAGTCAGCCGACGCTGAAGACTATGCCGGTGATGCTTTGGTGGTGCCGGATCCTTACCTGGCATACGCCCGTATTTCCCACCTGTTTGACCCCAAGCCCAAGGCGGGTGCCGGTGTGCATCCTTCAGCCGTGATTGCGCCGGATGCGAGGGTAGATCCTGCGGCCAGCATCGGCGCCTTTGCAGTGATTGAAAGCGGTGCGCGCATTGCGGCTGGCGTGACCGTCGGGCCTCATTGCTTTATCGGTGCTCGCTGTGAAATCGGTGAGGGTGGCTGGTTGGCGCCGCGCGTGACGCTTTATCACGATGTTCGCATCGGTAAGCGTGTCGTGATTCAGTCGGGCGCCGTGCTGGGAGGCGAAGGTTTCGGTTTCGCCAATGAGAAGGGTGTCTGGCAAAAAATTGCCCAGATCGGCGGCGTGACCATTGGTGATGATGTCGAGATCGGTGTGAACACTGCCATCGACCGTGGTGCCCTGGCAGATACGGTTATTGGCAATGGGGTCAAACTCGATAACCAGATTCAGATCGCGCACAACGTGCAGGTCGGTGACCATACGGCGATGGCCGCGTGTGTCGGGATTTCAGGAAGCACTAAAATCGGCAAGCACTGCATGTTGGCCGGTGGTGTCGGTTTGGTGGGGCATATTGAGATCTGCGACAACGTTTTCCTCACCGGGATGACCATGGTGACTCACTCCATTACCGAACCGGGTGCTTACTCTTCCGGAACAGCCATGCAGCCAGCGGCTGAATGGCGCAAGAGTGCGGCACGTATTCGCCAGCTGGACGACATCGCGCGACGATTGAAACAACTGGAAAAACGCGTCGAGAAGTGACCCCTGACGGTATCGCTTCATCTGAAAGCTAATACTATTTCCATATCAAGCGCGCAGGGCCAAGGGTCTGCGTTCTTGATTTGCTAGAGGAGCGTGCCTTCGTAGCGCGCGCCCAATCTTTATTACAGGCTTCCCCACGAAATGATGGACATCAACGAGATTCGCGAATATCTGCCTCACCGTTACCCTTTCCTGCTGGTGGATCGAGTGGTGGATCTGGATGTCGAGAACAAGCGCATTCGTGCTTACAAGAATGTCAGCATCAACGAACCCTTCTTCAACGGTCACTTTCCGGCGCACCCGATCATGCCCGGCGTGTTGATCATCGAAGCCATGGCGCAAGCTGCGGGCATTCTGGGTTTCAAGATGCTGGACGTGAAACCTGCAGACGGGACGCTGTATTACTTCGTCGGTTCCGACAAACTGCGTTTCCGTCAGCCCGTGTTGCCGGGCGATCAATTGATCCTGGAAGCCAAGTTCCTGAGCTGCAAGCGTTCGATCTGGAAGTTCGAGTGCCAGGCAACGGTTGATGGCAAGCCGGTATGCTCGGCTGAAATTATCTGTGCGGAACGCAAACTATGAGTTTGATTGACCCTCGCGCAATCATCGATCCGACGGCCATTCTGGCCGACGACGTCGTGGTCGGCCCTTGGTCGATCGTCGGCGCAGGTGTGGAAATCGGCGAGGGAACAGTGATTGGGCCGCATGTCATTCTTAAAGGCCCAACCAAAATCGGTAAGCACAATCGTATCTACCAGTTTTCATCAGTCGGTGAAGATACGCCCGATCTGAAGTACAAGGGCGAAGAGACACGCCTGGTGATCGGTGATCACAATGTGATTCGCGAAGGTGTGACCATTCATCGCGGCACGGCTCAGGATCGTGCCGAGACGACCCTGGGTGATCACAACCTGATTATGGCGTACGCCCACATCGGGCATGACAGCGTAATCGGCAACCATTGCATTCTGGTCAACAACGCCGCGCTGGCAGGCCATGTGCACATGGGAGACTGGGCGATCCTGTCGGGTTTCACGCTGGTGCATCAGTTCTGTCATATCGGTGCTCACAGCTTTTCAGGCATGGGTACAGCGATTGGCAAGGACGTTCCGGCCTTTGTCACGGTGTTTGGCAGCCCTGCCGAAGCCCGTAGCATGAATTTCGAGGGCATGCGCCGTCGTGGCTTTAGTGAAGATGCGATTCACGCCTTGCGTCGGGCCTACAAGGTGGTTTACCGCCAGGGGCTGACGGTTGAACAAGCGCTCGCCGAACTGGCTGAGCCCTCTGCGCAGTTCCCGGAAGTCGCACTGTTTGTGGAGTCGATTCGTTCATCGACCCGCGGCATTACCCGCTGATCATGGCCAGGTTGCGTATTGCGCTGGTGGCGGGTGAGGCCTCTGGCGACATCCTGGGTTCAGGCCTGATGCGAGCGCTCAAGGCTCAGCACCCCGATATTGAGTTTATCGGTGTGGGAGGCCCGCTGATGGAAGCGCAGGGCATGCGCTCTTACTTCCCGATGGAGCGTCTGTCGGTCATGGGGCTGGTTGAGGTACTTGGCCGTTTGCGCGAGTTGCTCAAACGCCGCAAAGCGCTGATCCAGACCCTCATTGCCGAAAAACCTGATGTATTTATCGGCATCGATGCGCCTGATTTCACCCTCAATATCGAGCTTCAGTTACGGCGTGCTGGCATCAAGACCGTGCATTACGTCAGCCCGTCCGTGTGGGCGTGGCGGCAGAAACGCGTGCTGAAAATTCGCGAAGGTTGCGACTTGATGCTCACGTTGCTGCCGTTTGAAGCCAAATTCTACGAAGAGCATGGCGTGCCGGTGCGGTTTGTTGGCCATACGCTGGCGGACACCATTCCCCTTGAGGCCGATAAAGCCGCTGCCCGTGCCGAACTGGGGTTGCCTGACGGCCCGTTGGTCGCCTTGATGCCGGGAAGTCGTGGCGGGGAAGTGGGCAAATTGGGTGGGCTGTTCCTGGACGCTGCCCTAAAAATCCGCGAAGCCCGGCCCGACACACGTTTTGTATTGCCTTGTGCCAATGCTGCGCGCCGGGTGCAAATCGAACAGTTGCTGGCTGAGCGGGACTTGCCCTTGACCTTGCTCGACGGGCGTTCGCACTTGGCCTTGGCTGCCTGTGACGCGGTGTTGATCGCCTCGGGCACCGCCACGCTTGAGGCGTTGCTGTACAAGCGGCCGATGGTGGTGGCGTATCGCCTGTCGCGGGTTACGTTCTGGATTCTCAAGCGTCTGGTAAAAAGCCCTTACGTGTCTTTGCCCAACTTGCTGGCCCAGCGGATGCTGGTGCCCGAGTTGCTGCAAGATGCCGCCACCCCCGAGGCATTGGCCAAGACCCTGTTGCCACTGCTGGACAATGGCCAGGAGCAAACCCGGGGTTTCGACGAAATTCATCGTACGTTGCGTCTCGACGCTTCCAATCAGGCCGCCAAAGCGGTGCTTGAGCTGATTGCACACTCCAAATGAGTAAAGTGACTATGCAAATCGGATTGGACTTCAATCTGGTCGAAGACCTTGTGGCCGGTGTGGACGAAGTGGGTCGCGGCCCGTTGTGCGGCGCAGTGGTCACGGCAGCAGTGATTCTGGACCCGGCCCGGCCGATCGCCGGTCTTAATGACTCAAAAAAACTGACTGAGGCGCGTCGAGAAAAGCTGTATGACGAAATTTGCGAAAAGGCCTTGAGCTGGTGCATTGCCCGGGCTGAAGTCGAAGAGATCGACGAGCTGAATATCCTGCATGCCACCCTGTTGGCCATGCAGCGCGCTGTAGAAGGGTTGAGCATCACCCCGAAACTGGCCATGATCGACGGCAATCGCTGCCCCATATTGGCCATGCCGGCCGAAGCCGTGGTCAAGGGTGACAGCAAGGTGCCAGCCATTGCGGCGGCATCGATCCTGGCCAAGGTCAGCCGTGACCGTGAAATGGCAGCCTTCGAGTTGCAATACCCGGGTTACGGTATTGGCGGGCATAAAGGCTACCCGACGGCGGTACACCTTGAAGCCCTTGAGCGTCTTGGTCCTACGCCAATTCATCGCCGGTCCTTCGGGCCGGTGCGCCGTGCCTACGAAGCCCGTGAAGGCTTGACCGAGGTTTAGCCCCAAGGCTGATGTTTTTGCCAAGGCCCGGTACAATCCGGGCCTTGTTGTTTCCCAAAGCTAATAGACAGGATCACCATGCCGGCTTCATTCGTTCACCTGCGCCTGCACACTGAATATTCCCTGGTCGATGGCCTGGTGCGGATCAAACCGCTGATCAAAACCCTGGCGGGCATGAACATGCCTGCCGTGGCGGTGACCGATCAGAACAACATGTGTTCGTTGGTCAAATTTTATAAAGCCGCCATGGGTGGCGGCATCAAGCCGATCAGTGGCGCGGATCTGTGGCTGTCCAATAAAGACCCGGAAAACCCGTTGAGCCGTATCAGCCTGCTGGCGATGAACGGTGTGGGTTATCGCAACCTGACGGAGCTGATTTCACGAGGGTTTATTGACGGGCAGCGCAATGGCCAAGTCATCATCGAGCGTGAATGGGTCGCCGAAGCCGCCGAAGGGCTGATCATGTTGTCGGCCGCCAAAGAAGGCGAGATCGGTGTCGCGCTGATCAGTGGTAACACCGAGGAAGCCGAGGCGCTGGCCCGCGAATGGATGGATGTCTTCCCGGACCGCTTTTACCTGGAAGTCCAGCGCACCCAGCGTCCCAACGATGAAGAACATCTGCACGCTGCCGTAGCGCTGGCCGACAAAATCGGTGCGCCGCTGGTGGCCACCAACGATGTGCGCTTCCTCAAACAGCAGGATTTCGAAGCCCACGAGACCCGCGTTTGCATTGGCGAGGGCCGAGCGCTTGATGATCCGCGCCGCTCCAAGAACTACAGCGACCAGCAGTATCTGAAAAGCGCCGAAGAAATGGCTGAGCTGTTCAGCGATTTGCCGGAAGCGCTCGAAAATACCGTCGAAATTGCCAAGCGTTGCAATATCGAAGTGAAGTTGGGCAAACACTTTTTGCCTAACTTCCCGATTCCCGATGGCATGACCATCGACGAATATTTCCGCAAAGTCTCGTTTGATGGCCTTGAAGAGCGCCTCAGCGTTCTGCTGCCCAAGGACACCACCGAAGATTACGACGCCAAGCGGCAGGTCTACGTCGACCGGCTGAATTTCGAACTGGATATCATTATCCAGATGGGGTTCCCCGGTTACTTCCTGATCGTGATGGACTTCATCCAGTGGGCCAAGAGCAACGGCGTGCCGGTAGGGCCTGGCCGAGGGTCGGGTGCCGGTTCTCTGGTGGCCTATGTGCAGAAAATTACCGACCTCGATCCGCTGGAATATGACCTGCTGTTCGAGCGATTCCTTAACCCGGAACGGGTCTCGATGCCCGACTTCGACGTCGACTTCTGCATGGATGGTCGTGACCGGGTCATTGAATATGTGGCAGATAAATACGGCCGCAACGCTGTCAGTCAGATCATTACCTTCGGTTCGATGGCGGCCAAGGCGGTTATTCGCGACGTGGCCCGTGTGCAGGGTAAGTCTTACGGCCTGGCGGATCGTTTGTCGAAGATGATTCCGTTTGAAGTCGGCATGACGCTGGAAAAGGCCTACGAGCAGGAAGAGATCTTGCGTGACTTCATCAAAGTGGATGAAGAAGCCGCCGAAATCTGGGAGATGGCACGCAAGCTCGAAGGCATCGTGCGTAACGTCGGTAAACACGCCGGTGGTGTGGTGATTGCGCCGACCAAACTGACGGACTTTTCGCCGATCTATTGCGATGAAGAGGGTGACGGTCTGGTCACCCAGTTCGACAAGGACGACGTTGAAGCCGCAGGGCTGGTGAAGTTTGACTTCCTCGGCTTGCGCACGCTGACCATCATTGACTGGGCGCTGAAAACCATCAACCGCGACCGCGCCAAGGTCGACGAGCCGCCGCTGGATATTGCGTTTATCCCGCTGGATGACAAACCGACCTACCAGTTGCTGCAAAAAGCCGAGACGACGGCGGTGTTCCAGCTTGAGTCGCGAGGCATGAAAGAGCTGATCAAAAAGCTCAAGCCTGACTGTCTGGAAGACCTGATCGCACTGGTGGCCCTGTTCCGTCCGGGGCCGCTGCAATCGGGCATGGTGGACGACTTCATCAACCGTAAGCACGGGCGCGCCGAGCTTGCTTATCCGCATTCGGATTATCAGTACGAAGGCCTGAAGCCGGTTCTGGCCCCGACCTACGGCATCATTCTGTATCAGGAACAGGTGATGCAGATTGCGCAGGTGATGGCGGGTTACACCCTCGGCGGCGCGGACATGCTACGTCGAGCCATGGGTAAGAAAAAACCTGAAGAAATGGCCAAGCAGCGTGGCGGTTTCATTGAAGGCTGTGCCAACAACAACATCGACCCTGACCTTGCCGGTAACATTTTCGACCTGGTAGAAAAATTCGCCGGTTATGGTTTCAACAAATCTCACTCGGCGGCCTACGGGCTGGTTTCCTATCAAACCGCGTGGCTGAAAGCCCATTACCCGGCGCCGTTCATGGCGGCCGTGCTGTCGGCGGATATGCACAACACCGACAAGGTCGTGACCTTGATCGAAGAAGTGCGCACGATGAAGCTGCGTCTCGACGCGCCGGACGTGAATGCCTCCGAGTACAAGTTCACGGTGAACGACGAAGGTCGAATCATTTACGGGCTTGGCGCGATCAAGGGCGTGGGTGAGGGGCCGGTGGAGGCGATTACCGAAGCGCGTCAGGATGGGCCGTTCAAGGACCTGTTCGATTTCTGCGCGCGGGTTGATCTCAAGCGCATCAACAAACGCACCCTTGACGGTTTGATCCGCAGCGGCGCGCTGGACCGTCTGGGGCCTTGCTTCCATGACGAGCCAAAAGCCTATCAGGCGAGCATTGATCAGAACCGTGCGATTTTGCTGGCGGCGCTGGAAGAGGCAATCAAGGCGGCCGAACAAACGGCGCGCACCCACGACAGCGGCCACGACGACCTGTTCGGCGGCGTGTTTGTCGAAGAAGACGCCGATGTGTATGCCAACCATCGCAAGGCCAAGGAGCTGACTCTCAAGGAACGCCTCAAGGGCGAGAAAGACACCTTGGGCCTGTACCTGACCGGCCACCCGATCGACGAGTATGAAGGCGAAATTCGCCGTTTCGCCCGGCAGCGCATTATCGATCTGAAGCCTGCCCGCGATACGCAGACTGTCGCCGGCATGATCATCGCCCTGCGGGTGATGAAGAACAAAAAAGGCGACAAGATGGGGTTCATCACGCTGGATGACCGTTCCGGCCGGATTGAAGCCTCATTGTTTGCCGAAGCGTTCCATTCAGCCCAGTCGCTGTTGCAGACCGATGCCATGGTGGTGGTGGAAGGGGAGGTCAGTAATGATGACTTTTCCGGCGGCTTGCGCCTGCGGGTCAAGCGGGTCATGAGCATGGAGGATGCGCGTACCAGTCTGGCCGAGAGTTTGCGCCTGAGGGTCCATCACGCGGCGCTCAAGGGTGATCAGTTGCGGCAATTGGGCGACGTGCTGAAGAAGCATCGCGGCGCCTGCCCGATCACCATGGAGTACACCGGCGGGGATGCGAAGACCCTGTTGCAGTTTGGCGAGAACTGGAGAATCGATCCTGCAGACAGCTTGATTCAAGCCTTGCGTGACCAGTTTGGGCGAGACAACGTCTTCCTCCAATACCGTTGACGGTCAGGGGCGTGACCCGCGTCCTGATCTCGACCTGAATTTTTAATCTCGACCTGAGAGCGCCTGTCCCTTAAGGTAGGCGCGATACAGATCAACCGGCTGCCCCAGTCGGCTCGAAAGTGCCAGTCAATACTGGGCTTTCTGCCTGCTGGCATGCTTTGCCGCCGACCCAAGACGGATGCTTATGAACCCGAATTTTCTTGATTTCGAACAGCCGATTGCTGACCTGCAAGCCAAAATCGAAGAGTTGCGCCTGGTCGGTAATGACAATTCGCTGAACATCAGCGATGAAATCTCTCGCCTGCAAGACAAAAGCAAAACGCTGACTGAAGATATTTTCGGCAAGCTGACCAGCTGGCAGATCGCCCGCCTGGCCCGTCATCCGCGTCGTCCTTACACGCTGGATTACATCGACCACATCTTCACTGAGTTTGATGAACTTCACGGCGACCGTCACTTCTCCGACGATGCCGCCATTGTGGGCGGTATCGCGCGTCTGGACGATCAGCCCGTGATGGTGATTGGTCATCAGAAAGGCCGCGAAGTGCGTGAGAAAGTTCGCCGCAACTTCGGCATGCCGCGCCCTGAAGGCTACCGCAAGGCATGCCGTTTGATGGAAATGGCAGAGCGTTTCAAAATGCCGATCCTGACCTTTATCGACACGCCGGGCGCCTACCCGGGCATCGATGCTGAAGAGCGCAACCAGAGCGAAGCGATTGCCTGGAACCTGCGAGTCATGGCGCGCCTGAAGACCCCGATCATCTCCACGGTTATTGGTGAAGGTGGTTCGGGCGGTGCGTTGGCAATTGGGGTGTGCGATCAATTGAACATGCTGCAGTACTCCACTTATGCCGTGATTTCGCCTGAAGGGTGCGCGTCGATTCTGTGGAAAACCGCTGAAAAAGCGCCGGATGCCGCCGAGGCGATGGGCATTACCGCTGAGCGTCTCAAAGGCCTGGGCATCGTTGATAAAGTTATCGGCGAGCCATTGGGTGGCGCACATCGCGACCCTGCAGCCGCTTCTGCCACGATTCGCGCAGAGCTGATTTCGCAGTTGGACATGTTGAAAAAGCTGGACAACGAAACGTTGTTGCAGCGTCGTTATGACCGTTTGATGAGTTACGGTCTGTAATCAAGGCGAGACCGACAGACGCAGGGGTGAACCCGTTCGCCCCTGCAGGATTGTGCAATGTCCGACCTGACAATCCAGTTGCTCGAAGCGCTCAAGCCGTGGCGCAATGCCCCGGCCTGGCGCATTGCCCTTTCCGGCGGTCTTGACTCGACTGTCCTGCTGCACCTTCTGGCTCACCTTCGCCCAACCCATGCACTCCCCCCGCTGACTGCCCTCCATATTCACCATGGTCTACAGGCTGTAGCGGATACGTGGCCGGCTCATTGTCAGTTGCTGTGTGATGCCCTGGGCGTGCCGCTCACGGTGGTGCGCGTGCAAGTGTCCGCCGGTGCAAGTGTCGAGCGGGCAGCGCGGGAGGCGCGCTATGAGGCGTTCGAGGCCATCCTGCAGCCGCATGAGGTGCTCTTTACGGGGCAGCATCGCGATGATCAGGCCGAAACCGTGTTGTTCCGGTTGTTGCGCGGGGCCGGTGTAAACGGGCTGTCCGGCATGCCGCGTGAGCGCAGATTGGGCCGCGGGGTAGTTGGGCGCCCGTTGCTGGATATTTCGCGTGCCGATCTTGAGGCATACGCGCACGCCCATGGTCTGCACTGGGTTGAAGATCCGTCCAATGAATACAGCGGTTTTTCCCGTAATTACTTGCGTCATGAAGTGATGCCTGTGTTGTCACGGCGTTGGCCGCAGGTGACCACAACGCTGTCGCGCGCGGCTGATCATTGTGCTCAAGCGCAAGGTTTGCTGAATGAACTCGCTGAGCAGGATCTGGCACTTGCCGCGGCCGAGGCACCTTTTGCCTGGCTGGGTTTGCCCTCTCTGCAGCTTGAACCTCTCGACCGTCTGTCGGCTGCCCGTCAGCGCAACGCTTTGCGCCAGTGGCTGGCCGGTCTTACACGATTGCCTGATACCGCGCATTGGGCCGGTTGGGAGGCGTTGCGTGATGCCGGCGTCGATGCACGGCCTGTATGGCGTCTGGCGGATGGCGAGGTGCATCGAGCGGGCGGACGGATCTGGTGGCTGTCGGGACAATGGCTGCGCCAGCCGACTGCGCCGATTACCTGGGATGAGCCAGCTCTACCCGTGTCATTGCCCGGGAACGGGCTGTTACGCATAGAGGGCGAGGTGCCCGAGGGCGCCTTGCAGGTGCGCTATCGTCAAGGCGCAGAAGTCATGTCGCTGGCAGGACGCGGTCATCGTGACCTCAAACGCTTGCTCAATGAGCGCGGGGTGCCGCCGTTTGCCCGTGGCAGATTGCCGCTTCTGTACCAAAATGAGCGCTTATTGGCTGTGGCAAACCTCGAGGGACTGGACGCTGACCCCAATGGACACTGGCAATTGAAGTGGCTGCCAACTTCAAGCGATCAAGGTTTGAGCTGAAAGGGGCTTTCCGGTAGACTACGCTCCCTTCTTGATACAGCTTCTGTAGATTCACCGGAATTACAGAAGTTGCCGATTACCAAGCAGTCTTTGCTGGGCGATTTTAAAAAAATGTGTGGCTTGTATCGAACCGATGGTTGCCATTGGTCTGTTTCAACGCAGCAGTTTTTCGAAAGGTGCACTGTGACTAATGCTGGTGATTGGGGGCTTCGGCCTTCCTTCGCTTTCCCCGGCGGCTCTGACCGCTTTAACGCAGACTTCTAGGGTTTTTCATGACGCGCTACATCTTCGTCACGGGCGGTGTTGTTTCTTCATTGGGGAAAGGCATTGCCTCGGCTTCATTGGCAGCCATCCTGGAGGCGCGGGGACTTAAGGTCACCATGCTGAAGCTGGACCCCTACATCAACGTTGATCCGGGCACCATGAGCCCGTTCCAGCACGGTGAAGTGTTCGTCACACACGACGGCGCCGAGACCGACCTGGACTTGGGTCACTACGAGCGGTTCATCCGCACGACGATGACCCAGAACAACAACTTCACCACGGGCCGTGTCTACGAACACGTTCTGCGCAAGGAGCGCCGTGGTGATTACCTGGGGGCAACCATCCAGGTAATTCCGCACATCACTGACGAAATCAAGCGTCGAATCATCAAGGGCGCCGGCGATGCCGACGTAGCGATGGTTGAGATTGGCGGCACTGTGGGTGACATTGAGTCGCAACCGTTCCTCGAAGCTATCCGTCAGTTGCGCATCGAAGTGGGCGCCAAGCGCGCCATGCTGATGCACCTGACTCTGGTTCCGTATATCGCCACCGCTGGCGAGACGAAAACCAAACCGACCCAACACTCGGTTAAAGAATTGCGCTCCATCGGCCTGCAGCCGGACGTGCTGATCTGCCGCTCCGACCACCACGTGGATGTATCTTCGCGTCGCAAGATCGCGTTGTTCACCAACGTTGAAGAGCGCGCCGTGATTTCGCTGGAAGACGCTGACACCATCTACAAGATCCCGGGCATGCTGCACGCTCAGGGTCTGGATGACTTTGTTGTCGAGCGTTTTGGCTTGCAGTGCAACACCGCTGACCTGTCCGAGTGGGACAAGGTCGTGGATGCCAAGCTCAATCCTGAACACGAAGTCACCATCGCGATGGTCGGCAAGTACATGGAACTGCTGGACGCGTACAAGTCGCTGATCGAAGCGATGAGCCACGCCGGTATTTCCAACCGTACCAAGGTCAACCTGCGGTATATCGACTCCGAAGACATCGAGAACAAAGGCACTGAACTGCTGGAAGGCTGTGATGCCATCCTCGTACCGGGCGGCTTTGGTCTGCGCGGCGTAGAGGGCAAAATCACTGCCGTTCAATATGCTCGCGAGAACAAGGTGCCTTACTTGGGTATCTGCCTGGGCATGCAAGTGGCAGTGATCGAGTTCGCACGTAACGTATTGGGCTGGAAAGACGCCAACTCCACCGAATTCGATCGCAGCAGCGGCCACCCGGTGGTGGGTTTGATCACTGAGTGGGAAGACGCCACCGGTGCAGTCGAAACCCGTACCGAAACATCGGATCTGGGCGGCACCATGCGTCTGGGTGCGCAGGATTGCCAGCTTGCAGCCGGTTCCAAGGTGCATGATTGCTATGCCAAGGACGTGATTGTCGAACGTCACCGTCACCGTTACGAAGTGAACAACAACCTGCTGCCTCAACTGATCGAAGCCGGCCTGAAAGTCACCGGTCGTTCCGGCGACGGTGCGTTGGTAGAAGTGGTAGAAGCGCCGGATCATCCATGGTTCGTGGCGTGCCAGTTCCACCCGGAATTCACTTCCACACCCCGTGACGGCCACCCACTGTTCAGCGGTTTCGTCAAAGCAGCATTGGCGCAACACGAGAAGAAGGCGTAATCAGCATGGCGCAAAAGATTATTCGCGTAGGCAATATCGAAATTGCCAACGACAAGCCTATGGTCTTGTTCGGTGGCATGAACGTGCTGGAAAGCCGTGATATGGCCATGCAGGTGTGCGAAGAGTACGTCCGTGTTACTGAAAAGCTCGGTATTCCTTACGTGTTCAAGGCCAGCTTCGACAAGGCCAACCGCTCATCTGTCAGCTCTTACCGTGGCCCAGGCCTGGAAGAGGGCATGCGGATTTTCCAGGACATCAAGCAAGCATTTGGTGTGCCGCTGATCACCGACGTCCACGAGCCTGCGCAAGCGGCCGTGGTCGCCGAGGTGTGCGACATCATCCAGTTGCCAGCTTTCCTGTCGCGTCAGACTGACCTGGTCGTGGCCATGGCCAAGACCGGCGCCGTGATCAACATCAAAAAAGCCCAGTTTCTCGCGCCCCAGGAAATGAAACACATCCTGAGCAAATGCGAAGAAGCGGGCAACGATCAGTTGATCCTCTGTGAGCGTGGTTCCAGCTTCGGCTACAACAACCTTGTGGTCGACATGCTGGGCTTCGGCATCATGAAGCAATTTGAGTACCCGGTTTTCTTCGACGTGACCCACGCGCTGCAAATGCCCGGTGGTCGTGCCGATTCTGCCGGCGGTCGCCGCGCCCAAGTGACTGACCTGGCCAAGGCCGGTATCAGTCAAGGCCTGGCTGGCCTGTTCCTTGAAGCACATCCGGATCCTGACAACGCCAAGTGCGACGGCCCTTGCGCCTTGCGCCTGGACAAGCTTGAGCCTTTCCTGGCTCAACTGAAGTCTCTGGATGAGTTGGTTAAGAGTTTTCCGACAATAGAAACCGCTTAACCCTCGATTCTCCGGTAAAGTACCGCACGATTTCTCGGGCCTCAGGGCCCGAGCCTTATCGTCCGCAAGGCTGCCTGTTATTCGACCCTTGCCGACGGTGACCAGATTTCCCTCAGCTGCGTCGTTTTCGTCAACTTTGGAGTATTTACAACAATGGCAAAAATCGTCGACATCAAAGGTCGTGAAGTTCTCGACTCCCGTGGCAATCCCACTGTGGAAGCGGACGTGCTTCTCGACAACGGCATCATCGGCAGCGCATGCGCGCCGTCCGGTGCTTCTACCGGTTCCCGTGAGGCATTGGAGCTGCGTGATGGCGACAAGAGCCGTTACCTGGGCAAAGGCGTGCTCAAAGCCGTTGCCAACATTAACGGCCCTATTCGTGATTTGCTGCTGGGTAAAGACCCGGTTGATCAAAAGGCGCTCGACCACGCGATGATCGCGCTGGACGGTACCGAAAACAAAGGCTCGCTGGGTGCCAACGCTATCCTCGCCGTGTCGCTGGCTGCCGCCAAGGCCGCCGCACAGGACCAGGACCTGCCGCTGTACGCGCACATTGCCAACCTGAACGGCACTCCGGGTGTTTACTCGATGCCGGTTCCGATGATGAACATCATCAACGGTGGTGAGCACGCCGATAACAACGTCGACATTCAAGAGTTCATGGTTCAGCCAGTCGGGGCCAAGACTTTCTCCGATGCGTTGCGCATGGGCACCGAAATCTTTCATCACCTCAAAGCCGTGCTCAAGGCCCGTGGCCTGAACACCGCCGTGGGCGACGAAGGTGGTTTCGCACCGAATCTGGCGTCCAACGAAGATGCACTGAAAGTGATCTCCGAAGCCATTGCCAACGCCGGCTACACCTTGGGCACTGATGTGACCCTGGCACTGGACTGCGCGGCCAGCGAGTTCTACGAAGACGGCAAGTACAACCTGTCGGGCGAAGGCCAAGTCTTCAACTCCGAAGGCTTCGCTGAATACCTCAAAGGCTTGACTCAGCGTTACCCGATCATCTCCATCGAAGACGGTCTGGACGAGTCTGACTGGGATGGCTGGAAAATCCTGACCGATAAAATCGGTGAGAAAGTACAGCTGGTCGGTGACGATCTGTTCGTGACCAACACCAAGATCCTGAAAGAAGGCATCGATAAAAAGATCGCCAACTCGATCCTGATCAAGTTCAACCAGATCGGCACCCTGACCGAAACCCTGGAAGCCATCCAGATGGCCAAGGCGGCTGGTTACACGGCAGTGATCTCGCACCGTTCCGGTGAAACTGAAGATTCCACCATTGCCGACCTGGCCGTGGGCACGTCGGCTGGCCAGATCAAAACCGGCTCCCTGTGCCGTTCCGACCGTGTTTCCAAGTACAACCAACTGCTGCGTATCGAAGAGCAGTTGGGGGCGAAAGCCAAGTACAACGGTCGTGGCGAGTTTCGCGGCTAAGCGGTAAGTGATAAAAAGACAGCAGATTGTGTCGTAACACTCGCCAGCGCGAGGGGTTTGACACTAATCTGGTGGCTACACGTACAAGCCTGGTTCGTCCAGGCTTTGTACTATTCGTGGTTTAGGTTTGTCGGCATGGCTGTCTTTTCACTGGATACCTGATATTCGATGCGCAGTCCCAATTGGTTGTTCCTTATCTTGCTCTTGCTGCTGGCTGGCCTACAGTATCGCCTGTGGGTGGGGAATGGCAGTTTGGCGCAGGTTACCGACCTGACTCAGCAAATCGCCGATCAGCGTGCTGAAAACGAAATTTTGCTTGAGCGCAACCGCGTGCTGGATGCGGAAGTGTCAGAGTTGAAAAAAGGCATGGAGACCGTTGAAGAGCGGGCTCGCCATGAATTGGGCATGGTCAAGGAGGGTGAAACCCTCTATCAGTTGGCCCAATGAACCGTTCCTCGCCGGCCTTTTGGGCCGTGATTCCTGCCGCGGGCGTGGGTGCCCGAATGGCCGCGGACCGTCCCAAGCAGTACTTGCAGCTGGGCGGACGCAGTATTCTCGAACACAGCCTTGGCTGTTTTCTCGATCACCCCGGTCTTCTGGGGCTGGTGGTCAGTGTCGCCTGCGACGATCCTTTCTGGCCGACGCTACCTTGTGCGGTTGATCCGCGTGTGGTGCGGGTGGATGGCGGTCGTGAGCGTGCAGATTCGGTGCTCAACGCGCTGTTGCATTTACATGCGTTGGGGGCCAGGGACGATGACTGGGTGCTGGTGCACGATGCAGCGCGGCCCAATCTGGCCCGAGAGGATCTGGATAAACTGCTCGGTGAGTTGTCGGATGACCCGGTGGGCGGCTTGCTCGCGGTGCCAGCGCGCGACACCTTGAAGCGGGTCGATAAGCAGGGCCGCGTAGTCGAAACCGTTGATCGTCAATGCATATGGCAGGCCTTTACGCCGCAGATGTTTCATCTCGGCGCGCTGCATCGTGCGCTGGCCGATAGCCTGGTCGCGGATGCCAACATCACTGATGAGTCTTCAGCCATGGAGTGGGCAGGCTTGTCGCCGCGCTTGATCGAAGGTCGTTCCGACAACATCAAGGTGACGCGCCCTGAAGACCTTGAGTGGCTGCGATTACGGTGGGTTAACCGCTAACACCGGAGCATCCTGCGTAGGCCGATGCGGCCGCGGCATAAAGGCTGCAATCCATTGCATGGCAAACGTCGATCCGTTTACCTCCCCAAAGGCGCTCAACCCCGTGCGCAAGTGAACTCACTGCTGGGCGGTTGAGTACTCTTCGCGTGTGGCCAGTGCTGCTTTCAGATAATCCACCAACTGTCTGACTTTGGGCGATAAGTGCCGCTGTTGTGGGTAAAGGGCCCAGACGGCCGTGTTGGGGGGTTGATGCGGTTCCAGCAAGGACACCAGCGCGCCGGTTTTCAAATGCTCAAGCACGTAGTAGTCGGGCAATTGACACAACCCTACGCCAAACAGCGCCGCATCCAGCACCGCCTGCCCACTGTTACAACGCCAGTTGCCTTGTACGCGCTGCGAAAATTCCCTGCCGTCTTGTTGCAACTGCCAGAGGTCCGAGCTGCCAATCAAACAATTATGCCGGCCCAGTTCCGACACACTGTGTGGGCGTCCGTAACGTTCCAGGTAGGAAGGGGAGCCGCACAGGTACATGCGCCGTGGGGCCAGGCGAGTGGCTACCAGGCGTGAGTCCTGCAACCGGCCGAGCCGGATGGCCAGGTCCAGGCTTTCGTGCACCAGGTCCAGCGGGCGGTTACTCAGTTCAATGTCCACCCGTAACTGCGGGTACAAAGCCATAAATCGCGTGACCAGCGGCACGATAAAGCGTTCGCCATAAGCGACAGCGCACGTCATGCGCAGCAGCCCTTTGGGTTCGCTGGCCAGGTCGCCTATCGCACGTAACGCTTCTTCGCGTCCATCCTGCAAACGCTGGCAATGTTGCAGGAACGTCTGCCCGGCTTCGGTCAGTGTCACGCGCCGGGTGCTGCGGTAAAACAATCGCGTCTGCAAGCGCTCCTCTAGCCGTGCCACCTGACGGCTGATATGGGAAGACGACACCCCGAGTCGTTCGGCGGCTGCCGTGAATTGACCGCACTCTGCGACGGCAACAAATTCGTCTATACCTTCCCAGCGGTTCTCGTTCATGGAGGATTGTCCCTGCCTGGCAATAATGTTTTGCTTTTGGCTGGATTATTAATCAGCCAGCGCTGATTTACACTCCATGTCTTGTTTTTACTTTGCTGGAGACGATCGATGATCAAGTCACGTGCTGCCGTAGCCTTCGAGGCCAAAAAGCCGCTGGAAATCGTGGAAGTGGATGTTGCCATGCCCAAGGCAGGTGAAGTGCTGGTGCGGGTGGTGGCGTCGGGCGTTTGCCACACCGATGCGTATACGCTGTCGGGTGCAGACCCGGAAGGTATTTTCCCGTCGATTCTGGGCCATGAGGGCGGCGCAATCGTTGAAGCGATCGGTGAGGGCGTTACCTCGGTAGCGGTAGGCGATCACGTTATTCCGCTGTACACCCCGGAATGTCGTCAATGTAAGTTCTGCCTGTCGGGCAAGACCAACCTGTGTCAGGCGATTCGCTCGACTCAGGGCAAAGGCTTGATGCCCGATGGCACTACGCGCTTCTCCTACAAAGGTCAGCCCATTTTTCACTACATGGGAACGTCTACATTTTCTGAGTACACCGTGTTGCCAGAAATTTCAGTGGCCAAAATTTCCAAGGATGCTCCGCTGGAAAAAGTCTGCCTGCTGGGTTGCGGCGTGACCACGGGCATCGGCGCCGTGCTTAACACCGCCAAGGTCAAACCAGGCGATACCGTCGCCATTTTCGGTCTGGGAGGGATTGGTTTGTCAGCCGTCATTGGTGCTGTGAAAGCCAAGGCTTCGCGGATTATTGCGATTGATATCAACCCGGCCAAGTTTGAAATCGCCAAGCAACTGGGCGCCACGGAGTGCGTCAACCCGAAAGACTTTGACCGTCCGATTCAGGACGTCATTGTGGATATGACAGACGGCGGCGTGGACTTCTCTTTTGAATGCATCGGCAATGTGCAGTTGATGCGGGCGGCACTGGAGTGCTGCCACAAGGGCTGGGGCGAGTCGGTAATCATTGGCGTAGCAGGCGCCGGGCAAGAAATCTCGACCCGTCCGTTCCAACTGGTGACCGGTCGCGTCTGGCGTGGTTCTGCCTTTGGTGGCGTGCGCGGCCGTACAGAATTGCCGAGCTATGTCGACATGGCGCAAAGCGGTGAAATCCCGCTGGATACCTTCATTACCCACACCATGGGGCTGGAAGACATCAATAAGGCATTCGACCTGATGCATGAAGGTAAAAGCATTCGTACTGTCATCCATTTCTAATCGGCAGCGGCCAGCCTCGCGCAAACGGGGCTGGCGGCCTGGAGTTGTCCATGACACTGGAAAATATAGCCTGCCAGAAGAGCTTCGGCGGCTGGCACAAGCGCTACCGGCATCGGTCTCAGGTGCTCGGTTGTGACATGGTGTTTGCCGTGTATTTGCCGCCACAAGCCGAGCAGGGCGCCACTTTGCCGGTGCTGTACTGGTTGTCGGGGCTGACGTGTACCGACGAGAACTTCATGCACAAGGCAGGGGCCATGAAACTGGCCGCTGAGCTGGGCTTGATCATTGTGGCGCCCGACACCAGCCCCCGTGGCGAAGGCGTACCGGATGATCCCGACGGGGCCTGGGACTTCGGGCTGGGAGCGGGGTTTTATCTGAATGCCACACAGCCGCCATGGGCACAGCACTATCAGATGCACGATTACGTGGTGAACGAATTGCCCGCGTTGGTTGAAGCGCATTTTCCGGCTTCCCAGCGACGGGGCATCAGCGGCCATTCGATGGGCGGCCACGGCGCCCTGGTGTGCGCACTGCGTAATCCGGGGCGTTATCAGTCCGTTTCGGCGTTTGCACCGATCAGCAATCCGATGGATTGTCCTTGGGGGCAGAAGGCGTTTTCTCATTATCTGGGCGAAGAACGTTCGCGCTGGCGTGAGTGGGATGCCAGCGCACTGTTGGCACAGGCGCGTGAAAAGTTGCCGCTGTTGGTTGATCAGGGCGATCGGGATGACTTCTTGGCTGTCCAGCTCAAGCCTGATGTGCTGCAAAAGGCGGCTGAACTGGCCGATTACCCGCTGACATTGCGTATGCAGCCTGGCTATGACCATAGCTATTTCTTTATCGCCAGCTTCATTAATGATCACTTGCGTCATCACGCCACTGCACTGGGTGCCTAATAGCGCCCAAGGCAGGTCAAAGTAGGTAGAATCACGCCCTGACTTAATCGGGGCGTTTTTTTATGCGTATTGGCCACGGCTATGATGTGCACTGTTTTGCTGAGGGCGACTTTATTACCTTGGGCGGTGTGCGAATCCCACATAAATTCGGCCTTTTGGCTCACTCTGATGGCGACGTGTTGTTGCACGCACTCAGTGATGCGTTGCTGGGGGCTGCTGCGCTGGGCGACATCGGCAAGCACTTTCCTGATACCGACCCTACCTTCAAGGGCGCTGACAGCCGAGTCCTGCTGCGTCATGTGGTTGGCCTGATCCACGCCAAAGGCTGGAAGGTCGGCAATGTCGACAACACCATCATTGCTCAGGCGCCCAAAATGGCACCGCATATCGAAACGATGCGCGCGCAGATTGCCGCGGATCTAGAGGTTGATTTGGACCAGGTAAACGTAAAAGCCACCACCACCGAAAAGCTGGGCTTTGTCGGCCGTGAGGAAGGCATTGCCGTGCATTCGATCGCGTTGTTGGTTCGCGCATGAACGAATTTGATCTGTTGGGCCCGCGCGCGTATGGCGACGCATTGGGTACGGCGGTGCTTAAGGCTACCGCTGACGATTTTCAGGTCGATGAAGTCCTGGATATTCCCCTGTCCGGGGATGGCGAGCATCTATGGCTGTGGGTGGAAAAGCGTGGTCTGAACACCGAAGAGGCCGCGCGCCGGATTGCCAAGGCCGCCGGTGTGCCACTGCGTACAGTCAGTTATGCCGGGCTTAAGGATCGTCAGGCGCTGACCCGCCAGTGGTTTAGCGTTCAGTTGCCGGGCAAGGCTGATCCGGACCTGTCTTCGGCTGAAAATGACACGCTGACCATCCTCAAGACGTCGCGTCACAAGCGCAAGTTGCAGCGCGGAGCCCACGCGGCCAACGGCTTCACGTTGCGCCTGACTCAATTGGCGGGCGACAAGGACGCGTTGCAGCAACGTCTGGAGCTGATTGCCCGTCAGGGTATTCCCAACTATTTCGGCACCCAGCGTTTTGGCTGGCAGGGTGGCAATCTTGGGGAGGCGCGTGATTACGCTGCCCGCAAGGCGTTGCCTGAACAGCGCAATGTACGGTCACGGCTGCTGTCGACCGCCCGCAGCTACCTGTTCAATCAGGTGTTGGCGGCCCGTGTAGCAGACGGCACTTGGCAGAAAGCTCAGGTGGGCGACCTTCTGGCCTTTACCGATAGCCGGAGTTTCTTCCCGGCCGGTGAGGCTGAATGCAGCGATCCGCGTCTGGCCATTTTGGATGTGCACCCGACCGGGCCGCAGTGGGGCGAAGGGGATTCTCCTGCCCAGGGCGCGCCCCATGAACTGGAACAGTCGATCGCCGAGCGTGAAGCTGATCTGCGCGATTGGCTGGTCCGTGCGGGCATGAGTCACGAACGACGCATTCTGCGGCTGCCCATTGGCCGGTTGACGTGGCATTATCCAGAGCCTGACATTCTGCAACTGGAATTTGTACTGCCGGCCGGATGCTTCGCCACTGTTCTGGTGCGCGAACTTGTTGATCTGGTGCCGTTGGGTCAAACGGACAGCCTATGCGTATTCTGATTTCTAACGATGATGGGGTAAGTGCCCCGGGCCTTGCAGCGCTTCACGCGGCACTGGCCGATTATACCGAGTGTGTGGTGATTGCGCCCGAGCAGGACAAAAGCGGGGCCAGCAGCTCGCTGACGCTCGATCGCCCGCTGCACCCGCATACCTTGGCCAATGGTTTTGTCAGCATTAATGGCACGCCGACCGACTGCGTTCATTTAGGCATTCACGGCCTGCTGGACCCGCAACCCGACATGGTGGTTTCCGGGATAAACCTTGGGGCTAACTTGGGCGATGATGTGCTGTATTCGGGAACCGTTGCTGCCGCACTGGAAGGCCGGTTTTTGCAACGGCCGTCATTCGCATTTTCGTTTGTGTCGCGTCAGCTCGATAACTTGCCGACGGCGGCCTACTTCGCTCGCAAGCTGGTGCAAGCTCATGACCAGTTGGACCTGCCGCCGCGTACCGTGCTTAACGTGAATATTCCCAACTTGCCGTTGGACAAGATTCGCGGCATTCAGCTCACGCGCCTGGGGCACCGGGCGCGTGCTGCGGCGCCGGTGCAGGTGGTCGACCCGCGCGGCAAGGCGGGTTACTGGATTGCCGCCGCGGGCGATGTGGAGGATGGTGGGCCGGGAACGGACTTTCATGCGGTCATGCAGGGTTATGTGTCGATCACGCCATTGCAGCTTGATCGCACGTTTGGCGAGGCATTCAAATGTCTCGATGGTTGGCTTGAGGGCTTGGGGTGATGGGGCGTGAACAGAGTGGCCTGATGCATCGCGGTATTGGCATGACTTCCGAGCGTACTCGTGAGCGGCTGATTCAGCGCCTGGTTGACGAAGGCATCGTCAATCAAAACGTGCTTGAGGTTATTCGTCGCACCCCGCGTCACCTGTTTGTAGACGAAGCGCTGGCGCACCGGGCTTACGAAGACACCGCCTTGCCGATTGGCAACAATCAGACGATTTCCCAGCCTTATATGGTGGCGCGCATGAGCGAGCTGCTACTCGAAGACGGCCCGTTGGACAAGGTCATGGAAATCGGCACCGGCTCCGGTTATCAAACCGCCGTGCTGTCGCAGCTGGTTGAGCGCATCTTCTCGGTCGAGCGCATCAAGGTGCTTCAGGATCGGGCCAAAGAGCGCTTGCAGGCGCTCAACTTGCGCAATGTGGTGTTTCGCTGGGGCGATGGCTGGGAAGGCTGGCCAGCGCTGGCGCCCTATAACGGCATTATCGTGACAGCAGTCGCTACGGATGTGCCCCAGGCCTTGCTGGATCAATTGGCACCGGGTGGGCGCCTGGTGATTCCGGTGGGGGCGGGCGAAGTGCAGCAACTGATGTTAATCGTGCGCGAGGAGCATGGTTTTGCGCGTCGCGTGATCGGTAATGTGCGTTTTGTACCGCTTTTGAATGGCCCGTTGGCCTGACCCTCATTCATCTGCGCTGAATTATAGGGGCGGGCGGGGGTCCTATAGCCCGACGCCAAGGCTCTGTTTAGCCTCACACGTGCTTTAAACGGCGTGTTTAAGCATCGGCTTTACTGTCTGTAATAGCTGCGTTGCCAGTTATACTTGCGCCACATTTCGGCCGGTACTGGCCATCTAATATTTAGCCACCATCAAAGGGAGCGGCGGGTGAGTCTCACAGTCATTGCGCAGCGTATGAGAACCAATAGCTATCACAGACTGGTGGTCGGTTTACTTCTGAGTGCCACGCTTGCCTTGCTGGCGGCCTGTTCCAGTTCGCCCAAAAATGGCGTGCGTGTTGTCGACCGTAATGGTGTGGCCCAGCGCCCGGCCGTGACCACCGGGCAATACGTTGTCCGGCGGGGCGACACGCTGTTTTCCATTGCGTTTCGCTACGGATGGGACTGGAAGGCGCTGGCGGCCCGTAACAATATTGGGGCGCCATTCACCATCGTCCCGGGGCAGACCATCCGCTTTGACGGAAGAGCCGGCGCCCGTCCGACAGCCGTCGCCACCAGTACTGTCACGTCATCTTCATCGGGCAGTAAAACAACGGTCATCAAGCGTCAAGCCACCGCAACGAAGACTGCAGTTGCCCCGGCACCGTTGCCTGCCGGACCCGCTCCCAAAGGCTGGGGCTGGCCTGCAAACGGTATTTTGATCGGTAAATTCTCTTCAAACGGTAGTTTGAATAAAGGTATTGATATCGCCGGGGATTTGGGACAGCCTGTTTTAGCTGCGTCGGATGGCTCAGTGGTATACGCCGGGAGTGGATTGAGGGGCTACGGCGAATTAGTCATCATCAAACACAGCGATACCTACGTCAGTGCCTACGGTCACAACCGCAGGCTCTTGGTTCGGGAGGGGCAGCAGGTCAAGGTTGGACAGACAATTGCCGAAATGGGGTCAACTGGTACAGACCGGGTGAAACTTCACTTTGAAATTCGCCGCCAAGGTAAACCTGTAGATCCACTGCAATTTCTTCCACGCCGTTGATCAGTTACCAGCCCGTTCCTTGATGTAGTAAAGGAATGGGCTCCAGCATTGCCAAGGATCAGGCGAGGCTAGAGCTTGAGGTCGAACTCAACAAAGGACTATAAAATGGCTCTCAACAAAGAAGCGCCGGGGTTTGACATCGACGATGAGGTGCTCCTTATGGACCCTGATATCGTCATGGACTCGATGTCAGAAGAAGATGCTTCACCCCCTACAGTTCGTACCAAGTCCAAAACTTCATCTGCGTTAAAGCAGCATAAATACATTGATTACACCCGGGCGCTTGATGCGACTCAGTTGTACCTCAATGAAATCGGTTTTTCCCCATTACTCTCTCCCGAAGAGGAAGTCCATTTTGCGCGTTTGTCGCAAAGTGGAGATCCGGCCGGGCGTAAGCGCATGATTGAAAGCAACTTGCGGCTGGTGGTTAAAATTGCCCGCCGCTACGTCAATCGCGGGTTATCGCTGCTCGACCTGATTGAAGAGGGCAACCTGGGCCTTATTCGGGCTGTCGAGAAGTTTGATCCCGAACGCGGGTTCCGTTTCTCGACTTACGCCACCTGGTGGATCCGCCAAACGATTGAACGGGCGATCATGAACCAGACCCGTACCATCCGTTTGCCGATCCATGTTGTTAAAGAACTCAACGTCTATCTGCGAGCTGCGCGTGAACTCACGCAGAAACTCGACCACGAACCCTCCCCTGAAGAAATCGCCAATCTGCTCGAAAAACCCGTTGCTGAAGTCAAGCGCATGCTCGGCCTCAACGAGCGGGTGTCCTCGGTGGATGTGTCTTTGGGGCCTGACTCCGATAAAACCCTGCTCGATACCCTGACGGATGATCGTCCTACAGATCCGTGTGAACTGTTGCAGGACGACGATTTATCCCAGAGCATCGATCAGTGGCTGTCGGAACTGACCGACAAGCAGCGTGAGGTGGTGATTCGCCGCTTCGGCCTGCGGGGTCATGAAAGCAGTACGCTTGAAGATGTAGGGCTTGAAATTGGCTTGACGCGTGAGCGTGTGCGCCAGATTCAAGTCGAAGGACTCAAGCGCTTGCGCGAGATCCTGGAGCGTAATGGGCTCTCCAGTGAGTCATTGTTCCAATAGAGCGTGCAGTACCTGAAACCCCGGCTAAAAGCCGGGGTTTTTTATGCGCGATCAGTTATGCCTTCCTGGCGTATTGAACGGAAAACTACCGCGGCCTGTTTTTTTTTCCTTCTGTCGATGGGGAAAAGTAACCAGCAACGGTAAACATTTTTAATTCGCTGTTCGGAATTGGGCATTTGAAATGAAGTGCCGAGAGCGAAAGTGGATATTTGTTTCGCTGTTTTGTAAGCCTTTACTTACTCTTCTTGTAAGCTAAAGGTTCATGAAAGAATAAGTAGTTAGATTTTCTTACCTGTTTTATTTTTTAAGTTGTTGATATATATAAACTTCTTTTTTTGTTGCGTGTCTGTCGTGTAATAAAAATCTATATATGGTGCGCTTGCAGCAACCTTGGAAATCTCTAATATCAGAACTGTATCGACGGATCGATACATCGTTCAGGGATGGACGTTGAAGGACATCGCAGGAAGCGATTCATCAGGATGATGAAAGGGAAAAAAGGGATTAGGGAATAAATGTGGGCGGGTCAAACCGCCCCTTTTTTTACTTGGCCTATGTGCCACAGACACATGCTTGACCTATCGGGCCTGCGTCTGAGTGTGACCCCCCTTATTTAAAACAAAACGTCCAAGGTCATTAAGGCCTTGGGCGTTTTTTATAGCGTGCGTTAAAGGCGCGTCATCTCAGCACCACTCACAGCGCCGGGTAGTCGATGTAGCCTTGCGGTCCGTGAGAGTAAAAGGTCTGCGGTTGAGGTTCATTGAGCGGGGCATCCGCCTTGAAGCGCTCAGGCAAGTCCGGGTTTGCGATGTAAGGCACGCCAAAAGCCACGGCATCTGCTTTGCCAGCAGCCAGCAAGGCGTTGGCGCTGTCTTTGGTAAAGCGCTCATTAGCGATGTAAGGGCCGCCAAAGGCCGCTTTCAATTGCGGGCCCAGGCTGTCAGCGCCCTCTGCTTCGCGTGAGCAGATGAACGCGATACCGCGCTTGCCCAGCTCTCGTGCCACATAGCCAAAGGTTTCAGCCAGGTTCTCATCACCCATATCGTGCAAGTCTGCACGAGGCGACAAGTGCACACCTACGCGCCCCGGCCCCCAGACGCTGATAGCAGCGTCCGTGACTTCCAGCAACAGGCGGGCGCGGTTTTCCACTGAGCCGCCGTACTGATCCGTGCGCTGGTTCGTGCTGCTCTGCAGGAACTGATCGAGCAGATAACCATTGGCGCCGTGAATCTCGACTCCATCAAAACCAGCCGCCTTGGCGTTTTCTGCGCCTGTGCGATAGGCCTCGACAATGTCAGCGATCTCGGCTGTTTCCAGTGCGCGTGGTGTAGGGAAATCCACTTTCGGGCGCAGCAGGCTGACATGGCCTTTAGCCGCGATGGCGCTTGGCGCAACCGGCGTTTCGCCGTTCAGGTAGGTGGGGTGCGAGATACGGCCCACGTGCCACAGTTGCAGGAAGATTCGGCCACCCGCCTGGTGCAACGCTTTAGTGATATTGGTCCAGCCGCGTACCTGAGCGTCTGACCAGATCCCAGGGGTGTCCGGGTAGCCAACGCCCATTGGCGTCACCGAAGTCGCCTCGCTGAGGATCAGACCGGCGCTGGCACGTTGCACGTAGTACTCGGCCATCAATGCATTCGGGACGCGGCCTTCATCGGCGCGGCAGCGGGTCAGCGGGGCCATGATGATGCGGTTGGGCAGTTCGAGCTCGCCCAGTTTGATAGGGTCGAAAAGGGTGGTCATGTCTGTAGCCTCTCGGATCAGTGTGTGGCAGTGGCCAGGTCGGGCGTCCCGCCCTGGCGAAAAGTAATCAGGGTCACCAGCAATGCCAGGACCGCCAACGCTGCGGCAGCCAGCGGCACGCTGGTCAGGCCGAAGCCATGTGCAATCACGCTGCCGCCTACCCAGGCGCCCAATGCGTTACCGATGTTGAAGGCGCCGATGTTCAGGGTTGAAACCAGATTGGGGGCGGCTTTGCCGAAGGTCACGACGTTGACTTGCAGCGCCGGGACGGCTGCAAACGAGGCGGTAGCCCACAGGAACAAGGTGATCTCAGTCGGGATCACGGCCACGCTGGTCCAGGTCAGGACGGTCGATATCACGGCCATGGCGATGAAGACGCCCATCAGGGTGGCGGCCAGACGCTTGTCAGCCAATTTGCCGCCGATGATGTTGCCGACGGTGAGCCCGAGGCCGATCAGCAGCAAGGTCCAGGTCACGCCCCGCGGCGATACGCCAGTCACGTCACCCAGCAACGGCGCCACATAGGTGAAAAGGGTGAACATCGACGCCGCAAACAACGCGGTCATGCTCAGGGACAGCCAGATGCCAGCGCCTTTGAGTGCTCTGAGCTCGGCTCGCATGTCGAGTTTTTCTTCGTCACGCTTGGTTGGCAAGAAGCGGATCAGGCCAATCAGCGCGATCACGCCGATGACGGTGACGGCGAAAAACGTCGAGCGCCATCCGGCGACTTGCCCCAGCGCGGTGCCCAGGGGCACCCCCAGCACGTTTGCCAGTGTCAGCCCCGTGAACATCAGCGCAACGGCGGAGGCGCGCTTGTTGGCGGGCACCAGGCCCGCCGCCACCACCGAGCCAATGCCGAAAAAAGCGCCATGGCAAAGCGCTGTGACTACACGGGCAAACATCAGCACGTTGTAATCGCTGGCCACAGCGCACAATAGGTTGCCGACGATAAAAATACCCATCAAGGCCACCAGCGCGGCCTTGCGTGGCAGCTTGGCAGTCGCCAGCGCCATGAACGGCGCGCCGATGGCCACGCCTAACGCGTAACCGGTGACCAGCCAGCCAGCACCGGGAATGGAGACACCCAGGTCGGCAGCCACATCGGGCAGCAAGCCCATGATGACGAACTCGGTGGTCCCGATAGCGAAGGCGCTGAGCGCCAGGATGAGAAGCGAGAGGGGCATGAAAATCCTTGTTAAAGCGTTTGGTTGAATTGTTCGAGGAAGGCCCTGATGGTGTCTTCGTTACGTTTGAAAAAGTGCCATTGGCCGTGCTTCTGGCTGGTAATCAGGCCCGCGCGTTGCAAGGTCGCCAGGTGTGCTGAAACCGTCGACTGCGAGAGGCCGCAATGCTGGTCAAATTGACCGGCGCACACGCCGTGCTCGGTGGAATGCAGTTGGTCTGGAAATGACTTTTCGGGATCTTTAAGCAGGTGAAGGATTTCTCGGCGTACTGGGTGTGCCAGCGCTTTTATTATTTCGTCGAGGTCGATGTTCATGGTGGCAGTGCTCAATGAGGTACAACGTTATATCGCGATGAGGCGAACTTTAAATCGTAATATCGCGATATACAAATATGATTTTGATCTGAGATCAGTACAAATCGATATATCGAGTTATAACGATATGGAGGGTGCAGTGCTAAACTGCGCGCCATGAATTATCTCGCACATCTGCACCTTGGCGGCCAGCGCCCTGAAGAATTACTCGGCAGCCTTTATGGCGACTTTGTCAAAGGCCCGCTGCAAGGTGAGTTCCGGCCGGGTATTGAGTCCGGCATCCAGTTGCACCGCAGCATTGATGCGTTTACGGATGCTCACCCCTTAGTCGGGCAGGCACTGTCGCGGTTTACCCACACGCGACGGCGGTATGCAGGCATCGTGCTCGATGTGTTTTTCGACCATTGCCTGGCCCGTGACTGGGGTCACTATGCCGATGTACCGCTGGAGCGCTTTACGTCGGGTTTTTATCGTGTGTTGGGGGCCGAGCCGCAGTTGCCCGCCCGATTGGCGGCCATTGCACCGCACATGGCCGCTCACGACTGGTTGGGTTCCTATCAGGACTACTCAACGCTGGAACGGGTGTTTAGCGGGATTGCCCGCCGCCTGTCACGCCCCCAGGAACTGGCGGGCGCCATGCAGGATCTGGATGCGCTGTATCAGCCTTTAAGCGACGACTTTCAAGCGTTCTACCCCGAGCTACAGACTTACGCCGCTCATGCGCTGAGCCGCTGAATGCGCGTTGAGTCAGCGCTGCATTAACCAGCTGGCCTGAGCTGCACCCGCAGGCCCTGTCTGTTGGGGCTGTACCAGCACGCGTTCAATGGCTTGCTGTGCGCGGAAGGCGAGGACGGTCCGTCCCTGATTCAGGCACGCAATGGGTTCGAGCAGGTGGATCTCCACGTCCGCCGTGTCGTGACTGAACAACCGCATCAAATGCGACAGCAAGTCGTCATCGCCGATGAAAGGCGCAATCGGGTCGGTCGAGCCATCACGCAGATAACGGATCGCGACCGGTTGCAGGTGCGCGCCGCTGTCGATCGCCGCTGAGAGCAGTCGGCCGTGGAAGGTGCGCACGCAGCGGCCATCTGTCGTGGTGCCCTCGGGAAACATCAACAGCGGCAAGCCCTGACTCAAATGGTGACGCATCTGTTGGCGGATCAATTGGCTGTCGCCAGCACCGCGCCGGATGAACAGACTGCCCGCCTTGGCGGCCAGCCATCCTGCGACCGGCCAGCCGCGCACATCGGCTTTGGACAAAAACGACAGTGGCGTCAATTGCCCCAACAGTGCGATGTCGGTCCATGACACATGGTTACTGACCCACAGCATCGAGGTGTCCGGCAACTGCCCGAACACGTTGATGCGAAAGGGCAGGGCACGGCTCAGGCGCGCCATGAAAAACTGTGACCAGCGCTGGCGCCTGACCTGAGTGCTGTTGAGTTTCAGGCGTTCCATCACGCCAAATACGCTGGCCATGCCCAGCCCCAACCCTACGACGCACAACACGTGGATCACGCGGCCGTAACGCCGCAAGCGACCCATTACATGGCCGCCTTGAAGTGCCGGGCATAACGCGGGCACAGCTCGTCACGTTTAAGCAAAATAAACACGTCGGCCACCTGGAAGTCTTCGTCCCAGCAAGGTTCGCCGCAGATTTTCGCTCCCAGGCGCATATAGGCCTTGAGCAGCGGCGGCAGTTCGGCAATCACGTTGGCGGGTAGTTCCTGATGTGGAATCGGCTTTTTCGGCTCGGCGCGCAGGTATTCGGTGCACAAGTAGCGTTCGCGTAAGCGCTGCATGATGGCATGGGCCTGAACGCCGCCGTCCTGCATCGGGATGCTGGCGCAGCCCATCAGGTATCGGTAGTGGCCCTGATTGAGGACTTCAGCCAGTTCGCCCCACAGCACGGCAATGGTGCCGCCATTGCGGTAGGCGGGGTCGACGCACGTTCGTCCGATTTCAAGAACAGGCCCTTGCAGGTGCGCCAGCCCGTGCAGATTGAATTCTTCTTCGCTGTAAAAATGCCCGATGCCGCGCGCGGCCGTGTGGTCCAGTAGCCGGGTGGTGGCGACCAGATGGCCGGTGTTGAGATCGCGCACGCCGATGTGCGCACAATGCCTGTCGAAGTCGTCCTGATCGAGGCCGCCTTCTGCGCCTTTAAGCGTGGCCTTGAGTTCATCACTGAACACCCGGAAGCGCAGGGCCTGTGCCTCGCGCAACGCTCCGGGGCCGATCAGGCGTTCTGCTTGCAGGCGTCGTTCTTGAGCGGTGTCGCGAATGCGGGCGATTTGAGACATTGCGAATCTCCATGCAGGCCAATGCCCGCCGAGGGTGACTGCCAATCGACTGAGGGGTGCAACGTCAGGCTAGGCAGGTGCAATGTCATCGCCATGACAATTGAGTGATGCTTGCGTGACAAGCGCCGCGCCGTTTTGTGCCTGATGAACTGTTTGGGCCGGCTGGCGTCCTACCCGATACGCTAAAAAAATCCCTCGCACCGCTTGCATGTGCCCCGGCTCGGGGTAATGTTCGCCCACGTTTAATTGCCGAAGAGTTCTTATGTTCAAAGCGTGTTTGTCTTCTGTGTGCGCACTCTTGCTGACGCTAGGCGTAAGCCTGTCCGCGCAGGCCAATTGGTATCTGGATGGCGAGTCGTCACGGCTGTCGTTTATCACCACGCAAAATGCCAACGTTGCCAACGTGCACCGTTTTTTGGTGTTGCACGGCAAGGTGAATAGCAAAGGGCAGGCGCAATTGAGGATTGAGATGGACTCAGTCAACAGCGCGGTGCCACTGCTCGACGAGCGCATGCGTGATGTGTTGTTCGACTTCAAGCACTTCCCGGAAGCACAGATCACCGCGCAAATAGACCTGCAACCGATTAACAACCTGGCACCCGGCGCCCAGTTTGAGCTGCGTTTGCCGGTCACGGTCAGCCTGCGGGGCAAACAGCACACCTATGATGCTCAACTGTTGGCCACCCGCCTGGATGAGCACCGGTTTCAAGTGGTGACGCTGGAGCCGTTGGTGGTGCAGGCTGAGGACTTCGGTGTGCAGCCCGAGCTTGAAACACTGCGCAAACTGGCGGGATTGTCCGCAATCAGTTTTTCAGTGCCGGTGGGTGCGGTCTTGATCTTCACGGCCCGCTGAGATGGCTGGCGCAGTGTTTCCATGGCGTGACGCCAATCAGTTCGAATTGCTGATCGACGGCCCGCAATTCTTTGCGCGCATGATCGCGGCGATGGCCGACGCTCAGGCCCACATTGACCTGGAGCTTTATCTCGTCGAAAGCGGCGCGTGTGCCGAGGCCATTGTGGTGGCGCTGGAGCAAGCGGCCATGCGCGGTGTGCGCGTACGGTGTCTGTTCGACGGCTATGGCAGCCTGGCGTTTACCTTGGGGCTGCGTCGACGGCTGATCGATGCCGGCGTGGAGCTGCGCTTTTACAACGCCATCAGCTGGCGCAAAGGGTTGAATAACCTCTATCGCGATCACCGAAAGCTGTTGCTGGTGGATCAACGTCTGGCGGTAGTGGGCGGTACTGGCGTGACCGATGAGTTTTGGCAGCCGGGCACCAATACCTGTGACTGGCATGAAGTGATGGTCGACATTCAAGGGCCGTTGGTGTTGGACTGGCAAATGCTGTTTGACCGTCAATGGCGCGCCAATATCAGTCGTAAAGCCTGGAAGCCCGCCACGCACTTCGGGTTGCCTCATTTACCGCGCGTGCCGGCGTCGGGAACAGGCATGGGCCGTGTGGCCTACGCAGATGCCCATCAGCATCGCGATATTTTGAAGTCGCTGGTCAGGGCCATTAACAGTGCAAAACAGCGTATCTGGCTGGCAACGCCTTACTTTTTGCCCACCTGGCAAGTGCGCCGGTCGCTGCGCCGGGCTGCCCACCGGGGCGTGGATGTGCGTTTGCTGCTTACTGGCCCGCGCACCGATCACCCTTCGGTCCGTTATGCCGGGCACCGTTACTACCCGCGGCTGCTCAAAGCCGGGGTGAAGATCTTTGAATATCAGCCGTGTTTTTTACACCTGAAAATGGTGCTGATCGATGACTGGGTCAGTATTGGCTCATGCAATTTTGATCACTGGAACCTGCACTTCAACCTCGAAGCCAATCTGGAGGCGCTGGACCCTGCACTGACTCGCGCTGTGGCGGCCAGTTTTGTCACCGACTTCGCGCAGAGTCAGGCCGTCAGTTTGCAGGCCTGGCAATCGCGGCCTTTGTGGCGGCGGGTCAAACAGCGGGTCTGGGGTTGGGTGGACCGGCTAGTGGTGAATCTGGTCGGACGTCGATAGCGGTTTTATCAAGCGAGCCGCTGTTTTATTCAACACGCGGTTACATAACGTTTCAGAACGTGCAAAATCAAGCGGCCTCACGGGCACTTGGAGAGCGTGAGCGGGATTTCTGGAGCGTTTTTGCATGACACCTTCGCTGTTGTGGGCGGTACTGGCCTCGGGCTTCATTTATGGCATCACGCCGGGGCCAGGCGTATTGGCTGTATTCGGGATTGGCGCCGCGCGTGGTCGCCGCGCCGGCGCCGGTTTTTTATGCGGGCATCTGCTGGGCGATGTGATGTGGTGCAGCACTGCGCTGATCGCCATTGTCGGTGCCCGTGAGTTCGGCAGCACGGCGTTCAACGTGCTGGGCCTGCTCAGTGGACTCTACCTTTTTTGGCTGGGCGTGCGTGCCGTACGTGCACAGCCTAGCCGCGGGGGGCAGCAAGGCCCGGCCCGCCAGCCTTTTGCCCACGGCATTTTCTTCGGTTTGACCAACCCCAAGGCGTATCCCGTTGCCGTTGCCACGTTCACGGCCTTGCTCTCCAGTCGCGCAGAGTTGCTCACATGGACGATGCTGCCCTGGCTGATTGCTCTCAGTTTTGTGGGCGGCGCGGCGGCCTATGTCATTCTGGTCGGGATTGTCGGGGCCGGTCACGTTCGCGCGCTGTACCAGCGCCATGAATTACTGATTACGCGGTTGTGTGGCGTCATGTTCATCGGGTTTGCGATCAGTGCATTGGCGCATGCATTGCCCGGTTTGTGGATGAGTGTTGTGTGACCTGAGCTGCAAGGAATCAGCCGGGGGGAGTGCCGCATCAAGAGGATGGAGTGTGAGGTTTTACCTTCTGGCATAGAGCTGCCCAATGGATATTAAAAGCTACCTGTCGCAATCCAGCTTCATCGATCTGTTGCTTGATGCCGTGTGCGTGGTGGACCGTCAGGGGCGGTTTATCTTTGTAAGTGCGGCCTGCGAGCGCATTTTCGGGTACACGCAAGAGGAACTGATCGGAACGTACATGATTGAGCTGGTGTTGCCCGCTGATCGGGCGCGTACGTTGCAGGCGGCTCAGGACGTCATGGGCGGCGAGCCCAAACTCAATTTTGAGAACCGATACCTGCACAAGGATGGCCGAGTCGTGCATATCCTGTGGTCTGCCCGCTGGTCCGAGACCTGGCAGATGCGCATCGCCGTTGCACGTGACATCACCGAACGCAAGCACGCCGAATCGCGGCAGCAGGCGCTGTTTGATATCTCTGAAGCGGCCCATGGCGCCGAAGACTTGATGCAGCTGTTTAAGCGTGTGCACTTGCTCATCGGGCAATGGCTGCCCGCGTTGAACTTTTCGGTCGCCCTGTGGGATCAGGCGCAAGGCACGTTGAGCTTTCCTTATCACGTGGATGACCACCCGCAACGACACAGTAACGAAGCCCTTGAGTTGAGCGAGCAGGTGATACGCACCGGGCAAGCGATGTTGCACCGCTCACCGGATGCGCCTTCGAGGCTGGGTGTGCCGCTGGCCACGCATAAGGGCATCATTGGTGCGCTGCTGGTCAAGAGCTCGCTGGGCGAAGAGCGTTATACCGAGGAGCATCAGGAACTGCTGCAATATGTCTCCACGCAAGTGGCCGCCGCCATCGAGCGCAAGCAACTACACGCCCGGTTACAGTACCTGGCGCAGTACGATCCCCTGACACAACTGTTCAATCGCGAATCACTGTATGAACGGCTCGACCGGGCACTGGCCAAAGCGAGGCGGGAGTACGGATTTGTCGGCGTGTTGTATGTCGACCTGGATCATTTCAAACAGATCAATGACAAATATGGACACGGTATTGGCGATTGCTTGCTGCAGCAGATTGCCAAACGCATGAAGCACTGCGTACGAGAAAGCGACACCGTGGCGAGGATGAGCGGGGATGAATTCGTGGTCGTGCTGGATAACCTCAAGCACCCGGACCATGCACAGATCGTGTCGGAAAAAATCCGCCAGAACCTCAGTCAGCCACTCCTGATAGAAGGCCATACCCTGCACGTGTTGCCGAGCATTGGTGTTGCGGTCTACCCCGAGAACGGAGAAGTCGCGCAGCAATTGCTACACCATGCGGATACGGTGATGTACAGCGTGAAGAAAAGTGGTCGGGCGTGAGGAGTGCTGCGAAGAAATGTCGCTTTCAGAAGGCTGACAGCGCAATGAAGAAGTGGAGCGGGTGAAGGGAATCGAACCCTCGTTATCAGCTTGGGAAGCTGGAGTAATGCCATTATACGACACCCGCTCAGAGCGGCTGACTTTGTACCAGAAGTCGGCGCGGATGAGAAGGTTTAATTGTTCATTCCCTCGTTTACAGCCCGATATGCTCACCGGATGGCGTCATTGGCAGCCCTGCCGATGAAGGGGATTGCACTGGGTTCAGGAAGTCCAGCACGACGCTTTTTGTGTGTCGACTGGCAGCCGTGTGTTCCATGTCCAGAAAGTGACCGGTGTTGTCCACGATGGCAAATTGGCTGTTGGTAACAGGGTGTGCGAATTGTCGAGCGTCTTTTGCCGCCGTGTATTCGTCCCATTCGCCATTGATGAACAGCACAGGAATAGCAATGCGTTCTGCCGCCTTGAGCCGACTCACGTAGTCACTCGCCAGCAAATGGTCGATGTGGAAGTGCATTTGCGCGTATTCGTGATCGGCAAGGGTGCTGATGTGGCGAAAATTAAAACGTTTGAACAGGTGCGGCAAATGCTTGCCCAGTGTGTCGTTCACCAGATGGCCCAGCAGGGTGCGGTCGCCCCTGGCCAGCCCGTGACGGCCCCGTTCCAGATAATCCTGCATGGCTGTATTGATGGCGGGTGAGAACGAACTGATCACCGCTTTCTCAATACGCTGTGGTTGTTCAGCCAGGGCGGCCAGTGCAACCAGTCCGCCCCACGAAAACGACAGTACGTAATGGGCGTTAAAGTGCTCGATCAATTCCAGCAACACGTGGGCTTCAAGCTCATTGGTTAGCAGGGAAGGATGAGGATTGTGGGGTTTTGACTGACCCGCGTAGGGTTGGTCGTACAGCACGACATTCAGTGCGGGGTGCAGGTTCTTGAGGGTCTGGGCAAATGAGGCCGTTGTGGACATCGACCCGTTGACCAGAATGATGGTGCGGTGTGCCGATTCGGATCGGTAATGCTCGGTATGGATTCGATACTGACCTTGTATATCCAGCACGGCGATTTCAGGCTTCATGGCGTCGGACTCCCGCACCTCGAACATCGTTTAATTCGAGAGTGAACCCGGAATGTGACAGTCAATCGTGCGGGGCTTGAGCTGGTGCCAGAGGGTTGCGGTCTCAGAACAACTCGATTTCCTGCGCAGTCAGTGCCCGGTACTGGCCTGGCGCGAGGCGTTCATCGAGCACCAACGAGCCGATGCGCTCGCGATGCAGGCGCAGCACTTTGTTGTTGAAGTGGCCGAACATGCGCTTGACCTGGTGATAGCGGCCCTCAACGATGCTCAGCCGGGCACAACGCGGGCCAAGCACGTGCAAGTGGGCGGGCTGGGTGGTGAGGTCTTCATACGCGAAATAAATGCCGTGGTTGAACGTGACGGCATACGCGTCGGTGATCGCGTGCTCTGTTTCAACGTAATACACCTTGGGCAGTTTGGTTTCAGGTTGCGTGACCTGTCGTGACCAGTGCCCATCGTTGGTAATCAGCATCAACCCGCTGGTGTTAAAGTCCAGGCGCCCGGCGATATGCAGGTCGTCCTTGTCCGGCTCGTTCAGCAAGTCGAGCACAGTGGGGTGTTGCGGGTCCTGAGTGGCGCTGACACAGCCGGGCGGCTTGTGCAGCATGAAATACCGCGCGGGCTTGCCGACCTGCAGGCATTGTCCGTCGCACTCAATACGGCTGAAGGCCCGCACCTCATGGTGAGGATCGCAGACGATGTGCCCATCGACCTGAACGCGCTTCTCGATCAGCAACAGGCGCACCTGTTTGCGATTGAATTGCGGCAAGTTACTGAGGAAACGGTCTAAACGCATAGCCATCGATCACTTGAAAAACCGGCGCGTAGCTTAACGGTTGGCGTCGCCTGTCGTTGCAAGAAGTTGCTCAAGCACACCGGCGCACCGCGGGCACAGACAGTCTGCATTGCGCAGTTCGGCAGGTAACGCGTCAATGACACTCGGGTCGAGGGTGACCCCAAAACACCAGCATGCGTTTGTCGGCACTTCTTCGCTGCCGACCATCGCGCATCCATTGCTGGCGCCGCAGGCAGGGCACAGGGCGGGTGTTGACATGGCAAGTCCAATAAAACGGTGAGGTTGGCCGCCTTTATACAACAGTCGGGCAACCCGGATAGCCATTCGCGACAGACGTGGCAGATTGCATTGACAAGGCGGGTGGGCTTTTTTAGTGTCCGCACCATTGTTTTTCGAGATGTAGCCATGACGCTGGACGACCGTATAAAACTTGAACCCCTCTGGAAGCAGGCGCTGCGCGAGGAGTTCGAAAAACCCTACATGGGCGAGCTGCGTGAGTTCCTGCGTCAGGAGCACGCTGCGGGCAAAGAAATTTATCCGCCGGGCCCCCTGATTTTCAATGCCCTGAATTCAACGCCGCTGGACAAGGTCAAGGTGGTTATTCTGGGGCAGGACCCTTACCACGGCCCGGGTCAGGCCCATGGGCTGTGTTTTTCCGTGCAGCGCGGCGTGCCTGCGCCACCTTCGCTGGTCAACATCTACAAAGAACTCAAACGCGATCTGAACATCGACATTCCTTCCCATGGCTGTTTGCAGTCATGGGCCGATCAGGGGGTGTTGCTGCTCAATACCACCATGACCGTAGAGCGCGCCAACGCAGCGTCTCACGCCAAAAAAGGCTGGGAGCACTTCACCGACCGGATAATCCAGGTGGTCAGCGAGACACAGCCCACGTTGGTGTTTTTGCTGTGGGGGGCACATGCGCAGGGCAAACAAAAGCTGATTGATGCCACCAAACATTTGGTGTTGACCTCTGTGCATCCTTCGCCGCTGTCGGCTTATCGAGGCTTTATCGGGAACGGGCATTTCAGCCGCACCAACAAGTTTCTTGAACAAAACGGTTTAACGCCCATCAATTGGACATTGCCTGCCGATTGATCTGCGACCAATACAGGTGTGGTCAGAGAAACGCGGCATGACACACCAGGTGTGACGCCTGGTGTGTAAGTGATAACACGTGAAAATCGCGCGAATTAAACCAGTCGCATTCGACAATTGTCGGGTGCCTCAATCACTCTTTCTACAATGGCTTTAATTGGAACGGCCCACGTCATTCCACTTTCCGGGTCTGTGATAACGGCCAGATGTTCAGTACTGGCATCCAGATCCAGTCGGCACCGTTCATCAATGATTTTGAGTTCGCCGTAGGCGCGACTGACCAACTTCTGTGCCGCCGGAACGCTCAGCGCGTAAATACTGACCAGATAATTGACGGTTTTACAAAATAAAATCTGATCGCTTTCCGGATGCTGGGGTTGGAACTTTCGCAAGAACGTCAGCGCCGAGGCCTGTATCTGTTGCTCGTCATCCTCGACTAAATGGGCAGATGTCATGGTGTTACTCCGCACGCATTATCAACGTTCTGAATAGCAGCGTGACGCAGGTCTTTATCAACATGAGGAAGACGAACATCCGGGTTGGGCATACCGCTGGGTGATAGCTCATGGGTCATTTCGAACTCAGCTCGGACTGACCATCCACAGGCTTCGGTTGTACATTGCAAATAGGCAACACGTAAAAAAATATGTCTGCCTTCGCTGGTGCGGATCCGCATTTTACTCAAGCAATGTGGGCAAACCATTTTGTAGGTGCTCATGAGTGACTCCGGTTAAACGTTGTTAAGTGCCAGTTGTAGCAGGCACGGCGTATAGAAAAGACCACTCCTTTGATCTCGGTGGGTGAGTGCCGGAGCAGGAGGTGATAAGCAGTTCCAGCATTAAGTAAGTTTTTGGTTTTGTTTATGTAGGAATTTTTGATTGCGTATGTGTGAGTTGCGTTTTTTTGAGCGTGAAGCGAGTTGTGTGAGTGGTAAGTCAGTGTTGTCATTTTCGAAATATTTATAAGGTTGCAATTTTTAATAATCTTGAAGTACTCAATGTGAGTAGATATTGAAGCAAAATCGCGCTGAGTCAAATTTGGATTATTCAAAATGAGTAACAGGAAATCAATTGAAGTACTTTTAAGGTTGAAACAGGTTTTCGGTGTTAAAACTGACGTTGACCTTTCTGGCGCCATGGGGGTTAGCCCTCAAACATTGAGCAGCTGGAAAGGGCGCTCAAAGATTCCCTATGCGCACTGTATTGAGCTCGCAGAAAAGCACGATATATCGCTGGACTGGTTGTTTAGCGGGCATGGCCCCATGTTGCTGCCTAACGGCCATCAAGTAACATCAGGCTATGACGTCTTTAATGCAAATGAGTTTCAAGTCTTAACGCTTTACCGCGCCTTGAATGCTTTCAATCAAGGGCTGGCGCTAAGCGCTATACAGGATCGTCAACATGTGCAGGGTTTGACGGAGCGCATAGAGGTTTTGTCACAGCGCGTCGAGTAGTCTGCTCAGCCATCAGGTCACTTTCCCCC
Organism: Pseudomonas sp. ESBL9; assembly: GCF_036668715.1. NCBI lineage: Bacteria > Pseudomonadati > Pseudomonadota > Gammaproteobacteria > Pseudomonadales > Pseudomonadaceae > Pseudomonas > Pseudomonas sp. ESBL9. Next base: position 336,746 of record NZ_JAZEVV010000004.1, on the reverse strand, counting down.
TCTAAACCGTCGTATCAGGTCGACAATATCCGTCACTTGAATCCAGTCAGTCAGTTTTCGGCTGAGGGGGATTACCACCAATGCACATATAAAACCGCACACGCCGGGCGGTATGACGGGCAAGTAAAGTAATGCCACCGGCGAGAATAAGTAACCCACACTTACGCTGAGTACAAAGCTCGCCATTTTTTTGAATATATTTTTATTTTTTCGGGAGCTCGCCACCAGCCACGCCCCTAAAAATGCTCCCCAGAACATCGGGTTGTTCACCATGTTTTCCAGCACGTGAATGCACAGTTCTAGGTATTTATGGGCTGTGTACGTTAATTCTTCAGTGGCCATGTCGGGACGCTCTTTTGTCGTGGGGCTGCACAGGGGTCAGAACATCGGTTGACGTGCATTTCAGGCGGTTTAATACGTATCGTGTCGTTCAGTTTTTTTGAGGTTTATAGTCGTCAGGTGTGTGTCAGGATGCCGAGTTTTAATGCTTTTAAAACAGTGGCGTGACGGCACCGTGTTCCAAACTTTGCTCTGAGATTGAAGAAGTGAAAGTTGATGGTGCTCTCGGCGCGGTGAAGTGTTCTGGCAATTTCTGCAGTGGTCATGCCTTTTGCACAAAGTTGCAATATTTGCTGTTCGCGAACGGTGATTTTTAGCGTGCAGGTCGCGTGCTCATTATCCAGAATTAATGATTTATAAGACTCGCCCTGTTTCATTTCAAAGCCTGCACTGTTGAAGGAATTGGGCTTCACAGTAAATGCTGAGTATCAGGCCCTCAATGTAATAAAACTGTAAGAATCAGCCTTACATTGCATGACTTTTCCTACATTGTCCGGGCTGTTTTCGACTGTCAGTGATCAGACCTTGTCCAACGCCGGAATAAGGGTTGCGCGAGAAACAACACAAACAGCAGGCGCATGACTTGCAGTGCCGTCACCAAAGGCACGGAGAGTTGTAATACCTCGGCGGTCAGGCTCATCTCTGCGATTCCGCCCGGCATCATGCCCAGGGTCAGGGAGCGCAGGTCTAGGTGCGTGAGCGCGCTTAACCCCACAGCGCATGCACTGGCGATCATCATAGTGAGCGCTGTACCAAGGAGTGTGCGGGCGATAAAAGAAGGGGCGCGGCGAAAGAACTCGCGATTGAAGTGACAGCCCAGGCCGCTGCCGATTAGCCATTGGCCTGCCTGACTGCTGCCTTCGGGAAGCCCCGTGTGTACGTCCCACACACAGCTGACGCAAGCGCTGACAAGCAGAGGGCCGAACAACCAGGGGTTGGGTTGACCCAAACGTTGCCAGATCCAGGCCAGTAAGGCGCCGGCCGCAAACAGCAGCGTCAGCCAGGCGAAGTCCACGGGTGTGGCCTGTAAGGTCGGCGAGCCGGAGTCCAATGTGTATTTGAATGCGGCGGGTACGCATAAGACCACGGTCAATACGCGCAAACTCTGGCCCGCCGCCACACGGCTCAGAACAGCGCCGTTGCGTGCGCCGAGGTTGACCATCTCGCCCGAGCCGCCAGGCATGCTTGAGAAAAACGCAGTGGCTCGATCTTCTCCGCTGCGAAGCATGATCCATACGTTGATGATGCTCGACAGGCTCGTCAGCAGCGCACCGCACACTATCAGCCAAAAATGCGCGATCACCTGTTCTATCACCGTTGGCGTGAAATGCAGGCCGATGCCAATCCCGATAATCCATTGGCCGCACTTTCTGCCACCGGGGATTTCGGCCAACTGCCAGGGTGTCAGGCAGCGAACCAGAATGACTGCCAGCAATGAGCCGACCATCCAGGGCAACGGCCAGCCAATCAGGCTGGCCAGGTAACCGCCAGCCAGCCCGACCAGCGGCGTTACCCCCCAGTGTTGGAAACGGCTGTCAGGCATTGGCTAGCGTACGGCGCTGAGCGCTACGTTTGCGCCAGATTCGTACGATGGGCAGCAGTAACATCACGACCGTGAGCATCCACACGCCCAGCGTGATCGGGCTAGACCACAAGATCTCCAGCGCGCCATTGGAAATCGACAGGGCGCGGCGCAGGTTCTGTTCCATCAGGCCGCCCAAAATAAAGCCCAGGAGCACAGGCGAGAGCGGGAAGTCGAGCTTGCGCAGGATGTAACCGAAGATGCCTATGCCGATCATCAGGAACAGGTCGAAGGTGGTCGCATGCACCGCGTACACGCCAATCGCGGTAATGATGGCAATCACGGGCACCAGCGTCCAGTTTGGCACGGACAAAATGCGCGTGAAGATACGGATCATCGGGATGTTGAGGATCACCAGCATGATGTTGGCGATAAACAGCGAAGCAATCAGGCCCCACACGATGTCCGGCTGTTGTTGGAACAACAGTGGACCGGGGGTGATGTTGTATAGCGACAAGGCGCCGATCATCACCGCCGTGGTGCCTGAGCCCGGCACGCCGAGGGTCAGCATCGGCACCAGTGCGCCACACGCCGAGGCGCCGATGGCCGTTTCAGGGGCCGCCAGGCCGCGCATGTCACCCTGGCCGAATTGACCCGTCGCACCGGCCATGCGCTTCTCGGTCATGTAGGCCACGGCACTGGCCAGCGTCGCGCCTGCGCCGGGCAGCACACCCATGATGAAACCCAATAACCCGCAGCGGATATTCACGACAAACACCGCAGACGCTTCTTTGAGGTTAAACATCATGCGGCCTGTGGCTTTGACCGCTTCCTGGCCCCGGTGAGTTTTTTCCAGCAGTAACAGAATTTCGCTGATGGAGAACAGGCCCAACACCAGGACCACGAACTGAATGCCGTCAGTCAGGTGAATGTTGTCCCCGGTGAAACGGTACACACCGCTGTTGGCATCGATCCCGACACTGGACAGAAACAGGCCGATCAGCGCGGCGATAAAGGTTTTCAGGGGCCGGTCGCCCGCCATCCCGCCCAGGCACACAATTGCAAAAACCATCAGCACGAAATACTCGGCGGGCCCGAATGCAATGGCCCACTTGGCGAGCAGTGGCGCGAACAGCACCATGCCGCAGGTCGCAATAAAGGCGCCGATGAACGAGCTCCAGGCTGACAGCGAGAGTGCGACGCCCGCCAGGCCTTTGCGGGCCATCGGATAGCCGTCCAGGGTGGTCATGACGGTTGAGGCTTCGCCGGGAATGTTCAGCAGGATCGAGCTGATCCGCCCGCCGTATTCACAGCCCAGATACACCGCTGCCAGCAGGATGAGTGCGGACTCGGGCGGCAGGCCCAGTGCAAATGCAATCGGGATTAACAGCGCAACCCCGTTGATGGGCCCAAGGCCGGGTAACAATCCTACGACGGTGCCGATCAACGTCCCGCACAGCGCAGTCACCAAGTTGTAGGGGCTGAGCGCGACGCCGAAGCCCTGGCCCAAATAACCAAAAGTGTCCATATCAGTTCTCCAGAACGTCGAGCAGGCCGAGGGGCAGTGGAACGTCCATGGCTTTATCGAACAGCAGATAAAGGCCGACGCTCATCACACTGATGATCACGACACTGGGCACCCAGCGACCGCCGTACAGACGGGCCATCGGGATGCCAATCAGGATGCTGCTGAGGATAAAACCCAGGGGTTCGAAGGTGCCGGCAAAGATCAGCAGTAGCACGACGCACACCGCGATCTTGAGCAGTGTGTCGCGGTCCAGTTGTGGGTCTTCTTCGCTATGCACCACGGGCGTCGGGCGCACAATCATGTAGATCAGGCCCAGCCCCATCAGGCCCAACATCAAGAGCGGGAAAGCCCGGGGGCCGACGGGTTCGTAGGAAAATGCGGCCTGATACGGCCAGGCCATCAGCGCCAGACCGACGCAGACCAGCAGCAACACCGAGGCAAAAATGCGTTGTAAGAGCATGGTTCACTCCTGCGCTGCGCGCCGGCGGTACGGCGCGCAATCAACTGTCAGCGGCGGTTACTGGATCAGGCCGAATTCTTTGGCCAGCACTTTGTAATCGCTCACCTGTTTTTTCACGTAGGTGTCCAGCTCGGGGCCGGTCATGGCGAACGGGAAGAGTTCGCGCTGATCGCGCAACGTGGCGAATTCCTCAGAGGCCAGCAACGTGTCAAAAGCGCCTTTCCACCACGCGTAGTCCTCGTTGCTGACTTTTGGACCAAGGTAAAAGCCGCGCACCACTGGCCAGACGATGTCGTAGCCTTGCTCTTTGGCCGTGGGAATATTCTTCATTTCGGGTTCATCCAGGCGGGTGTCAGAGAACACCGCGAGGATGCGCATGTCGCCGCTCTGGATGTGCGGCATGGAGTCGGAAATATCCGTACTGCCAACCTGAATGTGGCCGCCGAGCAAGGCGGTGGCAATTTCGCCGCCGCCTTCGAGCGCCACGTAACGCAAGTCGCGCGGGTTGATGCCGGCCGCCTTGGCGATCAGCGCCGTTTGCATCCAGTCCTGACTGCCTACGGTGCCACCGGAGCCGATGACCACGCTGCTGGGGTCTTTTTTCAGGGCCTGCACCAGATCATCGAGGTTTTTGTAAGGTGAGTCGCTTTTAACGGCAATGGCGCCATAGCTGGTACCCACGGCGGCAAGCCAGCGCACTGCGCCCTCATCGAAACGTCCGAATTTACCCTGCGCCAGATTGAGCAATGAGCCACTGGACCAGGCCACCAACGTGCCCGCATCTGCGGGGCGTTGCGCCACGACCGCGTTGTAGGCCACTGCCCCGACGCCACCCGGCATGTAGGTCACGCGCATGGGTTTGCTCAGCAGCTTCTCGTTCACCAGCGCGCTTTGCGCCAGTTTGCAGGTCAAGTCAAAACCTCCGCCCGGCGAGGCGGGGGCGATGCATTCGGGGCGTTTGGGTTCGGCAATCGCGTAGCCGGCCAAAACAAGGCAACTGGCCGCAAGGGCGAGGGCGCGCAGTGATTGATTCATGGTGTCTCCCGGTGCGTTTTTGTTTTTAGAGAGGGGCGGGGCCGCGTCACTACAAGGCGATACCGAAACCGATAAGCAAGCTGATTTCAGTGGCATTGCGTGGCAGTGAGGGGCGAGGCAGCAGGTGTCGCAGGCGCAACCTGGCGCTGAGTGAGGCGATTTGGCAAATACGCAATAAACGGACGGGCCAGGTGGCCCAAGGCTTTAAAGCCGGCATGAGGCAGTGCTCCATTATTGTTCTTATTGGCGAAAACGCTTCAGGGCGCTTTTCGGGTCGCTACGGCATCCATAGCGAAGACAGTTGTAACTGTCCGTTTCAGGATCCTAATCGGCCAACCTTTCACCAACCTTTCAAGACTTTTTCGCGCCGTTTCGTACTTCACAGCCGGGCTGGCGTCTGTACACTCCGCGCAAAGAAGGGCAGGTGCCTAGAACAATAATGAGGACGATCCGATGCGTGTGCTCTTGGTCGAAGACCAGCCGCAACTGGCCGAAAGTGTGGCTCAGGCGTTGAAAAGTACCGGCCTGACCGTGGACGTATTGCACGATGGCGTGGCTGCCGATCTGGCGTTGGCCAGTGAAGACTATGCCGTAGCGATTCTGGATGTGGGGCTGCCGCGCATGGATGGGTTTGAGGTGCTGGCGCGTTTGCGTGCCCGTGGCAAAACCCTGCCAGTGTTGATGTTGACCGCCCGCAGTGACGTCAAGGATCGGGTACACGGCCTCAATTTGGGTGCCGATGATTATCTGGCCAAACCTTTCGAGCTGACCGAGATGGAAGCCCGCGTCAAAGCCCTGTTGCGTCGCAGTGTGTTGGGCGGCGAACGTCAGCAACGCTGCGGGGCGTTGGTGTATGACCTGGAAACCCGCCGCTTTACGCTCGGTGACGAATTGCTAACCCTGACTTCTCGCGAGCAAGCCGTGCTGGAGGCTTTGATTGCCCGGCCGGGGCGGGTCATGAGCAAGGAACAACTGGCGGCGCAGGTGTTTGGTCTGGACGAGGACGCAAGCCCGGACGCCATCGAGATTTATGTCCACCGCTTGCGAAAAAAACTCGACGGCCAGCCCGTGGCGATCGTGACCTTTCGTGGCCTGGGCTACTTGCTGGAAAGCCGTGATGCGTAAGCTCGACAGTTTGCGCTGGCGACTGCTCTGGCACCTGACGCTGATGCTGGTGGTGTTGATGCTGGCCAGCAGTTTGAGTGCCTGGTTCAACGGCCGCGAGGCTGCTGACACCGCTTACGACCGAACCCTTCTGGCTTCGGCGCGGACCATTGCGGCGGGCTTGTCGCAGCGAGATGGCAGCTTGAGCGCCGACGTGCCCTACGTCGCGCTGGACACGTTTGCCTATGACAGCGCGGGGCGGATCTATTACCAGGTCAATGACATTCATCAGCGCCTGATTTCAGGGTACGAAAACCTGCCAGCGCCGCCGCCCGGTACGTTACGGACTGACGATTACCCGGCGCTGGCGCGTTTTTATGATGGCCAGTATCAGGGGCAAAACGTGCGCGTGGTGAGTTTGCTCAAGGCTGTCAGCGAACCGAACATGAACGGCATGGCTGAAATTCGGGTGGCAGAAACCGATGAGGCGCGGGTTGCGATGGCGCGCAGCCTGATGGCAGACACCGTGCTGCGTCTGGGGATGCTCGGGCTGGGCGCGCTGTTGGTGGTGTGGTTTGCCGTGAGCGCTGCGTTGCGTCCGCTGGAGCGTTTGCGCACCGCGGTGGAGGAGCGTGAGCCTGATGATTTGCGTCCTTTGCCGCTAGTGCCGGTGCAGCGTGAGTTGTGGCCGCTGGTGCAGGCGCTCAATCACTTCACGGAGCGTTTGCGCGGGCAGTTTGAGCGTCAGGCGCAGTTTATTGCCGATGCCTCCCACGAGCTAAGAACCCCGCTGGCGGTGCTCAAGGCCCAGCTTGAACTGGGCTTGCGCGCGCATGATCCGAACGTATGGCGCACGACGTTGACACAGGCGGTGCAGGGCACGGACAGGGTGACCCACTTGGCCAATCAATTACTGTCGTTGGCGCGGGTGGAGAACGGAGCCCGGGCGATTGCCGAAGGCGGCGCGCAGTTACTGGATCTGAGCCAATTGGCGCGTGAGCTGGGCATGGCGATGGCGCCCCTGGCGCATGCGCGCGGCGTGGCGCTGGCACTTGAAGCGGACCGGCCTGTGTGGCTGCACGGCGAGCCCACCTTGCTCAACGAGTTGCTCAGTAACCTGATGGACAATGCGCTGGCCCACACACCCGTGGGCGGCAACGTGATTTTGCGCGTGACTGAACCTGCCGTGCTGGAGGTGGAAGACGACGGTCCGGGGATTCCCCATGAAGACCGTGAACGGGTATTCGAGCGGTTTTACCGACGAAATCCCTCGGTGGCGGGATCAGGCCTTGGGTTGGCGATTGTGGGAGAGATCTGCCGCGCCCATCTGGCACACATCACTTTGCATGATGGCGCGCAAGGCGGGCTGAAAGTACGGGTCAGTTTTGTGCAGGTCCTGCGCTGAGCGGGTTTGAAGGCGGTGTCGCTCAGATGAACATGAAGCGCGCGGCGTTCAGTTCTTCCTGCAGCTTGCTGCTCATGCCATCAAGGCCCAGCCTTTTGAAGGCGGGCAGGGTGCTCAACTCAAGGTTCAAGAGGGCGGAATCGCCCTGCTTAAGGCAGAAAACCGTGGCGATTTGCACCAGATCGATGTAATCCACTGCTGCGGATTCGCGAGAAAAGTCCAGATATTGGCCCGGCAGCTTGACCAGCATTTCAGGGAATTCCCACACGCTCAGCAGTTTGTCGCCAATCAGCGGGTGGATATTTTCGATGACATGGTTAAGGGAAACCGGGTCCGAGAGCAGTTCGTTGTGTTCTTCGGCGTAAGTCAGAATCGGCAGCACCCCGATTTGATGCACCAGCCCGCCCAGCGCTGCCTGGTCCGGTTTAAGTGAGGTGCAGCGGCGGCACAAGGCGTAACAAATGCCGGCGATTTCGAGGCTTTGACGCCACACATCACGCATTTTGTTTTCAACCACCTCGGAGCGGGCATGGAAGATTTGCTCCATGACCAGCCCGATCGCGAGGTTACTGCTGTAGTTGACACCCAATCGGGTGATGGCGGTGTGCAGGTTGGTGACCTCCTGAGCGGCGCGCAGCAGCGGGCTGTTCACCACTTTGATCAGGCGCGCTGACAGCGCGGTGTCACGGCCAATCACTTTGCTCAGGTTGCTGACGCTGATATCGGGGTTTTCGGCGGCCTTGCGAATGTTCAACGCTACTTCGGGTAGCGTGGGTAGAACCAGGTCATCTTTGGTAATGGCCTGAATCAAATCCTTTTGGACCTTATGCGCCAGGTTGCTCATTTCTGTTCTCTAGGATGCTGCGTTTCAAGGTGTTGCAATTTAGCGCTGGATTTCGCGATCACGGTCCAGTTGATAAGGCAGATCCAGAAGGGTCAATTCAGGGCCTTGCGCATCACCCAGATGCACGTCGCCGGCTTGTGCTGCTTCAGATTGCAGGACAGCCAGCAGTTCAACACCGCGCTCACTGCGGGCGCCGATCACGACTTCGCCAATGGCGCTGCTATGAGTCGGGGCAAACAGCGGAGTTCCCGGTAATGGCACCTCATTGAGGTCGAGCGACAAGCGGTAGAGGTGGCGCTTGAGTTTGCCCAGGTATTGCATGCGCGCCACGATTTCCTGACCCGTGTAACACCCTTTCTTGAAGCTCACGCCCCCCACGGCCTGCAGGTTGATCATTTGCGGAATGAACAGCTCGCGGGTCTGTTCCATCACCTGACCGATGCCGGCGCGTATTTGCCCGAGCAACCATTCATTGAGGTTTGCCTGAGGCAAGTGGGCGTGAAGTTCACGAGTGACGCTGTCGGCCTGATCGGCGGGGGCCCAGAGTTCTGCACGGTGGTGGCTGGCGCGAATCGCGATCAAGCCGTTGGCACGCACGACGCTGTCGGTGTCGGCTGGCAGGTCGAGCCCGAGCCCGGCCAGCACTGCGTCTGCACCGGCGAGGCCGAAGCGTACCCAGTTAGCGCTGTCATCGGTGAGTTTGGACTTGGAGAAGACGGCGTACTTTTTCAGGTCGGCCAACTGTGGCTCAACCAGTTCCCGCGCCATGGCCAGCAAGCAACCGTCGGGCTGAAGCAGGATACGGAAACTCGATTGCATGCGGCCTTTTTGCGTGCAGCGCGCGCCCAGACTGGAGCGCGTGTCGCTCAAGTAGTTGAGGTTGCAGGTCAGCTGCCCTTGTAAAAACTTGCTGGCGTCAGTGCCGATCACAGCAAGAACGCCTTCGTGGGTCAGGGTGCAGAAAAAAGCAGAGTCGGCCATGGTTCATCGCAGGTCAAAAAGTCTGACGGACATCATAGAGGGGCGATCCTCAAATGGATAGTTCGCGCAGGGCCTGTGGGGGCCCGACCAAAGCCGACTGGTCTATGTTGGAACGGCCTGTATACTTGCGCTCTATTTGAGGAGCGCTCCATGGTCGAAGATGTTGAACTCAATCGTCTCTACTGGCACAGCCGTCGCGGCATGCTTGAACTGGACGTGCTGCTGGTGCCTTTCGTTAAAGAGGTGTATGCCACCCTCAATGATGTTGACCGCGAGTGCTATCGCAGGCTGCTTGAGTGTGAAGACCAGGACATGTTTGGCTGGTTCATGGAGCGCAGCGAGTCTGAGGACCCTGAGCTGCAGCGCATGGTTCGCATGATTCTGGATCGTGTTCAGCCCAAGTAAGTATTTCGAATGCCGCTGGCGTGCTTCCGGGCACTTGCTGGCGGCGTATCTCGCAGCCCAGTCCTTGGCGCTGATCTCAATATGCCTTCTGTCGATTCCCCTCTGGGCCCGCATGCTCGGTGTTTTAGCGTGCCTGACCCATGGGATTTGGGTGTGGCCACGGCATATTCGCTTGACTCACCCGACGGCTATTACGGGGTTGCGCCGTACGGCCGAGGGCTGGCAGTTATGGAGCCGCGCCACGGGTTGGCAAGCGGTGCAGTTGCGCCGTGACAGCATGGCGCTGCCGGTGTTGGTGATTGTGCGCTTCAGCCGACGCGGGGAGCGCCGCGTGCGAGCGGTGTGCATTCCCCGCGACGCGCTGGCGCCCGATCAGCATCGGCGCTTGCGCGTACGGCTCAAATTCAGTCGGCGTAGGTGGTTGGCACCAGAATAGTATCCAGTGCTTCGGGCAGCATGTCCGGGTAGTCAAGGGTGTAATGCAAGCCCCGGGACTCCTTTCTCGCCATGGCGCTGCGGATCATCAATTCGGCGACTTGCGCCAGATTGCGTAACTCGATCAGGTCGCGGCTCACTTTGTAGTTGCTGTAGAACTCGACCCTATGAGGCTAAACCCAATGGATACAGGGGTTTCAGCCGATGACCGTCAACCACCGCTCCCAAAGTGGGACAAACCTGTTACAAACTGCGCTCGCCAAGCCGTACCACTATCGCCGGTCTGGTCGCTATTACCTTCGCCTTCGCCCTCAAGGAACCGTTAAGGGCTTCTTCACGCTGTCACTCAGGACTACCGACAAGGCCACCGCAATGACCATCTCCAAGGACATCCTCAAGACGCTGGCTGCTTTCCACTTGGATAACCCAGAGGCGACGTGGGATGAGCTCAGAGAACGGTTGGCAGACATCGCTGAGGAGTGCCTGACTATGGCTCATGGTGATGACTCACTTGTAGCCTACGAAATGATCTACGACGAGTTACGTCTATCGCTTCGCGAGGCATCAGCTAAAGGGCCAATGACCGTTGATCAACAAAGGGCCGCGAGCAAAGCTGAGGACATCCTTGAGGCCGCTCAGGAGCGCTTGAAGGGGAGGCCGGGCAAGCTGGTTGGGATCGTTGAGGAACTCAGAGGTGTCCCTTGTGGCACGTCTGTAGCCCCTTGTCTGTCCCTATCTGTAAACGCTTCTGAGGCTCTGACATTCGAACATCTCTCAGGGCTCTATATGGCGGAGCAAAAGGACAACGTACAGGCCAGCACTATGAGAGATGTTAAGTCGTCTTGTGCTGCTATCAGCGCTGTTCTGGGAGGTCTCGATCTTAAAGAGCACACTCGGGCTGACATGGTGGCGCTCAAGGCAAAACTCCTTGAGGACCGCAAAGGTTCCACTGTAAACAAGCTGCTGACCCGACTATCAACTGTCATGGATTGGGCTGTCCATAATGGCTATCTCGACAAGAGTTTTGACAAGGGCCTGAAGCTCTCTAAGGACGCTGACAGCTCGCGTGAGGCGCTCTCTCAGGATCAGGTCCAGTTGCTCATGTCCTACGCTAATGGCCTGTCTGCTGATGTATGGCAGCGCTGGGCGTTGTCCCTTGGGGCCATCACTGGGACCCGTATCGAGGAACTCAGGCAGTTGACCAAGGCTGACGTTAAGCAGGTTGGAGGTGTGTGGGTCATCGACATTAATAGGAATGACGGCAAAACTGCTAAAACTAAGCATTCACTTCGGGTCGTACCGTTGACCGATGGGGCCTATGGGTTTGATCTAAAGGCGTTCCTTGAGTTTGTCGAAAAGTCCGACACTCGGCTGTTCACGCTGGGTGCTGGGCAATTCTCTGGTGTGCTCAATGGGGCCCTTCGGGATGTCTTGAAGTTGAAAACTGATCGGACCCAAACATTCCACTCGTTGCGACACTCATTGGCTGGTGCCTTAAAGGCCGCTGAGGTGCCTGTGGGGACCGCTGAGGCAATCCTTGGGCACTCGTCGGGGTCTATCAGTTATGACCTTTATGGTGCGGGGAGTGCCGTGGAAGTGGGGCGTATGGCTGATGGTTTGGTAAAAGCCTTGATGGCACTTTAATGGCGTTCAGTTATGATCGTACGATTAGTTCAAGGAGCTTAAGATGCGTCTACATCTTGGTGGTTTTATTATGTTATGTGGTCTGGTTTCGGGCTGTGGGAGCCACTCTTCTAATTTACAGGTAGGGAACGAACAGTCTTATGCAAGCCTGAAAGATCAGCGAGAGGCAGTCCGTACGATCAAGGAGTACGAATCTCTGCCAATAGGTGCGCAAATTGTGAGTGAGGTTTCGGCAGGGCGGTGTCATCGGAGTTTTGTTGAGGAAGCGCCCAGTGAGGCTGCTGTATTGATCGACTTGAAAGTAGCCGCTTTCGCTCAGGGCGCAGACGGTATTATCGATGTGACTATATCTAAGGAGTCAGGTTTGAATCGGAACTGCTGGTATGTTCTTGGCGGTACGGCCAAAGCGTTCGTTTTCCAATAGCAGTAACGTAACTTTATGGGCATCGAGCTGGACGTACTGGTGGGTCACCCTGAGCATGACCTGCTCTTTGTGGCGACTCAGGTAGCCCGAGCGGCTGGCCTTAAGAACCCAAGCAACCGCGTCACTCAGTTTCGCATCGTGCAGCAAGGAAGACTCCAAGGTCTTCATCAGTGGCGTGGTGTGGAACAAGCCTACCGGCAAACGGTAGACCCAAAGGGAACCATTCCGGGGCATCCGGGCAGCTCAGTGGTGCAAGCGAACTCATGGGTGGCAAATGAGGTATGGGTCTACAAGATGCTCTTAGCCGGCCATGCACCAGCCTCTGAGCCGTTCCGCAAGTGGGTCACAGAGGAGGTCCTACCAACCATCCGCAAGACCGGCTCCTACAACGCCGAAGCAATTGTCATTTAATAACCCTCACTAAGGCCACAGCAATCCACTGACCTTAGGAGCATTCATTATGACAACTTCAGCACCAGCAGTAGTAGCACCCATTAAGCGTAGCCGTGGTCGACCATCTCTTCACATCGTCAATCCTTTCGAGGGCCTCATTGGACAGTCAACTGCATTTGGCCAATATCCATACTTCGCTTCGGACATCATTGAGGGGATCGCTCGGCTTGACTGGCACGACCGACCAATAGGAATAGGTGGTTCCTCTAAGCCGCTCTCCGTGAAGCGTCTGTTCGGCATCCTTTCGTGCCTTCCGGTAATCACAGCGGCAACCGTTCAGGAGTTCTTGGGGTTGGGTCTGCGACAGTCCCAGCGATACGTGAAGGCTATCGAGTTGGCAATGCCGAGACTGGTTAAAGCGAGCCCTGCATGCTTGATTGCTGCCATGAATGGTGACTTCTATATTGCTGGGGCGTCACCGTGGACGGACACGTTGGAGCCACCATCGACAGAGGCGCTGAGGAAACTACATCACGACCTGCGTGACCTCTGATTAAATGCCGCATACTTAAAAAGAACTACAAGACCATCTTTAAGGAAAAGCATCGGCACCAGATCGACCAGTTTCAATGAGAGAGGGTTAGTGATGAATATCACCCTCTTTCTAAGAGAGTTCAATGAACAAACTTTAAGATGCTCTTTCCTGTTATATGAATCTTTAAGAAGAACTACAGAGTTAGTTAAGCTGTGTCGTAAAAACCCTCACTAAGGCTACAGACACACCACGCCCATCGCTGGGCATCACACAGATAATCGCAGAGTCTTCCTGTTTGCTTCTTCATGCCACCGTCCAGAACCTTTGTCGGGTCTCTGCGCTGGGCTGTGGGAGCGAACCTGAGGGAGCAAACAAGAGGAATAGACAAATGATCACTGACATCAAACATAAGCACGCTGGGCACGTCATCATTATCGAAGGTCAAGCATTCAAGGCCAATGATGCAGGGCAGTGGGATCTAACTGACATCTGGCGAACCTTAAAGTTACCAGTAAAGAACGGACCTGCGCAGTGGCGGACCAAGCAGGCTAAACGAATGGAAGCTATGCAAAATTTGCACAGCTCTAATGGTGCCGGCTCATGGGCGACCAAACGCGCAACCCTTGAATATGCGGGCTGGGTCTCGGATGAATTCAAAGATATGGTCTATGACGCCTTCGAGGCGATCCTTGAGTTACCCGAAGTAGCTTTGATCGTTGCTGACAAGATGGCCTCTTTGGGAAACGATCACAGTGCATCCATCCTCAAGCGCATGACATTCAATAACAAGTGCCAATGGAGCTCTCTGGGGCACCGTAACACCGTACAGGGCCTACGCTCAGCTATCGCTAAAGGCAACCTTACAGAGGCTCAAGCAGCCGCCCTTGCAGCCAGAGACGGCCTTAGAGGATTCGCTAAATGAGCAACTTTAAGAAAACCATTCCGACAACCGCTGAGCTCGCCTTGATTAACAGGGTGTTCACCAAGCCACGTCGGACATCGCTTATTACGATCCGCGCCTTGGTCTCTAAGGTGAATGCTCCAGGCCGTTCGCGTGATCCTGAATTGGGCACTGTTTACGACCTCGCGGTGACGCTTCCCTACATTGCCCTCATAACAAACCAGCGATGCATGGAAGCGCTCAAGGAAGCTCTGGAAGACGGTCTCAGTTTAAAGACGCTTGTTCGCTGTGACTTGTCCATTCCGATGAGCAGTCAGCCGATAATGCTGGCCTGAGAACTGTCGTAAAAAAACTCACTACGGCCACGGGAATCAGTCACCCATGGTCTCCTCAAGGTCCCACGAGGCGCCCTAAGCGTCAGTAGTGGGCAATCTATGCACCACACCGGAACCTCCTCGCTGTCCGCCATTCAGCACAGAGGCGCTCCTACAGTCCCCGCCAAAGTAACCCCGCAGGACTGTGAAACCACCTTCAATCCAATACCTTTAAGCAAACCTTGTTGATCCCGTGCGGGTCTCCTTTCCCCATTGGTCACGCGATCATGGCGGCAAGGTTTGCTTATAGGTCTCTCAAAGGAGAACCCCAATATGAAGCTCGACATCCAACTCAGTGACAACTCCTTGACCGTTCAAGGCCAACCCGTGACCAAGGCTTATGCCGAGGGCGTAATGCTCGCAGGTCTTATCGCTGCTGCTGGTAAGAATCACAGTTCGATCACGGCCATCGTGCGCCAGTACATCGAAGCTGGTCTCAGTACCTCAGCATTCCCTGAGCAGACCTCGCTGGCCCGCCAAGAGATCAAAGCAGGTGAAGACCTTCGAGCAGCTCAGCTCCGTGACGCTCAGTTCCACGCAGACCGATGCGCTTCCTATCAGGCACCTACACGCCTTGAAGTGGCTCGGGCTCGTGAAGCCAAAGAGAAACGAGCAGCAGACATCCGGGCACACGGTGCGGCCATTCGCGCAGCTCGTCGTAATTGACAACAGCTAAGCGGTCCACAAAGAACATCACTTCGGACAACTCAAGGAGATCCCACATGAAAACTAACGAATACATCAAGCCCACCAACTGGTCTACCGCTCTCACTGAGCAAGGCGGCATCATCCGTTTTAACTCCTCGGCTGAGGTAAAGGACAACGGCGCGACTGGCGCTGAGACGTTCGTTGAGATCCTTACAGAGGGCCTTGACGACTACTTTAACGGCGGTGACTGGGAAGCGGCGGCAGAGGACGCAATCCCCTGTGAGTTCCGCCCTAAGGGCACTGAGCCAACCACACAGCAGATTATGCTGATGCAAGACCGTAGCGTTGAGTTCGATCCCCGTAAATCCATCTACGATGACTCGACCTTTGAGAAGGGTGAGGCAGTCGCTGGTGACTTCCTGTTCTGTGAAGCGACCCCGCACGCCGCTCTGTTCTCTTTCCGTCAAACGTTCTTCGACCACCACATGATTGCTGGCTTCACTGCCAATGGCATGGGTCAGATGGCCGAGAAGATGCTGAAAGACTTTGAGCTGTCTTGTGGGGCGACCATTGCGAAGATCCTGACCAGTGCTGCATCCACCGAGACCAAGGCACTGACTGGCTTATCGAAGAACCCACGCGAACGCGCAGAGGACATCATCGACGGCCTGACCATGAACATCAACCAAGCCGTTGGCACTTCGCTGTCTGACTTTGTGTTGCTGATTCCTGCAAAGGAAGTCGCTGGTCTTGAGCGTGCTGCTCAACGAGCTGGTTTGTCGGATGTAGAGGAGCTATTGGGTTGTGGTACGCAGTTCTATTCTGGTGAAGACCTCGGCATCTTTATGCTTCCTAAAGACATGGCCTCTCTGAGCTTCCGCCAAGATGGTGATGGCGATGTGTGGCAGATCCATGCGACCCGTAACGCCAATGCAGCAGCATGGGACGTAGAGATCATTGGTGTGGCTGATGTAATGGCTCAGGCCAAGGTGCAACTCAAGCTGGCAAACCCAGCCGACCCAGCCGAGAAGCTCCAAGTTGAGCTGGTAGATTTTCCAATGGTCACTCGTGTGACGCTGGGCGAATAGATGGATGAAGTCCTGAGGCTCCCTATGAGGAGTCTTGGGTTCTTTTAGTGATACGTTATTTCATTGCTTTAATTGGCTGGTTCAAGGAGGACCCTATGACCATGCGAAAGATGTTCGGTTAGCTGTCCTCAAGGCTATCGTTAAATCTCCCAGCTTCTGGAAGGTAGTCGCCATGATTGCCATAGTCAGTGGGGTCGCCGTGCCTGAGGGGCTCATTGAGCTTACCCACGATCTGTTGAGCGATGTAATGACAGCTATGTAGGGCGCCCATGTATGAATTCGCAGTAGTTCTTGGCTCGCAGGTTATTCAGATTTCACACAGGAACTCCTTGAGGTCCGTTTAGAATTTGAGAGAAAAATCTGAGCGATCACCTTTAATACTCTCTGGGCGCGCTTACCCCCGTAGGCCCTCGCACGCTCGCTCAGGCGCACGATAAGGACCCTTGCGGGCAGGCGTTAAGGACCCCAGCGTTGGGACAAATGTGAGCCAAAGCTGTTACAAATCGGGGTCCTATGGTGCTACGCTATGGGCTCCTAACGTGCCTCATTAGGTCGGTGTAAGGATCGTATCCTTCGCCTCTGGCAGCATCCCTGGATAGTCCAGCGTGTAGTGCAGACCCCGAGATTCCTTACGTTCCATGGCAGACCTGATCATCAGTTCCGCTACTTGAGCAAGGTTCCTCAATTCAATCAGGTCTCTGCTTACTCGGTAGTTGCTGTAGAACTCGTCGATTTCATCCAGCAACAACCGCACGCGGTGTTGCGCGCGTTGCAATCGCTTGTTGGTGCGCACGATGCCCACGTAGTCCCACATAAAGCGCCGCAGCTCATCCCAGTTGTGGGCGATGATCACGTCTTCATCCGAGTCGGTCACCTGACTGGCATCCCAACTGGGCAGGGCCACTGGAATGGCCACTTGTTGCAATTGCGAGAGAATGTCGTCAGCGGCTGCACGGCCGTACACGAAGCATTCCAGCAGCGAATTGCTGGCCATTCGGTTGGCGCCGTGCAGGCCGGTGAAGCTGGTTTCGCCAATGGCATACAGGCCCGGGACGTCGGTTCGGCCATGGGCGTCAACCATCACGCCGCCGCAGGTGTAATGCGCAGCCGGGACGACCGGGATGGCCTGGCGGGTGATGTCGATGGAAAAGCCGAGGCAGCGCTCATACACCGTCGGAAAGTGGGTTTTGATGAATGTTTCGGACTGATGGCTGATGTCCAGGTAGACGCAATCAATGCCCAGGCGCTTCATCTCATGGTCAATGGCGCGGGCGACGATATCGCGAGGCGCCAGTTCACCGCGCGGATCAAAGCGGTGCATGAATCGCTCGCCATTTGGCAGTTTTAAATGCGCGCCTTCGCCGCGCAGGGCTTCGGTGATCAAAAAGCTTTTGGCTTGCGGGTGGTACAGGCAGGTGGGATGAAACTGGTTGAACTCCAGATTCGCCACTCGGCAGCCCGAGCGCCAGGCCATGGCAATACCATCGCCACAGGCGCCATCCGGGTTGCTGGTATAGAGGTAGACCTTGGCGGCTCCGCCGGTCGCCAGAATGGTGAAGCGCGCCCCGAACGTGTCGACTTCCCCGGTGCTGCGATTGAGTACATAGGCGCCAAGGCAGCGATCGCCCTCCAGGCCCAGTCTGCGCTCGGTGATCAGGTCCACCGCTACCCGTTGTTCGAGCAGCTCAATGTTGGGCCGTTGCTGTGCCTGTTCGAGCAAGGTTTTGAAAATGGCCGCGCCAGTGGCATCGGCGGCGTGGATGATGCGCCGATGACTGTGCCCGCCTTCACGGGTGAGGTGAAACTCAAAACCGGCATGCTGCGGGTCGGCGGGTTCATCGCGGGTGAAGGGCACGCCTTGATCGATCAGCCACTGAATGGCTTCGCGGCTGTGTTCGACGGTGAAACGCACGGCGTCTTCATGACACAGCCCGCCACCGGCGTTAAGCGTGTCTTCGACATGGGATTGAACGGTGTCGGTATCATCCAGCACGGCGGCCACGCCACCTTGTGCCCAGAACGTCGAGCCATTGGCCAGATCGCCCTTACTCAGGACTGCAATGCGCAAATGGCTGGGCAGGGTAAGCGCGAGGCTCAAACCGGCAGCGCCGCTGCCAATCACCAGCACATCATGTTGAAAATGTTGGCTCATTCTTCTGACGTCCGCAAAAAAAGCGCCCACTAGTATATAGAGGGGGGGATCGGCACAATAGCCGGGCCTTTATGGCATTGTGAAACTACAGCGGGCACGAAGTGTGCCTCACTCGTGTGGGATCTGTATGCCGATTTGCAGAATTAATCTGCCAGAATCGTTCGGGCCCCAGGGGTGTAGAGCACCCTGACGATGCAGTGAAACAATGCGCGGCACCTCGCCAGAATATTGAACTTTTTCTACAGGCCAATGTTCCATAGAGGGTTGCCCATCATGAAGGGGAGCAGCGTTGGCTTTGAAGCGGAGCTTGCGGTACGGCTTCAGCAGGTAAATTCAACGACAAGATTATCGACGCAGCCGGCAAGGCCCGAGCTGCGTTTTCGTGCGTGCCAAATCCGAGTGCGCAGGAAACTTGCCAGGGGGAGAGAACTTTTGCGCAATGCCCGAGTCTATGTTTGCAAGCCTGATCACTTAGCAAAGCAATCTCCCTCTCGGTCTTATGAGGAGTATTCATGCTAACCCAGGAAGAGGATCAGCAGCTGGTCGAGCGCGTACAGCGTGGCGACAAGCGTGCATTTGATCTGCTAGTGCTGAAATACCAGCACAAAATTCTCGGGTTGATCGTGCGTTTTGTGCACGACACCCATGAAGCCCAGGACGTTGCACAAGAAGCCTTTATTAAGGCTTACCGGGCACTTGGTAATTTTCGCGGTGACAGCGCTTTTTATACCTGGCTGTACCGTATCGCCATTAACACGGCGAAAAACTACCTGGTATCACGCGGTCGACGTCCGCCTGACAGTGATGTGAGTTCTGAGGACGCTGAGTTTTACGATGGTGACCACGGACTCAAAGATCTTGAATCGCCGGAGCGCGCATTGCTCCGTGACGAGATCGAAGGGACCGTTCATCGCACGATTCAGCTATTACCAGAAGATCTACGAACGGCGTTAACTTTACGCGAATTCGACGGTCTGAGTTACGAGGACATTGCGAGCGTCATGCAATGTCCGGTGGGTACCGTGCGCTCCCGGATTTTCCGCGCTCGGGAAGCCATCGATAAAGCCCTGCAACCTTTGTTGCAGGAAACCTGAGACAGCGGCGACAGCCAAGAGAGGAACCGCCATGAGTCGTGAAGCCCTGCAGGAATCGCTGTCCGCGGTGATGGATAACGAAGCGGACGAACTGGAACTACGTCGGGTGTTGAATGCCTTCGACGATGCGCACACACGTGATACCTGGTCGCGTTACCAGGTGGCCCGTGCGGCAATGCACAAGGATTTGATGATTCCACGGCTGGACATCGCATCGGCCGTATCGGCTGCATTGGCCGAAGAGCAAACCCCGGCCAAAGTGGCCCGTGGTCCCTGGAAGAGCATTGGCCGTCTGGCTGTTGCTGCTTCGGTGACCGTGGCAGTACTGGCAGGTGTAAGGCTTTACAACCAGGATGACATCGTGGGTGCGCAACTTGCCCAGCAAGGCAGCCAGCCAAGCATGAGCGCTCCGATGGTTAAAGGTCCTGCGGTATTGGCCAATTACAGCGAAAGCGCCGATCAGGCGACGGGTCCGATGGCTAACGGTGTACTGCAAGGCCAGTCCGGCTGGCAGGATCAGCGTTTACCCGGCTACCTGCGTCAGCATGCCCAGCAAGCCGCCATGAAAGGCACTGAAGGTGTCCTGCCATACGCTCGTGCAGCCAGCCTGGAAAACCGTTAAGACCACCATGCGCGTCCTCCCTCTGTTACCGCTGTTGCTCAGTGGCTGGTTTGCAGTACCAGCCCATGCCGATGAAGCCCAGGACTGGCTTAAACGTCTCGGTCAGGCTGAGCAGCAGCAGAGCTATCAAGGCACTTTCGTCTACGAACGCAACGGTAGTTTTTCTACCCACAGCATCTGGCACTTGGTGCAGGATGGGAACGTTCGTGAGCGCTTGCTGCAACTTGACGGCCCTGCGCAAGAGGTCGTTCGCACCAATGGCCGTACTGAATGTGTAACGGGCAAGCTGGTTTCCGGGCTCGCAGGGGTATCTGCAACGGCGGTACGTAAACTGGATGTCGATAAAATCAGCAACTGGTACAGCGTCGCCAAGTCGGGTGATTCGCGCGTAGCAGGGCGGCCCGCTGCCATCATCTCACTGACCCCACGGGATCAGCACCGCTATGGGGTTGAGTTGTATCTGGATAAACAGACCGGTCTGCCGCTCAAGTCATTGTTACTCAATGACAAGGGGCAGTTGCTGGAGCGCTTCCAGTTCACCGAACTCGATCCTCATACGCCAGAGGTCACCTCGCTCAACCCCGGCGCTCAATGCCGTCAGATCGCTGCTCTGGAGCCCAAAGACCTTGTCGTCAAGCAAGTCAATAATTGGCACTCCGACTGGCTGCCTCCGGGCTTTGAATTGGTCAACAGCACCGTTCACCGTGATCCGAAGAGCAAATCCGAAGTCACCAGTCTCTTGTACGACGACGGTTTGACACGATTTTCTGTCTTTCTTGAGCCTCTCAATGGCGCTTCAGCCCCTGATACACGGGTCCAGCTAGGGCCTACTGCGGCGGTTTCAAGGCATCTCACCACCAATAATGGCGATATGCTCGCCACGGTGGTCGGGGAAATCCCGATCGGAACCGCTGAGCGCATTGCATTGAATATGCGCCCGGGTCAGGCCTCCACACAGGCCAAGCCATAGTGGTGTGCAGAAATGTCTGGTGAAGAATTTCATTTGCCAAACGTTTCATCTTTTTCTATAGGTCAGAGCCCTAAAGGCTCTGGCCTTGTTTGTTTTCGGGTATCCAAAATTAAGGTCTATGCTTTGACCTTGAACTTTGAATGCCAGCCGCTTAACTCTGCTTGCTATTAACGGGAGCTGTATGTCGATGCCTCGATTGAAAAATTACTTACCCATTTTTGCGGCCGTGATGATGCTAGGGCAGGCAGTCCCGGCCCTGGCTGATGCGCCGGTGGTGCAACTGCCGGACTTTACGCAATTGGTGGAACAAGCTTCCCCGGCGGTCGTCAACATCAGTACTACGCAGAAACTCCCGGAACGTCGCGTCTCCAACATGGGGCAAATGCCAGATCTGGAAGGCTTGCCGCCAGGCCTGCGTGACTTCTTCGAACGCAGCATTCCGCAGCCACCGCGCAGCGGCGGCGGGCGTCAGCGCGAGGCCCAGTCCCTGGGTTCGGGTTTCATCATTTCTCCTGACGGGTACATCCTGACCAACAATCACGTGGTGGCCGATGCGGATGAAATTATCGTTCGCCTGTCAGACCGCAGCGAAATGAAAGCGAAATTGATCGGCACTGATCCGCGCTCCGACGTGGCGCTGCTCAAAATCGAAGGCAAAAACCTGCCCGTGCTTAAACTCGGCAAGTCTCAAGACTTGAAGGCTGGCCAATGGGTGGTTGCCATCGGTTCACCGTTTGGTTTCGATCACACAGTGACCCAAGGCATCATCAGCGCCATCGGCCGCAGCCTGCCGAACGAAAGCTATGTGCCGTTCATCCAGACCGACGTGCCCATCAACCCCGGTAACTCGGGCGGTCCGTTGTTTAACCTGGCCGGTGAAGTGGTCGGTATCAACTCCCAGATCTACACCCGCTCAGGCGGCTTTATGGGCGTGTCGTTCGCAATCCCTATCGATGTGGCGATGGACGTGTCCAACCAGCTCAAAAGCGGTGGCAAGGTCAGCCGTGGCTGGCTGGGCGTAGTGATTCAGGAGGTCAACAAAGACCTGGCTGAATCCTTCGGTCTGGAAAAGCCTGCCGGTGCGCTGGTGGCTCAGGTACTGGAAGACGGTCCGGCTGCCAAAGGCGGGCTGCAAGTGGGGGATGTGATCCTCAGCATGAACGGTCAGCCGATTGTCATGTCAGCCGATTTGCCGCATCTGGTAGGCGCACTCAAGGCCGGCAGCAAGGCAAGCCTTGAAGTCGTGCGCGACGGCAAGCGTAAAACCCTCGACCTGACCGTGGGCGCCATCCCCGATGAAGGCAAGGAAATGGATTCGCCAAGCGGCGCAGAGCGCAGCAGCAACCGTCTGGGCGTTTCTGTGGCGGACTTGAGTGACGAGCAGAAGAAAACCAACGACATCAAAGGTGGCGTGATCATCAAGGATGTCCAAGATGGCCCGGCAGCCTTGATTGGTCTGCGTCCAGGCGACGTCATCACGCACCTGAACAACCAGGCGATCAGCGATGCCAAGCAGTTCACTGAAATTGCCAAGGCATTGCCGAAAAACCGTTCGGTGTCGATGCGCGTCCTGCGTCAAGGCCGTGCCAGTTTCATTACTTTCAAACTGGCTGAGTAAGCAGTGGGCTCGCCTGGGGTGAGGGAGGTTATCGCCACCTGAGGTGAGCACTGCACAACAAAAAAGCCCGTATCAAGCGATACGGGCTTTTTTTGTGCGGCGTGTTATTTCTTTTTTTGCTTGGGAATTCTGACGAGCTGCGTGTTGGAGTACATGTCATGCCAGGTGCGTTTTTGCTTGTCGATCAATGACCAGAAAAAACCCAGCCCGAAACATAACCACGAGCCGATGGACACAATAAAACGCAACAGCGCCTGCCACAGACTGATAGCTGTTCCGTCTGCGTTCTGAACACGAACCCCCCACACTTGCATGCCCAGGGTTTGCCCGGAGTGGGTCCAGAACTTGGCAAAGAAGCCGAACAAGACAAAAAACAGGAGTGTCGACAGCAGCGGATCGCCGTCAAGGGCACCGGCTTCAGACAAGGCACGCATTTTGGCCTCGCCGATAAAAGCCATCATGATCAGTTTGTAAAGGAACGTGGTGACGATCATCAGCGCCGTGCACAACAAAAAATCGTAGAACATGGCTGCCAGGCGGCGCCCCAGTCCAGCGGCGGGAAACACGCCTTGAGGGCTTAACGGTTGTTTCGACATGGCAGGGTCTCTAAAAGAAAAAAGCCATCTTACGGAATTGCGCCCATAAAAAAGCCTCTGATGTCACCATCAGAGGCTTTTCTGTACGAGAACGTTAAGCTTCGGCTTGAACTTCGTCAGCCTGCATGCCTTTTTGGCCCTGCACGGCGATGAAGGTGACTTTCTGGCCTTCTTTCAGGCTCTTGAAGCCGTTGCCCTGAATGGCGCGGAAGTGCACGAACAGATCCGGTCCGCTTTCCGGCGTGATAAAACCAAAACCTTTCTCATCGTTAAACCACTTAACGGTACCGCTCTGACGTTGGGACATTTCTTAATTCCTTGACGCTAACAATTAATGACAGTCTCTTTCACCTGAAAGAGTACTGGTGCTGGGTTGCAGGAAAGTAAGAGACGTCGAACGGGTTGTAGCAAACTTAGAGCTACTGCCCAGGTCACGATTCCAGCGACCCATGCAAACACAGTGAGCAAACTCTACGACAACTTAGACGATAAAAACAAGCCCCGAAAATAAACCGTCTATCCCTGATTTTCAGAGGCCCCGGCGCTTTTTTGCAGCACAGTGACGGTATAGAAAGGTTCAATTATTTTCGACATTAAGTGCACGCTTTCACTATCGAAAGTTTGCACGGTAATGGGGCAGTTGCATGACACGCGCATGGCGTAAACATGCAACTGTGTAACTTCCAGTGAAGCGTTTAACCTCTGTAATAACGCTGCGGTACAAACGGCATTTTGGACACTTTCATCGCGACTCGCTTACCGCGCACGATTGCCCAGACTTCGCTGTCGACAGGCGTATGGTTGAAGTCCAGATAGCCCATGGCGAGCGGGGCTCCCAGCGTCGGACCAAACCCACCGCTGCACACTTGGCCAATAACAGTGCCCTCAGCATCCACAATCTCGGCTCCTTCGCGCACGGGTGTTCGCTCTTGGGGCAGCAGGCCGACCCGTTTGCGTGCAACGCCGCCTTGTTGTTGGGCGAAGATTGTTTCTGCCCC
The DNA here is from genome assembly GCF_036668715.1 of Pseudomonas sp. ESBL9. Lineage (NCBI taxonomy): Bacteria > Pseudomonadati > Pseudomonadota > Gammaproteobacteria > Pseudomonadales > Pseudomonadaceae > Pseudomonas > Pseudomonas sp. ESBL9. Next base: position 312,631 of record NZ_JAZEVV010000004.1, on the reverse strand, counting down.
CGGGAAGCCGCCTGCACGAGGCCCGTCTGCGCGGCGCGCCTTTGAAATGGCCCACAGCAAACTGGCTTCGATCGGTGTGGTGGCTTCATTCATGTCATGGCCGTACAGGCACAACCCGGCTTCGAGTCGCAGCGAGTCCCGCGCACCCAGGCCGATGGCCTTGACTTCGGGTTGGTCGAGCAAATGACGCGCCAGTGCTTCAGCTTGTTCGCGCGGTACTGAAATCTCAAAACCGTCCTCACCGGTATAGCCAGAGCGACTGACGTAGCAGTCCGCGCCCATCAGTTTGACCGGGGCAAATTGCATGAATGTCATCTTGGCCACGTCCGGTGCCAAACGCGCCAGCACGTTGACTGCATCAGGACCTTGCAAGGCGAGCAGTGCGCGCGATTCAAACAGCGGTTCAATCTCGCAGCGATCGCCCAAGTGTTGACGCAGGTGCGCGAGGTCCTGTTCCTTGCAGGCGGCGTTGACCACCAGAAACAACGTGTCATTGCCCAGATTGGCCACCATCAGGTCATCCAGAATGCCGCCTTGCTCGTTGGTAAACATGGCATAGCGCTGCATGCCCACCGGCAGGTCGAGGATATCCACCGGGACCAGCGTCTCCAGGCCTTGGGCTGCCTGCGCACCGCGCAGCCGGATCTGGCCCATGTGCGAGACATCGAACAACCCGGCGTGCTCACGGGTGTGTAAATGCTCCTTCAGCACGCCCAGCGGGTATTGCACCGGCATGTCATAGCCGGCAAACGGCACCATGCGCGCGCCTAGCTCCAAGTGAAGGGCGTGCAGCGGGGTTTTAAGCAGGGGTTCGGTAGACATTCATGACTCCTTGAAAATCAGCACTCAATAATGTTGACGGCCAGGCCGCCGCGAGCCGTTTCTTTGTATTTGCTTTTCATGTCGGCGCCGGTCTGGCGCATGGTGCGGATCACTTTATCCAGCGAAACAAAATGCTGGCCGTCGCCGCGCAGGGCCATGCGCACTGCGTTGATGGCTTTCACTGAACCCATGGCGTTGCGCTCGATACAAGGCACTTGCACCAGACCGCCAATGGGGTCGCAGGTCAGCCCCAGGTTGTGTTCCATGCCAATTTCGGCGGCGTTTTCGACTTGCTGCACCGTGCCGCCGAGCACCTCGCACAAGGCACCTGCGGCCATGGAGCACGCCACGCCGACTTCACCCTGGCAGCCCACTTCGGCCCCGGAAATCGACGCGTTTTCTTTGTACAAAATGCCGATGGCCGCCGCCGTCAGCAAAAAGCGCACCACGCCGTCTTCATTGGCGCCACCGATAAAGCGCATGTAGTAATGCAGCACCGCCGGAATAATGCCGGCCGCGCCGTTGGTCGGTGCCGTGACCACACGGCCACCGTTGGCGTTTTCTTCGTTCACCGCCAGCGCGTACAGGTTGACCCAGTCGAGCACCGACAACGCGTCGCGCAATGAGGCTTCAGGGTGGGCGCATAACTGACGATGCAAGGCCGCGGCCCGACGTTTGACCTTCAACCCGCCAGGCAGAATGCCTTCATGGCGACAGCCCGCGCTGACGCAGTCCTGCATCACTTGCCAGATGTTCAACAACCCGCTGCGGGTCTCGGCTTCGGGTCGCCACGCCCGCTCGTTGGCCAGCATGACCTGGCTGATCGACAGGTGGTGGGTGACGCAGTGGCGCAACAGGTCTTTGGCGGTCTTGAACGGGTAAGTGAGTTCGGTGCTGTCCTCGACGATCCGGTCAGCGCCCGCCGCCCCTTCGTCCACCACAAAGCCGCCCCCCACCGAGTAATACTCGCGGCTGCGGATCTGAATGCCTGCGTCGTCCAGGGCGCGAAAAATCATGCCGTTCGGGTGATAGGGAAGGGGTTTACGAATCATCGCCAGGTGCAGCTTTTCGTTGAACTCGATGCTGTGGTGGCCCAGCAGGTTGAGGTGGCCGCTGTGGCGAATCGTGGCCAGACGTTCGTCCACGGTGTCCGTATTGACGGTGTCGGGGTGTTCGCCTTCGAGCCCCAGCAGCACCGCCTTGTCACTGCCGTGACCTTTGCCGGTGGCCCCGAGCGAGCCATACAGTTCCACTTTGACGCAGGCGGTTTGTTGCAATAGCGCATCACGCTGCAACCCTTCAACAAACCGCACAGCGGCCCGCATGGGACCAACGGTGTGTGAGCTGGAAGGGCCGATGCCAATTTTGAACAGGTCGAACACGCTTAACGACATGGGGTTCTCCGGTTTCTTATAAAAGGATTGGCATAAGGTCAATGCTCCCGCCGCACCGGTTTAAATCGCTGCGGCGGGCGCTGAGGGGGGGTCAGGCCTCCTGATAGCTCTCGATTGACGGGCAGGCGCAGACCAGATTGCGATCGCCGAAGACGTTGTCGACACGCCCCACTGGCGGCCAGTATTTGCCTTCGATCAACGACTCGACCGGGTACACCGCCTGTTCGCGGCTGTACGGGTGGGTCCATTCTCCGACCATTTCCGCCGCCGTGTGCGGGGCGTTTTTCAGCGGGTTGTCTTCTTTATCCAGCGTGCCGTTTTCTACCGCGCGGATTTCTTCACGGATGCGGATCATGGCGTCGCAGAAGCGATCCAGTTCGTGTTTGGACTCACTTTCGGTAGGTTCGATCATCAGCGTGCCGGCCACCGGGAACGACATGGTTGGCGCGTGGAACCCAAAGTCGATCAGGCGCTTGGCCACGTCATCCACGCTGATCCCGCTGCTGTCTTTGAGCGGGCGCAGGTCGAGGATGCATTCGTGTGCCACCAGCCCGTTGCTGCCCGAATACAGCACGGGGTAGTGCTCTTCGAGGCGACGGGCGATGTAGTTGGCATTGAGAATGGCCATTTGCGACGCGCGCTTGAGCCCTTCGCCGCCCATCATGCGGATGTACATCCAGGTAATGGGCAGAATGCTCGCGCTGCCAAATGGCGCGGCGCACACGGCGCCCTGTGTGCGAGGCAAGCTGGCATGGCCTGGCAAGAAGGGGGTCAGGTGCGACTTGACGCCAATCGGGCCGACGCCCGGGCCGCCACCGCCGTGGGGGATGCAAAAGGTCTTATGCAGGTTGAGGTGAGACACGTCGCCCCCGAACTTGCCCGGCGCGCACAAGCCCACCATCGCATTCATGTTGGCGCCGTCGATGTACACCTGACCGCCGTTGTCGTGAATGATGCCGCAGATTTCACGGATACCTTCTTCGAACACGCCGTGGGTCGACGGGTAGGTAATCATCAGTGCCGCCAGATGTTCGCGGTGCTCGATGGCCTTGGCGCGCAGGTCTTCGATGTCAACGTTGCCACGGGCGTCGCAGGCCGTGACCACCACGCGCATGCCCGCCATGTTGGCGGTTGCCGGGTTGGTACCGTGGGCCGAGGACGGGATCAGGCAAATGTCGCGGCGCTCGTCGCCACGGCTCTGGTGATAGGCACGTATGGCCAGTAGCCCGGCGTATTCACCCTGTGAACCGGCGTTGGGTTGCAGGGAAATGGCGTCATAACCGGTGGCAGCGCACAGCATGGCCTCCAGTTCAGTCGTGAGCTGCTGGTAGCCCTGACTTTGTTCGGCCGGTGCAAACGGGTGCAGGTTGCCAAACTCGGCCCAAGTGACCGGGATCATCTCGCTGGCCGCGTTGAGTTTCATGGTGCAAGAGCCCAGCGGAATCATGGTGCGATCCAGTGCCAGATCCTTGTCCGCCAAACGACGCAGGTAGCGCATCAGTTCAGTTTCAGAGTGATAACGGTTGAACACCGGGTGGCTGAGGATTGGCGATTGGCGCAGCAGGGCAGGCGGCAGGGTGCTGCTCACGGTGGCGGCCAGCGTGTCGACGTCTGGCAGCGCTTGACCCTCGGCTGCGAGCAGGGCCCACAGTGCAGTGACATCGGACGGGCCGCAGGTTTCATCCAGCGACACCCCCAGACGCTCGTCATCCACCACGCGCAGGTTGATGTGGCTGGCGTGTGCCTTGGCATGCAGGGCCGCTGTTCTGGAGCCGGTGTGCAGGGTCAGGGTGTCGAAAAACTCGATTTGCTCGACATTGAGCCCCAGTGCAGTCAGGCCCTTGGCCAGAATGGCCGTGAGCTGATGAACGCGCCGGGCGATTTGAGTCAGGCCCTGAGGGCCATGGTAGACGGCGTACATGCTTGCCATGTTGGCCAGCAACACTTGTGCCGTGCAGATATTGCTCGTGGCCTTCTCGCGGCGGATGTGTTGCTCGCGGGTTTGCATGGCCAGACGCAGCGCAGGTTTGCCGTGACGATCCACCGACACACCCACCAAGCGCCCCGGCATGTCGCGTTTGAACGCATCACGGGTGGCGAAATATGCCGCGTGCGGGCCGCCGAAGCCCAAGGGCACGCCAAAACGCTGGGCGCTTCCGATGGCCACATCGGCGCCGAATTCCCCCGGTGGGGTCAGCAGGGTCAGGGCCAGCAAGTCAGCGGCCACGGCCACCAGTGCGTGGGTGGCGTGAAAACGCTCGACCAGCTCGCGGTAGTCGAACACATCGCCGTTGCTCGCCGGGTATTGCAGCAGCGCGCCGAAGAACGGAGACAGGTCGCTCAGGCCGCGCTCGTCGCCCACCACCACTTCGATGCCCAGCGGTTCGGCACGGGTGCGCAACACGTCGAGGGTTTGCGGGTGGCAATGGCGCGAAGCAAAGAATGCGCGGCCGGATTTGTTTTTGCTCAGGCGTTTGCAGAAGGTCATGGCCTCGGCCGCCGCAGTGGCTTCGTCGAGCAACGACGCGTTGGCAATCGGCAAGCCACTGAGGTCGCTGATCAGGGTCTGGAAATTGAGCAGTGCTTCCAGGCGGCCTTGGGAAATTTCTGGTTGATAGGGGGTGTAGGCCGTGTACCACGCCGGGTTTTCCAGCAGGTTGCGCAAGATCGGCGCGGGCGTGTGACAGTTGTAATAGCCCTGGCCGATGTAGGTCTTGCACAGCTGGTTTTTGCCGGCGATGGCTTTGATCGAGGCCAGTGCATCGGCTTCGCTTTGCCCGGCGGGCAGGTTCAGAACGCTGGTGCCCTTGATGCTTTCGGGGATCACGCTGGCGCTCAGGGCCTCTAGCGAGTCAAAACCCAGCGTGGCGAGCATGGCGTGCTCGTCGGCCTGATCCGGGCCGATGTGGCGCGCGATGAATTCGTTGGCGGTGCTCAGGTTAATGGTCATGGCGCTGTCCTCAGGCTTGGGCATTGGCTTTGATCAGGCGGTCATAGGCGTCCTGATCCAGCAACTGGCTGACGGCGTTGGCGTGCGCCGGCTTGAACCGGAAGAACCAGCCTTCGCCCAACGGATCTTCGTTGACCACTTCGGGGCTGCTGTCGAGCGCCGGGTTAACCTCCAGCACCTCACCGTCCAACGGCATGTACACGCCGCTGGCGGCTTTGACCGACTCAACGGTGGCCGCTTCTGCGCCTTTTTCGTAAAACTGCAACTCGGGCAGTTGCACAAACACCACATCACCCAGAGCGTTTTGCGCAAACGCGGTAATGCCCACGGTCACGCTGCCATCGGCTTCGGCGCGCAGCCATTCGTGGTCTTCAGTAAAACGCAATTCGCTCATGGAAACTCCTCAAGGCCAGACTCGTCTGGTGGTCGCAGTTAAATGCTCGTGCAAGATCGAGCGCATTGAGGATTGCTCTGCAAGATGGCTGCCACAATCAATAAACGTTTATTTATCAAGTGGTTATGGATTTCAGGATGGAATATGAAGGATGAGTGTGTAGCGAAATCGCTACACCGCGACCGGGTTTAAAAAAACGAAGGGGATCAAAGCCTTGCAGCACTGCGTCGGCCTTTGGCTGTATCGAATTCGCTACACTGGAACGAAATCAATACGGTAGGGCGGTGGGCATCGACCCCACCTACGTCATGTCGACGTCGAGCAGAAAGCGGGTTTGCTGAAGGGGCGGGCAACCTTCAGGTCTTGTCGGGGATCCCGTATTTGCGCAGGCGGTGGGCGATGGCGGTGTGGCTGGTTTGCAGGCGGCTGGCCAGTTGGCGGGTCGAGGGGTAGCTGACGTAGAGCTTTTCCAGCAGGGCTTTTTCGAAGCCTTCAACGGCGTGCTCCAGGGTTTCGACGTCTGCGTCGCTTTGGCGTGCGACGGAGGTTCCGGCAATGTCGAGGTCGCCAATGTCGACCACGCTGCTTTCACAGATGGCCGCGGCGCGGAAGATCACGTTTTGTAATTGGCGAACGTTCCCCGGCCAGCGGTTACCCAGCAAGGCCGGGTACGTACCGGGCGCCAGGCGACACACCGGACGCTGTATTTGAGTGCAGGCCTGCTGCATAAACGTGCGCGCCAGCAGCAGGATGTCCTGGCCACGCTCACGCAAAGGAGGCACTTCGATGTTGAGCACGTTCAGCCGATAGAACAGGTCTTCGCGAAACGTGCCTTCGTTGACCATTTTTTCGAGGTTGCGATGAGTAGCGCTGAGGATGCGGACATTGACCTTTACTTCGCGCTCGCCGCCCACACGGCGGAAACTGCCATCATTCAAAAACCGCAGCAGTTTGGCTTGCAGGTAGGGCGACATCTCAGCGATTTCATCCAGGAACACCGTACCGTTGTTGGCCAATTCCATCAGCCCCGGCTTGCCACCCCGTTGTGCGCCGGTAAAGGCGCCGGGGGCGTAGCCGAACAGCTCGCTTTCGGCCAGGTTTTCCGGCAATGCCGCGCAGTTGAGGGCCAAAAACGGTGCGCCGAAGCGATCGCTGATGGCATGACACGCGCGGGCGACCAGTTCTTTGCCGGTGCCGGTTTCGCCCTGAATCAACAACGGCGCATCCAGAGCGGCGACGCGTTGGGCTCGTGCCTTCAGGGTACGTATGGCGGGCGACTCACCCAGCAAGGCGTCAAACCCCTCGGCGTGGTCGTGATGCAGCGCGGCCAGACGTTCACCGATGCGGCTGGGCTGATACAGGGTCAACAAAGCCCCCGCGTCGGTAATCGGCGTGGCATCGAGCATCAGCGGGTGGCCATTGAGCGTGACTTCACGCAGGGGCAAGCGAAAGCCGTTTTCCAGCAAGGCGCTCAGCAAGTCGGGATCGGTGAACAACTCGCCAATGCTTTCGCCGGCAGGTTCGCGGCCATACAGCGAGACCAGCGCCGGGTTGGCCAGCAGCACATGGCCTTCACTGTCCAGTGCCAGCACCGGATCGGTCATGGCGGCCAGCAGGGCATCGAGTTGCAGGTGCCGACGCTGCCCCGGGAGGATGTCCACCACCATTACCGACTGCACGCCCTGAACCCGGAACAGCGCTTCACGCAACTCATCGAGCACGTGCGGGCTCAAGGTCGGGGCATCGATATACACGTTGGGGGGGATCATCTCCACGGCGTCGAGATTGAGATGGCGTGCCCCCAGCAGTGCCAGCACTTCCTGGGTAATACCGACGCGGTCAATAAAGCTGACATGGATACGCATGAGAACGGGGAACACTGTAGGCCGGGAGACGGCCAGTATGCCTTGGGCGAGGCAACAGGACAAAGAGACGCATCCTGTAGCGGCTGGCGCAGCCTGCGGCAGCGGCTACAGGCAGGATCAGTCCAGATGATCGAGGTTAATCGGGTCACCGGGTTTGTGGTTAAGCTGGGCCATCACATCCGAAAACATCTTGTCGTAGTGACCGTGCATCGAACGGATGTCAGCGGTCTTGGGAATGCCATGTTTGACAGCAATCTGAAAGGCATCGTGGGCAAAATTGAAGGCCACGTCTTTAGGCAGCGTGAATGAATCCTTGAAATCCTTTCCGTTGATCTGACCGTGCATGTCGAACTGCATGGACTTGCCTTCCTTGGGATCCTGAACGACCTGGTAATCAATCTTGATGTCATACCCGAAATCGCCCGGTTGCAGCGGTTCGCGATGGATATGCAGGTGACCGGGTTCGAACGAGGCCATAGGGTGACTCCTTGGGCAGAAGGTGAAAGGGCAGGCCCGAAAGCCTGCCCCGCGGTTCAGAAGTAGGTAATACCAGATTTCTCGGTGCTGACGCGAGTACCGGCTTTACCCTGAACGATGGCCTCGATATCGGCCAGGGCGCCAATGACGGCGGTTTTGCCTGTTTTACGGGCAAACTCGCAGGCAGCTTCCACTTTCGGCCCCATGGAACCGGAGGCGAAGCCGAGTTTTTCCAACTCGTCAGGGTGCGCCTGGGAAATGCCCTTCTGGGTTGGCTTGCCCCAGTCAATGAAGGCGGCATTGACGTCGGTGGCAATGACCAGCAAGTCGCTGTCCAGTTGCTGCGCCAGCAGGGAAGAGGCCAGATCCTTGTCGATCACCGCCTCAATGCCTTGCAGCTTGCCGTCTTCGCCATACATGGTCGGAATGCCGCCACCGCCCGCGCAGATCACGATGGTGCCTTTTTCCAGCAGCCATTTGATCGGACGGATTTCGAAGATGCGTTTTGGTTTAGGGCTCGGTACCACGCGGCGGAACTTGTCGCCATCGGGGGCAATGTTCCAGCCTTTTTCAGCGGCCAGGCTTTTGGCTTCGGCTTCGCTGTACACCGGGCCGATCGGCTTGGTCGGGTTCTGGAAGGCCGGGTCTTTGGGGTCCACTTCTACCTGAGTCAGCAACGTGGCGAAGGGCGCGTCCTGCGGCAACAGATTGCCCAGTTCCTGCTCGATCATGTAACCGATCATGCCTTCGGTTTCAGCCCCCAGAACGTCCAGCGGGTAAGGGCTAACGGCGGTGTAGGCGGCAGCTTGCAGGGACAACAGGCCCACTTGTGGGCCGTTGCCGTGGGCGACGACCAGCTCATTGCCAGTGGCGATGCGGGCGATTTGGGCAGTGGCGGTGCGGATGTTTTCGCGTTGATTCTCGGCAGTCATGGGTTGACCGCGACGCAGGAGGGCGTTACCGCCCAGTGCAACGACGATACGCATAGGTATTTCCTTAATAGAAGGGAAGTTCACAACAGCCGGGTTGTGCCGGAGCAGGCGCGCCCGCTCCGGCAGCCATGCACGTCCTTAGATATCAGCCAGGGCTGCAACCAGGATTGCCTTGATGGTGTGCATGCGGTTTTCGGCTTGTTCAAAGGCAATGTTGAAGGGGGATTCAAACACTTCCTCGGTCACTTCAATGCCGTCTTTGAGGTTTGGATGGTGCTCAGCCACATCTTTACCGACCTTGGTTTCACAGTTGTGGAACGCTGGCAGGCAGTGCATGAACTTCACACGGATATTTTCGGCGGCTTTGATCAGGTCCATGTTGACCTGGTAAGGCAGCAGCAGTTTGATGCGTTCGTTCCAGGCTTCAACCGGCTCGCCCATCGACACCCAGACGTCGGTGTGGATGAAATCCACGCCTTTGACGGCCACTTTAGGGTCTTCGGTCAGGGTGATTCTGGCACCGCTTTCTTTGGCGAATTCCTGGCACTGCTTAACGAACGACTCTTCTGGCCACAGGGCTTTAGGGGCGCCGATGCGCACGTCCATGCCCAGTTTGGCGCCGATCAGCAGCAACGAGTTACCCATGTTGTTGCGGGCGTCGCCCAGGTAGGCGTAGCTGATGTCGTGCAGAGGCTTGTCGCTGTGTTCGCGCATGGTCAGCACGTCAGCGATCATTTGCGTCGGGTGGAATTCGGCGGTCAGGCCGTTGAACACCGGTACGCCAGCGTACTTGGCCAATTCTTCAACGATTTCCTGCGCAAAGCCACGGTACTCGATGGCATCAAACATGCGGCCCAGAACGCGGGCGGTGTCTTTCATGCTTTCTTTGTGGCCGATCTGCGAAGAAACCGGGTCGATGTAGGTGACGTGGGCGCCTTGGTCGTGAGCGGCCACTTCGAACGCGCAACGGGTACGGGTCGACGTTTTTTCAAAGATCAGTGCTATGTTTTTGCCTTTGAGGTGCGGCTCTTCAGTACCGGTGTACTTGGCGCGCTTGAGATCACGAGACAGGTCCAGCAGGTAGTGCAGTTCGCGTTGGGTGTGGTGCACCAAGCTGAGCAGGCTGCGGTTTTTCATGTTAAACGCCATGGGAATCTCCTGGGTTTCTGGTAACCGGCTTGCGCCGCCCGGTTCGGGGCTGGCGCAAGCATTCAAAGGGATGAATTAATAGTCAATCGGGTCGCGGATGATTGGGCAGGTCATGCAGTGACCGCCGCCACGGCCGCGTCCCAGCTCAGAGGCGCTGATGGTGATGACTTCCACACCGGCCTTGCGCAGCAGGGTGTTGGTGTAGGTGTTGCGGTCGTAACCGATCACCACGCCAGGCTCCAGTGCCACAACGTTGTTGCCGTCGTCCCACTGCTCGCGTTCTGCCGCGAAGGAGTTGCCGCCGGTCTCAACCACACGCAGGGCTTTAACGCCCAGCGCTTTGGCGACCACATCCAGGAAGCTGCTTTCTTCACGTCGAACGTCAATGCCGCCCTGTTTGCTCTCGTCCGGGTACAGCGAGAAGGCAACAATTTGGTTCACGACTTCAGGGAAGATGGTGACCAGATCGCGGTCGCAGAAGCTGAACACGGTGTCCAGGTGCATCGCGGCGCGGGATTTAGGCATACCGGCAACGATCACGCGTTCCACGGCTTTGTTCTTGAACAGGTTCTGCGCCAGTTGGCCAATGGCCTGGCGCGATGTACGTTCGCCCATACCGATCAGTACCACGCCTTTGCCGATTGGCATCACGTCGCCACCTTCAAGGCTGGCGTTGCCGTGGTCCAGAGTCGGGTCGCCGTACCAGATCTGGAAGTCGGCGTTGGTGAACTCAGGGTGGAACTTGTAGATCGCGGTGGTCAGCAGGGTTTCCTGACGACGCGCTGGCCAGTACATCGGGTTCAGCGTCACGCCACCGTAGATCCAGCAGGTGGTGTCACGGGTGAACTGGGTGTTGGGCAGCGGTGGCAGGATAAAGCTGGTGTGGCCGAGGAAGTCGCGGAACATCTCGATGGTTTTGCCACCGAAGCTGTCCGGCAGGTCGTCGGCCGACACACCACCGATCAGGAACTCAGCCGCTTTACGGGGCTCAAGGCTTTTGATCCAGGCTTTGACTTCGTGCACCAGACCCACACCCACCTGATTGGGGGTCACTTTGTGGTCAAGAATCCAGTCCAGCGCTTCAGGCATCGCCACGATGTCGGTCAGCAGGTTGTGCATCTCCAGTACATCGATACCGCGCTCGCGCATCTTGGTCACGAAATCGAAGTGGTCGCGCTTGGCCTGGTTGACCCACAACACGTCATCAAACAGCAGCTCGTCGCAGTTGTTTGGCGTCAGGCGCTGGTGAGCCAGGCCAGGGGAGCAAACCATCACTTTGCGCAGTTTGCCGGCTTCGGAATGTACGCCGTATTTCACTTTTTCCGTGGTCATTACAGTCAACCTCCAAAGTACATAAACAGGGGCTTACAGGGTCAGGAAGCCGTCGTAGAGTCCATAGGCCGCCACCAGGGCGCCGATGACGACGGCAGCAAAAATCACTTTTTCAATGCTGGTAAACACTTGCTGGCCTGTCTCGCGTTTAGCCTTGGCGAAGAAGATCGCGCCAGGTGCGTACAGCAGGGCCGATAGCAGCAGGTATTTCAGGCCGCCGGCATACAACAGCCACACGGCGTAGATCAGGGCGATGCCGCCGATGATCAGGTCTTTCTTGCGTTCTGCCAGTGCGTTCTCGTAGGTCTCGCCGCGCACTGCCAGCAGCAGGCCGTAAGCCGCCGACCAGAGGTAAGGCACGAGGATCATCGAGGTCGCCAGGTAGATCAGCGACAGGTAAGTGCTGGCCGAGAACAGGGTGATAACCAGGAACACCTGCACCATGGCGTTGGTCAGCCACAAGGCGTTGACCGGTACATGGTTGGCGTTTTCCTTTTTCAGGAAGGCCGGCATGGTGTGGTCTTTGGCGGCCGAGAACATGATTTCGGCGCACAGCAGGACCCACGACAGCAGGGCACCCAGCAGCGAGATGATCAAACCGACACTGATCAGCACCGCGCCCCAGTGACCGACCACATGCTCAAGCACGGCCGCCATCGAAGGGTTTTGCAGTTTGGCCAGTTCGGGCTGAGTCATGATGCCCAGCGACAGCACGTTCACCAGTACCAGCAACAGCAGCACGGTGATGAAGCCGATCACAGTGGCTTTACCCACGTCCGAACGTTTCTCGGCACGGGAAGAGAAGATGCTCGCGCCTTCGATACCGATGAACACCCAGACGGTGACCAGCATCATGTTGCGCACCTGGTCCATCACGCTGCCCAGATCAGGGTTTTTCAGGCCCCAGATGTCACTGGTGAAGATGTCCAGTTTGAAAGCGAAGACCGCGATCAGAATGAACAGGATCAGCGGCACGACCTTGGCCACCGTGGTCACCAGGTTGATGAACGCTGCTTCCTTGATACCGCGCAGAACGAGGAAGTGAACGGCCCACAGCAGGACCGACGCGCCGATGATCGCGGCGGGGGTGTTGCCTTCACCAAAGATCGGGAAGAAATACCCCAGCGTACTGAACAGCAACACAAAGTAGCCGACGTTGCCCAACCAGGCACTGATCCAGTAACCCCAGGCGGATGAGAAACCCATGTAATCGCCAAAACCGGCCTTGGCATAGGCGTAGACGCCGCCGTCGAGGTCGGGTTTGCGGTTAGCGAGGGTCTGGAAGACAAAAGCGAGGGTCAGCATACCGACTGCGGTGATTGCCCAACCAATAAGTACGGCTCCAACATCGGCACTTGCTGCCATGTTTTGAGGTAGCGAAAAAATACCGCCACCAATCATTGAGCCGACTACCAGAGCAACCAACGCACCCAATCGTAGTTTTCCGGGAGTATCAGACATTTGTGTTAACTCCAATCCAGGAGAAGTGAGGCCTTAAGATAATTCCGTTGATATTTCAGCCGTTTGACTTAGATCAGGGCATTACTACATTCCATTGTGTGGCGCGTGGGAAGGTCGCAATCACGTATTATTTTGACGCTTCCTGAAAGGCCCGCTCCAGAGGACTTACAGGTTTTTAATACGCATGTGGCAACAAGGTCGTGGGGATTGAAGCTAGTCACTATTTTCAGTTTTGCAAATGTCGCTTTCATATTTCATGAACCGCGCCATGAAATAAAAACGTCATGTACACAGGGTTGTTTTTTCAGGCTTCAATAGAAAATCTTGCGATTAAAAAGAAGGGGCTTATTGCGGGGTGCTTATAGACGTTTAACCGGCGCATATATTTAGTCAGTGAACATCTGTAGCCTATTAAGCGTGTATCGAAAACAGTTCCAGACCCAATAACGAGGTGGCGATGTCGCAACAAACCCAGAAGCTTCGGCTTAATGCTTTGATCGCCCTGGTGGTCGGTTCCATGATTGGCGGCGGGATTTTTTCGCTGCCGCAAAATATTGCGGAACACGCCGCTGGCGGGGCAGTCCTGATTGGTTGGGGCATTACCGCGGTGGGGATGCTGGCGCTGGCGTTTGTGTTCCAGACCCTCGCTAACCGCAAACCGGAACTCGATTCCGGGGTCTACGCCTACGCCAAGGCCGGTTTTGGCGATTACATGGGCTTTTCTTCGGCCTGGGGCTACTGGATCAGCGCGTGGATGGGCAACGTCGGCTACTTTGTGTTGCTGTTCAGTACGCTGGGGTATTTCGTACCGGTCTTCGGTCAGGGCAACACGCCCATCGCCATTGGCTGCGCCTCGCTGTTGCTGTGGGGTGTGCACTTTCTGGTGCTGCGCGGCATCAAGGAAGCGGCGTTTATCAACCAGATCACCACCGTGGCGAAAATCGTCCCGATCGTAATGTTTATCGTGTTGACCGGCGTCGCGTTTAAAGCCGACATCTTCACCCTGGACTTCTGGGGCACCGAAACCCCCAGCCTGGGCAGCGTGATGGACCAGGTGCGCAACATGATGCTGGTGACAGTGTTCGTGTTTATCGGCATTGAAGGCGCCAGTGTTTATTCGGGGCGCGCCGAAAAACGCTCGGACGTGGGCAAAGCCACGGTCATCGGTTTTTTGGGGGTGCTGGCACTGTTGGTGCTGGTGAACGTGCTGTCGCTGGGCATCATGACCCAGCCGGAACTGGCCAAACTGCAAAACCCGTCCATGGCTGGCGTGCTCAAGCATGTGGTGGGGGAGTGGGGCGCCATTTTGATCAGCATCGGGTTAGCCATCTCGTTGCTGGGGGCGCTGCTCTCGTGGGCGTTGTTATGCGCCGAGATCCTGTTTGCCACGGCCAAAGACAACACCATGCCGGCGTTCCTGAAAAAGGAAAACGCCAACCATGTCCCGGTCAACGCCCTGTGGCTGACCAACAGCATGATCCAGATATTCCTGCTGATCACCCTGGTGTCGGCGGGCACGTACACCAGCCTGATCTACCTGGCGTCGTCGATGATCCTCGTGCCTTACCTGTGGTCGGCGGCTTATGCAGTGTTGTTATGCATCAAGGGCGAGACTTACTCGCAGGCCAGCCGTTCGCGTTTCAAAGACCTGTTGGTGGGGCTGATCGCCCTGATTTATGCCATGTGGTTGCTGTATGCGGCGGGGCCCAAGTACTTGCTGCTGTCGGCGTTGCTGTATGCGCCGGGGGTGTTCTTCTTTGCCAAGGCTAAACGTGAACAGGGTGAGCCGCTGTTTGTCGCCGCAGAACGGGCGATCTTCGGAGCGGTGGTGGCGGCGGCCCTGGCGGCGGCTTATGGGCTGTATGCGGGTGAATTGACGTTGTAAGCGCGCCGGGTTGAAGCGATGGTGCCGCCTGCTACAGCGCGGGTGGTAACCGTTCCGGCCGGGACCAGATCCACAGATTGCCCAGGCTCATGCCCGCAATGGCCAGAAATACCGGCCATTGATGCTCAAGCACGTACAACATCAACCCCGCGCAGATCAGCATGCTGATGGTGGCGCTGACTTTGGCTTTGCGTTGAATGATTTTGCCGTTGCGCCAATTGCTCAGGATCGGGCCGAACAGGCGGTGGTTTTCCAGCCAGGCGCTCAGTCGCGGCGAGCTTTTGGTCGCGGCCCAGGCCGCCAGCAAAATGAACTCGGTGGTCGGCAGCCCCGGCACCACGATGGCGATCAGGCCGATGCCCAGGCTGACGTAGGCCAGCAGGCCGAAGAGGATTTGGGCTATTTTCGACGGGGATTGGGTTTGGCGGGTCATAAGCTCAAGACGCAAAAAAGAGTGCTCGGCCAGCGCGCGCCGACCGAGCAGGTCTAGCTTAAGCCAGTTCTGGCTGAGCAGCGTAGGCGTGTTCCAGTAATACGGTGAAACGCTCGAAGGCCGCTACTGCACCTTTGTCTAGATCGGCCTCTTCTTCAGCACTCAGCTCCAGGCCATCAAGGGTTTTGACGAAGCGTTTCCAGCCTTCAGCGCGGCCGCCGGCTGGCTCGCCCAAGTGACGGGCGCCGAAGGTGTCGCTCAGCTCCAGTGCCACGGCCCGTTTGATCAGGAAGGCGGCGCCCAGCTTGGAACCTTCCGACACAAAGATCCAGCCCAGCGCGTGAGCCTTGCTTGGCGCGTTGACCGCGCCTGCGACAGGAGCCGGGACTTCAGTGTCGAGGTCTGCGAGGTCAGCTTTGGCTTGCTCTGCGCGGCAACGCTCTGGCAAGTCCGGGACGATTTCTTTCAACGAAGGGTCGGTGTACAGCGCTTGCAGTTCCGATTGAAAGAGGTATTGAGCCACCACAAAGCGGGCAAAGTTTTCCCGGGTCTCAAAGGGTTTGTGGGCCTTGACCAGCGCGTCGAGTTTTTGATGAGGCTCGTGGGTGATCTGGTTCAGGCGTTGGGAACGCAGGGCAGGACGCTGTGCAGTGTCTTGAGAGGTCATGAAGATGTCCTTGAGAATGAGATGCGCTTGGTAACTAGACGTACAAGAAGACGCGTGACAGTAAAAAATCCTCACTGCGCAGCGAAAACACCGCGCAGTGAGAACGCCGGCTAGATGTCCCAGACCAGGTTGATCGCGAAGTTGCGACCCGGCTGGGTCAGGCGGTCGAGGTTGGCCGGGTTTACGGCCGATGCTTCACCCACGCCGTCGTAGCTGCGCACGTCATCCCACAGCCAATACTTTTTGTCGGTCAGGTTGTACACGCCTGCGCTGACGGTCACGTCTTGCGTCACTTTGTAATAGGCGCTCACGTCCACAATGCCGAACCCCGGGGTTTCGAATCGTTTGCCCTGAATGTCTGGCGCTTTGAAGGCGGTGTCGTCGATGCGGTCTTTTTTCTTGACCAGGGTCCAGCTCACCAGAGCGCCATAGTTGTCCTGGTCATAACCGAGGCCAAACACTCCCGTCAGCGGGTTCACGCTGTTGAGTGGCTGGCCGGTGTCATCGTTGCGGCCATAGGCGTAAGCAATCGACCCTTTGGTGTACAGGCCACGCGGAGCCCCGAAGGCGTCCAGTTGCAGTTGGCCTTTAAGCTCGACCCCCTTGATGGTGGCGTGCTTGATGTTGCGGCTCTGGAAGCTGTCCATGTCATAGCCGGGGGTGACGTTATCTTCATCGATAAAGTCGCGGTATTTGTTGTAGAACACCGCCACGTCAAACGAGCCTTCGTCGAAGTGGCCGCGCAGGCCGGTTTCGTAGCTTTTGCTCTTTTCCGGCTCAAGGTTGGGGTTGGGTTCGACGACGTAACCTTCCTGCAGGTTTTCGAAGCGGCCGTACAGCGCCTTGGCGGTCGGGGTGCGGAAACCTTCGGAGTACTGGCCGAACCAGGTGTAGTGGTCATTGAACGCGTAGGTCACACCCAGTTTTGGCGAAAGGCGGTGCCAGGTTTTTTCATCGTCGCTGACGGGGTATTTACCGTCGGGGTTGACCGCGTTCTGGAACTCCTGGGTGATCTTGGGCTTGAGGCGCGTGTAGTCGTAGCGTACGCCGGGCATGAAGGTCCATTGATTCCAGCTGATTTCGTCTTGCGCAAACAGGCTGTAGGTGTCGATGGTCGGGTCCGGGAAGTCGCTGACTTTGGCGAACACGTCGCCTTTGGCCGTGCTCAGGGCGCCGACTGCTTTACAGCCAGCACCTACCGCAAGGCACACCGCGCTGCCGGAACGCGAGCCGGTGACCTTGTCGTGTTTCAAAGTGGTGCCATAGGTCAGCAAATGGTCGGTGGGGCCGACTGCGAAGGCTTTGTCGAACTGGGCATCGAACACCCATTGCTGCTCTTTATAGCGGGTGTCGCGGGTGCGATACACATCACGGCTGAACGGGAAGTAGCGTTCTTCGGTGCTTTGGTCGGTCTTGGCCACCTGATAGTTGAGGCTCAGTTTGCCGTGGTCGGCCAGCAGGCTGTCGAGCGCGAAGGTGTTTTCAATGCCGAAACGCTCGCGGGTCACGGTGTCATTGCCGTTACGTGACTTGTACATGCCCAGCGGTTGGCCCAGGTTGAACGGGCCGCCTACCACGCTTTTCTGGTTGATGTCGCGCTCGTCCCGGTAGTTCTCGTAGGTGAACGCCAGTCGGTCGTCATCGTTGTAGTTCCAGCCCGCCTTGGCCAATACGTTGGTGGTGTTCACGTCTTGCGGGTTGGCCGCAGTGCGCGTCAGGCCGGTGCCGCCGTGGTTGCCATAGGATTCGGTTTCGTGGCCGTCCCGGCGGCTCACATGCAACAAACCGTCGAACTGGTCGGCGCGGCCTGCCACGGTGGCGGACTTGAGCCAGCTGCGGTCGGCCGAACTGTAACCCGTCTTCAGGCGTGCGCCTGCCTCCTGGCCCGGTTTGATGATGTCGTCCGGGTTGAGGGTGAAGTAGCTCACCGCGCCGCCGATGGCGTTGCTGCCATACAGCACCGAGGCCGGGCCGCGCAGGATTTCTACGCGCTTGACGATTTCCGGGTCGACGTAGTTGCGCTGGGTTTTGGCGAACGGACCGTTGAAGAACGAGTTGGGGATTTCAACGCCATCGACTTGAGTCAGGATCCGGTCACCGTCGATGCCGCGAATGTTGTAACCGCTGATGCCGCCGCGCAGACCGCCGCCGCCCACGGACACGCCCGGTTCATAGCGCACCAGTTCTTTGATGGTGTTGACGTTTTGACGGTCGAGTTGTTCACGGTCTTGCACGGTCACGGTGCTGGGCACGCTGATGACGTCTTGTTCCTGACGTGTGGCGCTGATGGTCACTTGCTGCAGGGCGAGGGTGCCGCTGCCGGCGGAACGTTTTTCGAGGACGATGTTATTGCTGCCCAGTTTGCGGTAGCCCAGGTTGGTGCCGATCAACAGGCGGTCGAGTGCCTTTTCTGGCGACAGAGACCCGCGCACACCCGGTGAAGACACGTTCTGCCCCAGTTCGGCCGGTAAACCGACTTGCCAGCCGGTGACGGCCGTGAAGTCGTTGAGCGCCGACACCAGCGGCTGCTGTGATATCGCGAATTTGTAATTGCCCACAGCGCGGCGTTCAGGTGGCGCATCGGTTGCGGCCATGGCCGGAACGGCGTGCGCGCCGGCCATCAGCACGGCCACGGTCAACAACGACAAGGTGCACGGGTGTTTTGGGCGGGTGCGACCGTTGGAAGAGGACCGGCTGCTGAAACGTGTGGGCATTGATAGCGCTCCGTGGTGAACGAATCTTATAGTTGCGAAGCTGACTCAAAATGCGAATCAGTTGCATTGACTACAACGAGACGTATGACCTCGTGCTATCGCGTAAAAAAAACCGGATTTAGTTGAGAATGACCAGCGCCGGGAATTCCGAGAGGCTGGACGAGGTGATGTGGGCGAGGGAACGTACGATGTCCAGAGGCTGGTCCAGACGGTAATTGCCGGTCACTGAGACGCTGGCCAGTTGCTCGTTATTGTTGACGATCCAGCCGGGGTAATAGCGCCGCACTTCCTCCAGCACTTGGCTCATGGGGCAGTTTTCGAACACCAGACGTCCCTGAACCCAGGCCAGATCGGTTTGCGGGTTGAGCTTGACCGGTTGGCCAAAACCATTGGGGCCGATACTCACACTGTTCCCGGCAGACAACCGCATCTGCGTGCCCACGCTGTTCATGCGTAAATCGACATCGCCGCGCTGCACGCGCACTTGAGCCTGCCCGTTGAGGTAGCTGACGGCGAAAGCGGTGTCGCGCACGCTGACGCGAACCGGGCCGGCATCGAGCACCAGCGGGAATTCAAGATTGGCCGGAACCTCGAAAAACGCTTCACCCTGATACAACCGCGCATTGCTTTGCGCATTGACCCGGTGGCTGGAGAACGCCGAATTGGTGTTGAGCAACACTTTCGAGCCGTCTTCCAGCTCCAGGCGCTGACGCTCGCCCACGACGGTCAAATGATCGGCCTGCAAGCGTAATGGCACATTGCTGTAACTGCCCACGCCAATCACCAGCACTGCCGCAGTGGCCACGTGTTTCCAGTGACGGCCAATGCGTTGCAACACGGTAGGCGCACGGCGTGTGTTCAGGGTGTGTGCCGCGTCAATCAGCGGCTGGCCATTCCAGACGGCATGGGCTTTGGCAAACGCTCGGGCATGGGCCGGGTCTGCCTTGAGCCAGGCTTGAAACGCTGCTTTTTCGGAGGCGTCGGCACACTCCAGGGTGATCAGCCAGTCCAGCGCCTGATCCATGGCGCCGTCTTGCAGAGCATCCTGCGCCAGTTCCGGCACGGCGGGGGGTGGAGTGTCCTTCACGGGTGATCCTTGGCAGTCTCAGGCACAGTGGTGTTCAACGTCTTGGAATCCTTGGCGTGAAAGCGGCCAAGTCGGATTTTTCTTACGGGGTTGTCCCGGCAAGATTACGGCCGATTGATTCGATCGGCTACCCCGACACAGATTGCCATGATTAATTTGAGTTCCTTTTGAACGGTGCTCAGGGACACGTCAAGCTCTCGTGCGATCTCCTGATAGCTGCAACCATGCAGGCGACTGAGAATGAATATGCGCTGCTGACGTGCGCTTAGCTGGCTCAGGCTCACACTCAAACGCTCCAGTAATTGCGCGGCTTGATGGGCTTCTTCGGGGGTGCTGAGTGAGGAGGGGACGCTTTCGATGACCTCGGTCGGCACGTCTTCGAGCACCGTGCGCGACTGAATACGCCGTGAGCGCAGGTGGTCCAGCGCCAGATTACGCGCAGTCTGGAACACAAACGGTTCCAGATGCTCGACCGTGCGTTCGCTCAGCGCGCGGGTGACGCGCAGGTAAGTCTCCTGCAACAGGTCCTCGGCGGTACTCGGGTTATTGACCATCCGCTGTAACGTGCGCAACAGGATGACCCGTTGCGTCAGGAAGACTTGATTGAAGTGGGACTGACTCACAGTGCTACCAGACCGATTTTGAGCGAATGATAATGCTTATCATCTGTGCGTTTGGTCAAGCGCTGTTTTGGTCTCCCGCCTTTTACGCGCGGTTTACGGCGATATGCCTGCGGGTTTACACGCGTCCTTTCAAGTACGCAGCGTAATCAGGCACCCGGTGATCGTGGGGCTGGCTCATGAGCGGGCTGCTGAGCAGGTAATCCGCGCTGCATTCATTGCACGCCACAGGGATGTTCCACACCGCCGCAACCCGCAGCAGGGCCTTGATGTCCGGGTCATGGGGTTGCGGCTCGAACGGGTCCCAGAAGAACACCAGCATGTCGACCTGTTGCTCAGCGATGCGTGCCCCGACTTGTTGGTCCCCGCCCAGCGGGCCGCTGATCATGCTTTCGATCGGCAGCCCCAGGCGCTGGCTCAGCAACAGGCCGGTGGTGCCGGTGGCGCACAACTCATGCTGGCTGAGGGTGGCCTTGTGACGCTCGGCCCAGTCCAGCAAGAACCCTTTGCAGTGATCGTGAGCCACCAGGGCGATACGCTTGCGCGCCGCCAGGGTGGCCGTGGTGAAGCTGATACCGATCATCGCGTCACTCCGCGTTGCACAGCGCCAGGCAGTTATCGAGCATGCGGTTGGAGAAGCCCCATTCGTTGTCGTACCACGCCAGGACTTTGAGCATCTTGCCGCTGACTTTGGTGTGGTTGGCATCGAAAATCGACGACAGCGGGTTGTGGTTAAAATCGCTCGATACCAGCGGCAGGCTGTTATAGCCCAGCACTTTGGAATGCTGGCTGGCTTCTTTGAACAGCGCGTTGACTTCGGCCGCCGTGGTTTCGCGCTTGAGCTCGACGGTCAGGTCAACCAGCGACACGTTGATCACCGGGACGCGCACCGCCATGCCGGTCAATTTGCCCGCCAGTTCCGGCAATACCAGGCCCACGGCTTCGGCGGCGCCGGTTTTGCTCGGGATCATGTTCTGCGTGGCCGAGCGCGCGCGGTACGGGTCGCTGTGGTAAACGTCGGTCAGGTTCTGGTCATTGGTGTAGGCATGAATGGTGGTCATCAAACCGTTGGCAATGCCCAGTTCGCGGTGCAGGATTTGCGCAACCGGCGCCAGGCAGTTGGTAGTGCAGGAGGCGCTGGAAATAATTTGATGCGATTGGCGCAGGATGTCGTGGTTCACACCGTACACCACGGTGGCGTCGGCATTTTTGCCCGGCGCGGAGATGATCACCTTGCGCGCCCCGGCGCTAATATGCGCCTCGGCCTTGCTGCGCTCGGTGAAGAGGCCGGTACATTCGAACACCACGTCGACCTTCAGTGCAGCCCACGGCAGTTCAGCCGGGTTACGAATGGCCGTGACGGCAATGCGGTCGCCATTGACGGTCAGGCTTTCCTGATCGTGCTCAACGGTTGCATCGAAAGTGCCGTGAACGGTGTCGTACTTGAGCAGGTGTGCATTGATTGCGCTGTCACCCAGATCGTTGATTGCGACGATCTGCAGGTCCTGACGGTAGCCTTGGGTATACAGTGCGCGCAGGACGTTGCGGCCGATTCGGCCAAAACCATTGATTGCGATTCGTAGAGTCATGGAAAGCGCCTGCCATCGATTTGTTGTTGGAATTACAAGATTATTCGCATAGAAATAGAAAACAAGCCATTTTGGTGGCAATATTTTGTTTTATCTACAACGAGTGACCTGAATCAACGGGTCCAAATGATCGAAGAGCGTGTCTGGCCCCTCGATCAGCATAGGACACGCACAGGTCGCCACATCCGTTAGCCTGGAGTTCAACACATGCATCCCCGCGTTCTTGAAGTCACCGAGCGTCTTATTGCCCGCAGTCGAGCAACCCGTGAGGCATACCTGACACTCATTCGTGGCGCCGCCAGTGATGGCCCGCAACGCGGCAAGCTGCAATGTGCCAACTTCGCCCATGGCGTGGCCGGGTGTGGCACGGAAGATAAAAACAACCTGCGCTTGATGAACGCCGCCAACGTAGCGATTGTTTCGTCCTACAACGACATGCTCTCGGCGCATCAGCCTTACGAGCACTTTCCCGAGCAACTCAAAAAGGCCCTGCGTGAAATGGGCTCGGTCGGGCAGTTCGCAGGTGGCACTCCGGCCATGTGCGATGGCGTGACGCAAGGCGAAGCGGGCATGGAACTGAGCCTGCTGAGCCGCGAAGTGATCGCCCTGTCGACGGCGGTTGCGCTGTCGCACAACATGTTCGACGCGGCGCTGATGCTGGGCATTTGTGACAAGATCGTGCCGGGTCTGATGATAGGGGCGCTGCGCTTTGGCCATTTGCCGACGATCTTCGTGCCGGGCGGGCCGATGCCATCGGGCATTTCCAACAAGGAAAAGGCCGACGTGCGCCAGCGCTACGCCGAAGGCAAAGCCAGCCGCGAAGAGCTGCTCGAATCGGAGATGAAGTCCTACCACAGCCCCGGCACCTGCACGTTTTATGGCACCGCCAACACCAACCAACTGTTGATGGAAGTGATGGGCCTGCATTTGCCGGGCGCCTCGTTCGTCAATCCCTACACGCCTTTGCGCGATGCGCTGACACGCGAGGCCGCGCATCAAGTCACCCGCCTGACCCGGCAAAGCGGCAACTTCATGCCGTTGGGCGAGATCGTGGACGAGCGTTCGCTGGTCAACTCCATCGTGGCGTTGCATGCCACCGGCGGTTCCACCAACCACACCTTGCACATGCCCGCCATCGCCCGGGCCGCCGGGATTCAACTGACCTGGCAAGACATGGCGGACCTTTCCGAAGTCGTGCCGACCCTGTCCCACGTCTATCCCAACGGCAAGGCCGACATCAACCACTTCCAGGCCGCTGGCGGCATGGCATTCCTGATTCGCGAGCTGCTGGAAGCCGGGTTGTTGCATGAAGACGTCAACACGGTGGCGGGTCGCGGCCTGAGCCTGTATACCCGCGAACCGTTCCTGGTGGACGGCGAGCTGGTATGGCGTGATGGCCCGATTGAAAGCCTCGACGAAAGCATCTTGCGTCCGGTTGCACGCGCCTTCTCGTCCGAGGGCGGATTGCGGGTGATGGAAGGCAACCTGGGGCGCGGGGTGATGAAAGTTTCGGCCGTGGCGCCCGAGCATCAAATTGTCGAAGCCCCGGCGCGGGTGTTTCAGGATCAACAACAACTGGCCGATGCGTTCAAGGCAGGTGAGTTGGAACACGATTTTGTCGCCGTCATGCGCTTTCAGGGGCCGCGTTCGAACGGCATGCCGGAGCTGCACAAGATGACACCGTTTTTGGGGGTGTTGCAGGACCGCGGTTTCAAGGTCGCGTTGATTACTGACGGACGCATGTCAGGCGCTTCCGGCAAAATTCCGGCGGCGATCCACGTCAGCCCGGAAGCGGCCGTCGGTGGTCCGCTGGCCCGGGTGCAGGATGGCGACATGATTCGCGTCGACGGCGTCAAAGGTACGTTGCAACTGTGGGTGGATGAGGCAGAATTCGCCGCACGCACCCCGGCCATCGGCACCCTGAGCGACGCGGTCGGCACCGGGCGCGAGTTGTTTGCGTTTATGCGCCAGGCCTTCAGCTCGGCCGAGCAGGGCGCCAGTACCTTTACCTCGTCTCTGGAAAACCTTAAATGAAGCTTGCTCTGGTCGGTGACATCGGCGGCACCAATGCGCGGTTTGCCTTGTGGGAAAACGATCAACTGCGCGCAGTCAGCGTGCTGGCCACTGCCGACTTTGCATGCCCGGAAGATGCCATCAAGCTCTACCTGCAAGGCCTGGACTTGCCGCTGGGCGCGATCGGCGCGGTGTGCCTGTCCGTCGCCGGGCCGGTGAGCGGCGATGAATTCCGCTTTACCAATAACCACTGGCGCCTGAGCCGTTCGGCGTTTTGTCAGACGTTGCAGGTGGACAACCTGCTGCTGATCAACGACTTCAGTGCCATGGCGCTGGGCATGACGCGCCTGCAACCGGGCGACGTGCGCCAAGTGTGTGCCGGCCAAGCCGAACCGCTGCGCCCTGCGGTGGTGATCGGACCCGGCACCGGCCTGGGCGTCGGGACGTTGCTGAGCCTGGGCGAGGCGCAGTGGATGGCCTTGCCGGGCGAGGGTGGGCACGTTGACTTGCCCATGAGTAACCCGCGTGAAGTCCTGTTGTGGCAGCACATTTACAACGAAATCGGTCACGTCAGCGCCGAATCCGTCTTGAGCGGCAGCGGCTTGCCGCGTCTTTATCGCGCGATTTGCGCGGTGGACGGGCATGCACCTGTGCTCGACAGTGACCGCGCCATCACGGCCGCTGCCCTGGCAGGCGACCCGATTGCCTTACAAGTCCTTGAACAGTTCAGTTGCTGGCTAGGTCGAGTGGCGGGCAACAACGTCCTGACACTGGGCGCACGTGGCGGCGTCTACATTGTTGGTGGCGTGGTGCCACGGTTTGCCGACCTCTTTATGGCCAGTGGTTTTGCCCGCAGCTTTGCTGACAAAGGTTGCATGAGCAATTACCTCAACGGCATACCGGTCTGGCTGGTCACCGCGCCGTATCCGGGGTTGATGGGGGCGGGCGTGGCATTGCAACAAGCGTTCGCCTGACCGCGAAACGCCGCACTCCCAAAAACAATAAGGAACACCGCTGTGAGCTCACTCGGTAAATCCATTTTGCTGGTCGACGACGATCAGGAAATCCGCGAACTGCTGGACATCTACCTGACCCGCGCCGGTTTTCAGGTGAGCACGGTGAGTGATGGCGCAGGCTTTCGCAAAGCCCTCGAACACACGCCCTGCGACTTATTGATTCTGGACGTCATGCTGCCCGACGAAGATGGGTTTAGCCTGTGTCGCTGGGTCAGGCAGCACCC
This sequence comes from Pseudomonas sp. ESBL9, assembly GCF_036668715.1. Classification (NCBI taxonomy): domain Bacteria; kingdom Pseudomonadati; phylum Pseudomonadota; class Gammaproteobacteria; order Pseudomonadales; family Pseudomonadaceae; genus Pseudomonas; species Pseudomonas sp. ESBL9. The sequence goes on along the minus strand of NZ_JAZEVV010000004.1, from coordinate 287,607 downwards.
CCGTTGTGCCCAGACGCCCATCATCATGCTCACCGCCAGCTCCGACGAAACCGACCGCGTGCTGGGGCTGGAGCTGGGGGCCGACGACTACCTGGGCAAACCGTTCAGCCCCCGTGAATTGCAGGCGCGGATCAAGGCGCTGCTGCGGCGTGTGCAATTTGCCAGTGCCGGTGCCGGTCACGACATCATGGCGTTTGAAGAATGGCGCCTGAACACCGTGACCCATCGGCTGTTTCACACCGACGGCGAAGAAGTCATCCTCTCGGGGGCCGACTTTGCCTTGCTCAAATTGTTTCTCGATCACCCGCAACAAATTCTGGACCGCGACACCATCGGCAATGCCACCCGTGGCCGCGACCTGATGCCGTTGGACCGTATTGTCGACATGGCGGTCAGTCGCTTGCGCCAGCGCCTGCGCGATACCGAAAAGCCCCCGCGACTGATCCGCACCATTCGCGGCAGCGGCTATCAGTTGGCCGCCGAGGTCACGACAGGTCATGGCCATTAAGTACTGGCGCCGGCCGCGTATGCCCCGCTCATTGCTCGGCCGTATGTTGTTGCTCACCTTGATCGCCATCTTGCTGGCGCAAACCTTGTCCAGCGTGATCTGGCTGTCGCAACTGCGGGCCACGCAACTGCAAGGGCTTGTCACCAGTGCGCGCAGCCTGGCGCATTCGATGAACGCCACCGTCACCTACATGAAGTCACTGCCGCTGGCATACCGGCCGCTGGTGCTGGACCAGATGCGTAGCATGGGCGGCACACGCTTTGTCGTCAGCCTCAATGAGCGGCCTCTGGACATGCGCGCGTTGCCATTGACCCAGCGCAAACAGGCTGTGCTTGAGGCCGTGGACCAAGTGCTGCGCCAATCCCTGGGCCCCGCTGTCGACCTGTCGGTGCAGTTTGTCAGCCCGCAAGACCTGCGGATCTTCAACGCCGGGCTGACGCTCGATGAGCTGCCGCGCTCCTGGGCGCACTTTGCCCTGACCCTGGAACCGGTCAACCCCCCGGTGCTGGTGACGCAAATCCAGATGTCCCCCGGCGAGTGGCTCTATATCGCTTCCCTGTTGCCCCAGCCCTATACCAGCCTTGAGGAAGAAGGCCTGCCCGCGATGCAGTTATGGTTTATCGCGCTGAGCAGCGGGTTTTTATTGCTCTCCATCGGTGTGCTGGTGCACTGGCAAAGTCGGCCCCTCAAGCGTCTGGCCCGTGCAGCGCGGGATTTGTCGCTGGGCGAGGAGCAAGCCGAACCAGTCGAAATCGGGGGCGGCAGTGAGGTGGCTGAGGTCGGGCGAGCGTTTAATACCATGCGGGTGCGCATCAGCCGTTACCTCACAGAGCGCAGCCAGTTGTTCAGCGCGATTTCCCACGACCTGCGAACCCCGATTACCCGTTTGCGCTTGCGCGTCGAGCTACTGGAAGACGAAGCGTTGCAGCACAAATTCGGGCGAGATCTGGATGAGCTTGAACTGCTGGTCAAAGGCGCCTTGCAGTGTGTGAAAGACACGGACATCCACGAAAACATCGAGCCGGTGAACCTGAACCTGTTGCTCGAATGTTTAATCGAGCCGTATTTGCTGCCCCACGGTAATGGCCGCGTGACTGTGACCGGGCGGGCGTCGAGGCCCTTTTCTGGCAAGCCCTTGGCCTTGCGCCGGTGCATGGGCAACCTGATCGACAATGCGCTCAAATACGGCAAGCACGCGCACCTGGTGATTGAAGACCACGCGCACGCGTTCGTGTTGCATGTCGACGATGACGGCCCCGGGGTTCCCGAGCAACGACTGGAGCAAGTGTTCGAGCCGCATTTCCGGTTGTCAGGGCATCAGCAAGGCTATGGCTTGGGGTTGGGCATTGCCCGCAACATTGCCCATAGCCACGGCGGCGAAGTCAGCTTGCAAAACCTGCGCGGTGGTGGCCTGCGGGTCACGTTGTCAGTACCGCGAGCGGCGGATTAAAGCGGCCCCGGCGCTTGCCCGGTCGCGCCCTGCAACTGCAACAGCACAGGCCTGCGGCTCACTTGCCGCTTGCCGCCAGATGCCGACTGATGGACAGGCTTGCCTGTTCTGGCGTGATGGGCAGTACGGGCTCCAGGCACGAAATGGCCGCGGACTCGGTTTCGGGTTCTTGAGCCTTTTTATTCATGGCTGCCTTGATGCGATTTTCGCGAATGCGGGCGCTGGTTTGACTGAAGTGCTGCTGCAGTTTTTCCATGGCCACGTCGTAAGGTTCGTTACACAGGGTTAACTGCCGCTCGCGTTCTTGCAGCGCCATCATTTTGGCCTGCTCGTCGCCATAACGGTCGATACGAAAACTTTTGCTCAAGTTGTAACCGTGAATACGGGTGGTGGCCCGCCAATATTCAATGTTGTTGGACTGGATCCGGTAAACCCCGGGGTGGCCACTGGTGTTATGGGGCATCAGGCGTTGACGGTTCTCATAGCTGAAGGCCTGCGGCATTTTCAACACCCATTGATTGCGCGCCTGTTCAGCGGCCTGTAACGCGGCGTCTATACCGCCATACTCGCTCGCATCGAACACTTGAACGTGAACTTTTCCTGCACGCTGGATATCGACTTTCCAGGCATAAATCTCACCGTTCTGATGTTTAAGAGGGTAAATGAAATGCTGGTTGGGCAGAAAAGGGTTGCTTCTGGACATGGCTGCTATCTCCTGATGGGTGTCGACATCCGTTCATAAGTTGTAACGATGTAGAGAAGATTCGCCGATGTATTTAATGGGTACAACGTGGGGAAGGGACTTAGGGATGCGTCCTACAGGCAAAGCGGAAATTGCTTTACACGGCTGATGGAAAAGAATCTTCTTTTTTTCAGATTCGCCAACTTGTGGAATACGGTTGCTGTTTGAACGTGCAGCACGTGATTGTTTTGTCACTGAGTTGTGACAAAGGCGCATCTCTTCGTTACGTGCGGCCGAAGCCGGATGATTACACTCGATTCAAGCGCAAGCACCAGACTTGCCCCGTCATAACAACAAGAAAGGTCTACCGATGAATGCGTTCAATCGCCTCGCCCTTGTTATTTCTCTCGCCTCGATTTTCCCCCTCAATGCCTACGCAGCCGACACCAAAGGCAACGTTGAAGTCGTGCACTGGTGGACGTCCGGTGGCGAAGCCAAAGCAGTGGATGTGCTGAAAAAACTGGTCGAAAAAGACGGCTACACCTGGCAGGACAGCGCGGTGGCAGGGGGCGGCGGCGCCGCGGCCATGACCGTGCTCAAAACCCGTGCCGTGTCCGGTAACCCGCCGTCTGCCGCGCAGATCAAGGGCCCCGACATTCAGGACTGGGCCGCGCTCGGCTTGCTGACCCAGGTGGACGACGTAGCAAAGGCCAACAATTGGGAAGCACTGCTCCCCAAAAAGGTCTCCGAGACCATGAAGTACGAAGGCCACTACGTTGCCGTACCGGTGAACATCCACCGTGTGAACTGGCTGTGGATCAACCCTGAGGTCTTCAAGAAAGCGGGCATCGAAAAGGCACCTACCACCCTCGACGAGCTGTATGCAGCAGGCGACAAGCTCAAGGCGGCCGGTTTTATTCCGTTGGCCCATGGCGGGCAACCCTGGCAGGACAGCACAGTCTTCGAGGACCTGGTGCTGAGCGTGATGGGGCCGGAGGGCTACCAAAAGGTCTTCGTCGATCAAGATGAAGCCACAATGACCGGCCCGCAGATGACCGAGGTCTTCACCCAGTTGAAAAAACTCAAGGGCTACATGGACCCGGACGGCACGGGGCAAGACTGGAACCTCGAAGCGGCCAAGGTCATTAACGGCAAGGCCGGCATGCAGATCATGGGCGACTGGGCGAAAAGTGAATGGACGGCTGCCGGTAAAACAGCCGGCACCGATTACGAGTGTGTGCCATTCCCCGGTACCGACGGCAGCTTTACCTACAACATCGACTCACTGGCGATGTTCAAGCTGGCCAAGAAGAACGACACCCCTGACAACAATGCCGCGCGTGACGATCTGGCCAAAGTCGCACTGGAGCCGGAGTTCCAGTACGTGTTCAACCAGAACAAAGGCTCGATCCCGGTTCGCAATGACCTGGACATGAGCAAGTTCGACAGCTGCGCTCAAGCCTCGGCCAAAGACTTTGCCAGCGCGGGTGAAAAAGGGCAGTTGCCCAGCATGGCCCACAACATGGCCACCTCTCTGGCGGTGCAGGGCGCCATTTTTGATGTCGTCACCAACTTCATGAGTGACAAAAACGCGGATCCGTCAAAGGCTGGCAAGCAATTGGCTTCCGCGATCAAGGCTGCCCAGTAATCCGCTGACATGAACCGCCGCACCCCCGTGCGGCGTCCCCCTTAGTTACCCGGCGTGTGCGGCATGTGCGAAGGCAGATGCCGGCATACCCTCTCGGGAGCAATTCGATGAGTGCCGTGGCTGTGTTGAGTAAAGCCTCGCCGTTTGATGCGCTGCAACGCTGGTTGCCCAAGTTGGTCCTGGCACCCAGCATGCTGATCGTGTTGGTCGGTTTTTATGGCTACATTTTGTGGACCTTTGTGCTGTCGTTCACCAACTCCAGCTTCATGCCCAGTTACAAATGGGTGGGCTTACAGCAATACGTGCGGTTGATGGAAAACGATCGCTGGTGGGTGGCCAGTAAAAACCTGGCGGTGTTTGGCGGTTTGTTTATTGCCATCAGCCTGGTGATCGGGGTTTTTCTGGCCGTATTGCTCGACCAGCGCATTCGCAAAGAGGGCTTCATCCGCACCATTTACCTGTACCCGATGGCGCTGTCGATGATCGTCACCGGTACGGCCTGGAAATGGCTGCTCAACCCCGGGCTCGGGCTCGACAAGATGCTCCGCGACTGGGGGTGGGAGGGGTTTCGGTTCGACTGGCTGCTGGATCAGGACCGCGTGGTGTACTGCCTGGTGATCGCTGCCGTGTGGCAAGCCTCGGGCTTTGTGATGGCGATGTTCCTGGCCGGGTTGCGTGGTGTGGATCAATCCATCATTCGCGCAGCTCAAGTCGATGGCGCAAACCTGCCGACCATCTATTTGCGCATCGTGTTGCCCAGCCTGCGTCCGGTGTTTTTCAGTGCGTTCATGATTCTGGCGCACATCGCCATCAAGAGCTTTGACCTGGTGTCCGCGATGACCGCGGGCGGGCCGGGTTACTCGTCTGATTTACCGGCCATGTTCATGTACTCCTTTACGTTCAGCCGTGGGCAAATGGGCGTCGGCTCTGCCAGCGCCATCATGATGCTGGGGGCGATTCTGGCCATTCTGGTGCCGTACCTGTACTCCGAGCTGAGGAATAAACGCCATGATTAATGCGCAGCGTTTTACCTTCAGCCGTCTGGCGATTTACGCCACGTTGATCCTCGCCGCGGCGGTGTATCTGGTGCCACTGGTGGTGATGCTGCTCACCAGTTTCAAAAGCCCGGAAGACATCCGCACCGGCAACCTGCTGAGCTGGCCGCAGGTGATCGACGGGATTGGCTGGATCAAGGCGTGGGACACCGTGGGCGGCTACTTCTGGAACTCGGTCAAAATCACCGTCCCGGCAGTGCTGATCTCCACGTTTATCGGCGCCCTGAACGGCTACGTCCTGTCGATGTGGCGCTTTCGCGGCTCGCAACTGTTTTTCGGGTTGCTGTTGTTCGGCTGCTTCCTGCCGTTCCAGACCGTGTTGCTGCCTGCCTCGTTCACCATCGGCAAGCTGGGGCTGGCCAACACCACCACCGGCCTGGTGCTGGTGCACGTCGTCTACGGGCTGGCCTTCACGACGCTGTTTTTCCGCAACTACTACGTGAGCATTCCCGACGCACTGGTCAAGGCGGCGCGTCTGGACGGTGCGGGGTTCTTCACGATTTTAGGGCGCATTCTGCTACCGATGTCGGTGCCGATCATCATGGTGTGCCTGATCTGGCAGTTCACTCAAATCTGGAACGACTTTCTGTTCGGCGTGGTGTTCGCCAGCGGCGACGCGCAACCCATCACTGTGGCGCTGAACAACCTGGTCAATACCAGCACCGGAGCCAAGGAATACAACGTCGACATGGCTGCGGCCATGATTGCCGGGCTGCCGACACTGCTGGTCTACATTTTTGCGGGCAAGTATTTTCTGCGCGGGCTGACGTCCGGCGCGGTCAAGGGGTAACGCATGGCAACGCTCGAATTACGCAATGTCAACAAAACCTATGGCAAGGGTTTGCCGGACACGCTGAAAAACATCGAACTGAAAATCGATGACGGCGAATTTTTGATTCTGGTCGGCCCGTCGGGGTGCGGCAAATCCACGTTGATGAACTGCATCGCTGGGCTGGAGAGCATCAGCGGTGGTGCGATTCTGGTGGACGACGCCGACATCAGCGGCATGAGCCCCAAGGACCGCGACATCGCCATGGTGTTTCAGTCGTACGCGCTGTACCCGACGATGAACGTGCGCGACAACATCGCCTTCGGTCTCAAGATTCGCAAAATGAGCACGGCCGCCATTGATGAGGAAGTGGCGCGGGTGGCCAAGCTGCTGCAGATCGAGCACCTGCTCAACCGTAAGCCCGGCCAACTGTCGGGCGGGCAGCAGCAGCGGGTGGCCATGGGCAGGGCGCTGGCGCGGCGACCGAAGATCTATTTGTTCGATGAGCCGTTGTCCAACCTTGACGCCAAGCTGCGGGTCGAGATGCGCACGGAAATGAAGTTGATGCACCAGCGTCTGAAAACCACCACCGTGTATGTCACCCATGACCAGATCGAAGCCATGACCCTGGGCGACAAAGTGGCGGTGATGAAAGACGGGATCATCCAACAGTTCGGTACCCCGAAACAGATCTACAACGATCCGGCCAACCTGTTTGTCGCCAGTTTTATCGGCTCGCCGCCGATGAATTTTATCCCGTTGCGTTTGCAGCGTCAGGAAGGGCGATTGGTGGCGTTGCTCGACAGCGGGCAGGCGCGTTGCGAGCTGCCGTTGGGCACCCGTGATGCAGGTCTGGAGGACCGTGACGTGATCGTCGGCATTCGCGCCGAGCAGATCGTGCTGGCGGCTAACGAGCCCAACGGGTTGCCGACCATTCGGGCTGAAGTGCAGGTGGTAGAGCCCACCGGGCCGGACACGCTGGTGTTTGTGAACCTCAATGGCAGCAAAGTGTGCTGCCGTCTGGCCCCTGATGATGCGCCTCAGGTCGGTCAAAGCCTCAACGTGCAGTTCGATCCTGCGAAAGTGCTACTGTTTGATGCGAACACAGGTGAGCGATTGGGGGCGATGAATGCGCCCCCTGCGCAGGGCCGGGCGGATAACGTGGCGCATTTCAAGGGGCGTTGAATCTGTACAAGGAGCCTGTCATCAGGTGCTTCTTGAGCGGTGCCGCGTTAAACAAAGCCAATAAGAAACCAACGAGGATCCAAGGGATGAACAACACAATGACCCGCACCCGTCTGGCCTGCCAACTGTCGGTGATGGCCGCACTCAGCCTGGGTGCAACCGGCAGTTATGCAGCCGACGCGTTCAGCGCCGACTCGAAATGGATGACCGGCGACTGGGGCGGCGAGCGGACCAAGTTGATCGAGCAGGGTATCGACATCAAGGCCGATTACGTCGGTGAGGTGGGGGCCAACCTGCACGGGGGTTACAACCACGACAAAACGGCGCGCTACAGCGATCAGTTTGGTTTGGGCGTGGCCTTGGACCTGGAAAAACTCTGGGGATGGGATAACACCCAAGCCAAGATTCAACTGACCAACCGTAATGGTGAAAATATCTCCAATGACCGCGTCGGCGATCCGCGTGCTGGCACGTTGAGTTCATCGCAGGAAGTCTACGGCCGTGGCCACATGGTGCGTCTGACCCAGCTGTGGATCCAGCACCAGTTCCTGGAAAGCAAGCTGGACGTCAAAGCGGGGTACTTTGGCGAGGGCGAGGATTTCAACACCTTCCCTTGCGACTTCCAGAACCTGGCGTTCTGCGGCTCCCAGGTGGGCAACTGGGCCACCAACATCTGGTACAACTGGCCGGTCAGTCAGGCGGCGTTGCGGGTCAAGTACAACATCACGCCCGAGCTGTATGCGCAAATCGGTGCCTACAACCAGAACCCGTCGCAACTGGAACACGGCAACGGCTTCAAGCTCAGTGGCAGCGGCACCAAAGGCACCGTGCTGCCGGTTGAATTGGTGTGGTCGCCCAAGGTCAATGAGTTGCCGGGCGAATACCGTGTCGGTTATTACAAAAGCACCGCCCCGGCGGATGACGTGAAAGTCGACCTCACCAATGATGGCCAAAGTTACCGCGTGCGTGACAGCAAACACGGTTACTGGTTTGTCGTGCAGCAACAGCTCACTCAGCACAATGGTGACCCCACCCGCGGCCTGCACGTAGCCGCCAATGCCACCTTCCATGACAAGGCCACCAACATCGTCGACAACTACCAGTCGCTGATGTTTGTGTACAAAGGCCCCTTCGATGCGCGTCCAAAGGATGACATCGGTATTGGTGCCGCCCGTATTCATGTCAACGATGACGTGAAAAAAAGCGCTGAGCTGATTAACGCATCCATCGGCGCCACTGACTACAGTGACCCGCTGTACTCGCCTCTGCGTTCCACCGAGTACAACTACGAACTCAACTACGGTTTCCACGTGACCAATTGGCTGACCGTGCGTCCAAACCTGCAGTACATCACCCATCCGGGGGGTGTGGACAAGGTGGATAACGCACTGGTCGCCGGGCTGAAAATTCAGTCGACGTTCTGATCGCGCCAAGCTTGCGCTTTATCTAGCGGGTAGCCTTGGCTATCCGCTTTTTTTCGGGTCGACCCAACCCGACGCATGATTTTTCAGGATTGCGGCACATGCACGAGCATCCGCTTCATCGCTTTTTCAAGTCCAAACGTGAACAGCCCGTCTTTCAGTGGGAGCGCTTTCAGCAGCGCGACGTGCTGGTAATCGATCACCCGCATTGTCAGGCCGTGTTCAGCCGTCAGGGCGCGCAGTTGTTGCACTTCAAACCGACGGGGCAAAAGCCCTGGCTGTGGTGCGCGGCGAAATGGCCTCAGGTGGGCGCCATTCGTGGTGGTGTGCCGATCTGTTGGCCCTGGTATGGCCGTCATCCAAGCGAAAATGCCTGGCCGTCCCATGGGTGGGCGCGGTTGATTGACTGGAAGTTGCTGGACAGTCATGCCGACGACGAAGGCGTGAGCCTGCACTGGCGTTTGCAACTGTGCGACTGGCAAGTGGACCTGCACGCCCGCTTGGGTGAAAGCATGACGCTGCGCCTGAGTACCGAACACCAGGACGACGCACCTTGCCACATGAGTCAGGCACTGCGCGCCTATTGGCGTATTGGTGACGTTGCTGAGGTAGCGCTGTCCGGGCTGGACGGGGTGGTGGGTTATGACCAGTTGAATCGTGAACCGTGCGAACAAAAAGGCGTGTTGCGGGTGGAAGGCGGTTGCCAGCGCGTGTTTCACCACGACGGTGAAATGCAACTCAACGATCATGCCTGGCAGCGTGCGCTGAGCATTGATACAGGCGACAGCGGCAACACCGTGGTGTGGCACCCCGGCAAACGGCCGCTATTGGGCGTCAGTTGGAGTGAAGTCATGGGGTTTGTGTGTGTCGAATCCACCAGTAGTGGCACCCGGCACCAGAGCCTGGCGCCGGGTGAGCAAGCGCATTTGAGCCTGCATGCCCGGGCGGGGTTATGTCATGCCTGATGAGCCTGCGGCTCGCGCTTGGACTTGACCGGCCCGGCGCTTACTCCAGCTCATCGCCCACCGGGTAACGGCTGGCGTTGAGGCTTTCTTTGATCTTGCGCAGGTGCGGCTGGAAGTCGACGCCACGGCGCAGGGTCATGCCGGTGGCCAGCACGTCCAGCACGGTCAGCTGGATAATGCGCGACGTCATGGGCATGTAGATGTCCGTGTCTTCGGGCAGCGGAATATTCAGGCTCAAGGTGCTGGCTTTGGCCAGGGGCGAGTTCTCAGCCGTCAAGCCCAGCACAGACGCGCCATTGGCCCGCGCAATGCGCGCCACTTCAACCAGTTCTCGGGTGCGCCCTGTGTACGAAATAATCACAAACAGCTCGCCCGTGTGGGCCACCGACGCAATCATGCGTTGCATCAACACGTCGGCGTGGGCCGTCACCGCCAAATTGAAGCGAAAAAACTTGTGCTGTGCATCCAGCGCTACCGGGGCCGAAGCACCCAGGCCGAAAAAGTGGATCTGTCGGGCTTGAATCAACAGGTCTACGGCGCGGCTGATCAGATTGGGGTCCAGCGCCTGGCACGCGCTGTCGAGCGAGGCGATGGCGCTGCCGAAAATTTTCTGGGTGTAAGCGGCGGGGTTGTCGTCCGCTTCCACGGCACGGCTGACATACGCGGCGCCGCTGGCCAGGCTTTGCGCCAGTTGCAGCTTGAGCTCGGGGTAACCGCTGACGCCGAACGAGCGGCAGAAACGGTTGACGGTCGGCTCGCTGACCGACGCAGCCTGGGCCAGCGCCGCAATGCTGAAGCGGGTCGCTTGCTGCGGGTTTTGCAGAATGACCTCGGCCACCTTACGCTCGGCCTTGTTCAGCTCTTCGAGGCGGCCTTTGATTTGTTCGAGTAGATTGCGCACGCGGTCCATTTATGTTCCTTGGGGCGTCGATGCAAAAGAGCCGCATGCGAATGCGGCGCTGAAAGGTGGCCTATCCTACTGTTGGCCCGATACCACCACTAGTAGCAATCTGCATTTAGAGAAAATGTTGTGTTTATTACTACATTTCTCCTTGAGTGATGCCTTGAAAAAAGGTATTTGTAGCTTAACTTGATAAAAGAACCAACATCATGTCTTCGATTACGGTTGAACCGTGCACCTTTGCCTTGTTTGGCGCCCTTGGCGATCTGGCGTTGCGCAAATTGTTCCCTGCTTTGTATCAACTGGATCGCGCCGGTTTGCTGCATGACAACACGCGGATTCTGGCGTTGGCTCGCGAGCCGGGCGACGCATTCACGCATCTGGCCCATATTGACAGCCAGTTGCGCCAGTACGTGGGCGACAAGGAAATCGAAGATCAAGCCATCGGCCGCTTTTTGGCCCGATTGAGCTACCTGCATGTGGACTTTCTCAAGACTGACGATTACGTGGCGCTGGCCGAACAGGCGGGCACCGCACAACGCTTGATCGCCTATTTCGCCACCCCGGCGGCGGTGTACGGAGCCATTTGCGAAAATCTGTCCCGCGTTGGCCTGACTGAAAACACCCGCGTGGTGCTTGAAAAACCGATCGGCTCGGACCTTGAATCCTCGCGCAAGGTCAATGATGCCGTGGCGCAGTTCTTCCCCGAGAACCGCATCTACCGCATCGACCATTACCTGGGCAAAGACACCGTTCAAAACCTGATCGCCCTGCGCTTTGCCAACAGCCTGTTTGAAACCCAGTGGAACCAGCGTTACATCTCCCACGTGGAAATCACCGTGGCGGAGAAGGTCGGGATCGAAGGGCGCTGGGGCTACTTTGACAAGGCCGGGCAACTGCGCGACATGATCCAGAATCACCTGTTGCAGCTGTTGTGCCTGATCGCGATGGACCCGCCTGCGGACCTCTCGGCCGACAGCATTCGCGACGAGAAGGTCAAAGTGCTCAAGGCGCTGGCGCCGATTACCCCGGAGGGTCTCACCACCCAAGTGGTGCGCGGCCAGTACATCGCCGGTTACAGCGAAGGGCAGTCGGTGCCGGGCTACCTGGAGGAAGAAAACTCCAACACCCAGAGCGACACCGAAACCTTCGTCGCGCTGCGGGCTGATATCCGCAACTGGCGTTGGGCGGGTGTGCCGTTTTACCTGCGCACCGGTAAGCGCATGCCACAAAAGCTGTCGCAGATCGTCATCCATTTCAAAGAACCTTCGCACTACATCTTCGCCCCGGAGCAGCGTCTGCAAATCGGCAACAAGCTGATCATTCGCCTGCAACCGGACGAAGGCATTTCGTTGCGCGTGATGACCAAAGATCAGGGCCTGGACAAGGGCATGCAACTGCGCAGCGGGCCATTGCAATTGAATTTTTCCGACACGTATCACAGTGCTCGGGTCCCGGACGCTTACGAGCGTCTGTTGCTGGAAGTCATGCGCGGTAACCAAAACCTGTTTGTGCGCAAAGACGAAATTGAAGCGGCATGGACATGGTGCGACCAGTTGATCGCCGGCTGGAAGAAGTCTGGCGATGCGCCCAAGCCTTACGCGGCGGGCTCCTGGGGACCGATGAGTTCCATTGCCCTGATTACCCGAGACGGGAGGTCCTGGTATGGCGATATCTGATTTGAAACTGCCTGAAGGCGTCATTGCGCACACCTTCACATCACCGGCGGTATTGGCCGATCAACTGGCCGCGGCTGTGGCCGTGCAATTGACCGACGCGATTCAACAGCAAGATACGGCCACGCTGGTAGTGTCGGGCGGTCGCAGCCCGGTAGCGTTTTTTCACAGCCTGATCAAGCAGCCTGTCGACTGGTCGCGCGTGGTGGTCAGCTTGGCCGATGAGCGCTGGGTGCCGGTTGAACACGCCGACAGCAACGCCGGCCTGCTTAAAAAACACCTGCTGCAAGGCCCGGCAGCCAAGGCCCGCTTCGTGGGGCTGTACAACGTGGCGGCCAATCTGGAAGAGGCCGCGCAGCAGGCCGATCGCCAGTTGGCCGAGTTACCGCCAATTGACGTGCTGATCCTCGGCATGGGCGATGACGGTCACACGGCCTCGCTGTTCCCGGACAGCCCGAATCTGGCCAGCGCACTGGACCTCAATAAACAGCAACGCTGCTGGCCGATGCTGGCGCCGACCGTGCCGCATCAGCGCCTGAGCATGAGTCGCAGTCTGCTGAGCAGTGCAAAGCACACTGTGCTGTCGATTCAGGGTCCGGCCAAATTGAACACCCTTAAAGCGGCGTTGGCTGGCGATGATGTTGCTGCCCTGCCGATTCGAGCCTTTCTGCAACCTACGTTAGAGATTTACTGGTGCCCATGAGCCAAGGATCAGCTGCCATGCAAACAACCACCCCGAACGTTTCGATGGCTGAGAAAGTCGCCCTGATCGATGCGCTGTGTGCCAAGGCCCGGATCCTGCCGGTCATCACCATTGCGCGTAAGCAGGACATCTTGCCGCTGGCCGATGCGCTGGCCGCGGGCGGTCTCAATGCCCTTGAAGTGACCCTGCGTTCGGAGTTCGGGCTGGAGGCGATTCGCATCCTGCGCGACCAGCGCCCCGAGCTGGTGACGGGCGCTGGCACCATCCTGGACCGCCATATGCTGGCAGCAGCCGAAGAAGCCGGCTCGCAATTTATCGTCACGCCGGGCATCACCCGCGACCTGTTGCAAGCCAGTGTGGCCAGCGACATTCCACTGCTGCCGGGTATCAGCAATGCGTCGGGGATCATGGAAGGCTACGGGCTGGGGTATCGCCGTTTCAAATTGTTCCCGGCCGAGGTCAGCGGTGGCGTTGCGGCCATCAAGGCGCTGGGCGGGCCGTTCGGTGAAGTGAAGTTTTGCCCGACCGGGGGCGTCAGCCCGGCCAACATCCGCAGCTACATGGCGCTGAAAAACGTCATGTGTGTAGGCGGTAGCTGGATGCTCGACAGCGAGTGGATCAAAAACGGCGATTGGGCCCGCATTCAGGAATGCACAGCGGAGGCGCTGGCGCTGCTGGACTGAGGGTTGTGTCACGAATGTGTTGTGTGTTCTACGGTTTTTCGGTGCGCTTGGTCGGCGCACCTTTTTTTTGTCTGTGTGTTTTGCAGTGAGGCGCGATTGTTAGCCCACAGCCAGCTCACGCAACGCCCGGATCAATTGATGGATGTCATCCCGCGTCGTGGCCATGCCCACGGTGATGCGAATGCAACTGCCGCACGCCGAGCCATTACGCGCCACAGTCAATAGGTTGTAGTCCTTGAGCAGGCGCTCGACCATCGGCTGCTGATCGTCCAGGTGGGTAAAGCGCAACGAGGTGATGGCGCAATACAGGCGCGGGTCGTCGGGCGTCAGCACTTCGATACCCGGCAGCGTGCGCGCTTCACCCACCCACAGATCGCGCAGGGCCCTGAGGCGCTCGCCCTTGGCCCTGGAACCTCCCAGGTCGAGGTGTTCTTGCAGCACTTTGGGCAGGCTCAACCACGCCGGAATGTTGGGCGTCCCGTATGGGGCACGGTTGCGGATGTCCGGTTCCGGGTAGTGCTGGCTGCCCATGTCCGGCGCAATGTCGGCCAACCGCTGCGGGTCGATGTACATAAAGCCCAGCGTCAATGGCGCACCGATCCACTTGTGCAAGTTGAAACCGGCAAATGCCACGCCCATGTCCGGCAGGTCGAAGTCGATCTGCCCCAGCGCGTGGGCGCCGTCCAGAATGACATCGACCCCATGCTCTTTCGCTAATTCGATAATCGCCTGCACCGGCATCACCAGCCCTGTGCGATGGGTGACGTGGGTCAGGGCCATCAGTTTGATGCGCGGGTGTTGCGCAAAGGCTTCTCGATAGCCGTTGAGCAGGCTCTCGTACGTGGCGGGGTGGGCATGGGTGATTTCAATCATCTCCAGCCCGCGTTGCTGTGCCACCCAGCGCATGGCGTATTCGACGCTGTGGTATTCGAGGTCGCAGATCAGTAACTGGTCACCGGGCTGCAAGCCTGTGTAGTTGCGGATCAGCGACTGTAAGGCGTCCGACGCGCGGTTGGTCAGGGCAATACTGCCGGGCTCGACCTTCAGCATGTCGGCCAATTGAGCACGGATTTCAAGGCTTTGCGTGTCGTCGAAGCGCTGACGCACGTGCACGGAGTTGCTGCGGTTAATAAAGTCTACCTGACGCTGGTAGTCCTGCGCGACGCCGCGGGTCATGCGTCCAAAGTAGCCGTTCTCAAGATTGATCGGGCCGGGGGCCACGTCGTAGCGTTGAGCGATGGCGTGCCAGAAGTGTTCGTCGCGGGCGTTGTCTTCAATCCTTGGCATAGGGGCGCTCTGTCAGTGGCGAGGTTTGGGTTTTCCGTGTTTGGCGCGCAACGGGTCAAGCAGATCGGACAGCCCGTTGTGGTCGATCTCTTGCATCAAGGCCAGCAAGCCACCCAGCTCTCCATGGGGGAAACCTTCGCGGGCAAACCAGTTCAGGTACTGTCCGGGCAAGTCAGCAATGATCCGGCCTTTGTATTTGCCGAACGGCATTTCGCGGGTTACCAGCAGTTCGAGTTTTTCGGGGTTCATGATTCGGCCTTTTCTGGCGTGAAACGTTGATCTGGAAAATACAGGCATTCTGCATGCAGGCCAATTGACAGATCATGCAAAAAAACCGGATACAGAAGTTCAGTTAATTATTAAGTCATTGTTTTTAAAGGGATTTATAAAAATTAAAAGTCTGGCACGGGCCATGCAATCTCTATTGCACGATCCTCAACCTTGTAAGGAATTGAACAATGACTGACATCAATAAAGAATCCATCAAAGTTTTGAACGATCTGATCGAAACCAGCAAAGACGGCCAGGAAGGTTTCAAAACCTGTGCAGAAGACATCAAGCACCCTGAACTCAAAGCCCTGTTTGCCAAGCGTTCCGCTGATTGCGCAACCGCCGCCGCAGAACTTCAGGCTGCCGTGCGTAGCTTGGGCGGCGATCCGGAGACCAGCACCAGCGTTGCCGGTGATTTGCACCGCCGTTGGGTGGACGTGAAGTCCATGTTTACCGGTAAGGATGAAGAGGCCGTGCTGAACGAAGCCGAGCGCGGTGAAGACCATGCGCTGAAGGCTTACAAAGAAGCCCTTGAGAAAATCACCAAGCATAACCTGATGGGTATCCGTGACCTGGTAGAGCGCCAGTATCACGGCGTACAACGCAATCACGATCAGGTGAAAGCGCTGCGCAATCAGGCGCGTGCTCAGTCTTAAGTACAGGCTGAAATGAAAAAACGCCGGTTATCCGGCGTTTTTTTATGCGTGTCATTCAGCCAATGCTGATGGCGGGCAAGGTGGGCAGGGTGACGGTCTGTTGCTTGCGCGGGGCGAGGATTTCGGCCTCACCGTCCACCACCAGTTCGTCGCGCTGATTGAATACGCGGGTGGCAATACGGACGCGAAATTTTGGCAGTTTTTCCAGGATTTCCAGGCGTACGGTCAGGGTGTCGCCAATCTTCACCGGTTTTTGGAAGCTCATTTGCTGACCGATGTAAATGGTGCCGGGGCCGGGCAACTCGCAGGCGACGGCCGCGCTGATCAGGGCGCCGCTGAACATGCCGTGCGCAATGCGCTCCTTGAACATGGTTGCCGCGGCGAACTCCGGGTCAAGGTGGACCGGGTTGTGGTCGCCGGACATGGCCGCAAACAGTTGAATGTCACGCTCTTCCACAGTTTTGCTGTAACTGGCCGTCTGGCCGACTTCGAGAGCTTCGTACGGGGTGTTGGTAACTTGAGTCATCTAGCGCATGTCCTGTGCCGGTTTTAATTGCAAGTTTTTGATTCTAATAACTTTTTTAATGATGTTGGGTGTTCATTCGCTGCGCGCGGGCCGTGGGTGAGTCAGTGCCTGTTCGAGCCAGGCAATCACGTCGGCCATCACCGCATCGCGATTGGTTTCATTAAACAGTTCGTGCCGCGCCTGGGGGTACATCTTCAGTTGTACCGACTGATTGCCCGACTGGCGCAAGGCATTGGCCAAGTCAGTGAGACGCTTGCCTGCACTGACCGGATCACATTCCCCGCCAATGATCAGTATTGGCAGGCTCGCGTCGATCTGCGACAGGTTCGCGGGTGTGCTGATTTGCTGCAAACCGCCCAACAGATCGATCCAGAACTGGTTGGTACAGCGAAACCCGCACAGCGGATCTGCCGCGTAGGCATCGACCTCGGCAGGGTCGCGGCTGAGCCAGTCATAGCGGGTGCGATTGGGCTTGAAGGCTTTGTTGAATGAACCGAACGACAGCCAGTCGATCAGCGCACTGCGCCCCGTTGGCCCCTGGCGCCAGCGTTCAAAGCGGGCAATCAGGCTGGCCGCGCGGTAGAGCATGGGCGGCTGGAAGTTCGACGCACTGAGGATCGCACCGTGCAGGCTGGCGCTGTGGTGCAGCAAATAAGACTGAGCGACGTAACTGCCCATGCTGTGCCCCAGCAAAAACACCGGAACACCGGGATGTGCCTGATTGATGTGCTGTTGCAAGGTGGCCACGTCGCTGACCACGGCACACCAGCCGTCGTGATCGGCAAAATAGCCCGGCGTGCCGCGCTCGGCGGTCTTGCCGTGGCCGCGCTGATCGTGGGCGTACAACCCAAAACCGGCACCGCACAGGGCGTCCCCCAGCCGTGCATAGCGCCCGCCATGTTCCGCCATGCCATGGGCCAGCAACACAATGGCTTTCGCTGCGCCAGCGGGCAGCCAGCGATTGACGAAAAGACCGGTGCGGTCATTTGCATCCAGCCAAAAACTGTCCGTGGTCATGGTGAGTCCTTCCTCGCGAGTCGTAGCAGTGTATAGCGCATTTGCGCGCTGGCCACTCAACCGGCGGCGTCGCAGCAAAACAATTCAAGATGTAAATGGCGAAGATCGCTGTATTTGCCTACTACTTGAGAACTGTTAACGTCCGCAGGTTCCGCTTTTTAGTGCATGAAAGAGGCGGCCAGACTGGCTCAGGTAAGAGGATAAAAACAATGCAACCTGATTTCTGGAATGACAAACGTCCCGCCGGTGTACCGCTGGACATCGATATGACGGCTTTTACGTCGGTCGTGGATGTGTTTGAACGCTCCTGCAAGAAATTCGCCGACCGGCCCGCTTTCAGCAATTTGGGGGTGACCCTCACGTATGCCGAGCTTGAGCGTCACAGTGCGGCTTTTGCCGGGTATTTGCAGCAGCACACCGACCTCAAGCCAGGTGACCGCATTGCGGTGCAAATGCCCAATATCCTGCAATACCCCATCGCGGTATTCGGTGCGCTACGTGCCGGGTTAGTGGTGGTCAACACCAACCCGCTGTACACCTCCCGTGAAATGCGCCATCAGTTCCAAAGCGCCGGTATTCGTGCGCTGGTGTACTTGAACATGTTCGGCAAGCGGGTGCAGGAAGTCCTGCAAGACACCGAGATCGACTACCTGATTGAAGCCAAAATGGGCGACATGATGCCCGCGGTTAAGGGCTGGGTGACCAACCTGGTGGTCGACAAAGTCAAAAAGCTGGTGCCGGCCTACAACGTGGCGCAGGCGGTGTCTTTCAAAACCGTTTTGCACCGTGGCGCCGGTCAGCCGCTTCATGCCCTGAACGCGACCCTGGATGACATTGCCGTGCTGCAATACACCGGTGGCACCACCGGTTTGCCCAAAGGCGCGATGCTCACCCACGGCAATCTGGTTGCCAACATGCTGCAAGTGCGAGCGTGCCTGTCGCAGCATGACGCCCAGGGGCA
This sequence comes from Pseudomonas sp. ESBL9, assembly GCF_036668715.1. Classification (NCBI taxonomy): domain Bacteria; kingdom Pseudomonadati; phylum Pseudomonadota; class Gammaproteobacteria; order Pseudomonadales; family Pseudomonadaceae; genus Pseudomonas; species Pseudomonas sp. ESBL9. The sequence goes on along the minus strand of NZ_JAZEVV010000004.1, from coordinate 269,244 downwards.
GTCGATCCTGCGCGACGGACGCGAAATCATGATCGCGCCGTTGCCGCTCTATCATATCTATGCCTTCACCGCGAATTGCATGTGCATGATGGTCACCGGCAACCACAACGTACTGATTACCAACCCGCGTGACATCAAGGGGTTTGTCAAAGAACTGAGCAACTGGCGCTTCACGGCGTTTCTGGGGCTCAACACGTTGTTCGTGGCGTTGATGGATCACCCGGATTTCAAGGCGCTGGACTTCTCCGGGCTTAAAGTCACCAACTCCGGCGGTACGGCCTTGGTCAAGGCCACGGCCGAGCGCTGGGAGAAACTCACCGGTTGCCGCATCGTCGAAGGCTATGGCCTGACCGAAACGTCGCCGGTGGCCAGCGCCAACCCGTGTGGTTCGTTGGCACGGCTGGGCACGGTGGGTACGCCAGTGCCGGGCACTGCGATGAAAGTCATCAGTGACGACGGGGTCGATCTCGGGTTGGGGGAGCGAGGCGAGTTGTGCGTCAAGGGCCCGCAGGTAATGAAAGGCTACTGGCAAAATCCGCAGGCCACCGCGGAAGTACTCGACGCCGAAGGCTGGTTCAGAACCGGCGATGTGGCGGTGATTGACCCGGACGGATTCGTGCGCATCGTGGACCGTAAAAAAGACCTGATCATCGTGTCCGGTTTCAATGTGTACCCCAACGAAATCGAAGACATCGTCATGGCTCACCCGAAAGTGGCGAACTGTGCGGTCATCGGTGTGCCGGACGAGCGCACCGGGGAGGCGGTCAAATTGTTCGTAGTGGCACGTGAGGGCGGGGTCACGGTTGAAGAACTCAAGGCCTACTGCAAAGACAACTTCACCGGGTATAAAGTCCCCAAGCAAATCGTGCTGCGCGAGTCATTGCCTATGACCCCGGTGGGCAAGATCTTGCGCCGTGAGTTGCGTGATATCGCCTGATTCGTTCAACCAGGCGACAAACGCCCGTTTACGCGACGTGAACGGGCGTTTTTATTCGTCTCCATTAATAGGACCTGCGTGCCGCCTCCACCCGGAGAGGCCCGGAATAGAAGGGGTTTGAACGATATTGAGTTTTTATTCTAATGATGACTTAGGATTGTCCTACAGTCAGGTTGGTTACTTTGAAGCCCACTTTTGGCTCTAGGCGGCCTTTGGCAAAGCTGCTACTCTCGGCGCGCTTTGTGACTTCTCGGTAAGTAAAAAGCCAGAGTTATCAATTATAAAAATCAAACAAATAATAACCGCATCAAATGCGGTGAAGAATTCGCGTCGCTGAGGAGTGGGCTTCCATGTTTGAAGGCTTTTGGAAGGATAAGTACCCAGCTGGGATTGCTGCTGAAATCAATCCGGACGAATATCCAAATATCCAGACGGTACTGAAACAATCTTGCCAACGCTTCGCCGACAAACCGGCGTTCAGCAACCTTGGCAAAACCATCACCTACGGTGAACTGTACGAATTGTCGGGTGCCTTTGCGGCCTATCTGCAACAGCACACTGACTTGCAACCCGGCGATCGCATCGCTGTTCAATTGCCTAATCTGCTGCAATACCCCATCGCTGTGTTCGGAGCCATCCGCGCCGGCTTGATCGTGGTCAACACCAACCCGCTGTACACCGCGCGGGAAATGGAACACCAATTCAATGACTCGGGCGCCAAGGCGCTGGTGTGTCTGGCGAACATGGCGCACCTGGCCGAAAAAGTCGTGCCCCAAACGTCCGTCAAATACGTATTCATCACCGAAGTGGCCGACCTGCTGTCTCCGTTCAAGCGCGTGCTGATCAACAGCGTCATCAAGTACGTGAAAAAAATGGTGCCGGCCTATCACTTGCCCAATGCCATCAAGTTCAACGATGTGCTAAGCCAAGGGCACGGCCAGCCGGTCAGGGATGCCAACCCGCCGAGCAGCGATGTGGCCGTGCTGCAATACACCGGTGGCACCACCGGCGTGGCCAAGGGCGCGATGCTGACCCATCGCAACCTGATCGCCAACATGTTGCAGTGCAAGGCGCTGATGGGCTCCAACCTCAATGAAGGTTGCGAAATCCTCATTACGCCATTGCCGCTTTACCACATCTACGCGTTCACCTTTCACTGCATGGCGATGATGCTGATCGGTAACCACAACGTGCTGATCAGCAACCCTCGTGACCTGCCGGCCATGGTCAAAGAACTGTCGAAATGGAAGTTCAGCGGTTTCGTGGGCCTGAACACCTTGTTTGTGGCGCTGTGCAACAGCGAAGCATTCCGCAAGCTGGACTTCTCCGCGCTTAAAGTCACGTTGTCGGGCGGCATGGCCTTGCAGTTGTCCGTGGCCGAACGCTGGAAAGCCGTGACCGGCTGCCCGATCTGCGAAGGCTACGGCATGACCGAAACCAGCCCGGTGGCGTCGGTCAACCCGATTCAGAACATCCAGGTCGGCACCATCGGTATTCCGGTCCCGTCGACCTTGTGCAAAGTCATCAACGATGCCGGTGAAGAGTTGCCGCTGGGAGAAGTGGGCGAACTCTGCATCAAGGGCCCGCAGGTCATGAAAGGGTACTGGGAGCGCCCTGACGCCACCGACGAAATCATGGACAGCGAAGGCTGGTTGAAGTCGGGTGACATTGCCATCATCCAGCCGGACGGCTACATGCGCATTGTCGATCGCAAGAAAGACATGATTCTGGTCTCGGGCTTCAATGTGTACCCCAACGAGCTGGAAGACGTGATGGCCTCGCTGCCGGGCGTGCTGCAATCAGCGGCCATCGGCATTCCGGACGAGAAAACCGGCGAGTTGATCAAGGTCTTCATCGTGGTCAAGCCGGGCATGACGCTGACCAAGGAGCAAGTCATGGCGCACATGCGTGCCAACCTGACGGCTTACAAGGCGCCAAAAATCGTTGAGTTCCGCGATTCATTGCCTACGACCAACGTGGGCAAAATCCTGCGTCGCGAGTTGCGTGACGAAGAACTGAAAAAGCTTGGCCTGAAAAAGTAACCGCCCGAATACGACAAAGCCCCGCCATGCGGGGCTTTGTCGTTTGTGCAACGGCTTACTTTTGCAAGAACTGGGCGAAGTTTACGCCCGTGCCGGTCGGGCGTACGTCCTGCAAGAACGAATCCTTGTCAGCGCTCAGTTCCAGGCTCATGGTCGGCGTGCGCTTGTGGGTGGCGCGTACCACCATGCCTTCGCGTTTCTCGCGCAGAAACGCCGTGGTCACTTTCAGGTGCAGCAGTTCATCGGTGCTCGGCGTGTGCAGCAGCAGGTGCACCCATTCGTACTGACCAACGGCCAGACGGGCCAGCGGGATGTCGAACCACCAAATATTCTTGTTGGTGTTGAGTGAGGCGAAGTGACCGTTGTTAACGCCGATCACTGCACCGCCAAGTGCCTGGTTTCTGCGGGCAATGGCCTGCTTTTTATCGAGTTTCATAACCTTCCTGTCTTTCTGGATCTTCAGCGCCTGAGCCTGAATACGTCGCGCATTCTCGGGGGTTCGCGGGCAAACATAAAGCCCAACCTGCGCCGGGCGATGAAATGACCCACAGAAAATAAATGAAACTCCTCCGTAAAGCGTCAGGTCAATCCTAATGTCGAGTTAATGACATCCGAAATTTCACTAGGAGAAATCCCATGAGCAGCACTGGCGATAAGATCAAAGGCATGGCGAACGAAGCAGTAGGCAATGTCAAACAAACGGTTGGCAAAGCCACTGACAACGACAAACTGCGCGCAGAAGGCAAAGCCCAGGAAGTGAAAGGCGAAGGCCAGCAGGCGGTGGGCAAGGCCAAGGATGCGGTTAAGAAGACCGTCGACAAAGCCTGAACAGCGCTGGATCCTGAGGGCAATTGATTTGCCTGAAGAAATAAATGACGGCCATCCAGTGATGGCCGTTTTTACACGTTGGGCGCGGACCTGTTTCCAAAGTCGCCAACTCGACTACTTTTGAGGTAAAACCCCCACCTGAAGTTGTTGTATGGCTTGTAAACCCTCTCATTGAGCGGCGAAAGGAGACGCTATGTTATTTCCGGTCTTGAATGGCCTGCCGTTGGGCAAAGTGTTGATCCGTACGGTCAAGGAATTCATTGACGATGAGATGTCGACGTACGCCTCTGCGTTGGCCTATCAAATGTTGTTTTCGTTGTTCCCGTTCATTCTGTTTCTGATCGCGCTGATCGGCTTTTTGCACCTGCCGGACTTCTTCAGCTGGCTGCGCCTGCAATCCGAACTGGTATTGCCGCCGCAGGCGCTGGAACAGGTCAACCCGGTGATCGACCAGTTACAACAGTCCAAGGGCGGTTTGCTCTCGGTGGGTATTGTGATTGCCTTGTGGACCGCCTCGGCCGGTGTGCGCCTGATGATGAGCGCCATGAACGCGGCGTATGACGTGGTAGAAGGGCGGCCTATCTGGAAGCGTTTGCCGCTGTCGATTTTTTACACCATCGGTCTTGCGGGCATGTTGCTGGCTGCCGCCGCGTTGATGGTGCTGGGCCCGCAAGTGATGAGCTGGCTGGCGGGGCAGGTCGGGCTTGAAGAATTTGTGGTGACGCTGTGGACGATCCTGCGCTGGCCGGTGATCGTGCTGCTGATGATGGTTGCCGTGGCGGTGATGTATTACGTGATGCCCGATGTCGAACAGAAGTTTCGTTTCATTACACCGGGCTCGGTATTGGCCGTGGTGGTGTGGATCGCCGCGTCGTTGGGGTTTGCCTTTTACGTCAAGACGTTCGCTGATTACAACGCCATGTACGGCAGCATCGGGGCAATCATCGTGCTGTTGTTGTATTTCTACATCTCGGCAGCCGTGCTGCTACTGGGGGCAGAAATGAACGCAGTGATCGAGCACATGTCCGCCGAAGGCAAGGACCCGGGTGAGAAAACGTTCGATGAAGCGGACGATCCCAATCCCAAGCAACATGTTTCCGGCCTTGGCCGCGACCATTCCCTCACATCCCCCTCAGATGAAGCCTGACTATGATTCGTGAAATTTTGAAAATGGGCGATGAACGTCTGCTGCAGGTCGCCAAACCTGTGCCGGATGACATGTTCGACTCGCCCGAGTTGTGGCAATTAATCGATGACATGTTGCAAACCATGGAACATGCCGGTGGCGTCGGTCTGGCTGCGCCGCAAATCGGGGTGGATCTGCAACTGGTGATTTTCGGGTTCGAACACAGTGAGCGTTACCCGGATGCCGAGGCGGTGCCGCAGACCATTCTGATCAATCCGCTTATCACGCCGTTGAGTCCGGAGGTCGAAGAGGAGTGGGAAGGGTGCTTGTCGGTGCCGGGTTTGCGCGGCGCGGTGGAGCGTTACCAACGGATCCGCTACGAGGGCTTTACGCCTAAAGGCGAACCGGTTGTGCGCGAAGCGCAAGGGTTTCACGCACGGGTGGTGCAGCATGAATGCGATCACCTGATTGGCCGCCTCTACCCGTCGCGGATCAAGGACTTCAGCAAGTTCGGTTATATCGAGGTGCTATTCCCGGAGCTGGAGCCTGGCACGCTGGAGTAAACGTCCTGCCTCTGTGGTGGCTGCCTCGTTTTTGTTGGGGCAGCAACTACAGGCCGATCCCCAACGCCACCATCGCTTTGTTACGTTGGTAACGCACCAGCCGCTCATGCAAGGCGTGGGGCAGTCGAGTATCCAGCGAGAACCCCAACCTTTCATAAAAGCCTTGCAACCCTGGGTCGCAAAACAACCAGACCGGCCCGTCGCAGGCCGACACCGCGCGATCAATCAGCGTCGCCGCGACACCTTGTTTGCGCCACTCGGGCGCGACGAACAACCCTGTCAACCAATAGCCGTTTGCCACAGGTCGCAGGCACAGCCCGGCGATGATTTCTTCTTGCCGCGCCACCCACAATTGCGCGTCTTTGACCGCTTTCATTGACGACTGATGGTGGCGGTAAAACTTGTTCATCAATGGCCATAAAGGCGCGTCGAGCAGGCTGTAGACAAGGGCGGTCATGTGGGAACTATCGGTGGTGAAGTCGGGCGCCAGTATATACAAAGGCCTGTGGCGCATCCCGCATCGTCCGTTTGGGAACGTTTTTCAAAACGGGCGGGGCGCCGCAAATGGATGGCCTTTTGCTTGCAACCCTTCGTTGGCTAGCTATGCTCATTAATTACGGGGCGTGAATAACGAATGCTTGAATCCCCCGCGGTGCGTCCGGCTCCAGCGGCATGAGCCTTGCACGCTGATGGTTTGTTGTGTCTTGAAGCTTATGACGTATCAATAGACAGCATCTCCAGGGATTGAGCCATGTTCGATTTACATCGCAAAGCTGACTTGCTTGAAAATCAACGCCTGAGTTGTTCACTCGATGAAATGAAGGCCAAGGTAATGGCCATCAGTCGCTCCATGGCCATCATCGAATTTGCCCCCGACGGCACTATTCTCGATGCCAACGATAATTTTTGCCGGGTCATGGGTTATCCCGTCGAAGAGCTACGCGGCAAGCATCACCGCCTATTTTGCGAAGAGCCTTACACCCGAAGCGAAGAGTACGCACGATTTTGGCGCGCGCTGGGTGAGGGCGAAGCCATGAGTGGCACCTACCTGCGACTCGATAAAAGCGGCCGTGAAGTCTGGCTTGAGGCCAGCTATATGCCGATCATTGGCGCCGACAAGCAGGTCAGCAGCGTGATCAAAGTGGCGGCGGACATCACGCAACGTATCCACACCGAACATGAGAACGAAAGCATCGTGAACGCCTTGAGTCGTTCGATGGCGCTGATCGAGTTTTCGCCGGACGGTTGCGTGATCAACGCCAATCAGAACTTTCTCAGCACCATGCATTATTCGTTGGCAGAGATTGTGGGTCAGCACCATGGCATGTTTTGCACACCGAACGAGCGAGAGTCGGCGCAGTACAAGGCGTTTTGGGCGTCACTCAACCGCGGCGAAGTGCAATCGCGACGATTTGAGCGGCTCGATAAATATGGCCGTCAGGTGTTCCTTGAGGCGTCCTATAACCCGATCTTCGATGCCAAGGGCCGTTTATACAAAGTGGTGAAATTCGCCAGTGATATCACGGCTCAAGTCACCAACCTGCAAACAGCGGCCGAATCAGCCCATGCCACTTCCGTGCAAAACGATGCAAGTGCGCAGAAAGGTTCTGAGGTGGTTCAGCAAACGGTGCAAATCATCGAGGCCATCTCCCAGGACCTGAACGAGGCAGCGCAGAGCATCGATGCGGTTAGCAAGCAATCGGACAGCATCGGCAAGATTGTGCAAACCATTCGCAGCATCGCCGATCAGACCAACTTGCTGGCACTCAATGCGGCCATTGAAGCGGCACGTGCCGGGGAGCATGGGCGTGGTTTTGCCGTGGTGGCCGATGAGGTCAGAAGCCTGGCTGCGCGCACCAGTGCGGCAACCGTGGAAATAGTAGAAGTGGTGCGCAAGAACCACGACTTGTCCCTTAATGCCGTCAACAGCATGCAATCGAGTCTGAGCCGAACAGGATTGGGCGTTGAACTGGCCAATGAAGCCGGGGTGGCGATTCTGGAAATCCAGCAAGGCTCCAGGCACGTGGTAGACGCTATCAGCCAGTTCAACGCCACGTTGCAGTTGCACTGACAGGTCCTTTGCATTGCCTGTCAGCGATGACAGGCAAGACCTAAACCTGCTCTTCTTGCTTGTGTCGGGCACTTTCAGCGTGTTTGAGGGCTTCTGTGTGTTGCATCAAGTCGCTGATCTTGTCGTTGATCGCTTGCTGCTTTTCGGGCGGCATGGCTTTCACGTCGTCCTCAGTCAGGCCCATATCCTTCAAAAATTGTTCGCGAATGCGCTGCGCCACAGGCGTGTCCATGTAGTCCTTGAAGGCTTGGGTGGCAGTTCCTTGGGTGACAGCGGTTTCAGGCACGCTGGCCTGCAACAGCACGCGGGTTTTGGCGAAGGCGGCGTTGATGTTATCGGCCTGAGCATTGCCAGCCGCCGACGTCGGCGTGGCCTGAATATTGGTCAGCGGCTGGCTGTTTTGCAGTTGACCGTTGTACAGCGCGCTGGCGGCCCCTGTGACAGGGTCCAGGTCCGGGCGCTGGGTCTTCAGGAGGGTCGAGGTGTTTTGCGCAGTCACTAGCATGCGTGAGCCCTGTTCAAATCGTGGATAGCCACTTATCGAGCAATTAGCATGCCGGGTACGCTAACCCCCGTCCCGCGCGGGGCCTGGCGGTCAACGGCAAGGCTGGGCGGAGAAACCTTGCCGCGGTTTGCCGCTTTTGGGCCGGTTAAGGATTAACTGCTTTCGCGCACCATCAATTCAAACCCCATGTCTTGCACAGGATTGGCGACTCGATTACCCGCCATCAGGGTCAGCATTTGTTCCGCCGCACGACGGCCAATGGCTTCGCGAGGCGTACGAATGCTGCTGAGCCGCGGCACCATAAACTCGGAGGAGGGCAGGTCGTTGAACCCCAGAATGGCGATTTGTTCAGGGATTTTGATCCCGAACCGCGCCGCTTCCAGCAAGGCGCCGTGGGCAAGGTCGTCATTGCCGAAGAAAATGGCATCCACCTGCGGGTGTGCGGCCATCAACTGCAAGAACAATTCGCCACCCAGCCCCACGGATGAAGGGCGTGGCGTCAGCACTTCAAGGTCCGGGTTGTATAGGCCGACGGCTTGCAGCGCACGCCGATAGCCTTCACCGCGCAGCAAGGTGCGCTGGTCGAGTTGCGCCCCTATATAAGCCAGGTGTTGACGGCCGCTGGAAATCAAATGGTGAGCGGCGGTCTCGCCCGCTTCCAACTGGGAGAACCCGACGCAGTTCAGTCCGGCGCCCGCGTCCAGTTCCATCATGTACACGCAGGGCACATTGCTGGACTCGATCATGCGCCGTGAGCTTTCAGAGCGATCAAACCCGGTCAGCAGCAGCCCGCGCGGCTGGTAGGCCATGTAGTTGCGCAGCAGGTCTTCTTCTTCGTCACGCGAGTAATGGAAGTTGCCGATCAAGACTTCAAAACCCTTGGGCCGTAATACCGAATGGATGGCTTCGAGGGTGTCGATAAACAGCAGGTTGGACAATGACGGGACTAAAACCACCACCGAATGGCTCTGGGCCGAGGCCAGGGCGCGTGCCGCAGGGTTGACCACGTAGTTCAGGTCGGCGGCGGCCTGGCGCACTTTTTCGGCCAGTTCGGTGGCCACACTGCTGATGCCGCGCAATGCGCGCGAGGCTGTAATAGGGCTGACGCCTGCCAGTCGGGCCACTTCATTGAGGGTCGGACGGCCCGTTGTGCGGGTATTTTTATCGTTTTTGACGGAGGTCATCGCGGCTTGCCAAACAAAAAACAAGCCACTAAGGTAGCGCTGTCCACGGATGCCCGCAATTGCCTGATTGTCGGCACTCCGGTTACCCCAGCTTTGTATGTCGAGAGCGTCACCGCGTCTCCCCACAAAAATGAGAAATAGACGTCGGTAGCCCCGGCTTTGTGCTTTGCTTTCAGGTACTGAACGCACGGACAAAGACAGCGCTGTCTACGGACTGAGGTGTTTCATGAGTCAACCTATCACTGCCCTGGTCATCATGGGTGTTGCCGGCTGCGGCAAATCCAGCGTGAGCCAGGCATTGTGCCTGCTCAATGGCGCGACCCCGATTGAGGGTGACGCGTTTCACCCCGCGGCCAACATTGCCAAGATGAGTGCCGGGATCCCCCTGACCGATGACGACCGTGCCGGATGGCTGGCCAGCCTGGCAGACGAGTTGCGCCTTGCCGTTGAGCGGGGCCAGCGCCCGGTATTGACCTGCTCGGCGCTCAAGTTGCGTTATCGCGAGCGTCTGCGCAGCGCCGTCGACGGTTTGGGCTTCGTGTTCCTTGAGTTGACGCCCGAAGTAGCGGCAGATCGGGTGGCTCATCGCCCCGAGCATTTCATGCCCAAAACCCTGATTGACAGCCAGTTCGCTGCCCTTGAATCGCCGGTCAATGAACCTCTGGTGTTAACCCTGAACGCGGCCACCCATGATATCGATGAGCTGGCGTCTCAGGCCCGCGATTGGTGGCATGAACATTCGTTGCAGACAACCCCATGATTTCGCTTAAAAAAGACAGCGCTATCCGACTCATCCCCGGCTGCACATTCGCGCCCGATAACAACAACAAGCCAGGAGACGCCCCATGCTAGGCATGTCCCAGAACACCTTTCTACTGCTTGACGCTGTCGTCACCATCATCGGGTTGATCGTGTTGATCACCCGGTTCAAGCTGCATCCGTTTATCGCGTTGATTATTGCCTCGGCGTTCCTCGGCCTGACCTCGGGCATGCCTACCGACAAAATCATCAAGTCTTTTCAGGACGGGTTCGGTGGCGTGCTGGGCTTTGTCGGCATCATCCTCGCGCTGGGCACCATGCTCGGCAAAATGATGGCCGACTCAGGCGGGGCCGATCAGATCGCCCGCACCCTGATTCGCGCGTTCGGTAAAGAGCGCGTGCAGTGGGCGATGATGTTCGCTGCGTTCCTGGTGGGCATTCCGCTGTTTTTCGAGATCGGTTTTGTCCTGCTGATTCCGTTGGTGTTCATCGTGGCGCGCCGCACCGGGGTGTCGTTGATCAAGATCGGCATTCCGCTGCTGGCCGGTTTGTCTGCCGTCCATGGCCTGGTGCCACCGCATCCGGGACCGTTGCTGGCCATTGGGGTCTTTGGCGCAGACATCGGTAAGACCATTCTGTATGGCCTGATCGTTGCCTTGCCGACGGCCATCATCGCGGGGCCGATTTACGGCAGCTTTATCTCCAAATACATTCCCGGCAACCCGTCCCAGGAGCTGGTGGATCAACTGGCCAGCGAGCCGGAATCCAGCAGCCTGCCGAGTTTCGGCATCACGCTGGCCACTGTGTTGCTGCCGGTGTTCCTGATGTTGCTCAAGACCTTTGCCGACGTGGCGTTGCCCGACGGTAACTTCTTCCGCGGCTGGATGGACATGATCGGCCACCCGATCACGGCGCTGTTGCTGGCCTTGCTGCTGTCGCTGTACACCTTTGGCGCGCGTCAGGGCATCGACTCCAAGCGCATCCTCAAATTGCTGGACGCGAGCCTGGCGCCGACGGCGGCGATCATTTTGATCATTGGTGCTGGCGGTGGTTTCAAGCAAATGCTGGTGGCCAGCGGTGTGGGCGACGTGATCGGTCACATGGCGGTGAATGCGCAAATTTCGCCGATTCTACTGGCGTGGCTGGTGGCGGCGGTGATTCGGATCGCGACCGGTTCCGCGACCGTTGCAACCATCACCGGGGCAGGCATTGTGCTGCCGGTGGTGGACTTGATTCCGGGCGTGAACCGCGAGCTGCTGGTGCTGGCGACGGGCGCAGGTTCGTTGATCCTGTCCCATGTGAACGATGCGGGGTTCTGGCTGGTCAAGCAGTACTTCAACATGACCGTGGCTGAAACATTCAAAACCTGGACCGCGATGGAAACCATTCTGTCGGTGGTCGGTTTGATCTTCATCCTGCTGCTGTCGCTGGTGGTTTAAGCCCCCAGCCCCCGCCGGCGCGAATGCGTTCGCGCCGGCGGGGTCTTTCAGTTGGCGCTCACGCCATCTGCACGGAACATGGCACGAATGCCGCGCACCGCCTGACGAATTCGATCCTGGTTTTCGATCAGCGCAAAGCGCACATGGTCATCGCCATATTCACCAAATCCTACGCCCGGTGAGACGCAGACTTTGGCGTCCGCCAACAGCTTCTTGGCGAATTCCAGCGACCCCATGGACGCGTAGGCCTCAGGGATCTTGGCCCACACATACATGGACGCTTTCGGGTTTTCGACCATCCAGCCCAGCTCATGCAGCCCTTTGACCAGCACGTTACGGCGCTGGCGGTACTGCTCGGCAATGTCTTTCACGCACTGTTGATCGCCTTCCAGGGCGGCAATGGCGGCGACTTGCAACGGTGTGAAGGTGCCGTAGTCGTGGTAGCTCTTGATGCGCGCCAGCGCGCTGACCAGTTCGGCATTACCCACCATGAAACCAATGCGCCAGCCTGCCATGTTGTAGCTTTTTGACAGGGTGAAAAATTCCACGGCGATGTCTTTTGCCCCCGGCACTTGCATGATCGAAGGGGCCTTCCAGCCGTCGTACACGATGTCGGCGTAGGCCAGATCGTGCACCACCAGCACGTCATATTGTTTGGCCAGCGCCACCACGCGCTCGAAGAAATCCAGCTCAACGCACTGCGCGGTGGGATTGGACGGGAAGCCCAGAATCATCATTTTTGGCTTGGGAATCGATCCGCGGATGGCTTTTTCCAGCTCGGCGAAAAAGTCTACGCCGGGAATCAGTGGCACTGACCGCACTTGCGCGCCCGCGATGACAGCCCCGTAGATGTGGATCGGATAGCTGGGGTTGGGCACGAGCACCGTGTCGCCCTGATCCAGCGTGGCCAGCATCAAATGCGCGAGGCCTTCCTTGGAACCGATGGTGACAATGGCTTCGTCTTCAGGGTCGATGTCGACGTTGTAGCGATCGGCATACCAGCGGGAAATAGCCCGGCGCAGGCGTGGGATGCCGCGCGAAGTGGAGTAGCCATGGGTATCTTCGCGTTGTGCGACCGTGCAGAGTTTTTCAACGATGTGCGGCGGTGTCGGGCCGTCAGGGTTGCCCATGCTGAAGTCGATAATGTCTTCGCCACGGCGCCGCGCAGCCATTTTCAGCTCGGCGGTGATGTTGAACACATACGGGGGGAGTCGATCGATGCGCGCAAAGCGGCGCGGCGAACCTTGGTCTGCCATGTTGGCCTCTGATACGTAAGCGCCCGGAACCGTCCGAGCGACGTGGACCACTGCGGTGGTCCGGGCCAAACAATAAGGTCGATGCTGACCTTTTGTCTAGATACAGTCAGTGGCTATTTTTCGATGAAACAGGTGGATTTTGTTGTGTACGGGTATTTGGCACCGATGCAATTAACCCGCTCGCTGTCCCGCCAAGTCAGTGTCCAGCGCCAAGCTTAAGCACCGCTCGCCCTGGTACGCCTCACCCCCTTCAATCCAGCCCTGGCCCTTGTAAAAATGCAGGGCTGGCGCGTTGAACGGGCTGACGGAGAGCATCAGTTGGTTGATCTCTGGCCAGTAACCGTGCAGTTGCTGTGCTAACAGGTTGAGGCAGGTTTTGCCGATCCCTTGGCCCTGGAGGCGTTTGTCGACCTGAAACGCATGCACGGTGGCGCTGCCCGGTTCGGCCCAATGCGCCAGCAGCGGTGCGCGCTTGAGTAATAAAAATGCCACGGGCAGGTCATCGGCCAGCAGCACGAACCCTTTGATCCCGGCATGTGGGGTCGCGGGCAGGGAGTACAGGGCGCATTCAATGTCGCCGCAGTAGGGGAGCTGCTCCGGATGGACGTTGATGGCACGCAGTTGCTGGCGTTGTTCAGCCGTCAGGTCATCGTAAGTGCAAAGGCGGGTTAGCATGGCGAGGTCTGTCTTGGCGCAATGGAAGAGCTCACAGGTGAGCGTTCAAGCTGTGCGCCAGTGTCTACTCATCCTCGCTGCAAATACATCCTTTTTGCGGGCTCAAGACCGGGAGTTTTCTGCGACCGACAAACGGGATGAGCCTGCCGATGCGTTGTTGGTAACGCCGGTAGGGATCGCCAAACAGCTCCAGCAGATCTTTTTCCTCAAGTCGGCTGCCAATCACGATATACAGCGTGCAGGTCACGGCGAACACCAGTCGCCCGACGGTCATGTGCGGCGTCGCCCAGAAGGCCATCAGAAAACCGGCATACATCGGGTGTCGCACCCATTTGTACAGCAGCGGGGTTTTGAAAGAGGTATCGGGTGCTTTTAACCGCAGAACAGTGTCCAGTGCCTGCTTGATGCCGAACAGTTCAAGGTGGCTGATCAGAAACGTAGCCACCAGTACCAAGGCCCAGCCCAGCCAATACAGGCTTGTCAGCAGGGCGACGGCCAAAGGGGACTCAATGCGCCACACGGTGATGCTGACCGGTTGCCACAGCCAGATCATCAGCGCCAGCACCGCACTGCTGAACAGCACATAGGTTGCGCGTTCAATCGGTGCCGGCACAAACCTGAGCCACCAGTGTTTGAAGGCTTTGCGCGCCATACCGCTGTGTTGAATGGCGAACAGGGTAATCAGCAGCACATCGATCACGATCGCCCATGGCCAGGACACCCGGCTGACGGCGGTATCGATGCCTTTGGGCACGCCAATCGAGCTGAGAAAGCCGATGAAGTAGATAAAAACCAGCAGAAACAACGCGTAACTCAGAAGGCTGTAGGCCAAAGCAGCAAGTTTGCCCGCGAGGGTGGAAATGGACGATTCCAAGCGTGTATTGCCGTGCATGATCGACGCCTTTCGAACAGGGCAAAGAGACCACCATAGCCCAGCGTAGACGCCTCAGGCTGCCATTGGTCGTTTCGAAAAGATGCTGTGTTTAATGTACTGACCTCACCTGCACAGGAACACACCCTTAGCGCCGGGCGCCCAACGGCAGGTGGAAAGCAAAGACGGTGCCGTGTTCTTCACAGGAGGACACCTCGATATGGCCGCCGTGCGATTGAGCGATCTGGCTGGCGATGTACAGTCCCAACCCCAGCCCGGCTTGTGGCGTGTCATTGGCGGGGCGCGAGTAGGGCTGAAACAGTTGTGCCTGGACGTGGGGCGGAATCGGGTTGCCCTGGTTGGTTACTTTCAGAGTGAAGAGGTCATCGTTCACTTGAGCCTGCACTTCGACCACCCCGTGGGTTGCGCCATGGTTGATGGCATTGGCCAGCAAGTTGGACAGCAATTGCGCCAATCGACCGCTGTCACAATGCAGCCCATCAATGGGGCCGATGTCAGCCTCAATCTGGCGCTGCGGGTGAACACTCTGGACTTCCGAGATGACATGGGTAAACACGTCATTGAGGTCGGCAGAGTCATGCAGTGTCAATGGAATACCGGCCCCCAGGCGCCCTCGGGCAAAGTCCAGTACATCTTCAACCAGCCGTGCGGCACGTCGGCCGCTGGTCAGAATGTGCTGCACCAGATGATCGGATGCAGGGTTAGGGTGTTTGCGTAGCAGTCGTTCGGCGGCGGTGGTAATGGCGAACAGCGGGTTGCGCAAGTCATGGCCCAGCACGGCAATAAACTGCTCGCGCAATTCGGCGGTTTCACGTTCCCGAAGCAGAGCGGTTTCGGTGCGTTGCTGGTGTTCTTCGGCGTCCATTTGCAACGAGATCAGTCGGGCGAACGACTCCAGCGTGGTCTGGATGGTGCTGCTTTTAAGTTGCGCGGGTTCAGGGTCCAGCGCGCAGATGGTGCCGAAAAATCTGCCGTCGGTACGGAATACCGGCACCGTGATGTAGCTTTCGAAACGGTACAGCTTGGGGGTGTGATGGTTCTGGTAGTGCGGGTCTGTACTGACGTTATCGATAATGATCGGCTGATGCGACCCCATGCTTTCAAAGCACAAGGTGGTGGCCAAATCCAGTTCGCCGCCGGGTTTTAACCCGAACCCGAGTTTGTCGAGCACGGCACACGCCGTCCAGCTGGTGGCGGTCACGCGGGCGATGGCCGCGAATCGCATGCCGGTCATTTCACTGATGACTTGCAACATGGCCGGCACTGCACTGATGCGATTGATCGTTGCGATGTCAGTTTCTACGCCTTGCACCATGGATCGGGGTCTCGGTTGAACGGGGTAGGGGCAATTTTAGCGAGAACTCGCTTATGCGCTACAACTGAGGCGATATTTTATAAAAAGAGGGGGCTCCGACATAAAAAAACGCGCCGCTCTAGAAGAGGGCGCGGTTTTTTATTAAACGCTTAACTCAGGTGTCTTGTTTATTCTTCAATACTTCACCTGTTTTGGCGTCCAGTTCAACATCCCACTTGAGGCCCTGGGCGTCACGCACTTCAACTTCATACACCAACTTGCCGTATGAGTCATCAAGTTCAGTGTCCAGAATAGTGGCACCCTTATGCTGGGCCAGCGCCTTCGCATTCAGCGTCTCAAAAGAGGTGATTTCACCCTTCTTGAGCAACTCGGGAATGTGGTCCGGACGAACATCGGCTTGAGCCAGACCGGCAGTCAGTGTCAGGGCAGCAGTGGCAAACAATACGCTAAGTGCTTTCATGTTTAATTCCTCTTGGGTGAGCTGTTTAAGTGGGGCCAGATTAAACATCGCAACTTAACTCACCCTTAATTTCTGCCCTGAAACTGAAGAAAGCCTCAAATCGATCAGTAACCGTTCTTTTCGAGCAATTGGTTAACCGTTAACGGCGCCGGGCGTTGATAGAACTTCAGCAGCTCGGAGGCGCGGTTGGTAAAGATGCCGTCTACGCCAGAGTGCATGACATGCTTGAAGTCCGCCGGCTCATCAATGGTGTACACGTGTACCAGCATGCCCTTGTCGTGGGTCGCTGTGTTCATCCAGGGCTGGACCAGGTCGAAGTAGCTCTGATCGCCACCGGCCGCCAGCGCAGCCGAAGGCCCGGTACCGATGGCCCCGTGGGCTTTGGCAAAGTCCAGCCAGCGTAGGAACTCGGCTTTGTCCTTGGGTTGCTGTTTGGCGTAATAGGCGGCTTTATCTTTCTCGCCAGAGTCGGCAAAACTCACGTCGGAGTTGGGTGCCATACCCCCTTCACCCACCCATAACAGCAAGATTTTAGGGGTGTCGGGCATTTCTTTTTGCAGCAGTTCAAGGCTGCTTTTCTCAAAGGTTTGCAGGATGACGCGGCCTTTGCCCTGACCCACGCCTGGTTCGCCGCTGACCGTGGTGACAGGTTGCAGCCAGCCGCGCTTGCTCAGCGCGTTTTTAAGGTCATGTTCAAGGCCCGGGAACTGCTTGGGCTCCTTGGTCTCGATGTACAAACCGGGTGTGTGCTGAGGGCTGGCCTCGGCGATGTCGATGATTTCATCCAGAGTCAGGATTTGCAGACCCTTATAAGACGGCCGAGCGCGCTCAGGGTAGGCCGCGTTGAACCAGCTGCCCGCATCCAGGGTTTTCAGCTCGGCCATGGTGAAGGCGTTGGCCGGGCTGTCTTTGCGCTCCGGGAATTTTGTCGCGACGTCGGTGGTGCGCAACAGGCTGTTGTCATGCAAGGCAAACAACACACCGTCTTTACTGCGCTGCAGATCCATTTCCAGGTAATCAGCCCCCAGGTCGCGGGCAACGGTGTACGCCGCTGCCGTGGATTCAGGGGCGTCGAATGATGCGCCGCGATGGGCGATAACGGCCGGCCGCGGGATGCCCTGAGCCTTGGCCAGTTCCGCTTGAACCGTGTCAGACGGGCGGGCGGCGTGTGCGCCGCTCATGCCCAGCAACAGGCTGAGGAGCAGGGCGCTTTTGCCAAAAATATCCGGCATGGGGTGAGTTCCTTTCGATCGGTAAAATTAAGGGCGTCTTTTTAACAACTGACAGCCTCGGGGGCTATCGAGAACCCGACATAAATGTGCGTGAGGGGCAATTTGCTGCGCTTTTAAGGTGTGATCTGCAGTATTCTGGCGCGCAACAGCGTCCCCGGCAGAGGGAACACACCTTCATCCTTGCGTGTAAACCATCGTCCTAGAGCCTTTAGCGCTCATTAGTGAGGTTTACCATGCGCATCACGTCTGAACTGATCTGCCAGGCCGCCGATCAACTTAACGGCTTCGTTGGTTTCAATCGTAAGACAGGCCAGCACATTGTCCGTTTTAGTGAAGATTCCTTCGGGATGGACGTCGCCGACGACAACATCACCCCCACCAGCGAATTTGTCTGGCAAGCCGGGGATGCCGACACCATGACCCTCAAGCGCGAGCTGGTTCAGTTGCTGCTGGATCAAAACATCGATGACCGGCTCAACATCACTGAGCCGTTGCGCGTGTACATGCGCAGGCAGGATGTTCCTGAAATCAGTGCCGTACGACGTTGCGTTACCCCTTAGGTGAGCAGGGCGCGTGTTTATCGGGTGGGGGGGCGCAACGCGGGTTCTGGAAACAAATCGGCCGCAGCGGCACTGACTTTGTGGCAGCCGGTCTTTTTGGCAACTCACAACGTCACGCTTGATCTGGCCTTCCCTGGCCAGTACACGCGGTTTGATCGGGTGCCTGCCCACGCCAGGCAGCATGGCTGGCGTGGCGTTGAATCTGTATCGCCCGGGGTTACTCGATCATGGCGTAATCGCCGCGACCGATCGGGTTCGGTGTCGTGCCGCGAATGTTCTCGCCTCTGCCGGGAGCGAAACCTGGAAAGAACACCAGTCCTTCAGCCTCAAGGCGGTGAGCCAGGGCCAGCAGGGTGACGTCGCGAATGGGTTCGCCGGACTCAAAGCGTTTAATGGCCGCTACCGAAACACGGGACGCTTCGCTCAGTCGTTCAAAGCTCCAGCCCAGCATTTCGCGTGCCTGAGCGCAGTGCAACGGGGTGAATTGGTTGAGTACGATTTGCTCAAGCGTATTGCGCATCGCTGAGTTCGACATGGGGATTCTCCGGGGCTGGGTCTATGCTTGAAAAAGTACTGTGTTTTTATACAGTTGTTTCAAGCGTGGATCAAATCCATTTTTTTGATCTTTTCCCGCCACGAGATCCCGACCCCACCCCTTGATGTGAGCCGATGTGCCCAAGCCATGATCTGTCGAATATTTCGATTGAATTGGCGGCGTTTGCCCGGCCACAAAAAAGGCTGCCCGTGGGGGCAGCCTTTCAAGGTCAGCGTTTAACCGCGCCGGGTATCAGTCCCAGCTCAGTGCGCCGCCCGTTTGGTACTCGATCACGCGGGTCTCGAAGAAGTTTTTCTCTTTCTTCAAGTCCATGATTTCGCTCATCCACGGGAACGGGTTGGTCGTGCCCGGATACTCTTCTTTCAAGCCGATTTGCGACAGGCGGCGGTTGGCGATGAACTTGAGGTAGTCCTCCATCATCGCTGCGTTCATGCCCAACACACCGCGCGGCATGGTGTCACGGGCGTATTCGATTTCCAGCTGCGTGCCTTGCAGGATCATCTGCGAGGCTTCTTCCTTCATCTCGGCATCCCACAGGTGCGGGTTTTCGATTTTGATCTGGTTGATCACGTCGATGCCGAAGTTCAGGTGCATGGACTCGTCGCGCAGGATGTACTGGAACTGCTCGGCAACCCCGGTCATCTTGTTGCGGCGGCCCATCGACAGGATCTGGGTGAAGCCGCAGTAGAAGAAGATGCCTTCCAGAACGCAGTAGTAAGCGATCAGGTTGCGCAGCAGTTCCTTGTCGGTTTCAACGGTGCCGGTTTCGAACTTCGGATCGGAGATCGAACGGGTGTACTTCAAGCCCCACGTGGCCTTTTTGGCGACCGAAGGAATCTCGTGGTACATGTTGAAGATCTCGCCTTCATCCATGGCCAGCGATTCGATGCAGTACTGATAGGCGTGGGTGTGGATCGCCTCTTCGAACGCCTGGCGCAGGATGTACTGGCGGCATTCCGGGTTGGTGATCAAACGGTACACGGCCAGGACCAGGTTGTTGGCAACCAGCGAGTCGGCGGTGGAGAAGAAGCCCAGGTTGCGCATCACGATGCGGCGTTCGTCGTCGGTCAGGCCTTCCGGGTTTTTCCAGAGGGCGATGTCGGCGGTCATGTTGACTTCTTGCGGCATCCAGTGGTTTGCGCAGCCGTCGAGGTACTTCTGCCAGGCCCAGTCGTACTTGAACGGCACGAGCTGGTTAAGGTCGGCGCGGCAGTTGATCATCATCTTTTCATCAACGGCTACACGAGCGCTGGCGCCTTCGAGCTCGGCCAGGCCTTCAGCGATATCAAGGTTGTCCAGTGCGGCCTTGGCACGCTTGATGGCCTCGGAGTCACTGGCCGTGACAGCGCGAGCCTCAAGTGCCGCAACGCCGCCGGCGGTGTCCAGGCGGTCCATGTTGGCTTCGGTTGCGTGACCGGCATTGGCGCCTTTGACGGCGACTTCGCCTTCATCTTCTTTATCGAATTCGTCCCAGCTCAGCATGACGTGTCGTCTCCTGCGTGAGGGCCTGACGCCCGTGTGATAACGCTTAATGGTTGAGTTGTCACACGGCCATTGGCCGCTTGGATCTAAGGAATGTTGCTTGCAGCAGCGGTAAGCGCACGCAAAAACATGAATGTATTCGTAGGGTTGGCCCGCTGTCGCTGAGGGGATGCAGTGGTTTGTGCATCGCAGCCTGGCCTTGGGCCGGAGCAGCGTGGGTTTATAACCCGGGAAGGGGATATATCAAGCCCTTTTGACGGCGGGAGTATACGGGTTTTGTACAGGGTATTTCAGCCAGTTTTTTTCCGCGGATGCGACGAAATGCCCTGATTTTAGGGTGGACTTGGGCGAGGCAGCGGCTGGGCGAGGGTTTGCCGCAGGCAGATTATTTTTGCGTGGGTCTTGCCGGGGTGTGTGCAGGGCGAGGTGAGGCCGGGAGGGGGGTGTTTGCCGTTCGGGGGGACTAAGCCCGGTCGAAACCGGGCGTTAAGTCACTCGCGGTGTCAGCTCAAGCGATGACCCTGGGTGCGGTCATAGCCATCTTCGGCAAAAGAGGCCGAGCGGGTGTTGTCGTAACCATCTTCGGCAAAGGAGGCCGAGCGGGTGTTGTCGTAACCGTCTTCGGCAAAGGAGGCCGAGCGGGTGTTGTCGTAACCATCTTCGGCAAAAGAGGCCGAACGGGTGTTGTCATAACCGTCTTCAGCATAAGTGGCTGAATGAGTGCGGGTGTAACCGTCTGCTGCAAAGGCAGCACTTGCCAGTACCGATAGACTAAAAGCCAATATCAGCGAGCGTTTCATGTACGAGTGTCCTGAGTGGTGACTGGCGGGCATTAACGCAACACGTATATAACCTTGTGTGCCGTTAAAGTTGCGCCCTGAATAAATAAGTAGGGCTTTAACTTAAAACAGTAAGTTAGCCGTTCGAGCAGCCATTACCCATGACGCGGTATTCCAGGGTGTGCTGCATACCGTGGGAGTCTTCGTACACCATTTGTGCGGGCACTACTTCGCACACATTAGGCACTTCAGTCATGGAAATAACTTTGGCAATGTCCAGTTCGGAAGAGTAGGAGTAGTGTTCTACGGCAGGTTGCTGGCTGGAAACCGGGGTGTTTGATTCATCCGCCATGGCGGTTAAACACACACTGCTGAGGGCCAGAACTAACAACGCTTTCATTTCAGGGTTACCTGTTTTTGGTCGAGTGGGGGCACGTAGCCCTTATGAGGCCACGTGTGAAACTTGATGAGTTAAGTGCGACTGAACGTGCCTTCGTGGGGGCTGTAACTTGCGTTAATCGCGGTGCCTTGGTTGGCGAGAGGAATTTTATGCCTGCGCCTGGCCTGCATATAGAGGGCGTTTTGATAAAGACTGTTGACAGATTCTGCAACAATCGCCGAAAACAGCAGGGCAAGGCAGTCTGGCGGCGCGGCTTTTGACGGGGAGGTGTGCTGTAAGTGGCGAGCTTGAGCCTTCTTGATAAATATGACGTTTTTCAAGCAGGTTTCTTACTACCAACGTCGAATGGAACTCACGCGGTGGCCCGGCTACAACAGGGTCATAAAACAACAACTACAAAAAAATTGAGGTGTGGAACATGAGTGCAGCTTCCCTGTATCCCGTACGCCCCGAGGTCGCAGCCAACACGCTGACCGATGAGGCGACCTACAAGGCGATGTACCAGCAATCTGTCGTCAACCCGGATGGTTTCTGGCGCGAGCAGGCCAAGCGTCTCGACTGGATCAAGCCTTTCACCACGGTCAAGCAGACCTCTTTCGACGATCACCATGTCGACATCAAATGGTTTGCCGACGGCACCCTCAACGTGTCCTATAACTGCCTGGACCGTCATCTGGCCGAGCGCGGCGATCAGGTGGCGATTATCTGGGAGGGCGATGACCCTTCCGAGCAGCGCAACATTACCTACCGTGAACTGCACGAAGAAGTGTGCAAGTTGGCGAACGCCTTACGCGGTCAGGACGTACACCGTGGCGACGTGGTGACGATCTACATGCCGATGGTGCCCGAGGCGGTGGTGGCCATGCTGGCCTGTACCCGTATCGGTGCGATTCACTCGGTGGTGTTTGGCGGCTTCTCGCCTGAGGCGCTGGCCGGTCGCATCATCGACTGCAAATCCAAGGTGGTCATTACCGCCGACGAAGGTATTCGGGGCGGCAAGCGCACGGCGCTCAAGGCCAATGTCGACGAAGCGCTGACCAACCCAGACACCTCCAGCGTGCAAAAGATCATCGTGTTCAAGCGCACCGGCGGTGACATTGCCTGGTACAAACACCGTGACATCTGGTACCACGACCTGATGGCCGTCGCCTCAACGCACTGCGCGCCAAAAGAGATGGGCGCTGAAGAAGCGTTGTTCATCCTTTATACCTCCGGCTCCACCGGCAAGCCCAAGGGCGTACAGCACACCACTGGTGGCTACCTGCTGTATGCGGCCCTGACCCATGAGCGCGTGTTCGATTACCGCCCGGGCGAGGTGTATTGGTGCACGGCCGACGTGGGCTGGGTCACCGGTCATACCTACATTGTCTACGGGCCGCTGGCCAACGGTGCCACCACGGTGCTGTTTGAAGGGGTGCCGAACTACCCGGACATCACCCGTGTGTCGAAGATCATCGACAAGCATAAGGTCAACATCCTCTACACCGCGCCTACCGCCATTCGCGCCATGATGGCCGAGGGGCAGGCAGCCGTTAAAGATGCAGACGGGTCCAGTTTGCGTTTGCTGGGGTCGGTGGGCGAGCCGATCAACCCCGAAGCCTGGAGCTGGTACTACACGACCGTCGGCAAAGAGCGCTGCCCGATTGTCGATACCTGGTGGCAGACCGAAACCGGTGCGTGCCTGATGAGCCCGCTGCCGGGCGCGCATGCCCTCAAGCCCGGTTCGGCGGCACGGCCGTTCTTCGGAGTGGTGCCTGCGCTGGTGGATAACCTGGGCAACATCCTCGAAGGCGCCACCGAGGGCAATCTGGTGATCCTCGACTCGTGGCCGGGTCAGTCGCGCACGCTGTACGGCGATCACGACCGCTTTGTGGACACCTACTTCAAGACCTTCCGCGGCATGTACTTCACCGGTGACGGCGCCCGCCGTGACGAAGATGGCTATTACTGGATCACCGGGCGTGTGGATGACGTGCTTAACGTTTCCGGGCACCGCATGGGCACGGCTGAAATAGAAAGTGCGATGGTTGCGCACCCTAAAGTTGCCGAGGCCGCCGTCGTTGGCGTGCCGCACGACATCAAAGGGCAGGGCATTTACGTCTACGTCACGTTGAATGGCGGGGAAGAGCCCACAGACGCACTGCGTCAGGAGTTGAAAAACTGGGTCCGTAAAGAGATCGGTCCCATTGCGTCGCCGGATGTCATTCAGTGGGCGCCGGGCCTGCCCAAGACCCGTTCGGGCAAAATCATGCGCCGCATTTTGCGCAAGATCGCCACGGGTGAGTACGACGGGCTGGGGGATATCTCGACGCTGGCCGATCCGGGCGTGGTGCAGCATTTGATTGAAACCCATAAAGGCATGAAGGTCGCGTAACACCGGCTGGCATTAAACAAGCCCCGCCTGGCACTGTCAGACGGGGCTTTTTTGTGGTTGATCCAAAGGGTGGGTGTGTAGGAGCAGGCTGGCGCGCAGTAGGTTTGCTCCTGCGCAAAGCGAAGAGGTGTTACCGCGTGTGTAACCGGGTGCCCGAAAACGGGGCTTTGCGAAACGAAGAGCACCGTTTTGGCGCCGCCAGTGCGGGCCAAATAAATTAGATGAAACGCTGCACTTGCCGGAATAGAAGGCTTTGCGAATAATAGGCCCGCTATTTGCAACTCATATAGGTTCTGCACCTTTTGCTCTTGCATGATTTTGAAGAGCTGTCAATGCCTGGAGTCGCCTTTCTCGGTGCATTTGTAATTAGTTGTCGCATTGAAGAAATAACGGCTTGAAGCCTGTCGTTAGAATGCCGATCACTCGCTCGTCGTCGTTGTTGTGTTGACCTCAGCACAACGCCAGTAGGACGTGGCGCCGCATTCCCGGTTTAACCTCCGCATATTGGGCTCACGCTCACTCTGCATTTTTTGCCCTTTACCGATGGAGTCCTAAGATGAAGAAACTCGTGCTTCTTGGCGCCCTGGCACTGTCTGTGCTGTCCCTGCAGGCTTTTGCTGATGAAAAACCTCTGAAAATTGGTATCGAAGCTGCGTACCCTCCGTTTGCCTCCAAGGCTCCGGATGGCAGCATTGTCGGCTTTGACTACGACATCGGTAACGCCCTGTGCGAAGAGATGAAGGTCAAGTGCGTTTGGGTTGAGCAAGAGTTCGATGGCCTGATCCCGGCGCTGAAAGTGCGCAAGATCGACGCCATCCTGTCCTCGATGTCCATCACCGACGACCGTAAAAAATCCGTTGATTTCACCCATCGTTACTACCTCACTCCAGCACGCCTGGTGATGAAGGACGGCACTGCCGTCAGCGACAGCCTGGATGAACTCAAAGGCAAGAAAATCGGTGTGCAACGTGGTTCGATCCACGACCGTTTTGCCAAGGAAGTGCTGGCGCCTAAAGGAGCCACTGTTGTTCCTTACGGTTCGCAGAACGAAATCTACCTTGATATCCAGGCCGGTCGCCTTGATGGCACCGTTGCCGACGCCACCCTGCTGCAAGACGGTTTCCTGAAAACCGACGCAGGTAAAGGTTACGCGTTCGTAGGCCCGCAATTCACCGACGTCAAATACTTTGGTGACGGCGTAGGCATCGCGGTACGCAAGAACGATGCGCTGAAAGACAAGATCAACGCGGCCATCGACGGTATCCGTACCAACGGCAAGTACAAGCAGATCCAGGACAAATATTTCGACTTCGATATTTACGGCGCTGACGCGAAGTAAACCATCGCAGCACCCTGTCCGAAATGGCGCAAGCAACAGGATTTCTGAAGTTTGCGCCATTTTTTCATCCAAATTTTGAGGACCTGAATCATGTTGAAAGGCTACGGGGCTGTCATCCTCGATGGTGCTTGGCTGACGCTTCAGCTCGCCTTGTCGTCCATGGCCCTGGCCATTGTTCTAGGTCTGATCGGTGTTTCTTTGCGCCTGTCGCCGGTGCGCTGGCTGGCCTGGTTGGGCGATTTGTATTCCACTGTCATTCGCGGCATTCCCGATCTGGTGCTGATCCTGCTGATTTTCTACGGCGGTCAGGACTTGCTGAACCGCGTCGCGCCCCTGTTGGGGTATGACGATTACATTGATTTGAACCCGCTGGCGGCCGGTATCGGCACCTTGGGTTTCATCTTTGGTGCGTACTTGTCCGAAACCTTTCGGGGTGCCTTTATGGCCATTCCCAAAGGGCAGGCCGAAGCCGGCATGGCGTATGGGATGAGCAGCTTTCAAGTGTTTTTCCGGGTGTTGGTGCCGCAGATGATTCGTCTCGCGATCCCGGGCTTTACCAACAACTGGCTGGTGTTGACCAAAGCCACGGCCCTGATCTCGGTGGTCGGGTTGCAAGACATGATGTTCAAGGCCAAGCAGGCGGCAGATGCCACTCGCGAACCTTTCACCTTCTTTCTGGCCGTCGCGGCGATGTACCTGGTGTTGACCAGCGTATCGCTGTTGGCGTTGCGACAACTTGAGAAGCGCTACTCGGTAGGCGTTAAGGCGGCTGATCTATGATCTTCGACTACAACGTCATTTGGGACAGCATGCCGCTGTACCTTGATGGCCTGCTGGAAACCCTCAAGTTGCTGGGTATTTCACTGTTCTTCGGCTTGCTGGCGGCCGTGCCGCTGGGGCTGATGCGCGTCTCCAAGCAGCCGCTGGTCAACTTCCCGGCCTGGCTCTACACCTATGTGATTCGCGGCACGCCGATGCTGGTGCAGTTGTTCCTGATCTACTACGGGCTGGCCCAGTTCGATGCAGTGCGCGACAGTTTCATGTGGCCGCTGTTGTCCAGCGCCACGTTCTGCGCCTGTCTGGCCTTTGCCATCAACACCAGCGCCTACACCGCCGAAATCATCGCCGGTAGCCTCAAGGCCACGCCCCACGGCGAAATTGAAGCGGCCAAGGCGATGGGCATGTCGCGCGGCAAAATGTACCGCCGCATTCTGTTGCCGTCGGCCATGCGCCGGGCGCTGCCGCAGTACAGCAACGAAGTCATCATGATGTTGCAGACCACCAGTCTGGCGTCCATCGTGACCCTGATCGACATCACGGGTGCGGCGCGTACCGTGAATGCGCAGTACTACCTGCCGTTCGAGGCCTACATCACCGCCGGTGTTTTCTACCTGTGCCTGACGTTCATTCTGGTGCGCCTGTTCAAACTGGCCGAGCGCCGCTGGCTGGGCTATATGGCCCCGCGCAAGGCTTGACCCATGGAACGTATCGATCATCCCTTGCCCTGGAGCAGTCTGGGCACCGAGCGTCATCTGTCGGTGTTTCGTTTTGGCGCGGGTGAGCGCAAGGCCTACATTCAGGCCAGCTTGCACGCCGACGAACTGCCCGGTATGCGTTGCGCCTGGGAGCTGAAAAAACGCTTGAGTGCGCTAGAAGCGCAAGGGTTGTTGAACGGCGTGATCGAACTGGTGCCCGTGGCCAATCCGCTGGGGCTCGGGCAATTGCTGCAAGGCAATCACCAAGGGCGTTTCGAGTACGGCAGCGGCAAGAACTTCAACCGCGATTTTGTCGAGCTGAGTGCGCCGGTTGTGGCACGGCTTGAAGGGCGCCTTGGGGATGACCCACGCGCCAATGTTCATCTGATCCGTCAGGCCATGCGCGACGTGTTGTCTGAGCTGCCACCTGCGACCAGTCAGTTGCAAGGCATGCAGCGTGTGCTCCTGAGCCACGCCTGTGATGCCGACGTGGTACTCGACCTGCATTGCGATGCCGAAGCGGCCCTGCACATGTACGCCTTGCCCCAGCATTGGCCGCAGTGGCGCTCGCTGGCTGCGCACCTGAATGTGCGGGTTGGCCTGCTGGCTGAAGATTCGGGCGGCAGCTCTTTTGACGAAGCGTGCTCCTTGCCCTGGTTGCGTGTGCAGCGTCACTTTGGCGACGCGCCCATTCCGCTGGCCTGCATGGCCACTACGGTGGAGCTGGGTGGGCAGGCAGACACCGGTCGTGATGAAGCACAGTTCTATGCCGAAGGGATTCTGGCGTTTCTCGCCGAGCAAGGGCTGATCGGCGGGCAATGGCCGGCTGCGCAGCATGAGGCGTGTGAAGGCATGCCTTTCGAAGGGACTGAGTTGTTGTTTGCACCGCACCCCGGTGTGGTGAGTTTTTTACGTCCGGCGGGCGCCTGGGTTGAACAAGGCGAGCCGCTGTTCGAAGTGATTGATCCTTTATCCGACCGGGTGAGCACGGTATGCGCAGGTACGGCCGGTGTGCTGTTTGCCGTTGAGCGCCTGCGATATGCCCAACCCGGTTTCTGGCTGGCCAAAGTGGCGGGGCGCGAGCCGCTGCGCCACGGGCGCTTGCTCAACGACTGACTGTTTCTGTGAGAACCGACAGCATGTACAAACTTGAAGTCCAAGACCTGCATAAACGCTATGGCAGTCACGAAGTGCTCAAAGGCGTTTCGCTGGCCGCCAAAGCGGGCGATGTGATCAGCATCATCGGTTCCAGCGGTTCCGGTAAAAGTACGTTTTTGCGCTGTATCAACCTGCTTGAGCAGCCCCACGCGGGCAAAATCCTGCTTAATGGTGAAGAGCTCAAGCTCATTGCCAACAAGGACGGCGGGCTTAAGGCCGCTGACCCTAAGCAACTGCAACGCATGCGTTCGCGGTTATCGATGGTGTTTCAGCATTTCAACCTGTGGTCGCACATGACCGCGCTGGAAAACATCATGGAAGCGCCGGTGCATGTACTGGGCATGTCCAAAACCGAAGCGCGGGAAAAAGCCGAGCACTACCTGAACAAGGTGGGCGTTTCCCATCGCAAGGAGGCTTACCCTGGCCACATGTCGGGCGGCGAGCAGCAGCGGGTGGCCATTGCCCGTGCGCTGGCGATGGAGCCGGAAGTCATGCTCTTCGACGAGCCGACCTCGGCCCTCGACCCGGAGCTGGTGGGCGATGTGCTGAAAGTGATGCAGGATCTCGCGCTTGAAGGCCGCACCATGGTGGTGGTGACTCACGAAATGGGCTTTGCCCGCGAAGTGTCGAACCAGTTGGTGTTCTTGCACAAAGGGATCGTGGAAGAAAGCGGCAACCCGCGCGAAGTACTGGTCAATCCGCAATGTGAACGTTTGCAGCAGTTCCTCTCAGGTAGCCTGAAGTAACTGTGATTTCAAGACTGCCGTTGTGCACCAAAATAGGTCATGCTCCGCATCCTGCGCGGCTGGCCTAGGCTGAGTGTCTGGCGCATGTGGTTCCTCACTCTCGTTTTCGTTCCGGATAGCACGCTATGACCGCCCATCGAATTGGTTTTCTCATTTGGCCCAGCACCAAAGCCTTGACCCTGGCGCTGGCCGAAGAGGCGTTGCGTGTTGCCCAGCGCGTGCACCCGGAAGTCGTTTACGAGTTGTTGTTCCTGCAAGCTGAACCCCCTGTGGAAGGCGCGTGGCACTTACCCGGCGAGCCTTGGGCCGGCAAGCTTGAGGGCTGCCAAAAGCTGTTTCTGTTGGCCGACGAGCCGCCGGGGCCCGTGCCCTCGGCGCTGGGGACCGCCCTTAAGCAGGTGGTGCGGGCCGGGTGCGTGATCGGCGGGTTGTCGGCGGGTGTCTATCCTTTGGCGCAACTGGGGTTGTTGGACGGTTATCGTGCGGCCGTTCACTGGCGTTGGCAGGATGACTTTGCCGAGCGTTTCCCCAAGGTGATTGCCACCAGTCACCTGTTTGACTGGGACCGCGATCGCCTCAGTGCCTGTGGGGGCATGTCGGTGCTGGATCTGCTGCTTGCCGTGCTGGCCCGCGACCACGGTGCCGAGCTGGCGGGCGCGGTGTCCGAAGAGCTGGTGGTGGAGCGCATTCGTGAAGGGGGCGAGCGCCAGCGCATTCCGTTGCAGAACCGTCTGGGTTCCAGCCATCCCAAGCTGACTCAAGCGGTATTGCTGATGGAAGCCAACATTGAAGAGCCGCTGACCACCGACGAAATCGCCCAGCATGTGTGCGTGTCCCGTCGGCAGTTGGAGCGGATCTTCAAGCAGTACCTCAATCGCGTCCCTAGCCAGTACTACCTTGAGCTGCGCCTGAACAAGGCCCGGCAAATGCTGATGCAAACCAGCAAGTCGATCATCCAGATCGGTTTGTCGTGCGGCTTTTCCTCCGGGCCTCACTTCTCCAGCGCCTACCGCAACTTCTTCGGCGCCACCCCCCGTGAAGACCGCAATCAGCGCCGCAGCAGCAGCCCGTTTGAGTTGTCATCAGCACCTGCCGAGCGCGGTTGAGCGTTACTCCTCGGCGGGTTCAGGCGCGTTAGCATCATCCACTTCAAATTCGACGTTCATGTCGATGCCAGTTTGCGCAAAGTAAGTGCGCACCCGCTCAAGGCTTTCTTCGGACAAGGGATTGCCTTCAAGATCAAGCGCTTGGGTGACGGAGGGTGGAGGCTCAAACAGGCTGGCGGGCAACTCGACGATCAGGTTTTCACTTAAATCAACCACCTCAAGCCGCGTGAGCCCCAGTAATGAATCAGGAAATGCCGTGAGTTCGGTATTGCTCATGTAAAGGGTGTTCAGGTTCGCCATGTTGCTGAAGTCGGGCGTAATGTTGAGCGGGTTGTCGTCCAGGTCGATGTATTGCAAGTGTTCCATTCCGGCCAGGCGCAGCGCTGTGTCAGGGGTTAGCGTGATTGCACTGTTTTCCAGGTGCAGGTCGGTAAGGTTCTCCATCGAAAATATCGACTCCGGTAACGCGTCCAGTTCAAACCCCTGAAGGTGCACTACGCGCAGTCTTGGGAAGCGCTCAAGGAATTCGTTAACTCCGGTCACCGGCCCCGCACCTGTCAAGGACAGGTAAGTGACGTGACTGAAATCGGCGCTGATCGGCGGCATGCTATCGGCGATTGGCCGTGTGAACGCTAACTCAAACCCATCGCGTTCAGGGTCGGCATAGTGGTTGTCGAAGGCTGTTTGCCGACGCCAGCAACGTTCCAGTTCACGACTGAAGGCGCGGCGGTCCTGGACATTGGCCCGGCGCGCGTTGGGCGCCAGCATGTCACCGGTGCGCTGGTTCACCGCGGGGGCATCGACGGTCCAGGCTTCAAGGTCATCGCGCAGTGTTTGAAGCGTTTGCCCAAGCTCGGTGAGTGCTTGATTGGCCTGGGCCCGGTCGACAGGCAGGGTCCGAATGATGCGTGCCCGTTCCCTTATGTTCAGGCTTGGGTAAAGCTCATAGACCCGCCGGTCGATCATGTCAGGGGTCTGTCGGGGCGCATCGGCACCCAATAAGGGATAGCCCTCGGCTTTGAGCCTGGGCAGGCTCTGCGGGTCGATGTCCAGTGCTGTACGCGGCGTTTCAACATGCGCGCTGACCAGCGTACGCGGCAAGAGTGGGTGCTGACGCACTGCGTTTTTCAAGTCATTGCCCTGACCGACGTAGGGAAAACCCAGTTGACGACGCTCGGCATCCGGCAGTGCGTGAAGCAAGGCGCCATACAGGTCGTCGGGCCCGTGTAACTCCTGATTCAGCGCATCGCGCGCGCTGTAACCCTGCGCTGACTTGATCAGTACTTTGCGTAGCGGTGCCTGCTCGTCACCGAGGCTGTCGAGCAGGGGGCCTTCAAAGTGGTCTTCACGAATTTCCAGACGCACCTTTTTGGACCAGCCGGGAAGGGATTCAACGGTTCTCAGAATCAGCCATTGCGTGTGGGGGCTGGAGGCCGAGTCGAGAAACAAACCCTCGTAGGCGCGGTTGATGCGGGTTTCCTGGACATACTGCTGCGCCAAGCCTTCGAGGCGTTCGGAGAGGGTGCGCTGATTGAGCAGTTGAAGAATTTCGTCCCCATGGGCATTCCAGATCAGTTCCTGTGCCGCCGAAGTTGGCAGTTCGGGGTAGGTCGTTTGTAGCCATTTGACCTCGTCACTGACGGGCCATTGCGGGGTGGTGTAGCGCGAGGTGAACACCTCGAAACGCTGGCGACGCGCCTCGTGCGCAATGCGCTGGCGCAGGCGCCGGAGTTGAAGGGGCGGGTTTGGCAGCGGGTCACCGAATGCCGGGTCGAGCCCTAACAGGGTTTTCGCATCCGGCGCATCCAGGGCCTGGAGAACGTCGTTGAGCAGCTCACCCTGACGCACGCGGGTGTGGCTGATGTCTATGCGTTGCGGGGCGCCGGAGCGAGGCGGGTAGTCGGCCATGACCTCGCCACTTTCGCTGATGACCCTCACGCCTTTACTGAAGGTCCAGACGTCGCGGCTGGTCAGTATTTGCAGTTGGGTCTGAGCGTCGGCTCGCAGTTGCGCGGCCGGATCGTGGCTTTCCATGTCGTCGATAAAGCGCTGGAGGTCGTTGTCGATGTTGAAGCGTTGAAGGCTGTCTGCGAGCAAGGCGGGCGCAGGCAGCGCATCCGCATGCAGACGGCGCAGTACAGACGGCGTGGTATCGGTGAGGGCCAGCAGGCGGGCAGCTTGAATGTCCGGGAGGTTGGCGGCGCTGGGGTTGAGGCGTTTAAACAGCCGCGCATCCTCCCAGTAAAGCGGCTGTTCGGTTTCGGCCGACCAGGCGCCCATGCCGTTGTGGCGCAAGCGGGGCGAGTAGGCCCGCAGGCGATCGGGGTGCTTGATGCGGTAGCGTGGGCTGCGAGCTTCTTGTTCGACGCGGTAGGTTTTATCTTCAAGGGTCAGGTATTGCGCATCGTCATGCAGCTGCAAGCCGAGGGCATTGCTTGGCGTATGCGCAGGCACCGGGTCGGGGTGTTCGTAAGGTGTGAGGTCCGGCTCCCACAATCGGGTTTCGCCGGTGGGCAGCGTGACGGGCTTCAAGCGAGCAATAAAGGGTGACAGTGCCTCACTGGCGATTTTGCCGCCAATGACCAGGGCGCCTGCCTGGGTCAGGCTGGAAATGACGTTGAAGACGTGGTTCCAGGCTTCAAGGGTTTTTCCTTCGCTCCAGTCCTTGATGCCTTCATAGGCGTCATCCAGCACCTGCCAGGCCATTTGCAGCAACATCAATTCCCCGAGCCCCGGCACGAAAATGGCCCCGACCATTTCGAGGCCGTTGAGCGCCCATTCACCGATTTGCTTCAGGCGTTCGTGACGGTCGTGGCGTGTTTTCTGATCTTCGGTATCCGTACTGACGGCAATCAGGGGCGCATCGGCCAGCAGCTTTCGGCGTTTCTCATAAAACAGGTGCTCGTCGAATTCCTGGAAAACATGGACGAGGGTGTACGTCAGCACCGGGTGTTCAATCGGGGTGGTGCGAACTACCTGCGGGTAGTCTTCGGGCCGTCCTTGACCCTCGGGGAGATCAGCCGGGTCGACGGTGATGTGAAACAGCGCACGCTGCACTGCGCCGAAGAATGCTCCCAGATGCTGCTGATCGATAAAGCGGCTGAAGTACTGCTGGTAGGCGGTGTCTTGCAGTTGTTGAGCCAGCTGTGCGACGAAGTCAGCCAACGAGGCATAGCGCTTGAGCGGATGCTGCGGATCATCCGGCACGTACGCGACGATTTCAGCGTTGTCCGGGGTGGCCGCCGGGTAGGCGCTGAAAACGAGAACCCCGCTCAGCGGGGTGCCGAGCAGCGTCATGCTGTGCGGGTAAAGGGGCGCGGGCCCGCCGCTCGTCCAGCCCCTGACCTGGCCCAGGTCATTGAGTGACTCATGTAGGTTGCGGCTGATGTGCTGGTGCGCCAATGCATGGTGCGTGCAGGCCGTCAGGGCGGTTTTAATGTATTCGCGAACGGCTGTTTTCAACGCGCGCGCCTGGCTGCGGTCGGTCACGCCCAAGGCGTCGTCCAGATGCATTTTGTACTGCCGGCCGAGATCCAGTTGCCGGCACAGTGAGATAAAGCCCGCAATGGGGACTTGGGCGGTCAGTGCTTGCAGTACCTGAAATTGCCCGTCAGCCGAGGGTTGGGTGATGAAGCCGGAATCGGTTGTATGGGCATCCGGGTCGGCTTCGAAAGCTTCGAAGTTGTGCAGGGCCGCGTCCAGCAGTGAAACGCGCCAGTTTTTAACCGCGCCCGTGTTAAGGCCGAAAATCGGCGTGGTCAGGGGGACGTACAGGTTGATGAAGGTGCGTTTGAGGTCCAACGCGGGATCGACGTGATACTGGCGCTGCAGCGCTTGGCGCAGCAAGGGCGTGGCAAATGCCTCGATGTTGTGCAGCGTGTCGAATTGCTGGCGGACGGCGTGATGAGATTTCCAGTGATTGATATGGGCCTGGTTGAGTGAAGTCTGTTGCGCATAGGGCAGGTCGGGCGGCCAATGTCGGGGCGCGGGTGTCACTTGTCTGAGGGTGATCCGCGCCTGTTCGCTGGCTTGCATCAGCCAGTCGGGCAGCGATTGTGTGAGGTGCGCTTGATGCAGCAGCGATGGGCGCGCACGTGCGGGCGCGTCTGGAATAGCGGGGGTGGTGTCAGGCATGGACAGGCTCATTGATCGGCAGTGAAGAGCGATCAAGATCGTCCGCGAAGGGGTTGAGGAAAAGCGCAAATACCTGCTCAAAACCGTGGGCCACGTATCGCAATTGTGCGATCGCGCGATACAGGAATAGCCCCATTTGCGCATTGAAGCTGTCGGGGGGGCAATGCCGATGTCGGGGGATCTGTAAATCAACCCAACGTGGCGCTGCCGTTAACGGGGCCCAGCGTTTAAACTGCGCCTTTGTGACGCAATATGTCGCATTGCCGAAACCCTGGGAAAATCGTGGTTGAGCGCTATAAGAAGTTGTCGCTTGGCGGCAAGGCGTGATGGTCACGTGTCCTTACAATCCCCCCATCGCTCGCCAGTTTAGGCAGGCGTTCCTCTTCAGGAGACTCCGATGTCCGTTGAGCAAGCCCCGGTGCAACGCGCCGATTTCGATCAGGTCATGGTGCCCAACTACGCACCTGCGGCCTTCATTCCTGTGCGCGGTGCGGGTTCCCGAGTGTGGGACCAGTCGGGCCGCGAGCTGATTGATTTCGCGGGTGGCATTGCCGTTAACGTATTGGGCCATGCGCATCCGGCACTGGTCGGTGCGCTGACTGAGCAGGCCAACAACCTGTGGCACGTGTCCAATGTGTTCACCAACGAGCCGGCGCTGCGCCTGGCCAAAAAACTGGTGGATTCGACCTTCGCCGAGCGCGTGTTCTTCTGCAACTCGGGCGCTGAAGCCAACGAAGCGGCTTTCAAGCTCGCACGCCGTGTGGCCCATGACCGCTTTGGTCCTGAAAAATACGAAATCATTGCCGCGCTCAACAGCTTCCACGGGCGCACCCTGTTCACCGTTAACGTGGGCGGGCAGTCAAAGTATTCCGACGGCTTCGGGCCAAAAATCACCGGCATCACCCACGTACCGTTCAATGATCTGGACGCGCTCAAAGCGGCCATTTCCGACAAGACCTGCGCCGTTGTTCTGGAACCGGTACAGGGCGAGGGTGGCGTGTTGCCTGCCGAGCAGGCTTACCTGCAAGGCGCCCGTGACCTGTGCAATCAGCACAACGCGCTGTTGGTGTTCGATGAAGTGCAAACCGGCATGGGCCGTACGGGCGAGCTGTTTGCCTATATGCACTACGGCGTGACTCCGGACATCCTCACCAGCGCCAAGAGCCTGGGCGGCGGTTTCCCGATTGCGGCCATGCTTACCACCGAGTCGCTGGCCAAGCACCTGGTGGTCGGTACGCACGGCACCACGTACGGCGGTAACCCGCTGGCGTGCGCAGTGGGCAATGCGGTGATCGACGTGATCAATACCCCTGAAGTACTGGACGGTGTGAAAGCCAGGCATGACCAGTTCAAGACCCGTCTTGAAGCCATCGGTCAGCAATATGGCCTGTTCACACAGGTGCGGGGGCTGGGACTGCTGCTCGGCTGCGTGTTGAGCGATGCCTGGAAAGGCAAGGCCAAGGACATCTTTAATGCCGCCGAGCAGGAAGGCTTGATGATCCTGCAAGCGGGCCCGGACGTGGTGCGCTTTGCGCCGAGCCTGGTGGTTGACGAGGCCGATATCAAAGACGGTCTGGACCGCTTTGAGCGCGCTGTGCAGAAACTGACTCAAGCCTGATCGCCCCCCCCCGGAGGGGAGCGTGCCTGCGCGCTGCCCCCGGGGTTTCTTCGTTTCTTTCTATTTCAAGAATTAAGGAGTGACACCATGCTGGTGATGCGCCCTGCGCAAATGGCTGACCTGGGCGAGGTACAGCGTCTGGCTGCGGACAGCCCGATTGGTGTCACTTCATTGCCGGACGATGTGGAACGCCTGCGCGACAAGATCGCCGCGTCCGAGGCATCGTTCGCTGCCGAGGTGAGCTTCAATGGCGAAGAAAGTTACTTCTTCGTCCTCGAAGACACGGCCACCGGCACGCTGGTGGGCTGTTCGGCCATCGTGGCGTCGGCCGGTTACTCGGAGCCGTTCTACAGCTTCCGTAACGAGACCTTCGTTCACGCCTCCCGCGAGCTGAAGATTCACAACAAGATCCATGTGCTGTCGCAGTGCCATGACCTGACCGGTAACAGCCTGCTGACCAGTTTTTACGTGGTCCCGGAGCTGGTCGGTTCGACGTTTGCCGAACTCAATTCCCGTGGCCGCCTGCTGTTCGTCGCCAACCACCCGGAGCGCTTTGCCGACTCGGTGGTGACGGAAATCGTCGGCTACAGCGACGAAAATGGCGATTCCCCGTTCTGGGATGCCATCGGCCGCAACTTCTTCGACCTCAACTACGCCGCCGCCGAGCGCCTGTGCGGGCTGAAAAGCCGGACCTTCCTTGCCGAGCTGATGCCGCACTACCCGATCTACGTGCCGCTGCTGCCCGACACCGCGCAAGAAGCCATGGGCCAAGTGCACCCGCGGGCGCAGATCACCTTTGACATCCTGATGCGCGAAGGCTTTGAAACCGATCATTACATCGACATTTTCGACGGTGGCCCGACCCTGCATGCACGGGTGTCGGGTATTCGTTCGATTGCGCAAAGCCGCGTGGTGCCGGTGAAAATCGGTGACGTGTGCAAAGGCGGCGGGCGCCAGTACCTGGTGGCCAATGCGCAGCTTCAGGACTACCGCGCGGTGTTGCTGGAGCTTGATTGGGCGCCGGGCAAGCCGGTCACGCTGGACATGGAAGCGGCCGAAGCCCTGGGCGTTGGCGAAGGTGCCAGCGTGCGAGTGGTTGCGGTTTAACGCTTTAGAGCGAGTTTCGCGGGGTTCGTCAGCGAGCCCTGCATGAGGAGATAGCATGATCGTTCGTCCTGTACGCAACAGCGATTTACCTGCCCTGATCGAACTGGCCCGCAGCACGGGAACCGGTCTGACCACGCTGCCCGCCAATGAAGAACGCCTGCTGCACCGCGTGACCTGGGCCGAGAAAACCTTTCGCGGTGAAGCCGAACGCGGCGATGCCGACTATCTGTTTGTGCTGGAAGACGACAACGGCAAGGTGGTCGGTATTTCGGCCATTGCCGGCGCCGTGGGCCTGCGTGAGCCGTGGTACAACTTTCGCGTCGGGCTGACCGTCAGCGCGTCGCAAGAACTGAATATTTACCGCGAAATTCCGACGCTGTTTCTGGCCAACGACCTGACCGGCAATTCGGAGCTGTGCTCGCTTTTTCTCGGCGCGGATCACCGCACCGGCCTCAATGGCCGCTTGCTGGCCAAGGCGCGGATGCTGTTCATCGCCGAGTTCCCCGAGCTGTTTGGCAACAAGATCATTGCTGAAATGCGCGGCATGTCTGACGAAGCCGGGCGTTCGCCGTTCTGGGAAAGCCTGGGTCGGCACTTCTTCAAAATGGAATTCAGCCAGGCCGACTACCTGACCGGGGTCGGTAACAAAGCGTTCATCGCCGAGCTGATGCCCAAGTTTCCCGTGTACACCTGCTTCCTGTCCGAAGACGCGCGCGCCGTGATCGGCAAGGTGCACACCCACACCGAGCCGGCCCTGAACATGCTTAAAAGCGAAGGGTTCAGCTATCAGGGCTACGTCGATATCTTTGACGCGGGCCCGGCGGTGGAATGCGAGACCGATAAAATCCGGGCGGTGCGCGAAAGCGAAGCGCTGGTGCTGGCCATTGGCACACCGGGCGACGACGCCACGCCTTACCTGATTCACAACCGCAAGCGCGAGGACTGCCGCATCACCGCCGCCCCGGCGCGGCTGGCCGCGGGCACGCTGGTGGTCGATCCGATGACTGCCAAGCGCCTGCAATTGAGCGCTGGCGATCAAGTGCGCGCGGTGACGTTATCCGCCCAGCCAGTGGCCCCACGGGAGAAGCAATAATGAGCACGTTGTACATCGCAGGCGCATGGCAAAACGGGCAGGGCGAAGCCTTTGAATCGCTGAATCCGGTCACCCAGCAGGTGCTGTGGTCCGGCCAGGGCGCCGATGCCAGCCAGGTGGATGCCGCCGTCAACGCAGCGCGTCAGGCCTTTGCGGGCTGGGCCAAACGTTCTTTCGACGCGCGCCTGACGGTGCTGGAAGCCTTTGCCGCCAGCCTCAAGGCCAACGCCGACGCGCTGGCGCGCTGCATCGGTGAGGAAACCGGCAAGCCGCTGTGGGAGTCGGCGACTGAAGTCACCAGCATGATTAACAAGGTGGCGATCTCGGTTCAAAGCTACCGTGAGCGCACGGGCGAGAAGAGCGGCCCACTGGGGGACGCCACGGCCGTGCTGCGGCACAAGCCTCACGGTGTGGTGGCGGTGTTCGGCCCTTACAACTTTCCGGGGCACCTGCCTAACGGTCACATCGTTCCGGCCCTGTTGGCCGGTAACTGCGTGGTCTTCAAACCGAGCGAGCTGACACCCAAAGTGGCCGAGCTGACCGTCAAGTGCTGGATCGAAGCCGGTCTGCCTGCCGGGGTGCTGAACCTGCTGCAAGGCGCGCGTGACACCGGCATTGCGCTGGCGGCCCATGCGGGTATCGATGGCCTGTTCTTCACCGGGTCGAGTCGCACCGGTAACGCCTTGCATCAGCAGTTTGCCGGTCGCCCGGACAAAATCCTGGCGCTGGAGATGGGCGGCAACAACCCACTGGTGGTCGATCAGGTGGCTGACGTTGAAGCGGCGGTGTACACGATCATTCAATCAGCCTTTATTTCAGCCGGTCAGCGCTGCACGTGTGCGCGCCGCTTGCTGGTGCCCGAAGGCGCCTGGGGCGACAGCCTGCTGACACGTCTGGTCGAGGTCAGCCAGCGCATTGAAGTGGGTGCGTTCGATCAGCAGCCTGCGCCGTTCATGGGCTCGGTCATTTCGTTACAGGCCGCGCAGGCCCTGATGGATGCGCAAGAAGTACTGCTCGGTAGCGGGGCGGTGGCCCTGCTCGAAATGAGTCAGCCAGACAGCAATGCCGCGCTGCTGACGCCGGGCATCATCGATGTGACCGAAGTCAGTGAGCGTAGCGACGAAGAGTTGTTCGGCCCGTTGCTGCAAGTGATCCGTTACGCTGATTTCGACGCCGCGATAGCGCAGGCCAATAACACAGCCTTCGGTCTGGCTGCCGGTTTGCTGTCCGATTCCGAAGCGCGTTATCAGCAGTTCTGGCTCGAAAGCCGTGCCGGCATCGTCAACTGGAACAAGCAGTTGACCGGGGCTGCCAGCAGCGCGCCTTTTGGCGGAATCGGCGCTTCGGGTAACCACCGTGCGAGTGCGTATTACGCCGCTGATTATTGTGCTTATCCGGTGGCCTCGCTGGAAACGCCGACCCTCGCGTTACCGACGGCGCTGACGCCGGGCGTACGTTTGTCATTTTGAAGTGCTTATAAAAACCGTTTGCCGGAGCCTCGCTGATGAAGTCCTTTGAAGTCAATTTTGACGGTTTAGTGGGGCCGACCCATAACTACGGCGGGTTGTCCTTCGGCAACGTCGCGTCCCAGAGCAACAGCCAGCAGGCTTCCAACCCCCGGGAAGCCGCGCTGCAAGGCCTGGAAAAAATGAAAGCGCTGATGGACATGGGCTTTGTCCAGGGCGTTCTGGCTCCGCAAGAGCGTCCGGACGTGGCCGCCTTGCGCAGCCTGGGGTTTGGCGGCACCGATGCGCAGGTCATTGAAAAAGCGGCGAAAGAAGCCATGCCCTTGCTGGTGGCCAGTTGCTCGGCATCGAGCATGTGGGTGGCCAACGCAGCGACGGTCAGCCCGAGTGCCGACACGGCAGACGGGCGCGTGCATTTCACTGCCGCCAACCTTAACTGCAAGTTCCATCGCAGCATCGAACACCCGACCACCAGCCGTGTGCTAGGGGCAATGTTTGCGGACCCTGAGCATTTTGCCCACCACGCAGCCTTGCCGGCCGTGGCGCAATTTGGTGACGAAGGCGCAGCCAACCACACCCGGTTCTGCCGTTCATACGGCGAAGCGGGCGTTGAGTTCTTTGTCTATGGGCGCAGCGCGTTCGATAGCCGTTACCCGGCCCCGCAGAAATACCCGGCACGCCAGACGCTTGAGGCCTCTCAGGCGGTCGCGCGGCTGCACGGCCTGAGTGACGCGGGCGTGGTGTTCGCGCAGCAGAACCCGGCTGTCATCGACCAGGGCGTGTTCCATAACGACGTCATTGCGGTGGGGAATGGCGAACTGCTGTTTCATCACCAAGATGCCTTCCTGAACACCGAGCACGTGCTGGCCGAATTGCACGGCAAGCTGCAGGCACGTGGGGCGGCCTTCCAGTCCATTTGTGTGCCTCGCGACCAGGTGGCCGTTGAAGATGCCGTGCGTTCGTACCTGTTCAACAGTCAATTGCTGAGCCGCGCCGATGGTTCGATGCTGCTGATCGTGCCAGAAGAGTGCCGCAGCAACCCGCGCGTCTGGCAGTACCTGCAAAGCCTGACCGCCAGTGGCGGGCCGGTCCGTGAGGTCAAGGTGTTCGATCTCAAACAAAGCATGCAGAACGGCGGCGGCCCGGCTTGCCTGCGGCTGCGGGTCGCACTGAAAGAAACAGAGCTGGCGGCGGTCAATCCGGGGGTTATCATGACGCCCGCGTTGTACGGCACGCTCACCCGTTGGGTGAACACGCACTACCGCGATGCGCTGCGCGAAAGCGATCTGGCGGACCCGCAGTTGCTGCTTGAATGCCGGACGGCACTGGATGAACTGACGCAAATCCTTAAACTGGGCGCGGTCTATCCATTCCAGATCAATTGAATAGCGCCTTGTACCGACGTTGATGTCGGTCCTGGCCACTCCACTTTTCACTGAGTACGAAACTATGAGCGATTCCCTGCAGCTGATCCTTGAAGACACCGATGGCACGCAATTGCAAACGTCCTGCACCCGCGTGGCGGTCATGTGGCAGGGCAAGGAGCTGTGGATTCAGCAAGACGGCCGCGGCCAGTTGCTGATCGGTGTAGACGTGGAAGAAGGCGACGCCGAATATGCCAACCTGCTGTTGCGTCCATTGGCCACCAACCTGGTGAGCCTGCAACTGGAAATGGAACCGGCTGACATGAGCGATGACGAAGACGGTCACGTCCACGGCCCGGACTGCAATCACTGATTAAGGATGCACTATGCTCGCCCTCGGCAAACTGCTTGAACTGACCCTGGCCGGTCGCGAACCGGCCCAGAAAATTCAACTGACGGCCGATGGCGTGCGATTGCGCTGGCTAGGCGAGGGTGCGCTGGAGGTGACGCCGCCCGGTGGTCAGGACACGGGTCTGGATTTGCTCTTGTCAGCGGGCATTCACGGTAACGAAACAGCGCCGATCGAACTGCTCGATCGCCTGTTGCAAGGCATCGCACGGGGAGGCATCAAACCGCGTGCACGTATTTTGTTCTTGTTCGGCAATCCGGGTGCCATGCGCACCGGTGATCGTTTTGTCGAGGAGGACCTCAACCGGCTGTTTAACGGCCGTCACGAAAGCAGCTGCGGCTCTGAAGCCCTGCGCGCCTGTGAACTGGAGCATCTGGCCAAGGCGTTTTTCAGCCTGGCTGGCCGGACCCGTTTGCACTATGACCTGCACACCGCCATCCGCGGTTCGAAACTTGAACAATTTGCCTTGTATCCGTTCAAGGAGGGGCGCGCCCCTTCACGTCGTGAACTGGCGCGTCTGCGCGCGGCGGGGATGGAAGCGGTCTTGTTGCAAAGCAAACCGTCGATTGTCTTCAGTGCCTTCACCTGTGAACAACTGGGTGCCGAGGCGTTCACCCTTGAGCTGGGTAAAGCGCGGCCGTTTGGGCATAACGCCGGGGTCAATGTCGAACGTCTTGAGCAACGTCTGAAACAGATCATTGAAGGCACTGAGCCGTCCCTGGAAGAGGCGTCGCTGGACGGCTTGCAATTGTTCAGTGTGGCGCGCGAAGTGATCAAGCACAGCGAGGCGTTCATTCTGCATTTGCCGGCCGATGTTGAGAACTTTTCTGAATTGCCCAAGGGCTATTTACTGGCCGAAGATGCCGGGAAAACCCGCTGGATCATTGAGGAAAAGGGCGCGCGGATCATCTTTCCCAATCCCAAGGTCAAGAGTGGCCTGCGCGCCGGGATCATTATTGAGCCTGCGTCTGAAGCGTTGCTGGATCAATCATTGGCGTAATAAATGTAGGTTTTGCGCAGTTGCAGGCCCAGCTCTTCGAGCAACGCATTTTCGGTGTAGGGGGTTGGGTTGGTGACGCGGGCAGGGGTGGACGGGTCGGCGTCGAAGTCAAACGGTTCAACGTTGCACGGCAGCCCGACGACCTGCAGTTCGAGGTTATTGACCATGGGCGCGGACTTGGTCCCGCTGTGGCCGTCAGGACTCATCCCCTCGAACACCGAGCCTGTTACAAAGTTATAGGCATGGCACAGTTCGTGATACAGCGCTGCGAGCGGGATGTCTTCGGTTTCTGAATAGGTCGGATTGTAGTAAACCGTGCCGCCATAGGTCCGGGTGCCTGGCCTGCCCAATGCCACAAAGGCGGTGCCGTCATTCAGAGTGGGGACATACAGGCCGTTTCGCACATGTTTGAACTCGGCAATGGTGATGGGTTTCTTGCTGTCACGGATGCTTTTGGTCAACGCCTTTAACAGTTGATGGCCATTGGCAGAGCCGAGCAATAACCTGAGGTCATCCTGAACCCGCTCGGTGAACATGTCGCTGCCTTCAATCATCAGTCCGGTCTCGGGCAGTGGCTGTGACGTGACCTTGAAGACCGTTCCCATTTGCGTGTCGGGCGTAATCCTGCCTTCTGAGAGGGATGTAATGTCGCTGCCTGTGAAGACCCGGTCAGTGTCCTTGATGTTGTCGAGGATGTTTTGCCCGGCGCCCGTGTAGATCACGTTAGTGGCCGGGCCTGCGGTGATCAGGTCATCCCCGTCGTTGCCACTGATGATGTTATGGCCCTGCCCACCGATGAGGACGTCGTCACCTTTACCACCCTCCACAAAGACCCTGCCTGCATCTCCCCGGAAAAAGTCGGCGCCACTGCCCATATAAGCCGTGGTAGTGCCTGAACCACTGACATTCACGATGTCATTGCCCTGGCCCGTATTGATATAACTGCGCCCGGCGCCGGTCATCACCATGTCGTCGCCAGCCCCTGTGATGACGTTTGATTTTTTCGCGAGGGTGACCACGGTGTCATTGCCGTCACCGGTTTGGATATGAAACGGATTTTTGAAAGCGCTGGCGACATACACCGTGTCGTCACCGTGTGAGGTGTGGAGTTCGATGATCTGTCGGCTGCTGGCGGGGCGAATGGTGAAGCGCTGGTGGTTGAGGTCAATCACGATCGTGTCGTTTTCGCCTTGAGTCACGAAGATGGACGAACGTGGCGCTGTAGAGCGGAACTCC
Organism: Pseudomonas sp. ESBL9; assembly: GCF_036668715.1. NCBI lineage: Bacteria > Pseudomonadati > Pseudomonadota > Gammaproteobacteria > Pseudomonadales > Pseudomonadaceae > Pseudomonas > Pseudomonas sp. ESBL9. Next base: position 226,558 of record NZ_JAZEVV010000004.1, on the reverse strand, counting down.
AGTCGGTCAACAGGTCTTTCGAAAAACGCACCCTCAGTGACGTAGCGCACGATCGAGGCATACGTGCTCAGGTGCAGCAGGCTTCGGGTGGTGGTTTGGGGGGCGTGCGGTGTGGGGCTGGAAACGGTTTTTTCGATCAGTTCCGGCGGTGCTGTGTCGCCGCCGTCTATATCAAACTGATGGCGTGCAGGTTCGGGACCCGCTGTTGCTGAAGGGGGGGAAGGGCACATAGGCAAGACTCCATCGCAGTGTGTTCAAACGTCTGGGGGTTCCCAGTGGCAACGATTGAAACGCGTTGAGGGCTTGCTGGTGCTTTAGATAGTTAGTGCGCGATCCCGACGGCCCGCAGGCGGGGCAGTCGGGAATTCAGGCGTTACACCGCGCGTTTTTGCTGGGTATCGAGACGCTTGATATGACGGATTTTCTGCAGGGTATCGACGCAGGTTTTCGCCGCTTCCTGGCCTTTGTGCACAAAGTGGTCAAAGAAAAACTTCTGGTGCTCTTCGCCCGCATGGAAATGATGCGGGGTCAGGCTGACCGAGAACACGGGGACTTCGGTTTCCAGCTGCACTTGCATCAGGCCACTGACGACTGACTGCGCGACGAAGTCGTGGCGATAGATGCCGCCGTCCACCACCAGTGCCGCGCCCACAATGCCTGCATAGCGACCGGTCTTGGCCAGCAGCTTGGCATGCAGCGGGATCTCGAAGGCACCGCCGACTTCAAAGAAGTCGATGTCGCTTTCCTGATAGCCCTGTTCAAGCATCTCGGCCAGAAAGCCCTTACGGCTTTGATCGACGATTTCTTTGTGCCAGCTGGCCTGAATGAACGCGACGCGCTCGTTGTGGTGGTTTTTGCTTTTGCTGTCGATTGCGGTGGGTTGCATGTTCAGACTCCTGTTTGTGTGAAAAACAGGGCATATGAATCGAATGGGATTTAAGGGTGCGTCCAGACAGGCCGCGCGAGCAAGGAGCCTCGACACTGACCTGCCTGACTGACGGCCCTTTGGCGCCAATCCCGTTCTCTCTTCATCCGGACTATGACCGTCGGCCCCGGAATCACACCGGGTCTGCTGACCTTGCCAAGCCGTCAGCCGTAGCTTTGGGACCTGCCAAGCGCTCGCGGGCTATACGCATTGCGCGCAATTACCGCCGGTGGGGAGTTACACCCCGCCCTGAGAACGTTGCCGCCAGCCTTTCTGGCGGCGGGCATTTTGTATCACAAATGTTTCAGGGATGCATCGATGCTTTTTGCTAATGGTCATCGAAATTTCTGATGGTTTTAGCGGCCGGTTCGGGCAATACGGTTTGATTCATCTCGCCATAACTCGAACGCCTCTTGTTCGACAGGTTATTCACCGCTTAGCATCCAGTGCTTATCTCCCTTGGCCGAGGCTTCCAATGACTGTTATCGATCTTCGCAGTGACACCGTGACTCAACCCGGGCCTGGCATGCGTGAGGCCATGGCCGCTGCGCCGCTCGGGGACGATGTGTATGGCGAAGACCCGACGGTCAATCACCTGGAAGCCGAGCTGTCGCACAGGCTCGGGTTTGCACGGGCCCTGTTTGTGCCCACCGGGACCATGAGCAATCTCTTGGCCCTGATGGCGCATTGCGGGCGGGGCGAGGAATACATCGTCGGGCAGCAGGCCCACACGTATAAATACGAAGGTGGCGGGGCGGCGGTACTGGGTTCTATCCAGCCGCAGCCGCTGGAGGTTCAGGCCGATGGCTCGCTGGATTTGAAACAGGTAGCGGCCGCGATCAAGCCGGATGACTTCCATTTCGCCCGGACCCGCTTGCTGGCCCTGGAAAACACCATGCAGGGCAAAGTGCTGCCGCTGGAGTACCTGGCGGCGGCCAGTCGCCTGACCCGCGAGCATGGGTTGGCGCTGCACCTGGACGGCGCGCGGCTGTATAACGCAGCCGTCAGGCTGGGCGTGGACGCCGCCGACATTACCCGCCACTTCGACTCAGTGTCGGTGTGTTTGTCCAAGGGGTTGGGCGCGCCGATAGGCTCGGTGCTGTGCGGCTCGGCCGAACTGATTGCCCGGGCCCGACGCCTGCGCAAAATGGTCGGCGGGGGAATGCGTCAGGCCGGGCAGTTGGCCGCGGCCGGTTTGTATGCGCTGGATCATCAGGTGCAGCGCCTGGCGGATGACCATGCCAATGCGCAGTATCTGGCTGACGGGCTGCGTGCCTGCGGTTATGACGTCGAGCCGGTACAGACCAATATGGTGTACGCCGATCTGGGCGACCGCGCCGAAGCGCTCAAAGCCTTTGCCGCCACGCGCGGCATCAAGCTGAGCGCCGCCCCGCGCCTGCGCATGGTGACGCACCTGGACGTCAGCCGCGGGCAAATTGAGCAAGTGGTCACGGTTCTGGACGAATTTAACCGGCAATGAGTGCGTAACCCGTCCAATTGAGGGTGCCTATCGTATAAACACGCTGTACCCAGGGCGCAGGGCCGATATAATGCGGCCCTTTGCGAGTCGCACTGTCGACCGACCTGATTGACTTGCCTCTGGCCTCAGCCTCCGTGGAAGAACCTATGAAAAGCGCAGAAATCCGTGAAGCCTTCCTTCGCTTCTTCGAGGAGCAAGGTCACACCCGTGTCCCTTCCAGCTCCTTGGTGCCGAATAACGACCCGACCCTGCTGTTCACCAACGCGGGGATGAACCAGTTCAAGGACTGCTTCCTGGGTCAGGAAAAGCGTGCATACACCCGTGCAACCAGCAGCCAGAAGTGCGTGCGTGCCGGTGGCAAGAACAGTGACCTGGAAAACGTCGGTTACACCGCCCGTCACCACACCTTCTTTGAAATGCTCGGCAACTTCAGCTTTGGCGATTATTTCAAGAAAGACGCGATCAATTTCGCCTGGACCTTCCTCACTGGCGTGCTGAAGCTGCCTGCCGACAAGCTGTGGGTGACCGTCTACGCCAGCGATGACGAAGCCTATGACATCTGGACCCAAGACGTCGGCGTACCCGCCGAGCGCATGATCCGCATTGGCGACAACAAAGGCGCTCCGTACGCGTCCGATAACTTCTGGACCATGGGCGATACCGGCCCGTGCGGCCCCTGCACCGAGATTTTCTACGATCACGGCCCTGAAATCTGGGGCGGCCCGCCAGGCTCGCCAGACGAAGACGGCGATCGTTACATCGAAATCTGGAACAACGTGTTCATGCAGTTCAACCGCACCGCCGATGGCGTGTTGCATCCGTTGCCAGCGCCGTCGGTAGACACCGGCATGGGCCTGGAGCGGATCAGTGCGGTGATGCAGCACGTCAATTCCAACTACGACATCGACTTGTTCCAGAGCCTGCTCAAAGCCGCCGCCGAGGCCATTGGTTGCGCCAATGAAGGTCAGGCTTCGCTCAAAGTCGTGGCGGACCACATTCGTTCGTGCAGCTTCCTGATTGCGGATGGCGTATTGCCGTCCAACGAAGGCCGCGGCTACGTGCTGCGTCGCATCATTCGTCGCGCTTGCCGCCATGGCAACAAGCTGGGCGCGACCGGCAACTTCTTCTACAAGATCGTGGCTGCGCTGGTGGCTGAAATGGGTGCCAGCTTCCCCGAGCTGGTGCGCGAACAGGCCAACATCGAGCGCGTACTCAAGGCTGAAGAAGAGCAGTTCTCCAAGACGCTCGAACAGGGCCTGAAAATCCTGGAGCAGGATCTGGCTGACCTAAAAGGCACCGTGGTGCCGGGCGACGTGGTGTTCAAACTGTATGACACGTACGGTTTCCCGATGGACCTGACGGCGGACATCGCCCGTGAGCGCAACCTGACGGTCGATGAAGCCGGTTTTGAACGTGAAATGGAAGCTCAGCGGGTACGTGCCCGCTCGGCCAGTTCGTTTGGCCTGGACTACAACACGCTGGTCAAGGTGGAGGTGCCGACCGAGTTCATCGGCTACAACGCCACGCACGGTTCGGCGAAGGTGGTGGCCCTCTATAAAGAAGGCCAGTCGGTCCAGACCCTGAATGAAGGTGATGAAGGCGTGGTCGTGCTCGACCGGACGCCGTTCTACGCTGAATCCGGCGGTCAGGTGGGTGATTGTGGTTACCTGCAGGCGGGTGCTGCGCGCTTTGACGTGCGGGACACCACGAAAACCGGCGGTGCGTTCCTGCACCACGGCGTGGTTGCCATGGGCGGCCTGAAAGTGGGCGAAACCGTCGAGACTCAGGTTGATGCCGATGTGCGCCACGCGACGGCTTTGAATCACTCGGCCACGCACTTGCTGCACGCTGCATTGCGCAAAGTGCTGGGTGAGCATGTTCAGCAAAAAGGTTCGTTGGTGGACAGTCAGCGCATGCGTTTTGACTTCAGCCATTTCGAAGCCATCAAGCCTGAGCAGATCAAGGCCCTGGAAGACATCGTCAACGCCGAGATTCGCAAGAACACACCGGTGGAAACCGAAGAAACCGACATCGAAACCGCCAAGCAAAAAGGCGCCATGGCGCTGTTTGGCGAAAAGTATGGCGACAACGTGCGCGTGCTGAGCATGGGCGGCGATTTCTCTGTGGAGCTGTGTGGCGGTATCCACGCCCAACGCACGGGCGACATCGGCCTGATGAAAATCACCAGCGAAGGCGGCGTGGCGTCGGGTATTCGTCGAATTGAAGCGGTGACCGGTGCGAGCGCACTGGCTTACTTGAACGCAGCTGAAGAGCAGCTCAAGGAAGCGGCGAACCTGATCAAGGGCTCGCGCGAAAACCTGGTCGACAAGCTCTCGGCGGTGCTGGAACGTAACCGTCAGTTGGAGAAGCAACTGGAGCAATTGCAGGCCAAGGCCGCAAGCGCGGCTGGCGACGATCTGTCGGCGTCGGCTGTGGACATCAAAGGCGTGAAAGTCCTGACCGCTCGCCTGGACGGTCAGGATGGCAAGGCGCTTCTGGCGCTGGTGGATCAGCTGAAGAACAAGCTCGGCCGTGCAGTGATCCTGCTGGGTGGGGTTTATGAAGACAAGGTCGTGCTGGTTGCAGGCGTAACCAAAGACCTGACCGGCCAACTCAAAGCCGGGGATTTGATGAAGCAGGCCGCTGCGGCAGTGGGCGGGAAGGGCGGTGGTCGCCCGGACATGGCGCAAGGTGGCGGTGTTGATGCTGCTGCTCTGGACGCCGCGCTGGCCCTGACTGTGCCATTTGTCGAACAGGGTATCTGAGGTCCAGAACGCGCCGCTGTCTAGTGGCGGCGCGTCGTTTGAATGATAAATGGGCGCCCTTTAGGGGCTGAGGCTGCTTTGAAATGGCTTTGATCGTACAGAAATTCGGAGGCACCTCGGTCGGCACTGTCGAACGAATCGAACAGGTCGCCGATAAAGTTAAGAAGTTCCGCGAAGCCGGCAATGACCTGGTGATTGTCTTGTCGGCAATGAGTGGCGAAACCAACCGCCTGATCGATCTGGCCAAACAGATCAGCGATCAGCCGTTGCCGCGCGAGCTGGATGTGATCGTGTCCACGGGCGAGCAGGTGACCATTGGCCTGTTGGCCATGGCGCTGAACAAACGGGGCGTGCCGGCGGTGTCCTACACCGGCAGCCAGGTGCGTATCCTCACCGACAGTTCCCATACCAAAGCCCGCATCCTGAAAATTGACGATCAGAAGATTCGCGCCGACCTCAAGGCCGGGCGTGTGGTTGTGGTCGCCGGATTCCAGGGCGTGGACGAGCAGGGCAATATCACCACATTGGGCCGTGGTGGCTCCGACACGACGGGTGTGGCGCTGGCGGCGGCGTTGAAGGCTGACGAGTGCCAGATCTACACCGACGTGGATGGCGTCTACACCACGGACCCGCGCGTGGTGGCGCAAGCCCGGCGTCTGGAGAAGATCACCTTCGAAGAAATGCTGGAGATGGCCAGCCTGGGCTCCAAGGTGCTGCAGATCCGTGCGGTCGAGTTTGCCGGCAAGTACAACGTTCCGCTGCGCGTATTGCACAGCTTCAAGGAGGGTCCTGGCACCCTCATTACTATTGATGAAGAGGAATCCATGGAACAGCCGATCATTTCTGGTATCGCGTTCAACCGCGACGAAGCCAAGCTGACCATCCGTGGCGTGCCGGACACCCCCGGCGTGGCGTTCAAGATTCTGGGGCCGATCAGTGCGGCCAACATCGAAGTCGACATGATCGTGCAGAACGTCGCGCACGATAACACCACCGACTTCACCTTCACGGTGCACCGTAACGACTACAACGCGGCGCAGACTGTGCTGGAAAACACCGCCCGCGAGATCGGCGCGCGTGAAGTGGTCGGCGATACCAAGATCGCCAAGGTGTCGATCGTGGGTGTGGGCATGCGCTCGCACGCCGGTGTGGCCAGTCGCATGTTTGAATCGTTGGCTAAAGAGAACATCAACATTCTCATGATCTCGACCTCCGAGATCAAAGTGTCGGTGGTGATCGAAGAGAAATACCTGGAGCTGGCCGTGCGTTCCTTGCACACCGCTTTTGAATTGGACGCGCCTGCCCCACAGGGTGAGTAGCGCGTTGCCCGAAGGGCGCGGTTGATCCGCGCCCTTTGTTTTTTTGATAAATGTGAACGAAGGCCTCTTGTTTCGTCATGTTGGTCAATACTGAAGGCGCGTCGGGCTATAGCTATTTAGCTAGTAGGCCGAAGCCCTTTTTTTTTGCAGACTGTTGTCCCTGAATGAATAGCGTGAGGAGAAACCTATGCTGATTTTGACTCGCCGGTGCGCAGAAAGCCTGATCATAGGCGACGGTGAAATTACTGTGACCGTGCTCGGTGTCAAAGGAAACCAAGTGCGGATCGGTGTGAATGCCCCCAAAGAAGTGGCCGTACACCGGGAGGAAATCTACCTGCGGATCAAGAAAGAAAAGGACGAAGAACCAAGTCTTTAATTTTATTTAAGTTTTTGGTTGCATACGGGGAAAAGGCTGGTTATTATACGCCCCGTGTTGCGGAGAGGTGGCCGAGTGGCCGAAGGCGCTCCCCTGCTAAGGGAGTACATCTCAAAAGGGTGTCGGGGGTTCGAATCCCCCCTTCTCCGCCATTATTCATGTAGCACGTTCGAATCTAGCCATTTCAGTAAGTCGTTGATTTTATTGAAAAAAACACTTGGCAGAGAGATTCAACGGTCTATAATACGCAGCTTCAAATGCACTCGTAGCTCAGCTGGATAGAGTACTCGGCTACGAACCGAGCGGTCACAGGTTCGAATCCTGTCGAGTGCACCATTTAAGAGTTAGTTGCTTCGGTAGTTAACTTGGCTTCAACCAGGGTGGTCTGGTTTAACAAACACACCTTGCACTCGTAGCTCAGCTGGATAGAGTACTCGGCTACGAACCGAGCGGTCACAGGTTCGAATCCTGTCGAGTGCACCATTTAAGAGTTAGTTGCTTCGGCGGTTAACTTGGCTTCAACCAGGGTGGTCTGGTTTAACAAACACACCTTGCACTCGTAGCTCAGCTGGATAGAGTACTCGGCTACGAACCGAGCGGTCACAGGTTCGAATCCTGTCGAGTGCACCAAACACCAAAAAGCCCGCCTCTAAAGCGGGCTTTTTGCTGTCTGTCATTTATGTTTTTCCACTCGTGTGGGGTCTGGTGACGCTGCGCACAGCGGTGCTCACCACCGATCAGGAATTAACCCGCTCCAAGGGTGCCTGTTAAAGGGTGTGATGCGCCTGAGCCGTTTTTTGCAGTGGCGTGTGTTCTCTTCCTTGAATCCGGCGTCGCAGATTCAGTCTCGCGACCATTGAATTGCGCATGATGCGCAAGCATTTGTATCCCCGAGATTTTTAAGCGTCATTAATTTTTTAAGCCGTGTATGATTGCGCCCGTCAGCCCCGCCGGGGCTTGTGGAATACCTCCATGGACTTACCCAGTAGTAACTCAGCATCCCGCTTTACCAATCATGAATTGACTGATTGATCCTTCCGGCGTGCCCTGCTGCTGGGAGTGGAGTTCGCCTATGACCGAAGTTGAAGTAAAAAAGACTCAAGACAGCCTGCAAAGCCGTCTTGCGCAAGTGATTGAACTGCTTAACCGCCAGCGTGTGGTCGAAGACCTGACACATCGTCAGGAAGGCCATCACCATGATCGGGTCGAGAACCTGGTCCACCGGCAAAACCTCGTAGAACTCCAGCGCAAGCTGGAAGACCTGCACTCCGCTGACGTTGCCTACATTCTAGAAGCGTTGCCTCTGGACGACCGTCTGACGGTCTGGCAGTTGGTGAAGGCTGACCGTGACGGCGACATCCTGCTTGAAGTGTCGGACTCGGTTCGAGAAACCCTGATCGCCGACATGGACGATCATGAGCTCCTGGCAGCCGCCAAGGAGATGGACGCTGACGAACTTGCTGACCTGGCCCCCGAGCTGCCGCGAGACGTCGTCCATGAGCTGATGGAAACCCTCGACGGCCAGCAGCGTGAGCGTGTGCGCTCCGCGTTGTCCTATAACGAGGACCAGGTCGGCGCCTTGATGGACTTCGAGATGGTCACCATCCGCGAAGACGTCAGCCTTGAAGTGGTTCTGCGTTACCTGCGTCGCCTCAAGGAGTTGCCCGGCCATACCGACAAATTGTTCGTGGTCGATTACGACGGCGCATTGAAAGGCGTGTTGCCGATCAAGCGCTTGCTGGTCAATGACCCTGAAAAGCAAGTGTCCGAGGTGATGGCCAGCGATCCGGTGAGTTTCCATCCGGATGAAGACGCCTACGATGCGGCGCAGGCATTTGAGCGGTACGACTTGATCTCGGCGCCGGTGGTTGACAAGAACGGCAAGCTGATCGGTCGTCTGACCATCGATGAAATGGTCGACCTGATCCGTGAAGAAAGCGAAACCGAAGTCCTCAACATGGCCGGTTTGCGCGAAGAAGAAGACATATTCGCGTCCGTCTGGAAATCCCTGCGCAACCGTTGGGCCTGGCTGGCGATTAACCTGATCACCGCGTTTCTTGCATCGCGGGTCATTGGGTTGTTTGAGGGGTCGATTGAAAAACTGGTGGCACTGGCGGCGCTGATGCCGATTGTGGCGGGCATTGGCGGCAACTCCGGTAACCAGACCATCACCATGATCGTACGGGCGATGGCGCTGGATCAGGTCAACACGGGCAGCACCTCGCGCCTGATGCGCAAGGAGCTGGCGGTCGGTCTTATCAATGGCCTGGTGTGGGGCGGGGTGATTGGCGTAGTCGCCTATCTGCTCTACGGCAGTTGGTCGCTGGGGGTGGTGATGACCGCTGCCATGACGCTCAACTTGTTGCTGGCGGCATTGATGGGGGTATTGATCCCGATGACGCTGGCGCGGCTGGGACGTGATCCGGCCATGGGGGCCAGCGTGATGATTACGGCTGTCACAGACAGTGGCGGGTTCTTCATCTTCCTGGGGCTGGCCACGATCTTCCTGCTCTGACCATCAACGGCTTGATCTGACTGTGTCGATCAAGCCGTTTTTGTTTCCGTTGAGCGGGAGCGTGCGGGCCGGCCACAAAAAAGCCAGCACAAGGCTGGCTTTTAATACCGCGTCTAGATCACGATGCGTCGGATGCCATTTCGACATCATGTGCAATCAATGAAACCAGTGCGTTTTGCTGACGATGTGACAGCTGGCGGAAGCGTTGCAACAGTTCGCGTTCATGCATGGACAGCTCCGGGCTGTCGAGGCGCAGCGCGGGCTCGTCGCCCAAGGCGCCTTCCTGGATGAGGCTCTGCTCCAGGCGGGCGATGATTTCTGAGTTCATGCTGCGATGGTGATTACGTGCCACCTCGGCAATGCGCTCGCGCATTCCGTCTGGCAGGCGCACTACGAACTTGTCAGCCGTACGGCTGGAATAAATAGCCTGTTTCAATGGGCGCATATAGTTAACCGGTTAGTTCAGGGGAGCGGTTCTCGGGATTGGCCGCAGGATGTGTTTTAAGACCATCCCTAAGGCCAAATGTTCAACCTGAATTGCTAAGAGGCCGGCATCATGCCTCAAATTAGCCACTTCCCTGGCGTCAATTCTGTGACAAATATTGAACCGGATACAGGCTTTTTGCCAGTAGTGATTATCAGAAATGCGCACTGGGTTGGATAGCGGTAACCGGTTCCATTCATCTGAAACACGTCATATAACGCCATTTGCGCGCAAATAGTTTGGAAGACGGAGCGGCAACCCTTATGTAAACCGCCACGGGTGCAGCGCCAGGGTTTAACCGATCAGCATCAGAAGAGGGTCGCAGATGTCAGGCAAATTGATCTATTTGATGGGCCCGTCTGGCTCGGGCAAAGACAGCCTGATCGAAGCGGCACGTCCCTATCTGGCCGAGCGCGGGTGTGAGGTGATGCGGCGTGTCATCACCCGCTCTGCCGAATCTGTGGGTGAGGACGCACAAAGTGTTTCAGCCCAAGCGTTTGAAGCGCTAAAAGAGCAGGGGGCCTTTGCCTTGCACTGGCAGGCGCATGGCCTCAGCTACGGAATTACCACGCAGTTGGATGACTGTCTGCGGCAGGGGCGCCACGTCTTGGTCAATGGCTCGCGCGCCTACCTGCGCCAGGCCCGCGAACGCTATCCGGATTTAGTGGCGGTCATGTTGTGTGTTAACACAGAGGTACTGCACGAAAGGTTGCTTAAGCGGGGCCGCGAAACGCCGGAGCAAATCCGGCAGCGCTTGCAGCGTAATGAGCTCTTTCTGGATGCGATGGCACTCTTGGGGGACGATGCCATCGAGGTGCTCGACAACTCCGCCAGCATCACCGTCGCGGTGCGAGGGTTGCTGGCCTTGATTGATGACGCAGCGGGGTATCCGGCTTCAGCGTAATTGCGGGTCAAACTTGATACGTCGTCCTACCAGCAACGCCACCAGCCAACAGCTGAAAAACGTAGCGGCGGCAAATAACGGCACGTCGCCCAGCGTCCCGTTAGGGATAAAAATATCCAGCGCCAGACTGGCCAGCGCCAACATCAAAAAACCAAATGCAATTTTGGACATGATTCTTTAAAGCTCTCTTTAGAAAACCCAGCGTTCGCCCTGAACGGCCTGCGTCTGCGCAGCGTGCTCGGCGGTCAGGTGAGGTGTGCCGCTTTGACCGGGTGTCATCACCGCCAACTGTGGCAATGGCGCGTGGGGTTTGTACGTTCCCGCCACTTCAACGCCCTGTTGACCAGTCGCCTCATCGGGGTGGAATTGAAAAATGACCAGAACGGCCAGCGCGAGTGCATTCAACAGGATCAATGTGCTGTTCATGGCGGTCATCTCTGAGGGCATGGACTTAATACTGTTGTGGTTGCAGTCTTCGTGCCAACGCAGGATACCTATAAAAGCCTTGTAAAACAGTCATTTACTGTCGATTTTTAAGGGGTGTGAGTTGCAAATTGCAATGACGCCATTTTGCTGCAATGCAAATTGCACGATGGCCAAGTGACGCTGTCCAACACGCCGATCCATGGGCGTATATGGGCTATGCAGGCTGATGTCCTGTCTGGCAGGCATTGAATTCCTTACAACTAAAAAGCCAACGGACGACATGACAAATCCCGACATCGCCGTTACCATGCACGCCGACCTGCACACCACGTCCTGTGCGTGGTACGCGTGATCAGTCTCAGTAGCTCAATTGGATAGAGCATCCCCCTCCTAAGGGGAAGGTTGCAGGTTCGAACCCCGCCTGGGACACCATTTCACGTCATCGCCTTTCAGTGTCTCCCCTTCAGATTATCTCTTCCTGCCCTTCGAGCTCGGCGTGTTTGAGCCAGGACTCGGTGATGCGGCGTTCGAGTTCTTCCAGGTCCGCCATGCCCAACACACGTGTGGTGTTCAGGCCGCGTATATACCCCATCAGCTGATTGGCCGCGGTGCGCTGAGCGTCAGGGCAGGCATGGTCGTCGTGAAGCACCTCTTGGTAAGCCGTCAGATACTCGGCGACACGTTCGCGGTATTGCGGCAGTACGGCTTCACGGATGCGGTCGAAGGTTCGCAGTTTTTGATTGGTATTCACGGTTGACCCTTACTGGAAGAATGGGCTGTTGTTTTTGTTACAACCAGCATTGAATGTAACCCACCCGTGACCCCGACCGCGATCCCTGTGCACGTTTCAGCGGTCGGCCGCACCGGCGGCCTTGTTCGCGTTTTAACGTTTATGCCTCAGGCAATGGATGTCCCTCCGGTAATGCCGAAAATCTCACCCGTGATGTAGCTCGATTCCTGGCTGGCCAGCAGCACATACAGCGGTGCGCACTCGGCCGGTTGCCCTGCACGACCGATGGGGGTTTCGGCGCCGAAGGTGGGGATTTTTTCCTGAGGCTGTCCACCGCTGGGTTGCAGCGGCGTCCAGAACGGGCCGGGTGCTACGGCGTTGACGCGAATGCCCTGGCCGATGACCTGTTTGGCCAGTGCTTTGGTAAACGCAGCAATGGCTGATTTGGTCGGCGCGTAGTCGAGCAAGGTTTCAGATGGCTGATAGGCCTGGATCGACGTGGTGTTGACGATGGTGGCGCCGGCCGGCAAGTGCGGCAGCGCGGCTTTGCACAGCCAGAACAAGGCGTAAACGTTGGTTCTGAAGGTCGCGTCAAACTGCTCGGTGGTCAGGTCGGCAATGGCTTTTTGCGCGGTTTGTTTACCCGCCACGTTCACCAGAATATCCAGCCCGCCCAGCCCTTGGACGGCTTGGCTCACCAATGTCTGGCAAAACGCTTCTTGGGACAAGTCGCCCGGAATGCAGAGGGCCTTGCGACCTTCGGCTTCGATCAAGGCGACCACCTCCCGTGCGTCAGCTTCTTCCTCAGGCAAATAGTTGAGCACGATGTCCGCGCCTTCGCGGGCGTAGGCAATGGCAACGGCGCGGCCGATCCCCGAGTCAGCCCCGGTTATCAGCGCCTTGCGGCCCGCCAGTCGGCCAAAACCTTTGTAGGATTTTTCGCCGTGGTCAGCATGGGGCTGCAATTTATGCACTGAACCGGGAGCGGGTTGCGGTTGCTCAGGAAAACCCGGCTGAGGGTATTGCGTCACCGGGTTTTGCATTGCGTACTGGTTTTCGGTCGTCATGTGGGCTGCTCCAGCTCAGATTGAAAGAACAAGCGCTGTTGCGCGTCTTTAAAAATCGGAGTTGGAGCACGGTTTGATCGTTCAATCGGATTTCAGGTGTCTTGAAACCGGGCAATGGTCAACGGCTGGGGGCGGGCACACCCTGTGGCGCTGGCCCGCTACTGGCCCGGCTTGAGCGCAACAGCATCAGCGCACCCAGTAAGGCAGTTCCGGCCAGGAAGTACATGCCCGCATGAGGGTTATCGAAGTGTTGCTCGACAAAGGTTTTCACCGTCGGTGCCAGAAACCCGCCCAGATTGCCCAGCGCCCCGATCACGGCAATCCCGCTGGCGGCCGCCGCGCCGCTTAACAGCCGCGTGGGCAGGGTCCAGAACAAGGGTTGCACGGTGATAAACCCTGACGCCGCGAGACAAAACGCCAGGATCACCAGCGGCAGGCTGGCGCTGAGGGTCGAGCCGACCATCCCCAGCGCCGCGAGCGCCAACATCCAGGCGGCATAGCGGGTTTGCTGACCCTTGCGGTCGGCATGTCGTGTCACCGCGTACAGCATGCACACCGTGGCCATCCACGGAATCGAGGTCAGCGCGCCCACGTGCAGACCAATCCCGGTGCCCAGCAGCTCGGCAATCCGGGTGGGCAGGTAAAACAGAACGCCATACACACTGACCTGAATCGTGAAATAAATCAGGGTGAAGTACAGCACGGCCGGGTTGATCAGGGCGGCGCGCCAGGACGACGGGCCCTGATTGGCTTTTTGCCGCTGTTCGGCATCCAGTGCCTGCTCGATCGCTGCCTTTTCCTCGATGTTCAGCCACTTCGCATCCCGCGGGCGGTCATTGAGGTAGAAGAACGCAACCACGCCGATCACCGAGGCGGCCAATCCTTCTGTCACAAACATCCATTGCCAGCCTGTCAGGCCAAACTGGCTGCTTTCTAGCAACCAGCCCGAGACCGGGCCGCCGATCATCAGCGAGAGCGGTACGCCAAAGTAGTAAATGCCGTATGCCGAACCCCGCTGGTTCTGCGGGAACCAGTAGGTCAAATACAGCACCACCCCCGGCGACAGACCCGCCTCAGCCACACCCAGCAAGAAGCGCAGGATGTAGAAGCTGGTTTCATCATGAGCAAACATCATGGCTGCCGACACCAGCCCCCACGTGACCATGATCCGGCTCAGCCAGACGCGGGCGCCGATCTTGTGCAGCATCAAGTTGCTGGGGACTTCAAACACCGCATAACCGATGAAGAAAATCCCGGCCCCAAGGGCAAATGCAGCGTTGCTCAGGCCTGTGTCAGCCTGAAAGGCGTGTTTGGCGAAGCCGATATTGGAGCGGTCGATGATGGCCATGGCGAACATCAGCGCCACGAACGGCAGGATGCGCCAGCGGATCTTTCTCAGGGCTTGTTTCAACGCGGGAGTGGACATGTAGAACTCCGATTATTGTTTTTGTGGAGTGCAACAACATCAGGTGTCAGTTGGGCCGGGCGCGCAATGCACTGCGGGCGTAGGCCGCGACAATCAAAAAGCAGCCTGTCGGCAGCAGGTACGCCACTGCCGTTGAAGAATGGTCGGCCACCAGCCCCATCACGTAGGGCAACAACGCGCCGCCGACGATGGACATGATCATGAATGAACTGCCGCGCTTGGTGTGCGGGCCGAGGTTTTTGACCCCCATGGCAAACAGAGTGGGAAACATGATCGACATAAAAAAGAACGTCGCCACCAGCGCGATCACCGACACCCCCTCCAGCCCGCTGACCACCACGACGCAGAGCCCGGTGTTAATCAGCGCATAGGTCAGCAGCAGGCGCTGCGCGTTTACCCGGCCCATCAACCAGGTGCTGAAAAATCGCCCGAACATGAAGCTGAGCATCGCCACCGAGAGCAAGTACGCCGCTTGCTGGTTGCTCATCTGCGCCCAGTGCTCAGTCACGTAATTGATGAAGAACGCCCCGACCCCGACTTGCGCGCCGACATAAAAAAATTGGGTGATGACCCCCGTGACGAATTCACGATGCTGCCACAGGGTTTTGTCGCTGCGCTGTTGCACGGCACTTTCCTGCTCGCGCAAATCCGGCAACGGGGTGCGGCCAATCAGCAGTGCCACCAGCAACACCAGTCCGGCGATCACCAGGTACGTCATCTGTAGCGATTGCGTGGATTCGAGATGGCTGGCACCGCCGAAGAACAGCGCGCCACCAATCAGCGGGCCAAAAAACTGCCCAAGCCCGTTGAACGACTGCGCCAGGTTCAAGCGCCGCTCGGCGCCTTGCGGTGCGCCCAATACGGTGGCGTACGGGTTAGCGGCTGTTTCCAGGCAGCCAAGGCCGCACGCAATCACGAACAGCGCAAACAGAAAAAACGCGAAGCTCTGTGCCGAGGCCGCGGGCATGAACAGCAACGCGCCGATGGCATAGAGACACAGGCCGAGCAGGATGCCCGCCTTGTAACCGTATTTATCCATCAGCAGCCCGGCGGGCAGGGCGATCACAAAGTACGCGCCGAAATAAGCGCTTTGCAACAAGCCCGATTGCGCCTTGCTGACGTGCAGTGTGTCTTGAAAGTGCTTGTTCAACACATCCAGCAAGCCGTAGGACAACCCCCATAAAAAGAACAGACAGGTCACCAGTATCAGTGCCCGGCGATAAGAAGAAACCGCCGCCGGACGGGGCGACGCTGCAACGGTGGAATGCTTGAGTGACATAACGCATCTCCTGCTTATTGTTGTTGTGTCGTTGCTGCCGGGTGTTAAAGGTCTCGCGCTTCGCCCGTGGCGCCCGTGTGGGGCGCGTGCAGGCTGAATATTTGTGCCATCGGCGTCCACTTCTGGTGCCTGGCCGTCCATGGCGTGGACTGTTGAAAGCGCCACATCAGCGCCTCCCATGCCTGTACGTGCGGGTCGCGGGCCCCGGCGCGGGCAAAGGCTTCAGGGTCGAACCCGCAGGCCGTGTCCATGACCATGAACAGGCGCGTGCCCAGTCGCCAGATCTGCATGTCCAGTACCCCGTTGTCGAGCAGGTGCTGGCTGATCTGCGGCCAGATCTGGCGGTGCAGGGCTTCGTATTCGGCAATCAGCGCCGGGTCGTCCTTGAGGTCGAGGGCCAGGCAATGACGTTGCGCCGTCATGTCAGCGCCCGGTCCAGGTGGGTGTAGCCGCCATCGACCACCAGCCATTGCCCGGTGGTGTGGGAAGACCTGGACGACAACAGGAACAGCACGCTGTCAGCGATTTCCTCGGCGGTTGTCATCCGCTGACCGAAGGGGATCTTCTCGACGATGCTGGCCAGCTTGGCCGTAGGGTCGGCAAAGGTGTCGATCCAGCGCGCGTACAGCGGCGTCATGACCTCGGCCGGGATCACCGCGTTGACGCGTACCCCGTCATTGCGCAGCGACGTGGCCCATTCCCGGGTCAGCGACAATTGCGCGCCCTTGGCGGCGGTATAGCCACTGGTACCACCTTGGCCGGTGAGGGCAGTTTTGGAGCTGATATTGACGATAGAGCCGCGACTGGCTTTGAGCGCATCCACGCACAAATGGGTCATGACGTAGTAATGGATGAGGTTTTTTTCCAGCGACTCGACAAAGCCCGCCCGCCCGGCTTCCAGCCCCACGCCATCATTGACCCCGGCGTTGTTCACCAGCCCGTTGATGCGTCCGAAACGTGTGAGTACCTGGGCCACGGCGGTGCGGCAGGCGTCTTCATCGCGCAACTCCACCTCTATGAACAGGCTTTGCGCCTGACGCTGGTCCAGTGCCCGCGCCAGCTCATCCGGCAACGGACTGTGGCCGAAAATCACCGGGATCGCGCCTTCATCGGCCAGCCCCAGTGAAATGGCCGCACCAATCCCCGAACCGCCGCCCGTAACGATAAACACCTTGTCCTGCAAATACAGATTCATGGGTTAACTCCTTCAATCCCGTAGACACGGCACGCGGTGCCGCCCCAAATGGCGGCCTGTTCGGACGTGCTCAGTGGCTGCGCCGCCTGCTCAACCAGGGCGCAGGTGCCGATGTAGTCGCTGGCCAGCAGGCACACCGGCCAGTCCGATCCGAACATCAGGCGATCGGCGCCGAACAGCTCCAGCGCGGTGTGCAGGTAGGGCAGTAAGGGTCTGCAGTCGCGCGATTGCCAGTCACCTTCGGTCATCAGCCCCGAGAGCTTGCAACTGACATGGGGCAGCGCCGCCAGCCCCGCGAGTTGCTGCGCCCACTCCCGCAGGCCCTGCGCTTGCACGTCGGGCTTGCCCAGATGATCGAGCACCAGGTGATGCCCGTCGTGCTGTTGGCACAGCCGGGTCGCGGCAGGTAAATCCCGCGCCTTGATCAGGACTTCATAGACCAGACCCTTGCGTTGCAGGGTGCTGAGCCCGCGATTAAACGCCGCGTCCTGCATCCACGCGGCGGGCACGGGCTCGTCTTGCAACTGATGACGAAACCCGCGTAGCACGCGGGCATCTGCCCATTGTTCAAGGGACGGCTCAAGGCGGGCCGAACGCAGGTCGGTCCAGCCCACCACGGCCCGTATCCAGGGATGCCTGTGGGCCAGTACCAACAGGCGATCCGTTTCGGTTTCGCAGGCGCGAGCCTGCACGGCAATGCAGCCATCAAGCCCGGCCCGGTCCAGCAAGGGCCGCAAATCATCGGGCTGAAAGTCCTGACGCAACGCTGGCATGTCGCCCGTTATCCACGGGTAGCGTGCCGCGTCGTAGCGCCAGAAATGCTGGTGGGCATCCAGCCGTAGTGAGTGTCGGGACGACATTATTGTTGTGCTCCGTCCGCTGATGACTGGGTTTCAACCCCGGTAGCGATACTGCTCGCGGGATGTGGCTTTCATCTGGATCGAAAACCCCGGTGCCTGGGGCGGCATGTAAGCGGCATCGCGAATCACGCACGGGTCTTCGAAATGCTCATGCAGGTGATCGACAAACTCCACCACTCGCCCTTCATGGGTACCAGCGATGCACAGGTAATCGATCATCGACAGGTGCTGCACGTACTCGCACAGACCAACCCCGCCTGCGTGCGGGCACACCGGCAAGTTGTACTTGGCCGCCATCAGCATCACCGCGAGCACTTCGTTGACCCCGCCCAGGCGGCAGGCATCAATCTGCACCACGTCGATGGCCTCGCGCATGATCAGTTGCTTGAACACGATGCGGTTTTGGCACATCTCGCCGGTGGCCACTTTGACCGGCGCGACGCCCAGGCGGATAGTGCGATGCCCTTCGACGTCATCCGGGCTGGTGGGCTCTTCGATAAACCACGGGTTGGCGAAGGACAATTCGCGCACCCAATCAATGGCGGTGTCGACTTCCCACACCTGATTGGCATCAATCATCAATTTGCGGTCCGGGCCCAACACTTCGCGGGCGATGCGCACGCGGCGGATGTCGTCTTGCAGGTCATGTCCGACTTTCAATTTGACGTGGGAAAACCCCGCATCCACGGCTTCCTGGCACAGGCGGCGCAGCTTGTCGTCGGCGTAACCCAGCCAGCCGGCGGACGTGGTGTAGCAGGGGTAGCCGTGGGCTTCGAGCAGCGCCATGCGTTCGGCCTTGCCGTTGGCGCGCTCGCGCAGCAGGCTCAGCGCCTCGTCGGGGGTGATGCAATCGGTGAGGTAGCGAAAATCGATGCAACGCACCAGTTGCTCGGGACTCAGGTCGGCCACCAGGCGCCACACCGGTTTGCCTTCAGCCTTGGCCCACAAGTCCCACGCGGCGTTGACCACCGCGCCGGTGGCCAGGTGGATGGCGCCCTTGTCCGGGCCGATCCAGCGCAGTTGGCTGTCGCTGGTGACGTGACGCCAGAAACGGCCCATGTCCTCGGCGATCCAGTCCAGCTTCAAGCCCACCAGCAGGCTGGCCAGCGCCTTGATCGAAGCGCAGCAGATTTCATTGCCGCGGCCGATGGTGAACGTCAGGCCATGGCCTTCAAGGCCGGGGGTGTCGGTTTCGAGGATGACATAGGCCGCGGAATAATCCGGGTCCGGGTTCATCGCGTCGGACCCGTCCAGCGACTGCGAGGTGGGGAAGCGAATGTCTTCGACCCGTACGGCGGTAATGGTGGTCATGGCGCAACTCCCTGTCAGTCGGCATCTACCGTGCGTTGGTGTTGTTCACCCAGGCCACTGATGCCCAGGCGGATCTGCTGGCCGGCGCGCAGGTAAACGGGCTCGGGCTTGATGCCCAGCCCGACGCCGGGCGGGGTGCCGGTGGAAATCACATCACCGGGTTGCAGGCTCATGAATCGGCTCAGGTAACTGATGATGGCCGGGATCTGGAAAATCATGGTTCGTGTGTTGCCGTTCTGATAGCGCTTGCCATCCACCTCCAGCCACAGGTCGAGCTGGTGCGGGTCGGGGATTTCATCGCGCGTCACCAGCCACGGGCCGAGCGGGCCAAAGGTGTCGCAGCCTTTGCCCTTGTCCCATGTGCCGCCCAGCTCCAACTGAAAGGCGCGCTCGGACACATCGTTAATCACGCAATACCCGGCCACATGTTCCAGCGCATCGTCTTCGCTGATGTAACGGCCGCCCTTGCCGATGACCACGCCCAGTTCCACTTCCCAGTCGGTCTTGCGCGAATGACGCGGGATTTCGATGTCGTCGTTGGGGCCGACAATGGCGCTGGTCCATTTGCCGAACACCACCGGCTCGGCGGGAATCGGTGCGCCGGTTTCGGCGGCGTGATCGGCGTAATTGAGACCGATGCAGATGAATTTTCCGACTTGACCGACACACGCACCCAGGCGCGGCGTACCGGGTACGCGGGGCAACGAGGCGGGGTCGATGTCCCGCAGGCGGCTCAGGCTGTCGGGGCTCAAGGCCTGGCCTGCAATGTCCGTGACCACGGCAGACAAATCCCGCAGCTCACCGTTGTCATCCAGCAGGCCTGGACGTTCCTGGCCTTTTTCGCCAAAGCGCAGCAGTTTCATAAAAGCTCCTTGAAGGGGGAAAGAGGGGGGCGCGCAGCGGTGGACTAGTTGCTCCAGCCGCCGTCAATGATCTGGGTGGTACCGGTGGTGAAGCCGCTGGCGCTGGACCCCAGGTACAGCGCCAGTTGCGCGATTTCTTGCGCCGAGCCGATACGGCCCATGGGCTGGCGGCTGACGAACGCGGCGTACACCTCGGCTTCGCTGCGCTGTTCGCGCAGGGCCTGCTCGGTGATGCGCTGGCGCAGGGAAGGGGAGTCCACCGTGCCGGGGCAAATGGCGTTGCAGCGAATGTTCTGGCTGACGAAATCGGCCGCGACGGCGCGGGTCAGGCCAATCACCGCGCCTTTGCTGGCGCAGTAGGCGAAGCGGTTGGGCACGCCTTTGATGCTGGACGCCACCGACGCCATGTTGATGATCGAACCGCCGCCGTTGCTCAGCATTGCCGGCAGAAACGCACGGATCATGCGGTACATGGCCGTGACGTTCAGGTCGAGGGCGAAGGCCCAGTCGGTGTCGTTGCATTCGAGGATGTTGCCGCTGTGCACCACCCCCGCGCAGTTGAACAGCACGTCCAGCGGGCCCAGCTCGGCGGCGAGGCGCTCAATGGCGTGCGGGTCGGTGACGTCGAGCAGGTGTTTGTGCGCGCCGTGCAGTGAGTCCAGGGCGGTGGCATTGATGTCGGTGGCGAAGACCTCGGCGCCAGCGGCGAGGTACGCCTGCACACTGGCCTGGCCAATGCCTTGGGCTGCCGCGGTGATGAGGACGCGTTTGCCGGAAAGATCCATGGATGCTCCGTGACACTGTTCATTATTGTTATTTGGCCCAATGGTCAGGCCATTGTAGGCGTACGCCTGGCAAAACCGGAGAAGGATTGGGTGGCGCTTTGCGTTATGATCGCTGTACGTTACCCATCCAATGGTCAGGCCATTGAACCTTTTGTAGCATGCACGTTGCACCGCAACAAGCGCCTTTTTACGGCCGCGTGGCGTGCAGAGCGCCGAATTGAGCAGGACAAAAACCGACATGCCTTTTCAAGTGATTGATAACCAACGGCTTTATCGACAGATCGCAGATCAGTTGCGCGCCCTGATCGACAGTGGAGAATTTCCACCCGGCAGCCGCTTGCCCGCCGAACGTGAACTGGCCAAGTTGTTGGGCGTCAGTCGCGCGTCCGTGCGTGAAGCCATGATTGCGCTGGAAGTAATCGGGCTGGTGGACGTGCGCGTAGGCAATGGCGTTTTAGTGTGTGAGCCGCCAGTCAAACCCGTGTCCGATGAACCGGTGATGGCGCAAGTCACGCGCAATCAGTGGCAAGAACTGGACCCGGAACTGGGCATCGAGGTGGATTTCAGCGCGGAAATTCCGCCGTTTGCCTTGCTCCAGGCTCGTCGGCTGATTGAGCCCGAAGCCGCGGCGCTGGCGGCCGTGAATGCCAGTGATGAAGAGCTGGCCGGGATTCGTGAGGCGTTCGAGCGCAACGTGCAGGACAACCGCGAAGGCTCGCACACCCACCCCGGCGACCGTCTGTTTCACATCCGGATTGCACAAGCGTCTGACAACCCGGCGTATGCGCTGATGATTCAACATTTGCTGGGCCATCGTTACGGCAGTCTGTTCCAGCGCCTGCAAAGCCATTACACCTCAGACGACATGCCACACCGTTCTGAAGACGAGCACCGCACCCTGCTGCATGCCCTGGAGCAGCACGACGCGCAAGGCGCGCGCCAGGCAATGGCTGACCATCTGGACGAAGTCATCCGCATCTTCAGTCGAAACGCGCAATAAACGGCAGGCATTGCGCCTGCCGCGTGGCGTGACGGTTTACTGAAAGCGGTAGGGCGTGAGCGCGGTCGGGTCGATGTTTCGCTCGACAGTCGTCATTGCGGCCTTGAGCGGGCACAGCAGGCCGACGCGGGTGGTGCGGCAGTCCGTGGCGCTTTTGAACTCGCTGTTCAGGGGTTTTGCCTTGCCTTGCAGCTGCGTCAGGTTGCGAATCTGGTCCATCGACTGGGCTTCAAACGCGATGCGCAAGAAGTAGTCCCCGGTGCTGACTTCTTTGTAGCGCTCAAACTGCAACGTGCCCACGGGTGGAATGTTGTTTTCAATGTAGTCGCCCAGCTTCCAGCCAAAGCCGAGCATGGTGCGCAGGTACGAAATGTTGGTGTCGTGCGCCACCAGCAGCATCAGCGGCACGTCAGGCGGCGTGTCGGTGACGTTTTTGGCGGCTAGCGCCGTGCCTTGTTTGAGTGCCAGAGCAATCTGGTTCATCAGCTCCGACGCTCCCCGGCTGGCGATGTAGGGGATGTCGTTCAGGTAATCGTATTTGGCTTTGGTCAGCACCATCAGGCCCGACACGTCCGCAGCCGTGGGGGCGTGGCCGAACGCGACTTTATCCAGCGGCAGGCCCTGGCTGTATTCAAGGCGGAACACTTCGCCCATGTTGGCGCCCGCGCTCAGGCCCTTGATCGAAAAACGGCCCTTTTCGTTTTGCACCAGTTTCCAGGGTTCGTGGCCGTAGGGGCAGTTCACGTCTGGCAAGCAGGCCACTTCACGCAGGGTTTCTTCAAACGGGGCGTAACGCTTCTGGGCGGCCTCCACGCTGCCGCCCAGTGCCTTGAGGATCTGCGCCTTGGCTTTTTCGGCGTCCAGCGCGGCAAAGCTCATTTCATTGGCCTGGAACAGGGCGTCCTGTTTGCCCGCCACGTAGGTGGGCTGGAAGCCGCAGCCGGGGAACATGCCGTCGAGTAACGCCTGGGCCGTGGCCTTGGTGCGTTGCAGGGGGCTGGCATGTGCCAGCACCGTTTTGGCGTCCGGGCAACCCTGGGGGATCAGCCCGGCGTGGCGCAGGACCGTGCCGCGATAGCGGCCCATTTCCACCGCCCCGGTGTAGCCGTGGCCGGTCAGGTTGCCCAAGGGCACCAGCCAGGTCGGCCATTGGCGCTGCGTGACCTGCGTCAGCAGTTTTTCATTGGACGCGGTCGGTGGCCGTACGCCGTGGCGGCTGACTTGCACCACTTTATCCAGCACGTAGCCATCGCTGCTGGCGGTTTGGGCAAGCGCGACGGGCGTGAGCGCACTGCCCAGCAACAGGCCAAGCGCGAAACGGGTGACAGAGAACGCGGAGTCTTTCATGGGATTTCCTTTTGGCAACGCGGCGCAGGGGAACCAGCCGGTTCTTCCCCGACACAAGTGGCGACAAAGACTAGTCGGCCAAATCCAGAGGCGCGGCATTTTGTGTGCGCTGGCGCAGGCTACTTGATGTCGCAGCCCGCGCCCCCGTTGTCAGGGATAGCGGTACGCGGTCAGGGCGGTGCGGTCGATGGCCGTGTTCAGGCGCTCGGCAAAATCCTTGAGCGGGCACAAGGTGCCGACCTGAGTGACCTTGCAGCCGGGCAGGCTGAAGTCAGCGTGCAGCGGCGGATTGTCGGCATTCAACGGCGTGAGGTGGCGCATTTGATCCGGCGTCTGGGTGACGAACGTGGTGCGAATGAAGCGCTCGCCGCTGTCCGCGTCGCGGTAGCGTTCAAACGCCAGGGTGCCGGTGGGCGGGATATTGCCCGGCTGGTACTCGCCCAGCGTCCAGTGAAACCCGAGCATGGTGCGTAACTGCGAGAGGTTGGTGTCATGGGCCACGATCACCAGCAACGGTGCCGCCGGCGGGTTGCCCAGTGGATCGGCCTGCTCCAGGGGCGTGCCTTGCTCCAGCGCCAGGCGCAGCTGATTCATCAGTTGCGAACCGCCACGCCGGGCGATGTGTGGCGTGTCATTGACGAAGTCATATTTGGCCCGGTGCAAGCGCGTGAGTGCCATCACCTGTTTGGCATCGGCTGCGTGGCCGAACGCCACCTCGCTCATGGGTTTGCCCTCGCTGTATTGCAGGCGGAAGGTTTCGCCCAGCGAAGAGGCTTTATCCAGCCCCTTGATTTTTAGGCGCCCCTCATCATTTTGCTTGATGACCCATTGCGCGTCGTAAAACGGGCACGGTTTGCCCTCGACACACGCGGCGGCCTTGAGCAGGTCGAGGTCGGGTTGCAGGCGGGCCTTGGCCGCTTGCAGGTCGCCACCCAGCGCCGTGAGGATTTCAGCCTTGGCGATGGCCGGGTCGACGCGGGCGAAGTCCATCTTGTCAGTCTGAAACAGCGGATCGAGGGACTGCGCGCTGGCGTGGGGTTTCTCGCCGCAGCCGGGGAACATGCCGTCCATCAATGCGGCGGCGGTGGCGCGGGTGCGTTGTTTGGGGCTGGAAACCGCGTACAGCGTGCCGTTTTGCGGGCAGCCCGCTGGCAACAGACCGGCCTGGCGATACTGCTCGGCTTGCCAGGCGCCCATCAAACTGGCGGCCAGATAGCCGTGGCCGGTGAGTTCACCGTCGCGCACCAGCCAGGTGGGCCATTGGCGCTGTGTGGCCTCCACCAGTTTGGCGGTGTCAGTTTGCGGGCGTATGCCGTGGCGGCTGACCTGCACCGCTTTTTCAAGCACGTAATGGCCTTCGTCCTGAGCGTGGACCGTGAGTGGGCTGCTCATACCCAGGGCGACGCTCAACAGGGGGCCGCCCAGGCGGGCAAGGCGTGAGAGAGAAACGTTCATTCGCAGTCTCCAGCAGGGATTGAAGGGCAGGGCGCGGTCAGAATTTGTATTTGAAGCCCACGCGGTAGCGGGCCTGACGCTCGTCGGTGTTTTTGTCGACGTAGACGTCCGCCACTTCAACGTACGGGGTGAAAGAGTGGGTGAGCTTGTAGTCGATATACAGCTTGTTGCTGTAGTTACGTTTTTTGCCATCGAAGGCGATCTGGTTGCTGTAGATCTCTTTGCGCGCCACGCCGATGGACATGTGTTCCGTCTTGTATTTACCGCCTAAGGACCAAACGTTGTCGCGTTTGGTTTCCTTGGCGTCTTTGTAGGTCGTGACCTTGTAGTAATAGCCGGGCGTGGCGGAGAAGCCGTAACCCAGTTCATACGGGAACTTCAATGCTGGCTTGTAGGACTTTTTGTCTTTGCCCTGTGAATAGGTGAACTTGGGTTTGAACTTCAAGTGTTTGGTGAGTTTGTGCGAGTACTTGACCTTGCCCTTAAGGGAGTCCTTGGTCATGTGTTCAAACGGCTGGCCCGGCTGGCCATTGCTTTTCTCGGCCGGGCTGGCGACGAACTGGAAAGAGAACGCCAGACCGTTATCCAGGGCCTGGGTGATCATCACTTTGTCAGTGTGATCGCGATCTTTTTCGTTGTACTGGTGCTGGTAATCCAGTTCCAGCGCCTGAGCCGCGCCAGGCATCAGCAACAGGCTGCCTTGCAGGGCGGTGGCACACAGGGCAGCCATCAGGGCTTGGTTGTAAACAGGTTTGCACACGTGTGCAATTCGGGGCGTGCTCAATGGGTTAGTCATCGTGTTGGCTCATTTATTGTTGTTGTTAGATCCAAGACAAATACGCGGGATTTGAGGGGCTTGGTTAACACAACTCCTTGCTGGCATCTGCCAACTATGCGGGGTGAATGTTTCAGGGGTATGTCACTTTTTGTTTCAAAATCAACAGGCTGTTCAGGGCTGCACCGGCACCAGGCTGTCCTTGCGCTTGGGCAAGGTCGGTGGCCTGCGCTGTTGCAGGTGCAGGGCGAACAGGGCCGTCATCAGTACCGAGACCAGCGAGGCGCAGACCCAGAAAATCGACAGTGTCTGGAAGTCATACGCCTTGCTGCCATCACTGAGCACTGTGGTGCCGTGTTCGATTAACACCCCAGTGAGGATTTCCCCGGCGGCGGCTCCTGCGTAACTGGCGATGCCAATCATGCCCAGTGCAGCGCCCGCGGCCCCTTTGGCGGCGATGTCGGTGGCCATCAAGCCGCCCAAAAAGCACAGCAGCGCGCCCATCGACAGGCCGAAAAACAGCATGGCGGTTGCGTCGAGCCAATAGTGGCCCGCCGGAACGAACAGGAATGCGCTCAGCGACAAGGTGTTCATCAGGCCGAACAGCATGGCCAGCGCGTTGCGTTTGCCATTGAAAAAACGATCGGAGATCAAGCCGCTGAGCCCGGTGCCGATGATGCCGAACACACCGGTGATGGAGATCAGGGTCGAAGCGCTCAAGGTGTTGTACGCCTTGGCGTTCTCCAGAAAAAACACGCCCCAGGAGATCACCGCGTAACGGCCGATGTACATCAGGCACGACGCCATTGCCAGCAACCACAGGGCCGGGTTTTTCAGCAGGGCCAATTGTTTGCTGAAGATGCTCGGTGCGGGCGAGTCGCCGGGGGTGGGCGTTTGCGCTTCATGGTGCATGGGAGGGAAGCCGCAGCTTTGCGGCGAGTCCGCCATGAAAAAGAAGATCAACGCCAGCCCGGCCAGCCCCATCAGGGTCGCCAGCCCGTAGCCATACTGCCAGCCCCACGTGACCACCACGGCGGCCACGGCCACGTAGGTCAGCGCCTCGCCCAGGCTGTGGGCAATCGACCAGAAGCCATAAAACGTGCCGCGTTCCTTGTCGCTGTACCAGCGTGACAGCGAGACCACGCACGGCCCGACGCCCATCGACTGGGCCCAGCCGTTGAGGCCCCAGATCAGGGTCAGAATCACGGTGTTGGTGGTCAGGCCCATGCAGGCATTGACGAGGGCGCTGAGCAGCAGACCCAGCATCATGAAGCGCCGCACGTTGGCGTGATCGGCCAGAAACCCGTTGACCAATTTGCCGATGGCGTAGGCGAAGAACAGGGCCGATCCGATGATCCCCAGTTGCGCGGGGCTGAGCAGGTTATGGGCGACCAGCGCGGGCTTGACCACGTTGAACGACAGGCGGCACACGTAGAACAGCGCGTAGCTTAGGGACATGGATAAAAAGGTTTGCCAGCGCAACCGCTTGAACCGATCCATGTCCAGGTTGGCCGGGTCTGGCCGGGCGGGCGCTGCCTTGAAGGCATTGAGCAAAGAAATCATGGCGCAAGGTTTCCTGTTTATTGTTTTTCAGTTCGCGCCCTGCAGGCACGCGCTGTTTCAGGTCAGGCAATGCTGTGGGTCAGGCGCTCAGCGACGGTCCGATCAATTGCGCCAGCGCAGGGTAGAGCTGCGGGGCGGCGACCAGTAACGGGTTGCCGTCGGTCAGGCCGTCGTCGCGCAAAAAGTCGCTGCAGTGCCCGCCGGCTTCGCGAACCAGCACCAGCCCGGCCAGGCAGTCCCAACTGTTGATGTGGGTTTCGTAGTAGCCGAGCAAACGGCCTGCCGCGACGTAGGCAATCATTAATGCGCCCGAACCATTACGAATGAACATGCCGCCTTCATCCAGCAGGCGATTGAGGAACGGCAAAAAGTGTTCTTTGCCGCGCCGGTGGGAGGTGCCGACCCCGGTCAAGCCCTGGGTCAGGTCGGTGGCCGGGTTCACTTCAATACGGGTCTGGTTCACAAAGGCGCCGTGGCCCCGGCAAGCATGAAACAGTTCGTCATGGTTAGCATCGGCCACGGCGCCCAGCCACGGTTCGCCGTCCACCAGCAGGCCAATCGACACGCACCAGGTGTGCAAGCCGTTGACGAAGCAACTGGTGCCATCAATGGGATCGACCACCCAGATGCAGCGTGCTTGCAAATCGCTGGCGCCGGTTTCTTCCCCTACAAAGCCGTCCTGCGGGAAGTGCTCGCTCAGTTGCTGCTTGATGAAGGTTTCAAGCTCGCGGTCGGCGATGCTGACCACGTCTTGCCCCACGCCCGCCTTGTGACTGACTTCCAGGCTGGCGCGCTGGCGGTAATAGTCGAGCCCCAGTTGCGCCGCTTGCATCGCGATGCGCTGAGCCTGACGGTAGCGTTCATCAAGGGCGAGTGGCTCGGGCGGCAGAAGGGCAGAAAGACGGTCCGGCATGCTGACATCCTTAGGTTTGCACACGTGTGCAATCGGGTTTCAAAAAAAGTGAGTCGTCCGGCTGCAGGAGAGAGGGTGCAGGGACGACCCACTGTTGAGGTCATACAACACGAAATAAAAATTCAATTCAAGGTCAAAATAAAACAATTATTCCAAAGTGCTGTAGCGTCTGACCAGCGTGACCGGGATAGAGCGGTGCGGCGTTGGCAGAAGAAAATTTTTCCGACGGGCGACAATCGCCGCGACGGCACTGTTGGCCAGTTCGTGGCTGTCCTGACGCAGGCTGGTCAGGCGGTAGGCCAGATGGGCGGCTTGGGGAATGTCGTCAAAGCCGATGATTTGCACGTCGTGGGGCACTGCCAGGTGGTGCTCAATACGCACACCGTCCATGGCGCCCAGGGCCAGCATGTCGGTGGCGCAGAAGAGGGCGTCGGGCCGCACCGCGTCACTGAACAAGTGCCGGACCGCCGCCAGTCCGCCTTCATAGCCGGGGGCTGCATCCTGCACCGCCAACGGGGTGATGCCTGCTGCGGCCAGGCCTTCGCTGAAGCCCAGCCAGCGTTCGCGACTGCTGAAATTGTGCAGGCCCTGGCCGATAAACGCCGGGCGCCTGGCACCGCTGGCCAGTAACGTCTGCGCCGCTAGCCGACCGCCGCCGCGATTGTCGCTGCCAATGATGTCGGCGCCCTCCAGTTCGTGACCCCGGTTAATCATCGCCACGGGGATGTGATGCTTGAGGTAGTGCTGCACCACCGACAGGGGCGGCGAGGCCGAGGTCAGAATCACCCCGGCAATTTGATAACTCAACAACGTGTGCAGCGATTGCTCCAGTTGCTGAGGGTTGTCGGCATTCATCAGCAGCGGCATCAGCCCTTGTTTGTTCAGGGCGTCGGTGATCGGGCTGAGCAGGCTGGCGCGGAACGGGCTTTCGAACCCGGCCGTGACCACCCCGACAAAGTTGCTGTAGCCCTTGTTCATGGTGCGGGCGATCAAGTTCACCTGATAGCCCAACGCCTGCGCGGCGGCCAGCACCTTGTCGCGTGTGTGGGGCGCAACGCTGGCGCCCGGCGTGAACGTGCGCGAAACTGCAGAACGCGACACCCCGGCGTGGCGGGCCACATCGTGGGCGGTGATTAAATGGGCGTCGTCTTTAGGCATACCGGGCACTGCGCGAAAAAGTAGAATCGCCACCCTAATGGCTTGCGCCCTAAATGCATAGGGAGCCTGGCGCAGGATTTCAGGGATTTAACCCACGCGCGCTTGAAATACTGAACAGGTGGTGCGTATTTTGTACGGGTCGCCGTTCGCGGCTTGTACAACAACAAGGAAAGAGTCATGACGACCGATGGCCAGGGTTCACTCGCGCAGCGACTGACCGGCATTGATGAGATTGAATGTGTGACGCCGGATTTGAATGGCGTTCCCCGCGGCAAAGTGATGACCGCCGAGGGGTTCCTCGAAGGGCGACGCTTGCAGATGGCCCGTGGGGTGCTGCTGCAATGCATCATGGGCGGTTACCCGGAGTCGCGCTTTTACGGCAGCGATGACGGCGATCTGGCGCTGGTGCCCGATGCCGCGCACATCCATCGCCTGCCGTGGAGCACTCCACCCCGGGCGCTGGCCATCTGTGACGCCGACGAGCTGACGGGCGAAAGTTCGCGGCTGTCGACTCGGGGCCAGCTCAAAGCCGTGATCGCCCGGTATGCCGCCCGCGGCCTGGCGCCAGTGGTGGCCACAGAGCTTGAGTTCTTTGTGTTTGCGCCCAACACCGACCCGACCCAGCCGTTCCAGCCACCGCTGGGCCTGGACGGTCGTCGTGAAGTCGGCTTCTCGGCGTTCAGCATCAGTTCCAATAACGGCCTGCGTCCCTTCTTTAATGAAGTCTATGAATGCATGGCCGCGCTCGGGTTGCCCCGTGACACTTTCATGCACGAAATGGGCGTCAGTCAGTTCGAAATCAACTTGCTGCATGGCGATCCGCTGTTGCTGGCCGACCAAACCTTTCTGTTCAAACACCTGCTCAAAGAGGTCGCGCTCAAGCATGGCCTGACGGTGGTGTGCATGGCCAAACCGCTGGCGAAAACCGCCGGCAGTTCAATGCACATTCATCAAAGCGTGGTGGAGCTGGGCACCGGGCGTAACGTGTTCAGTGATGCGGCGGGCCAACCGACCGCGACGTTCCGCCATTTTATCGGCGGCCAGCAGGCCGGCATGGCGGACTTCACCGCCTTGTTTGCGCCTAACGTCAACTCCTACCAGCGCCTCTGCCACCCGTACGCGTCCCCGAACAATGCGTGCTGGTCCCACGACAACCGCGCTGCGGGCTTGCGCATTCCTGCCAGTTCGCCGGTGGCTCGGCGTGTCGAAAACCGTTTGCCGGGTGCCGACGCCAACCCCTATCTGGCGATTGCGGCCAGCCTCGCAGCGGGCTTGCACGGCATCGAAAACCAACTGGAGCCGACCCCCGCGATTCAAGGGGAATTCGAGGTGCCTGAGGCATTGTCATTGCCATGTACCTTGCATGCCGCTTTGGAGCGTCTCAAACGCAGTCACTTGGCGAAGGAACTGTTCGGCAAGGAGTTCATCGAAGGTTACATTGCGTCCAAGACGATGGAGCTCACCAGCTTCTTTGATGAAATCACACCCTGGGAACGCCGCGTGTTAGCGGCTCAGGCTTAATCGTCCAGACGGCACAGGCTTCGGCTCAACCGTTTGAACCTGCTGCGTGCGGGCTGCCTTGGGGCAGCGCGCACGCCACTGCATGGAGTCGCGGGGAACGCCGATGCGCCAAATCTGGAAGTCTTTTAAAGCGTTGTATTTCGCCTCGCTGATGATGTTGATCGGCTCGGGCTTGCTCAGTACCTACCTTGCCTTGCGTCTGGCTGCCGACAATGTCGACGGCCTGTGGATCGGTGCCCTCATGGCGGCCAACTATTTTGGTCTGGTGCTGGGGGGCAAAATTGGTCACCGGTTGATTGCGCGGGTGGGGCACATCCGTGCGTATGCGACCTGCGCCGGGATTGTCGGCGCGGCGGTGCTGTGTCACGGCCTCACCGACTGGCTGCCGGTGTGGCTGCTGCTGAGGGTGATCGTTGGCCTCGGCATGATGTGCCAGTACATGGTCATTGAAAGCTGGCTCAACGAGCAGGCTGATGCCAAACAGCGTGGGGTGGTCTTTAGTCTGTACATGATTGCCTCGTACCTGGGCCTGGTGCTCGGGCAACTGATTCTGGTCATCCACCCGGCCCTTGGCCCGGAACTGCTGATGCTGGTGGCACTGTGTTTTGCGCTGTGCCTGGTGCCGGTGGCCATGACTCGGCGCATTCACCCGGCGCCGTTGCACCCCGCGCCGATGGACCCGAAGTTTTTCATCAAGCGGGTGCCGCAGTCCTTGATTGCCGTGCTGGGGGCGGGGTTGCTGGTGGGGTCGTTCTACGGTCTGGCGCCGCTGTATGCCACGCAGCAGGGCTTGTCCACCGAATTGGTCGGCTTGTACATGGGCTGCTGCATTTTTGCCGGGTTGCTGGCGCAGTGGCCACTGGGCTGGTTGTCCGACCGCTATGACCGGCCCCTGCTGATTCGCGTGTTCGCGTTCATTCTGGCGGTGGTGTCGCTGCCGCTGGCGATCCTGCCCTCAGTCCCCCTGGAGGTGCTGTTTATTGCGGGCTGGTTGAGCGCGCTGGTGCAGTTTTGCATCTACCCGCTGGCCGTGGCGTTTGCCAATGACCACGTGGAAGCGGATCGCCGGGTGTCACTGACGGCGATGCTGCTGGTGACCTACGGCATCGGGGCCAGTATTGGGCCGTTGGTGGCGGGGGTATTGATGAAGGTGTTGGGCAGTCAGATGCTTTACGCGTTTTTCAGCCTGACGGGCCTGGTGCTGGTGTGGCGCATTCGTCCGAATGCGGTGACCAACCTGCATCAGGTCGACGATGCGCCGCTGCAGCACGTGGCCATGCCGGACAGCATGTCCAGCTCGCCTTTGGTGGCGGCGCTTGACCCTCGGGTCGATGAGCAGGTGGTGCAGGATCAGATGCAGGACAACGTAGAACCGACGGTCGTCCCTGAAAGCGCCGAAGGCCCTCACCCCGAGGGAGAAGGCGCTGATCAGCCGCGTGTTTGAATCACTGTGAAATCTGCACCCTCTCCCGGTGGGAGAGGGTGAGGCGCTGCCTCAATAGTCGTCGTCTTTATCGAACCGTCGCGCATCGCGTTGCAGTTGATACACGAAACGCTCGACCTGACGCTGCACGCCGCCGCTCATGTTGTGAAAGCGCATGCCGGCAAAAGTGATGTTGAGACGTTCTTCAAAATGCAGGTAGCGCAATTCCACAGGTGTGGTCATAGGGCCGAAGGGCAGGGCGGCGTTGAAGCGTTCGTAGACTTGCCCCAGTTGCAGGCGCTCGCTGACGTCGCCTTCAAAGCGCAATTTGCAACCTGTGGCTGAGACATCCAGCAACTTGCCTTCCAGCGGGAATTTGATTTTGTCGCCATCGACTTTCACATTCACCAGATCCGCCAGCTTGAGGGCGGCGCGGAACGCATTGCGGCGCTGGTGGTAAACGATCTCGGTCGGCAACGCGCCGTGGTAGCAGCGGTGGCCGTCTTTGTCGTCAATGGTCAGTTGCGTGGTGCATTCCCAGGCAATGCGAACGCCGTCATGAAAGCCTTCAACGCGAAACGGCTCACCGGCTTCAAGGAAACGCTCACCGTCACGCGGGATCATTTCGTCAAAAGCCAGGGTCGCGGTGTCGCGATCAACTTCGACCAGATAGCTCTGAAAACGCTGACTGCGTTCGTGGAAGGTGATGATCAGCGGGTCGTGGCTCTCTTGTAGCATCCGCAAATGGGCGGAAATTTCCAAAGGCGTGGTAAGCACCTTGGGAGGCTGCGGAGCATCTTCAGCATGGGACACGGTTCATCAATCTCCAGACAAAATACAACAACACGCAAAAAAGAGGCATTTTGCCAGTATGTTGCGTCTTTAGGATAGTGCGGTCACGCGGGCTCACGCCTGGCTGAAAGCGCGTGGTTTGTTGACCAGTGCGGTGGTGCCGCGGGCGTCATACAGCGTATGGGCTTCGCCGCCGTGCAAAATGCGCTGTTGATTGGCCGTGATGAGTTGTTGGGTCTGGATGGCGTGGCCGTTGATCACATTGGCCGCCTGACAATCGGCCAGCACCTGATTCAATGCCTCGCTTTGAGCGAGCAGTTGCGGCCCGAG
The DNA here is from genome assembly GCF_036668715.1 of Pseudomonas sp. ESBL9. Lineage (NCBI taxonomy): Bacteria > Pseudomonadati > Pseudomonadota > Gammaproteobacteria > Pseudomonadales > Pseudomonadaceae > Pseudomonas > Pseudomonas sp. ESBL9. The sequence continues at coordinate 193,571 of NZ_JAZEVV010000004.1, read as the reverse complement.
GTCCGAGTGGCTGGCCAGTTGCTCAAGCCCGCTGCGGTTGGCCGGCAATCCAAGCCCCGCCAGGATTTCGCTGCGCTTGCGGCCATGCTGATCGAGCAGAATGATCAACGACTGTTTGCGCGCCAGAATGTCTTCGAGCACCAACATGTCGCGCCCTTGCAGGGCAATGGTTTCGTCCTGCAGCAAGGCGAGCAGTTTCTCGGCAGGGGCGAAGTCGTCGTTGATCAGTTGCAATAAAGTCGTGTCGTGCATGGCTGGCTCTGGAATTTAAGCGTCCAAAAGCCTGGCGCTTGCCCCAAGGGCTAGCGCTGGGCTTCCAAGTTAAGCAATTTGCTGGCAACCCGATTGCTGTCGACGGTGTAGGTGCCGTCGGCGATGGCTTGTTTCAACTCGGCCACTCGGCCTTTGTCGACAATCGGTTGATCGCGCAGCGAATCGCTGATTTTTTGCAATTGTTGTGCCCCGTCACTGAGGTGCACAGATTCACCGCTCGGGGCGCTGACGCCCGCTTGCTCCTGAGTGGCAGGGGCCGATTTAGTGGCGCTGCCTGCTTCCTGACTGCTGTTGCTGCGCGCAGTGCCGGTTAAAGGCGCGGCGTTGTTAAGGCGACTGAAGTCGATGACCATGATGGAAAACCTCTGGGTATTTGGACGCTTGCCATGTTTTCGGCCATACCCGAGAAAACTTTAGGCACGATTAATCATACGGCGACGCGCAACCGTACTGATCTGCGTCAAGCGACAGTGTAGGAAAGTTGAGAGTCGTATGCCAACTGTCCTACAAAGCCACCTCCACTTGCCCCGGCCCGGTAATACGCGCCTTGATAACCCGTTTGGAGTTCAGGTTCTTCACCCGCACCTGTTCACTGAGGCCGCCGTCGGACAGGGCTTCGCCGGGCATTCTCACCGTCAAGGTGCCGCTACGGGCATTGATCACCACTTGATCGCCCTTGCGCACCACAGCCGCTTGCTCCAGGTGCGTCAGGGTCAGCACTTGATCGGTGACCATGGGCCGCAGGAGTTTTTGCCCGACTACCAGTTCCACGGCGGTCATGTAACCCTGCGTGATCAGGCCCACGTCGCGCTCGCGCAACACCACATCGTCATCGCTGATGATCGTGCCGCGCTTGAGGGGGTGGAGCACGGTCACCACCTCGCGAAATAACTTTACCTGTGCCGGGACAAAAATGGTCCAGGGCGAGCTACCCTCACAGCGCACACGCACCGTCACGCGGCCCATGGGTTGCGCCGGGCTTTCGAGGGTGGCTGTCAATTCCTTGTCGCACTGAGCGAGGCGCAAGCGCGGATCAAGGTTATTGACCTGAATCTCGTAGCGGCCTTCTATCTGACCAGTGGCAAGGTAGTCTTCGACGGTGAATTCAAGAAAGCCTTGGGTCACGCCGATAAGCTGTGTAGGAGAAGTAAATCCATCTGCGTATGACTGTGTGCCCACGCTTATCAGGCAGACAGCCGCAAGCATGCTTGCACAGCGAAGGCGCAGCGTCTGAAGGATCGGCCGGTGGCAAGAAATTGTCGTTTTTGCATTCATGGCGGATAAATAGCAAAGCCCGTGCCGTTTACCGGGCGATGTGCGTCGCAACTTAAAGTTTCTAAGGGGAACCGTGTATGGCTGGGGTGATGGATTCGGTTAACCAGCGCACACAACTGGTCGGGCAGAACCGCCTGGAACTGTTGTTGTTTCGCCTGGATGGGCCACAGCTGTACGGGATTAACGTGTTCAAGGTGCGCGAGGTGCTGCAATGCCCCAAGCTGACCGTGATGCCCAAATCCCATCCTGTGGTGTGCGGTGTTGCGAGTATTCGGGGGGCGACCATTCCGATTCTGGATTTGGCCATGGCCACCGGTTCAGGCGCGCTGAAAGATCAAAGCAGCCCGTTTGTGATTATCACGGAGTACAACACCAAGACTCAGGGGTTTCTCGTGGGCGCGGTCGAGCGCATCGTCAATATGAACTGGGAAGAGATCCATCCGCCGCCCAAAGGCACGGGGCGTGACCACTACCTGACGGCGGTGACACGGCTGGACAATCAACTGGTAGAAATCATCGACGTTGAAAAAATCCTGTCAGAGGTTTCGCCGTCATCGGAAAGCATTTCCCACGGTGTGGTCGATGTCGACACCCACACCAAGGCCGTGTCGTTGCGGGTGCTGACGGTCGATGACTCGTCAGTGGCGCGCAAGCAGGTGTCACGTTGCCTGCAAACGGTGGGGGTGGAAGTAGTCTCGCTGAATGACGGTCGCCAGGCGCTGGAGTATCTGCGCAAACTGGTGGACGAAGGCAAGGACCCGTCAGAAGAGTTTCTGATGATGATTTCGGACATCGAGATGCCGGAAATGGACGGTTACACCCTGACGTCTGAAATCCGTAGCGATCCGCGCATGCAAAATTTACACATCATTCTGCACACTTCGCTGTCCGGGGTATTCAATCAGGCGATGGTCAAGAAAGTCGGCGCCAATGACTTTCTGGCAAAATTCCGCCCTGATGACCTGGCATCCCGGGTCGTCGACCGGATCAAAGAAGCAGATCACAGCTAAGAACGCAGTCCTTGGCGGTCAACACGTTTTATAGAGGCAGGATCATTTGTCTACGGCTAATTTGGATTTTGAGCAGTTCCGGGTTTTCCTGGAAAAAGCCTGTGGCATTTTGCTAGGGGAGAACAAGCAGTACCTTGTTTCCAGTCGACTGAACAAGCTGATGGAACAGCAAGGTATCAAATCACTGGGTGAGCTGATTCAGCGCATCCAGAGCCAGCCCCGCAGCGGGCTGCGTGAGCAGGTGGTCGATGCGATGACCACCAACGAAACCCTGTGGTTTCGCGATACCTACCCCTTTGAAGTGCTGAAAAACAAAGTCCTGCCTGAGTTGACCAAGGCCCATCCGGGGCAACGTTTACGCATCTGGTCGGCCGCCTGCTCTTCGGGGCAGGAACCGTATTCGCTGTCGATGGCCATCGATGAGTTTGAGCGCAGCAACCTCGGGCAATTGAAAGCGGGGGTGCAAATTGTCGCCACCGACCTGTCCAGTCTGATGCTCAACAACTGCAAGACCGGCGAGTACGACAGCCTGGCGATCGGCCGCGGTTTGTCCCAGGAGCGCTTGCAGCGTTACTTCGAGCCTAAAGGGCCGGGGCGCTGGATGGTCAAGGCGCCGATCAAGAGCCGTGTGGAGTTTCGCTCGTTCAACCTGCTGGACAGTTACGCCGGGTTGGGCAAGTTCGACATGGTGTTCTGCCGCAACGTGCTGATCTATTTCTCGGCAGAGGTCAAAAAAGACATCCTGTTGCGCATTCACAGCACCTTGAAGCCGGGCGGCTATTTATTCCTGGGCGCCTCCGAAGCGCTCAACGGGTTGCCGGATCACTACCAGATGATCCAGTGCAGCCCGGGGATCATCTACCAGGCCAAATAACCCTAACGGGAGCCCACAAGGCTCCCGTTTTTTATGGCGCTGTGGGGCGGCGGTGCGAGTGTGTCGTGCAACAAAGCGGCAGAAAAGCGGCAGTCGACGGTCAGTGATTGCCGCTTTTCTGGCATTGCCGCGCCCCAGCCCCCGGCAAAGCCTTGAAATACGGGCATGTGAATATTGGCACGGGGTTTGCTCTATCCAGAGCAAGAAGGACCTGAACCACATGTTCAGGTCAGCCCACAAAGGTTTTTCGACATGAGCATCAGCTTCGATAAAGCGCTCGGTATCCATGAGCAAGCCCTGGGTTTTCGCGCCCAGCGCGCTGAAGTCCTGGCCAATAACATCGCCAACGCCGACACCCCGAACTACAAGGCTCGGGATCTGGATTTTGCTTCTGTGCTCGCTGCACAGAATGACAAGAACAAGAACGGCAGCTTTGCCTTGAACATGACCAACAGTCGCCACATCGAAGCCCAGGGCTTGAGCAGCGGCGATGAATCGCTGTTGTACCGCACGCCGATGCAGCCCTCCATCGACCAGAACACGGTGGATGCTCAGCTCGAACAATCGAATTACGCAGAGAACGCGGTCAACTTCCAGGCCAGCTTCACCCTGCTCAACAGTAAATTCAAAGGGCTGGTGTCAGCCCTGCGCGGAGAGTAATCCATGTCTCTAGCCAGTGTTTTCAATATTGCCGGTAGCGGCATGAGTGCTCAGACCACGCGCCTGAACACCGTGGCCAGTAACATTGCCAACGCCGAAACCGTGTCGTCGAGCATCGACCAGACTTACCGCGCACGGCACCCGGTGTTTGCCACCATGTTTCAAGGTGCGCAAAACGGCACGGGCGATTCGCTGTTCCAGAATCAGGATGCCGCCGGGCAGGGCGTACAAGTACTGGGCGTGGTCGAAGACCAGAGCAACCTCGAAGCCCGCTACGAACCGAACCATCCTTCTGCCGACGCCAAGGGGTATGTGTACTACCCCAACGTCAACGTGGTTGAAGAAATGGCTGACATGATTTCCGCCAGTCGTTCGTTCCAGACCAACGCAGAAATGATGAACACCGCCAAAACCATGATGCAGAAGGTCCTGACCCTCGGTCAGTGATAAGGAACGACGCAAATGAGTGTGACCGATTCCGTCAGCAACAAGACCCTTAATCAGGTGCTGGCCAACTCCTCTCAGGCCAAGGCCACGGACACCAGCCTTGCGGCTGCTTCCAAGGCCGTGGCGGGCAACAGCAAGGCATTGGGCAAAGATGCGTTCATGCAATTGCTGGTCACCCAGTTGAAAAACCAGAACCCGCTGGACCCGCAGGACAACACCGCATTCGTTGCGCAGTTGGCCCAGTTCAGCAGCCTGGAAGGCATCACGTCCCTGAACGAATCGGTGACGGCCATCACCGGCGGCTTGCAATCCTCGCAGGCGCTGCAGGCTTCGTCGCTGGTAGGGCGTTCCGTGATCGTGCAAACCGGTGAAGCCTTGGTGGACCCTGCCAGCGAGAAGCCGTTCAACGGCACCGTGGCGGTCAAAGATGCTAACTCCTCGCCCACCATCAAGATCACCGATGCCGATGGCGTTGTGGTCCGAACCCTCGAAATGGGCGCCCAGAAAGCGGGCAATGTCGATTTCACCTGGGACGGCAAAAACGATGACGGTGAACTGATGCCCAAGGGCAACTACACCTTCACCGCGTCGACAAAAACTGACACCGGAACCACGGCCCTCACCACGTACCTGCCCGCCACTGTCAACAGTGTGACGCTGAGCAAGACGGGGGGGGAAGTGATGCTCAATCTCGCAGGCCTGGGCAGCATTGGCATGTCCAAAGTCCAGACCATTGGCCTCTAAGCCGACTCATACGCCTTAAGGAGTGCAACATGTCTTTCAATATCGGCCTTAGCGGCCTCTATGCGGCCAGCAAACAACTCGACGTGACCGGCAACAACATCGCCAACGTCGCCACGTCCGGCTTCAAATCGTCCCGTGCCGAGTTCTCGGACATTTACTCGGCCAGCAAGCTGGGCATTGGCAGCAAAACCATCGGCAGCGGTGTGAACCTGGCCAACGTCTCGCAGAACTTTGGTCAGGGTGCTATCAACAACACGGGCAACTTGTTGGACATGGGCATTCAGGGCAACGGCTTTTTTGTGCTGAGCGACAACGGCTCCCTGAGCTACACCCGTGCTGGTACGTTCAAGGCCGATAAAGACGGCTACGTGACCAACACCGACGGTAGCGCGCGCTTGCAGGGCTATGGTGTCGACGCCAACGGCAATATCGTCAATGGCATATTGACGGACCTGCGCATCGACACCTCGAACCTGGCGCCACGCGCCAGCGGCTCGGTGGAATCGACCATCAACTTGAACTCGACCAGTGATGTGGTCGACCAGGTGGCCAACAAGTTCAATCCGCTGGAGTCGGACAGCTACACCAAAAAATTCTCCACCACCATCTACGACACCCAGGGCAACCCCCATGAGATGGATCAGTACATGGTGAAAACCGGCTCCAATACCTGGAAAGCCTACACCCTCGTCGATGGCCGCAACCCGGACGGCAGCCCGGTGACGGGAACGGGCGCCAAAGACCCGGTTGCTGCGACCATGGTGTTTGATACGGCAGGCGCCCTGACCAGCGTCACCACACCAAATCCGATTCCGGGCGAACCGGACATCATCAGCAGCACCCTGACGGTGACTGACTGGATGCCAGGTGCCACGGTTAACGGTGCGTGGGTTTCCAACGGTGCAGCGGCCAAAGATGGCGGTATTGCCATCAACATGGCCAAAACCACTCAATACAACACTGACACCTCGCGCAACCCGCCGAGCCAGGACGGCTACGCCACTGGCCAGATCACCAACCTGACCATCGATGGCTCGGGCGTGATGTTTGCTAACTTCAGCAACAATCAGAGCCGTGCCATCGGCCAGATCTCCCTGGCCAGCTTCACCAACGAACAAGGCTTGCAGCCTGTGGGCGGCACGGCGTGGAAAGAGACATTCGCTTCGGGCCAGGCCGGTTACGACGCACCGAAGGTCGGTACCCTGGGGGCAATCCAGTCCAACTCGCTGGAAGACTCCAACGTTAACCTGACCAACGAGCTGGTTGACCTGATCAAGGCGCAAAGCAACTACCAGGCGAACGCCAAGACCATCTCGACCCAAAGCACCATCATGCAGACCATCATTCAGATGACCTGATGGGCGAATGCGTCTTCAAAAAGCCCCTCAAGTGTGTGAGGGGCTTTTTTTCGCCTGCAGATTCATCACAGCCTGGCTCGGAGCACCGCGTCATCGCTGTTCGAGAAAACGGGCGCTGGATTTTTCACCCGCCAAAACAAAACCCCCGTTAAACCCACCTGTTGCCAGGGTTTAACGGGGGTTTCAGTCAAGCGGTGTGACCCGCTGGACAGCTCAGCTTATTGGCACGCTTCGCAATCCGGCTCGTCAATGGCGCAAGCCTTTGGCACCGGAGCCGGGCCCGCAGGGGCGGCGGCGACGTCTTCACTTTTGTTGCCGCTCGATACGGCGTTGAGCTTGCCCGTGTTGACGGTGGACTTCTCGGTGCTGGTGGCAGCCAGGGCACGGAGGTAGTACGTGGTTTTCAGGCCGCGGTACCACGCCATGCGGTAGGTGACGTCCAGCTTCTTGCCCGAAGCACCGGCGATGTACAGGTTCAGCGACTGAGCCTGGTCGATCCACTTCTGGCGGCGGCTGGCAGCGTCAACGATCCACTTGGTGTCGACTTCAAACGCGGTGGCATATAGCTCTTTGAGCTCTTGCGGGATGCGTTCGATCTGCTGCACAGAACCGTCGTAGTACTTCAAGTCGTTGATCATGACCGAGTCCCACAGGCCGCGGGCCTTGAGGTCGCGAACCAGGTACGGGTTGATTACGGTGAATTCACCCGACAGGTTGGATTTCACGTACAGGTTTTGATACGTCGGTTCGATCGACTGCGATACGCCGGTGATGTTGGCGATGGTCGCGGTCGGTGCGATGGCCATGATGTTGGAGTTACGAATGCCTTTCTGAACACGCGCGCGAACCGGTGCCCAGTCCAGGGATTCGTTCAGGTCAACGTCGATGTACTTCTGGCCGCGCTGTTCGATCAGGATCTGTTGCGAATCCAGTGGCAGGATGCCTTTGGACCACAGCGAGCCCTGGAACGTCTCGTAAGCGCCACGCTCGTCAGCCAGGTCGCAGGACGCCTGAATGGCGTAGTAGCTGACCGCTTCCATCGACTTGTCGGCAAACTCGACCGCTGCTTGCGAGGCATACGGAATGTGCTGCAGGTACAGCGCGTCCTGGAAGCCCATGATCCCCAGGCCGACCGGACGGTGCTTGAAGTTCGAATTACGCGCTTGCGGCACCGAGTAGTAGTTGATGTCGATCACGTTATCGAGCATGCGCACGGCCACGTCGATGGTGCGCTTGAGCTTGGCGGTGTCCAGCTTGCCGTCCACGATGTGGTTCGGCAGGTTGATCGAGCCCAGGTTGCAGACCGCGATTTCATCCTTGTTGGTGTTCAGGGTGATCTCGGTGCACAGGTTCGAGCTGTGAACCACGCCCACGTGCTGCTGCGGGCTGCGCAGGTTGCACGGGTCTTTGAAGGTCAGCCACGGGTGGCCGGTTTCAAACAGCATGGACAACATTTTGCGCCACAGGTCTTTGGCCTGGATGGTCTTGAACAGCTTGACCTTGCCCGGGTACTCGGTCAGGGCTTCGTAGTACTCGTAACGCTCTTCGAAGGCTTTGCCAGTCAGGTCGTGCAGGTCCGGTACTTCGGAAGGCGAGAACAGGGTCCATTTACCGTCATCGAAGACACGCTTCATGAACAGGTCAGGGATCCAGTTGGCGGTGTTCATGTCGTGGGTACGACGACGGTCATCACCGGTGTTCTTGCGCAGCTCGATGAACTCTTCGATGTCCATGTGCCAAGTTTCGAGGTAAGCACACACAGCGCCTTTGCGCTTGCCACCTTGGTTAACAGCGACAGCGGTGTCGTTTACCACTTTAAGGAACGGAACCACGCCTTGGGACTTGCCGTTGGTGCCTTTGATCCACGAACCCAATGCACGGACTGGCGTCCAGTCGTTGCCCAGGCCGCCTGCGAATTTGGACAACATGGCGTTGTCGTGGATCGCGTGGTAAATGCCCGACAGGTCGTCCGGCACGGTGGTCAGGTAGCAGCTGGACAGCTGTGGACGCTGGGTACCGGCGTTGAACAGGGTCGGGGTCGACGACATGTAGTCGAAGGACGACAACAGGTTGTAGAACTCGATGGCGCGGTCTTCTTTTTGTTTCTCTTCGATCGCCAGGCCCATGGCCACACGCATGAAGAAGATCTGCGGCAGTTCGAAACGCACGCCATCCTTGTGGATGAAGTAACGGTCGTACAGGGTTTGCAGGCCCAGGTAGGTGAACTGCTGATCGCGTTCGTGGTTGATCGCCTTGCCCAGTTTTTCCAGGTCGAAGGTGGCCAGCACCGGGTTCAGCAGGTCGAACTCAATACCTTTGGCAATGTAAGCAGGCAGCGCCTTGGCGTACAGGTCGGCCATCTCGTGGTGAGTGGCGCTTTCGGCAACGTTGAGGAAGTTCAGGCTTTCGGCACGCAGGGTGTCCATCAGCAGGCGGGCGGTCACGAACGAGTAGTTCGGCTCACGCTCAACCAGGGTGCGGGCCGTCATCACCAGTGCGGTGTTGACGTCGCTCAGGGCCACGCCGTCGTACAGGTTTTTCAGGGTTTCGCGCTGGATCAGGTCGCCGTCCACTTCTTCCAGGCCTTCGCAGGCCTCGGTGACGATGGTGTTCAGGCGGCCCATGTCCAGCGGCGCGAAGCTGCCGTCGGCGCGGGTGATGCGGATCGACGGGTGCGCTTGCACCGCGTCTTCGGCCGGTGCGCGGGTGGCGCGCTCCTTGGAGCGGGCATCGCGGTAGATCACGTAGTCGCGGGCCACTTTCTGCTCGCCGGCACGCATCAGGGCCAGTTCAACCTGGTCCTGGATTTCTTCGATGTGGATGGTGCCGCCCGAAGGCATGCGACGCTTGAAGGTTGCGGTGACCTGTTCGGTCAGGCGGGCAACGGTGTCGTGAATGCGTGACGAAGCGGCTGCATTGCCGCCTTCAACTGCAAGAAACGCTTTGGTGATGGCGACGGTGATCTTGTCATCGGTGTAAGGAACGACGGTTCCGTTACGCTTGATCACGCGCAATTGGCCTGGCGCAGTTGCCGACAGATCCAGATTTGAATCGTTCTGCGACGCGGTGCCCTGCGAGTTCTCGCGAGTTGAGTCGGTTTGCATGGGTGTCTCCACATTCTCTATGTTTATTTGGGCGCCTCAAAAAGGTGCCCACCGTTCCGTCCTGACGCACTACAACCGGGGATAAACCGGGCATAACGACCTCGGGACGTACAGAAAGGGGTGTTTTGGCCGCTTCCTTGCCGAAGTCTCAGATTCGCGCATATCGCCTCAAATCTTATTCCTGGTGGGTGACAGTCTTTGTACTGCAACACCCGGGCCGCTTTCCGCGCCAGCGCTGGAAAACGGTTGCCATCCGCATGAGCGGTTTGGGCTTTGAAAACGCTGTTTGGTTCAACCCGACAGGGGCGAGAAAAGCACTTGAAATTCTCGGCTGAGTTGTGTTGGGTTTTTGCCCTAAAACCCTATATGTGGGGTCTTTTGGCGGAATTGATACAAGATATGCGTTTTACAAGAGGTGTGCAATGCACCACCTGTGGATAACCCTGTGTGTAATTTGTGTATGAACCCTCGAATCTCCACGTAGGCCGCATGACACCGGCATTCCACCGTCTGTCACTGTTTTTGCCGGGATGAAATCGGGCGCGCTGGATTTTGAGGGCGCGAACCCTACCACAAAAAACAGCGCTGTCCGAACGCATTTTGAGGCGGGCGCAAAGATCGAAAAGGTCAAGCGGATATTGCGCTCAAGAAGTGCCGGGAAGACCGTTCAAAGCCTCCCCGGCGGCGACGTCAGAGCAGTTGGAAACTCGTCTGCTGGACGTTTTGCGAATCCAGGCCAATTTGCACGTTGAATTCGCCGGGTTCGGCAGCGTACTGGAGTTGGGTGTTGTAAAACTTCAGGGCGTCTTCGTCGATGCTGAACTGCACGACCTTTTCTTCCCCTGGCTGGAGCATCAGCTTCTGGAAGTTTTTCAGCTCTTTGACGGGGCGGCTCATCGACGCACTCACGTCCTGTATATAAAGCTGCACCACGGTTTCGCCGGCGCGCTGCCCGGTGTTCTTCACCGTCACGCTGGCCGTCAGGGCTGACCCGGGCTTGAAGGTGTTGGCCGACAGTTGCGGCGCCGACACGCTGAAGTCGGTGTAGCTCAAGCCATAACCGAACGGGTAGAGCGGGGTGTTCGGGGCATCGAAATACTGCGAGGTGTAGTTGCCCGGCTTGCCCGGCGTGAACGGTCGACCGATGCGCAAGTGGCTGTAGTAACTCGGAATCTGGCCCACCGACCGGGGGAAGGTGATCGGCAGCTTGCCCGAGGGGTTGTAGTCACCGAACAGCACGTCGGCAATCGCATTGCCGCCTTCTGTGCCGCTGTACCAGGTTTCCAGCACGGCATCGGCCTGTTGCACCTGATCGCCGATTGACAGCGGGCGGCCATTCATCAAGACCAGCACCAGCGGTTTGCCGGTGGCCTTGAGGGCACTAATCAACGCGCGTTGCGTCGCAGGCAAGTCGAGGTCGGTGCGGCTGGCCGCTTCGTGGGACATGCCCCGGGCTTCGCCTACCACGGCCACAATCACATCGGCCTGTTGCGCCACCTTGACGGCTTCATCGAGCATCGCTTGCGCCGGGCGCGGGTCGTTGGTCAGGTCGAGCATGTTGGGGTTGGAGTAATTGAGGTAGTCGACCACGGCCTGATCATCGGTCACGTTGGCACCACGGGCGTAGGTCAGCGTGCCCGGTTTGCCCACGGCAGAGCGCAAGCCTTCAAGCACGGTCACCGACTGCGCGGGAACCCCGGCGCCCGACCAGCTGCCGAGCATGTCGATCTTCGAATCGGCGAGCGGCCCGATCAACGCGATGTTCGCCCGCTTGTTCAAAGGCAGGGTGCGCGATTCATTCTTGAGCAGCACTTGGCTCTTGCGCGCCACCTCGCGGGCCTCGGCCCGGTGCAGGCGGCTTTCGGCATTGATGTCGGCCGGATCGTCTTCGGCTTTGCCGATACGCAGGTACGGGTCTTTAAACAGGCCCATGTCGTACTTGGCGCCCAGCACTTCACGCACCGCGTTGTCCAGATCGCTTTGTGGCACTTTGCCGGACCTGATCAAGCCCGGCAGCTCCTTGCCATACACCAGGTCATTCATGCTCATGTCGACCCCGGCCTTGATCGCCAGCGTGGCGGCTTCACGCTCATCCTTGGCCACGCCATGCTTGATCAGTTCCAGAATCGCGCCGTGGTCACTGACCGCCACGCCTTTGAAGCCCCATTGCTTGCGCAACAAATCCTGCATCAGCCAGGTGTTGGAGGTGGCCGGTACACCGTTGATCGAGTTCAGCGCCACCATCACGCTGCCCGCGCCAGCGTCAATGGCGGCGTGGTAAGGCGGCAGGTAATCCTGAAACATGCGCGTCGGGCTCATGTCGACGATGTTGTAGTCGCGGCCGCCTTCGACGGCGCCATACAGGGCGAAATGCTTGACGCTGGCCATGATGTTGCCGGGCAGGGCCGGGGACACACCTTGATACGCCTGCACCATGACTTTGGCGATGCGCGAGACCAGGTAGGTGTCTTCGCCGAACCCCTCAGAGGTGCGCCCCCAGCGCGGGTCGCGGGCGATATCGACCATTGGGGCAAAGGTCAGGTCAAGGCTGTCGGCGCTGGCTTCCTTGGCCGACACCCGGCCGCTCAGGGCGATGGCATCCATGTCCCAGCTGGAGGCCAGCGCCAGGCTGATCGGGAAAATGGTGCGGTGCCCGTGAATCACGTCGTAGGCAAAAAACATCGGGATTTTCAGCCGGCTGCGCATGGCAGCGTCTTGCATGGGGCGGTTTTCGGGGCGCGTCACCGAGTTGAACGTGCCGCCGATGCGGCCTGCCGCAATTTCCTTGCGAATCAACTCTCGCGGCATGTCTGACGCAATGCTGATGAGGCGCAACTGCCCGACTTTTTCATCGAGGGTCATCCGGTTCATCAAGTCCGTGATGAACGCCGCTTTATGCTCCAGCGCGACGGACGGGGTCTGCGCCCACGCGCAGGAACTGGCCAGGCTGATGGCGATGCCCAGCAAACACATTTTTCTCATGGAATTCTTCTACGCAGCCGCTCACATAAAGCGAGGAAGCCCCGCATTCTTGAAGCGATATTGTTCTGGATTGGATCGGGAATACTTAACTTAAAGAATTGCCCTATCTTTAGTAGGAGTAGCACTACATGCGAGAAGTCTTTTATCTGATTAGTAGCCTGCAATCCAGTGCTGCTGGCGATATTCAATGAAGGCGATGGAGTTTTTCTCGGGCAAGCGATGTCTATGAATTCAATGCGATCATTTTGGAGCGTCACGACCATGGGAATACAACGCGTACAGACCGCCACCGGCTGGAAAGTCATGGCGTTGCTGCTGATGAGCAGCGTCTTGGCCGGATGCGGTATCAACACCATTCCGACCCTCGATGAGCAGGTCAAAGCGGCCTGGTCACAGGTGCAAAACCAGTATCAGCGTCGTTCGGATCTGATCCCCAACCTGGTAGAGACGGTCAAGGGCGCAGCCAAGCAGGAGCAGGCGACGCTGACTGCGGTGATTGAAGCGCGGGCCAAGGCCACCTCGATTCAAGTGGATGCCAGTACCCTCAATAACCCTGAAAAACTCAAGCAGTTTCAGGATGCGCAAAATCAGCTGACCGGGGCCTTGAGCCGATTGATGGTGGTTTCCGAGCGCTACCCGGACCTCAAATCCAACCAGAACTTCCTCTCGTTGCAATCGCAGCTCGAAGGCACGGAAAACCGCATCAGCGTGGCCCGTCGCGACTTCATCCTCGCGGTCGAGCGTTACAACACCGAGATCCGCACCTTCCCGGGGCGTCTGTGGCATGCCGTGATGTACAGCGATTTGCCCGTGCGTCCGACGTTCGAAGCCACCAGCCCGGACGCCGACAAAGCGCCTGAAGTGAAGTTTTAAGACGCCTGGCCAATACGCGAGCCCCGTAGCAGCTGCCGATGAACGAAGGCTGCGTTCCTCGGCAGCTACTACGGGTACGTCCCCCCTTCAATCAGCGTGGTGCAGATGCGTATATCAAGACTGGGGTCAGGCCTGCTGCTGTGGCTATTTATAGCCACGGCCCAGGCGCTGACATTTCCCGCACTCAGCGGACGGGTAGTGGACGACGGGCAAATGCTCGATCCCGCCACGCGTCAGCAATTGACGCAATCGCTTGAAGCCCACGAAAAAGCCACCGGCGAGCAGGTGGTGGTAGTGACCGTGCCTGATTTGCAAGGCACCCCCATTGAAGACTTCGGCTACCAATTGGGGCGCACCTGGGGCATCGGTCAAAAGGACAAAAACAACGGTGCCTTGCTGATCGTTGCCCGTGACGACCGCAAATTGCGCATCGAGGTCGGTTATGGGCTGGAAGACCGCCTCACAGACGCGCAATCGTCGGTAATCATCAATCAAGTCATCACGCCTGCCTTTAAAGCGGGCCACTTCAGCCAGGGCATCAGCGACGGTGTTGCAGCGATCCTTCAGGTGTTGGGCGGCGATCCATTGGCCGAACCGGCCTACGCCAGCGGGCAGGGCGATGGCAATGACTTGCTGGCCGAACATCCCTTTGTCGTACTGCTGTTATTCGTCCTGTTTGTCATAGTGGTTGCCGCGTGCCAGTTCTACGGCATCTGCAACTCGGGCGGCGGGGGCGGTTCACGCTCCGGCGGTTTTGGCGGGGGCGGTTTTGGTGGTGGCGCAGGAGGTGGCGGCTTTAGTGGCGGCGGTGGCAGCTTTGGCGGCGGTGGTGCCTCGGGCGGCTGGTAATTCAATTTTCAGGCGAGCATAAACACTCATGGCTTTACTCACACAAGCGCAACAACGGCAGGTCGAAGAAGCGGTCACCCGCGCCGAGCAACACACAGACGCCGAAATTGTCACCGTATTAGCCCCGCGCGCGGACGACTACAGTTATATCCCGCTGCTCTGGGCCAGCTTGATCGCCTTGCTGGTGCCCGCATTGGCGCACTTTTTTATCGGCGGCATTCAGATCTATTCGCTGCTCATGCTGCAATGGGCCAGCTTTGTCTTCCTCTGCCTGATCTTTCGCATCCCGGCGATTACCACCCGCTTGATCCCGCCTCGTGTGCGGCATTGGCGGGCCAGCAACCTGGCGCGGCGCCAGTTTCTGGAGCAAAAGCTGCATCACACCCAAGACCGCACCGGGGTGCTGATTTTTGTCAGTGAAGCTGAGCGTTATGTTGAAATCCTGGTGGATGAAGGGATTTCACGCCATCTGGACGACAGCGACTGGGGCTCCATCGTCAACGATTTCGTCCGTCGTGTGGCGTTGGGGCATACGGCTGAAGGCTTTATTGCCTGTATCGATGCCAGTGCTGAGTTGCTTGCGCAGCACATCCCGAAAACCCAACCGCGTAATCAATTGCCGAATCGGTTGGTGATGTTGTAATCGTTTTCTTTCTGGTCTTGATGTTTCTGATACTTCGCTAAGAAGTATCAGACTTTTGTGATGTCCTCTTTGTGGTTTTATTCTTGTATCTCCGTAAGTAAGTTCTTGCGAGTCTGCAATATAAGTTCCCGCTATTTATAGTTCTCATTGTTGTGGAAAGCTGTGTTGTCATTTTTTTTGAATGATGGTTAGGTTGTATTGTGTCCGGGTGTTTTTTTAATGTGCTCTGAGGTTGATAAAAGATGGGGATAAGGGGATGAAACTTACATCTAGGGAGAAAGAGGTGCTTGATTTGCTTATGGATGGGTGCACAAATAAGGCGATAGCACAACAGTTGCTGATTAGTGATTTTACGGTTCGGGATCATGTGTCGTCATTGTTGTCAAAGTATGGTGTGGGAAATCGTATGGCGCTAATGGTGGTGGTTAGTCGTTTGGGTGACAATGCCCGAAAAATAACGAAACCCCTACGGATATAGGGTTGCTGTATCAATATTGAGGCTTTAGTTTTAAATCAATCGCGCAAGAGGCAGAAATGAATAAGTCACCTTTTTATATGCCGCCTGGTTATGTGGCAACTCCCATGGAATTAGTGGTGGTGGTCTTTTTTTGTCTGCTGATGTTCGGAGTTGGTGTGATGATGTGGAATGAGCGGGTGGAGGTGCCCGCGGTGCCTAAAAGCATGGTACTGCGCAGCGCTTATGTTACCCATGCTTTGGGTAGGTCAAAATCATCAGTGTATTTGTATTTTAATGTGGGGCGAGGCGAGAGTGATTATAAATACAGGATTGAATTTCCCAGTTATGAGGACGGTTTGTTGGATGTTCGCAAGCATAAAAAATTGTGGGTGGCTGTAGACGCTGACAGCGATAATACATTTGTTTGGGCGGTCTATGATGAAGAATTTCTACTGATGATGAGCCGTCAGCAGATAGCGCGGTGGGCGAGGGGTAACAATATTATTAGTTATATTATGGTTGCTTACTCAAGTTTGGCTGTAGGTTATTTTGTATTTCATATCATTAGGTACGGTATTTTTAATCGATATTGTCATAGGAAGGTATTCAATGAGGACAGAGAAAGTTGATGAGTCAATTTATGTGTTTGATGATTTTTTGACAGAAGCTGAAGAGAGTGAAATCAATATTCAGCTCAAGGGAGAGGTGTGGCGGTATAACTGGCCAAATTATGAGGCTTTACCCTTTGTCAGACCCTGCTGGCACGTCTTTATAGCCGGCAAAGGGCGCCCGCTTGGCCAGTCAAGCCTTGATGAATTGAGGGGCAACCAGGCTTGGGGTTTTTTGACGGGGGTGTGGGAACGATTTTTAGCCTTGCATACATTTAAAGTGACCTTGCTTGGTGTTTATGCAAATGGACAGACGTTTGGTCAAGACACGATTATTCATCGAGATAATAAAGTTCATCCGGGTTTAACCATTATTGTGTTTTGCAATGAGTATTGGCCGACCTCGTGGGGTGGTGAACTGGTTTTTTACGATGAAACTAAAGCAAATATTATTAAGGCGGTGCTTCCTAAATCAAAGAGAGTGGTTGTGTTCGATGGGCGAATCCCCCATGCAGCCCGATCACCTTCGGCCAAGTGCGATCAGGTCAGGATGACTCTGGCGTTTAAAACAATAATTTAGGAATAGCAGATGGCAGGAAAAACAGAAATAATTATAGGTGTGATTAATGACGGTGCTACAGTCGGTTCGGGTGCAACGGCCATCTCGGATCAGTTTATAATGAATAGCCAAGGAATGGAGTTGGTGAGTCAGACGGCACAGACCGGGGCTGTTATTGCCAGTATTACTTCAGTGACAAAATTGGCTGGCCCTTATGTGCCAATAATAAGTATGCCTGGCAATATCATCGCAGGCACGATCACTTTTTTGAAGGTGGGTGTGGATGTCAGAGAGGGTCGAGAAATAAGCCCTGGGGATGTATTGAGTCTGGTAGGGAATGTGGCAGGAATTATTGGTACTTTCGCTATTTTGGTGGGAGCTGCTTCTGGTTTTGTCGCGGTGGCCGCCGTGGTTTCTGTAGGGGCGAGTTTGCTGTCGATTATTAGGTCTGAAACACTTAAACGCATTATGAAGTCAGCCGGAGATTTTTTTGGCAATAATCCCTCCGATAACTACCTCGATTATAGGTGTGCTCCGGATATGAAGATTGTTGATCGTAATACCCTGAGGCTGGCGTATGCCAATATGATGTTGTCCTGTAATTGGATATCGGCGACGGGTGAGTTGCAGCCTTTTTCAACGGTTGCCCCCGATCTTGGCAACGGAATAGGTGGTGGTTTTATCGGCGGTACATATACACCGTCCAGGCCTGTACTTCCGTCACCACCGCCTCCCCCTCATAATGTAGGCAATGTAGGTATCAGTATTATTGTGGGGGGTAACACCTATGATGCAGGGGATGAATATGGATGTTGCACTGGCACCAGTGATGGTTATATATAATTATTTTCATGGTTGACTTGTTTGTCGACGTAATAACGAGTTAAGGCACCCAATTTAGGCTGTTCGAATGACCGTTTATGCATGCCGGCCGGCGGCATTTTCAGGGTTTTATCCATGTCAATTTCATGTGGTTGGTTACGCCACTGAGTCTTTGCAATGCCAGGAAGGGTGCTCATCAGAACCCCACGAAGACTGCGCAGCAAAATTACCCCGTGCCCTGTGCCGCCAACCCGCCTAAAATACCCGCCATTCCTTTCCTGATTTCCCCTCCTGCATCCCCCGAGGCGCTTTTTTCAATGTCAGTGACTGCTACCACCGCCGCGTCTGCGCCGGATCATCGTGCGCAATTTTTGAACCTGCTGGACACCGGCCTGGCGCAAAACTCGTTTATCAAGCTGGTGCTGGCCAAGTACGTGGGGCCTGAGCCTGAGCTGCAGCGGGTCATCATCAAGCAGGTCACGGTCAAGGATCAGCCTTGCCTGTCGTTTGTGTACCGCTACAAAACCCGCGATATCACCAAGAATTTACCGCTGGACGAGGCGGTGACGACGATTGCCGGTTTGTTGCCGCAAGCGTTCAAGAACGCGCACCTGCTGACCCTGACCGACGAAGTGCAGCTGGAGTACAGCAAAAAAGGCAAAAGCTCACTGTTCAAGGGCAAAAGCCAGCACGCGCGGGAAGTGCCGTCAGCTGAGCATAATCGTGAGAAAAATCGCTTTCTGGACCTGACGCGTCCGTTTTTGGCTGATCTGGGCGTGACCAATAAACAGCAAGAACTGATCCCGGCCATGTCGCGCAAGTGGAAGCAGATCAATAAGTTCATTGAGGTGTTTTCCCACGCGCTGAGCAGCTCGCCGCTCACGCTGGATCAGCCGGTCAAGGTGGTGGATTTCGGTTCGGGCAAGGGCTACCTCACGTTTGCGATTCACGATTACTTGCGCCACAGCCTGCACGCTGAAGGCGTGGTCACCGGCGTTGAGCTGCGTGAAGACATGGTCACGTTGTGCAATAACGCGGCGCAGCGTCTGGAACATCCGGGCCTGAGCTTTCTGCATGGCGACGTGCGCAGTTTTGCACCGACGCCGATTGACGTGATGATCGCGCTGCATGCCTGTGACATCGCCACCGATTACGCGATTCACATGGGCATCCGCTCGGGCGCCGCGATCATCATGTGTTCGCCGTGCTGCCATAAGCAGATCCGCCTGCAGATCCAGAGCCCAGCGCTGCTCAAGCCGATGCTGCAATACGGCCTGCACCTGGGCCAGCAGGCCGAGATGGTGACAGACAGTCTGCGGGCGTTGTTTCTGGAAGCCTGCGGTTATGACACCAAGGTGTTTGAGTTCATCTCGCTGGAACACACCAACAAGAACAAAATGATCCTCGCGGTCAAACGCGCCGAGCCTGTAGACCCTGCGCAGTTGCTGGTGAAGATTCAGGCACTCAAGGCGTTCTACGGCATTGAGGAACACTGCCTCGAAACCCTGCTCCGGGCCGATGGGTTGTTGAAGTAAACCTGTGTAGTACCGGGTTATTACCCGTGTAGGTACTCAGTGACTACTCTTGTGGGGTTTCCGAGCTTTCGAAAACCAACGATGACCCGCAGGCCTGCCTCCGGCAGCGCCTGTCAGGGCAGTCCTCACTCATGGGAGTACGCGACATGGCGGCGAAAAAAATTCTGATGCTGGTGGGCGATTACGTCGAAGACTACGAAGTGATGGTGCCGTTTCAGGCGCTGTTGATGATCGGCCATCAGGTGCACGCCGTCTGTCCGGGCAAAACCTCGGGGCAGACCGTGCGCACGGCCATTCATGACTTTGAAGGCGATCAGACCTACAGCGAAAAGCCCGGCCACCTGTTTGGCCTGAATTGTGATTTCGACACGGTCAAGGCGGGCGACTACGACGCCTTGTTGGTGCCAGGTGGTCGTGCGCCGGAATACCTTCGCTTGAATGAAAAAGTACTTGAACTGGTGCGCGACTTCGACAAGGCCGGTAAGCCCATAGCTGCGGTGTGCCACGGTGCGCAGTTGCTGGCGGCGGCCGGGATCCTGGAAGGTCGCGAGTGCAGCGCTTACCCGGCGTGTGCCCCGGAAGTGCGACTGGCGGGCGGTACGTTTATGGATATCGACGTCAGCCAGGCCCATGTGCAGGGCAACTTGGTCACCGCGCCTGCCTGGCCTGCGCACCCTGCGTGGCTGGCGGCGTTTGTGAGCCTGCTGGGCACCACCATTACCGTGTAAGACGAGGGCGTGACCATGTGTGAACTGTACGTCAAAGCCGATCCGATTCTGTACGAGTCACGCTCGCGATCGTTGCGTATCGGTGGCGTGGTCACGACGTTGCGTCTGGAAAACCAGTTCTGGGACATCCTCAGTGAAATCGCCGACGCCGATGGCATGACCACCAATCAACTGGTGGCCAAGCTCTACGAAGAGGTGATGGATTACCAAGGCGAAGTGGTCAACTTCGCCTCGTTCCTGCGGGTCAGTTGCACCCGTTACCTGAGTCAGCGTCGGGTGCCGTCGAGCGGTTTGAATGTGGTGCCGCGCAAGCACGGTTGATGGTCGTGCTCGCCGCAGCGGCCAGCGTCGCTCTCAGAAGAAACGGGTCACGCTGATCTTGGCATTGCGGCCCTGGCTATAGGCGTTATCCCCACTGAGCATCGGCTGGTAACTTTTGTTGAACAGGTTGTCGACCGTGAAGTTGACCTCGGTGCCTTTGAGGTAAGGCTGCTGAGGTGTCCAGTTGGCGAACAGGCCCTGCACGTTGTACCCGTCATTGGCGTGTTGGTCGTAGTAGCGATCCCCTAACACACTGATCTCGTTACCCGAGTACTTGTCGCTTGGCAGACGGTCGGTCTTGCGCACGAACTCACCTTTCCAGCCCACGCGTGCATCCCATGCCGGAATTTTGGTCCCCAGCACGGCGACCCATTTAGGCGCCGGAATGTCACGTGCCCAGACGTTTGGCCCCCACGGGTTGGTGTAGGCACCTTGGTGTTTGCCAGTCATCCAGGCGTACGACAGTGAACCGAACAGGTACGTGGATTCGTAGAAACTTTCAACTTCAAAGCCCTTGATGGTCACACTGCCAATGTTGCGGTAGTTCGGTATGTTGCCCGGCCCGCAGTCTTTGGACAGGCTACCCGCCGCTGTCTGGGCGGCACAGCCGACGCCGGTGGCCTTGAATATTTCATTGTCGACGGTGTTTTGAAACAGCGTGGTGCGGATCAGTGCATGGTCGCTGTCAGTAAAAATCTGATCGAAGTTGGTGATGTTGCCTGCTCGCCAGCCTGTGATCTTTTCCGGTTTCAGATTCAGGCTGGTGGCTGTGCGACTGCCGAGCCCTTGTAGCTCGTATTGTTCGTCGATGACCGGGGCGCGCCAGGTTTTGCTGTAGTCGACAAACAGCGCTGTGTTGGGGGTGATTTTCCAAAAGGCTGACAGGCGAGGCGACCAGCCCGTGTAGGTTTTATCGCTGTAGTCGTGACCCAATTCCGCGTGGTTATAGAACGGTGCATCGTTTTCTTCACCGCGGTTACGCACGTGGTCGTACCGCACGGACGGGGTCAGGGTGAAGTCACCGAGGGTGATCGCGTCTTGCAGGTAAAAGCTGTGGGTGTCGACTTTGCCTTTGGGCATGAAGCTGGGCTGGTAGTGGCCGTAGTTGTATTTTTCTACCTCGTAGGTCTTGCCCGGCATCCACATGTCGACATCACGCTGGTGCTTGCGCACCTGCATGCCCGTGGTCACGGCATGGTCCAGCGGGCCGCTGGCAAACAGACTGACGTTTTCGATTTGCACCATGTCGTCGGTGTAGCCGGTTTCCATCTTGCGACCGCCGGTGGACGGCTGGAAATAAGCTTGAGCGCCACGCGTATCGGTTTGCTCGGTATTGGAATGCGAGTACTTGACCTCAAGGTTCACCAAGGGGTTTTCAAGGGGCTGGTAGTTGTATTTGGCGGACCACGTGGTGTCGATGGTCGAACGGTTCGACAAGTAACGCCGGGTGGCGATGTCGTACCCATATTTGTCGATGTTGGCCTGGCTCGGCGGGGCCGGGTAGCTGATGGCCGAGAAGGGCACCCACAGGTAGTTGTTGGAGCGTGAGTACGACATCCCCAGGCTGTGCTCTTCGTTGAAGTGCAGGTTCACTTTGAGCAGTTGCGCGTCCAGGTCCTGGGCGGTGTTGGGCAAGCGTTTGGGGTTGATCGGGTAGGCATTCTTGGGGTCTGGCATGTGCCCGGCCAGCTTCATGTTGTCGCCATCGCGCTTGGTGTAATACACCAGCGCATCCGCGCGACCATCATCGGTGCGGCCATACACGGCGCCACTGTAAACCTGCTGGTGATCGTTGCTGCTGTAGCCGTACTTGAGCATGGCGCCGGTGTCTTTGCCTTCTGCGAGCAAGTCCGGGGCGTCTTTGGTTTCCATGTGCACGGAGCCGGCAAAGCCGCCGTTGCCGGTGCGTATATCGTGCGGGCCTTTCTCGACCACCAGCCCCTTGATCAGCTCCGGCTCAATGAAAATGGTGCCTTGCATGTAGCGTTCGAAGCCGCTTTTGGTCGCGCCATCGACGGTCATCTGCACGTCTTCGGCTTCGCCCATGCCCCAAATGTTGATGGTCTGGCCACCGGGCTTGAGCGAGCCGCCGAGGTTGATGCCGGGCAGTGTCGCCAGCAGGCTGGGAATGTTGTTGGCCTGATAGCGATTGATTTCAGCTTGGGTCAGGGTCGATTTGCCGACGTTGCTGGAGTCGACTTCATTGCCGGTGCCGATCACGCTCATGGCACTGAGCTGCAGGCTGTTGCTGGTCGTCGTGCCTTCTTCCTTGGGGCGCACGACGAAGGTGCGGTCGACCTGGGTCAGGCTGAAATCGGTGCCGCGCAACAACTGGTTGATGGCTTCTTGCGCGCTGTAACGGCCGTTCAGCGCCGGGGCCTTGATGTTGCGCAACAGTGCTTCGTCAAACAGCAACTGGATGTTGGCTTGCCGGGCCACGGCACTCAACGAATTGGCCAGCGACTGTGCAGGCAATTGCAGTTGGACCGACTCGGCGTGAGCCTGCAGGCAGAACGCCAGGCAGGCGGCCAGCAGGGTCGGGCGTGTGCAGAAATGCGAGACGTGATGCGGTGCGCGAAACATGAAATCCCCCAGTGCGGCAACAAAGGCCAAAAAGACATGCGTTAACAACGCAGACCGAAGGAAGACGCGGGGCGATTAAAAAACCACATATGCGAATGCAAAATATTCGCATATGTTTTTTTAGCGGGGTTCGATGCGGATTTTTCCGTTGTCCAGCCACACGGTGTTCACCGGGATCAAGGCGGGCAAGGCTTTCACCAGTGCCAGCGGATCATTGATGTCGAGGTGGCCTGAGACCTTGTACTGTTGGAGCGGCCCATTGGCCAGTTCGATGATGCCGGGCCGGTAGAGGTCCAGTTCGTCGATCAGGCTGGCCAGCTCGCGGTTGCGAAAGGCCAGGTGCCCGTTGCGCCAATCGCCGATTTCGCTGGCCGTGAGGGTGTGTTCAGTCAATGCCTGGCGCGCGTAGTCGTACGTGGCACGCTGATCGGCGCCGAGCAGGGCAGAGCGCTTGGCGTCAGGCACGAACGCAACCTGGCCGTGGGCGACGCTGACCACCAGTTGGCGTGGGCTGCGTCGCACATCGAAACCGGTGCCGACCACCCGTATCCGCGCGTCATCGGCGTGCACCACCAGCGGCTGGTCTTTATTGGCCGCCACCTCGATGTACAGCTGACCGCGTTCCAGGTAAATGTCGCGTTGTTGTGCGTTGAAATCGAGGCGCAGTTGGGTGTTGGCATTGACGTAGAGGGTGCTGCCATCGGGCAGTGTCAGGGTTTTCGCACCTTGGGACTGGGTCGTGAGCTGTTGCTGGTGCAGCGTGACGGGGGTGCCGATGTTCAAGGCCAGCACGGCACACAACACGGCTGCCGCCGTAGCCAGGGCAAACGTCGAACGACGCTTGATCGCCGGCTTGACCGGCAGTGGCAGCGGTTTGTTCCGGTGTTGCAGTTCGCCCAAGTCGGCCCATAGCGACTCGAACTCGGCATACGCCCGTGCATGCGCCGGTTGCGCATGCCAGGCGTCGAATTGCGCGCGGGTCTGTGCGTCGGGCCGATTGCGATTGCGTGCAAACCAGCTGGCCGCCTGCGCATCAATGCTGTCGTGGGCGGCCGATTGAAAAGGGCTCATTGTGGCTGCTCCTTGCCGCTGTCCCGCTGTAAATGTTGCTTGCAGTGCAACAACGCAAAGGCGATGTGCTTTTCTACCATGCTGACCGAGATTCCCATGCGTTGCGCGATCTGCGCCTGACTCAACCCTTCGAAGCGGTGCAGGATAAGGGCTTCACGGCGCCGGGGCGAGAGCTCTGCGAGTACGGTCTTGAGTTGTTCAAGCCGTTGCAGGCGGTGTGCGGCCAGCATGGGGTCATCCCTCTCATCGCTTAACGGCTCGTCTTCGCGTTCAACCTGATCCGCATGCACGGATTGGCGCACCTGCTGGCGTCGCCAGTGATCGCGCAGCAGGTTGCGCGCCATCTGAAACAAAAACGCCCGGGGTTGCTGGACCTTGGCCCGGTCCTGATAGCCCAGCCATTGCGTGAAAACGTCTTGCGTCATGTCAGCTGCATCGCTGGCGTTGTCGGTGCGCTTACGCAGGAAATGCAGAATCTGCGTATAGAACTCGCGTAAGGATTCGGCCAACGCGGGGTCAGGTTTAAAGCGAGACATGAAAATCCTTGTGGACTCAGCGATGCAAAATAAGCCGCGAATGGTATCGAGAATTATTACTATTTGTCTCTATGTAAATTCACCTTTCCTTTTTTCTTTTTTCCTACAGATAAATGGCTAATTGCTGGGTGAGCGCTTTACTGAAGGGGACAAATGACCTTCAGCCACAAGGAGAAACGCTATGTCGGGTTGGTATGAGTTGAGCAAGACCAGCAACGGGCAGTTCCGATTCGTATTGAAAGCAGCGAATGCCGAAACCATTTTGGTGAGTGAGCAGTACACCACGCACGAGGCGGCGAAAAAGGGCATTGCTTCGGTTCAGGCCAACAGCCCGCTGGATGAACGCTATGACCGCAAGGTGGCGAAAGACGGCAAACCGTATTTCAACCTGAAGGCGGCCAATCACCAGATCATCGGCACCAGTGAGCAATACAGCACCGAAGCGGCGCGGGAGAAGGGCATTGCCAGTGTGAAAAGCAATGGGCCCACCACGGTCATCAAAGAGAAGCTGTGAGGGGCCGGTGGCCGATGCGCCGGGCTAGGCAGCCCGGTGCGCGTCGGCCGGAGCAGGGTTATTTCAGTTGAGCCAGCAACCCGTGTAACAGGGCGCACGCGGCGTCTAAGTCGTTGGCCAGCATGGCGTAATGCAGCGTCAGATTCAGCGCCCGAATCAGGTTCGGCGCCGCTGTGCACCAGCCTTTTGCACCCGCAGCGAAGGCCACAGTGTCAGCGGGTTGCAACCGTTATAGAACGGCGCCTTGCCTTCCCCTCGTTGTTGCAGCGCGGCGATGCCCTGCATTTCAATGCGCAAAAACCTCACCGCGTGCGTTCGGTGGGTGAGGTTCAAGCGCAATTGTTGGTGGTGGTGCACAGCATCGAGGAGTAAGGCGAAGGGCGCTTTCAGCGCTCGACCGGTACTGAGTGACGGCTGTCGCCCAATGGGTGCGTTTTAGCGTTAAAGAAGCGCAATGCCACCTTGTTCTGTGCAAATAGCTGCGTGTAATGGTTTTTCTGGAAGCGGATGAAGGCTTCGCTGCGCGGATAAATCGAGATGCACAGGGTTTTCAGGGGCGCCAGGCGCAGGGCGTCAATCAGGTGTTGATCTTGCTCACCCAGGCTGTGGCCGAAGATGCACAGGCTGTCTTTGTGGGCCATCAACTGTTCATGGCAAAACGACAGGTAATCCGACATCCGGATCGACTTGCGCTTGTCGTCGCTGGTGCCTTCGCTGACAAACAGCGGCACGTCATCCAGCGCGCTGATGGAGTGATTGATGGCGAAGTTGCTGAGCAGCGCGGCGGGATCGCCCACGGATTTGCGTGCCTTGCCTTCCTGATTTTTTACCAGGTGCAGCGCGCCGTGCAGGTACAGCACGCGGGTGGTTTTGCCTTTGGCTGCGGCCTGCGCCAGTTCAAAAGTGGCGCCCGGCGTCTGGAACAAATCGTTGAAACGCTTGGGCGCCTGCATCAGCGCCCACGGCGCCAGCAGGTCATAGTTAGAGCAATACACCGTGCTGTAGCGGGCCAGTTCTTCCTGCCAGCAATCCAGCGTGGCGGCGGGCATCAAGCGCCAGGGAATATGGACATCCTGAGTGCTGTTGATCAGGGCTTCCTTGATGGCGTAGTAACGTTTGCGCGGTGATGCAGAGCTGATGGCCAGCGCCTTGTTGACCTTGCTCGCGGTTTTCAGGGCACTGAGCACGTGCTCGAAATTGCGCGTGTTCAAGGCGTCAAACACGCTGAGTTCCGTCTGGCTGAGGGGTTTTTCGGCCACGCTTTTGGTTTTTTCAAACAGCGAGTCGTAATAAAAGTCATGCCACACGGCCATGCTTGCGCCATTGCCGAGCAGCAAGCCGCTGCACGGGGTGCTGGTGCGTAGGGCGTTCCAGTCTTCTAGTTCGGCATCAAATTCCTGGAAGGGGGTCATCGCGTAGGTCATCTCAAGGCGTGGGCGGTGCGGGACTTTATCACGACCATGTGTTGAGCCAGATCAACATCCGGATGCGCTGATGAGTTGAAGCTATGCTCATTGACTTCATCAGCGTCGCGGGTGCGCCCGCAAAGAGGACTCGCCATGACCAGTACCTTTTTTATCCCGGCCGTGAACATCATGGGCAACGGTTGTCTGGATGAAGCCATGACTGCAATTCGCAATTATGGGTTTCGCAACGCGTTGATCGTGACCGACGCCGGGCTGGCCAAGGCGGGCGTGGCGGCCATGATTGCCGAAAAACTGGCCGCGCAGGACATCAATGCGGTGGTGTTCGACGGGGCCAAACCCAACCCGAGCATCGCCAACGTGGAAGCCGGTCTGGTTGTGCTCAAGCAACATCAGTGTGATTTCGTGCTGTCGCTGGGCGGCGGCTCGCCCCACGATTGCGCCAAGGGTATTGCGCTGTGCGCCACCAATGGCGGGCATATTCGCGATTACGAAGGCGTCGACCGCTCGGCCAAGCCGCAACTGCCCCTCGTGGCCATCAATACCACCGCCGGCACGGCCAGTGAGATGACGCGTTTTTGCATCATCACCGATGAAGAGCGCCACGTGAAAATGGCCATCGTCGACCGCAACGTGACGCCGCTGCTATCGGTCAACGACCCGCAATTGATGGTGGCCATGCCCAAAGGCCTGACGGCGGCCACCGGCATGGACGCGCTGACGCACGCCATTGAAGCGTACGTGTCCATTGCGGCCAACCCGATTACCGATGCCTGTGCGATCAAGGCGATGGAGCTGATCAGCCAAAACCTGCGTCAGGCGGTTCATGACGGCAAGGACCTGACCGCGCGCGAGAACATGGCGTATGCGCAATTTCTGGCCGGTATGGCGTTCAACAATGCGTCGCTGGGGTTTGTGCACGCGATGGCGCACCAGTTGGGCGGTTTTTACGACTTGCCCCACGGCGTGTGTAATGCCGTGCTGTTGCCCCACGTGCAGACCTTCAACGCCAGCGTGTGTGCGTCACGCCTGACTGACGTGGCCCATGCGCTGGGCGCGGATATCCGCGGGTTGAGCCCGGAAGAGGGTGCTCAGGCGGCGATTGCGGCAATTCGGACCTTGGCTAAAGCTGTCGACATTCCGGCGGGCCTGCGGGACTTGGGCGCCAAGCTGGATGACATCCCGATTCTGGCGACCAACGCGTTGAAAGATGCGTGTGGTCTGACCAATCCGCGCAAGGCCGATCAGGCGCAGATTGAAGAAATCTTCCGTAACGCGTTTTGAGTCACGGCCAGCCTTCACCCCAACCCTCCCTTTAGCAGAGGGTTGAGTGAGGGGCTTGTACATCACGCGCATAAAAAAACGGCCGGTTAACCCGGCCGTTTTTGTGTCTGACTTAAAAGCGCTTACTGCACTTCTACGGCCAGGCTCTCGCTGATTTTCTTCTGCCAGATCGCCGGGCCGGTGATGTGCACCGACTCACCTGAACTGTCGACAGCCACTGTCACCGGCATGTCTTTTACGTCGAACTCGTAGATCGCTTCCATGCCCAGTTCGGCGAACGCCACCACGCGCGACTTCTTGATCGCTTGAGCCACCAGGTAAGCCGCGCCGCCGACGGCCATCAGGTACACCGCTTTGTGTTCCTTGATCGCTTCGATGGCGGTCGGGCCACGCTCGGATTTGCCGATCATGCCCAGCAGGCCGGTCTGATCGAGGATCTGGCGCGTGAACTTGTCCATCCGCGTTGCAGTTGTCGGACCGGCAGGGCCCACCACTTCGTCACGCACCGGATCAACCGGGCCCACGTAGTAGATAAAGCGGCCCTTGAGGTCGACCGGCAAGGTTTCGCCCTTGTTCAGCATTTCAACCATGCGTTTGTGCGCAGCGTCACGGCCGGTGAGCATTTTGCCGTTCAGCAGGACGGTTTCGCCCGGCTTCCAGCTTTGCACGTCTTCCGGGGTCAGGGTGTCGAGGTTGACACGGCGAGCCGACGGGCCGGCTTCCCAGACGATTTCCGGGTAGGCGTCCAGCGGTGGCGCTTCGAG
The DNA here is from genome assembly GCF_036668715.1 of Pseudomonas sp. ESBL9. Taxonomy (NCBI): domain Bacteria; kingdom Pseudomonadati; phylum Pseudomonadota; class Gammaproteobacteria; order Pseudomonadales; family Pseudomonadaceae; genus Pseudomonas; species Pseudomonas sp. ESBL9. Next base: position 165,273 of record NZ_JAZEVV010000004.1, on the reverse strand, counting down.
TGCTGCCGGGCCGGAGCCGTCCAGTACGAAGTGGGCGTGACGGGTGGCGGCGCAGTTCGGGATCATGCACACCGGCAGCGAGGCGGCGTGGGTCGGGTAGTCCATGATTTTTACGTCGAGCACGGTGGTCAGGCCGCCCAGGCCCTGGGCGCCGATACCGAGTTGGTTGACCTTTTCGAACAGCTCCAGACGCATCTCTTCGATACGGTTGGACGGGCCGCGCTTGATCAGCTCGTGAATGTCGATGGATTCCATCAACACTTCTTTGGCCATGACGGCTGCTTTTTCAGCCGTGCCGCCGATCCCAATGCCCAGCATGCCCGGTGGGCACCAGCCAGCGCCCATGGTCGGAACGGTTTTGAGCACCCAGTCTACGATCGAGTCGGACGGGTTGAGCATGGCCATTTTCGACTTGTTCTCGGAACCGCCGCCCTTGGCCGCTACGTCCACTTCCACGGTGTTACCCGGGACGATGGAGTAGTGGATGACCGCCGGGGTGTTGTCCTTGGTGTTGCGGCGGGCACCGGCCGGATCGGCCAGGATCGAAGCACGCAGGACGTTTTCCGGCAGGTTGTAAGCGCGACGCACGCCTTCGTTGATCATGTCGTCCAGGCCCATGGTGGCGCCATCCCAGCGCACGTCCATGCCCACACGTACAAACACGGTGACGATGCCGGTGTCCTGGCAGATCGGGCGGTGGCCGGTGGCACACATGCGCGAGTTGATCAGGATTTGTGCCATCGAGTCACGGGCTGCCGGCGATTCTTCGCGCAGGTAGGCCTCGTGCATGGCCTGGATGAAGTCCACGGGGTGGTAGTAGGAAATGAATTGCAGGGCGTCAGCAACGCTCTGAATCAGGTCGTCTTGCTTGATCACGGTCATGGGTCGCGCTCCTCTATAAGACGGGAACATTCAATAAGGTGTTTGCGACCTGGGTCGTTCGGTCTGTCGTAAACATCTTTGCTGGGATGCGCCGGGCACGCATGACCGGCACAAAAAAGGCGCGGCAGTATAACCCGGCCCTCTCATTGATACACCTGAGCAGGCAAAACTTGTAGTCGCCGCCCAAGGCTGCGATAAGGGCCCGGAACCTGCGCATGCTTTTGATTGCACGGGTTTGCGGGCGTGCGGGGCAGTCGGTCCCTCACAACCCGCTAGCGTCTATAAGACTAATTGCCCACAGGAGCCCCGAAGTGCCCGAGTTACACGTCGCCGATCAGTGCTGGCCGGTTACCGTCGGCAGTAATTTGCTCGACAGCCTGAATCAGGCCGGGGTAGGTGTGCCCTACAGTTGCCGTGCGGGCAGTTGCCATGCGTGTCTGGTGCGTTGCGTGCAGGGCGAGCCGTTGGACTTGAAGCCCGAAGCCCTGACCCGTGCCCAACGCGAGCAAGGCTGGCGCCTGGCTTGTCAGTGCCAGGTGGTCGGGGATTTGCAGGTTGAGGCGTTTGATCCGGTGCGAGACGGCCTGCCTGCCCGGGTGGCAGCGCTGGACTGGTTAAGCCCGACGTTGTTGCGGCTTCGGCTCGTGCCGGAGCGCCCGCTGCGCTATCGCGCCGGGCAGCATCTGGTGTTGTGGACGGCCGACGGGGTGGCACGGCCGTATTCGTTGGCCAGTTTGCCGGGGGAAGACCCGTTTCTGGAGTTTCATCTCGAGTGCGCCAAGCCCGGTGCCTTTATCCGCGCGGCGCGTCAGCTCACGGTGGGGGATGCGGTGCGGTTGGGCGAGTTGCGCGGGGGGGCGCTGCATTACGACCCGGACTGGCAGGAGCTGGCGTTGTGGTTGCTGGCGGCGGGTAGTGGGCTGGGCCCGTTGTATGGCGTATTGCGTGAAGCCTTGCGCCAAGCGCACCACGGCCCGATTCGAGTGGTGCATGTGGCCCGTGATGAGGCCGGGCATTACCTCAAGGCCGAACTGCAAGCGTTGGCCCAGGCCCACCCTCAGTTGCAGGTTGAATACGTACGGCAGGATGAATTGGCGGATTTTCTAGTCCGGATGCGCCTTGTTTCGCGCCAGACACGTGCCCTAGTGTGTGGGCATCCTGACACGGTGGAGGCGTTCGCCAAGCGTTTGTTCCTGGCCGGGTTGTCGCGCAACCAACTGCTGGCGGATGCCTTTTTAAGTCGGGGTTGAGTGCTGTCTTTCCCCTTTTTGAGCGTGCCCATGACTCAAACCATCGTTAGTGAACGTGACGGCGCGGTGTTGACCCTGCGCCTGAATCGCCCCGAAAAGAAAAACGCCCTGACCCGCGATATGTACAGTCGCCTGGCCACTGCGCTGCAGCAGGCCGATGCTGACGCGTCGGTGCATGCCATCGTGTTGTGCGGCAGTGCGCACTGTTTCACCAGCGGCAATGACATCGTGGACTTTCTTGAAGTCCCGCCGACGGACATGGATAGCCCGGTGTTTTGCTTTATGCGCAGCTTGCTGGCCTGCCGTAAACCGGTGGTGGCTGCGGTGGCTGGCGCTGCGGTGGGCATTGGCACCACCCTGTTGCTGCATTGCGACCTGGTGTATGTGGCGGGCGATGCACGCCTGCGCATGCCGTTTGTCAACTTGGGCCTGAGCCCGGAATTCGGGTCGAGTCTGCTGTTGCCGCAACGGCTGGGGCAGGCAAGGGCGGCCGGGTTGCTGCTGCTGGGTGAGGGGTTCAGCGGGGAGCAGGCGGCGAACTGGGGGCTGGCCAATGCCGCGCTGGAGGACGGTGAGGCGGTGCTGCGCCAAGCCCATGCGGCTGCGCATCGACTGGCTGCGCTGGCCCCGGCTGCGGTGCAAGACAGCAAGCGGTTGATGAGGGCGCCGGGGCGTGAGCAGTTGCAACGGGTGATTGAAGAAGAAAGCTGGCTGTTTATTCAGCGCTTGAAATCGCCTGAGGCAGTGGCGGCGTTATCCGGTTTTATCCATAAAGCCGCCCCCTGATGCAAAAAGCCCCGCCGGATTGCTCGGGCGGGGCTTGGGGTGTGGGCCGGTTAAGGCTTACACCATTTTGTCGCCGACATGCAGGATCTTCATGCCGTTGGTGCCACCGATGGTGTGGTAGCTGTCGCCCTTGGTCAGGATGACCCAATCGCCTTTTTCGACAACGCCGCGCTTGAGCAGCTCGTCAATGGCAGCCTGGCTGACCTGTTCTGGCGGCAACGAGGCCGGGTCGAACGGCACGGTGTAGACGCCACGGAACATGGCGGCACGGGCCTGGGTTTCGCGGTGCGGGGAAAACGCGTAGATCGGCACCGAGGAGCGAATGCGCGACATGATCAGCGGCGTGTAACCACTCTCGGTCAGGGCGATGATGGCCTTGACGCCCGGGAAGTGGTTGGCGGTGTACATGGCCGCCAGCGCGATGCTCTGGTCACAGCTTTCGAAGGTTTTACCAATGCGGTGGCTGGAGGTTTTGCTGGTCGGGTGCTTTTCAGCGCCGACACAAATGCGCGCCATGGCTTGTACGGCCTCCAGCGGGTAAGCACCGGCAGCACTTTCAGCCGAAAGCATCACGGCGTCGGTGTAGTCGAGCACGGCGTTGGCCACGTCGGACACTTCAGCGCGGGTTGGCATCGGGTTCTGGATCATCGACTCCATCATCTGGGTCGCAACGATCACCGCCTTGTTGTGACGGCGTGCGTGCAGGATGATTTTTTTCTGGATGCCTACCAGCTCGGCGTCACCGATCTCGACGCCCAGGTCGCCACGGGCAACCATCACCGCGTCGCTGGCCTTGATCAGGCCGTCGAGGGTTTCGTCGTCGGCCACGGCTTCGGCACGTTCGATCTTGGCCACCAGCCAGGCGGTGCCACCGGCTTCGTCGCGCAGTTGACGGGCGTATTCCATGTCCGCCGCATCACGCGGGAACGAAACGGCCAGGTAGTCGACCTGCATCTCGGCCGCGAGTTTGATGTCTGCTTTGTCTTTTTCAGTCAGTGCCGGGGCTGTCAGGCCGCCACCGCGACGGTTGATGCCTTTGTGGTCCGACAGCGGGCCGCCGATCAGCACGGTGCAGTGCAGGGCGTCATCAGTGGCGGTGTCGACACGCATGACCACGCGGCCATCGTCGAGCAGCAGTTCGTCGCCCACGCCGCAATCCTTGACCAGATCCGGGTAGTCGATGCCGACGATTTCCTGAGTGCCTTCTGTCAGCGGATGGCTGGTGGAGAAGGTGAAACGATCACCGATTTTCAGCTCGATGCGTTTGTTGGCGAATTTGGCGATGCGAATTTTCGGGCCTTGCAGGTCACCCAGCAGAGCGACGAAGCGGCCGTGCTTGGCGGCGATGTCGCGCACCAGCTTGGCGCGGGCCTTGTGCTCATCGGGCGTGCCGTGGGAAAAGTTCAGACGGGCAACGTCCAGGCCAGCCAGGATCAGCTGCTCCAGCATTTGCGGTGAATTACTGGCAGGGCCAAGGGTGGCAACGATTTTGGTTCGACGAACGGACATGCAAAGACTCCTGAGTTCAAGCGCTGCCAAAGGCTACTATGGTCTCAAGTTGTAGTCATTGTTCCTCTGCACTACTTTCGACTTAAGTTGTGGTGCATACGGTCATTGGTTGAAGAATTCGCTCGCCGGGTCGATACCCTGCTGAGAACAGGAGATACCCATGCGAATTTTGCTCGTTGTACTGTTGGCCACCAGTGTGGTCGGTTGCACCCGCTGGTCGATGAACCACCACTTGAACAATGCTTATCGCGCCTACGACCGGGGCAATTGCGAGGCGGTCATGCTGGAGCTGTCGGAAGTCGATCGCGACAGCCGTAGCCGTCCTTATATCTGGCCGCAAACGGCCATGCTGCGCGGTTTGTGCCTGGAGCGTACGAAGTTTTACCTGGATGCTGCCCAGACCTACGAATGGATCATCAAGGAGTTCCCGCAGAGCGAGTGGGCGTATCGGGCCAAGGCACGTATTGAAACGTTGCGCATCCTCAAATTCATACCCGGCAACGCCAATTCGCAGGCCATCCCGGCAAAAATTTAACCGCGAGCTGGCCATTTGCCCTGCATTTACTAATATTGCTGTGCGATATGCGAAGTGACGTTTGTGTGTCTGCACAGTCTGACCGTGAGTGACAAAAGCCTTTGCGAACCACTTGAGTGGTCATTTCAGCTCCCGGGCGTCGTGTAGCGTTGGGGGTCCTTGGTACTAGCGCGGCCATGCTTAATGGCCTTTCAAAGTGATATTCAGCATGTTTACTGATCGCCGTATCGAGCGTCATCAACTGCCGTATTTCTTGAAGGTGTTCAATCGCTTCACGGACAAACCCATGGGGTATCTGGGCAACGTCTGCGAGGACGGGCTGATGCTTATCAGCCAGCTCCCGTTGTTGGTCGATGCCAATTTCGAATTGCGACTCAAGCTGCCGGACAGTGACGGTCGTGTGCAAGTGGTCGACCTGACAGCGCGCTGCCTGTGGTGCCATGAAGATGTCACCCCGCGTTACTACGACGCCGGTTTCACCCTCTATCAGCCGCCTCCCGAATACACCGCCCTGATCACGGCCTTGTGCCAGTATTTCAGCTTTTATCCCTTGCCAGCGTCGGCCTGAGGCCGCACAGGGCTGGTCTTGCTCAGGGCTGAACGCCTAGACTTGCGGGGTCTACTGTTCAGGAACACCCCGTGACCACTATCTTTTGGTACGACTACGAAACCACCGGTATCAACCCTCGTTGTGACCGGCCGGTACAAGTGGCCGGCATTCGCACTGACCTTGAATTGAACGAGATTGACGAGCCGCTCAATCTCTACTGTCAGCCCAGCGACGACATCCTTCCGCACCCTATGGCCTGCCTGATCACCGGTATCACGCCCAGTCGCCTGGAAGACCGGGGGCTGGTCGAAGGCGAGTTCATGACGCGCACTCACGCGCACCTGTCATTGCCCGGCACCTGCGGCGCAGGCTACAACACCTTGCGATTTGATGACGAAGTGACGCGCTACAGTCTGTACCGCAACTTCTTCGATCCCTACGCCCGTGAATGGCAGGGTGGCAACAGCCGCTGGGATTTGATCGATGTGGTGCGCACCGCCTATGCCTTGCGCCCTGAAGGGATTGTGTGGCCTGAAGAGGAGGGGCGCGTCACCCTGAAGCTGGAGCGCTTGACCGCGGCTAACGGGATTGATCACGGTCAGGCCCATGACGCGTTGTCGGATGTGCGCGCCACCATTGCCCTGGCCCGATTGATTCGCGACAAACAACCCAAGTTATATGAGTGGCTCTTCCAGTTGCGAACGAAACAGCGGGTGCTGGATCAGGTTCGACTGTTACAGCCGATGGTGCATATCTCAGGACGGTTTTCGGCAGCGCGTCATTATTTGGGGGTGGTGCTGCCCTTGGCGTGGCATCCGAAAAACCGCAATGCGCTGATTGTCTGTGATTTGCACTTTGACCCGCGGCCATTATTGGAACTGGACGCAGAGTCACTGCGTGCACGGCTCTATACACGGCGAGAAGATTTGCCCGAAGGGCAATTACCGGTGCCGCTCAAGCTCATACACGTTAATCGTTGTCCGGTGGTGGCGCCGATGAATGTAGTGCGTGCACAGGATCAGGCGCGTTTGCAATTGGACGTTGGCCAATACCAGGCGCGGGTGCAAACACTTACCGAGGCGCAGGAACTTTGGCGGGATAAATTAACGGCGATTTATGCCGGCGAAGACTTTGTGCCGAGCAGCGATCCCGAGCAGCAGTTATATGAGGGTTTTATCGGTGACCGTGACCGGCGCTTGTGCGAACAAGTAAGACTCAGTGATCCGCAGGCTCTGGCCAAAGATGCCTGGCCTTTTGATGACGAGCGATTACCTGAATTATTGTTTCGGTACCGGGCGCGTAACTTTCCCGATACGTTGAACGCGCAAGAGCAGGCACGCTGGCGGGTGTTCTGCCAGCAGCGATTGTCCGATCCGCAGATGGGCGCGCCGTTGACCCTCGATGCCTTTCTGGAGAGCCTGGCAGCGCTGTCACGCAGCGCAACGCCTGCGCAATTGACGTTGTTGGATGAGTGGCGCCGGTATGCCGAAGGTATCAGCCGTCGCCTGTTTGTCGAGGGCGAGCAGGGCAGCGAGGATTAACCGGCGCCAATAAAAAAACGCCAGCGAACTGGCGTTTTTTTAGAGCATCGCAACTAGGCTGCGAGCGCGTGTTACTTAGTCGAGCAAAGTTGCCCAACCTTCTACCACGTCACCGCCCCACTTGGCTTTCCACTCTTTCAGCGTTTTGTGGTTGCCGCCTTTGGTTTCAATCACTTCGCCGTTGTGCGGGTTTTTGTATTGTTTAACCTTACGGGCACGTTTGGTACCGGTAGTTTTCACAACACCGCGTGGCGTTTTGCTTACTTTGGACTCTGGGTCCAGCAGCGCAATAATATCGCGTAGCGATTTTTGGTATTCGCCCATCAGCGTGCGCAGTTTGCCTTCGAATTCCAGCTCAGTTTGAAGTTTGTCGTCTTCCGACAGGTTCTTCAGGCGAGCTTGCAGCTCTTTGATAGCTTCTTCAGTTGCGCGGTATTCGTTGATCAGGGACATGAGGATAACCTTATGTTGAAAAGGGTTAACAGGGACACAGTGGGGCAATAATAGTCAGACACTTTGAGCAAGTAAACCTGTCTTCGCACATTTAGTTAAATTTTTATTCATTAACTTCGCGGTATTGAATAAGCGCGCTATTAAATAGAGGTCACGCTATCAGCCTAATAAAAACGATTAATCAGCTACATTCGGGCCGTGTTAAAAAGCATGCAGGCCGCGGTACTGTTGAGGCTGGCCCGTGACAGCGCGAGTGCAGGGGGGCGCGTAATCAGTCTCAACGAATACTGTCGTTTTGCTGCGCACTCGCTAGAATGGCGGCCTTAGTAAAGTTTTTGGAGTTTGCCCTACATGCGCACTTTTCGACTGGTGATTGCGTGCCCCGATGGCGTCGGCATTGTCGCCAAGGTCAGTAATTTTCTGGCCTCACACAATGGCTGGATCACTGAAGCGAGCCACCACTCGGATGACCAGAGTGGTTGGTTCTTTATGCGTCACGAAATTCGTGCCGATTCGCTGCCGTTCGGCATCGAGGCATTTCGTGAAGCATTTGCACCTATCGCTGAAGAGTTCTCGATGGTGTGGCGCATTACGGATACGGCGCAGAAGAAGCGCGTGGTGCTGATGGCCAGCCGCGAATCGCACTGCCTGGCGGACTTGCTGCACCGCTGGCACAGCGATGAACTCGATTGCGAGATCGCGTGTGTGATCTCTAACCACGATGACCTGCGCAGCATGGTGGAGTGGCACGGTATTCCTTATTACCACGTGCCGGTTAACCCAAAAGACAAAGAGCCGGCGTTTGCCGAAGTCTCACGTCTGGTCAAGCAACACGCTGCTGAAGTGGTGGTTCTGGCGCGCTACATGCAAATCCTGCCGCCGGACCTGTGCAAAGAATACGCAGGCCAGGTCATCAACATTCACCACAGCTTCCTGCCTTCCTTCGTCGGCGCCAAGCCTTACCACCAGGCTTCGCTGCGCGGCGTAAAACTGATCGGCGCTACGTGCCACTACGTGACCGAAGAGCTGGATGCGGGCCCGATCATCGAGCAAGACGTGGTACGTGTGAGTCACAGCGACAGCATTGAAGACATGGTGCGCTTCGGCCGTGATGTCGAGAAGATGGTGCTGGCTCGTGGCCTGCGCTATCACCTGGAAGATCGCGTGTTGGTGCACGGCAACAAGACGGTCGTGTTCTGACCAAGCCTTTGTAGAGCACCCACCATGACGACCCACGCGAGGCTGCGCTCTGAGTGCAGCCTCGCGTTGTTTTTCTATGACACCAAACGCTGTAATTCCACGCGGGGTGATGTGCGATGACCGATCCACTCGACAAGGCGACGTCCAGCGCACCGGCCACGTTGGGTGAGGGGTGTTTGAGTCGTTACGACCCGCAAGCTCTGGGCCCCGAAGATGGAACCGAGTTTCCTGACGCTGCCCGGCTGTGGGAGGCGTTACAGCAAGAGGGAGAAACCGAACCTGATCTGTAGCCGCGTTCGGCGGCCACAGATCAAGCGTTCCTTTATATGCGGAAGCTGCCGACCAGTTGTTTCAGGCGGGCGGCTTGTTGCTCAAGGTCAGAGCAGGCGCGCAATGTCGCCTGCAGGTTTTCCACGCCTTCCTGATTGAGGGTGTTGATCTCGGTAATGTCCATGTTGATCGATTCCACGACCGACGTTTGCTCCTCGGTGGCAGTGGCGACCGACTGGTTCATCCCGTCGATTTCCCCAATGCGTTCGGTCACGCTGGTCAGGCGCGCGCCGGCACTGTTGGCAATCTCTACGCTGTCTTTACTGTGACGCTGGCTCTCTTCCATGGTGTTTACCGAGTCGCGGGCGCTGACTTGCAATTCCTCGATCATCTTTTGCACTTGTTGCGCAGACTCTTGAGTGCGATGCGCCAGATTGCGAACTTCGTCGGCCACGACCGCAAATCCGCGTCCGGCCTCACCGGCACGTGCCGCTTCAATCGCGGCGTTCAACGCCAGGAGGTTGGTTTGCTGAGAAATGCTGGTGATGACCTCCAGGATTTGCCCGATGTTCACGGTCTTGTCATTCAGCGACTCGATATGGCCGCTGGAGGTGCTGAGCATCTGCGACAGTTGCTGCATCGAGCCAATGCTGCGCTCAACCACTTGTTGACCTTCTTCGGCCAGGCCGCGTGCATCGCTGGCCTGATGCGAGGCCTGGGCTGCATTGCGGGCGATTTCTTGCGCCGCGGCGCCCAGTTCGTTGATCGCTGCGGCCACGCTGTTGGTGCGGCTGGCTTGTTCGTCTGAGTTAACCATGGACGAGTTGGACGCACTGACCACACGCAGCGCGACTTCATTGACGTGCTCGGTAGCGGAGGCCACTTCCGTCATGGAGGTGTGGATGCGCTCCACAAACTGGTTGAACGCGCTTCCCAATGTGCCGAATTCATCTTTGGATTCGACGACCAGGCGGCGCGTCAGGTCGCCTTCACCTTGCGCGATGTTTTGCATGGCGCGGGTCATGACGTGCAGCGGCTGCATCAGCAGGCGAATCAGCAAACCGAGCAAGGCAATGATCGAGATCACCGCAATCACGGTGGCGATGATCGCTGAAGTGCGGAAGGTGCTGAGCATGGCAAATGCCTGCGCTTTATCGATCGACAGCCCGACGTACCAGTTGACGGACCCCAGGCCTTTGACCGGGGCAAACGTCACGATGCGTTCTTTGCCATCGAGTGTGACTTCGCTGATGTCGGAGCTGATCGGCGGGGTATCGTGCGGGTAGATATCCTTCAGGTTTTTCATCACCAGCGTGTTATCGGGGTGCACCAGAATTTTGCCGTCCCCACTGATCAGGAAGGCATAACCCATGCCGCTGAAATCAAGTGCGTTGATGCTGTCGGTGACCGTCTTGAGTGTCAGGTCGGTGCCGACGACGCCGAGGGTTTGCCCGGCTTTTTTCACTGCCGTGCCAATGGAAATGATCATCTGCCCGGTGACCGCATCAATGTACGGTTCGGTCAGGCTGGCGCCGTTGCTGTTCAGCGCGTCTTTGTACCAGGGGCGGCTGCGCGGATCGAAGCCGTCCGACATTTTGCTGTCGGGGCGGATGGTGAAGGCGCCCTGGGTGTCACCGAAGTACACCGCGAGGAACGAGCTGGTCAGCGCTTTTTGCTCCAGCAAGCGGGAGACATACTCGGGTTCAGGGTTAAGGGCGAGGGTTTCACCCAGGTTTTCAGTGAGCAGGATGCGCCCGCCGAGCCAAGTCTGAATGTTGTTGGCCGTCGTACTGCCCATTTCACGCAGATAGCTGTCCAGATCGTCGCGAATGGCATTGCGCTGCAGGTAATCGTTGTACAGCGTAAATAGCGAAAAAGCGGCTATTACGATCAGGGACGCGGCAAGCAGGATTTTATGACTGAAACGCAGGTTTTTGTTCATGGCTTGAAGGGTCCGCTTAGGTCTAAAAGTGTGATGCCTGCCGACATGAAATACGCACAACATAGAAAGCACTGACTGAACCCGAGCAATTTCTATATTTATTTGCGCTTTTTCCGACGTTAATTTCGGATTTTTCTGGTCTAGCATTAACGTTGTATCGACGTGTTACCGCGAAAGATTAATTTAAGGTGGAAAAATGCCTGATTCCTCAGCTTTAGTTCTCGGCGCCGACCTTGCGGGTCAGCCCGTCGCCCAGTCATTGCGTCTGGCCAATCGTCACGGCTTGATCGCGGGGGCCACGGGGACAGGTAAAACCGTCACGCTGCAACGCCTGGCAGAGCAGTTCAGTGACGCCGGTGTGGCGGTGTTTGCTGCCGACATCAAAGGGGACTTGTGCGGTCTGGGAGCTGCCGGTAACCCTCAGGGCAAAATCGCGGAGCGCATCGCGGGCATGCCGTGGCTTAACTTCCAGCCCAAGGCTTATCCGGTGACGCTATGGGATATTCAAGGCAAGACCGGTCATCCATTACGCACAACCTTGAGTGAAATGGGGCCGCTCTTGCTGAGCAGTCTGCTGGAGCTGACGGACAGCCAACAGTCAGCGTTGTACGCAGCCTTTAAAGTGGCCGATCGCGAAGGCCTGTTGCTGCTGGATCTCAAAGACCTCAAGGCGTTGCTCAATCACCTGCGTGACCACCCCGAGGTGCTGGGTGATGACGCGGCGTTGATGACCACCGGTTCGAGCCAGGCGCTGCTGCGTCGATTGGCGACGCTGGAGCAGCAGGGCGCTGAGGCGCTGTTTGGGGAACCGGCATTGCAACTGGAAGACATTTTGCAGCCAGACCGCGACGGGCGAGGGCGCATTCATTTGCTCGATGCCAGCCGTTTGGTGCATGAGGCGCCCAAGGTCTATGCAACCTTTTTGCTGTGGCTGCTGGCCGAATTGTTTGAGCAATTGCCCGAGCGCGGTGATGCGGACAAACCGTTGCTGGCTCTGTTTTTTGACGAGGCGCACTTGCTGTTTGCCGGTACGCCGAAAGCGCTACAGGATCGACTGGAGCAAGTGGTGCGCTTGATCCGCTCCAAAGGCGTGGGGGTGTACTTCGTCACGCAATCACCGGCGGACTTGCCTGACACGGTTCTGGCGCAATTGGGGTTGCGCATTCAGCATGGTTTACGTGCATTCACTGCCAAGGAGCAGAAATCCCTCAGGGCTGTGGCCGACGGGTTCCGACCCAATCCGGCGTTCGATGCGCTCGCAGTGCTGACGGAGCTGGGCACGGGCGAAGCCCTGGTCGGTATGTTGGAGGACAAAGGCACCCCGGCAATGGTGCAGCGGGTGTTGATTGCGCCGCCGCAGTCGCGGATCGGTCCTTTGAGTGAGGCCGAGCGTAACGGCCTGATTGCCACCTCCCCATTGCAGGGGCGTTACGACAAGCCGATTGATCGAGAGTCTGCTTACGAAGTGCTCATGGCGCGCAAAGGCGGTAGCAGCGAAGAACCGGCGCCGGGGCAGGCCAAAGAGCCCGGGTTTCTGGATCAGGCCGGGGAATTCCTCGGGACGTCGACGGGCAAAGCTTTGCAGTCGATGGCGCGTCAGGCCGTTAATCAGATGGGGCGCCAGTTGGTGCGGGGCTTGCTCGGGTCGTTGCTGGGTGGCAGCAAGCGTAAATGATAGCGAGGCGGGCCTAGGCCGGATCGGGCTTGGGCTTCGCATGGCTGGCCAGCCGCTCAAGGGCCGCCCGCAGTGCCGGGTCAGTGATGCCTTCGGCGGTGGCTTGAATGGTCTGCGCGGCGTTTTCTGACAAGTCCAGCGTGTGGCCGGCGACTTTGGCCAGCACGGTGGGCGGCTGCACTTTAAATAGAATGCGGGTCAGGCTGGCAAATTCGTCGAACGCCTGCAATTGACGTTGCAGGCGTTTTTGCTGGTAGCGCAAGCGTGTTGCCCAGTGGCCGTCTGTGACAATCAGTAGCAGGCTGCCTTCGCGCCACGAGGCCACATGACAGTGTTCGCGGGCCGCGGGCTGGAGTTGGCTTTCAAGCAGGCGTTGCAGGTGGGCCAAGCGCTTGGCGTGGCCGAAAATGGCTTTTAACGGTTTGGCCTCGCGCAGCAGGACAGAGGGTGCCCGCGCTGGATGTGGGCGAAATGCCATGTTCAAACACCTGAGAAAACTGAGGCGCAATCTTAGCAGAAACCGCCCGCCTGACTGCGCTCGATCCGCAGGCTTGCCACTTTGGCAGCAAAATCAATGAGTAACTTCTTGGTCTTATGGGTTGAAGTTCAGTAAAAAGCCCTTATTTTAGTGAAGCCCCGTCACAACGCTGCACCAGTATCGTGGAATAACGCCACTTTCCTCACCGCCGTTTCCGGGTAGAATGCTCGCTCGCATGCGGCCATCAGGGCTGCTCGGGCGACTCTCGGGGCCGCCCTCCATCCCTATGTGTGGAAGATCCTGCCGATATGTTTGCGCCTTTGTTAAAGAAACTTTTTGGAAGCAAGAACGAGCGCGAAGTTAAACGCATGCTCAAGAAGGTTCAGGTCATCAATGCCCTCGAAGAGCAGATGGTTGCTCTGACCGATGAGCAATTGCGTGCCAAGACCGAAGAGTTCAAGGCCCGCATAGCAAAAGGTGAGACCCTCGATCAACTCCTGCCTGAAGCCTTCGCGGTCTGCCGTGAAGCGGGCAAGCGCGTTATGGGCATGCGCCACTTTGACGTCCAGCTGATCGGTGGCATGACCCTGCACGAAGGCATGATCGCAGAAATGCGTACCGGTGAAGGTAAGACCTTGGTAGCGACCTTGGGCGTTTACCTCAACGCGTTGTCCGGCAAGGGCGTACACGTTGTGACGGTGAACGACTACCTCGCGCGCCGGGATGCCAACTGGATGCGCCCGCTTTATGAATTCCTGGGCCTGACGGTCGGCATCGTCACGCCGTTCCAGCCGCCACAGGAAAAGCGCGAAGCCTATGCCGCCGACATCACCTACGGCACCAACAACGAGTTTGGCTTCGATTACCTGCGTGACAACATGGCTTTCAGCATGGAAGAAAAATTCCAGCGTGAGCTTAACTTTGCCGTCATCGACGAAGTCGACTCGATCCTGATCGACGAAGCCCGTACGCCGCTGATCATCTCTGGTCAGGCCGAAGACAGCTCCAAGCTGTACACCGAAATCAACAAGCTCATTCCGCGCCTTGAGCAGCACATCGAAGAAGTGGAAGGCGAAGTGACCAAACCGGGTCACTTCACCATCGACGAGAAGACCCGTCAGGTCGAGCTGAACGAAGCCGGTCACCAGTTCGTTGAAGAAATGCTGACCCAGATCGGTTTGCTCGCTGAAGGTGAAAGCCTGTATTCGGCGCACAATCTGGGCCTGCTGACCCATGTGTACGCGGCACTGCGCGCTCACAAACTGTTCCACCGCAACGTTGAATACATCGTTGAAGACGGTCAGGTGCTGCTGGTTGACGAACACACCGGGCGTACCATGCCGGGCCGTCGTTTGTCCGAGGGGCTGCACCAGGCCATCGAGGCGAAGGAAGGCTTGAACATTCAGGCAGAAAGCCAGACGCTGGCTTCGACCACCTTCCAGAACTACTTCCGTCTGTACAACAAACTGTCCGGCATGACCGGTACGGCAGACACCGAAGCGTTCGAGTTCCACCAGATTTACGGTCTGTCGGTGATGGTTATCCCGCCGAACAAGCCGCTGGCGCGTAAAGACTATAACGACCTGGTGTTCCTGACGGCGGACGAGAAGTACGCAGCCATCGTGGCGGACATCAAGGACTGCATGGCCAAAGGCCGTCCGGTGCTGGTGGGTACGGCGACCATCGAAACCTCCGAGCACATGTCCAACCTGTTGAAGCAGGAAGGGATCGAGCACAAGGTTCTGAACGCCAAGTTCCACGAAAAAGAAGCTGAAATCATTGCACAGGCGGGCCGTCCTGGCGCGCTGACCATCGCCACCAACATGGCGGGCCGTGGTACTGACATCCTGCTGGGCGGTAATTGGGAAGTGGAAGTGGCTTCCCTGGAAAACCCGACCCCTGAGCAGATTGCCCAGATCAAGGCCGATTGGCAGAAACGTCACCAGCAAGTGCTGGAGTCGGGTGGCCTGCACGTGATCGCTTCCGAGCGTCACGAGTCGCGCCGTATCGACAACCAGCTGCGTGGCCGTGCCGGCCGTCAGGGTGACTCGGGTTCCAGCCGTTTCTACCTGTCGCTGGAAGACAGCCTGATGCGCATTTTCGCCTCTGACCGGGTGAAAAACTTCATGAAAGCCCTGGGCATGCAGTCCGGCGAAGCGATTGAACACCGCATGGTGACCAACGCTATCGAAAAGGCCCAGCGCAAGGTTGAAGGCCGCAACTTCGATATCCGTAAGCAATTGCTGGAGTTCGACGACGTCAACAACGAGCAGCGTAAAGTGATTTATCACATGCGTAATACGTTGCTGGCCGCTGACAATATTGGCGAAACCATCGCTGACTTCCGCAAGGACGTCCTCGACAGCACCATCAGCGCTCACATTCCGCCACAGTCGTTGCCGGAGCAGTGGGACGTTGCAGGTCTTGAGTCCGCCATCGAAAGCGGCTTCGGCGTGAAACTGCCGATCCAGCAGTGGCTCGATGAAGACGATCACCTGTACGAAGAAACCCTGCGCGAGAAGCTGCTGGCTGAGCTGATTGCGGCGTACAACGAGAAAGAAGAGCAGGCGGGCGCTGAAGCGCTGCGCACGTTCGAGAAGCAGATCGTTCTGCGTGTACTGGACGACCTGTGGAAAGACCACCTGTCGACCATGGATCACCTGCGTCACGGCATTCACTTGCGCGGTTATGCGCAAAAGAACCCGAAGCAGGAGTACAAGCGCGAGTCTTTCAACCTGTTCTCCGAGCTGCTTGACTCGATCAAGCGCGATTCGATCCGCGTGCTGTCGCACGTTCAGGTACGTCGCGAAGACCCTGTTGAAGAAGAGGCGCGTCTGCGTCAGGAAGCTGAAGATCTGGCGTCGCGCATGCAGTTCCAGCATGCAGAGGCCCCGGGTCTTGATCAGCCGGATGCATTGACCGAAGCGCTGGACGGTGCAGACGTTTCAGACGTCTCGCCTGCAATCGACCCTGTTCGTAACGAGCAGAAGCTCGGTCGCAACGAACTGTGCTACTGCGGTTCGGGCAAAAAATTCAAGCACTGTCACGGGCAAATCAACTGATAACCCGTTTCATCTGCTGAAACACCTGCGCCGCGACCGGCATTAGCCGTCGCGGCGTTTTACCATTGAATTCCCGCCTTTCAAGGGCGGCGCAGACAGCTTATTGAGGAGCGCATCATGGCAGTTGGTCTTGGTCCTTTGCCCACTTTGCACCCGGTTGCGGGTTTTGAGCTGGGGATTGCTTCAGCCGGTATCAAGCGCCCAGGGCGTAAGGATGTGGTGGTGATGCGCTGCGCCGAGGGTTCCAGCGTGGCGGGTGTGTTCACCCTGAATGCGTTTTGCGCAGCGCCGGTGATTCTGGCCAGACAGCGTGTGCAAGGCCCTGTACGGTATTTGTTGACCAACACCGGCAATGCCAATGCGGGCACCGGCGCGCCGGGCCTGGCAGCTGCCACGCGTACCTGTGCCAAGCTGGCCGAGTTGACGGGAGTGGACGCCAGTGCTGTGCTGCCGTACTCCACGGGGGTGATTGGTGAGCCTCTGCCGGTCGAGAAAATTGAAGGCGCACTGCAAGCAGCCCTGGACGATCTCTCTGAGGATCACTGGGCTGAAGCGGCTACTGGCATCATGACCACTGACACCTTGCCCAAAGGGGCGAGCCGCCAGTTTCAGCAGGATGGCGTGACCGTCACCGTCACCGGGATCAGCAAAGGCGCAGGCATGATTCGCCCGAACATGGCCACCATGCTCGGTTACATCGCGACGGACGCCAAGGTGTCGCGCGAGGTGCTGCAGGATCTGTTGCTCGACGGCGCTAACAAATCGTTCAACCGCATCACCATCGATGGCGACACGTCTACCAACGATTGCTGCATGTTGATTGCCACAGGCAAGGCCAACCTGCCTGAAATCACCGAAGCCCGCGGGCCCTTGTTCGACGCGCTCAAGCAGGCGGTGCTGGACGTGTGCATGGAGGTGGCGCAGGCCATCGTGCGCGATGGCGAAGGTGCAACCAAGTTCGTCACCGTTGAAGTCAATGGCGGCGCCAACCATCAGGAGTGTCTGGACGTCGGCTATACCGTGGCCCATTCACCGTTGATCAAAACCGCGCTGTTCGCCTCTGATCCCAACTGGGGCCGGATATTGGCCGCTGTGGGGCGTGCCGGTGTGCCGGATCTGGATGTCAGCAAGATCGACGTGTTCCTCGGCGAAGTCTGTATCGCCAGTGGTGGCGCACGTGCGGCGACCTACACCGAAGAGCAAGGTTCTGCGGTGATGGCGCGCGAAGAGATCACCATCCGCATCGAGCTGGGTCGCGGTGTGTGCAGCGAAACCATCTGGACCACCGACCTGTCCCACGAGTACGTGAAAATCAACGCCGAGTACCGGACCTAAGTCGTCTCGACACCGCGTGTCAGTCAGGCAAGCATAGTGCGCTTGACTGGCGTGCGAATCACCGACCGGCGCAAGTCAAGACTGCTGTTTGAGTAGTCCACGTTCAAGGCCTGGCAACAGGCCGGAGTAGAGGAAGTTCAAGGGTGAAACGCGTTCATGTGGCTGCGGCCGTCATTCGAGGCAGCGACGGCAGAATCCTGATTGCCCGTCGTGCTGATACACAGCATCAGGGCGGCCTGTGGGAGTTTCCCGGCGGCAAGGTTGAAGCTGGCGAGTCTGTCAGTGCTGCCTTGGGTCGTGAGCTTAAAGAAGAGCTGGGGATCGACGTGACCTCGGCTCGCCCATTGATCACCGTGAAGCACGATTATCCCGACAAGCATGTGCTGCTGGACGTGTGGGAAGTGTCGTCGTTTACCGGCGAGGCCCACGGCGTAGAAGGTCAGCCTTTGGCGTGGGTGGCCCCGCGGGACTTGGCGAATTACGCATTTCCGCCCGCCAATCAGCCTATCGTTGCGGCAGCGCGCTTGCCTGATCAGTACTTGATCACCCCCGACGGCCTGGAACCTCCTGAACTGTTAAAGGGGGTGCAAAAGGCCATAGCGGGCGGCATCAAACTGATTTCCCTGCGTGCTCCCAAAGGCTATGACCCCAAGTATCGGGATCTGGCAGTGGACGCCACGGGGCTGTGCGCGGGCAAGGCGCAACTGATGCTCAAAGGGCCTCTGGAGTGGTTGGGTGATTTTCCGTCAGCTGGCTGGCATTTGACGGCAGCGCAATTGCGTAAATACGCCGCCAAAGGCCGACCGTTCCCTAAAGATCGCTGGCTGGCAGCGTCGTGTCATAACGCTGAGGAATTGGCGTTGGCAGAACAGATGGACGTGGACTTCGTGACCTTGTCGCCCGTATTGCCCACCGAGACCCATCCCGGTATGGAGCCTTTGGGATGGGAGCAGGCGCAGCAATTGATCGCCGGTTTTAACAAGCGAGTGTTTCTGCTGGGCGGGTTGGGGCCTGATGACCGTCAGCAGGCATGGGGCGTCGGCGCACAAGGTGTAGCGGGTATTCGCGCATTCTGGCCCCAGGCATGAGCTGACGCCGCCGCGCATCAACGCACAACTGCAGTCCCTGGCGTACCTGCGATGTTGCCGCGCAAGCGCCAGTGACGGCTGCCTGCGCATCAGTCAGCGGGTTTATCGGCGGCCTGCCACAAGACTTCGGCAACCCCCTGTCGCTTGGCAATCAAGCGTGCCGCCACAAACAGCAGGTCTGACAACCTGTTGATGTAGGCCAGCCCCGGGCCGTTCAGTGGCTCGACGGCATTGAGGTGCTGGCAGCGGCGCTCGGCACTGCGCGCGAGGCAGCGGCACACATGGGCTTGGGCGATCAGGGTAGAGCCTGCTGGCAATATGAAGTTTTCCAATGGCCCAAGCGTCTCGTTCCAGTGGTCAATTGCCGCCTCAAGCCGTTCGACTTCGCTCAGCTTGAGTGCCTGATAAGCAGGCATTGCCAGCTCGCCTCCCAGGTCAAACAGGCGGTGCTGGCAGGGCGTCAGTACCTCGATCAGTTCCTCAAGGCCCGGTGTCTGGACCCTTTGCTCATGCAAGCCGGCCAGCAACAGGCCCAGTTGGCTGTTTAGCGAGTCCACTTCTCCAATGGCCTCGACCCGAGGATGATCTTTGGGCACGCGACGGCCATCCCCCAGACCTGTTTCGCCTTTGTCGCCGGTGCGGGTGTAAATCTTCGATAAGCGAAAGCCCATGGTTACAGTTCCAGCTTGGTAGAGTCGTGGACGGGCGCCAATGGCAAACGCAGCGTAAAGCACGTGCCTTGGCCCGGGGTTGAATGCACTTCCATTTGCCCTTTGTGGTTATTGGTAATGATGAAGTAGGACACGGAAAGACCCAGCCCCGTGCCCTGGCCAACTTCCTTGGTGGTGAAGAAGGGTTCAAAAATACGTTTGCGCACGTTCTCAGGCATGCCTGCGCCGTTGTCCTCGACCTGGATCTCTGCCCAGGGTGGATTGAGCTTCGTGCGCAGGACGATGCGGCCGGGTTCGGTGGTGTCCTGGCGCTGATGAATCGCCTGTGCAGCGTTTTTCAGCAAGTTGAGCAGCACCTGTTCCAATTCGTTGGGAATGCCGGGCACCGGGCCAAGTTGAGGGTCGAACTGACGCGTGATGGCCTGGCCCTTGAAGTCGAAACCGATGGCGAGGTCGAAGTCATTGCTCGCGATATCGATCGCCTGATCGATCAGCGCTGACAGGTCGCAAGGGCTCATTTGGCGATTGCTGCGGCGACTGAAGCTGAGCATGTGGGTCACGATTTTGGCTGCACGCGCCCCCGCCTGTTGAATGCCATCCAGCAGTTTCGGGATTTCGCGGGCCTGCAAGTAGCGGTTGATCGCATCGAGGTCTACGCCTGTCAACGCGGCGTGCTCAATGTTCTTGGGCAGATCGTTGGACAGGCGCCGCCGGATGTTCTGCACGTTATGCAAAATGGCACCCAGTGGATTATTGATCTCATGGGCCATCCCCGCCGCGAGACCGCCCACAGAGAGCATCTTCTCGGATTGAACCATCATGTCTTCCATGGAAAGACGTTGGGTGATGTCATCGATGCGGATTACGGCACCGCGCCCGCCGCCGCCCATCAGTGGATAGAAGGTCAGCGCGTATTGCCTGGTGTCCTCAGCTTGGGTCCAGGTCACGCGCTCGATCTTGACCACGCGGTGATGGGCGATGGTGTCTTTGATTTGTGGCAAAAAGGGTTTGAGGGGTTCAAACGCCAGGTACACCGGTTGATTCAAGGCTTCATCCAGAGGGGTGCCGGAGAGGGCGCTGGCCTCCTGGTTCCATTGGGTGACGTAGAGCTGTTCGTCCAGTGCGATCAGGGCAGAAGGCATCGAATCGATAATGCTGTTGAGGTAGATCTGAAAACCGGTGAGCTTTTTCTCGATCTTGCTTCTCACCTGAACTTCAAGTTCCAGCTTGCGATTGGTGTGGCGGGTTTCTTCTGCCAGCGCCTGGGCTTGATCGTAGGCTGCCTGCGCTTCATCCCGGGCGCGCTTGAGTTCCTGCTCACGCGCCTCGATGCGCGAGAGCATGGTATTGAACGCCTCCGCGAGGCTACCGATTTCATCGTTATTGCCCGGTTTAGCCCGTAACGAATAGTTCTCTTCGCGTGTGACCTGTCGGGACAGCTCTTCGAGTTGATAGATGGGTTGGGTGATCAGGCGCTTGATCTGGCGCGCGATCAACAGCCACAGCAATACACTGAACACCAGAATTCCGAGGCTGGCGGTGAATGTGCCGGTATAAAACGCCATGGGCAGTTCACTGCTGGCCACGAGCAGCAGGTGCCCGCCCTTCGGAAGGCGGGAGGTGTGATGGCTGCGCAGTTCAGTCCGGCCCCAGGCTTGAACCTGCCCGATCTGTTCGGGCAACGCCAAATGATCGCCGTGCTGCACCTGTGCCAACAATTGGCCGGACGCGTCATAAATGGCACCGGCCCGCAGGGGAGCGTAGCTGCCCATTTCTGTGAGCAGTGCCTTGGCACTTTCGGGCGAATCCAGCGCATGCTCCATCAGGCCGGGGTTGGCTGCCAGGCTGCCCAGGGTCTGCAATGCCTGCGGGGCGGTGCTCTCGTGGGATATCCAGTAAGCCACGCTGATGAAGGTCAGGTTGGCTACCAGCAACACGGTTGCCAACAAAACAAGCAGGGCGGCCAGCAGCTTTTGGCCGACCGGCAGGTTTTCGAGACGCTGGCGCAAGGGCATGACGGGGCCGTATGGAGTGGGTGAGCGGGCAGGTTAGCGCGGCGCTCAGTGAGAGGGCAAACCGAGGTGCGTCAGGTGGGCTATCAATTGCTGATGGATGGCGTGCAAGTGAGGTGTGTCCAGGCCAATGCGTTGCGCTGCCTGGCAGGCATAACCGGACAAATAGCTGATCTCTGTGCGCCTGCGCTGCGCTACATCCTGATACATCGAGGAATAATTCTGGGCAGTGGCATCAATCACCCGGTGCACTTCATCGCTCAGGTTTACAGCGGCCTCTGGCTGCGCGCAGCCTACCAGCAGGGCGCTGAGTTCGATGCACAGCGCATCCACTGTTTGCGTATGGGCCTTCAGTCCTCCATTTGTGCATTGATGCAGCACGGTCAACGGGTTGATTGCGCAGTTGAGCGCCAGCTTGCGCCACAACCGGCTCATGATAGTCGGGCTCCATTCGTGACGGATGCCGCTGTGCTGTAAATCGTCAAGCCAGGCGGGTGCGTCGCCCTGCTCAGGATCGCCCAGCCAGTTGTGGCCTTGCCCGGCAAAAACCACACGCCAGTCGCCATCACGAAACGCCCCCTCGGTGCTGGAGGCAAACACGCAGCGCGCGTGTGGAACTTGCGCGGCCACGGCCTGCTGGCTGCCCAGTCCGTTTTGCAGCAGGATCAGGTGCGCCTCAGGGCTTAAGCGGTGTGCGATTTGGGCGACGGCATGTTCAGCGTCATAGGCTTTGCACGCCACCAGCACGCGAGTGATGGGGTCTGCAGCGTCAGGCGTTTGCGCAGCAATGGGCAGCAAAATGGCGTTGCTTCCCTCTACGAGGGTCAAACCTTGCGCGGCGTGGTAAGCCTGTAATCGTGCTTGATCGCGCAATATCAGCCGTACGTCATACCCGGCCCGTGCCAGGCGGGTGGCCCATAACGACCCCATGCTGCCTGCCCCCAAAATGTGCCAGGGCGCAGAAGGCTGTCGCGAGGTGCCGCAGAAGGTAGGTACAGACATGAATGCTCGCCCGTGAATGAAGTCGAAGAACCGCTATAATGCCCGCGCATTTTAACTGTCAGGTCAGGCGTGCTCCATCAGTGTTGAGCGCGCCCTTTATTATTGGAGAAAACACATGCCGTCGTTCGACGTGGTATCCGAACTGGACAAGCACGAAGTCACCAACGCAGTCGAGAACGCTGTCAAGGAACTGGACCGCCGTTACGACTTGAAGGGCAAGGGCTCTTTTGAGTTCAAGGAAAAGGACCTGACGGTCAACCTGACTGCCGAAGCTGATTTTCAACTGGAAGCAATGATCGAAATTCTCAAGCTGGCTCTGGTCAAGCGCAAGATCGATGTGCAGTGCCTTGAGGTCAAGGACGCTTATGCATCGGGCAAGCTGATGAAGCAGGAAGCGGTGCTCAAGGAAGGTATCGACAAAGAGATGGCGAAGAAAATCGTCGCCCACGTCAAAGAGGCCAAGCTCAAGGTTCAGGCCGCCATTCAGGGTGAGCAAGTGCGTATTACGGGTAAAAAACGCGACGACCTGCAAGAAGCCATCGCAGCCCTGCGCGCCAAGACGTTCGACCTGCCTTTGCAGTTCAATAATTTCCGCGATTGATCAATGATCATTGGCCATGGGGGAACCTCTGGCGATCATCGGCGTCCGATTTTTTCGGGCACTGCAGAAACGATTGAGCCTGTCGGGTTCAGTCGTTTCACTGAATAAATGACGTCGCCGGGTATCGGTACAAGGAGAGATAAATGGACTTGAACGCTGAAGTGGATCACTTGATCAAGGCTTCGCAAGCCTGGATTCCGATGATCATGGAGTACGGCAGCCGCGTGCTGCTGGCCCTGATTACACTGGCTGTGGGCTGGTGGTTGATCAACCGCCTGACCGCCAAGCTGGGTAATCTGCTGGCGCTGCGCAAGGCTGATCTGGCCCTGCAAGGCTTTATCAGCAGTTTGGCCAACATCATTCTCAAAGTGCTGCTGGTGGTGAGTGTCGCCTCAATGATCGGCATTCAGACCACCTCATTTGTGGCGGCGATCGGTGCGGCGGGTCTGGCAATCGGTTTGGCGTTGCAAGGCAGCCTGGCGAACTTTGCCGGCGGGGTGCTGATTCTGTTGTTCCGTCCGTTCAAGATCGGTGACTGGATTGAAGCGCAGGGCGTGAGCGGTACCGTCGACAGCATTCAGATTTTCCATACCGTGCTGCGCACAGGCGATAACAAGACGGTCATCGTGCCCAATGGCAATTTATCCAACGGCATCATCACCAACTACAACCGCCAACCGACGCGTAAGGTGGTGTTTGATGTGGGCGTTGATTACGAGGCCGATCTGCAGAAGGTGCGCGAGGTGTTGCTGGCGTTGGCGGATGACCCGCGCGTACTCAAAGATCCTGCTCCGGTAGTCGTGGTGACCACGTTGGGTGACAGTGCTATCACCATGTCGTTACGCGTGTGGGTTGATACGCCGAACTATTGGGACGTGCTGTTCATGTTCAACGAACAGTCCCGTGATCGACTAAAAGCAGCCAATATTGATATTCCGTTCCCGCAGCGCGTGATCCGCGTGGTGCAAGAGTCGGCAGCAGAATAATTGCTTGCGAATATCCCGGCCTGGATGTCTGTGTGATTGAACAATTGAAGGGGCGAGAGCCTCTTTAATTGTTTTTGGCGGGTGCCTTTAGTGGTCGGGACGGTATCGACAAGCACTAAAGAAGTTAGTTAGCTTGCTATATGGCTAAGTCCGGACATTAAAAAGCCATGCCCTCTTTGAAGGGCATGGCTTTGTTTGAACACGATGCGGTTAAGGCGTTAACGCACTTAATTACAAGATGTTCAGCGGGTACTCAACGATCACGCGAACGTCGTTGGTATCAACGCCGTAGTTGCTGGTGGTGCGGTAAACCGAGCTACGCAGACGGAAAGACAAGTCTTTGGCCGGGCCTTCTTGCATCACGTATTTGCTCTCGAAGTTGAATTCGTGCTCTTTGCCTTCGCCTTCGGAGGTGGAGATGTTGTCACCGTTGACATAACGGGCCATGAAGCTCAGGCCGGGTACGCCGTAGCTGGCCATGTTCAGGTCGTAACGACCCTGCCAGGAGCGTTCGTCCTTGCCGTTAAAGTCGGAGTACTGCACGGAGTTGGCGAGGAAGATAGAGCCGCCGCCGTCTACGCCGTAGTAGTAGCCGCTGTCACCGGTGGAGCGCTGGTAGGCCAGGGTGAATTTGTGTGCGCCCAGGCTGTAGGCAGCTGCCAAGCTCCAGATTTTGTTGTCGACGTCGCCCGCCAGCTCTTTGCCCTGGCTAGAGGTGCGGTAGCCGTTGAAGTCGAAGTTCAGGGCCTGGGACTCAGCGATCGGCAGGGTGTAGTTCAGGTTGACGTATTGCTTCTTGAAGTAATCGTCAACGTCCGATGCGGCTACGCCACCGACGAAGTTATCGGTGAACTGGTAGGTCGCGCCGGCGATGTTGGCTGCGGTCAGGCCGGGCTCGCCCGGGCCGTTGATGCTGTCGCGACCCATGCCGGTCTGGGAGCTCAGGCTGGTGAAGCGACCTGCGCTCAGTTCAAGCCCTTTGATTTCTTTGCTGGTGAGCAAGGTGCCGGTCGCGACTTCAGGCAGCAAGCGGCTGTCATCGGTAGAGAAGACCGGGCTGGCGACAAACTGGTTGCCGTATTTGAGAACGGTGTCGGAGATGCGGAATTTGACTGCGCCACCCATCTTCGATTGAGTGTCTTCAGGATCGCCATTGCCTCGCGTGGCGAACAGGCCGTTGCCCTGGCGACCTGCACCGCCATCCAGGCGTACGGTGCCCATTGCAAAAGCATCGACACCTACGCCCACGGTGCCTTGAGTGAAGCCGGACTCGTAGTTGAGCAGTTCGCTCAGGCCCCAGTCTTCGCGATAACCGCTTTTGAATCCGCCACCCTCTTTAGCGATGTTGCCAGCGCCATTTCGGTAGTCACGGTTCATGTACAACATGCGGGTTTTGGACGTCAGGGTGCTGTCTTCAATGAAACCCTTGGCTTCGTCCTGAGACGATGCCATTGCGAACTGCGTAGTCCCGGCTGATACAGCCAGTGCGATCATGCTCCACTTCATCACGCGCATCGTGATTTGCTCCTTTGGTTTTCGGAAGAGTACTGCCGTCCCACCTGAATTTTTATCTGGGCGGCTCTTTCTTTTTGTGTCGGCGCAAACTTATATCACGCCGGCCCTATTGGCGATACTTACCCTCATAAGCTTTCAGCTTCTTTACAGCTGTGTCGCAAAACACGTTTTTGAAGTCGTAAATGTGCGGCGGTCATGAGTGTTTGTACATGTTCTCGAAACTGCTTTTACTCTATGGGGCGGTGCGTTCTGTCGTGAAACCACGGGTTAGAAGCGCCACTTCCCAGATTCTGATCTAGGTTTGTTAATCGAGGGCCGTTCCCTTCCCAAGGGCGTGCCCTCGATATAGATAGGCTCTATGCAACAAGCATGCTCAAAGCTTGAAAAATTTAGAAAAAAATCATAAATCGGGGATTGCGGGTATTGGTGCGGCCTTGAGCGAGGAGGCTGCGCGCTTTGGATCAGGCTTGGCGCAACGTGTGTTACCCGATTGCAAAATTTCCGGGCGTTGGGGCGACCAAGATGTTACCGGTTCACACCTAACCTTGGTGGCGGTGACATTTGTGTGCACCAAAACCAGTCAGCTGTTTCGTTTTGGTGCGGCTTTGTGTAATCGCTCTAGCCGTGTGACGTGATGCAAGCCTGAATCACAGGTATCCTGCACTGCGCTGGCTGGCGGTTGATGCGTCTGGTCACTGGTAAAATTCCCCGTCGTACAGGAGAACATTCAGTGTTCGCTTTGGATTCTCGTCTCAAACAGGATACGTGGCTGATAGGGGAGCTCCCTTTGTGCAGCCTTTTGCTGTCCAACGACTCAAATTACCCCTGGTTCATTTTGGTACCGCGTCGCGAGGGTATAAGTGAGTTGTTTCAATTGGATGACGATGACCAGCAATTGATGTGGCGTGAAACCACTGCATTGGCGCGTGTACTGAAGGAACTGTTGTGTGCGGACAAAATGAATGTGGCCACGTTGGGCAATGTGGTCAAGCAGATGCACATGCATGTGATCGCCCGTTACACCACGGATCCTGCCTGGCCTGGTCCGGTTTGGGGCAAGCATCCGGCCAAGCCCTACACGCGTGATGCGGTACTGAACTTGCGTGACAAGCTCAAAGCGATCATGGGTGACGTGTTAACTATTTCGGAGGGCGCGTTGTGACGCTTGAAGCTCGTGTGACGGATCTTGAAACCCGTTTGGCTTTTCAGGATGACACCATCCAGGCATTGAATGACGTGCTGGTGGCTCAACAAAATGCGGTTGATCGGTTGCAAATGCAGATCGCCGCATTGCTCAAACGTCAGGAAGAAATGGGTGGGCAGTTCGAATCTTTTGAGGATGAGGCGCCTCCGCCTCATTACTGATTCTGCTGGCAGAGAATAAAAAAAACCGCGATCAGCCAAGCTGTTCGCGGTTTTTATTTGGCGCGGGAAATCAGCGGCGTGGCAATGCTGCAATGACGTCTTCAGCTTGCAAGCCTTTGTCGCGGTTCATGACCGAAAACTCGACGCGCTGACCTTCTACCAGAACGCGGTGGCCTTCGCCGCGAATGGCACGAAAGTGCACGAAAATATCATCACCGGAGTCGCGGGAAATAAAACCGAAGCCTTTAGAGGTGTTAAACCACTTCACGGTCCCTGTATCGCGGTTGGTCATATCGTAGTTTTGCGAAGCTGACGAAGGTGAGGATTTGTAAAAACTCACTGCCAGATGCAAAAGCACGGCCAGTACAGCCGGTACAAGGCTGAGCAGGACGGCAGGCTGATCGCCGATCGGCCGCAGAAGGCCAAACAGGGTGAGTGTTTGCAGAACCACCGAAAGGACAAGCAAGGCGCTGACAAGGTTTTGCAGTTGGTGGCGTGCTCCTTTATTCCAGAATGGAATGACAGGTGCCAGTGTGAGGTTGAGTAAGCCGAGAAATGCCAGGTAAAGGGCATCGGCGTGTTGCAGGTAAGGGACCGCTTCGGACTGTAGGCTGGGTACGAAGGACAGCAGCAAGGCCGCTGTTCCCGTCACCAAATGGACGATTTTCAACATTTCGATTGACTCACATTAAGATGGATCGCAAGGAAGAGCTGAGTGGGTACGGTTCGCTTCTGGAAAAAAAAGGGAGGCGTTGGACACGTACGTTTATCAGCCTATGCACCTTCACCAAGCCTTGGTGGAAGCGACACGCTGCCTATTTAACAGTAAAGCGGGGTGCTTCTCAAATTATGGGTCCTGAACGGTAAATAAAGGTGTTTCCGAGGAGTGCGTAGGACGCGTCTTTTTCTTGCTTTGGCTATATCTCGACAGCTGCGTGATTTGATGTTGTAGCGTTGTGGATATATTTCCAGGACAGGATGGTGCTGCAGTTTTTTTTGTAATCGATGAATTTTGTCTCGCTTTGAAGTTTGGCGGTATTTGAATAAAGCCTATATATATTTATTTAATCGCATGGACTATGCGTTGTTATGTGTGTCGGGCGTGCGTGGTTAGCAGTGTCGCGTATATACGCTAGGGGAAAAGTTGGTGTGAAATCCATCGTGTTACTCAAAGGATATGATAGCTCGGTGACCTGATTGGCTGAATTTGAATGATGGGCCGTCTACGGGGCTTGTGCTTGAGGGCTTGAGGTTGAGCGTTCAAGAATTCAATCGGCGCAGCGGGAGAGCTCCTACGTATTTGCGGGTGAGATCCGCTGGATTAGAAATTTTACATAATGTTTTATGTAAGGGTGTTTCAGGAAATATTAATTAACTTAAATGGTGTTGCGATGGAGTGCTCTAAATATGGGGCGATTAATCAGGCATGAAGGGGCGGGTGGCAGAGTCGTTCAACGGGTCAAAATTGATCCTGCCATTCTTGATTTTGGGATGTCTTTGGCTCGACCGTTATCGCGATCGGTCAGATTAAACGGGTTTGCAACATGTCTTCGTCTGGAGGAGGTGTATTGGGAGGTGTTATCCGAGATAGCGCGCAATAATGATTGCTCAATAAATGCTTTGTTGTCTTACGTCGACAGAGAGGTCCACCTGCGGCACGGCGGGGTAAAAAACTTCAGTGGGCTGATTCGTGTTGTGTGCGTCATGCACCTCTCCAATGCGGTGCGCGGAACGACTGAAGCGCCACAAAAGCAGTTCTTTTGGGGGTAAGTCACCCATTGGCAAATCGAGTGCCGGTGTTCAGAGACTTGTAATCGCTCAATCTTTATGGTGCCTTTAGCTTGATATGGCCGCTCGCGCGGCTGCAAAGGCTCGATTTACCAGATATAATCTCGCGCTTTGTGGCCCTCTGAAGGGGGCGCCGCTAACAGATAGTCGAGATACGCCAATGCCCATGTACGATTATCAATGTGCTTCCTGCGGTCATCAGTTGGAAGCCATTCAAAAAATCAGTGACTCACCACTGATCGATTGTCCTGCCTGCCAGGCGCCTGAATTGAAGAAACTGCTGTCCATGCCGGGCTTTCGCCTGAGTGGCACGGGCTGGTATGAAACAGATTTCAAGACAGGCTCGAAAAAGAATCTGGCAAGCGGCGACAAATCCGACTGAGATTGAGCGAAAACAGTCTGAATATGAGCGGGGTCTTGCGCATCACTCACCAGTAGTAAGGGTGCGCAAGGCCTCCACCGAATTTTGAATTACGAGAAGTGAAAACACGACCATGATGCGCAGCCATTATTGCGGCCAACTGAACGAAAGCCTGGAAGGCCAGGAAATTACCCTTTGCGGATGGGTACACCGTCGCCGTGACCACGGTGGGGTTATTTTCCTCGATATCCGTGATCGTGACGGTCTGGCCCAAGTGGTTTTCGATCCGGACCGTGCTGAAACCTTCGCTGCCGCAGATCGCGTGCGTAGCGAGTACGTCGTAAAGGTGACCGGTAAAGTCCGTCTGCGTCCGGCAGGTGCCGGTAACGCCAACATGGCGTCTGGCATGATCGAAGTGCTGGGCTACGAGCTGGAGGTGCTGAACGAAGCAGAGACCCCGCCGTTCCCGCTGAACGAATTTTCTGACGTAGGCGAGGAAACCCGTCTGCGTTATCGCTTTATTGACCTGCGTCGTCCGGAAATGCTCGAGAAGCTGCGCCTGCGTTCGCGCATGACCACCAGCATTCGTCGTTATCTCGATGAAAACGGTTTCCTGGATGTCGAAACACCGATTCTGACCCGTGCCACGCCAGAAGGTGCGCGTGACTATTTGGTGCCGAGCCGTACTCATGCAGGCAGCTTCTTTGCCTTGCCTCAATCGCCACAGCTGTTCAAGCAGCTGCTGATGGTTGCCGGTTTTGATCGCTACTACCAGATCGCCAAGTGCTTCCGCGACGAAGACTTGCGTGCTGATCGTCAGCCTGAGTTCACTCAGATTGACATCGAGACCAGCTTCCTTGATGAAAAAGACATCATGGGCTTGACCGAAGGCATGATTCGCACCCTGTTCAAGGAAGTGCTGGATCTGGAATTCGGCGAATTCCCGCACATGACGTTTGAAGAGGCCATGCGCCGTTATGGCTCCGACAAGCCAGATTTGCGCAACCCGCTTGAGCTGGTAGATGTTGCCGATCAACTCAAGGATGTTGAATTCAAGGTCTTCAGTGGCCCGGCCAACGACCCTAAAAGCCGCGTTGCAGCGTTGCGCGTTCCGGGCGGGGCGAGCATGCCGCGCAGCAAGATCGATGATTACACCAAATTCGTGGGCATTTATGGTGCTCGTGGTCTGGCCTACATCAAGGTCAACGAGCGCGCCAAGGGTGTTGAGGGTCTGCAGTCGCCGATCGTTAAAAACATTCCGGAAGCGAACCTCAATGTCATCCTTGATCGCGTAGGTGCCGTGGATGGCGACATCGTGTTCTTTGGCGCCGACAAAGCCAAGATCGTGAGCGAGGCACTGGGTGCGCTGCGTATCAAGGTGGGTAACGATCTGAACCTCCTGACCTGCGAGTGGGCCCCGATGTGGGTCGTTGACTTCCCGATGTTCGAAGAGAACGAAGACGGTAGCTTCAGCGCCTTGCATCACCCGTTCACAGCACCCAAGTGTTCGCCTGAAGAGCTGGAAGCCAACCCTGCAACTGCGCTGTCCCGTGCTTACGACATGGTGTTGAACGGTACTGAGCTGGGTGGCGGTTCGATCCGTATCCACCGTAAAGAAATGCAGCAAGCGGTCTTCCGCCTGTTGGGTATCGACGAAGCGGAACAGGAAGAGAAGTTCGGCTTCCTGCTGGACGCACTGAAGTACGGTGCGCCGCCGCACGGTGGTCTGGCGTTCGGCCTGGATCGTCTTGTCATGCTGATGACCGGCGCTCAGTCGATTCGTGAAGTCATTGCGTTCCCGAAAACCCAGAGTGCTGCCTGCGTCATGACTCAGGCCCCTGGCATGGTGGATGCGAAGGCGCTGCGAGAGCTGCATATTCGTTTGCGTGAACAGCCTAAGGCTGAGTAAGACGGAACAGCGAAGGCGCATCCCCGGATGCGCCTTTCTCGTTGGGCCGGAAATGTTGGGCCGGAAATATTATTGCTGACTGGCACTTTGGTGCCAATTGGCAAGGTTTCACAGACAAGGATTCGGAGTAGGTTATGGCAGGTCATTCTAAGTGGGCGAACATCAAGCACCGCAAAGAGCGTCAGGATGCCAAAAAAGGCAAGATTTTCACCAAGTGGATTCGTGAGCTGACCGTCGCGGCGCGTCAGGGTGGCGGTGATCCGGCGTCCAACCCACGGTTGCGTCTGGCGCTGGACAAGGCGCTCGGTGCAAACATGAGTCGCGATGTCATTGATCGTGCGGTTGCCCGCGGTGCCGGTGCGGCTGATACCGATGACATGGTGGAGCTGAGTTACGAAGGTTACGGTCCCGGTGGCGTGGCGGTGATGGTTGAGTGCATGACCGACAACCGCAACCGGACTGCAGCGGCTGTGCGTCATGCTTTCAGCAAGTGCGGCGGCAATCTGGGTACCGATGGCTCTGTGGCCTACTTGTTCGAGCGTAAAGGCCAGATTTCGTATACCGCTGACGTTGATGAAGATGCGTTGATTGAAGCGGCGATGGAGGCTGATGCGGATGACGTTGTGACCAATGAAGACGGGTCGATCGATGTGTTTACATCGTTCTCGAGCTTCTACGCGGTTCGCAACGCATTGGAGGCTGCAGGTTTTAAGCCGGCTGATGCCGAAATCGTGATGTTACCCACCACGAGTGCCGAGCTGGATCTGGAGGGGGCTGAAAAGATCCTCAAGCTGATCGACATGCTTGAGGATCTGGATGACGTGCAAAACGTTTACTCCAACGCCGAGATTCCCGAGGCTGTGCTGGAACAGCTTGCCTGATACCTCGCTGTAATCCTGGAAGCCGGAGGTGCAACGCTGCGATGATCGCAGGCTGTGCACCTCCGGCTTCTGCCTTTAAGCTGTCCGGGTTCATGCCCGAGGGCATCACTTCTAAAGCTGCAGGCGTTATGACTCTTATTCTAGGTATCGATCCCGGTTCGCGAATTACCGGCTATGGCGTGGTGCAGGATACCGGTCGTGGCTGTGTGTACGTGGCTTCGGGGTGTATTCGTACAGGCAATGGCGAAATGCATGAGCGGCTGCAGATCGTTTATCGCGGCGTGCGCGAAGTGATCCAGATGTACGGCCCAGTTACGATGGGCATTGAAAAAGTGTTTATGGGGCGTAATGCGGACTCTGCATTAAAGCTGGGTCAGGCCCGCGGCGCGGCGATCGTGGCTGGCGGTGAAGAGAGTCTGGAGATAGCCGAGTACACGGCGACTCAAATCAAGCAGGCCGTTGCAGGCACGGGGGGCGCGAATAAAGAGCAGGTCATGATGATGGTCATGCATTTGCTCAAGCTGACCACAAAGCCGCAAATCGATGCTTCCGATGCCCTGGCAATTGCGTTGTGCCACGCGCACACGCGCTCCAGTCTGCTGCCGCACGGGTTGGGCGCAGCGCGCAGTCGGGGCGGTCGTCTGCGTCTTTAAGGCATGTATGCCGTGTGTGAGCGCTGCGAATGATTGCCTGTGCAATCGTGCAGCGCCCCGGTCTCATTAGTTAGCCATTGATCTGGCCTGAAAAAGGATCTGAAACGTGATTGGACGCTTGCGCGGTACTCTCGCTGAAAAACAGCCCCCTCACCTGATTCTGGATGTGAATGGCCTGGGTTATGAAGTCGAGGTCCCGATGACTACGCTCTATCGTCTGCCTTCAATCGGTGAGCCCTTGACCCTGCATACCCATCTGGTGGTTCGCGAAGATGCGCAGTTGCTCTATGGTTTCAGTGGCAAGCGAGAGCGCGATTTTTTTCGTGAGTTGATTCGGCTCAATGGTGTGGGTCCGAAATTGGCGCTGGCATTGATGTCCAGTCTGGAAGTCGATGAGCTGGTGCGTTGCGTGCAGGCACAGGACACGTCGGCGCTGACCAAGGTGCCGGGGGTTGGCAAGAAAACCGCCGAGCGCCTGCTGGTCGAGTTGAAGGATCGGTTCAAGGCCTGGGAGCAGGTGCCGAGCATGTTTGCGCTGGTGCCCAATCAGCCGGATGCGCCGGTGCAAGTCGCCAGCGCTGAAAGCGATGCGGTCAGCGCTTTGATTTCTTTGGGCTATAAGCCTCAAGAGGCGAGTAAAGCCGTGTCAGCCATCAAGGACAAAACGTTGAGCAGTGAAGACATGATTCGCCGGGCCCTGAAGGGAATGATTTAAGTGATTGAAGCTGATCGTTTGATAACCGCTTCCAGCGGACGTGACCGCGAAGATGTTCAGGATCGTGCGATCCGACCATTGAGTCTGGCCGACTATATTGGCCAGCCGGCAGTGCGTGAGCAGATGGAGTTGTTCATACAGGCAGCGCGGGGGCGCGCAGAGTCGTTGGACCACACGTTGATTTTCGGTCCGCCGGGCTTGGGTAAAACCACCTTGGCGAACATCATCGCGCAGGAAATGGGGGTTTCCATCAAAAGTACGTCGGGCCCGGTACTTGAGCGGCCGGGAGATCTGGCAGCCTTGCTGACCAATCTGGAGCCCCATGATGTGCTGTTCATTGACGAGATCCATCGTCTGTCGCCCATTGTCGAGGAAGTCTTGTACCCGGCCATGGAAGATTTTCAGCTGGACATCATGATCGGTGAGGGGCCTGCAGCCCGTTCGATCAAGCTGGACTTGCCGCCGTTTACGCTGGTTGGGGCCACAACCCGTGCCGGGATGCTGACCAACCCATTGCGCGACCGCTTCGGTATCGTTCAGCGACTTGAGTTTTACGGCACGGACGATCTGGCGACGATCGTCAGTCGTTCCGCGGGAATTTTCGGTTTGCCGCTGGATCCTGAAGGTGCGTACGAAATTGCACGGCGTGCCCGCGGTACACCGCGTATCGCCAATCGATTACTGCGTCGGGTGCGTGACTTTGCCGAAGTGCGGGCCAAGGGGCACATCACCAAATCAGTGGCGGATCTGGCACTCAACTTACTGGATGTGGATGAGCACGGTTTTGATCATCAGGACCGGCGATTGCTGTTAACCATGATCGAGAAGTTCGATGGTGGGCCGGTTGGTGTCGACAGTCTTGCAGCGGCGATCAGTGAAGAGCGCCATACCATCGAGGATGTGCTGGAGCCGTATTTGATTCAGCAGGGCTATATCATGCGTACGCCGCGAGGGCGGGTCGTGACCCGGCATGCGTATTTGCACTTCGGTCTGAATATTCCGTCGCGTTTGGGCGAAATGCCGGGCGCTAATGAATTCTCGAACGCGCTGGATGATTAATTAAGCCGTAATGAGTCGATTTTTTTGCCGTTTTTGATGTCACAAGGGCTGGCGCTGAAAATCCTGGGTCTTAAAGTCTAAGAAGAGTGAAAAACAGTGGTCTGGCGGATTGGCAACCTGAGGAGTAAGCACTAGAGTATGCGCGCGCAAAACAGGCTTGAGCCGTTCGCACATCGCTGTCGCGTTTATTACGAAGACACCGATGCGGGTGGCGTCGTGTATTACGTAAATTATCTAAAGTTTATGGAGCGGGCTCGAACCGAAAGGCTGCGGGAGCTGGGGTTTGCCCAGTCCGAGCTGGTAGGCGAGAACCTGTTATTTGTCGTGCATTCCAGCGAGGCGCGTTATCACGCACCGGCGCGACTGGACGACGAACTGTTGGTAACTGCGCAAGTAATAGAACTCAACCGTGCCAGCTTGCGTTTCAAACAGCAGGTCTGGCGGGCTGCGGACTCAACGTTGCTCTGTGAAGGGCAGTTTTTGGTGGCCTGTGTGCGCGCCGATAGTTTCAAACCCCGGGCCATTCCCGAAGCTTTACGTACGGCCTTTGCCGACGTGAGCGGCGCGGGTAAACATTTAGAGCAGGAGATAAAGCGTGGAAGCTAACGTCGTCGACCATTCCTCCATGTGGAGCTTGGTCAGCAATGCCAGCATTGTTGTGCAATTGGTAATGTTGACCCTGCTGGCCGCATCGGTTACCTCGTGGGTCATGATTTTTCAGCGCAGCACCATGCTGCGTGCCGGTCGACGTGCCCTGGAAAGCTTTGAAGAGCGCTTCTGGTCGGGTATCGATCTGTCCAAGTTGTATCGTCAGGCGGGCAGTAACCCAGACCCGGATTCGGGCGTTGAACAGATCTTTCGTGCAGGTTTCAAGGAGTTTTCCCGCCTGCGTCAGCAGCCTGGCGTCGATCCTGAGGCTGTCATGGAGGGCGTGGCCCGTGCCATGCGCGTGGCCATTTCCCGTGAAGAAGAAAAGCTGGAGCAAAGCCTGCCGTTCCTTGCAACGGTCGGTTCCGTTAGCCCGTACATCGGTCTGTTCGGTACGGTATGGGGCATCATGAACTCCTTTCGCGGGCTGGCGACTGCGCAGCAGGCCACGCTGGCAACCGTAGCACCCGGTATCGCTGAAGCACTGGTGGCTACCGCAATCGGTCTGTTCGCTGCAATCCCGGCTGTTATCGCTTACAACCGCTTTGCTGCGCGTAGCGAAACCCTGATCGGTCGCTACTACACCTTCGCCGATGAATTCCAGGCGATCCTGCACCGCAAAGTGCACACCAGCGAAGAATAAGCAGGTATTTTCCAATGGCTTTAATCGCTCGAGCTCGCAAGAAGCGCAAGCCGGTCGCCGAGATGAACGTAGTACCTTACATCGACGTGATGTTGGTACTGCTGGTCATTTTCATGGTGACGGCGCCCATGCTCAACCAGGGTGTGAAAGTGGATTTGCCCAAAGTCTCCAGCGAGGCTTTGCCGCAAGACAACAACACTCAGGTTCTGACTATTTCGATCAAGGCTGACAAGACCTACTTCTGGAACCTTGGCAGCGAAGTCGACACTGAAAAACAGATGGACAAGGCCATGACCTTGCCGCAGATGACCGATGCCGTGACCAAAATCATTCGTGCCGGCAATGAGGGTGGCAAGCACACCCAGGTCTTTATTCGCGGTGACAAGTCGGTGGATTACGGCGCGGTAATGGGTGCCATGGGCGGCTTGCAGAAAGCCGGCGTCGGTAACGTTGGCTTGATCACCGAGGCTCCCTGATGCGCGAACAGCGGGAGCCGTCCGCCTCTGAAAATTATTTTTGGCCTACAGTTTGGGCGGTGGGGCTGCACGTCCTGATTTTTGGCATGCTCTTCGCCAGTTTTGCCATGACGCCGGAATTGCCACCCTCCAAGCCGATTGTTCAAGCAACCTTGTATCAACTGAAGTCAAAAAGTCAGGCGACGACCCAAACCAATCAAAAGATTGCGGGTGAGGCAAAGAAATCTGCCGCACGTCAGACCGAAGTTGAGCAGATGGAGCAAAAAAAGGTTGAGCAGGAAGCCGTGAAAGCGGCAGAGCAAAAGAAAGAAGAGGCTGCCGAGAAAGCCGCAGAGGCCAAGAAGGCTGACGAAGCCAAGGCCAGCGAAGCCAAAAAGGCCGAAGAAGCTAAAAAAGCAGACGAAGCCAAGAAGGCTGATGATGCTAAAAAAGCCACCGAAGCTAAAAAGGCTGAAGAGAAGAAATTGGCTGACATAGCCAAAAAGAAATCTGAGGAAGAGGCCAAAAAAGCCGCTGAAGAAGAGGCGAAGAAAAAGGCCGCCGAAGAAGCCAAGAAAAAGATTGTCGAAGATGCGAAGAAGAAAGCGGCTGAAGATGCCAAGAAAAAGGCCGTAGCGGAGGAGGCGAAAAAGAAAGCCGCCGAAGACGCGAAGAAAAAAGCGTCTGCCGATGCTGCCAAGAAGAAGGCAGTAGAAGCAGCGCGTAAATCGACCGAAGAGAAAAAGGCCCAGGCCTTGGCAGATTTGCTTTCTGACACGCCCCAACGTCAACAAGCCTTGGCAGAGGAGCAGGGCGATGAGGTCGCCGGTAGTTTTGATGACCTGATTCGTGCCCGGGCAGCAGAAGGGTGGGCTCGTCCTCCTTCGGCTCGCAAGAACATGACAGTGGTGCTGCAAATCGGCATGTTGCCGGATGGCACGGTAACTTCGGTTACGGTTGCCAGGTCTAGCGGTGACGGACCTTTTGACAGTTCGGCTGTGGCGGCGGTCAAGAATATTGGCCGTTTAACGGAGATGCAGGGTTTGAAGCCCAGCGAATTCAATCCTTATCGATCATTCAAGATGACATTCACACCTGAGGATCTAGCCTTGTGATTAACTTTTTTCGAGGACTGCTAGTCGTCGTCTGCTGCTTTGCAGGGATGGCAATGGCGCAAGAAAAGAACATTCTGGTCACCAGCGGTAGCGACCGGGCCACACCGATTGCCGTGGTTCCATTCGGCTGGCAAGGTGGTTCCGTTCTGCCGGACGACATGGCGGAGATCATTGGTAATGACCTGCGCAACTCGGGTTACTACGCGCCGATTCCAAAGCAGAACATGATCAGCTTGCCGACCCAGGCGAGTGAAGTCATTTTCCGTGACTGGAAAGCGCTGGGTGCCCAGTACGTTATGGTCGGTAATATTGTTCCGGCGGGCGGTCGTTTGCAGGTGCAATATGCCCTGTTCAACGTGGCCACCGAGCAACCGGTTCTGACCGGCAGTGTTTCCGGTACTGCTGAGCAACTGCGAGACATGGCGCATTACATCTCCGATCAGTCGTTTGAAAAGCTGACCGGTATTAAAGGTGCATTCTCAACCCGTCTGTTGTACGTGACGGCTGAGCGCGCAAGTGCCAACAACACGCGCTACACCTTGCAGCGCTCGGATTACGACGGTGCTCGTGCAGTCACACTGCTGCAATCGCGTGAACCGATTCTGTCGCCGCGTTTTGCGCCAGATGGCAAGCGCATTGCTTATGTATCGTTCGAACAAAAACGTCCGCGTATCTTTATGCAGAACATTGATACCGGCCGTCGCGAGCAAATCACCAACTTCGAAGGCCTCAACGGTGCTCCTGCGTGGTCACCGGACGGTTCGAAGCTGGCATTTGTGTTGTCCAAAGATGGCAACGCTGAAATTTACGTGATGAACCTGGCTTCTCGTCAGTTGACGCGCGTGACCAACAGCCCGGCTATCGATACCGAACCGTTCTGGGGTAAAGATGGGTCTACGATCTACTTCACCTCTGACCGTGGCGGTAAACCACAAATCTACAAAACCACAGTCGGTAGCGGTAATGCAGAACGCGTGACATTTATCGGGAACTACAACGCCAGTCCGAAGCTTTCGGCAGACGAAAAGACCCTGGTAATGATTCATCGTCAGGACGGTTTCACGAACTTCCGTGTCGCAGCGCAAGATTTGCAGCGTGGAAGCGTAAAAATACTCACAGATACCAACCTTGATGAGTCAGCTACTGTTGCGCCCAACGGCACCATGGTAATCTACGCCACCCGCCAGCAGGGCCGGGGAGTCTTGATGCTCGTGTCCATTAATGGACGCGTAAGGCTCCCTCTTCCTACCGCTCAAGGCGAAGTCAGAGAACCTTCCTGGTCCCCTTACCTGAACTGACGTGGTGATAGCTTTACGTTGCACTTAACACTTGGGGTTCATTAGGAGTTTTACGATGGAAATGCTGAAGTTTGGTAAATTTGCTGCGCTGGCACTGGCCATGGCTGTAGCTGTAGGTTGCTCGTCCAAAGGCGGCGACAATGCCGGTGAAGGCGCTGCTGTTGATCCAAACGCTGGTTACGGCGCAAACACAGGCGCTGTTGATGGCTCCCTGAGCGAAGAAGCTGCTCTGCGCGCTATCACTGTTTTCTACTTCGAATACGACAGTTCGGACCTGAAACCAGAAGCTATGCGCGCTCTGGACGTTCACGCAAAAGACCTGAAAGCTAACGGCGCTCGCGTTGTTCTGGAAGGTAACACTGACGCCCGTGGTACTCGTGAGTACAACATGGCGCTGGGCGAGCGTCGTGCGAAAGCCGTTCAACGCTACCTGGTACTGCAAGGTGTTTCTCCAGCACAGCTGGAGCTGGTGTCCTACGGTAAAGAGCGTCCGATCGCTACTGGCAACGACGAGCAGTCGTGGGCTCAGAACCGTCGCGTCGAACTGCGTAAGTAATTCGTCATGCGAACGTGCCGCCGCGCTGTAACTATTCTGACTCTCAGCCTCATGCCGCTTGCGGCCTGGGCTGCGGTTCCTGTGGTCGATGACAACTCTGGCTATAACAATAGCGGGGGGAGTTATCCGTCAACGGGTTACGGTGCGAGCGGCGCCTATGCCGGGGGAGGGGTTTCGGCCCCTGTCTCGGCACAGGGCGAGCTGTTCAACCAGTTGCAACAAATGCAGGAACAGATTGCACGCCAACAGGGTGTGATTGAAGTTCTGCAAAATGATATTTCGCGCATGAAGCAAGAAAGCCTGGAGCGATACCAGGATCTTGATCGGCGTATTGGTGCTGGCATTGCTCCTGCTGCCACGCCTGATAATTCGTCATCGGGTGGCAGCAATACCGCCGCCAGTAATACGGCCGTGCCTGCACCTCAGGCCGCTGCCAGTTCCGAGCCAGGTGATCCTGCGAAAGAAAAGCTCTATTACGATGCTGCTTTCGACTTGATCAAGGCCAAAGATTTCGACAAGGCCAGTCAGGCATTCACTGCCTTTTTGCGCAAATACCCTAACAGTCAGTACGCCGGTAACGCGCAGTACTGGCTGGGTGAGGTAAATTTGGCGAAAGGGGATTTGCAGGCTGCAGGCCAGGCATTTGCCAAAGTCAGCCAGCTTTATCCCAAGCATGGGAAGGTGCCTGACTCTTTGTACAAGTTGGCTGATGTAGAGCGCCGTCTTGGCCATGCCGATAAGGTTAAAGGCATCCTGCAGCAAGTGGTGTCTCAATATCCGGGCACATCGGCAGCGCAATTGGCGCAGCGCGATTTGCAGCGCATGTAAGCTCTCAAACGCTTTCATCGAGAAACCCGCGCCTGTCGCGGGTTTTTTCGTTAGAATCCACGCCCTTTTATGAAATACGCTCTTCTGAGTACTGCGTTGGCAGATTCTTTGGAGTGCCTGACGGAGGCGGACAGCCTGTTTAGCTGTTACGCCCGTGGCGGATATGCAAGACACATTGAGAATTACCGAAGTTTTTTACTCGTTGCAGGGTGAAACGCGAACGGCTGGCTTGCCTACCGTTTTTGTTCGCCTTACCGGTTGCCCATTGCGCTGTGGTTATTGCGACAGCGCTTACGCATTCAGTGGCGGCACTGTGAGACCTCTTGAGGACATACTTGAGCAGGTGGCAAGTTATCGTCCGCGTTACGTCTGTGTTACAGGGGGGGAGCCGCTGGCGCAGCCCAATGCAATTCCTTTGCTGACGCAGCTCTGCGATGCCGGGTATGAAGTCTCCATCGAGACCAGTGGTGCGCTGGATATTTCGGCAGTTGATCCACGCGTCAGTCGCGTGCTTGATTTGAAAACCCCTGGCTCTAAAGAATCCCATCGTAACCTCTACGAAAATATCGCGTTGCTGACATCCAATGATCAGGTCAAGTTTGTTATCTGTTCGCGTGATGACTACGACTGGGCTGTTTCGAAGTTGATCGAGTATGGATTGGAGCGGCGAGCGGGCGAGGTGCTGTTTTCGCCAAGCCACCATGATTTGTCGGCCCGTGACCTGGCCGACTGGATCGTAGCGGACAACTTGCCTGTGCGTTTGCAAATGCAGTTGCACAAATACTTATGGAATGATGAGCCGGGGCGCTGAAATGTCGGAACAATCGGTTGTAACAGAGAAAAGAGCGGTCATTCTGTTGTCGGGTGGCCTGGATTCGGCGACCGTTGTCGCCATGGCCCGCGCCGAGGGCTACAGCTGCTACACGATGAGCTTTGATTATGGCCAGCGCCATCGTGCGGAACTTGATGCCGCAGCGCGTGTTGCCCGTGATCTGGGCGTCATTGACCACAAGGTCATTGGCCTGAACCTGGACGGCATCGGAGGGTCGGCGCTGACCGACAGCTCAATTGACGTGCCTGAGGCGCCAAGTGAGGGCATTCCCGTCACCTATGTCCCTGCGCGCAATACGGTGTTCCTGTCGTTGGCATTGGGCTGGGCCGAGGTACTGGACGCCCAAGATATTTTTATCGGCGTGAACGCTGTGGACTATTCCGGCTATCCGGATTGCCGTCCCGAGTTTGTCGAGGCTTTTGAAGTCATGGCCAACCTTGCCACCAAGGCGGGTGTCGAAGGTAAGCCTTTCAGCATCAAGGCACCTTTGCAAAACTTGAGCAAGGCCCAGATTGTTCAGGCGGGCATACAGTTAGGCGTCGACTATTCGCTGACTGTTTCGTGCTATCAGGCCGATGACCAGGGTCGTGCATGCGGTAAGTGCGACAGCTGTCGCTTGCGTGCAGATGGCTTTGCAGCCGCCGGAATCAAAGACCCAACCCGTTATTTTTAATTTATTTCATATTTATTTTTAATCGGGTGTTGAATTCTCGTTAAAAATCAGTATTATACGTCCCACAACGAAGCGGGTCGTTAGCTCAGTTGGTAGAGCAGTTGGCTTTTAACCAATTGGTCGTAGGTTCGAATCCCACACGACCCACCATATCGCGACACCAAAACAGCCGGTCAGTACCTTAGGGTCTACCGGCTTTTTTGTGTCTTTAATTTGCCTGGAATGGACATACCTGCAACGGGTCGACGCCATCCAGTAGCGTCGTCCCGTTGGCGCTTGACGGGCGAATTTAGCTAGTGCTTGCATCCGCCTTGCTGGGCGCTGGCAATCAACGCTTCGCTGAGCACTTGGGCGGGCGCCACTTGCACGCTTTGGGTATAAAAAGGCGGCAGCGTTTGCGCCAGTTCCGAAACGGCCTGTGCGGTGGTTGAGGCGGGCAACAGTACGTATTGAAAGTTCGAGGGGTAGCTCTGCGGTACGGGGCCTTCCATCGTTGATCCGTACGCCCCCAGTGTCATTACGGCCTGTGGTGTTGCGGGATCTGGGGCGTAAAGAAAGACGAATGTTCCGTATTTGGGGTGCGTCAGATATTGCTCGGCTTCGGCGCGCACTTCCGGTGACGGGTCATTCATGAGTTTCCAGCGCAGAACGGCGTAACCGCGCGTGGTCTCCATAAATGCCGTGCGGATGGGGGATTGTTTTTCACTCCCGCCCAAGCAGGTCAGCAAATTACCAAATGGATCAAGCAGCGCAACCGCGTTGAAGGCGCCGCCGTTGAGCTGGGCCTGTTGTGCAGCTGCAATCAATGGGGCGCTCAGCTCGGCGCCAGGGTTGCGCGGGCTGGGTGAGACCGTTGTGAGTGCTTGGTCGCTCAATGCTGTTAGCGCTTGTCGTACGGGGCTGTTGGCAGGGAGGTCGGCGGGGTTTTTCAAGTGTGCCGGCTCGATGCCGCTGTTATTGCTGGACTCTCTGACGGTGTTCACGCTGGCTTCAAAAATGGATGACGTCAGGCAATACAACAACGAATCAATCGTCTGCCCGGCAAAGACTGGCGTAGTGCTGCCTGTAAAAGCACGGCTGAAGGGTGGTGCGACAGCGTAATAAGCCCAGCTTTTTTGCGCTTGTTCGCGTATGTGGAGGGGCAGAGTGGGGAAATCAAATGCGCTGTTGTAATTAATGCCCGCATAGGTATCGATTGCGCTGACGGCAACATTGAATCCCGCGGTGAGTAAAGAACCTGCGCACATGGCGCACGGGTCGAGCGTTGTAACGATCGTGAGCTGCTGTGCAGGTGGCAGTTTGAGTGCGGCGGCGTTTTCGTAATACCAGTCCACCAATTGCCGTTCGCCATGGGCGGTAGGGTCGTGGGGTAGAAACCGGGTTGTGCCAGAGGCTGGCGGGTAGGGCATCAATACGTTGTTATGCATGGCTGCGATGATTTTTTTTGTGGCGTTATCAATGATGGCTCCGCCGACAGCAAAGGTTTTTTGATACGCCGCGTTGACTGACTCCGATGCCGCGACACCGACGGCTTCCTGCGCATTCGTGACTGTGGTCATGGCTTCAACTCCTGTTGGGTTGGATGCTGGCACGCTATTTCAAGTGCTGGGAAAACTCAGCGTAGCCGCTCACCCTGAGTCGGCAAACCTAATGGTCTATGCTCTCGCTTCGTTCCTCGGCTGAACCATTTGCAGTGATGTACAGCCCAAGCTCCGTGCATACCCGCTATTTACAGGAGGCTTACGATGAGCAAGAAAATGTTGGTGGTTTTGACCAGTGTCGAAAA
This sequence comes from Pseudomonas sp. ESBL9, assembly GCF_036668715.1. Lineage (NCBI taxonomy): Bacteria > Pseudomonadati > Pseudomonadota > Gammaproteobacteria > Pseudomonadales > Pseudomonadaceae > Pseudomonas > Pseudomonas sp. ESBL9. Next base: position 122,365 of record NZ_JAZEVV010000004.1, on the reverse strand, counting down.
ATACCCGAACCTGCCGCGTGCCACGGGTTTATGGCTGGGGGAGGCGGTGCATTTCGTACAGAAGGTTGAGGCTGCAGGCTACACAGTAGACTTCGTCAGCCCTCAAGGTGGTTACACACCGATCGACCCTCACAGTTTGGCCAAGGACATGGCAACTGATATTGACTGGCAGTGGTATCACGATAAGTCGTTCATGAATCGCCTTGGCGCAACGCTCAAGCCAAGCGATATCAAGCCTGAAGACTACTGCGCTATTTACTTTGCAGGGGGCCACGGGGTCATTTGGGATTTCCCGGACAACGTTGAGCTGCAAACCATCAGCCGCGAGATTTATGAGTCGGGTGGAGTCGTGTCCTCGGTGTGTCACGGGGCGGTCGGGCTGCTGAATATCATGCTCAGCGACGGCAAACTGCTGATTGAGGGCAAAAAACTCACGGGCTTCTCCAATGAAGAAGAGCAACTGGCAGGTTTGGCCGAAGTCGTGCCGTATTTGACCGAGACCGAGCTGGTCAAGCGTGGGGCCAAGTATGAGAAGGCGAGCCAGCCGTGGGCGGCTTATGCCGTTGCAGATGGGCGTTTGATTACGGGCCAGAACCCTGCGTCAGGTGGCGCTGTGGCTGAGCTTGTGCTTAAAGCGTTGAGCCAGTGAGTTAAGTTCTGCGGCCGATGCCTGGCGGCCTGCCAGTCATCGGCAGATTTGCCCTTGTGGCCCTGCAACACCTCCCCTGAAACATTAAACTTTTGAATCGCAAGCATATTCTGTAGCCTTGGCGAGCTGAATAGATGGTCCGTGCCTGATAACACACACTCTCCCGGCGGGACTCGACGGTCCGGAGCCGGTGGTACACTCGACTTTCGCGCAGTAGCGCCTGCAGGTCTTGCGAACATGACGCATATTTCCGAACGACTTCTGGTTCAAGCCCACCTTGATGCCAAGCAGCCTAAAGCCCTGACCCTGGAAGAAGAGGCTGCATTGCGTGCCGCCATCGCTGCCGAGCTCAAGGCGCAGGATGCGGTTCTGGTGGCTCATTTTTATTGCGATCCCGTGATTCAGGCGCTCGCCGAAGAAACAGGCGGTTGCGTTTCCGACTCGCTGGAAATGGCCCGTTTCGGTGCCGCGCATCCCGCAAAAACAGTACTGGTCGCCGGTGTTCGTTTCATGGGTGAAACGGCGAAAATCCTCACCCCTGAAAAGCGTGTGCTGATGCCGACGCTGGAAGCCACCTGCTCGCTGGACCTGGGTTGCCCGGTCGAAGCGTTTTCTGCGTTCTGTGACAAACACCCCGAGCGCACTGTGGTGGTTTACGCCAACACGTCAGCTGCGGTTAAAGCCCGTGCAGACTGGGTGGTGACATCAAGCTGTGCGCTGGAAATCGTCGAAAGCCTGATGGATAACGGCGAAACGATCATCTGGGGGCCTGACAAGCATCTTGGGCGCTATATCCAGCGCCAGACCGGGGCCGACATGTTGCTCTGGGATGGGGCGTGCATTGTCCATGAAGAGTTCAAGTCCAAGCAGCTCGAAGACATGAAGGCGCTGTACCCGGATGCAGCGATTCTGGTTCACCCTGAATCGCCCGAGTCGGTGATTGATCTGGCCGACGCCGTAGGCTCCACCAGTCAACTGATTGCCGCCGCGCAGAACCTGCCCAACAAGACCTTCATCGTGGCCACCGACCGCGGCATTTTTTACAAAATGCAGCAGCTGTGTCCTGACAAAGTCTTTATTGAAGCGCCTACGGCAGGCAATGGCGCGGCATGCCGCAGTTGCGCCCATTGCCCGTGGATGGCAATGAATACGCTGGAGCGTACGCTGGAGTGTCTACAGAAGGGGTCGAACGAGATCTTTGTCGATCCGGCGCTGGTGCCGCAAGCGGTTCGCCCGCTCAAGCGCATGTTGGATTTCACTCAAGCGGCCCGTTTGAAGCTGGCGGGCAACGCCTGAGTGTCGCTCTTGGGCGTAGGCACTGAAGGCGGTAGCTCACTCTCGTGAAGCTGCCGCTTTCAGGCGTACTCTCAATTCATCATGTCTTTGATAGACCGCTCTTCATCCAGCAAATCACGTTGCCGAGCATCAATGCGCGATAGCAGCTGGAAGTTCTTGGTCAGTTTTTTCGCCAAGTCCAGCTGTTGCAGGGCCTGACGGTAATCACCCACCAGTGCAAAGTACTCCGCCCGCGCCTGATGCAAGCCGATGATATTGCCCGAAAGGCCGCGGGTTTCAGCCACTGAGTACCAGACATCCGGGTCGTTCGGTCGACTCTTGAGCAAGGCTTCCAGTGCTTTGTCTGCTTCACCTGCTCTGTTCTGTTTAAGCAACAGATCGACTCGCGCCTGATTGAGCGGGTAATTGCCCGGATACAGCGTACGCATCCGTTCGACGCGCTTTTGCGCATCGTCCAGTTGATTGCTGGCCATGTCGAGTTCGATCTGCGCCAGGTTGTACGTGATGTCGTTGGGCGATTTGTCGAGCAGCCGTTTCAGGTTGTCCCGAGCGTCCTTGAATTGACTGCCCTTGATCTGCGCGATGGCCAAACCGTAGCGGGCCACGTCGTTGTTCGGGTTTTCATCGAGTTGGACCCTGAAACGCTTGGCGGCAAGCCCCGGCGTTTCTTCGTAGTTGAGTTGCACCCGTGCGCGAATCAATTGATAGCGCAGGCTGTCCTCGGCGCCGCCGGGGCGGGCTTGTTCAGCACGGTTGCGGGTGTCTGCAATACGCGATTCGGTGACCGGGTGAGTCAGTAAAAATTCCGGTGGTTTGGCATCGAACCGGTATTGGCGCATCAAGCGCTCGAACATCGTCGGCATGGAGCGCGGGTCGTAACCGGCTTTCTCCAGATTAAGGATGCCAATGCGGTCTGCTTCCTGCTCGTTTTGCCGGGAGAAGCGTCGCTGCTCCTGAAATGCTGCGGCCTGAGTGCCCGCAATAGCGGCAATCCCGGCATCACCCGCCCCCGAGGCGGCGATGACGATGCCCGCCAGCAAGGCGGCCATCATGGGCAATTGCATGCGTTGTTGCGCTTCGACCCCGCGTGCGAAGTGCCGCTGCGACAAGTGGGCCAATTCGTGCGCCAGCACCGAGGCATACTCACCTTCGGTCTGCGCGTTGAGAAACAGGCCGCCGTTCACGCCGATGATTCCGCCGGGCGCGGCAAAGGCGTTGAGCTGGGGGCTGTTGATTAATATGAATTCAAGGCGCCGGTCCTGAACCTGGCTGGTTTCGACCAATTTATAGACGCTGGTTTCAACGTAGTCCTTGAGCTGCGGATCGTTAAGCTGCGAGACCTGGCCGCGCAACATGCTTAGCCAAGCGCGACCCAGTTTGTACTCTTGTTGAGGCGAAACAATGGAGGAGCTGGCATCACCCAACGACGGCAAATCGTCGGCGAAAAGCGGTGATGCGAGCAGGCAAGCGAGCGTCAACAGGGTCGGGCGCAGAAAATTCATGCACGAAGCTCTAGTCGATAAAGGGCTTACTGTAGCTGCACAGTGGGCTGGCGACCAGAGGCGGGTCAGTCTGGGGTATTCTAGTGCGCTACAAAATGCCTGAGGACGGGTAAATGACTGATGTGTTGGAACATGATTCGCTGCTGGACGCCAGCGGACTGAATTGCCCGTTGCCGTTGCTCAAGGCGAAGATGGCACTCAATCAGATGAGCTCGGGTGCCGTGCTGAAGGTGATTGCGTCTGATGCGGGCTCCCAGCGCGACTTCCGCACATTCGCGCGTCTGGCGGGGCATGAGCTGCTCGGCGAGCAAGAGGATTCGGGCGTCTATCGTTATTGGTTGCGCAAGGCCTGACGCCCGGGCGACACCTTTTAAAAGGAATCTTGATGTTCAACGTGTTGCGTAACTGGATACAACGCTACTTTTCCGATGAGGAAGCGGTGGTGCTGGCCGTGTTGCTGGTGCTGGCGTTCACAGTGGTCTTGACCTTGGGCGGCATGCTGGCGCCTGTGCTGGCGGGCATGGTCCTGGCGTATCTCATGCAGGGGCTGGTGGTGGCACTGGAGCGCTTGCGCTTGCCTGGAGCGGTGGCCGTAGGGCTGGTGTTTGCGCTGTTCATGGGTCTGTTATTGCTGTTTATCGTGGTGGTGGTGCCGCTGCTGTGGCACCAACTGATCACGCTGTTCAATGAGCTGCCGGGCATGCTCGTCAAGTGGCAGTCGTTGCTGTTGTTGCTGCCGGAACGCTACCCGCATCTGGTCTCGGATGAGCAAGTGTTGCAGGCCATCGAGGTGGCGCGTGGGGAGATTGGCAAAGTGGGGCAATTGGCGTTGACCCTCTCGCTGTCCAGTCTGCCGCTGTTGGTCAACATCATGATCTATTTGGTATTGGTGCCGATTCTGGTGTTTTTCTTCCTCAAGGACCGGGCCATGATCGGCCGCTGGGTGCGCAGCTACTTGCCTCGCCAGCGTGCGCTGATTACCCGCGTGGCGCATGACATGAACCGTCAGATTGCCAACTACATTCGTGGCAAAGTCATCGAGATCATCATCTGCGGAGGCGTCACCTACATTGCGTTTGTCGTCATGGATCTCAATTACGCGGCATTGCTGGCCTTATTGGTGGGTGTGTCGGTGGTGGTGCCCTACGTAGGAGCGGTGGTCGTGACTGTGCCGGTGTGCCTGATTGCCTTGTTCCAGTGGGGCTGGAGCGATCAGTTCATTTACCTGATGGCGGTCTACGGAATCATTCAGACACTGGATGGCAACGTTCTGGTGCCGTTGCTGTTTTCAGAAGCGGTGAGCTTGCACCCGGTGGCGATCATTTGCGCGGTGCTGTTGTTCGGTGGCTTGTGGGGCTTCTGGGGTGTGTTTTTTGCCATCCCGCTGGCCACGCTGTTCAAGGCGGTGCTGGATGCCTGGCCGCGCAAGCAGCAGGTTGTGGCGCCACTGCTATAGCCTGGCGCTGCGGCGGGCATGAAAAAGCCCCGGCTCTTGCGAGTCGGGGCTTTTTCGTTACAGCGTCAGCTTACGCTTGAATAACCGGGATGTTGGCATTGGCTGCCGCTTCACGGAATTCAGCGATCTGATCAAAGCTCAGGTAGCGGTAAACGTCCGCCGCCATGGTGTTGATCTCAGCTGCGTACGCCATGTATTCCTCAACGGAAGGCAGGCGGCCCAGGATAGAAGCCACCGACGCCAGCTCGGCCGAAGCCAGGTATACGTTGGCGCCGTCACCCAGACGGTTCGGGAAGTTACGGGTTGAAGTCGACACCACGGTGGCGTTCGGCTCAACACGTGCCTGGTTACCCATGCACAGCGAGCAACCCGGCATTTCCATGCGCGCGCCGGCTTTGCCGTAGATGCCGTAGTAGCCTTCTTCGGTCAGCTGGTGAGCGTCCATCTTGGTCGGCGGCGACAGCCACAGACGGGTTGGCAACTGACCTTTGACCTTGTCGAGCAACTTGCCCGCTGCGCGGAAGTGGCCGATGTTGGTCATGCACGAACCGATGAATACTTCGTCGATTTTCTCGCCAGCAACGCTGGACAGCAGACGGGCGTCATCCGGGTCGTTCGGGGCGCACAGCACTGGCTCGTTGATGTCAGCCAGGTCGATTTCGATGATGTGCGCGTATTCGGCGTCAGCATCGGCTTCCATCAATTGCGGGTTGGCAATCCAGGCTTCCATCGCTTGAGCGCGACGCTCAAGGGTGCGTGCATCGCCGTAACCTTCACCGATCATCCAGCGCAGCAGGGTGATGTTGGATTTCAGGTATTCGGTGATCGACTCTTTGGACAGTTTGATCGTGCAGCCAGCAGCCGAACGCTCTGCCGACGCGTCGGACAGTTCGAACGCTTGCTCGATGCTCAGGTTGTCCAGGCCTTCGATTTCCAGAATGCGACCCGAGAATTCGTTGATCTTGCCCTTTTTCTCTACGGTCAGCAGGCCTTGTTGGATTGCCACGTAAGGAATGGCGTGAACCAGGTCGCGCAAGGTAATGCCTGGTTGCATTTTGCCTTTGAAGCGAACCAGAACCGATTCCGGCATGTCCAGTGGCATGACGCCAGTCGCGGCAGCAAATGCCACCAGACCCGAACCGGCCGGGAACGAAATGCCCATTGGGAAGCGGGTGTGGGAGTCGCCACCGGTGCCGACGGTGTCAGGCAGCAGCATGCGGTTCAACCAGCTGTGGATGATGCCGTCGCCCGGACGCAGGGAAACGCCGCCACGGGTCATGATGAAGTCAGGCAGGGTGTGGTGGGTGGTCACGTCGATCGGCTTTGGATACGCCGCGGTGTGGCAGAACGACTGCATCACCAGATCCGCCGAGAAGCCCAGGCACGCCAAGTCTTTCAGTTCGTCACGGGTCATTGGACCGGTGGTGTCCTGAGAACCCACGGTGGTCATTTTCGGCTCGCAGTAAGTGCCCGGACGAACACCGGTTACGCCGCAGGCTTTACCGACCATTTTCTGCGCCAGGGTGAAACCCTTGGTGCTTTCAACAGGCGCTTCAGGCTTTTTGAACAGGTCAGATGGACCCATGCCCAGTTCGGCGCGTGCCTTTTCAGTCAGGCCGCGACCGATGATCAGCGGAATACGGCCGCCAGCGCGGACTTCATCCAGCAGAACCGGGGTTTTCAGTTCAAAGGTGGTGATGACTTCGTCGGTACCGTGCTTGCAGACTTTGCCAGCGTGCGGGTACAGGTCGATCACGTCGCCCATGTTGATGTTGCTGACGTCGAACTCGATAGGCAGTGCGCCCGCATCTTCCATGGTGTTGTAGAAGATCGGAGCAATTTTGCTGCCGAAGCAGAAACCACCGGCGCGCTTGTTCGGCACGTAAGGCACGTCGTCGCCGAAGAACCACAGTACCGAGTTGGTAGCCGATTTACGCGAAGAACCCGTACCGACAACGTCACCGACGTAGGCGATAGGGAAGCCCTGGCCGCGCATTTCTTCGATTTGCTTCATCGGGCCGATGGAGCCCTGGACGTCTGGCACGATGCCGTCACGAGCCATTTTCAACATGGCCAGCGCGTGCAGCGGGATGTCAGGACGTGACCAGGCATCTGGGGCAGGCGACAGGTCGTCGGTGTTGGTTTCGCCGGTCACCTTGAATACGCGCAGGCTGATTTTGTCTGCCAGGGTAGGGCGGTTTTTGAACCATTCGCCGTCCGCCCAGGATTGCACCACCGCCTTGGCGTGGGCATTACCGTTCTTGGCTTTTTCAGCAACGTCGTGGAAGGCGTCAAACATCAACAGGGTGTGCTTGAGCTGCTCGGCAGCCACCGGAGCCAGCTCTGCGTCGTCCAGCAGGTCAACCAGCGTGACGATGTTGTAGCCGCCTTGCATGGTGCCAAGCAGTTCAACAGCGCGTTTTTTGCTGATCAGGGGGGAGGTGGCTTCACCTTTCGCGAGGGCAGCGAGGAAGCCGGCTTTTACGTAGGCCGCTTCGTCAACACCCGGTGGAATGCGGTTGGTGATCAGGTCAACGAGGAATTCTTCTTCGCCAGCAGGCGGGTTTTTCAGCAGCTCAACCAGGCCTGCAGTTTGTTCGGCGTTAAGCGGCTGGGGAACGATACCCAGTGCTGCGCGCTCTTCGATATGTTTGCGGTAGGCTTCAAGCACAGTTATTACCCTCATCATTGGTCCCAAATGGGTGTCCGGGACGCTCATCCAGGAATGCAAGGCACTCATGCGCTGCGGGGCTTTATGAGCCGCTTAGCCAGAGTTGCAGAGATTCCCAACAGAAGCTGTTTTCAAAGTTTTACGCCTTGGGAACGGAGGGGTGGTGCACGTTGGTGCGGGCAGTTGCCTGGCAAGTACCCATCACCAACACCGTTCTTCAGGATCAACTGTGCTCGTGACGCTTTGAAAACAGCTTCTAACGGACATTGGCGCCTTAAAAGGCAGGCCGATTCTACGGGAAAAACTTGGTAAAGGTAAGTTAACCCCTGAAGGTTGAGGGGTGATCTGCGTTAGACAAAGGGCTAACATGCCCGCCTGTTTCGCTCTGCAGTGCTCTATTTCGCCATGCCCAACCAAACCATCAAGACTCCATGTATCGGCCTGTGTTCGACGGTTTACGGCGACCTGGTATGCCGTGGATGCAAGCGTTTCCATCATGAAGTGATCCACTGGAACGGTTACAACGACGACGAGAAGCGCGCAGTGTGGATGCGTCTGGAGCAGTTGCTCGTGCAGGTGATGGCGGGCAAGGTTGAAGTCTTTGACCCTCAAAAGCTGCGTGGCCAGTTGCTGGCGCGGCAAATCCGGTTTGTCCCCCATCAGTCCGAATATTGCTGGGCCTACCAGCTGATTGCCCGCGGGGCGCGGGTGATCAATCAGCTGCAAGCGTACGGAATGGTGCTGTTGCCCGAGTTTCGAGACTGGAATTTGCCCGAGCTGCGAGACGCCATTGATCGGGAATTTTTCCTGCTGTCCGAAGCCCACTATCAGCGCTACATCGCCCCCAGTTTCTTGAAAGATGCGCTGGGCAACTGATTAGCAGGTCAATGTTTGGATGCCAGTTTTTCCAGGTGACGGGTCATTTCTTCTGGCTTGAGCACCAAGATGTCACTTTTGAGTTTGTCGATGACAACTTCTGCGGTGTTACCGATCAGCGCCCCCGAAAACCCGGTGCGCGCCACTGTGCCCATGACGGTCACGGCAGCGTGTAGCTCGTCGGCAACCCGCGGAATAATCACATCGGCCGGGCCTTCCTCGACATGCAGGCGGCTGCCGTCAATGTCGTACTGTTTCTGGAACCCTTCGCACGCCTTGCGATAAATCGCCTCGTATTGCGTTTCAATCGGGTAGGCGGCTTCAACGGCGGCCAGCATGGGAGCCGGGTAGGCGCTGACCACATGCAGCTTGCCTTTAATCAGGCTGGCGATTTCAAAACCGGCGTCAACAATGCTCTTGTGCAGTTCCATGTGGTCGGCATCGTCATTACCCACGTCCACCGCGGTCAGCACGACACCGTTGTCCCAGTCCGCTGCACATTTAGCCAGCAATACCGGAGCCGGACAGTAGCGCAACAGTTTCCAGTCTTCAGGCGTGAGCAAGAGTTTTTTCAGGGCGGGGTCAGGAATGTGCTGCTTGATCACCAGGCCGCAGTTCTCAGCCTGCTGCGCCTGGATGATGGTCTGGTGCTTGCTCTCATGCCAAGACCGTTCGCTGCTGGCAGTAACGCCTTCGGCCCTTAACGCGTTCTCAAGGACACTGAGCAATGCGGCGTGTTTGTCCTCTTTGTCGCAAATCAAGAGGTGCAGGGCGGCCTTGGTCTTTTCGGCGATTTGTTTGGCACGTTTGAGGGCAAGGCTTTCCATTAACTCGGGTTCGATCACCACCAGCAGCTTGTTGATCTTTTGCATGGTCGAGGCTCCATGGAGGATTAAGTGCAACCACTATAGTTGCTCACGGGTTGCCCGCGCGTTGATGCATATCAATCCGCCAGACTGGTGCTGTGCTGTGGGGCCCGTATAATCGGCGGCTTTGCCACTCCAGCCTGTGTGAGCCTCATGCCTGTCACTTCTCTGCCTACTGCCGACTCGTCGCGCACCTTTCTTATTTCGGGAGCGTTCGCGTGATTCTTCCTGAAATTCACGAGTTTCTTGGTTGCCGAACGCCCGATGGCTGGATCACGGCAGCGCTGGCCGATCAGGAAACCCTGCTCATCGATCATAAAAACTGTGAGTTCAAGGCTGCCAGCACGGCGCTGAGCCTGATCGCCAAATATCACTCCCATGTTGACCTGATCAACATGATGTCGCGTCTGGCCCGCGAAGAGCTGGTGCACCACGAGCAGGTCATGCGTTTGATGAAAAAGCGCAAGATCGAACTGCGCCAGTTGTCTGCAGGCCGCTACGCCTCAGGCTTGCGCAAGGTGGTGCGCAACCACGAGCCCGTGAAGCTGGTAGACACGCTGGTGGTCGGGGCGTTTATCGAGGCGCGCAGTTGTGAGCGTTTCGAGGCGTTGGTGCCGCACCTGGACGAAGAACTGGGCACGTTTTACTTCGGTTTGCTGAAAAGCGAAGCGCGGCATTTCCAGGGCTATTTGAAATTGGCCTATCAATACGGCGACGCCAAGGACATTGCTCAGGTCATTGAGCGCGTTCGCGACGCCGAGCAAGCACTCATCGAAAGCCCTGACGTTGAGTTTCGCTTCCACAGCGGCGTGCCTGCTCAGGCGTAGCCTTCAGCTGGCGCAGGCATCCCTTGCGTCAGCCCCTCCTTTTTTATCAAACAGCTCATTGCTACGAGTGGCGGGCCAACCCCGTCGGTCAGACGCCATTGGTTTGAATAGATAGCTGGCTATTTATCGCCTTGACATTAGCTGCCTAGACAGTAATATTTTGAAACATTACTGCTTAAACAGCTTCCTGGTGGCCGATGAAGCACTTTTCCCCCGATAACTTCCAAAATTGCACCCTGGGTTTACTCCTGGGTCGTGCGGCGTTGCTCAAGGACCGCATTATTGATACGCACATGGAGCCGTATGGCATCACGGCTGCGCAGTTCAAAGTGCTGATCATCATGGCGCAGTTCGAGGTGGACACCCCGGCCGAGCTGTGTCGGCACTTGTGCATCGACAGCGGTTCGATGACCCGCATGCTCGACCGTCTTGAGCAAAAAAATCTGTTGGTGCGTCAGCGCTCCGAGGCCGACAGGCGTCAGGTGCGGTTAGTGCTTACAGAGGAAGGGCAAGGGCTGGCTGATCAACTCCCGACCTTCGGTGCTGCAGCCATGAACCAGTTGGCTGGCGCGATTACCCCGCAAGAACTGCTAAGTCTTGAACATATCCTGAAAAAAATACTGCTCGCCGCCGGTGACACGATCACGGTGCAGCGCCTGGGTGGAAAATGAGCGACAAAACCTTGCGTACGGGCTTGGGCCTGGTATTTGCGTCAATGGTGTTGGCTGGCTGTGCCAATTACCACGGGCTGAACCCCCAGGGCATCAGCCTTGATGCCCAACAATTGAAGGCCGGTCACTCCTTCAAAAACGTCAGCGTCACCCCCGCTGCCTGGCCCGAAAAGGAATGGTGGTCGCGGTTGGGCGATCAGCAACTTAACAGCCTGGTTGCGCAGGCCTTGCGTGACAGCCCGGACATGCAAGTGGCCAGCGCCCGCACCCACCAGGCCACGGCTGCAGCCCGTTCAGTGAACGCGGCGCGGATGCCCACGCTGGATGCGAACGGGGATGTCACGCGCTCGCGCCTGTCTCGATCACAAGATCCAAGCGGGCAGGGCGGGCGTTACAGCACCGAGCGTGACCTCAATCTGACCTTCAATTACACCTTTGACTTGTGGGGCGGTCAGCGCGCTGCGTGGGAAGCCGCATTGGGCGAAGCCCGTGCAGCTGAAGTGGACGGCCAGGCCGCGCGTCTTACGCTGGCGGGCGATGTGGCACGTGCCTACAGCAATTTGGGACATGCCTTCCAAGTGCGAGATTTGTCGCAAGAGGATCTGCAACGCACGCGAAAAATGCTGGACCTGAGCAAGCGTCGTTTGGCTTCAGGCATCGACAGCCATTATCAGTTTCAACAAACCGAAAGCCTTGAGGCCAGCGCTCAAGAGCAACTGATTGACGCCGAGAAACAGCTCAATTCAGCGCGTATTGCGCTCGCGGTGTTGCTTGGCAAGGGGCCGGATCGCGGTCAGGAAATCACCCGGCCCAATAGGTTGGCACCGGGCCACGTGGCATTGCCCAGTACATTGCCTGCGGACTTGCTGGGGCGTCGGCCAGACGTGGTCGCGGCGCGCTGGCGCGTGGAAGCGGCCAGCAAAAACATTGCTGCGGCCAAGACCCGCTTCTACCCCAACCTGAATTTAACGGCCGCAGCGGGTACTCAGTCGTTGCTGGGGGATGCGTTGTTCGGGTCGGCAAGCCGCTTCTTCAATATTGCGCCAGCGTTGACGCTGCCGATTTTTGATGGCGGGCGTCTACGTGCCGGGCTGGATGCGGAGGACGCCAATTACGATCTGGGGGTGGCGCAGTACAACAAAACAGTCGTGGGCGCCCTTGGCGAAGTCAGCGATACCCTCGGGCAATTGGGGGCCACGGGCCGTCAGATTACGGCTCAACAGCGTGCCGCCGATATCGCGCAGGACTCCTACGACACGGTGTTGCAGCGTTATGGTTCGGGGGTCGGTAACTACCTGGACGTGCTCAGCATTGAACAGCAACTGCTTCAGGCTCAGCGCCAATTGGCTGATTTGAACGCGCAACAGATCGATCTCTCGATTCAATTGATGCAGGCCTTGGGCGGCGGCTTCGAGCCCGCTCATACGGCGTTGGCCGTTCCCTCCCAAGCCTCGCTGGCAGAATAATTTCAGGTAATGGTCATGGCCTCTGTGCAAACACCGAATGAAATGCAACACAACGAAAACGCGGGTGGCTCGCGTAAACGCAAACTCTGGCTGGGTGCTCTCGCGCTGCTGGTCGTGCTCGGTATCGTGGGCGTTTGGGCTTGGCACGAACTGTACGGCCGCTGGAGTGAAAGCACTGACGACGCTTACGTCAATGGCAACGTGGTTGAAATCACGCCGCTGGTGACAGGTACGGTGGTGAGCATTGGTGCCGATGATGGCGATCTGGTTCACGAAGGTCAGGTATTGCTCAACTTTGACCCGAGCGATGCGCAAGTCGGGCTGCAAAGTGCTGAAGCCAATCTGGCGCGTACGGTGCGTCAGGTGCGTGGTTTGTTCAGCAATGTGAACGGCATGAAGGCTCAAGTGGCTGCGCAAAAATCCGAGGTGCAAAAGGCTCAGGACAACTACAGCCGTCGTAAAAGTCTGGCTGCGGACGGCGCCATTTCGCAGGAAGAGCTGTCTCATGCGCGGGACGATCTGGCATCGGCACAAAGTGCCTTGCGCAATGCCGAACAACAGTTAAATACCACCACGGCATTGGTGGATAACACCGCCGTCGCTAACCATCCCGATGTACTCGCGGCCGCCGCGCAATTGCGTCAGGCGTACCTGGAGCATGCCCGCACCACCCTGATTGCCCCAGTGACCGGTTATGTGGCGAAACGCACGGTTCAGTTGGGGCAGCGTGTCCAGCCGGGTACGGCGCTGATGGCCGTTATCCCGCTGAATCAGTTATGGATTGATGCCAACTTCAAAGAAACCCAGCTGCATAACATGCGTATCGGCCAGCCGGTTGAGATCGAATCGGACATTTACGGCAGCGATGTTAAATACAGCGGCTCCATCGACAGTATCGGCGCCGGTACAGGCAGCGCGTTCGCGTTGTTGCCAGCGCAAAACGCGACTGGCAACTGGATCAAAATTGTCCAGCGGGTACCGGTTCGTATTCATATCCATGCCGACCAATTGGCGCAGCACCCGTTGCGGGTGGGTTTGTCGACTGTGGTGGATGTAAACCTGCATGACCAGAGTGGCCCAGTGCTGGCGCAACAGCCACCGCAAAAAGCCACCTTCACGACCAATGTGTATGAAAAGCAACTGGCCGATGCTGAAGCCCTGATCGCGCGCCTGATTGACAGTAACAGTGCCGTCGTGAGCAATGCCGCCGCTGCGCGTTGATTCGCCAATCCACTGACCCCGTCGCTACGGCGGGGTTGCGCTCTCTGTTTTAAAGGATTTGCGATGAGTACAAACGCGTCTTTTACGCCGCCCAGCTTGCTGCTTGCCACCATTGGCCTGTCGTTGGCCACTTTTATGCAAGTGCTCGATACCACCATTGCCAACGTCGCGCTGCCCACCATTTCCGGCAACCTGGGGGTGAGTTCGGAGCAGGGGACGTGGGTCATCACTTCTTTTGCTGTCAGCAACGCGATTGCGTTGCCCTTGACCGGCTGGCTGAGCCGCCGTTTCGGTGAAGTGAAGCTGTTTTTATGGGCGACGATTTTGTTCGTGTTGGCTTCATTTTTGTGCGGGATTTCCACCTCGATGCCTGAGCTGGTGGGCTTTCGGGTCCTGCAGGGCTTGGTCGCGGGGCCTTTGTACCCGATGACTCAGACCCTGTTGATTGCTGTGTATCCACCCGCAAAACGGGGGATGGCATTGGCATTGCTGGCGATGGTCACGGTGGTGGCGCCCATTGCCGGGCCGATTTTGGGTGGTTGGATTACGGACAGTTACAGTTGGCCATGGATTTTCTTCATTAATATTCCGATCGGAATATTCGCGGTTATGGTCGTGCGCCAGCAGTTGAAAGCGCGCCCCGTGGTTATCACCCGCCAGCCCATGGACTATGTGGGGTTGATCACGCTGATCATCGGGGTGGGCGCCCTGCAAATTGTGCTCGATAAAGGCAATGATCTGGACTGGTTCGAATCCAGCTTCATCCTGATGGGCACCGCGCTGTCAGTGGTTGCACTGGCGGCCTTCGTCATTTGGGAAATGACTGACAAACACCCGATCGTCAACCTGCGCCTGTTCGCCCACCGCAACTTCCGTATCGGAACGCTGGTCCTGGTATTGGGGTATGCAGGCTTCTTCGGTATCAACTTGATTCTGCCGCAATGGCTGCAAACCCAAATGGGTTACACGGCCACTTGGGCCGGTCTGGCCGTTGCGCCTATCGGCATCTTGCCGGTGGTGATGTCTCCGTTCGTGGGCAAGTACGCGCATAAATTTGACCTGCGACTGTTGGCGGGGCTGGCCTTCCTGGCGATTGGCCTGAGCTGCTTTATGCGCGCCGAATTCACCAATGAAGTGGATTTCCAGCACATCGCAATGGTGCAACTGTTTATGGGAATTGGCGTGGCGCTGTTCTTTATGCCGACGTTGAGCATTTTGATGTCGGATTTGCCGCCGCATCAAATTGCCGATGGGGCCGGTTTGGCTACATTCCTGCGTACATTGGGCGGCAGTTTCGCGGCCTCATTAACCACGTGGATCTGGATTCGCCGGGCGGATCAGCATCATGCCTACATGAGTGAAAGCGTCAGTACGTACGATCCAATTACCCGGCATACCCTCGAAAATCTGGGGGGTGCCAGTACCAAGGCCTACGCTCAGATGGATCAAATCCTGACCAGCCAGGCGTACATGCTGTCGACCGTGGACTACTTCACGATGATGGGCTGGATGTTCATGGGCTTGATTTTGATCGTATGGCTGGCCAAACCGCCCTTTGCTGCCAAGGCGGGTCCGGCGGCCAGCGGGCATTGAGACATTTTTAGCAGGGATGATGCGAGGATAGCCGAAGGCCGCGACGTACTGGGTCTTGGCCTTTAGCGACGCCGGTCAGTGCTCTGTCGGCGTGGCTCGGGTGGTTCAGGGGTGCGTAGCAGCTGGCAATGTCAGCTGAAAGTCGAAGGGCGTCAGTTGCATGCCTTGCTCATCCACTTGCAACACCCAGCCTTGACGGTCCCAGTCGCCGAGCACAATCCGCTTGGCGGCCTGCTCACCAATCTGCAATTTATGAATCGCCGGCCGATGAGTGTGGCCGTGGATCAAGGTGTGTACGCCGAACTGCGTCATGATCCGCGGAATCTCTTCAGGGGTCACGTCGACAATATCGTTGGCTTTCATGCGGGTCTGGGCGCGGCTTTCGCTGCGCAATTTACGCGCGAGTGTGTGGCGGGTGCTTAATGGCAGGTGACGCAACACCCACAGTGTTATCGGGTTGCGCAGGTAGCGTCGCAAGCGCATGTAGGCTTCGTCACGGGTACACAGACTGTCGCCGTGCATTAGGAGCACGGGTTCGCCGTAAAAGTCCACGATGCTAGGGTCTTTCAGCAGGGTGCAGCCGGCCGCTTTACAAAAGGCTCGGCCTAATAAAAAGTCACGGTTGCCGTGCATGAGAAACACGTCAGTACCGCCATCGCTCAGGGCGCGCAGTGCGTCACAAATCGAGCGCTGGTAGGGCGTCATTGCATCGTCGCCGATCCAGGCTTCAAAAAAGTCGCCCAAGATGTACAGCGCCTGAGCCGAGCGCGCGCGCCCGGTCAGGAAATTCAGAAACGCCCGGGTAATGTCCGGGCGCTCCTCTTCCAGATGCAAATCTGAAATCAGCAGTATCACTCAATGATCTCGGCTTTCTCGATGATCACGTCGTCTGCAGGTACATCCTGGTGGCCGGCTTTGGAAGTGGTTGCCACAGCTTTGATCTTGTCGACAACGTCCTGACCTTCAATGACTTCGCCAAACACTGCGTAGCCCCAGCCCTGAACGGTCTTGCCGCTGTGGTTCAGGAAGCTGTTGTCAGCCACGTTGATGAAGAATTGAGCAGACGCAGAATGCGGCTCCATGGTGCGGGCCATGGCTACCGAATACTTCTTGTTCGGCAGGCCGTTGTCGGCTTCGTTCTGGATGCTTGGACGCTTGTCTTTCTTTTCTTTCATGCCCGGCTCAAAACCGCCGCCCTGGATCATGAAGTTGCCGATGACACGGTGAAAAACGGTGTTTTCGTAGTGGCCGGCTTTTACGTATTCGATGAAGTTGGCAACCGTGATCGGCGCTTTTTCAGCGTTCAGTTGGAGCACGATGTCGCCGTGGTTGGTGGTCAGTTTTACTTTTGACATGGTGTTATCGCTCTATCAGAGAATTCGTCGGGCCCGGAGGCGGTATGGGTCGCCCCAACCCCTGAGCTGGCTGGGTAGAAACAGCCGCGGGGCGGAGTTTAGCGTGCTCGCGCGGCATTTCGATGCGGTTTTTACGATATGGGTACTAAAAGCGGCGATTTCAAATGCTTTGATTGAGCGCCTGCTCTGTCAGTGACTTGACAGCATCGGCTATGATAGGCGCTTTGATTTAGTCGGCCGACCCAGGCCGCGCACTCGTTATGTTCAAGGATCCTATGAGCAAGCCCACTGTCGACCCCACTCTGAATCCAAAGGCTGGCCCAGCTGTCCCGGCCAATTTCCTGCGTCCAATCGTTCAGGCTGACCTTGACTCGGGTAAATGCAAACAGATCGTGACCCGTTTCCCGCCCGAGCCCAACGGTTACCTGCACATTGGTCACGCCAAATCGATTTGCGTGAACTTCGGGCTGGCTGAAGAGTTTGGTGGTGTCACGCATTTGCGTTTTGACGACACCAACCCGGCCAAGGAAGACCAGGAATACATTGACGCCATTGAAAGCGATGTCAAATGGCTGGGCTTTCAATGGTCCGGCGAAGTGCGCTATGCCTCTCAGTATTTCGACCAGTTGCACGAGTGGGCGGTTTACCTCATTAAAGAGGGCAAGGCCTACGTCTGCGACTTGACGCCTGAACAGGCCAAAGAGTACCGCGGCAGCCTGACCGAGCCTGGCAAAAACAGCCCGTTTCGTGACCGCGGCGTAGAGGAAAACCTCGACCTGTTTGCCCGCATGAAGGCGGGTGAGTTCGAAGATGGCAAGCGTGTGTTGCGTGCCAAAATTGACATGGCCTCGCCGAACATGAACCTGCGCGACCCGATTCTGTATCGCATTCGTCATGCTCATCACCATCAGACGGGCGATAAGTGGTGCATCTACCCCAACTATGACTTCACCCATGGGCAGTCTGACGCCATCGAAGGGATTACTCATTCGATCTGCACCCTCGAATTTGAAGGTCACCGTCCTCTGTATGAGTGGTTCCTCGACAATTTGCCGGTGCCGAGCAAGCCTCGTCAGTACGAGTTCTCGCGTCTGAATCTGAACTACACCATCACCAGCAAGCGCAAGCTCAAGCAGTTGGTTGATGAGAAGCACGTCAACGGTTGGGACGACCCGCGCATGTCCACGCTGTCGGGATTCCGCCGTCGTGGTTATACCCCCAAGTCGATCCGTAACTTCTGCGACATGGTCGGCACCAACCGTTCCGACGGTGTAGTCGATTTCGGCATGCTGGAGTTCAGCATCCGCGACGATCTGGATCGAAGCGCGCCGCGTGCCATGTGCGTCTTGCGTCCGTTGAAGGTTGTGATCACCAACTACCCGGAAGGTCAGGTTGAAAACCTTGAGCTGCCTTGCCATCCAAAAGAAGACATGGGTGTGCGCGTGCTGCCGTTCGCGCGCGAAATCTATATCGACCGGGATGACTTCATGGAAGAACCGCCAAAAGGTTACAAGCGGCTTGAGCCTGCGGGCGAAGTGCGGCTGCGTGGCAGTTATGTCATTCGTGCGGATGAAGCAATCAAGGATGCCGAGGGCAATATCGTCGAGTTGCGTTGTTCCTACGATCCGCAAACCTTGGGTAAAAACCCGGAAGGTCGCAAGGTCAAAGGGGTTGTGCACTGGGTGCCGGCTGCAGCCAGCGTTGAATGTGAAGTGCGTCTTTATGATCGTCTGTTCCGTTCGCCGAATCCTGAAAAGGCTGAAGACGGTGCGGGTTTCCTCGAAAACATCAACCCTGGCTCGCTGCAGGTCCTGACCGGTTGTCGTGCTGAACCATCTTTGGGGAATGCACAGCCTGAAGACCGTTTCCAGTTCGAGCGCGAAGGTTACTTCTGCGCGGATATCAAGGACTCGAAACCGGGTCGTCCGGTATTCAACCGCACCGTGACCCTGCGCGATTCTTGGGGTCAGTGAGTCAGTTTTAAGGAAGTCGTCGTGCTAACGATCTACAACACGCTCACCAAGAGCAAAGAAGTCTTCAAGCCGCTGGACGGCAACAACGTGCGCATGTACGTGTGCGGCATGACGGTCTATGACTATTGCCATCTGGGTCATGGTCGCAGCATGGTTGCTTTCGACCTGATTACCCGCTGGTTGCGCTTCAGTGGGTATGACTTGACCTATGTACGCAACATTACGGATATCGACGACAAGATCATCAATCGCGCGGTCCAAAATAATGAGTCCTTCACTGCGTTGACCGAGCGCATGATCGCCGCGATGCATGAAGACGAAGCGCGGCTCAATATCCGCAAGCCGGACATGGAGCCGCGTGCCACGGATCACATTGCTGGCATGCACGCGATGATCCAGACCTTGATAGACAAGGGGTTTGCTTACGCGCCGGGCAATGGTGATGTGTACTACCGCGTGGCCAAATTTATGGGCTACGGCAAGTTGTCGCGTAAAAAAATTGAAGACCTGCGTATCGGTGCGCGCATCGAAGTTGACGAAGCCAAGGACGATCCGCTGGATTTCGTGCTGTGGAAAGGCGTCAAGCCCGGGGAGCCTAGCTGGGAGTCGCCGTGGGGTCCGGGTCGTCCGGGGTGGCATATTGAATGTTCGGTCATGTCTACCTGCTGCCTGGGCGAGACGTTCGATATTCACGGTGGCGGCAGTGATCTTGAGTTTCCACACCATGAAAACGAAATCGCCCAGAGTGAGGCGGCGACGGGCAAGACCTACGCCAATGCCTGGATGCACTGCGGGATGATTCGCATCAATGGCGAGAAGATGTCCAAATCCTTGAACAACTTCTTCACCATTCGCGACGTGCTGGAGAAATATCATCCGGAAGTGGTGCGCTATTTGTTGGTGTCCAGCCACTACCGCAGCTCGATCAACTATTCGGAAGACAACCTGAAGGACGCAAAAGCAGCGCTTGAACGTTTCTACCATGCGCTCAAAGGCTTGCCAAAGGCTGAGCCAGCGGGTGGTGAAGCGTTTGTAGAGCGTTTTACTCAGGTGATGAATGACGATTTCGGTACGCCGGAAGCGTGTGCGGTCTTGTTTGAGATGGTCCGTGAAATCAATCGCCTGCGTGAAACTGATCTTCAGGCGGCGGCTGGTTTGGCGGCTCGTCTCAAGCAGTTGGCGGATGTGCTGGGCGTCTTGCAACTTGAGGCGGACGATTTCTTGCAGGCAGGCGCTGAAGGCAAGGTCGACGCTGCGCAGGTAGAAGCTTTGATCGCGGCGCGTTTGGCGGCGCGTGCGGCAAAAGACTGGGCCGAATCCGATCGTATTCGTGATCAATTGACCGAAATGGGGGTTGTGCTCGAAGACGGGAAGGGCGCAACCACCTGGCGTCTGGCTGACTAGTTAATCGCCGTACCAACACAAGCCCGCTTCGTGCGGGCTTTTGTTTGTCTGGAGAGTTATCGCCAACAAAAACGGCACCCGAAGGTGCCGTTGGCCTCAATGGATTGAGCGCTTAGCCGTGCAACGTCTCGGCGGCGTACAGCGTGTTCTCAAGCAGGCAGGCACGCGTCATCGGGCCTACGCCGCCCGGAACGGGGGTGATCCAGCCTGCACGGGGCAGGGCGGTCTCGTAAACCACGTCACCCACCAGCTTGCCATCCGCCTGGCGGTTAATCCCGACGTCAATCACGATGGCGCCTTCCTTGATCCACTCACCTTTGACCAGGCCCGGTTTGCCAGCGGCTACCACCACCAGGTCGGCGCGGCCGACATGGCCAGCCAGATCTTTAGTGAAACGGTGGGTAACGGTCACGGTGCAGCCTGCCAGCAGCAACTCCATGGCCATTGGACGCCCCACAATGTTGGAGGCGCCTACGACGACGGCATCCATTCCGTACAGGTTTTGGCCTGTGCTTTCCAGCAGGGTCATGATGCCTTTGGGGGTGCAAGGGCGCAGGAGCGGGATGCGTTGTGCCAAGCGCCCGACGTTGTAGGGGTGGAAACCGTCTACGTCTTTGTCAGGGCGGATGCGCTCCAACAGTTTGGAGGCGTCCAAATGCTCTGGCAGCGGTAATTGCAGCAGAATGCCGTCAATGTTCGCATCGTCATTGAGGCGGTCGATCAAGTCGGTCAGGTCTTGCTGTTTGGTATCGGAAGGCAAGTCATAGGCTTGTGAAAGAAAGCCTACCTCTTCGCAGTCTTTACGCTTGTGCGAAACATAAACCTGGGAGGCAGGATCGCTGCCGACCAGAATCACTGCCAGACCAGGAGTGCGCAGGCCTTGCTCGTGACGCTCGGCAACACGTTTGGCAATCTGCTGGCGCAGGCTGGCGGCGATCGCTTTGCCGTCGATTAGTTGTGCAGTCATTACGCGTGATTAACCATCGAAAAGGGTGGAAAAAGGGCGTGCATTCTCGCATGCCATGGCGTGAGGGCAAAGGCGCTTGGTCTGCTTAATCCCCTAACCCCTTTATATTTCTAAACTTTTTTTAAAAAAGAGTTGACGACCTACCGACTCACCTATAACATTCGTCGCACTTGTCGGGCACAGCCTAGCACTGGTTAAGAAGGTAGAGCGAAGTTGATGTCTAGCTTGGTGATACTGAAAGCACTTAGTTTGTAGTCGTCACAGAGTACAGATTAATAAGGCGCCCGTAGCTCAGCTGGATAGAGCATCCGCCTTCTAAGCGGATGGTCGCAGGTTCGAGTCCTGCCGGGTGCGCCATTAGGCAGCTTTGGCACAAGTAGGCAGTACAGGCAATATGGTGGGCGTAGCTCAGTTGGTAGAGCACGGGATTGTGACTCCCGTTGTCGAGGGTTCGATCCCCTTCGTCCACCCCATATTTAGAAAGACGCCAGATTAATAATCTGGCGTCTTTGCTTCAAAAGTTTGAAATGCGGATGTGGTGGAATTGGTAGACACACTGGATTTAGGTTCCAGCGCCGCAAGGTGTGAGAGTTCGAGTCTCTCCGTCCGCACCAAATTAGTGGCTCGTCCACTTACTAAAAAAGGCGCAGCACCTGAAAAGGGCTGCGCCTTTTTCGTTTTGGCGTTTTTAAATGTTCAAGCGCCATTGATCGTGCTAAAGAGGCGGGTTGTCGAGTCAGGCATTTCTGCTTTTCCTCTTTAGCTGGGCCTTTTTGGTGGGCGTTTATGGCCGAGAGTCGCCTTCTATATAGGAAGGTTCTGACTCGGTCTTTATGGTTATAGGTTGTGTCTCCGGGAGTGAGCGAATGAATGCTGCTCCTTATTAATGCGTGTGCTGTTTCCGGGTACGAATGCGGTAGGGTGACTTCTTGAGTTTGACCCACTAGAATGCATGCCCTTGATTATGGGGTCGGAAACGGCCGGCTAACGTCTGTGCAACGAGGAATATCCATGCAAGTTTCTGTTGAAAATACTTCCGCTCTTGAGCGTCGCATGACCATTGGCGTGCCAGCTGAGCGTATTGAGGCTGAAGTCAACAAGCGTCTGCAACAGACTGCCCAAAAGGCCAAGATCCCGGGCTTCCGTCCAGGCAAAGTGCCAATGAGCGTGATCCGCCAGCGCTACGAAGCTGATGCGCGTCAAGAAGCGCTGGGCAACATCATCCAGGCTTCCTTCTACGAAGCAGTGGTTGAGCAAAAGCTCAACCCGGCAGGTCAGCCATCTGTAGAACCTAAAGTGTTCGAAAAAGGCAAAGATCTGGAATACATCGCCACTTTCGAAGTGTTCCCTGAATTCGAAGTGACGGGTCTGGACACTATTGCCGTTGAGCGTCTGAGCGCTGAAGTGGCTGATGCTGACCTGGACAAGATGCTGGAAGTACTGCGCAAGCAGAACACTCGTTTTGAAGTCACTGAGCGTGCTGCTCAGAACGAAGATCAGCTGAATATCGACTTCGTTGGCAAGGTTGACGGTGAAGTGTTTGCAGGCGGATCGGCGAAGGGTACTCAGCTGGTTCTGGGTTCGGGCCGCATGATTCCTGGTTTTGAAGAAGGTCTGGTAGGCGCCAAGGCGGGCGAAGAGCGCGTTCTGACCCTGACATTCCCTGAGGACTATCAGAATCTTGATCTGGCAGGTAAAACTGCCGAGTTCACCGTGACGGTTAACACCGTTTCTGAGCCAAAGCTGCCTGAATTGAACGAAGAATTCTTCGCTCAGTTCGGTATCAAAGAGACTGGCCTTGAAGGTTTCCGCGCCGAAGTTCGTAAGAACATGGAGCGTGAATTGCGTCAGGCGATCAAGTCCAAGGTTAAAAATCAGGTTATGGAAGGCCTGCTGGCTGCCAACCCGATTGAAGTGCCTAAGGCGCTGTTGTCGAGCGAAGTTGACCGTCTGCGCGTTCAGGCTGTTCAGCAGTTCGGCGGCAACATCAAGCCGGATCAACTGCCAGCCGAGCTGTTTGAAGAGCAAGCCAAGCGTCGCGTTGTGCTGGGTTTGATCGTGGCTGAGGTGGTCAAGCAGTTCGACCTGAAGCCAGACGAAGATCGCGTTCGTGAAATGATTCAGGAAATGGCTTCTGCTTACCAGGAGCCGGAGCAGGTTGTAGCCTGGTACTACAAAAATGACCAGCAATTGAACGAAGTCCGTTCGGTTGTGCTGGAAGAACAAGTTGTGGATACTGTTCTGCAGAAGGCTAAGGTGACCGATAAGTCGGTCTCTTACGAAGAAGCTGTCAAGCCGGTGGAAGCTCCACAAGCCGACTGATTTCAGATTCGTTTGAAAACACAACCATAAGCCAGCCTCGTGCTGGCTTATGCGTATTCAAGACAGAACTATTTGGGAGTGACTGCAGGACATGTCCCGCAATTCTTATATGCAGCAGAACTCTGACATTCAAGCCGCTGGCGGCTTGGTCCCGATGGTTGTTGAGCAGTCCGCCCGTGGCGAGCGCGCCTATGACATCTATTCGCGCCTGTTGAAGGAGCGGATCATCTTCCTGGTAGGCCCTGTAGAAGACTACATGGCTAACCTGGTCGCGGCGCAGTTGCTCTTCCTTGAAGCCGAAAACCCGGACAAGGACATCCATCTTTACATTAACTCCCCTGGTGGCTCGGTAACGGCAGGCATGTCGATCTACGACACCATGCAGTTCATCAAGCCGGACGTCTCGACCATCTGTATTGGTCAGGCCTGCAGCATGGGTGCATTCCTGTTGGCTGGCGGTGCGCCGGGCAAGCGTCATTGCCTGCCGAACTCGCGGATGATGATTCACCAGCCACTGGGCGGTTTCCAGGGGCAGGCGTCGGATATCGATATTCACGCCAAGGAAATCCTCAACATCCGTCATCGTTTGAACTCGCTGTTGGCGCATCACACCGGTCAAACCCTCGAAACCATCGAGCGTGACACGGAGCGTGACAACTTCATGAGTGCCGAGCGTGCAGCCGAATATGGCTTGATCGACTCTGTGTTCAGCAAGCGTCAAATGCCCGCTTAAGCAGCTCAAATGTAGGTGGTTGGTTTATCCGGCCACCTGTGGGCTTGAAAAAGCCTGCAGTTGCCTTCATCTTGTGTTGCAAGCCTATCGGATTTGGATCGATCGAATGACTGACACCCGCAACGGCGAGGACAACGGCAAATTGCTCTATTGCTCCTTCTGTGGCAAAAGCCAGCATGAAGTGCGCAAATTGATTGCCGGCCCCTCGGTCTTTATCTGCGACGAATGCGTCGACCTGTGCAATGACATCATCCGTGAGGAGGTGCAGGAAGCCCAGGCCGAGAGCAGTGCGCATAAATTACCATCGCCAAAAGAAATCAGCGGCATCCTTGATCAGTATGTAATTGGTCAGGAACGTGCCAAAAAGGTTTTGGCTGTAGCGGTTTATAACCACTACAAGCGCCTCAACCAGCGTGACAAAAAGAACGACGACGTCGAACTGGGCAAGAGTAATATCCTGCTTATCGGTCCTACTGGCTCGGGTAAAACCCTGCTGGCAGAGACCTTGGCTCGTTTGCTGAATGTGCCTTTCACCATTGCCGACGCAACCACGCTGACTGAGGCGGGTTATGTGGGGGAAGATGTTGAAAATATCATTCAGAAGCTGTTGCAGAAGTGCGACTACGATGTAGAGAAGGCTCAGATGGGCATTGTCTACATTGATGAAATCGACAAGATTTCACGCAAATCTGACAACCCGTCCATCACCCGGGATGTTTCCGGTGAAGGTGTGCAGCAAGCTCTATTGAAGCTGATCGAAGGTACCGTGGCTTCCGTTCCTCCTCAAGGTGGGCGCAAGCATCCTCAGCAAGAATTTTTACAGGTTGATACCCGTAATATTCTCTTCATCTGCGGTGGTGCTTTCTCCGGCCTCGAAAAGGTCGTTCAGGCTCGCTCAACCCGTGGCGGTATTGGCTTCAGTGCTGAGGTTCGCAGCAAGGAAGAGGGCAAGAAGGTAGGTGAATCCCTACGTGAGGTCGAACCTGACGATTTGGTCAAGTTTGGTCTGATTCCGGAATTCGTAGGCCGTCTCCCTGTACTGGCGACATTGGATGAGCTGGATGAGGCTGCATTGATGCAGATTCTCACCGAGCCTAAAAATGCGCTGACCAAGCAGTACGGCAAGTTGTTCGAAATGGAAGGTGTAGACCTTGAGTTTCGTGCGGATGCGCTGAAAGCTGTGGCCAAGCGTGCTCTGGAACGTAAAACAGGTGCTCGTGGCCTGCGTTCCATTCTCGAAGGCGTGCTGCTCGACACCATGTATGAAATCCCCTCGCAGTCCGAGGTGAGTAAAGTGGTGATCGATGAAAGCGTTATCGAAGGCAAGTCCAAGCCATTGTTGATTTACGAAAACAACGATGCGACTGCCAAGGCTGCGCCAGACGCGTAAATGTGTAGCTCTTTGTTACATGGTGCGTGTTTAACAAAGGGGCCTTCGGGCCCCTTTGTTTTTACTGCCTATCAACGCTTGTTTTTTTTAGAGACAGCCCCCATCTTGGCTTCAAGCTTACTTCCATCTGATTACGGCCGTATGGCCGCCGTAGAGGCGAAATCATGAAGACAACCATCGAATTGCCTCTCCTGCCGTTGCGTGATGTCGTTGTGTATCCGCACATGGTGATCCCACTGTTCGTGGGACGCGAGAAGTCGATCGAGGCCCTCGAGGCTGCGATGACGGGCGACAAGCAAATCCTGCTGTTGGCTCAAAAAAATCCTGCTGACGATGATCCCACTGCCGACGCACTTTATGGCGTGGGCACTATCGCCACTGTTTTACAGTTGCTGAAACTGCCAGACGGTACCGTCAAGGTGCTGGTCGAGGGTGAGCAGCGTGGCGCTGTTGAAAAATTTGGCCAGGCGGATGGTTACCTGAGCGCCGAAGTTTCCTTGATCGAAGAAGCGGCTGCGCCTGAGCGCGAGTCCGAAGTATTTGTACGCAGCCTGCTCTCGCAGTTTGAGCAGTATGTGCAGTTGGGCAAAAAAGTACCGGCTGAGGTGTTGTCTTCGCTTAACAGCATTGATGAGCCAAGCCGACTGGTCGATACCATGGCTGCCCATATGGCACTCAAGATCGAACAGAAGCAGGAAATACTCGAAATCATCGATCTGCAAACCCGGGTGGAGCACGTGCTCGCGCTGCTGGACGCCGAAATCGATCTGCTGCAAGTTGAAAAGCGCATTCGCGGCCGCGTCAAAAAGCAGATGGAACGCAGTCAGCGCGAGTACTACCTGAATGAGCAGATGAAGGCCATTCAGAAAGAGCTGGGTGATGGTGACGAAGGTCACAACGAAATTGAAGAACTGAAAAAGCGCATTGATGCAGCCGGCCTTCCAAAAGATGCCATGGCCAAAGCGCAGGCTGAGCTTAACAAGCTCAAGCAGATGTCGCCCATGTCGGCCGAAGCGACGGTCGTACGCTCCTATATCGACTGGCTGGTCCAGGTGCCCTGGAAAGCGCAGAGCAAGGTGCGTCTGGACCTCAAGCGCGCTGAAGACATCCTTGATGCCGACCATTACGGTCTGGAGGAAGTTAAAGAGCGGATTCTTGAATATCTCGCTGTGCAAAAGCGGGTGAAGAAAATCCGTGGACCGGTGCTGTGCCTGGTCGGGCCTCCGGGGGTCGGTAAAACCTCGCTTGCCGAGTCGATCGCCCATGCAACCAATCGTAAATTCGTGCGAATGGCGTTGGGCGGTGTCCGTGACGAGGCCGAAATTCGGGGCCATCGCCGGACTTATATCGGTTCGATGCCAGGCCGATTGATTCAAAAAATGACCAAAGTGGGCGTACGTAACCCGCTGTTTCTGCTCGATGAAATCGACAAAATGGGCAGCGACATGCGTGGCGATCCCGCGTCAGCGTTGCTCGAAGTGCTCGATCCTGAGCAAAACCATAACTTCAATGATCATTACCTCGAGGTTGATTACGACCTGTCCGATGTGATGTTCCTGTGCACCTCTAACTCCATGAACATTCCGCCAGCGTTGCTGGACCGGATGGAGGTAATTCGTCTGCCGGGTTACACCGAAGACGAAAAAATCAACATTGCTGTCAAATACCTGGCACCCAAGCAAATCGAGGCGAATGGCCTTAAAAAAGGCGAATTGGCATTCGACAACGAAGCCATTCGCGACATCATTCGTTACTACACCCGTGAAGCCGGTGTACGGGGGCTTGAGCGTCAAATTGCCAAGATCTGCCGTAAAGCCGTCAAAGAGCATGCGTTGGAAAAACGCTTCTCTGTGGTGGTGACGTCTGATTTGCTCGAGCACTTTTTAGGTGTAAGAAAATTCAGTTATGGCTTGGCTGAACAGCAAGATCAGATTGGTCAGGTAACCGGCCTGGCCTGGACTCAGGTGGGCGGCGAGCTGTTGACGATTGAAGCCGCAGTCGTGCCTGGCAAAGGTCAACTGATCAAGACCGGCTCGCTGGGCGATGTCATGGTCGAGTCGATCACGGCAGCGCTGACGGTTGTGCGCAGTCGCGCTAAAAGTCTGGGTATCCCGTTGGATTTCCACGAGAAACGCGATATTCACATTCACATGCCTGAAGGCGCTACGCCCAAGGACGGCCCGAGCGCGGGTGTCGGAATGTGCACCGCTTTGGTCTCCGCACTGACGCTGATTCCCGTGCGGGCAGATGTTGCGATGACCGGTGAAATTACGCTGCGTGGTCAGGTATTGGCCATCGGGGGCTTGAAGGAAAAACTATTGGCTGCTCACCGTGGTGGGATCAAGACAGTAATTATTCCTGAAGAAAATGTCCGTGATCTGAAGGAAATCCCTGACAACATCAAACAGGATCTTCAAATCAAACCGGTTAAATGGATTGACGAAGTCCTGCAAATTGCGCTGCAATACGCGCCGGAGCCCTTGCCGGACGAGGCTCCCGAGATTGTCGCCAAGGAAGACAAACGAGAGTCTGACTCTAAGGAAAGAATTAGCACGCATTAATACGGATTCGCCTGAGGGGCTTTCTTGACGCTTTTTAGAGCCCTTGTTATAAAGCGGCTCTATAAGTGTCCGTAAGTGCTTCAGCAGTCGTTTTGCTTTGACCAAAAAACTTTAGAAACATACTCAGATAGATATAAGGGGACTTAGAGTGAACAAGTCGGAACTGATTGATGCTATCGCTGCATCTGCTGATATCCCGAAAGCTGCCGCCGGCCGTGCGCTGGACGCAGTAATCGAATCCGTCACTGGCGCTCTTAAGGCTGGCGACTCTGTGGTACTGGTTGGCTTTGGTACTTTTTCTGTAACCGATCGTCCTGCTCGTACTGGTCGTAACCCACAGACCGGTAAAACGCTGGAAATTCCTGCTGCTAAAAAGCCAGGTTTCAAAGCCGGTAAAGCGCTGAAAGAAGCCGTTAACTGAGTTTCTGCTACACCTTTTACCCAACCGGGTCAGGCGCACGCCAGGCTTGGCAGCGGAGCGGTAGTGCGGTCGATGGCTATATCGATCTGTTACGCCGGGGGTCGCGGGTTCGAGCCCGGTCCGCTCCGCCAGTTACGAGAAGGCGCATCCTCGGATGCGCCTTTCTTCTATCCGGACTCTACCCACGCTCCACGGTTGTTCATTAAGCAAGACCGTTTCTGGGGGAAGCATGCTGCAAAATATCAGGGACAATTCACAAGGCTGGATTGCCAAGACCATCATCGGTGTCATCGTCGCGTTAATGGCGTTGACCGGTTTCGATGCCATTTTTCAAGCCACTTCGACCAGCAAGGATGCAGCCAAGGTAAATGGTGAAGAAATCACTCAAACCGAGCTGAGCCAGGCCGTCGACATGCAACGTCGTCAGCTGATGCAGCAACTGGGCAAGGATTTCGATGCCTCGCTTCTGGACGAGAAAATGCTGCGTGAGTCGGCCCTCAAAGGGTTGATCGACCGCAAGCTGTTGCTGCAAGGTGCCAACCAGTCCAAGTTCTCTTTCTCTGAGGCCGCGCTGGACCAAGTGATTCTGCAAACGCCAGAGTTCCAGGTGGATGGCAAGTTCAGTCCCGAGCGTTTCGATCAGGTCATCCGCCAGTTGGGCTACGGCCGCCTGCAATTTCGCGACATGCTGGCTGAAGAAATGCTGATTGGTCAGCTGCGCGCCGGTTTGGCAGGCAGTGGTTTTGTTACCGACGAGCAAGTCAACGCCTTCGCCCGTCTTGAAAAACAGACCCGCGATTTCGACTCGCTGAACATCAAGGCCGATCCTGCTGCGGTGAAATTGAGCGATGACGAGATCAAGGCCTACTACGACGAGCACGCCAAAGAGTTCATGACCCCTGATCAGGTTGTGATCGATTACATCGAATTGAAGAAGTCTTCTTTCTTTGATCAGGTGGCGGTCAAGGATGACGAGCTTCAGGCGCTTTATCAGAAAGAAATCGCCAATTTGGCTGAACAGCGTCGTGGCGCGCACATCCTGATTGAAGTGAACGACAAAGTCAGCGACGAGCAAGCCAAGGCCAAAATCGCCGAGATTCAACAACGTCTGGCCAAGGGCGAAAGTTTCGAGGCATTGGCCAAGGAGTTCTCTCAGGATCCAGGTTCGGCGGCTAACGGCGGTGATCTTGGTTTCGCAGGCCCGGGTGTTTACGACCCGGTGTTTGAGACAGCCCTGTATGCGCTGAACAAAGACCAGGTGTCCGAGCCGGTTCGCACGAGCTTTGGCTACCACTTGATCAAACTGCTGGGTGTGGAAGCGCCTGAGGTGCCGACCTTTGCCAGCCTCAAAGACAAACTGACGCGTGACCTGAAAACACAACAGGTCGAGCAGCGCTTTGTCGATGCCAGCAAGCAGCTTGAAGATTCGGCATTTGAAGCCTCTGATCTGGCGCAGCCAGCCCAGGAGCTGAAGTTGACCGTTCACACCTCTGCACCGTTTGGTCGTGAAGGTGGAGAAGGGGTTGCCGCCAACCGCGCTGTGGTTCAAGCCGCATTCAGCACTGAAGTGATGGATGAGGGGGCGAACAGCTCTGCCATTGAGCTTGATCCTGAGACCGTTGTCGTATTGCGCGTCAAGGAGCACCGCAAGCCGGAGCAATTGCCGCTGGAAGCGGTCGCGCCAAGCATTCGTGCGCAATTGGTTAAAGAGCACGCCAGTGCTGCGGCTAAAACCCGGGCTGAGGACATCATTAAAGGACTGCGCGATGGCAAGTTGCCGTTGAATCAGCCGGTTGATGGTCATGCCTGGAAGGTTGAGCAAGGGGTGGCACGAGGTCAGGACGGTATCGATCCGGCTGTCTTGCAAGCCGTGTTCCGCATGCCCAAGCCAGCCTCCAAGGACAAGCCGACGTTCGGCAGCGTTACCCTGGCGGATGGCAGTGTTGTCGTGCTGCGCTTGAATGCCGTCAATGACGGTGCCCAGCCGACAGCAGAAGAGAAAGCTACGTATCGTCGCGTTCTCGCTTCGCGTGCCGGTCAGCAGGACTTCTCTGCTTTGCGCAAGCAGTTGGAAAACGAGGCCAAGGTCGAACGCTACTAAGCCGTGAGATCAAGCGTTTAGCCTCAACCAAAATGGCCGCTCATGGAGCGGCCATTTTTTTGCTTGGGAAACGGGCCAGTTGCTCCCTCGCGATTAGGGTGCGCAGAGGGAATGCGGTCCTCGCGTGATCAGGGGCTGGCCGTGTTGCGGCGCATGCGACGAGGGAAGAGCAGGAGGAGCGCCGACCTTAAACGCAAAACGCCCGATGCAGTGGCTGCACCGGGCGTTTTTAAGGCAGCGACAGCGAAGAGTTACTCTTCGATGTTGCCCATTGCGGTGGTGTTGAAGCCGCCGTCAACGTACATGATTTCACCGCTGATGCCCGACGCTAGGTCAGAGCACAGGAAGGCGCCGGCATTACCGACTTCATCAATGGTCACGTTGCGACGCAGAGGCGTTTGCGCTTCGTTGGCTGCCAGCATTTTACGGAAGTTCTTGATACCCGACGCGGCCAACGTGCGGATCGGGCCTGCCGATACACAGTTAACGCGCGTACCTTCCGGGCCCAGGCTGCCAGCAAGATAGCGTACGCCCGCTTCCAGGCTGGCTTTTGCCATGCCCATCACGTTGTAGTTGGGCATGGTGCGCTCTGCGCCCAAGTACGACAGGGTCAGCAGGCTGCCATTACGGCCTTTCATCATCGGGCGGCCAGCCTTAGCCAGGGCCACGAAGCTGTAGGCGCTGATGTCGTGGGCAATGCGGAAACCTTCACGGGTGGTGGCGTCGGTGAAGTCACCATCCAGTTGGTCGCCCGGAGCGAAGCCCACGGAGTGAACGATGCAGTCCAGACCGTCCCACTTCTTGCTCAGGTCTTCGAAGACCTTGGCAATTTCTTCATCGCTGGCAACGTCGCAAGGGAAGCACAGTTCAGGGCTGGAGCCCCAACCTGCGGCGAACTCTTCAACGCGGCCTTTCAGCTTTTCGTTCTGATAAGTGAAGGCAAGTTCAGCGCCTTCACGGTGCATGGCGGCAGCAATGCCAGAAGCGATGGACAATTTGCTAGCGACACCGACGATCAGGACGCGCTTACCGGCGAGAAAACCCATGTGTTGTTCCTCTATCAGATTAATCGACAGCCACTGGTGCCAAAAAGGCGGCTTCCAGCAACTGCTGTGTATATGGATGTTGCGGCGAGGCAAAAATGGAAGACGCCTCACCTTGTTCGACCACTTGGCCTTGCTTGACCACCATCAATTGGTGGCTCAGCGCTTTGACTACCGCCAAATCATGGCTGATAAACAAATACGTCAGGTTGTACTTGGCTTGCAGAGCACGCAAGAGCTCGACGACCTGGCGTTGAACCGTTCTGTCCAACGCAGAGGTTGGCTCGTCCAGCAAAATCAACGCTGGCTTCAACACTAACGCGCGGGCAATGGCGATTCTCTGCCGCTGTCCACCTGAAAACTCGTGAGGGTAACGGTGCCGGGTTTCAGGATCCAGACCTACTTCACGCAACGCCTCAATAATGGCGGCTTCTTGCTCTTGAGCGGTGCCCATGCCGTGAATGCGTAAACCTTCACCGACAATTTCGCTGACGCTCATGCGCGGGCTGAGGCTGCCATACGGGTCCTGAAACACCACCTGCATCTGGCGTCGCAACGGTCTGACGTCTTTCTGCGACAGGCAGTCTAGCTGCTTGTCCCCAAAATGAATCGCGCCGCGACTGGCAATCAGCCGCAAAATCGCCAGCCCCAACGTCGATTTGCCCGATCCGCTTTCCCCCACAATGCCCAGCGTTTGACCACGGGGCAGGCTGAAGTTAATGCCATCGACTGCTTTTACGTAATCAACGGTTTTGCGCAACAGCCCTTTTTTGATCGCAAACCAGACTCTCAGGTCCTCGACCTTCAGCAACGGCGGGCCCGCGATGGTCTCCGCTGGGCCTCCGCTGGGTTCTGCACCGAGCAGTTCCCGGGTGTAAGGATGTTGCGGCGAACGGAACAGCTGTTCGCACGATGCTTGTTCGACGATGCAACCGCGCTGCATGACACATACTCTGTGAGCAATTCGTCGAACCAGGTTCAAATCGTGACTGATCAGTAACAGCGACATGCCCAGCCGGGCCTGCAAATCTTTGAGCAAATCGAGGATTTTGAGCTGTACCGTGACGTCCAGCGCCGTCGTGGGTTCGTCGGCAATCAATAACTCAGGCTCATTGGCCAGGGCCATGGCAATCATGACACGCTGTCTCTGGCCGCCGGAGAGCTCGTGTGGCAAGGCCTTTAGCCGTTTGTGGGGCTCGGGGATGCCTACGAGATCCAGCAGCTCCAGCGTCCGCTCAGTGGCTGCCTTGCCCGTTAACCCTTTGTGCAGCCCCAGCACTTCATTGATCTGCTTTTCAATGCTGTGCAGGGGGTTGAGTGACGTCATCGGCTCTTGAAAAATCATGGCGATGCGGTTGCCGCGGATGTGCCGCAGTTTTTTCTCGTCCAGCGTCAGTAAATCCTGCCCCGCATAGGTGATGCTGCCGCCGGGATGGCGGGCGATGGGGTAGGGCAGCAGCCTCAGGATCGAGTGGGCCGTGACAGATTTGCCTGAGCCGCTTTCGCCCACCAGTGCCAGGGTTTCGCCACGTTTGATGTCAAAGCTCACGCCTTGCACCACACGCTGCGGTTGCTCCCCGGCCACGAACTCGACGCAGAGATCGCGCACTTCGATCAGATTGTCCTGCGTCATTTCATTTCCTCGGGTCGAAGGCATCGCGAGCGGACTCACCGATGAACACCAGCAAGCTGAGCATGATTGCCAGCACGGCGAACGCGCTCATGCCCAGCCACGGCGCTTGCAGGTTGGATTTACCCTGGGCGACCAGCTCACCCAGAGAGGGTGCTCCCGGCGGCAGGCCGAAGCCCAGAAAGTCCAGCGCGGTCAGCGTGCCGATCGCACCGGTCAGAATGAACGGCATGAACGTCATGGTCGACACCATGGCGTTGGGCAAAATGTGCCGGTACATGATGGCCATGTCCTGCATGCCCAGGGCACGGGCGGCCCGAACGTACTCCAGATTGCGACCCCGCAGGAATTCGGCCCGCACGACATCCACCAGGCTCATCCACGAAAACAGCAACATGATGCCTAGCAGCCACCAGAAGTTGGGCTGCACAAAACTGGCGAGGATGATCAGCAGGTACAGCACTGGCAATCCGGACCAGATCTCCAGAAAGCGCTGACCTGCCAGGTCGACCCAGCCTCCGTAGAAGCCCTGCAGCGCACCGGCAATCACACCGATGATGGAACTCAAGATCGTCAGGGTCAGGGCGAACAGCACCGAAATCCGGAAGCCGTAAATCACCCGCGCCAGCACGTCGCGCCCTTGGTCATCGGTGCCGAGCCAGTTTTCGGCTGAAGGCGGTGCGGGGGCGGGGACTTTCAGGTCGTAGTTGATGCTCTGATAGCTATACGGAATGGGTGGCCACAGCACCCAGGCATCTTTTTTGGCCAACAGTTCGCGGATGTAGGGGCTCTTGTAATTGGCCTCCAGCGGGAACTCACCGCCAAAGTCGGTCTCGGGGTAGCGTTTGAGGGCGGGAAAGTACAGCTCGCCGTCGTAGCGGATGACCAGCGGTTTGTCGTTGGCGATCAACTCGGCGCCGAGGCTGAGCGTGAACAGCACCAAAAAAATCCACAGTGACCACCAGCCGCGTTTATTCGCTTTGAACCGTGCGAATCGTCGCTTGTTAAGGGGCGATAACGTCATCTCAATGCTCCCTGCTTTCAAAGTCGATGCGCGGATCAACCAGGGTGTATGAGAGGTCACCGATCAGTTTTACCAGCAAGCCGACCAGCGTGAAGATGAACAACGTGCCGAAAACCACGGGGTAGTCACGATTTATCGCCGCTTCAAAGCTCATCAAACCCAGCCCGTCCAGCGAGAAAATCACTTCGACCAGCAAGGAACCGGTAAAGAAGATGCCGATAAAAGCAGATGGGAAACCGGCAATCACCAGCAACATCGCGTTGCGAAACACGTGGCCATACAGCACGCGATGTTGGGTCAGCCCCTTGGCCTTGGCCGTTACCACGTACTGTTTGTTGATTTCGTCCAGAAAGCTGTTTTTGGTCAGCAGGGTCATGGTCGCGAAGTTGCCGATCACCAGCGCCGTGACCGGCAAGGCCAGGTGCCAGAAGTAATCGAGGATCTTGCCGCCCAGGCTCAGTTCATCGAAGTTGTTGGAGGTCAGGCCGCGCAACGGAAACCAGTCCAGGTAGCTGCCGCCGGCAAAGACCACAATCAGCAAAATGGCGAACAGGAAGGCGGGTATCGCATACCCGACAATGATGGCCGAGCTGGTCCAAACGTCGAAATGACTGCCGTGCCGCGTGGCCTTGGCGATCCCCAGCGGGATCGACACTAGGTACATGATCAGCGTGCTCCACAGGCCGAGCGAGATCGAGACGGGCATTTTTTCTTTGATCAGATCAATGACCTTGGCGTCGCGGAAAAAACTCTCCCCGAAGTCCAGGTGGGCGTAATTCTTGATCATGATCCACAAGCGCTCCGGGGCTGACTTGTCGAACCCGTACATTTTTTCGATTTCCTGAATCAGCGCAGGGTCCAGCCCCTGCGCACCACGGTAGTTGGAGCCTGCGACCGACACTTCGGAGCCGCCCCCGGCGATCCGGCTGGTCGCGCCGTCAAAACCTTCGAGCTTGGCAATCATCTGCTCCACCGGGCCGCCGGGAGCGGCCTGGATGATGACGAAGTTGATCAGCAGAATCCCGAAGAGTGTCGGAATAATCAGCAGCAGTCGCCTGAATATATAGGCCAGCATCTAAGGCTCCAGGCTTTCGCTTGTGGGTTGGGTGGCAGTGACCGGCTCGACATCAGGTTTGACCCACCATGTGGAGGTGCCGATGTCATACAGCGGTGTGACGGCCGGGTGACCGATGTGGTTGGAATAGGCCACGCGCCAGGTTTTGATGTGCCAGTTGGGAATGACATAGAACCCCCACTGCAACACGCGATCCAGCGCGCGGGCATGGGTGATCAGGTTCTGGCGGGAGTCGGCATTGATCAGCCCTTCGGTGAGTTGATCGATGGCTGGGTCTTTGAGGCCCATGAAGTTGCGACTGCCCGGTTTTTCGGCGCTTTCAGAGGCCCAGTACTCGCGTTGCTCACTGCCCGGCGAGCTGGATTGCGGGAAGCTGCCGATGATCATGTCGAAGTCCCTTGAGCGCAGACGGTTCAGGTATTGGGAGGTGTCGACGCGGCGAATTTGCAAGTCGATGCCCAAGTCACTGAGGTTGCGCTTGAACGGCAGCAAGATGCGTTCGAATTCGGTTTGCGCCAGAAGGAATTCAATCTTTACCGGGTTGCCCTGGGTGTCGACCATCTTGTCGTCAACGATGCGCCACCCGGCGTCTTGTAACAGCTTGTACGCGCGGCGCTGCTGCTCGCGAATCATGCCGCTGGCGTCGGTCACATCCGGTTTGTACACCTCGGTGAAGACCTTGTCGGGAATTTGCCCGCGCAACGGTTCCAAAATCGCCAGTTCTTCGTCGCTCGGCAGTGTTTTGGCGGCCATGTCCGAGTTTTCGAAATAGCTGCTGGTGCGCGCATACGAACCGTTGAACAGCTGTTTGTTGGCCCATTCAAAATCGAACAGCAGGTTCAGGGCTTCACGCACGCGCACATCCTGAAACATCGGCCTGCGCAGGTTGAAAATAAAGCCTTGCATACCGGTGGGGTTGGCGTTGCGGATTTCTTCTTTAATCAGGCGACCCTGTTTGACCGCAGGCACGTTGTAAGCACCTGCCCAGTTCTTGGCGCTGATTTCCAGCCAGTAATCGAATTGGCCGGCCTTGAGTGCTTCAAACGCGACGCTGTTATCGCGGAAATAATCGATGGTGATGGCGTCGAAGTTGTACAGGCCTTTATTGATGGGCAAGTCTTTGCCCCAGTAGTCCTTGTTGCGTTCGTAGCGTATCGAACGGCCCGGCTTGATCTCGGTAATGGTGTAAGGGCCACTGCCGACGGGTATTTCGAGATTACCCTTGTTGAAGTCACGAGTTTCCCACCAGTGTTTGGGCAAAATCGGCAGTTGTCCGAGAATCAGCGGCAATTCGCGGTTTTTGGTGTGTTTGAAGATGAATTTCACCTGCAACGGGTTTTCTTCGACCGCTTTTTCTACGTCGCTGTAATAGCTCTTGAACAGCGGCGACGCGCTTTTCATCAAGGTGTCGAAGCTGAACACCACGTCTTCTGCGCGGATCGGGTGGCCGTCATTGAATTTGGCCTGCGGACGCAGATAAAAACGCACCCAACTGTTGTCAGGGGCTTTTTCGATTTTTTCTGCGATCAGTCCGTAGGCGGTAAACGGTTCGTCGAGGCTCTGACGGGCCAGGGTGTCGTAGGTCAGATCGATGTCATCGGCCGGAACGCCCTTATTGATAAACGGGTTCAGGCTGTCGAACGTGCCGAGGGCGGATTTGCGGAAGGTGCCGCCTTTGGGCGCATTCGGGTTCACGTAATCGAGGTGCTTGAAATTGGCCGGGTATTTTGGCGGTTCGTCGTACAGGGTCAGGGCATGTTGCGGGGCGGCCAGCACGAGGCAACTGACACCGGCCAATAGCAGGCCGCCAAGGGGCTTTAGCAGGGTACGCAAAGGCATCATTGGGATTTCTCCGTAGGCTTTAGCCACCACGCACTCAAGCCCAATGTGTAGGGCGGCGTAGTCACGAAGGCGAACCGGTTGCGGTACGCCAGGCGGTGATAATTCAGATACCAGTTTGGGATGCTGTAGTGCTGCCACAACAGGACACGATCCAGTGCCCGGCCTGCGGCCAATTGCTCTTCACGGGTTTGCGCGGCCAGCAGCTTTTCGAGCAGTTGGTCGACAATCGGATTGGCCACGCCTGCATAGTTTTTACTGCCCTTGACGTTGGCTTGGCTGGAGTGAAAGTACTGCCACTGCTCAAGGCCGGGGCTCAGGGTCTGGTCAAGGGTCATGAGGATCATGTCGAAATCGAACTGATCCAGACGCTGTTTGTACTGGGCCCGATCCACTGTACGCAGACGCGCTGCAATGCCGATGCTCGCCAAGTTCTCCACGTACGGTTGCAGAATGCGCTCAAGGTTTGGATTTACCAGCAATATCTCAAAGCTCAGCGGTTTTCCTTCGCTATTGATCAAGCGTTGCCCGGAGAGTTTCCAGCCATTGTCGGCCAGTAAGGCCAGCGCACGACGCAGGGTGTCGCGGGGGATGCCGCGCCCTTGTGTTTGCGGCAGGCTAAAAGCCTGTTTGAACAGTTCGGGCGGCAATTGCGTGCGCCAAGGGGAAAGCAGTAGCCATTCATGACCCTGTGGAATGCCGCTGGCCGAGAAATCGCTGTTGGGATAGAAGCTCGTCGCGCGCTGGTAGGCGCCGTTGAACAGGGTGCGGTTGGTCCATTCAAAATCGAACATCAAGCCCATGGCTTCACGCACGCCGGTTGAATTGAACGTACTGCGGCGGCTGTTCATGAACAGCCCCTGGGTTTGAGTCGGGATGTGATGAGGGATTTGCGCCTGGATCACTTCGCCCCGGCGCACGGCCGGGAAGTTGTAGCCATTGGCCCAATTTTTGGCCTGATGCTCGATATACATATCGAATTCACCGGCCTTGAAGGCTTCGAACGCCACATCGCTGTCGCGGTAAAACTCAACGTCCACCCGGTCAAAATTGTATTTGCCACGGTTGACCGGCAGGTTGGCGCCCCACCAGTTCTTGACGTGTTCAAACACCAGTTGCCGTCCCGGCGTGACTTTAGTGATCCGGTAGGGACCGCTGCCCAGCGGCGGTTCGAACGTCGTGGCCTTGAAGTCGCGCGTGGCCCAGTAATGCTGGGGCAACACCGGCAGCTCACCCAGGCGCAAAATCAGCAGCGGGTTGCCCGAACGCTTGAACACAAACCGGATCCGCTTGGGTCCCAGAATGTCCACGCGCTGCACTTCTTGCAGGTTGGTGCGGTACTGCGGATGGCCTTCTTTGAGCAGCAGGTTGTATGAAAACGCCACATCGTAGGCTGTGATGGGGGCGCCATCATGAAAGCGCGCTTCGGGCCTGAGGTTGAACACGACCCAGCTGCGGTCTTCGTTGTATTCAACCGATTGGGCAATCAAGCCATAACTGGCGGTCGGCTCGTCGCCGGAGGGAGCATATTGGCCGGTGCCCGCCATCAGGGTTTCATTGAGCTCATTGACCCCGTATTGCAAGAAATTGGGGGTTGAAACCGGGCTGGTGCCTTTGAAGGTATAGGGGTTTAGCGTATCGAACGTGCCAAACGCCATGACCTTGAGCGTCCCGCCTTTGGGCGCGTCAGGGTTGACCCAGTCGAAATGGGTAAATGTGGCCGGGTATTTGAGTGTGCCGAACTGCGCATAACCGTGGCTTTCGCTGAGGGTTGCGCAGGCGGGGGCGCTCAAGGCCAGGCAGAGCAGTAACGGGAGGAGGGGACGCTTCAAGTCAGAGATCCGATCCGGCATTGGGCTTGGGTTTCCGTACAGTAACAGCTTGTATCTGTAGGAAAAAGACTGCACCGGAAAGCAAAACGGGCAATCTGCTTCCCACATTTATGTAGGAGCTGGATTGCCCGCTGCGTTGACGGCGTGACGCTTACCGAGGCTTTGAAATGGTCAGCATCTGCCCTGGCTTGAGTGCCTTGGCACTGTTGGGATTCCAGCGCTTGAGGTGTTGCATCTCAACGTTGAACCGCTTGGCGACGATGTACAGCGAGTCGCCCTTTTTCACCTTGTATTGCGTGGGTTTCTGGCGGGTCGCGGGTTTACGTGTGTCCTGCATGACCAGCATCTGACCGGCCTTGAGGTTTTTGCCGGTGAGCTTGTTCCAGCGCTGCAAGTCGCGAACATTGACCCTGTTGGCTTTGGCAATGGTGGTCAGGTTGTCGCCGCTTTTGACTTTGTATGTGCGCTTGAGGCGTGGCGTGGTGCTGGCGACGGTATCGAAGACAGCCTTTTTAGGGCGCAGGCTGACCAATTCTTCAGGTTTGAGGTTGGACAGGCTGGCCGTCAGCAATTGAGCCTTGGAGGTCGGTACGAGCAAGTGCTGCGGGCCATCGGTGGTGGCGCGTTGCTTGTAGGCCGGGTTCAACTGGAACATTTCGTCTTCGTCGATTTCAGCCAGCGCTGCCACACGGGACAAGTCCATGGACTGCTTGATTTCGACCATCTCGAAGTACGGTTCGTTGGCGATAGGGTTCAGGTTGATGCCATAGGCTTCAGGGGCCATCACCACTTGGGACAATGCCAGGAGCTTGGGGACGTAGTCCTTGGTTTCCTGGGGCAGGGGCAGGTTCCAGTAATCGGTAGGCAGGCCCAGCTTTTCATTGCGCTCGATTGCCCGGCTCACCGTGCCTTCGCCCGCGTTGTAAGCCGCGAGTGCCAGCAACCAGTCGCCATTGAACATGTCATGCAGGCGGGTCAGGTAATTCATGGCCGCCAGGGTCGAGGCGGTAATGTCTTTGCGACCATCGTAAGCGCGGGTCTGGCGCAGGTTGAAGTAGCGACCGGTCGAGGGGATGAACTGCCAGAGACCTACGGCATTGGCGTGGGAATACGCCATTGGGTTGTAGGCACTTTCAATCACTGGCAGCAGGGCCAGTTCAAGGGGCATGTTGCGTTCTTCGAGGCGCTCCACGATGTAGTGGATATAAAGGCTGCCGCGCTCGCCCGCGTTTTCGAGAAACGACGGGTTGCTGGCGAACCAGAGGCGCTGCTGTTCTATTCGCGGGTTAACGTCCGCGCCTTCCTGCAACTTGAACCCCTGGCGCATCCGCTCCCACACATCTTGCGGGGCTGCAGGGCTGGGTTTTTCGTTGAGCCAGATCGGCTCTTGAGGAATGCGTTTGGTCAGTTTGAGCGAGGGTCTTTCGGACGTTTGAGCCGAATGATCCATGCTTTGACAACCCGCCAGTACAGCGGACACGGCCAGCGCGATGGCTTGCGCAAGGCGCGTCAATGCGTCTGTTTTGAGGGAGTTACGTATAGATGACGACATTGGCTGGAAGTAAGTTCCGGGCAAAAATGTCGGGCGATTCTAGAAAGCAGGTGGGACGCGGTCAACTGTTCAGAATTTTTGTGTCAACCGCGGCCCTGATTAGAACTTATCTTTCCAGCGGCGCAAGCTGGCAAACACCGCGCCCGGCGAGGCATTGTCCTGCCCGCTCCATTCGTCAGCTTTTTCTTTAACGGATGTTTCGTTAACCCGTAAAAAAGGGTTGGTACGTAATTCCAGTGCGATATCGGACGGCAGACTGATCTGATCCTTGGCTCGCCATTGCGTGACTTGTTCGATGCGCGCCTTGATATCCGCGTTGTCCGGCTCCACCGCCTGAGCAAAGCGCAAATTGCTCAAAGTGTATTCATGGGCGCAATACACGGCGGTGTTACCGGGCAGCGCCGCCAGTCGGCCCAAGGAGCGATGCATTTGTTCGGGGGTGCCTTCAAACAGCCTGCCGCAACCCGCCGCAAACAGGGTGTCGCCACAGAACAGCAGCGGGGTTGCCGGATGCGCGTGATAGTAGGCGATGTGCCCAAGGGTATGGCCGGGCAGTAGGAAGACCTCGAACGTACACCCCAGCACCTCGATGCGATCGTTGTCGTTAAGGGCCGCTTGTCGTGCGGGGATGGTTTCCTGGGCCGGGCCCCAGACCTTGGCGTTAGTCTTTTGGTGCAACTGTTCAACCCCACCAACATGGTCGAAGTGGTGATGGGTGATCAGGATGTCGCTCAAGGTCCAGTCCGGGTGTTGGGCCAGCCAGGCTTCGACCGGCGCAGCGTCGCCCGGATCAACGACGGCGCAGCGTTTGCTGGCAGTGTCCTGTAACAACCAGATGTAGTTGTCATTGAAGGCAGGCAGTGCATCGATCTGTAGCATGGCGCAATTCCCAAGTGCGAAACAATGGCGCATCTTAGGGCTTGTGATGGGTACATGGCGAGTTGGAGGAGCAATGACCGATAAAGCATTGGCTCAGGCTGACCCTGAGTGGCTGGCGCTGATCCGTTCGGCGCGCGAATGGTTGTCCGGTCCCCACGGGCAGTTATTGCTGGAAGATGAACAACGTGTACTGGAAGACGAACTCGGCCGGTTTTTTGGCGGTTATCTGGTGCATTACGGGCCGGGCGCGGATACCCCGCCCAACGCGGCTCAAGTCCAGCGCACGGTGCGCCTGGGGGCGCCATTACCGGGGGTTGAGATTTTTTGTGAAGAGCAGGCCTGGCCGCTGTGCGAGCACGCGGCCGACGTGGTGGTGCTGCAACACGGTCTGGATTTCTGCCTGTCGCCCCATGGCTTGTTGCGCGAAGCCGCCAGCAGCGTACGGCCCGGTGGGCATTTGCTGATCGTGGGCATCAACCCCTGGAGCACCTGGGGCCTGCGCCACGTGTTCGCCAAGGATGCGCTGAGCAAGGCGCGTTGTATTTCCCCCTCCCGCGTGGCCGATTGGCTGAATCTGCTGGGCTTTGCGCTGGAGAAACGCCGCTTCGGGTGCTATCGTCCGCCGCTCGCGTCCCCGGCCTGGCAGCGTCGTTTATCAGGTTGGGAACACAAGGCGGGCAACTGGCAATTGGCCGGTGGCGGCTTCTATATATTGGTGGCACGCAAGATGGTGGTTGGCTTGCGGCCGGTCAATCCGTTACGACGCGAGCCTATGGGCAAGCTGATTCCCTTGCCGATGGCCAAGGTCAACCGGCGTCACAGCCAACCGTAGTTGCGCTTGAATAAACGAAGGGCCGGAGCGATCCGGCCTCAGGTGCTGCCGATCCATGATGGGCAGGCCACAACACCCTTTTCTGGATAGGTTGTAATGAGCAATAGCGTTGAAATGTTCACCGATGGTGCCTGCAAGGGCAATCCCGGCCCCGGCGGCTGGGGTGCCTTGCTGGTGTGTCAGGGTGTCGAGAAAGAACTCTGGGGCGGCGAACCCAATACCACCAACAATCGCATGGAACTGATGGCGGCCATTCGTGGCCTTGAAGAGCTCAAGCGTCCGTGCGAAGTCGTGCTGGTGACGGACTCCCAGTACGTGATGAAAGGCATCACCGAGTGGATGGTCAACTGGAAAAAACGCGGTTGGAAAACCGCCTCCAAAGAGCCGGTGAAAAACGCCGACCTGTGGAAGTTGCTTGATGAACAAGTCAGCCGTCACACCGTGAAGTGGCAATGGGTGCGTGGTCACATCGGCCATCCGGGCAATGAACGTGCCGACCAGTTGGCCAATCGGGGTGTGGATGAAATGAGGGGCCTCAAGCATGCGTAGTGTTGTCCTCGATACCGAAACCACCGGTATGCCGGTGACCGATGGCCACCGGGTCATCGAAATCGGCTGCGTCGAGTTGATGGGTCGCCGCCTGACCGGGCGGCATTTTCACGTGTACCTGCAACCTGACCGTGAAAGCGACGAGGGCGCGATTGGCGTCCACGGGATCACCAACGAGTTTCTGGTGGGCAAGCCGCGTTTTGCCGAAGTGGCCGATGAATTCTTCGAGTTCATCAAGGGCGCTCAGCTCATCATTCATAACGCCGCGTTCGACATCGGCTTCCTGAACAACGAATTTTCCCTGATCGGGCAAACCGACCGCGCCGACCTCACGCAGCACTGCACCATCCTCGATACCTTGATGATGGCG
This sequence comes from Pseudomonas sp. ESBL9, assembly GCF_036668715.1. NCBI lineage: Bacteria > Pseudomonadati > Pseudomonadota > Gammaproteobacteria > Pseudomonadales > Pseudomonadaceae > Pseudomonas > Pseudomonas sp. ESBL9. The sequence goes on along the minus strand of NZ_JAZEVV010000004.1, from coordinate 79,419 downwards.
CGTGCCCGTCACCCGGGTCAGCGCAATAGCCTCGATGCCTTGTGCAAACGCTATGGCGTCGACAACTCGGGCCGTGAGCTGCACGGCGCCTTGCTCGACTCCGAGATCCTGGCAGACGTTTACCTGACCATGACGGGTGGGCAGACCAGTCTGTCTTTGGCCGGGAATGCCTCTGACGGCAATGGCTCGGGCGAAGGCTCCGGCAACCAGGCCACTGAAATCCGCCGTTTGCCCGCAGATCGTCAGCCGGGTCGGATTATTCGTGCAAGTGAAAGCGATATGGCTGAGCACGCAGCGCGGCTCGAAGCGATTGCCAAGTCTGCGGGCGCCCCTTCGTTATGGGCGCAACTGCTTGAAGCCAAGCAGCAGACGCTGCAATAAACGACCCCCTTTGAGGTCTCGGCAAGGGCTGGCAGCCCTTGTTGCCATCGGCGGCACCTGGGTGAGAGGTGCCCGCACACAAGGATCGGCTCACCCATGCACCTGGTCATAAATCCGCAAAATCCTGAAGTGTCTGTGCGCCTGGCGGATGAAGGGTTCGCGCCCTATGTGTGGTGCAACGATTTCAGTTTTGAAGTACGCGCTTACGCCCAGGTAGATCTGCACACGCGCGTCGATGAATGGCCCTTGCACCGGATCACACCCTACCGCAAGTGTTACGGAATCGATCCCGACGAGTTCGCCAGTTATCGCGGCGCGCCAGACAGCGCCGTGTTCATGGCTTATCTCGATGGCCAGGCCGTAGGCCACGTTGTGGTCAGTACCAACTGGAACGGTTTTGCCCACGTTGACGAATTGGCCGTGATTGCCGGCGCCCGTCGCCATGGGGTCGCCCGATCATTGCTGGAAGTGGTGAGGTTCTGGAGCCACAAGAAAAAGCTGCCGGGCATCATGCTGGAAACCCAGAACAACAACATTGGCGCGTGCCGTTTGTACGAGCGTTGTGGGTATCAGGTAGGCGGGGTCGATCATTTGCGCTATCGCGGGATTGATCCGCAGACAGCCGAGGTGGCGATCTTCTGGTATCTGCTATTTGAAAAGCAGGCATGAGCCGTCAGTCAACGCAGGGTTGAGCGTGTCGTGTGCTACCCGCAGCGCGCAGTGACTTCTCAGCCAAGGCGCATGATCGTGCACCACCCGACAGGCGCGCCTCCCACAAAAATGACGTGTTAAAAGTGAGCGGGTTCAGGCTCGCGAACCAGGGCAATGCCTGATTGCACCAGTTCGAATTCGGTATCACTTATTTTCTTGACACGGTCGCCAATCGCCAACTTGTACGTGATGACCGGCTGACCGTCTGTTCCAGGGGTGGAGTCTTGAAACTCATGCACGGAATAAACACGGCCTTCCGCGTCTCTTGCATGAAACTGCCCAACGAGCACTGCTGCCATTTGTAGAGAACCTCTGGAGATAAACACCCAATTTGCGGTTCTTGTAGACCGTTGATCAGCCGGGGAAGTTTAACGCTGTGGAAAAAATAGTCCGGCTACTTTACAGGCTTGCCGGTCGATAGGGTGAACCGGGGTGCAAGAAAGGCGTCCGATCATCTATAACTAACGTTCTTACAGCTTTCCTACAGCAGCTTCGGGGGTTTCCATGAGCAAGGTCTACAACGTTGCAGTACTGGTCGGCAGTTTGAGAAAGGACTCGCTCAATCGAAAAGTGGCACACGCCCTGGCGCAACTGGCGCCACCCCACGTGAAGCTGAACATTGTCGAAATTGGCGAGCTGGCGCTTTATAACGAAGACATTGATGTCACCCCGGCGCCTGCGCCGTACACGGCATTTCGCGATCAGGTTCGCCAGGCCGATGCGGTGCTGTTTGTGACCCCCGAATACAACCGTTCAGTGCCGGGTGCGCTGAAAAACGCTATCGATGTGGGTTCGCGCCCGTACGGTCAAAGTGTCTTCAGCGGCAAACCGGGCGCTGTGATCAGCGTTTCCCCCGGCGCCATTGGCGGCTTTGGGGCTAACCATCACCTTCGCCAGTCGCTGGTGTTCCTGAATGTTCCGTGCATGCAGCAGCCAGAAGCCTATCTGGGCGGAGCGGGCGCGGCCTTTGATGAGTCCGGCGCACTCTCAGAAAAAACCCGTCCCTTCCTGCAAGCCTTTATTGATGCGTATGTGCAGTGGGTTGAGCTGAACACGCCAGCCTGAATGCGGTGAAGACAGCGGCGCCATTGGCCGCTGTCCTCCGTTGAACCGGGTCAGCTACTTTGTGGCATTTCGCCGTTTTTCAGGCGCGTATTGATGTCTACAATCACGGGCGGCAAGTCCATGATGGTGTCGATCATGTAGTGCGGGCGTGAGCCCTCGAACAGCGCGTGAATGCGCGTGCGCTCGCTGGCCAGCGTCTGCGCGTCCAGCGCTTTGAATTGTTCCCATGTCAGGCCCAGGGCGTTGCCCGAACACACCAACGCCACTGTCCACATGCCCGCGCGGCGACCTTCAAGAATGCCCGGCACGGTGTCATCAATCTTCACGCAAGCGCCCACGTCCTCAATGCCCAGCGCGATCACGTTGGCCAGCGCCTGAGCAGGCCATGGACGCCCGTTGGGTACGTCGTCGGTTGCCACCACATGGTCGGCGACGTAACCGTTAGAGGCCGCCAGTTCAACGACTTTGGCCATGACCTGTGCGGGGTAACCCGAGCAAGAGCCGATTTTTAAGCCTTGGGCGCGCAATTGGGCAATGGTCTCAAGCGCACCGGGGATCAACGCCGAGTGCGCGGCGATTTTCTCGATTTGCAGCGGCATGAAGCGCTCATAAAGGGCCGTCACGTCATCATCGGTCGGGGTGCGGCCAAAGACCTTTTTGTAGCGCTCGGCAATCTGCGGCTGATTGCACAGGGTGCGAATGTGGTCCCACTTGCCCATACCCATGGGGCCGCGTGCTTCCTCGATGGAAACGTGCACATCGAACTCGCCAAACGCTTCGACAAAAATTTGCGTAGGGGCGAATGAACCGAAGTCGACCACGGTGCCCGCCCAGTCGAAGATGGCGGCTTGAAGCGTGTGGGGGTTGGTGTAGTTCATGTCGTTGGATCCTGTGTGAGCGGTCGTAACCGCACGGAGAAATTTACGTGCAACCAGCGTTTGTGCCGTCAGATGTCCAGCACTTCCATGTCTTGCAGCACCTGCGCCACGGCATCGACCGCCGCCTGCATATCGACGTGGGTGACGTGCCCAATGCAGCCCACGCGGAATGTTTCAACTTGGGTCAATTTGCCTGGGTAGAGAATGAAACCCTTGGCCTTGACCCGTTCGTAGAATTCCTTGAACTGATAACGCGGGTCTTTCGGGGCGTGGAAGGTGACGATGATCGGTGCCTGAATGGCTTCGGGCAGGAAACTGCGAATCCCCAGCGTGGCCATGCCGGCGAGCAGTGTCTGGCAGTTGTTGGCGTAGCGCTGATGGCGAGCGGGCAGGCCGCCTTCTTCGTGGTATTGCAGTAACGCTTCGTGCAGGGCGGCGACCACATGGGTGGGTGGGGTGAAGCGCCACTGGCCGGTTTTTGCCATGTAGGCGTGCTGATCCTGCAAGTCCATCGCCAGTGAGTGGGCATTGCCCGCTGCCTGGGCCAGGGAGGCTTTACGGGCGAGCACGAAGCCCATGCCCGGCACGCCTTCGAGGCATTTGCCGGAGGCGGCGATCAGCGCGTCGAACGGTACTTTTTGTGCGTCCACGGGCAGTGCGCCGAAAGAACTCATGGCATCGATGATCAGGCGCTTGCCCTGTCGGGCAATGACCTCCGCAATTTCTGGCAGCGGATTGAGCATCCCGGTACTGGTTTCGCAATGGATCAACGCCACGTGGGTGATGCCGGGATCAGCCTTGAGCAGGCGTTCTACGTCAGCGGCTGTGGTGGGTTCATCTTCGGCGGTTTCAAACGTGCTGAAGCGGCGCCCCAGCACCTCACAGATTTTCGCCAGACGCTTGCCGTAGGCGCCGTTGATCAACACCAGCACTTTGCCGTCACGTGGGACCAGGGTGCCGATAGCGGCCTCTACAGCGAAGGTGCCGCTGCCTTGCAACGGTACGCAATGGTGGCTGCTGGCGCCATTGACGATGGCCAGCAGTTGTTCGCACAGGCGGGTCGTCAATTGGTTGAAGCCTTCATCCCATGAGCCCCAGTCGACCATCATGGCCTGACGGGTTCGCGCCGAGGTGGTCAGGGGGCCGGGAGTCAGCAGGATCGGCGCGGCAGTGTGCATTCGGGGGTTCCTCGCAAACAATGGGATAGCGACTGGATACACCGGCTAAATTGCAGTTTGAGTTGCCATCATTCAAATTGTTTGTTGTTATGCCAGCCATCAGCGAGGGTTATTTATGAATCTGTTCCAGCTCAGGGCCTTCGACGCGGTGGCTCGCGAAGGCAGCTTCACCCGGGCGGCTGCACGCTTGTTTATCAGCCAGCCGGCGGTCACCGGGCATATCAAAACCCTTGAAGAGCATTACCAGATCACCTTATTGCGCCGCACGGCCCGGCGTGTGGAGTTGACCGAAGAGGGCATCAAGCTGGCGGCCATCACCCGCGCCATGTTTGGTTTGGTGGATGAGGCGCAAGTCATGCTCGAAGCCAATCGCCAACTGCTCACCGGACGCCTCGAAGTGGCGGCGGACGGCCCGCACCTGGTGATGCCCATGCTGGCGAGCCTGCGTGAGCGCTATCCCGGCATCACCGTGAATTTACGCTTGGGCAATGCGCAGGACACCCTGGCCGCTTTGCTCTCAGAACATGCAGACGTGGCCGTGCTGACAGAGGTCGAGCCGCGTAAAGGCTTGATGCTGCGGCCCCTCAAGGCATCGCGTATCTGCGCGTTGGTGCCGTCCGGTCACCCTTGGCAGGCGCTGTCGGGCGGGGTTGAGATGGCGCTGTTGGATCAGGTCATCATGGTCTTGCGCGAACCCGCGTCCACGACCCGCCGCACGTTTGACCTGGCCTGCGAGCAGGCAGGGATCAGCCCGCGTGTGTTGCTGGAGCTGGACAGCCGCGAGGCGGTGACCGAAGCGGTGGCGGCCCAGCTTGGGGTGGGCATTGTCTCGTCGGCGGAGGTTAGTCAGGACCCACGGGTACACGCTGTACCCATTAACGGGCAGGGCCTGACCAACCGGCACCTGCTCGGCTGCATGGAGCGTCGCGCCCAACTGCGACTGATCAAGGCGTTCATGGAACTGGCGCCATCGTACCCAGCGTGAGGGTTATCGCCTTGGACAGAGGCCGCGTGCCGTCGGTGAAGGGCGGTGTGGATAAAGGTTGAGCCGGGCGTGATTGGATTTTTTGGTCGATTGAGGCGTTCTGGGCGTATAAACTTGCGCCCATTCGACGGCCAGCGTGCCTCGACACACACGATTGAGAGAGTGAGAAATGGGCGCACAGTGGAAGGTTAAACACAAAGCGGAAGCCGCCAATAGCCGCGGCAAGATTTTCGGCAAGCTGGCCAAAGAGCTGACCGTTGCAGCCCGTAACGGCGCCGACCCGGACATGAACTCGCACCTGCGCCTGGTGTACGAACAGGCCAAAAAGGCGTCCATGCCGGCTGACACCATCAAGCGGGCGATCAACAAGGGTGCCGGTATCGGCACTGAAGCCGTGCAATACACCCGCGTGACCTACGAAGGTTTTGCCCCGCATCAGGTGCCGCTGATCGTTGAGTGCCTGACCGATAACGTCAACCGCACCGTGGCTGAAATCCGCGTGGCGTTCCGCAAGGGGCAGTTGGGTGCGTCGGGCTCCGTGGCCTGGGACTTTAACCATGTCGGCCTGATCGAAGCCAAGCCTGACTCCCCGGATGCTGATCCAGAAATGGCAGCAATTGAAGCAGGCGCTCAGGATCTCGAAAAGGGCGAAGAAGAAGGCACGACCTTGTTCATCACCGAGACCACGGACCTGGATGCCGTGCAAAAGGCGTTGCCTGAACAAGGCTTTACCGTGTTGTCGGCCAAGTTGGGCTACATGGCTAAAAACCCGGTAACGGGCCTGACTGACGAGCAAATGGCCGAAGTCGAGGAATTTCTGGCGAAGCTGGAAGAGCAGGACGATGTGCAGGACATGTTTGTTGCGCTTGCGCCTGAAGACGAGCCCGTCCGTTAAGAGGCCCGTTCACGACGAGTGTGTCGCCGGGCCTGCTTCGTCGCCTCGTCAACGACTGCCACTCAGTGTGTCGCTGACCAGGCGCGGGGTGGTAGTCGGGCAGCCCTCAGCCCAGGGCGCGGCAGATTTCAACGAAGTCCGGCCGGGCGAGTACCTCAGGCTGCATGCAGCGCGTTTGTAAGTGTTGCAACGCTGCGCGCTGTTGATCGCTCAATCCTGAATCGATCCGCTGCAGCAACTCCCCCAGCAGAATGCCGAACGCACGCACCTCGATACGCTGCAAGGCACGGGTGTGCGGGCTGTCATCGGTGGCGTGCAAGCACGCGGCCCCAAAGTCGCCCAGCAAACACTCGCCTTGATCATTGAACAAAATATTGTGCCCATACAGGTCGCCGTGGCAGATGCCCTGCGCGTGCAGATGCGCTGCGGCTGACGCGATGCCACGTGCCAGGCGCAACGCGCTGTCGGCATTGAAACGCGTGCTATTGGCATAGACGTCGCGGCTGCAGCTCTCAAGGCTCGGCAGCCCGGCCAGATTGCGGAAAGAGGGCGCAATCAGCTCCATCACCAATGCCGCCTGGTGCTGCGGATGGCCTACCACGCGCCCTAACACGTTGATCAGGTTCGGGTGCTGGCCCGCAGCAATGCAGGCGTGCATCTCGTCAAGCGGTGAGCCATCACTGGTGATCGCGCCTTTGTACAGTTTGACTGCCACCGCACGTTGCGCCTGTTCCGGTGCCCGCCAGATGGCCTGGTAAATCACCCCGGATGCGCCTTCGCCCAGCGGCTGCGCCAGTTCCAGTTCTGTCCAGTCGATGTTTGGCGTGCTGTCAGGCGCGTGCTCGGCATTCAGTTCGTCCGCCAACGGATTGCCCGAGTACGCCAGCCAGCTCAGGCCGGGCATCGCCAGTAACCAGTCCGGCAGTTCGCGCAGTTGGTTGGAGGCCAGACGAATCAGCTCCAGACGCTCGCAACCGGCCAGGCTGCGCGGCAACGCCTGAAGACGGTTACCGGCCAGCATCAATTTTTGCAGCAAGGGGCGGCGGCCCAACTCATCCGGCAACTGACTGATGTGGTTGTCAGTGAGGATCAACCAGCGCAGTTGCGGCGGCAACGCGGCGCCCGGCACATCGGTGATCCGGTTGGCCTTGAAGCCAACCATGCTCAGTTGGGCGCACTGACCCAGGCATTCGGGCAGGGTGGTGAACAGGTTGTCCGAGCAGAACAGTACCCGTAAATGCGTCAGGCGATGCAGGTCGTGGGGCAGGGAGCACAGAGCGTTGCCGCTCAAATTGAGGATTTCCAGCGAATCCGCCAGTTGAAAGATTTCCTCAGGGAACTCGGTCAGCCCACAGGACAAATCCAGACGTTTGAGCCCCGTCAGTTGACCGGCGCGCAGTTTAGCGAGGGTATCCATAAGCAGGCGATGTGCACTCGTATCGATCAGTGAAAGTGCCGCGCATGATAGCGATTAATCGTGCGCGGGTTTCAGGCAATTAAGGCGTGGGGGTTAACGCAGCGTGTTGACCATATCCGAAAGGGTGGTCAGCACTGTATGGCCCAGTTGCATCGAGCGTTTACCGTCCCAGCCGGTGACCGGGTCGGGTGCGTCGTTGTTGTCCTTGAACGGCATTTCCAGCGTCAGGGACAAGCAGTCGAAGCGTTGGCCCACGCTGTTGCAGGCCAGGGTCATATTGGCCTGGCCGGGTTCGTCGCGGGTGTAACCGTGGGTTGTCTGGAAGTCTTTCGTCTGCTGGCTCAGGTGCGAACGAAAACGTTCTTCGAGCGTGGCAATCCGCTCGTTATAGCCCGGGTTGCCCTCGCAGCCTGCGGTGAAGACGTAGGGGATTTCTTCGTCGCCGTGAATGTCCAGAAACAGGTCGACGCCGTAGGTGCGCATCTGTTCCAGTGCGAAGAACACCTCAGGGCTGACCTCAGGGCTGGTGTTTTGCCAGGCGCGGTTCAAGTCCTGGCCGTTGGCATTGGTGCGCAGATGCCCGTGAAAGGCGCCGTCGGGGTTCATGTTGGGGATCAGGTACAGCTCGGCGTAATCAAGCAACTTGCGCAGTTGCGGGTCGCTGCCTTGTTCCAGGCGCTTGAAAATGCCCTCCATGAACCACTCGGCCATGTGTTCGCCGGGGTGCTGCTGCGCAATGATCCAGATTTTGTGTTTGCGGGGGGCGCCATTTCCTTTGCGCAACAACTGAATGTCACGCCCTTCGGCACTTTTGCCCACCGCCAGCACTTGGCAACCGGACCATTGCTGCGCGTCGCTGATCAATACCTCGTGACGTGCGCGGCTGTAGGGTTCGAAGTAGGCAAACCAGACGCTGCTGTGTTGAGGTTCAAGACTGAAGTTGAGCGAAGCCCCATCAAAGTCTGTAGGCACGCGGAACCAATGTTCCTGATCGTAAGACGCCACCGCACAGTAGCCGTCCCACGCTTTGTTGTAGGAAGACTGGCTGGCGTTGGTCAGATGAAAGTGGTGGGGCTGCCCGGGCGTGAGGCCGCTGGCCTTGAAATGAAACCACTGAAAGTGCGGGCTTTTGGTGTCGGGTTTGATCGCCAGTTTCACGTCCAACGGATCGCTGGCATCCAGCACTTGAATATTGCCGCTGTCGAAGTCACTGCTGATGTGAAGTGAAGAGGGCGCCACAGTCATCGTCCAGATCCCTGAGTCTGAGAATTGTGGGCGTTACTGTACCTCGCCATGGCGTGGGGCCAATACGAAAATGCAGGCATTTACAGAGAGAATGGGGGAGAAAAACGTCAGGGGGGCGTCATCCGTGACGCGTCGCAATTCTAGTGTTTTTGCGAGTGATTCTCAAGTGCTAAATTGCCATTACGCCTATAGTCCTAGACTTCAGGCTTTCTTCGGTCGATGTTCTTTTGCTATCATCGCCGGCATCGTAGCGGCCACCGAAAAAAACCGGTCGCACACCCGACTTCATTAGCCTGAAGCAAGCTGAGCCAGATAACTGGCCACAAAAAAAAGACCCGGCCATAAGCCGGGTCAAATAACCGTGATTAGCCTGATGAGGAGATTATTCAAAGCACCGACCTAAGGTCCCTTGAATGATCGGCTGATCTCGCGACCAGCTGCATGCAATAGTAATCATTATCATTTGCAAAGCAAGCGTTTTTTCTGTGCTTCTCGGAAATTTATTCCCCTTCCCCCGCCCCAAGGCTCTATCTCGCTAATCCAGCAACAACTCAGTGGTGCGTTTGACTTCGCTCATGGCGATGTTGGAGTGAGCTTCCTGCACGTGTGGCTTCTGCAAAAGATGGTCGCGTAAAAAACGCTCGTAACTGTCGATGTCGTGCGTGACCACTTTTAGCAGGTAATCCATATCACCCGCCATGGTGTAGCACTCGATGACTTCCGGGTAATGAGTGATGGCTTCTTCGAATTCGGTCAGGTGACGACGTCCGTGCCCCGATAACCGCACATTGACGAATACCACGACGTTGAGTCCCAGTTTCTTCGGGCTGAGCAGGGCAACTTTGCGCTCTATCAAGCCTTCTTCCTGCAAGCGATGAATCCGTCTCCAACAGGGGGATTGGGATAATTCCACGCGCTCGGCCACCTCGGCGGCGGACAGGTCGGCGTCATGTTGCAGCAGGCGCAAAATCTTACGGTCGATGGGGCTTAATTTAATCGGCATGAATTGATCAGATTTCTTATTTTTGTTGAATGATTCATGCAGCGTAGCACTGCATTTCCTAAGAATTAGAAAGAAAAATCCTCTTGTAACCCTTCACGCTCTTAAGGCGGACTTCGCAGCCCCTGAACGGGTCGAAAACTGACCTTTTGGTCTGACGTCCCTGTGCGCTAACAACAAGAGAGAACTGAAATGCCGATATTTGCTCATCCCGAGTTTGATCAACACGAACAGGTCATGTTCTGCCACGACAAGGCCAGCGGCCTCAACGCCATAATCGCGGTGCACAACACGCGTCTGGGCCCTGCATTGGGCGGTTGCCGGATGTGGCCATACGCCGATGAGCAACAGGCGGTCAATGATGTGTTGCGCCTGTCACGGGGCATGACCTACAAATCGGCCCTGGCCGGTTTGCCCTTGGGCGGTGGCAAGGCCGTGATCATTGGCGATCCGCGCAAGGACAAAACCGAGGCGTTGTTCCAGGCCATGGGCGACTTTGTCGAAAGCCTGGGCGGTCGCTACATCACCGCCGCTGACTCGGGCACCGGGGTGACAGAGATGGCGCAAATGGGCCAACGCACCCGCCACGTCGTGGGGGCCGGTACACGTGAACAGTTGGGTGGCGGCACCCGCAGCGGCGATCCGTCGCCTGCCACGGCGCTGGGGGTGTACATCGGCCTCTGCGAGGCCGTTCGCCAGCGTCTGGGGCGATCCGACCTGAGCGGGCTGCGCGTGGCCATTCAAGGCCTGGGGCAAGTCGGCTTCAACCTGGCCCAACAGCTCAGCGCGGTCGGTGCCCAGTTATGGGTGCATGATATTCAGGAAGCCAACGTTCGCCGCGCCGTGGACGAGTTGGGCGCCCATGCGGTCAGTGGGCAGGACATCTACGGCCTGGACGTGGATGTGTTCTCACCCTGCGCCATGGGGGCGGTCATCAACGACGAAACCCTGCAATTGCTGCGTGCCCCGGTGATTGCCGGCGCAGCCAACAATCAACTGGCCCGTCCCGAGCACGGCGACGTGTTGTGGCGTCGGGGCTGCCTGCATGCACCCGATTACGCGATCAATGCCGGGGGCATTATCGACGTGTCCTACGAGTACAACGGCGGGACGCCTGAGCAAGTGCGTCAGCACGTTGAAGGCATTGGCGAAACATTGCGTCAGATTTTTGAGCGAGCAAAGGCTGAAGATCGTAACACCACGCTGATTGCCGACAGCCTTGCCCACGAACGCCTCAACGCCTGATGTAACGCAACACCGCAGGCAGCCAATGGGGTTGCAGCCGGGGGCGAGGCTGCGCAAGGGAGCAGCCATCGCCCGCGGTGTGACGTTATGCCCTCGTATGCAGCTTCATTGCCTTGGAGCGACGACCCACCTCAGCGTGCAGGTGCTTTTTGCTTGTCGATGGTCTTGTCGACCAGGTCTTTGGCCATTTCAACGAAGTGCGCCATGCCCCTGATGAGGTCCAGATGAGGGCCTTGCACACTCGCCGCGCCTCCATGAGCGTAAGTCAATGCAAAACGCATTAACTCCGACGCGTGCAACAAGGCTTCTTCGTAGCCGACATCGTCGCTGACGTTGAACACTTTTTGCTCGTTGCAGCGCTGAGTTACAGATGGTTTCAAATAATAGTCGAGCGCGCGTTGGGTTGCGGCGCTGTCTTTGAGGGCTTCAAGCTCGGCATCGGCCTCAATCTTGAGAGGGATTTTTGTTATTGGAGTCATGATCTGCCTGCGTTTGTGAGGTTAATCGAATCAGCAGACGTCAGATTAGTACGTAAGGTATTTATGATTAACAAAATAAATAATACAATATGTGTATTGTTGCGTGACGGGCAATCCGTATTGTTCGGCAAATGGATAAATGGATCGCTTTAGTCAGAACGAAATTGCGCGAGCTCAAACTCACGCAAGAAAAACTCGCCGAACGCGTGGGGGCTTCCCAGGGCGGCGTTGGTCATTGGCTTAATAAACGTCGTCAACCCGACCTCGAAACCATGAACAAAGTGCTGCATGCCCTCGGGCTTGGGCACCTTGAGGTGGCGTTGGTGGTGCGTGAACGCAAGGCCAGCAACGACGACCTCAACCCTGAAGAAAACACGTACGTCATTACCTCAGCCTTCCGATACCCCGTGCGGGATTGGGAGAAGGTGGGCGAGATCAACGAGGCCACGCCCGACGGCTATCCCGCGGCCACAGGCTTTGAAATGAGTGATCACTACGCCAAGGGCGATGCTTTCTGGCTGCAAGTGACCGGTGATGCGATGACGGCGCCCATGGGCCTCAGCATTCCCCAGGGCATGTTGATCCTGGTGGACCCCGATATTGAGGTCGAGCCCGGCAAAATGGTGGTCGTGCGCACACCGGGCGCCGAAAGCGCCATGTTCCGTCAGTTGATCGAGGACAGTGGCCAGCGTTATCTCAAGCCGCTCAACCCGACCTATCCCAAAGTTCTGTTTGATGAAGGCTGCCGCGTTCTTGGCGTCGTGGTGCAGGCGACGACCAAGTTCTGACGCGCAGTTTCCAGACATCCACTAAAAAGGCGGCTACCGAAACCGGTAGCCGCCTTTTTCATGCCCGTTGCTTTATTCGAGTTCGACCAGTACCGCGCCTTCTCCCACCATGTCACCTTCCTGGCCGAATACGGCTTTGACCACCCCGTCGCGTGGCGCACGCAGGCTGTGTTCCATCTTCATGGCCTCAAGCACGACCAGTTGCGCCCCGGCCGCCACGTTCTGCCCGACCGCCACCATGACGCGCACGATGCTGCCGTTCATGGGCGCACTCAGTCCGCCTTCGTGTGCCTGCCGGGCACCGGCCGCGGCCAACGGATCACAAGCGCTCACGGCCTGCAGCTCGCCGTCCCACTGCATATACAGCGTGTCGCCGCGCCGCAGAGCCAGATGCCGGGTGCGCACGCCGTGTTGTTCGATCACCAGATGCTGATCCTGCACCGTGGGCTGCTGCCCGGTCAGGGCAATGACCTTGTGTTCATCCTTACAGCTCAGGGCCAACAGGGTTTGCGCGGGCAAACCGATGCGCCATCCGTTGCGCTGCGACCACGGTGAAGTGGCCTCGTCGTCGCGACGATCAAGTGGCAGGGTCTGCACGAATGCGGGGGCTGCCACTGACCAAAACGCGTCAGGCAAAGGTTGCGCCTTTGGCAGTAATTGCGCCTCATGGCGCGGGATAAACCCCGTGTCCAGCTCGGCCGCGGCAAACGCAGGGTGAGCGATGATTCGGCGCAAGAAACTCAGGTTGGTTTTCAGGCCGCCGATAGCGAATTCATCGAGCATGGCCAGCAAGCGCAAACGCGCCTGCTCGCGGTCTTCGCCCCACGCGATCAGCTTGCCCAGCATCGGGTCATAAAACGGCGACACCTCGTCGCCTTCGCTGACCCCGCTGTCGACCCGGCGTCCTGCACCCTCGGCCGACTCACGGTACACCGCCAGACGGCCGGTCTGGGGCAAGAAATCATGGCTCGGGTCTTCGGCGTACAGGCGCACTTCGATGGCATGCCCGCGCAGTGGTACGTCCGCCTGGGTGATGGGCAACGCTTCGCCGCGCGCAACGCGGATCTGCCAGGCCACCAGATCAAGCCCGGTGATGGCTTCCGTCACCGGGTGCTCCACCTGCAGCCGGGTGTTCATCTCCATAAAGAAGAAATCCCCCCGCGCATCCAGCAAAAATTCCACCGTACCGGCGCCCACGTAACCAATGGCCTGGGCCGCCCGCACGGCCGATTCGCCCATGGCGCGCCGCAGCTCGGGGCTGAGCCCCGGCGCAGGGGCTTCTTCAACCACTTTTTGGTGACGGCGCTGAATGGAGCAGTCCCGTTCGTTGAGGTACAGGCAATGGCCGTGCTGATCGGCAAACACCTGAATCTCCACATGCCTGGGCTTGAGCACGTATTTTTCGACCAGCATGCGTGCATCGCCAAACGACGACAGCGCTTCACGCTGAGCCGAAGCCAGTGCTTCGGCCAGTTGGCTTTCGTCGTCCACCACTTTCATGCCCTTGCCGCCACCCCCGGCGGTGGCTTTAAGCAAGACCGGGTAGCCGATGTTCTCAGCTGCGGCGCGAAAGGTTTGCAGATCTTGCGCCTCGCCGTGATAACCCGGCACCAGAGGCACCCCGGCCACTTCCATCAAGGCCTTGGCGGCGGATTTACTGCCCATGGCATCAATGGCCGAGGCGGGCGGGCCGAGGAAGATCAGGCCTGCCTGTTCAATCGCCCTGGCAAACCCGGCGTTTTCAGACAAAAAGCCATAGCCGGGGTGGATCGCCTGCGCGCCGCTGGCCTTGGCCGCGGCAATGATCTTGTCGATTTGCAGGTAGCTGTCGGCCGCCTTGCTGCCCCCCAGATTCACGCACTGGTCGGCTTCTCGGCAGTGGCGTGCGTCGCGGTCAGTGTCGCTGTGCACGGCGACGCTGGTCAGGCCCAGGGCCTTGGCAGTGCGCATCACCCGGCAGGCAATTTCACCACGGTTGGCCACCAACACGGTGGTAAGGGTCGGGGCGTTCATGGGCGCGGCTCCTGTTGCGTTGAGTCGATCTGCCAACTGGGCGCGCGCTTTTGCAGAAATGCGCGCAGGCCTTCCTGGCCTTCGGGGCTGACGCGAATGCGCGCAATAGCGTTTTCACAGTAGCGGCGAATGGCTGGCGTCGGTGCGCCATGGCTGACTTCGCGCAGCAGGTCTTTGCAGGCGCGCATGGCGAAGGGGCTGTTGAGCAGTAACGTGTCGATCCAGCGTGCGACCTGCTGATCGAGTTCGGCGGCCGGGTAGCTTTCGGACAACAGCCCCAGCTCACGCGCCCGTTCGCCACTGAAACGTTCGGCGGTCAGCGCGTAGCGGCGCGCGGCGCGTTCGCCAATCGCTTGCACCACAAATGGGCTGATGACCGCAGGCGCGATGCCGATGCGTACTTCAGAGAGGCAGAACTGCGCGTCGTCCGTGCCGATGGCCATGTCGCAGGCGCTGATCAGGCCCAGCGCGCCGCCGTAGGCCGCGCCTTGCACCACGGCCAGCGTCGGCATTTTCAGCTTGGCCAGGTTGTACATCAGCTCGGCCAAGTGCCGGGCGTCGTCGAGGTTGGTGTTGTAATCCAGTTCAGCCGATTGCTGCATCCAGGCCAGGTCGGCGCCAGCGCTAAAGTGCTTGCCGCGCCCGCGCAGGACCAGAAACCGCAGGCTGGCGTCGCTTTGCACAGCGTCCAGCGCGAGGATCAGTTCGCGGATCATCTCGGCATTGAAAGCATTGTTTTTTTCTTCGCGACTCAACCACAGGGTGGCGAAACCCCGGGGGTCGGTCTGAAGTTCAAGGGTGTTGAAATCGATCATGTCCGTCAGTCCTTGGATGGCTGTACGTGTAGATGAGTGCGCAGGGGGGCCGGCAATGGCGCGGCGGGTAGGTGTTGCGCCCGCCCATGCCCGCCCCGGTACGGGTTTACATGCGGAACACGCCAAAGCGCGTGGTGTCGATCGGCGCGCTCAAGGCAGCGGACAAGCCCAACGCCAGCACGTCACGGGTTTGCGCCGGGTCGATCACGCCGTCATCCCACAGCCGGGCGCTGGAGTAGTAGGGGTGGCCCTGATGTTCGTACTGGTCGAGGATCGGCTGCTTGATGTCGGCTTCGTCCTGAGGGGTAAAGGCCTCGCCGGTACGTTGCGCCTGTTCACGCTTGACCTGCACCAACACGCCCGCCGCCTGTTCCGCCCCCATCACGCCAATGCGGGCGTTGGGCCACATCCACAAAAAGCGCGGGTCATAGGCACGCCCGCACATCCCGTAGTTGCCCGCGCCAAAACTGCCACCGATGATCACCGTGAATTTCGGCACGTTGGCGCACGCCACGGCGGTCACCAGCTTGGCACCATGCTTGGCAATGCCGCCGGCTTCGTATTTCTGGCCCACCATAAAACCGGTGATGTTTTGCAGGAACACCAGCGGAATGGCGCGCTGACAGGCCAGCTCAATGAAATGCGCGCCTTTTTGTGCCGCCTCGGCAAACAAAATGCCGTTGTTGGCCAGAATCGCCACCGGATACCCGTGCAAATGGGCAAAACCGCACACAAGCGTGGTGCCGAACAGCGCTTTGAACTCATCGAACACCGAGCCGTCCACCAGCCGGGCGATCACCTCTCGCACATCAAACGGCTGCTTGGCCTCGGCCGGGACGATGCCGTACAGCTCGTCGCTGGCATACAGCGGCGCCAACGGTGTGCGCCGGGTCAATTGCCCCAGCTTTCGCCAGTTGAGGTTGGCAACACTGCGCCGCGCCAGCGCCAGCGCATGCGCGTCGTTCTCGGCGTAATGGTCGGCCACCCCGGAGATCTTGCAGTGCACATCGGCACCGCCCAGGTCTTCGGCGCTGACCACCTCTCCGGTCGCGGCTTTGACCAGCGGCGGCCCGGCGAGAAAAATGGTGGCTTGTTGGCGCACCATGATCGCTTCGTCCGCCATCGCGGGCACATATGCGCCGCCCGCCGTGCACGAGCCCATGACCACGGCGATTTGAGGAATCCCGGCGGCGCTCATGTTGGCCTGATTGAAGAAGATGCGCCCAAAGTGCTCGCGGTCCGGGAAGACTTCGTCCTGACGCGGCAAGTTGGCGCCGCCCGAATCCACCAGGTAAATGCAAGGCAGCCGGTTTTGCTCGGCAATGGTCTGCGCCCGCAAGTGCTTTTTGACCGTCAGCGGGTAGTACGAGCCGCCTTTGACCGTGGCGTCGTTGGCCACAATCATGCATTCCACGCCTTCAACCCGTCCGATGCCGGCAATGATGCCGGCAGCCGGGACGTCCTCGCCGTACACCTCGTAAGCCGCCAGCTGACTCAGTTCAAGGAAGGGCGAGCCAATGTCCAGCAGCCGGTCGATGCGTTCACGCGGCAGCAGCTTGCCCCGGGCGGTGTGGCGCTCCTGGGCGCGGGCGCCGCCGCCCTGTTGCACATGGGCGAGCACGCTGTGCAGGGCGTCCACCTGTTTGAGCATGGCGTCGCGATTGGCGGCGAACTCGGGGGAGCGCGGGTTGACGGTGCTGTGCAAGATAGACATGGGCCACTCCTTAGCGGGTTTCGTTAAAGAGTTCGCGGCCAATCAGCATCCGGCGTATCTCGCTGGTGCCCGCACCGATTTCGTACAGTTTCGCGTCGCGCAGCAGACGTCCGGCCGGGAATTCATTGATGTAGCCATTACCGCCGAGGATCTGGATGGCGTCGAGGGCCATTTGCGTGGCGCGTTCGGCGCTGTAGAGGATCACCCCGGCGGCGTCCTTGCGGGTGGTTTCGCCCCGTTCACAGGCGGCCGCGACCGCATACAGGTAGGCACGGCTGGCATTGAGCTGGGTGTACATATCGGCCACTTTGCCCTGAATCAGCTGAAACTCGCCGATGCTTTGGCCGAACTGTTTGCGGTCATGGATGTAGGGCACCACCAGGTCCATGCAGGCTTGCATGATTCCGGTCGGACCGCCCGACAGTACGACGCGCTCGTAATCGAGGCCGCTCATCAGCACCTTGACCCCGGCGTTGAGGGGGCCCAGCAGGTTTTCTTCAGGCACTTCAACGTTGTCGAAAAACAGCTCGCCGGTGTTGGAGCCGCGCATGCCCAGCTTGTCGAAATGCTTGCTGCGGCTGAAGCCTTTCCAGTCGCGCTCGACAATAAAGGCGCTGATGCCATGGGCCTTTTTTTCGATGTCGGTCTTGGCGTAGATCACATAAGTGTCGGCGTCGGGGCCGTTGGTGATCCAGGTTTTGCTGCCGTTGAGCACGAAATGGTCGCCGCGCTTGTCAGCGCGCAATTTCATGGACACCACGTCAGAGCCGGCGTTGGGTTCGCTCATGGCGAGCGCGCCGATGTGTTCGCCGCTGATCAGTTTGGGCAGGTAGTGACGTTTTTGAGCATCGCTGCCGTTGCGGTTGATCTGGTTCACGCACAGGTTCGAATGCGCACCGTAGGACAGCGCAACCGACGCCGAACCACGGCTGATTTCTTCCATGGCCACCACATGGGCCAGGTAGCTGAGACCGGTGCCGCCGTAGGCTTCCGGAACGGTGATGCCCAGCAAGCCCATGTCGCCAAACTTGCGCCACATGTCTGCCGGGAACAGGTTGTCCTTGTCGATTTGCGCTGCACGGGGCGCCAGTTCAGCGGCGACGAATGACTGGACCTGTTCGCGCAGCATGTCGATGGTTTCGCCCAGGGCGAAGTTCAAAGTCGGGTAGCTCATGGGGCACCTTGTTCATTGTTCTTGTATGAGGCGGTTACTGCGTCGCCAGGGGGAAGCTTTACGTAAACGTAAACTTGGCACCTGGGCCTGTCAATGACCTTTACGTTAACGTCAACTTAAGCCAGAGTGATTGCTATTCTTCTGATTGAGAGGGCGCTTGTGAGCGCTTTCCCATACTCCCAACAATAATCACAAGAGGAGTTGTCATGACGTCGCAATCAGCCCCCAGTTACAGCCAGGGTGCGCAGGACAAGGCCCTGCTGACATTGACCATCGGCCAGGCGTTTGAGCGTACGGCCGCGCGTTACCCCGAGAACGAGGCGCTGATTGTGCGCCATCAACACCAGCGCCTGAGCTGGTCGCAATTGAGCCGTGCTGTCGACCTGCATGCCCGTGGCTTCATGGCGCTGGGGCTGCAAGCCGGCGACCGGCTGGGCATCTGGGCGCCCAATTGCCTTGAATGGTTGATCTGCCAATTTGCCAGTGCCCAGATTGGCGTGATTCTGGTCAACATCAACCCGGCGTACCGGCTTTCTGAACTGGACTACGTGCTCAAGCAGTCGGCTTGTCAGTGGCTGGTTTGCGCCGGGGCGTTCAAAACATCGGACTACCACGCGATGGTTGAGCAATTGGTCCCGCAATTGAGTGCCCACTCGCCTGGCCACCTGTGCAGTGCGCACCTGCCGGATTTGCGTGGTGTGATCAGCCTCGCGGCGGCGCCGGCGCCCGGCTTTTTGCCCTGGGCGCAACTGGCCACGCTGGGGGCAGGGGTCGAGGTTGAGCAATTGCAGGCGCGCAAGGCGGCCGTGATGCCCGAGCACCCGGTGAATATCCAGTACACCTCAGGCACCACAGGCTTTCCCAAGGGCGCGACCCTGAGCCATCGCAACATCCTCAACAACGGGTTCATGGTGGGCGAAAGCCTGGGGCTGACGGCCAATGATCGTCTGGTGATTCCGGTGCCGTTGTACCACTGCTTTGGCATGGTCATGGGCAA
The DNA here is from genome assembly GCF_036668715.1 of Pseudomonas sp. ESBL9. Classification (NCBI taxonomy): domain Bacteria; kingdom Pseudomonadati; phylum Pseudomonadota; class Gammaproteobacteria; order Pseudomonadales; family Pseudomonadaceae; genus Pseudomonas; species Pseudomonas sp. ESBL9. The sequence continues at coordinate 60,439 of NZ_JAZEVV010000004.1, read as the reverse complement.
CCTGGGGTGCGTCACCCACGGCACCACGATGATTTACCCCTGTGAAGCTTTCGACCCCGGCCTGACCCTGCAAGCCATCGCACAAGAACGCGCCACCGGGCTCTACGGGGTGCCCACCATGTTTATTGCCATGCTCGATCACCCGCAGCGGGCCGGGTTTGACCTGTCGAGCTTGCGCACCGGGATTATGGCGGGCGCCACGTGCCCGATTGAAGTGATGCGCCGTGTCATCAGCGAGATGCACATGAGCGAGGTACAAATTGCTTATGGCATGACCGAAACCAGCCCCGTGTCCATTCAGACGGGCCCTGCGGACGAGCTGGAATTACGTGTGACCACGGTCGGGCGCACTCAGCCGCACCTGGAGAACAAGCTGATCGACGCTGAAGGGCAGATCGTAGCGCGAGGTGAGATCGGTGAGCTGTGCACGCGCGGCTACAGCGTGATGCTGGGCTACTGGAATAACCCGCACGCCACGCTGGAGGCTATCGACAGCGAAGGCTGGATGCACACCGGCGATCTGGCGCAAATGGACGAGCAGGGGTATGTGCGCATCGTGGGGCGCAACAAAGACATGATTATTCGTGGCGGCGAAAACATTTACCCGCGTGAGCTGGAAGAGTTTTTCTTCACCCACCCGGCCGTGGCGGACGTGCAGATCGTGGGCATTCCGGACGAGAAGTACGGTGAGGAAATTGTCGCCTGGATCAAGTTTCACCCCGGCCACACTGCCAACGAGCTGGAGTTGCAGACTTGGTGCAAGGCCCGCATTGCGCACTTCAAAACCCCGCGCTATTTCAAGTTCGTCGACACGTTCCCGATGACCGTGACCGGCAAAATCCAGAAATTCAAAATGCGCGAAGTCAGCATTCAGGAGCTTGGTCAGGCAGGGCGGGGCAAATCCTGAGCAACACAAAGGGGAGCCTGAGCTCCCCTTTAATGTGTTGTTGCCTGCTCTTTTTATTATTGAGGGGCGGTCTGTTGTTGTTTTTGTGACCGTGGCCCTTTACTGCTGTTTTTGGCGATCCCCATACGGGATCAAGAGCAAACGTATTTTTTTGAGCGCTGATCCACTTTCATCACAGGGTTTGAAACCTGCGATCCAACCTGAACGGGTGCTACCTGAAGGTAGTTTTATTGTTCTCTGCCCGGTTGCGAGGTGGCTTTTGGCTCCCCGGAAAAGTAAACCTTCTCCAAAAAAATCTGTTAGCTGCGTCTCTGCCGTGTTGTTTTTGTTATGTCAGAGTCGTTTCGTATTGTTTTTATTATGTTGCTGCAGTTTTTATTCTTGTTATGCCATAGAGATAGCAGAACCCGTGCCAACTTTTAAAAACCCTTATAAATCAATGGTTTGTTTTTTTAGGTCTTAAAAAACCGGCCTTGCAACGGGCCGGTTTGTTTCCTTGTTACTCGTGTGGGTTACCGTGCGGTAACACTGCGGCACACTTTTCAGCCCTGTCGGGCGCGGGCAACACGCGAACCGGTGACCCGGCCCAATACCCGACTGATGTGTTCACCGGCGAGCAACAATTTGTCCATGTCGACACCGGTTTCGATGCCCATGCCATTGAGCATGTACAGCACATCTTCGGTGGCGACATTGCCGCTGGCGCCCTTGGCATAAGGGCAGCCACCCAGCCCCGCAATGGAGCTGTCGAACACGGCGAGGCCTTCTTGCAAGCTGGCGTAAATATTCACCAGCGCCTGACCGTAGGTGTCATGGAAATGCCCGGCCAGTTTCTCTCTGGGCACGGCCGCACTCACAGCTTCAATCAGCGTGCGGGTGGCGCTGGGAGTGCCGGTGCCGATGGTGTCGCCCAGCGACACTTCATAACAGCCCATGGCATACAGCTCGCTGGCCACGGCCGCCACCTGCTGCGGCGCTACATCGCCTTCATATGGGCAACCAAGCACGCAGGACACATAACCGCGCACGGTAATGCCGTGCTGCCGGGCGGCTTCAATCAGCGGCACGAACCGCGCCAGGCTTTCGCTGATCGAACAGTTGATATTGCGTTGCGAGAAGGCTTCAGACGCGGCTGCAAACACCGCGACTTCCTTGACACCGGCGGCCACCGCGTCTTCAAACCCGCGCAGATTGGGCGCCAGCGCACCGTACACCACGCCCGGTTTACGCTGGATGCGGGCGAAAACCTCGGCCGAACCCGCCATTTGCGGCACCCATTTGGGTGAAACGAAACTGCCCGCTTCGATGTACCCGAGTCCGGCATCGGTCAAGGCGTCAACCAGTTGCACCTTGTCAGCCACGCTGATCGGCCGGGCTTCGTTTTGCAGGCCGTCGCGGGGGCCGACTTCGATCAGGCGCACGTGGGTGGGTAATGTCATGGGGTCACCGGTTTGAGTGTGGGGCCTGCCTGTGTGAGCGGCCACGGGAGGGTGGGTTCAGGCCGTCTGGTTTTTGATGGTGTGTTCCAGCGCTTGGGTGCAACGCTCTTCGGCGGTGTCCAGCTCCAGTTGCATCTGCTGAATGTCGAGCAGTTGTTGCTCCAGTTGCTGACGGCGTTCTGCGATTTTGGCCAGCATGCTGGTCAGTTGCTTCTGATTGCCGCTGGTGGGGTCGTACAACTCGATCAGCTCGCGGCACTCGGCCAGAGAAAAGCCGATGCGCTTGCCACGCAGGATCAGCTTCAGGCTGACCTTGTCCCGGCCTGAATACACCCGCTCCTGGCCTCGGCGTTCAGGGGCCAGCAACCCTTGTTCTTCATAAAAACGGATCGCACGGGTGGTGATGTCCAGCTCGCGGGCAAGGTCGGAAATACTGTACGTCTGGCTGCTCATGGGCGGGCTCTGGAAGGTTCGTGGGGTTAAGCTAATGGCTGGTTGACGTTTACGTCAAGCAGGGGCTGCGACCGCTGCCTGGTTTCATGGGCCACTTGTTGTTCGCACAGTTCGATCAACAGTTCGCGCATCCAGCGGTTGGCCGGGTCTTGCTCGGTGCTTTCGTGCCAATACAGATGGGTTTCCACGTTGGGCAGCTCGTTGAGCGGCAGCGCCACAAAGTGCAGCGCATGACGCCGGGCAAACCGCTCGGGCACGGTCATCACCATGTCGGTGTGTTGCAACACGTTGGAGGCCATCAGGTAATGCTGCGAACGCAGGGTGATTTTGCGTTGCAAACCCATTTTGCCCAGGGCCAGGTCGACCTGGCCCAGCCCGTTACGCCGCGTCGAAATGTGGATGTGCGTCAGCCCCAAATACTCATCGAGCGAAATCGACGGCTGACCCGCCAGCGGATGGGCGGGGCGCATCGCGCACACGTAGCGGTCTTCCATCAGCTTGACGTGGCGAACTTGCGGGTCGGTGTTCAGTGGCGCATCTATGGCGAAGTCCAGACGTCCCGCAGCCAGATCGCTGGTGGTCTCACGTCGATGGGACAACAAGCTTTCCACCACCACAGAAGGAGCCTGCTTGCGTAGACGCTGAAACAGCGGGGGCAAGACCACGGCTTCTGTCAGGTCGGTCATGCTGATGCGAAAGGTCTTGTTGGCCTGCAAGGGGTTGAAGGTGCGGCTCTCTTGTACCGAGACCCGCAACAAAGCCAGGGCACTGCGCACCGGGTTGATGATGTTTTGCGCCATGGGCGTCGGCACCATGCCTTGGGCGGTGCGCACAAACAGCGGGTCGTTGAAACTTTCGCGCAGCCGGGCCAGCGCATTGGACACCGCAGGCTGAGTGATGCCGATGATTTGCCCGGCGCGGGTCAGGTTGGCTTCGGTGTAGATCGCATCGAACACCACAAACAAATTGAGATCGACCTTGTTCAGGTTCATGGCACGCCACTCGTGTTATCGAAGGGGAGGTTGGTGGTGAATCATATATTGCTTATGAATGGTGATACACGCGGTAAATAGACAAGGTAAATGATGGGGCGCTCAACTAGCATCGGTCACACGTTCCCACATTCCCGGTAGAAGGTAGCCACCCATGGATTTCGCTTATTCCCCCAACGTTCAGGCGCTGCGCGAGCGGGTCACGGCTTTTATGGACGCCCATGTGTACCCGGCCGAAGCGATTTTTGATCAACAGGTGGCGCAAGGCGATCGCTGGCAACCCACGGCCATTATGGAAACCCTCAAACTCAAGGCCAAAGCCGAAGGGTTGTGGAATCTGTTTTTGCCCGAGTCTGAACTGGGGGCGGGCCTGACCAACCTTGAATACGCGCCGCTGGCCGAAATCATGGGGCGCTCGATGCTCGGGCCTGAGCCGTTCAACTGTTCGGCGCCAGACACCGGCAACATGGAGGTGCTGGTGCGGTACGCCAGCGAGGCCCAAAAAGCACAATGGCTGGCCCCTTTGCTGCGCGGGGACATCCGTTCGGCGTTCGCCATGACCGAGCCGGACGTGGCCTCGTCGGATGCCACCAACATGCAGGCCCGCGCAGAACGCCAGGGCGATGAGTGGGTGATCAACGGACGCAAGTGGTGGACTTCGGGCGCGTGTGATCCGCGCTGCCAAATCATGATCTTCATGGGGCTGAGCAACCCGCAGAACCCGCGCCATCAGCAGCATTCGATGATCCTGGTGCCCGTGGATACGCCCGGGGTTCACATCGTGCGGCCGTTGCCGGTGTTTGGTTACGACGATGCGCCCCACGGCCACGCTGAAGTGCTGTTCGACAACGTCCGCGTGCCCTATGACAACGTGTTGCTGGGTGAAGGCCGGGGCTTTGAAATCGCTCAGGGTCGACTGGGGCCGGGGCGGATTCACCACTGCATGCGGTCCATCGGCATGGCCGAGCGGGCGCTGGAATTGATGTGCAAGCGCTCGTTGGAGCGCACGGCTTTCGGCAAACCGCTGGCACGCCTGGGCGGCAATCTCGACACGATTGCCGAGTCGCGAATGGAGATCGACATGGCCCGCCTGCTGACCCTCAAAGCGGCGTACATGATGGACACCGTGGGCAACAAGGTGGCGAAAAGCGAGATCGCGCAGATCAAGGTGATCGCGCCGAATGTGGCCCTGCGGGTCATCGACCGGGCCATCCAGATGCATGGCGGAGCGGGGGTTTCGGGGGATTTTCCGCTGGCCTACATGTACGCCATGCAGCGCACCTTGCGCCTGGCCGACGGGCCGGATGAGGTGCACCGCGCCGCTGTGGGCAAGTGTGAACTGGACAAGTACGCCAAGCCGTCGAGCTGAATCGGAGCGTGTACCCGTTGCCGTGGGAAGCGGCTTTGCGCGTCTGCAACGGGTAGCGGTCTCAATACACCCACACCTCAACCCGGCGATTCTTCACGCGGCCTTCGTCTTCGGTGTTGGCCGCCACCGGCATTTGCGCGCCGTAACCGCGTATTTCGCGCAGGATGACACCGCTTTTCGCCAATTCCCGGCGCACGGCCATTGCCCGCAATTTTGATAACAGTTGCGCTCGCTCGGGGTCGTCCTTCACATCGCCAAAGCCCACCAGCGTCGCCTGTTTGCCGAGTTTGTCGTGGGCCCGTAAATAGTCCACGACACGCAACACATCTTGCCGGGCCTTGTTGTCCAGCGAGGCGCTGCCTTCTTCAAAACGAAAATTCACCGACAAGCGCTGCGCCTGTTGCGTGAGCGTCCGGTAATCGGCCGGCATGTGCGGCCCGGGCGTCACGTGGCCTGCCACGATGCTTTGGGCCACAAAGCCGTTGCGCGCGACGATGGCCTGGCCTTGGGTGCTTTGGGTGAAGGTAATCAGGGCTTTGGCCCAAGGATTATTCGCGTTGGGCGGCAGGTAAAAGAACAGGCGCCGCGACAACGGGTAATCTTCGCTGGCGATCAGGCTCTCCAGCGGCAGCATCGGTTGGGAGGCACCGTCAACGATGGCCACGGCCTTGGCCTGACGTACATAGGGCAGGCCGATAAACCCGATGGCTTGCGGGTCCCGGCTGACCGCATCGGACAATTGCTCGCTGGACTCGAAACGCTTGGCGTCCGGGCTCAACCCCCGCGGGCTGCGATTAAGCACCAACTCCTTGAAGGTTTCCCAGGTGCCGGACTGATCATCCCGGGCATAAAGATGAATCGCCCCACCGATGCCGCCTAATGCTTCCCACGTCTGGATCTGGCCGCTGAAGACCTGTGCCAGTTGCTCGGTGTTCAACGTTGTGAGCGGGTTGCGCGGGTGGAGGATGATCGCCAGCCCGTCAATGGCAATCACCTGTTCGGCGTCCGGGCTTTTGAGGTCGCCGAGGCGTTCGAGCTCCACCAGCTCGCGGTCCTTGATCGGGCGTGAAGACGCCACCACATCGGCCTGACCGGCATTCAGGGCGGCGAATCCGGTGCCTGAGCCGTGGGCCGCGACGTCCACCCGCACCTGTCGTCCGTGGGCGTCAGTGCCGATGATGGTCTGTTCGTTGGGAGGCGGCGCGGCCACGCTGTGGATGTCGCGCAAGCCTTGCCCGGCAAGCATGGCGGCAACCAGCGCCGGGCCAAGGTTGGCGCCAATGGTGTTGGAACCCTGAATCCTCAGGTCGGCCACCGGCGCGGCCCAGGCCAACGCCGTCATGGCCCACAGCAGGATGAAAGACGTTAAACGCAGCATGATCCGGCACCTTCCTGGGGCCATAAAAGTGCCAGCAATTTAAGTCAGAAACGTTGCAGGCCGATGACAGCCGGATCGTGCGCCATGCCGCTGACGTGCTCCGCGCGATGGCGTGGCCCGGCAGCGGTGCACAGGCGCGCTGTCAGCTCAGTTCCAGCCAGATCGGCGCGTGGTCTGATGGCTTTTCCATGGCGCGCAGGTCGTAGTCGACGCCTGCGTCCTTGATGCGCGGCACCAACCCTTGGGAGGTCAGAATCACGTCGATGCGCAGGCCGCGCTTGGGTTCGTCTTCAAAGCCGCGGCTGCGGTAGTCGAACCAGCTGAAGCGGTCGGTGACGTCCGGGTGCAGGTAGCGGAAGCTGTCCACCAGGCCCCAACCCTTGAGGCGCTCCATCCACTCGCGCTCTTCGGGCAAGAAGCTGCATTTGCCGGTTTTCAGCCAGCGCTTGGCGTTGACCTCGCCGATACCGATGTCGCAATCCTGGGGCGAGATATTGATGTCGCCCATGACCACCAAAGGCTGTTCGTTGCTGAACTGGCTTTCAAGCAACTGCTGCAAATCGCTATAGAAACGTTGCTTGGCAGGGAACTTGGTGGGGTGATCGCGGCTTTCACCTTGTGGGAAATACCCGTTCATGATGGTCACCGGCTGACCGTTTTCATCAGCGAATTCGCCCCAGATGAAGCGGCGCTGGGCGTCCTCTTCATCGGTGGCAAAGCCTTTATTAATGCTTAGCGGCGCCTGACGGGACAGCAGCGCGACGCCGTAATGGCCTTTCTGGCCATGGAACTGCACGTGATACCCCAGCGCTTCAATGTCAGCGAAAGGGAACTGTTCGTCACTGACTTTGGTTTCTTGCAGGCCGATCACGTCCGGCTGATGTTTTTCGATCAGCGCTGCCAGCTGATGAGGCCGAGCGCGCAGGCCGTTGATGTTGAATGACACAATTTTCATGGGCGGGCAGTCCTGAGCAAAAACAGCGATGCTAGCGGACTGACGCCTCAGCGGCCAGCGTGCGGTAGGGCAAATGCACTGCTAACGTAGGTTGCATGCGCCACAATGGAACTGTTGTGGTACTCGGGGGCTCGTACTCACTAGAAGCGCCGCCATCCAAGCGCCGCCACGGAGATTGAACGTCATGACGCAAACGTCGAATGCCACCGCCCAGATCCAGTTGCTCGATGGGGGGTACTCACGCGAGGCGCGGTCGTTGCTGTATCAGGCTTATCGGCATGAACCGACGTTCCGCTTTCTGTTCGATGCTGACCGCCGAGGTTACGAGCAGCGGGTCAGGGCGACGGTGCGGGAACTGGTCAAACAGCATTTTTTGCAGGACCGTCCGGGGCTGGGGTTGCTGGTCAATGACCGGCTGGTGGGGGTGGCCCTGATCGCGCCGCCGATGCGGCGTCTGGACATCACTGAAAGCTGGGCCTGGCAGTTGCGCATGGTGCTCAGTACCGGGTTGCGTTGTACCCGCCGTTACCTTGAGTACCATCAGGCGGTGCTGGCCTGCGTGCCGGGCGATGCCGTGCACATGCTGCCGCTGCTGGGCATTCACCCTGAATTTCAGGGCCAGCATTATGGCGAGCAGTTGCTCGAAGCCGTGCACAACTGGTGCGCTGAAGACGAACACTCCGAAGGGGTGGTGCTGGATACGGGCAACCCGCGTTACCTGGAGTTTTATAAGAAGCAGGGTTACGTCGAAATTGGCGAAGTCGCCATCGGGCCGGTGCGTGAGCACGTTTTCTTTCACGCCAATCCGCAGGTGTTACATACAGCAACGGGTTGAGGACGAACTTCTTCTCCCAGGGGTGCTCTATGACGCTCCTTGCCCGTGTTAGCATCCGCGCCTATGACGTTTCCAGGAAGATTTACCAGCGGTGTGGTCCTGCTGCTCAGCAGCTTTGCAGTCTGTGCGCAAAGCGAGCTGGTGGTCAGGGTCAAGCCCGCCAATAACGCCCTCAAGGCCAATGTGGAAGGCTATATAGGCAGCCTCGGCGACCGCGACGAGGCGGCTTTGCTGCGCTTCAAACGCGGTGCGCACGAGCAGGCCCTCAAAGCGTCGCAAGCCTTGGGGTACTACAACCCCATCATTGAAAGTGAAGTCCAGCCTGGCACGCCGCCGCGTCTGGTGTTGAACATCGATCCCGGCGAGCCGGTGCATCTGCGCAACGTCAACGTGCGTGTCGAAGGCCCGGCGGCTTCGCTCAAGGCGTTTCAAATTCCGCCCGCTGACGACCTCAAGCCGGGGGCCGTGCTTAACCAGGGCAATTACGAAAGCGCCAAGCAAATGATCCAGAACCGGGCGCTGCGCTACGGTTTCTTTGACGGTAAATTCACCCGCCACGAGCTGCTGGTCGACCCCAAGGGTGGCTACGCAGACATCAATCTTGTCTACGAAAGCGGGCCGCGTTACGTGCTGGGCAAGGTCAGCTTTACGGGTGACACGCCGTTCGATGATGTCCTGTTGCAGCGCATGGTGCCGTTCAAGCCGGACACGCCCTACGATTCGGAACTGGTCAACGAACTGAACCAGAACCTGCAATCGAGCGGCTATTTTGAAGTGGTGCGGGTCGATGCCGCGCCCAGTACGGCTGTCGGGCAGATCATCCCGGTGGACGTCGACCTGCATACGCGCAAACCCCGCACCATGACATTGGGCCTGGGCTACTCGACCGATACCGGGCCGCGAGGCAAGGCCAGCTGGATGCGTCACTGGGACAATGCCCGTGGGGACAGTTACGGTTTTGAGTCTGAAATTTCACAACCCAAGCAAAACGTTGGCGCCTGGTACGACATTCCGCTCGACCCGCCGCTGACCGACAAACTGCGTTTTGCGGCCGGGTATCAGTACGAAGAAATCGCCAACACCGACACCTTGAGCAAATTGCTGACCGTCGGCCCGGAGTGGCACAGCAAGCTGGATAACGGCTGGACACGGATTGTCTCGTTGCGCTGGCAGCACGAAGAGTACCGGTTGGGCGATGACTCGGGGCTCAGCACCCTGTTGATGCCGGGCGTCAGCTATGCCGTGTTGCGCAGCGACAACCGCATCGACCCGTCCCATGGTTACAGCGTGTCGCTGGATGCGCAGGTGGCCAAGGAAGGGCTGATGTCGGACACCAACCTGTTGCACGGCAACGCGCAATTCAAGGCGTTGACAACCCTGTGGGAAAAACACCGTTTCCTCGGCCGCATACAGTTCGGCGGCAGCGCCACCAACGGCTACAAATCAGTGCCACCGTCGCTGCGTTTCTTCGCCGGTGGTGATCAAAGCGTGCGCGGCTATGACTACCAGAGCCTGTCACCGAAAAACTCCGAGGGTGACCGGATCGGCGGCCGCTACATGGTCGCGGGTAGCGTCGAGTATCAATACCAGTTCGCGGATAAGTGGCGCTGGGCAACCTTTGTCGACAAAGGCAACGCCTTCAACAACCTTGATTTTCCAAGCCTGAAAACCGGGGTCGGGGTGGGGATCCGCTGGGTCTCGCCAGTCGGTCCGATCCGCCTCGACCTGGCCCACGCGCTGGATGATGACGGCGGCGTTCGTTTGCACTTTTCCATGGGGCCAGAACTGTGATTCGTGGGTTGAAAATAGCGGGTCTGGTGTTGCTGGCCTTGGTGGTCTTGATGGCATTGGCGCTGGGGATCGTGCTGGGTACGCAAGCGGGCAGTCGCTGGGTGTTGGGCCAGGTGCCGGGTTTGCAGATCGACAATTTTGCCGGGCGCCTGGGCGGCCAATGGAGCGCTGACCATCTGCTGTGGGAGCAGGGCACCAGCCGTGTGGAAGTGGATAAACCGATTTTTGCCTGGTCGCCGTCCTGCCTGACACGCATGACCCTGTGCATCGATCAGTTGCAGGCCGAGCGTGTCAGCCTGCAATTCCCGCCCAGTGAAGACAGCAGCAGCGGGCCGGTCAGCCTGCCTGAATTGACGTTGCCGGTGGCCATCGAAGTGGGTGTGATCAAAGTCGGCAATGTGCTGTTTAACGGTATCGAGCAGCTCAAGGGCATGCAGATGGCGGCTCAATGGACCTCCAAAGGGTTGCAGATCGATTCGGTGCACGTGGATCGCGAGGACGTGAACGTCGAGTTGTCCGGTCTGTTGCAGCCCAATGGTGACTGGCCGTTGACCCTGCAAGGCACTATCCGGCTGCCCTCGCCTGATCAAACACCCTGGGCGCTGGCGCTCAAGGTCGACGGCCATTTACGCACTTCCCTGAATCTGATCGCTGACAGTACCGGCTACCTCAACGCACAGCTAAAAGGCCAATTGCAGCCGCTGGCCGAGCACTTGCCAGCACAGGTCAGTATCACCGCTGACGCGTTCAAGGCCAGCCCCGAGCTGCCGGACACCCTGCAAGTCAATCAGCTTGTGCTGACGGCCAAGGGCGACCTCAAGGACGGCTATGTGCTGGACGGTAGCGCCAGCCTGCCCGCCGAAAAAGCCCCCGTCCGTGTGCTGCTCAAGGGGCGGGTAGACGCCACGGGCGCGCAGGTGTCGGCACTGAATTTGACCGTCAGCCCCGAGCAGCACCTGAACCTGTCCGGGCGAGTGGACTGGCAGGAAGGCGTGAAGGCCGACGCGAAGATCGACTGGCTGGCGTTTCCCTGGCACCGCTTGTACCCGGTTATCGACAAGCCGGAGGTAGACCTGCGCACTTTCAACGGCGAAGTGTCTTACACCGATGGCAACTACCTGGGCAACTTCAAGGCCAACCTGGATGGCCCGGCCGGGGCGTTTAGCCTGGCCAGCCCGTTCAGCGGTGATCTGAGCAACCTCTACCTGCCGCAACTGGAACTGGTGGCGGGGCAGGGCAAGGCCCAAGGCCACGTCAAGGTGCAGTTTGCCGACGGCGTGGCCTGGGATACCGCACTGGACCTCAGCGCAATCGACCCGGCGTATTGGGTGGCCGAGTTGCCGGGCAATCTCGGGGGGCCGCTGCGCAGCACAGGTTCATTCAAGGATGAACGTCTGGAGCTGAACGCTAACCTCGACCTCAAAGGCCGTTTGCGCGGCTTGCCCGCCGTGTTGCAGGCCAAGGCCCAAGGGGCGGGCGAGGACTGGAACCTCAGCGCGCTGGACATTCGCCTGGGGGACAATCGCATCAATGGCACGGCCCGTGTGCAGCAGCAACTCAAGGCGCAACTGGACCTCAACCTGCCGCGTCTGGGCCAGCTGTGGCCGGATCTGCGCGGTCAGCTCAAGGGCCGGGTCGATGTCGGCGGCACCCTCAAGGCGCCGCAAGGCAAGTTGGTACTCAATGGCCAGCAACTGGCTTTCGCCGACAACCACCTGCAAAACCTGCGCCTCGATGCCGCGCTCGATCGTAATCAGCACGGGCGGATTGACCTCAAGGGCAGCGGGATCACGAGTGGCGATACGCAGTTGGGTGTGCTGACCGTCAACGGCAGTGGGGATCTGAAGCGACAGCAACTGAAACTTGCGCTGCAAGGGCCGATGCTGCAACTCGCCCTGGCACTCGATGGCGGCCTGGACAAAGACCAGTGGCGCGGGCGTTTGCTCAGCGGGGACGTCAAGGCTGGTGGTCAGGACTGGGCCTTGCAAAAACCGGCGCGTCTGGAGCGCCTGGCCGATGGCCGGATCAACCTGGGGGCTCAGTGCTGGATGTCGGGGCCTGCCAGTCTGTGCAGCGAAGAACAACGCCTGATGCCGGACCCCAAACTGCGTTTCCATCTCAAGCAGTTCCCGCTCGACAGCCTGGCCAAGTGGCTGCCCGACGACTTCCGGTGGCAAGGTCAGCTCAATGCCGACTTATCCCTCGACTTGCCAGCCAGCGGGCCTAAAGGGCAAGTGGTGGTGGACGCCAGCGGCGGCACGTTGCGCATCAAGGACAAAGGCCAGTGGCTGGACTTCCCGTACCAGACGTTGCGCTTGACCAGTCAACTGACGCCGAGCCGGGTCGACACCCGCTTTGATTTCAACGGCGGCAAACTCGGGCAACTGATGCTCAATGCGCGCATCAATCCTCTGCCCAAGAGCAAGCCGGTGACTGGCGATTTCCGCTTGAGCGGGCTGGATGTGTCGGTGATTCGTCCGTTTGTGCCCATGGTCGAAACACTCGCCGGCCAATTGAATGGCACGGGCACGTTCACGGGCGGGTTACTGGCGCCGCGCATCAACGGCACAGTGGCACTGACCGGCGGGCAGATTTCCGGGCCGCAACTGCCGACCACTATCGAGAACCTGCAACTGACCGCCAACATTGTGGGCGAAACGGCTTTGCTCAACGGCGGCTGGACCAGCGGCCAGTTGGGGCTGGGCAGTATCAGCGGGAATGTGGCGTGGGGCAACACCATGGCCGTCAACGTGCTAGTCAAGGGCAGTCACCTGCCCGTGACGGTTGAGCCCTACGCCAAACTGGATGTGGCCCCGGACCTGAGAATTTCGCTCAACCCCGATAACACCTTGCTGATCGCGGGCAAAGTGAACGTGCCCAAGGGCGAAATCACCGTGCGCGAACTGCCGCCGTCGACGGTCAAGGTGTCTGATGACACGGTGATCGTTGGCCAGCAAACCTCCGATGCAGACGCCCCGATGGTGGTCGACATGGACATCGACGTCATCGTCGGGCAAGAGCTGCTGGCGTTCTCGGGGTTCGGTTTGAACGCCGATCTGGTGGGCCAGGTGCACATCGGCAACAACCTGGACACCCGCGGCGAGTTGCGCCTCAACAACGGCCGCTACCGTGCCTATGGCCAGCGCCTGACCATACGCCGGGCGCGCTTGCTGTTCGCCGGGCCGATTGCGCAGCCGTATCTCGACATCGAGGCGATTCGCCAGACGGATGACGTGATTGCGGGCATTCGCCTGACCGGCAGCGCAGAACAGCCGACCACGCAGATCTTCTCTGAACCCGCCATGAGCCAGGAGCAGGCGCTTTCCTACCTGATTCTGGGGCGTCCGCTGTCGGGCACCGGCGAAGACAACAACATGCTGGCGGAGGCTGCGCTGGGCCTTGGCTTGATGGGCAGCTCGGGGATTACTTCGGGGCTGGCCAATCACTTGGGCATCAAGGACTTCGAACTCGACACCGAAGGCAGCGGTGACAGCACGTCGGTGGTTGCCAGCGGCAAGATCAATGAGCGTTTGAGTGTGCGGTATGGCGTCGGTGTGTTTGAGCCGGCGAGCACCATTGCCTTGCGGTACAAGTTGAGCAAACGGGTGTACGTGGAAGTGGCCAGCGGCTTTGCCAGCTCGCTGGACATCTTCTACAAGCGCGACTTTTAGCGCCCTGTCAGCCTTCGCCGCCTCACGCTGCCCGGCAGCGTGAGGCGGTGATCTGCAATCACCGATTAAGCTGCTTCATGTTTTCTTCGGCATAGCGCAAACCGGCCACGGCGTCTGGAGGGAAGATGGTTTGCAGGGCGTCCAACTCGTTGGCGCTCAAACTGATGTCTAGCGCCGCGATGTTTTCTTCCAGGTAATGACGTTGCTTGGTCCCCGGAATCGGGATCAGGTGATCCCCTTGCGCCACTACCCAGGCCAGTGCCAGTTGCCCGGCCGTGACGCCTTTGTCGGCCGCGAGTTGCTTAACCTGATCCACCAGTTGCAGGTTTTTCGCAAAGTTATCGGCCTGAAACCGCGGATTGGAGCGGCGATAGTCGTCCGCCGCGAAGTCCTCGGGGCTTTTCAGTGCGCCGGTCAGAAAACCGCGCCCCAAGGGGCTGTAGGGCACAAAGGCAATGCCCAGACGCTGGCAAGCCGCAAGGCAGCCGTTGTCTTCCTGATCGCGACTCCACAGCGAGTATTCACTTTGCAGGGCGCTGATGGGGTGCACGTGATGCGCACGTTCGAGCGTGGCCACCGACGCTTCGCTGAGGCCCAGGTAGCGGACTTTGCCCGCCTTGACCAGTTCGGCCATGGCGCCGACGGTCTCTTCAATCGGCACCTCGGGGTCCATGCGGTGTTGGTAATACAGGTCGAGGGTGTCGACGCCCAAGCGTTTCAGGCTGCCGTCGATGGACTGACGAACGTACTCCGGGCGGCCGTTCACTGCCCGCCCCTTGGGGTTGGCCGGGTCGCGCACGATGCCGAACTTGCTGGCCAGAAACACTTGGTCACGTTTGCCACGAAGGGCTTGGCCGATCAGGGTTTCGTTGGTGTGTGGGCCGTACATGTCGGCGGTGTCGAGAAAATTGACCCCCAACTCCAGCGCGCGGTGCAAGGTGGCCACGGCTTCGCGGGTATCGCTGCCGGTGGTGTAAAAGTCAGTCATGCCCATGCAGCCAAGGCCAATGGCGCTGACTTGCGGGCCGTTTTTTCCGAGTGGGCGGGTGTGCATGTGAAGTCCTCCTGAGTGGGTGGCCTATTCTTAACCTCGACACATGCAAGATAAACTGGGTAAAAACGCTATCACTGTTCGGATAATCCGAATAATCCAGGCCGGGACGGGAGCGGATATGGACCGATTCAATGCGATGCGGGTGTTTACCCGCATCGTCGAGCTGGGTGGTTTTGCCAAGGCGGCTGACAGCCTGCACATGCCCCGTGCGTCAGTGACGGTGCTGATCAAACAACTTGAAGCCCACCTGGGCGTGCAATTGCTGCACCGCACCACCCGTCAGGTCAGCCCGACCCTCGATGGCGCGGCCTATTACCAGCGTTGCGTCAGCCTGCTGGCTGACCTGGAAGAAGCGGAAGGGCTGTTCTGCACCAGTCAACCCAAAGGCACGTTGCGGGTCGAGATGCCCGCGGCGGTCGGGCGGTTGGTGGTGTTCCCGGCATTGCCGGAATTCACCGGGCGCTACCCGCAAATCGACCTGGAAATCGGCCTGAATGACCGCCCGGTGGATTTGATTCGCGAAGGGGTGGACTGCGTGATTCGCGGGGGGCTGACCCTGGACGACTCGCTGGTGGCCCGGCCACTGGTGCAGATGGACCAGGTGACTTGCGCAAGCCCTGCCTATCTGCTGACCCATGGGGTGCCGCTGACCCTCGCGCAGTTGAGTGGGCATCAGATGGTGGAGTATTTCTCCAGTGCGTCAGGCAAGCGCTACGGGCTCGAATTTCAGCATGGCGAGGACGTGCAGTTGATCAATTTGCCCAAGCAGGTATCGGTCAACAGTGCAGAAGGGTATTTGGCGGCGTGTGTGGCGGGCTATGGGTTGGTGCAAGCGCCGCACTACCACGTGACACAGCTGGTGCGCGAAGGGCGCTTGCAGGCCGTCTTGACGGATTGCCCACCGCCGAGGATGGCGCTGACGGCGTTGTACCCGCCGCATCGGCAACTGTCGCCACGGGTGCGGGTGTTTGTCGACTGGTTGGTGGACCTGTGCGCCAGGCCCACCAGTGGTTTCAGGCGTTAACCGGAATGCGGTTCAGCGGCGGTAATAACCCGGCCGGCCATCGTCGTAACGGTGGTCATAGCGCTGCTGGTCATAGCGCTGATCGTATCGCGAGTCGTGCCGATGATCGTGACGCCTTCCATGGTCTGGATAAAAGACGCACCCGCTCAGGGTCAACATGAGCAAGAGTGCAAGCGGGCGTGCAGTACGACGGAACATGGATCAATCCTCAAGGTGAAAGCCGGCTCAAGCGAAAACGCTTCTCCGGCTGTAAGATGAGACCAGGATTGTTTCAATTCATCTCCATGAGCCGGACATATTTGTTAAATTCCGGCCTGTGTTTTCCGCCTTACTTTCAGGAACAGGTAATGACTCCTTCGCAGCGCTTGAAATACTCGATTCTGATCTCTCTGGTTGTGCTGGGGATCATGTTTGGTCTTTCGTATATGCAAAACGCCGGCATGATCACCGAGAAGATGTTCCAGTACATCGCCATCGGCGTGGCCGTGGTGGTCGTGGTCATCAATGGCGTCATGCGCCGCAAGACCAAGCTTTAAGCCTCGATCTGACCCGTCAGCACCGCTTCAGCCTGTGGATGCAGGCTGTAGCTCTTGTCACTGTTAAGCACCACCACCCCCTCGCTGCACAGGCGCTTGAGCACCTCGCGCACACTCAGAAAAGACAGCGGAATATCCAGCGCTTGCAAGTGGCTGTGCATACCGCGCACCCCCAGCCGACGATCATTGCCGGCGGCCGTCAACAGCGCGTCGATCACCTTGAGCCGCACCAGGCTGGTGCGCAGCCCGAAAAATTTCAGTAAGTGTCGAATACGTTCATTGCCGTGCAGTTGCACCTGGGCCTCCAGCAACCCGTTGTCGGGTTGAAAAGCTGACTTGCGTTGTTGATGACCGTCCGTTCGCAGTTGCGAGTTGTGCATGCAAAAAACTCCTTTTCAGAGCCTGATCAGGAAAACAAAAAAGTGCTCTTTAGTAACTAGACGAATGAGCAGCCAAAATCATGAACAGTGGGTTGTAGAAATTTTGTCGTCACGCCAGTGCAGGCGCGTCAAAGCCCCCGTGCAGACGAGGTTGCAGCGGCGGATTAATTTTTTTTCACCGGCTTCGTCTTTAGGTCTGTCCCCGTTTCATTGCAGTCGCGACGAAACCCCACGTGGGGCAGGCATCGGCCGGGCAGTCGCGTGTGATCGCGCGCGCCGCCGGGCATTTCTAAGACAAAGCAGGAGTCCGCGTGATTATTTCCAGGCCATTAAGCAAAGCGTGTCTTGCAGGACTGTGTCTGGGGCTAAGTGTTTCAGCCCAGGCTCAGACACCCTCAACGCACGTGAGTGCCGAAATCCGGCGCACCACGTTCGGCGTGCCGCACATCAAGGCCGCCGATGAGCGCGGCCTGGGTTACGGCATCGGGTATGCCTACGCGCAAGACAACCTGTGTTTGCTGGCCAATGAAGTCACCACGGTAAATGGCGAGCGCTCGAAATTCTTTGGCCCTGAGGGGCAGACCCTGGAGCAGCGTGACAACTTGTCCAGCGATGTGTTTTTCAAATGGTTGAACACGCCGCACGCCGTGGACGCGTTCTGGCAGGCGCAAACCCCGCAGGTCCAGGCGCTGATTGAAGGCTACGTCGCCGGTTACAACCGCCAGCTCAGCGAGCGCAACCATTTGCCGGCAGCGTGCGACAACCCCTCGGTGCGCCCGCTCACGCCACAGGATCTGGTCAAGCTGACCCGCCGTCTGTTGGTGGAAGGCGGGGTGGGGCAGTTTGCCGAAGCACTGGTGGGGGCTACGCCACCTCAGGCCAGCGCCCGGCTGGCCAGTCGCCCGCAGCCCTTCGCGTTGGCTGCCGAGCGCATGCAGCGGTTTGCCCTGGACCGGGGCAGCAATGCCGTGGCCATCGGCCGCGAACGCTCAAATACCGGCCGCGTGATGTTGCTGGCCAACCCGCATTTTCCATGGGTCGGCGGCATGCGCTTTTATGAAATGCACCTGACCATCCCCGGCAAACTCGATGTAATGGGCGCTGCCTTGCCCGGCCTGCCATTGATCAATATCGGCTTCAACCAACACATGGCCTGGACCCATACGGTCGACACCTCTAAACACTTCACCTTGTACCGGCTGGCCCTCGATCCGCAGGACCCCAAGCGTTACCTGCTGGATGGCCAGTCGTTGCCGCTGCATGAGCAAACCGTCAGCGTTGAGGTCAAGCAGGCCGATGGCAGCGTCAAGCCACAATCACGGGTTATTTACAGTTCGGCATTCGGGCCGGTCGTGCAGTGGCCGGGCAAGCTGGACTGGGACGATCACGTGGCGTTCAGCCTGCGGGACGCCAATCTTGATAACGATCGCGTGTTGCAGCAGTGGTACGCGATCAATCAGGCGCACAGCCTCGACGCCCTGCAAGCGTCGGTCAATCGCCTTCAAGGCATCCCGTGGGTCAACACGCTGGCGGTGGATGACCAGGGCCAGACGCTCTACATGAACTTGTCGGTGGTGCCGTATGTCGATCAGGCCAAACTGGCGGCGTGCAGCGATCCTGCGGCAGGGCTGGAGATGATCCTGCTCGATGGCAGTCGCAGCACGTGTGCATGGACCGTCGACCCCCATGCGGCCCAGGCCGGGATTTACCCGGCCCGCCAATTGCCGCAATTGCGGCGCACGGATTACGTGCAGCATTCCAACGACTCAGCCTGGATGGCTAACCCGCAGGCGCCTCTGCGCGGCTATTCGCCGTTGATCAGTCAGGACGGTCAGCCCTTGGGGCCACGTGCGCGCTTTGCCTTGCAGCGCCTGAGTCAGCCCGGAACGCTCGGAGTCTTGGACCTGCAAGGGATGGTGATGGACAACCGGGTGTACCTGGCCGGGCAGGTGATGCCCGATCTGCTTCACGTCTGCCAAGCAGAACAGCAGGCGCCGCTGGTTGCCGTGTGCGCGAGCCTCAAGGCGTGGGATCAGCAAGCGAATCTGGACAGCGGTATCGGACTGGTGCATTTCCAGAACCTCATGGCGCAGTTGTTCGAGGTGCCTGACGTGTGGCGGGTGCCGTTCAGTCCGGCGGACCCGCAGCACACGCCGCGCGGGTTGAATATCGAGCAGCCGGCGGTGCGCCAGGCGGTGCACGAGGCGCTCGCGGCCTCGGCCGCGCAGGTGGCGCAAGCAGGGTTGAGCACGGACGTGACGTGGGGCGAGATTCAAGGTGTCAGCGTGGGTGGCCAGCGCACGCCAATTCACGGTGGCCCGGCGGTACTCGGCGTTTACAACGCCATGCAGAGCGTGCCGGGCGAGGGTGGTAAGCAAGCGGTCGTCAGCGGCACCAGTTATGTGCAAACCGTCACGTTTGACGAACACGGCCCACAGGCCCAAGGCATGCTGGCGTTTTCGCTCTCAAGCGACCCGGCGTCCCGGCACGCGTCGGATCAGACCCGGGCGTTCTCGAAAAAACAGTGGCAAACCTTGCCGTTTACCGAGGCGCAGATCAACGCCGATCCGAACTACCAGCGGGTTGAGATCCGGCAGCGCCGTTAACCCCGAGGCAGGGCGTTGAGCACCGGTTTACCATCCTGACTCAGGGTCAGGTAGACCGGTAACACTTTGGGAAGGGAAGTCACGAGGCTGTTGATTTCTGTGGTGTTGAACACGCCACCCACGCGCAGGGCGCCGGTGGCACTGTCTGCCAGTTCCAGCGGCGTACTCAGGTAGCGGTTGATCAGGGGCAGCGCTTCGGCCAGGGTCAGGTTGTCCAGCACCAACTTGCCGTTGCGCCACGCCAGATCCGGCGAGTTGGCGTAGGTCTGGCTGATTTGCGGGGCATAGTCGCCCGCCTTGTAGCGTGCCTGCATGCCAGGCTCCAGGCGCAGCCCGTCACCGCTCAGCTTTTTATTGCTGGTCACCAGCACCGAGCCTTCCAGCAATGTCACTTTGACCTGATCTTGATACATCCAGACGTTGAACTGGGTACCGGTGACGCGCACACGGCCTTCCGCCGCCTGCACCACAAACGGGTGCGTGACATCGTGACTCACCTTAAAGAAAGCTTCACCTTTGCTCAGGGTGACCCGGCGCTGGTCTTTGTAGTTGGCGTAGGTGAGTTCAGTGCCTAGGTTGAGCTCGACTTCGCTGCCGTCCGGCAGGATCACGGTCTGCAGGTGGGCGTGCGCCTGTACCCGCTCGTAGGCATTGGGCACCCAACCCAACTCCCAACCGCTGTAAGCCGCGACCGGAACTGCCAGCAAGGTGATGGCCGCAGCGATGGCCAGCTTTCGCCAGGCTGGCTGGCGGGAGCGTTGAGGCCGTGCAATCACTTGCGGGGTAACAGGCTCGGGCTTGGGCAGGTGTTCGCTGATTTCCCAGATGTCTTGCATCGCTTGATATTCAAACGCGTGCAGGGGGTCGGCGTTCAGCCACACCGTAAACGCCTCACGCTCCTGATCCGTACAATCGGGCTCATGCAGGCGCATGCACCACTGAGCAGCAGCCTCGGTGATGGCATCGTATTGGGCTTCGGTGAGGCGTGTTTCGCTCATTGGCTCTTCCTGGTTTTGGGCATTCTACCCCTGTGCCAGAGCGAACGAGAACCTGAGTCATGTCAAAAGCATGTCATTTGAGTCTCATGGCTGGTTTTTTCTCTGCTACGTTTACTGCGGCAAGCTAGGTAACAGACGCAACATCAATTAATGGAGTTAAGACAATGTTGAAAAAAACCCTTACTGCTGCAATCACTGCTGCTGTTCTGTTGAGCGCTGGCGCTGCGATGGCGGCAACGCCGGATGCGAACTGGGCGTTCTCTAAAGAAGCCGTTGAAGTCCTCAAGAACAAAAATGGCTACACCATCATTAAGAAAATCGAACTGGAAAACCCGGCGACGGGTATCTGGAAAGCGGAAGGCGTGAAAAAAATCGACGGTGTGGAAGTCGAGGTTGAAACGACGTTTGATCACACCGGCAAAGTGCTTTCCGAGAAAAAAGACTGATCCTCGGCGTCTGAATCGCCTTGAACGTCCGGCCCTGTACTTAAGGGCCGGACCCTGCCGAGCGTGCTTTTTACGCACAAAAAGCCTCCGTTGAACGCAGGCTTGTTTTGCAAAGGGTTGTGGTGTGCCGGGCTTAGCCGTTCGAACAGCCGTTACCCATGATGCGGTACTCAAGGATGTGACGCTGACCCTGATGGTCTTCGTAGATCATTTGCGCCGGGACCACTTCGCACACATCGGCAGTGGGGGTCACGCTGATCACTTTGGCAACGTCGAGATCGGTGGCGTAGGTGTAGTGTTCAACCACCGGTTGGGCCTGTGCAACGTGAACTTCATCTGCAGCGGCCAGTGTCGAAATACCCATCAAAGCAAGTACGATCAAACGTTTCATTTCTTCAAGACCTTAAAACAATCACGTGTCACTGACTTCAATTGCCGTGCCGGCGGGAGAAGTTGTTACGTCATTAGCACTCAATGACGTAACACGAAGTACCGTGCCCTGTTTCAATGTTTCGGCTAGGGATGTACATAGAGTACCGAATCAAAACAGTGATTAAAGTCAAAAGATCGCCAAGAAGTATTGTCGGATCGGTAACAATACGGTGTTTTTAACCCGCAATAAAAAAGCCCCCTGCAAAGAGGGGGCCTGGGGTCGCATCCGTGCGGGCAACCGGAGGTACAGCGCACGGTTTTAGTGGGTGCTGCAGCCGTCGCCCATCACTTGGTACTCAACGGTATGACGTTGACCCTGATGGTCTTCGTAGGTCATCTGTGCCGGTACCACTTCACACACTTTCGGGATGGTCGACAAATGAATGACTTTGGCAATGTCCAGCTTCGACCCGTAGGAATAGTGTTCGACCGCCGGTTGCGAAGGGTGGGTTGTTTCACTGGCCATGGCAACTGTTGCCATGCCAGCCATCAATAAAGCAATTAACTGTTTCATTAAAGTGGCCTCTAAAGTAATCAAGGGGTAACACTGACTGACTTCATTTGCCAGGCGGGCGGAAAGAAGTTACGGCGCCCGTTGATTATTCAATAAGCCCGTACGAAGTACCGGTAAGACAGTTCATAAGTTGTGTATTACATGTCGCTAAGTTTACGCCGTTTAATCTTCTGAAAAAGCCCTGATGGCAAAAGGCTGTGTTACCGCATGGGTAACAATGTGGTGACGTTGATCACCTTTTCAAGGGCGCGTCATCAAGGCCTTGCTGGCATACTGCCGCGTCAGATTCTGGAGCCAGCCATCGTATGAATGTGGATTCCCCCCTCAGTGCCTGGGAGCAGGCCGTCGCACAACACGGCTTTGTTCACGACCCCGCACAATGGCGCGCGGTGCAAGCCTTGCAGCGTTGTCATGAGCAACTGAACCAGGGCGTGAAATCAGTCAAAGGGGTGTATTTGTGGGGCCCGGTTGGGCGTGGCAAAACCTGGTTGATGGATCAGTTCTACCAGAGCCTGCACGTGCCAGCCCGACGCCAGCATTTTCATCACTTCATGCAGTGGGTGCATCAGCGTCTGTTTCAGTTGATCGGGACCGCTGATCCGCTCAAGGCCTTGGCGCAAGGGCTGGCTCACGAAGTGCGGGTGCTGTGTTTTGATGAACTGTTCGTCAATGACATCGGCGACGCGATCATCCTCGGCCGTCTGTTTCAGGTGATGTTCGATGAAGGCGTGGTGTTGGTGTGCACCTCCAACCAGCCGCCCGAGCAGTTGTATGGCCACGGTTTCAACCGTGATCGCTTTGCGCCTGCAATTACTGCGATTCTCAAGCACATGGACGTGATTTCGGTCGACGGTGCGCAGGATCATCGCCTGCATCCGGGCATCGCCGAACAGCGTTATTGGGTGACACCCGCGGGGCCATCCAGCGTCATGGGGCCTTTATTCGAGCGCCTCACACAGGGGCAGACCCGCAGCCATCAGCCGAGGGTGGTCGGGCACCGTTCGCTCAACATCCGGGGCGCCAGTGACAGCGTGCTGTGGTGCAGCTTTCATGAACTGTGCGAGCAGCCGCTGGCCGCCACGGATTTCATGTACCTGTGCGATCGTTTCAAGGTCCTGTTGCTCAGCGATGTCCCCTGCCTGAGTGCCGAGCAACGTGAAGGCAAGATTGCACGCGGCACTGAGGATGGGGCGGTGAAAGTTGAGGCAGGGGATCGGGAGCTGCCGCAGCTGTCCAGATTTGACGACAGCGTGCGGCGTTTCATTGCGCTGATCGATGAATGCTATGACCGCAAAGTGCCGGTCTGGATCGAGGCGCAGGTGCCTATGGATCAGTTGTACACCCAGGGCTACCTGGCGTTTGCGTTCCGCCGCACCTTAAGCCGATTGCAGGAAATGCAGTTACAACGCTTCGGCCAGCCTCTGTAGTTGCCGCCCTAAGGCCCCCGACGACATCAGTCCCAGGCCGGGGCCACGCTTTTTGGGTTGGTCAGGCGGTGGCCGCGGTCCAGCGCTGCAATCTGCTGCATATCGTCTTCAGTCAGTTTCAATGCACACGCCTTGAGGTTGCTCTCAAGGTTGGTGCGTTGGGTGGAAGACGGGATCACCGAATAGCCCAGTTGCATGGCCCACGCCAGCGTGACCTGCGCCGGGGTGGCGTTGTGCTGCTGAGCGATACGTTGGATCACCGGGTCTTTCAGCACTTCGCCATACGCCAGGGTCATGTAGGACGTGATGTGAATGCCCTGGCTCTTGGCGAATTCGGCCACTTTGCGGTTCTGCAAGTACGGGTGCAGTTCGATCTGGTTGGTCGCAATGTGCTCGGCACCGACGGCGTCAATCGCCTCTTTCATCAGCGCGATGGTGAAGTTGGACACGCCGATTTCTTTGGTCAGCCCCTGTTTTTTGGCTTCCAGCAGTGCGCCCATGAACTCGGCAACCGGAACGGCGCCCTGAGGGGACGGCCAGTGAATCAGGGCCAGGTCCAAATGGTCGATGCGCAGTTTCTTCAGGCTTTCTTTCAGGCTCGGGATCAGTCTGTCCTGGCTGAAGTTGTCGACCCAAATCTTGCTGGTGATGTACAGCGAATCACGCGCCACACCACTGTCGGCGATGGCTTGGCCCACATCCGCTTCGTTTTCGTAAATCTGCGCGGTGTCCACTGCGCGGTAACCCAATTCAAGGGCGTTTTTGACCGAGTCGATGACCACTTGGCCTTTAAGTCGAAAAGTACCGAGGCCGAAGGCTGGAACTGTCATGGATAACTCCTTGGAGGTTGTAAGAATGAGGCTGAGTATCCCTGTCCTAGCGGGTCTGAAAAACCCGTCCTGAGACAAAGCACTCGTGAGTTCAGGTCATGAATCACTGAGTGCGCTCACGCATAGGAGTTCCGGCTGCCGGATACGGGGCCACGGCCTAAATTTCGTCGGTGCACGCACGTTCTAGCTTGGATAACGCCTGCATTCAGGCTGGGACAGGTAGGGCAATGACGATTTCTCGACGAGGGTTTATCGCGGGTTTAGCGATCACCGGCGCAGCGGCGCCAGCAGCGTTCTATGGCCATCGCGAGTTGACCCGGGTGGACGAGCCGGTCACCCCCGGCGAGGCAACGGTCGACCTCGCGGACACCGCCGGGCAGCAACTGGCTGATCAACTGCGTGGCCTGTGGACGATCCGCTTCAACGGCCGCGATGCCGGGCTGGACGGCTTGCCGTCCGATGACCTCGAAATGTGGCTGGACATCGCGCCGCGTGGGCGTGGGGTACGCGGCTATCTGGACACGGCGCAGGTGTTGCACAGCCAGCAAACCCCGCGCTACCGCATTCTGGGCGACCTGGTTGAACCCGACGCCAAACACCTGCACTGGCGCCTGACGCGCAGCGATGCGCCTCATGGCGTGCCCGATTACGAGTTGAGTTTCAGCCTTGATGAAGTGTGGGGCATGTATGGCAACGCGGGCAGCGGCACGTTGAGTGGCCGGGTGCAGCGTCTGGATCGCCCGCTGGCATTGCTCGAGCAGGACAACCACGTTGTCGCGCTTAAACGCACTTTTCCAGAAGCCCGCGAGCGTATCGGGCTAAACCCGACCTTGCTGGCGTGGCTGGTGTCCCCGGAACACCGCTTGTTTCACCAGCTTTGGCATGCCTCACGCGACACCTGGCACGACCTGTCCGAGACCAAGCGCAATGCCTTGCGCGGCATCGGCTGGCAGCCCGGTCAGCGCGACAAGGAACGCGACGCCCGTGGGCCACGCAAAGACCGCAATGGCTCGGGGGTGGATTTCTTTTTTATGCACCGGCACATGTTGCGCACAGCGCGCTCGATGCAGCATTTGCCCTCGTGGTCCGCGTTCCCGATGCCCCAGCCGGAGCTTGCGCGCGACCGCGCGGGGTTCGCCCGTTACTTTGACAACCACGACGGCAGCGCCTTGCCACCGACCTGGCTGGCGGAGGGCGATGAGTTCTACACCCAGTGGCTGAGTGATATCAAACAGCCTGAGACCTTTCACAGTAATTTTGAGGTGTGGGAGTCGCGCTACCGTGACCCGCGTTATCTGTCGACATTGACCCTCGGGCAGTTCGGTTCCGAGGTTGAGCTGGGGCTGCATGACTGGCTGCACATGCGCTGGGCGTCAGTGCCGCGCGATCCCTCCAACGGCGCTCCGGTGCCCTGGGCGCGTGACCCTGCGGATTTTTCGGCGCGCTGGTACGTGCCTGAAAACGACTTTCTGGGCGATCCGTTTTCGTCCCACGTCAATCCCGTGTTCTGGTGCTTTCACGGCTGGATCGATGATCGCCTTGAAGACTGGTTTCGCGCCCACGAACGCTTTCACCCAGGCGAACTGACGCGTAGGGAGGTCAATGGCGTGCCGTGGTTCGCGCCGGGCCGGTGGGTCGAAGTCGACGACCCGTGGTTGGGGCCCATCACCCACGGGTGCAGCACCACGCCGGGGCTGGCGTCGGGCAAAACCGTGGAAATGGACCCTGAAACCATGAAGCTGGCGTTACGCATTACCTTTGGGGATGAAAAGGCCCTGGACAACTTGTTCCGAAAAATTCCGCGCCGCCCCTGGTATGCGCGGCATCTGGTGACCAAGGCCCCGCCCCGCGAGTGACCCTGAAGGCGGGCGTATCCGATGGGGGACCGTGACGGGTGAGCGTCATGAATTCAACGGCCAGGGTCCCCGTTCATTTTGTTATACAAACCGGGTTGAGTTTCAGGAGGGCCAGGTCCTGGCAAGGCCGTTGCCCGATCAGGTACATATCGCCCAGGTAGCTGGTCAGGCAGGGCGCAGACACGAAGCGTCCTGCCGTTTGCGAGTAGATATCCACATCGAGATAGGGGCGGAACATTTCAACGGTGTATTGGTTGCCCGACCGTTTTCGCGTGGCGCAATAAAAGTATTCCCCTTGGGTATGCAGCGCGGAGGCGCCATAGGTATCTGGTTGGTTGGACACATGTATCGGGTATTGCTCATCGATCAGTTGAAAGGTCACCAGTTGCCCGGCGGCGCTTCGGGTAGAAACGAAGGGCATTTCTCTATGGATACACAGTGAAGGGCTTTCAACGACGCTTTTATGGTCTTCGCGCACATGGGGTTGCCAGCCGGAAGGCCCCAGCACTTTGTAATAAAGTGCGCGGCTGTCTTCCCCGCGTAAGGCGAGATACAGATTTACACCATTGCCCACTGCCGATGGGGCATCAGACGTTAACACCTGGGGGACGGTTTCGACGGGCGACCACTGAGTGCCGGAGAACGTGATAAACCGTATGGATTTATCAGGTGCGGTATAAAAACAATACAAGTGATCTGCATACACGGTGACGGAAGGTCGAAGCTGGCGGGTCCGTGTGGTCGGCAATTCAGAGATGTGCTGGATAATCATTTGATTGGCTGAGTTTTTGAACAGCACGGTATAACCCAGCGTAAACACTCCCGGTGCTTTTTGCAGGGCGTAAAAAATATATAACTTGCCTTTGAATTCAACCGCTGAGGCGCCGGTGGACATGCCGGTGCCTTCAATCAATAAATGAAAGTCCCATGTTTCGCAGGGCATACTCTCCTGCGGATCTTGAGACAGGACTTGACGTGTGGGTCGAAGGGCGGAGTGGTCGTGTTCAGTACTCAAGGGCGCACCTTTAAGGTTGATAAGTTATTGTTATTTAATGCACTCAGGGTTGAAGATCGAAATGCCCAAGTCATTGCAAGGCCGCCTGCCAATCAAATACAACTCGTTGTGGTACTTTGCCAGGCACGGCGGGGAGGTATAAACCCCCGCTGTCTGGTAGTAGTCGTTTACTTCAAGGGGGGATCGAATGAGTTCAGTGGTGTAGTGGTTGTTGGAGCGTTTAAGTGACGCGTCAACCATAAACCTGTCCCACTGAATAAATGCAGGAGGCCCAAAAATATCGTGTTGCGAAGAGGTCAAGACGGGGAGCCAGCCATTATCTTGAAACTTGAACAGGTACAGGCGCTCATCGAGCCCTTTAAGGGCAACGGTTGGCAGGCCGCCCGCGATGCTGAGAGAAGGGCTGCCGTTGAATTTTATCTGGGGATCGCGCTGATTCGGTTGCCAGCCCGATGGATCCAGCACCTTGTGATAAAAGTCGCCGCCCTCTGTACCCCGCAGTACCACAAACAGTTGATCGCCCAGCGCTGCCACTGAGGGCGCGTCGCTGGTCAAGACCTGTGGCACGGATTGCGTGCTCTCCCAAAAAGTACCCGAGCCCACATTGAAGCTGATGCCGCCGCTCGCATCTCTGTAAAAACAGAACAGCCTGTTTTGATAGACCGTCACCGCAGGGCGAAAACCGCCTGAAGGACGATATTGATTATCCGACTCATTGGGTAATTCATGGATACCCTCTAACACAAGTCGGTCACTTGAATTTTTCGACAGGATTGCATAGCCGATCATGCCGTCTTGCGGGCCGCGACCTTTGTTATAGAAGGCATATAACTTGCCTTGGTATTCGACGGCTGAAACGCCGCTGTTAATACCGGTGCCTTCTACCGGAAGAACCAGTTGCCAACTCTGGCAGGGGAACGTGTCCTGGGGCTGATTACCTGCATGCAGGTTTAGCATGTTATCGCCCATATGTGTGTTCAAACGTGACTCCTGACTGCAACGTAATGTGCAAGTAGATAAGGAAGCGAATTAAACGGTGCGTGAGTCCTATGCTCGTCGAACTATCACCATTGAGACGAGTCGATCCAGCAACAGCGCGTTCTGCTTCGTTGTTCTTAAGTCGGGGTGATGACTTTTCCATGCAGCTGTTGAAAACGGCATGTCGACATACTAAGGCGGGGCGGGGGCGTTGAAGGGGTAGATATATAGGGTGACGTTTACGGCGTTATGGGCACAGCAGCGCCGCACTGGAGGTGGCCTTGGCCGCTACCGCGCGTGCCATCCCCCGCCCAGTGCTTTATACAACGCGATGCTGGCTTGCAGGCGCGCCAGGCGTAGTTGCACGTGCTGGTCTTGCGTCTGGTACAGCGTGCGTTGGGTGTCCAGCACCGTCAGTAACACCTCTGCTCCGGCGGCATAACGGTGTTGGGCAATGGCGAACGCCTGTTGCGCCTGCTTGAGTTCTTCGTCTTGCCACTGGCGCTGGCGGTCCAGCCCGTTAGCGCTGTTCAGGGCTTTTTCGACGTCGGCAAAGGCGCTGATGATGCTGGCGCGGTAGGTGTGCAGCAGTTCCTGCTGGCGGGCGATGGCTTTGTCACGTTCGGCGCTCAGGCGGCCATTGTTGAAGATGGGCGCCGCCAGCCCTGCCGTCAGGTTGTAGAACGGGCTGCGCAGCACGTCGCTCAAGCGGTCGGCGCCCGAGCCGAGGCTGGCGCCCAGGGTCAGGCTGGGCAGCATGGCGGCCCGTGCGACGGTGATGTCGGCGTGTGCCGCCGCCAGTTTGGCTTCGGCGCTGGCGATGTCCGGGCGGCGGCTCAGCAATTGGCTGGGTACGCCGCTGCCAATGCTTGGCCAGTGCAGGCGCGCGAAAGGCGTCGCCCCTAGTTGCAGCTGTTGCACGGGCTTACCCAGCAAAACGGCCAGGCTGATGCGCGCCTCTCGGGCTTGCTGTTCCACGAGCGGCACGTGCCGTTGCTGGCTGGCCACCAGGCTGGTTTGCTGGGCGAGTTCCAACGCCGTGGCCGAGCCCGCGTCATGGCGCGTTTGCACCACCTTGAGCACCCGTTGAGCGTTGGCGAGGTTGAGGCGGGCGATACGCAGTTGCTCAACAAAGGCCAGGGTCTGCACGTAACGGTTGGCGACGCTGCTGAGCAAGGTCAGCTCCACGGTTGCGCGATCAAACTCGCTGGCCCGCAGCGCCTGTACCGCACTGTCCCGGGCAGCAGCCTTGCCCCCCCAGAAATCCACCTCATAGCTGGCGGTCAGGTTGGCATCAAAGTAGTCCACGGCCTTGTTGTCATCGGTGGCATCCAGCTGACTGTAGCCGTTGCCGCGCAGGAGTTTTTCCCGGTTGCCGCTGCCACCGAACTTAACCTCGGGCAGCAGCGGCGCACCGGCAATCACGGCGCCGGCTTGCGCTTGCTGCACGCGGGCGACGGCCGCCGCAAGGTCATAACTGCCCGCTTGGGCTTCGGTAATCAGGCGATTCAGCTCAGGGCTGCCAAACTGTTGCCACCATGGCTGGTTGACGGCCAGGGAGGCGCGCTCTTGGGCAAACTGCCAGCTCGGCGGCGGGACAACGGCCGTCGCGTCAGGCGCAACGTTCTGGCTGCAAGCCCCCAGCAACAGGCACACGGACAACAGGCTCAAGGACGGCTTTATCAATTGTTTATTCACTGGTCAGGGCCGTGACCGGGTCGAGCCGGGCAGCTTTGCGGGCCGGCATAAAGCCGAAAATGACGCCGGTCACCAGGGCGCAGCCAAAGGCGCCGAGGACGGCCATCCACGAGAACGCCACGGCCACGTCGCACAGGTACAACACGGCGCCGACGATGAAAGCCAGTCCGATGCCAGCCGCGCCCCCCACCACCGAGAGCATCAGCGCTTCGGTGAGGAATTGGCGCAGGATGTCGCGTTGGCGCGCCCCGGTGGCCATGCGAATACCGATTTCACGGGTGCGCTCACGCACCGTCATCAGCATGATGTTCATCACCCCGATGCCGCCCACCAGCAATGAGATGGCAGCAATCGAGCCGAGCATCAAGGACAGGGTGTTGCGGGTCTTGGCCTCGGCTTGAATCATCGCGGCGTTGTTGGTGATTTCGAAATCGCGATGGCCGTTGTGCAGCCTGAGCATCAAGTGCTCGATGGCTTTTTCGGTCTGATTGACCTTGCTCGCGTCGGCCGCGGCGATCACCACGTATTCCGGGTTGTGGGTGCCAAACAGGCGGACACTGGCGGCGGAATAGGGCACCACGATGCGCGTGTCGCTGTCCGAGTCCCCGGAGCTGGCGCCTTTTTCGGCCAGAATCCCCACCACGCGAAACGGTACATTCTCCAGCAGAATGTAGCGCCCGATCGGGTCGGGCACGTCCTTGAGTACCTTTTCCCGCACTTTCTTGCCGATCACAGCCACGGCGGCCGCCGCGTCTTCGTCGGCCTGGGTGAAGAAACTGCCTTGCACCACCGGCCAGTTGAAGATGGCCGGGAAATCGATGCCGTTGCCCCCGGTGTACATCGTGTGATCGACGTTGCCATAGCGCACGCCAATCTCGGCGCCGTTGATCGGCATGATCATCTTCACCTGCGGCAGCGTGGACAGCGCGGCCACGTCATTAAGCGTGATAATTCCCAGCGGTGCCCGAGGCCGGGGCGACATGCCGCTGAGGTAGATGATGTTGGAGCCGAACGCGCCCATTTCGGCCATCACTTGACGCTTGCTGCCTTCACCCACGGCCAGCATCACCACCACCGACGCCACGCCAATCACGATGCCGAGCAAGGTCAGGGCGGTGCGAAAGCGATTGATCCACATCACCCTCCAGGCTGCGTGAACGGCGTCCACCAGCTCGCCTTTCCAGGCCCCGCGCGCTTCGCTGCCCTGGTTGAGGCGTTGGCGCAGGTCGATGGCTTGCAAGGCGTTCGGGTTGTCAGAGACGGGGGGCGCGCCATTGGCGCTGTCGCTGATGACCTCGCCATCGCGCACTTCGATAATGCGGTTGGCCCGTGCCGCGACATCGCGGTCGTGGGTAATCAGGATCACCACATGGCCCTGGCTGGCCAGTTCATCGAGCAACGTCATGACCTCGGCGCCGCTGTGGCTGTCGAGGGCGCCGGTGGGTTCGTCGGCGAGGATGATGTGCCCGCCGTTCATCAAGGCGCGGGCGATGGACACCCGTTGTTGCTGGCCGCCGGACAGTTGATGCGGGCGGTTGCCGGTGCGTTCGGCCAGGCCCAGGCGCGTCAGCAGGGCAGCGGCGCGGGCATGGCGTTCGGCGGCAGGCATGCCGGCATAAATAGCGGGCATTTCGACGTTTTCCTGGGCCGAGGCAGAGGGAATCAGGTGGTAGCCCTGAAACACAAAGCCGAAGGCTTCGCGGCGCAGCCACGCCAGCTCGTCGGTGTCGAGGCTGGCCACGTCTTCGCCCGCAAACAGGTAGCGCCCGGACGTCGGGCGGTCGAGGCAGCCGAGGATGTTCATCAGCGTCGACTTGCCGGAACCCGAGGCGCCGACAATGGCCACGAATTCACCCGCATGGATCGACAGGCTGACGCCTTTGAGCACCTGCACCTGCGGGGTGTCGACACCGCCGTACACCTTGCGGATGTCATGCAGTTCAATCAGGGGCGTGGGCATTTAACCTCCGTTGCCGGGAGCGGGGCCGATCAGCAGGTGATCGCCTTCGTTGAGCCCTTCAAGGATTTCGACGCGCAAGCGGTCGCTGATGCCAGTGCGGATCTGGCGGGTTTCGATGTCACCGTTTTTGGCCACCACCCGCGCGGTCTGGCGATCGCTGTCGGTGCTGCCTTGCAGCGCCACGACCGGCGCCAGCAGGACATCGCGCGCCTGATTGGCGACGAAGAACACTTGGGTCGTCATTTCAGGCATCAACGCCTGGTCGGTGTTGTCGACATCGAGCAGCACGGTGTACAGCACCACCCGCGCGCTGCCGCTTTTGCCTGAGCTGGCGGGGCTGCCGCCGCCCTGACTGGCCTCGTTCAGGGGCTTGGGCGGCACGGGCAGGATTTGCCGCACGGTGCTGGCCCAGCGCCGGTTGCCGCCGCTCAAGGTTGTGAAATACGCCTGCATGCCCGGTTTGACGTGGCCGATGTCGGCTTCCGAGACCTCGGCCCAGACCGTCATGGGCGACAGGTTGGCGATCCGCAGGATCAGGGGTGTTTGCTGCTGGGCGTTGAGGGTTTGCCCTTCGCGGGCGTCGATGGCCACCACCGTACCCGACATGGGCGCGAAGATGCGCGTATAGCCCAGTTCGGCTTCGTCGCTGCGCAAGCTGGCCCGGGCCTGACGGATCTGTGCCTGGAACATGTCGATGCGCGCCTGCGTGGTGCGCACCTCAGCCCGGGCACTTTGGATGTCTTCTTCGCGGGTGGCGCCGCCCTGGGCGAGGCGCTGCTGGCGCTGGTATTTCTGTTGCGCCAGATCGTGCAGGGCGCGTTGTTCTTGTAACTGGGCCTTGAGGTTTTCAATGGCGAAGCGGCTGGCGTCGAGCTTTGCGGTTTGCGTCGACGGATCGATCTCGACCAGCGGCTGGCCTTGCGTGACCTCGGCGCCGACGTCGACGTGGATCTTGCGGATCTGCCCGGACGCCTGGGCGCCGACGTCGACGTACTGACGCGGTTGCAGCGTGCCGAGTGCCGTCACACTGCTTTCGATGTTGCCGCGTGTCACGGGCACCGTGTCATACGCTTCGCGACCGGGTGTCAGAAAAGGCCAGGCAACCAGGGCACCAACCAGCAGTGAAGAAAGTACGATCAGCAACGCGCGGCGGGTCTGTCGGGGGCGTTTCATGCAGGGTTCCGGCCAATGGGATTCGGCCCGTCGTCAGGTTATCGAGCTGAAATGCCCTACAGCTAACGCTGTCGCGAGATGACAGTTACGGGGAGCTGTTGAGTAGACGTAGGCGTGAGCCATGAATTTAAGGCTGTTCGGATTGGGCTGTTACTGAATATTTCCTGTTTGTTTCTACGGCCGGACTTTAAATCTATATGAGAATTACTATAAATTACGTCCCCTAAAGTGCCATCATCATGCCGCCATCTGATTCGGCCCTGTTTCAGCGCTCATGGAAAGTTGCCGCACCCGCTGCGGTCAGGAGTTACGTTGGAAAACTACTACCGCGAGCTGGTCAGCTTTTTGAGCGCCAGACTGGGCAATGCACAGGCCGCCGAAGATGTGGTGCATGACGCCTATGTACGCGTACTGGAGCGTTCCAGCGATGAGCCGATTGAGCAGCCACGGGCCTTTTTGTACCGCACGGCCCTGAACCTGGTGATCGACGGGCATCGACGCAACACGCTGCGCCAGATCGAGCCACTGGAGGCCCTGGACGCCGACGAACGCTTTTACAGCCCATCCCCGCAGGCCACCCTGGCGCAGGGTCAGCGTCTGGAAATGGTGCAGCGCGCGCTCAATGAGTTGCCGGCGGTGTGCCGCGACTGTTTCTTGCTGCGCAAGCTCGAAGGGCTGTCCCACCTGGAAATTGCCGAACGCCTCGGTGTGTCCCGCAGTGTGGTCGAGAAGCACATCGTGAACGCCATGAAGCATTGCCGAGTTCGGATTCGGCAGTGGGACCACGCTTAAATTTTATTTCTGTAGCCTCGTTCCTACTCAACAGACGACCTGCTGCGCTGCAACAGCGCAATCGGGTCATGGGCTTTTTCTTCCCTCTGTTGAGGGGCAATCCAGAGGACACTGGAAATGACACAGGCAATCGCTTCGGCCGTCGTTCATGATCTGATCGGCATCGGTTTCGGGCCTTCCAATCTGGCCTTGGCCATCGCCCTGGAAGAACGCGGGCAGGTGCAAGGCCCGTTGGACGTGCTGTTTTTGGACAAGCAGGCGGACTACCGCTGGCACGGCAATACGCTGGTCACCCAGAGTGAGCTGCAGATTTCCTTCCTCAAGGATCTGGTCACATTGCGCAACCCGACCAGCCCTTATTCTTTCGTCAATTACCTCAAAGCCCACGGGCGCCTGGTGGATTTCATCAACCTCGGCACCTTTTATCCGTGCCGCATGGAGTTCAATGACTACCTGCGCTGGGTGGCGTCGCACTTTGAAGCACAAAGCCGCTACGGCGAAGAAGTGCTGGCCATCGAGCCGGTGTTGCATCAGCAACAGGTCGAAGCGCTGCGCGTGATTTCCCGCGATGCCCACGGCCAGCAGCACGTGCGCACCACGCGTTCGGTGGTGGTCAGCGCGGGCGGTACACCGCGCATTCCAGAGGCGTTCAAGGCACTCAAAGATGACAGCCGCGTGTTCCACCACTCGCAGTACCTGGCGCGGATGGCTTCGCAGCCTTGCGTGAGCGGCCAGCCCATGCGTATCGCAATCATTGGCGGTGGCCAGAGTGCCGCCGAAGCCTTCATTGATTTAAATGACAGTTTCCCGTCGGCCCAGGTGGATTTGATCCTGCGCGGTTCGGCCCTCAAACCGGCCGATGACAGCCCGTTCGTCAACGAAGTGTTTTCGCCGGAGTTCACCGATCTGGTGTACCAGCAGAACACCGCCGAGCGCGAGCGCCTGATTACCGAGTACCAGAGCACCAACTACTCGGTGGTCGACATCGACCTGATCGAGCGTATTTACGGGATTTTCTACCGTCAGAAAGTCTCGGGCATTGCCCGTCACGCGTTCCGCAGCCTGACCGGCATTGAAAGCGCCGTGGCTGACGAGCAGGGCATCACCCTGGCGCTGCGTAACTCCGCCAACGGTGAGGTCAGCACGCAGGCTTACGATGCAGTGATTCTGGCCACGGGCTATGAGCGGCACATGCACCGTCACCTGCTGGCCCCGCTGGCTGAGTACCTGGGCGAGTTTGAAGTGGACCGCGATTATCGAATCGTCACCGACGAGCGATGCAAAGCGGGGATCTACATGCAAGGTTTCTGTCAGGCCAGCCATGGTTTGAGCGATACCTTGTTGTCGGTTCTTCCGATTCGTGCCGAGGAAATTTCAGCATCTTTGTATGGTTACGAGAAAGATCGTGCAAAGAGCGGCGTCAGCGCTGAGCAAATGCTGGCCGCTGCCGTCTGAACCTGCCCCTACTTAAGGCCCTGTCGCAGCGCTCTGTTCCCAGCCTTGGCCATTGCCTCCCTCCAGTCGCTCACGTTTTTTGAGTGAGTGACTGGTCATTTCTGAACCCGTGCTGAAGAACTGTTTGATTCCTCAACGGGACGTGTTTTCACGGTTTACTCTGCAAAAGGTCGGGCGTAAGCTGCCGGCGTTTTCATCAATAGCGGAGTCCCTCAGTGGGTACCAGTTCGAGTGACAGTAGTCGGCCGGTCTTCAAGACTGGCACATACTCGGCAAGTTAACGCGCAGCTTCCCCTGCCGTTTCTTGCTGAACAGCGAGAAATGGCGCCTGGAGCCGGTCCCCTGTGACCTGATCCGACAAGCCCTTTCTTCGACACTTAAACCTGTGTGACCAACGCCTTCTGCCAGGCCGGTTGCCTCAGGAAGCAGGCTCATGCCCCGCGTTTGCGGCGTAGCGCCTGTGCTCGCCTGCACCTGCCGTGGAATCCCGCTGACGTTGTCTGTCAGAGGACTCACCATGGGTAACACGTTTATGCCAATCCGCCGTCGCCATCATCGACCTGCCTTGCCGGGCCGTGGGCGATTGCCCCGTTAAACGCAGGTATTTGACCTGCTCGCGAGTACTCACACCATGAATGACGGTTCGAGATTAAGGCCGCCTGCGTAAGCCCCGATGAGGGTGAGCGCAGGCGGCGCAGGAGTAGCACGATGAAACTCACCCTTAAAGAATTTTTCGCAGGTTTTCTGCGGACCCGGCACATCGCCCGGCATTTTCGGCGTCTGGCCGTGCTCGACAGCGTGACCCACACCACCGTCAGCCGCGAGGTGCCGCCCACCCTGGCGCAAACCCTGGTAGCCGCGGCCCACAGTGACAGTGCCGAGCTGATCGACCGGCTCGGCACCCACACTGACGGGCTGAGCGAAGCTGAAGCGCAGGCCTTGCGCCAACAGCACGGGCTTAACGAGGTCGAGCACGAACAACCGCTCAGCCGTTGGGTTCACCTGTGGCACTGCTATAAAAACCCCTTCAACTTGTTGCTGACCTTGCTGGCGGGCGTGTCGCTGGCCACCGATGACGTCCAGGCCGCGGTGGTGATTGGCACCATGGTGGTGTTGTCCACGGTGTTGCGCTTCTGGCAAGAGGCCAAGTCCAATAAGGCCGCGGATGCGCTCAAGGCCATGGTCAGCAACACCGCCACGGTGATGCGCCGTGACTTCAGTGCCGATGCGGCGCCGGTGTTTGGCAAATTTTATGGGGCGTCGTTGCACATCAAGGGCGCGCAACGCATCGAGTTGCCGATCAAGCAACTGGTGCCGGGTGACCTGATCGTGTTGTCGGCCGGGGACATGATTCCGGCAGATTGCCGCGTGCTCAGTGCCAAGGACCTGTTCGTCAGCCAGGCAGCCATGACCGGCGAATCCATGCCCGTGGAAAAATTCCCGCACCAGGCAGACCGCGATACCCGCAACCCGCTGGAGCTGGAAAACATCGTGTACATGGGCACCAACGTGGTGTCCGGGGCGGCAACCGCCGTGGTGCTGACCACGGGCAACGCCACGTATTTTGGGGCATTGGCCCAGCGCGTCGGGGCCACCGACCGTGGCCCGACGTCGTTCCAGACCGGTGTCAATAAAGTCAGCTGGTTGCTGATCCGTTTTATGTTCGTGATGGCGCCGCTGGTGCTGTTCATCAACGGTTTCACCAAAGGCGACTGGCCCGAAGCCCTGCTGTTTGCACTCTCGGTGGCCGTGGGCCTGACGCCTGAAATGCTGCCCATGATCGTGACTTCGACCCTGGCCAAGGGCGCGGTGTTTCTGTCGCGCAAAAAGGTCATCGTCAAGCGGTTGGATGCGATCCAGAACTTTGGCGCGATGGACGTACTGTGCACCGATAAAACCGGGACCCTGACCCAGGACAAAATCTTTCTCGCCCGTCATGTGGACATCTGGGGGCAAGAGTCCGACGACGTGCTGGAAATGGCCTACCTCAATAGCTATCACCAGACCGGCCTGAAGAACCTGCTGGACGTCGCGGTGCTGGAGCATGTTGAGGTGCACCGCGAGTTGAACGTGGGCACGGCCTACAGCAAGGTCGACGAAATTCCTTTCGACTTTAACCGGCGGCGCATGTCGGTGGTGGTGGCCGAGCACGACCGGCCGCACGTGCTGATTTGCAAAGGGGCTGTCGAGGAAGTCCTCTCCGTGTGTCAGTACGTTCGCCACGGCGATGCGCAAGAAGTACTGACCGATGAACTGCTGGCCCGCATTCGCAGCGTCACGGCAGCGTTCAACGAAGAAGGCCTGCGGGTGGTGGGCGTCGCCGCACGTTCCATGCCGCGCGGGCGCGACACCTACACCCTGGCGGATGAGCAAGGCCTGACCCTGATCGGCTACGTGGCGTTCCTGGATCCACCCAAAGAGAGCACGGCGCCCGCGCTCAAGGCACTGGCTGAACACGGCGTGGCGGTTAAAGTGCTGACCGGTGACAACGAGTTGGTGACGGCGAAAATTTGCCGGGAAGTGGGGCTGGACCAGCAGGGTTTGTTGCTGGGCAATGACATTGAGCGCATGAGCGATGCCGAACTGGCGGTGGCTGTGGAAACCACCAATGTGTTTGCCAAGCTCACGCCCACCCACAAGGAGCGCATCGTGCGCTTGCTCAAAGCCAATGGCCATGTGGTCGGTTTTATGGGCGACGGGATCAATGACGCCCCGGCATTGCGCACCGCCGACATCGGGATTTCGGTCGACAGCGCCGTGGACATTGCCAAGGAAGCGGCTGACATCATCCTGCTGGAAAAGAGCCTGATGGTGCTGGAGGAGGGCGTGCTGGAAGGGCGTCGCACCTTCGCCAACATGCTCAAGTACATCAAAAT
The DNA here is from genome assembly GCF_036668715.1 of Pseudomonas sp. ESBL9. Lineage (NCBI taxonomy): Bacteria > Pseudomonadati > Pseudomonadota > Gammaproteobacteria > Pseudomonadales > Pseudomonadaceae > Pseudomonas > Pseudomonas sp. ESBL9. The sequence continues at coordinate 22,599 of NZ_JAZEVV010000004.1, read as the reverse complement.
GACGGCCAGCTCCAACTTCGGCAATGTGTTCTCGGTGTTGGTGGCGAGCGCCTTTATCCCGTTCCTGCCGATGCTGCCGATGCACCTGCTGGTACAAAACCTGCTCTACGATGTGTCGCAGATTGCGATTCCGTTCGACAACGTCGATGACGAGATGTTGAAAAAGCCCCAGCGCTGGCAGCCCGCCGACGTGGGACGCTTCATGTTGTTCTTCGGACCGATCAGCTCGATCTTCGACATCCTGACGTTTTGCCTGATGTGGTACGTGTTCCAGGCCAATACGCCCGAGCATCAGACGCTGTTCCAGTCGGGCTGGTTTGTGGTTGGCCTGCTGACTCAAACCCTGATCGTGCACATGATCCGCACGCCGAAGATTCCGTTCCTGCAAAGCCGCGCCGCCATGCCGCTGCTGGTCATGACGGGGGTGATCATGGCGATCGGGATTTTCCTGCCGATGGGGCCATTGGCCAGCTACTTTAAACTGGAGGCGCTGCCACCGCTGTACTTCGTGTTCTTGCCCGTGATCCTGCTGGCGTACATGGGGCTGACCCAAGCGGTGAAAGGGTTCTACATTCGCAAGTTCGGCTGGCAGTAACGCCAGCGCTCACCCATCGCCGCCTGGCCGGGCGGCGGTGCCACACAGCGATTGAGTCAGGGATGAAACCATGCAAGCACTCAACAACATCAACCTCACGTCACTGATCGACACCCTGGTCAGCCTCAGCGCGGCGTTCGTCCTGGGCGGGTTGATCGGTTTCGAGCGTCAATACCGCCAACGCACCGCCGGCTTGCGCACCAATGTGCTGGTGGCGGTGGGCGCGGCCATTTTTGTCGACATGGCCAACCGCCTGGGCGGGGCTGAAGGCGCCGTGCGGGTGGTGGCCTATGTGGTTTCCGGTATCGGCTTTTTAGGGGCCGGGGTCATCATGCGGGAAGAAGGCAATGTGCGTGGGCTTAACACGGCCGCCACGCTCTGGGCGTCTGCTGCCGTAGGCGCGTGTGCGGGGGCTGACCTGATTCTCGAAGCGCTGCTGGGCACCTTGTTCGTGCTCGCGGCCAACACCTTATTGCGTCCGATCGTGAACAACATCAACCGCCAGCCGTTGGACGTGATTTCGTCCGAAGTCACTTACATGGTCTATGTGATTGCGCGACGTCATCAGCAAAAGGCCGTGCTTGCCTTGCTGGAAGCCGAGCTTGAGCGCAGCAATTACCCGGCGCGGGATCTGGATCTGCATGCGTTTGGCCAGGACGAAGTCGAGATTGAATGCACGCTGGTTGCCACTTCCGTGGACGGCGACGAGCTGGATGCACTGGTCGCGCGAATTTCCACATCAACGTTGGTGGTCCAGGCGTTTTGGAGCCCGAGTACCACGGAGTAACTTCGGGATAACGGAAAGCATCTTTAAGGGAATTCTTACAACAAGAGTCACCAGCGCCCTTCCTCGCGATGGTTTTTTTTTGGCCATTATCCGCAGCTTGATTTGAAATCGGTTCTAACCCGGCAGCGTTTTTTTTGAGCCTGATGAAAGAAGTTCGTAGGACTTTTCCTATACTTCATTTAGGTCTCAATAACTCTGTCTTTTTGGGTTGATATTAAATCGTGTCTATTCAAAACGGTGATTTTCGCTCGGTGTACACCGGCATTGATACTACTGGCTGGGGTGCATATGCATAAGATTTTGATTGTTGATGATCATCCGTTAATCCGTTCTGCCGTGAGCGCCATCTTGAGCAATCACGGTTATCACGTCGTGGGGGAAACCGATAGCGGGGTGGACGCTGTTCAAATGGCCCGCGAGCATCATGTCGATCTGATTATTCTTGATCTGAGCCTGCCAGGGCTCGATGGCCTTGAAGTCATCAGGCGCATAAAAACCTCGGGCCTTACGAGCCGTATTCTGGTGCTGACCTCCCATTCGCCCCTGCATTATTCACAGCGTTGCATGAAAGCCGGTGCGACCGGATTTATCACCAAAACCAAAGGCCTTAGCGAAGTTCTGCAAGCGGTAAAAGTGGTGCTTGATGGGTATACCTTTTTCCCCAACTTGAGTGACAGCTCTGTGCGCAGCAGCGATAGCGCCGTGAGTGAACAGGAGTTGATCGAGCGTTTATCCGGCCGTGAACTGAGCATTCTTAAACAACTGGCACTGGGTAAAACCAACAAGAAAATTGCTGAAGACATGTTGCTCAGCAGTAAAACCATCAGTACGTACAAAGCCCGCCTGATTGAAAAGCTGAACATGAAGTCGGTGGTTTACCTGGCAGAGTTTGCCAAACGTAATGACCTGATCTGAATGAACGCGCTCATCCTCCGGGCGTGGGCTGGCATGGTGGTGCTCGTATTCGGGTGGCCACAAGCCTTTGCTGACCCCTCAGTGCAAACCTTGCAGCTGCTGGGACGCTCGAATGTCGAAGAGTACAACGTGGCGCTTGAGGCCGCCGATGAACACTGGCTTGAGCAAAAGGGTGTCTTGCGATTAGGGGTGTCAGCCCCCGACAACATGCCTTTCGAACTGGCCGAAGATGAGCAGTACCTTGAAGGCATCACGGCGGACTATGCGCAACTCCTCTCGCAGTTGCTGCACATCGCGATCGATGTCAGGCGCTACCCTTCAAGGCCGCTTGCCGTGCAAGCCCTCAAGCAAGGTGAAGTCGACCTGCTGGGCAGCGCCAACGACTTTGAAGCCCAGGACAGCGCGCTCAAGTTGACCCAGGCCTACGCCGAAGACGCGCCGACGCTGGTGACGCGAACGGCGCGAAAAGGCCATTTGCCTGCCGATCTGGCTGGCCTGCGGGTGGCGCTGCTGGATCATTATTTACAGCCGCAAAAAGTCCAGGCGTTTTACCCCAAGGCCATCCTGCAACTGTACCCGTCCACCCTGACCGCGATCGGCGCAGTGGCCTTCGGCCAGGCAGACGTCTACCTCGGCGATTTCATCGGCGCCAATTACCTGATCAACAGAAATTACTTGAACAACGTGCAGTTGGCTGACTTCTCGCGCATGGAAGTCACCCCGTTTTCCTTCGCCCTTGAACGGGATAACACCAGGCTGTTGGGTATTGTGAACGCCGCCCTGTCGGCCATTCCGCCCAGTGAACGCATGACGATCCTGCGCCGCTGGAGTTCGGAAGGGCCGCAGGTAAGCGGTCATTGGCGATTAAACCTCAGCAGTAACGAACAGCGCTGGTTGAATGAACACCCGCGACTGAAAGTGGCCATCAATGACCATTACCTGCCGCTATCGTTTATTGATGAGCAGGGCGCCTTCAAAGGCGTGAGCGCGGATGTGTTGCTCAATATCAGTGCTCGAACCGGATTGGTGTTCGAGCCGGTGACGGGGAATTCTGTTGAAGAATTGATCGCGCTGGTGACTACGGGCGAAGCCGACTTGATGGGCGCTTTCACGCCCAGCAACGCCCGTGAAGGGCAATTGCGCTTTTCCCGGCCTTATCTCACCACGCCCTTCGTGCTTGTCACGCGGGTCGGGTCGGGCAGCCCGACCACCCTGGACCAGATGGCAGGCCAGCGGGTGGCCATGGTGCGGGGCACTGTGCTGCGTGAATTTGTGTTGCATCACTACCCGCAGGTGCAGGTGCTTGAGGTGGAAAATGCCTGGGAAGCCATGAACAAGGTGACCCAAGGTGAGGCGGCAGCGGCGGTCAATGCGTTGATCAGCGCGCGCTATATGATTTCGCGCTATTTCCGCGAGCAGTTGCATATCACCAGCACGGTCGGCACACAGCCCGCGCATATCGGCTTCGCCACGGCGCGTCACTCATCGGAGTTAAGCAGCATTCTCGACAAAGCCTTGTTGAGTATCAGCCCTGAAGAAATGGGCGCCTTGACCCAGCGCTGGCGCACCACCGGGCAAGAGACAGACAGTTATTGGTTACGCAATCGTGCCGCGATTCTTCAGGGCTTTGCGATTGCCGCTGTTTTGTTGGCGGTGGCGTTGGGCTGGATTGCTTATCTGCGTCGCGCGGTCATTAAACGTCAGCAATTGCTGGAGCAGCTGCAGGCCGCCAAGCAAAGTGCTGATGAGGCGAACCGGGCCAAAACCACGTTTTTGGCCACCATGAGTCATGAAATTCGTACGCCGATGAATGCGGTGATCGGCATGCTCGAACTGGCCATGAAAAAAGCCGAGCAGGGTGTGCTGGACCGGTTTGCCATCGAGGTGGCTTCCGGATCGGCGCGAGAGTTGCTGGCGCTGATCGGGGACATTTTGGACATCGCGCGCATTGAGTCCGGGCATCTGTCTTTAAGTCCTGAACGGGCCAATATTCAGGCGTTGGTCGCGTCGGTGTTGCGCATGTTTGACGGTCTGGCACGCCAGAAACGTCTGAATCTGGTCAGTCACGTGGTCTGTGAAGTGCCTGAGACGGACGCTTGGATCGACCCTATGCGGTTCAAGCAGATTGTTTCCAACCTGCTGAGCAATGCCATCAAGTTTACGGACGCCGGAGACGTGAAGCTGGCCTTGCGCGTGACGCCGGGCCGCGACCCTTCACGCCTGAGCGTGCGCGTGCGCGTGAGCGATACGGGCATGGGCATCTCTGAGGCCGATCAGTCACGGTTGTTCAGCCCGTTCATTCAAGCCAGCAACAACACGCAATCCGCCCGCAGTGGCTCGGGCCTGGGGCTGGTTATTTGCCGAACCCTCTGCGAAATGATGGGCGGAACGTTACGCCTGCAGAGCGTGCTGGGGCAGGGGACTCAGGTTGAGGTGCTGTTGCAGGTGCCGCGTCTTGAGCCGATAGCACTGCCCATTGAGCCTGAATCGGCGCCGCTGCAAAGCCGTTCGTTAACGATTCTGGTGGTCGACGATTATCCGGCGAACCGCCTGTTGCTGGCTCAACAGATGCGCTACCTGGGGCATCAGGTGGTCGATGCCGAGCACGGGGCGCGAGGGCTTGAAAGCTGGCATGCGCGCTCATTTGACGTGGTCATTACCGATTGCAACATGCCTGTCATGAACGGTTATGACCTGGCGCGCGCCATACGCGAACAAGAACACCTGCTGGGCATGAAGCCGTGCCTGATCCTGGGGTTTACGGCCAATGCTCAACCCGAAGAAGTTGACCGTTGCCTGGAAGCCGGGATGGATAAATGCCTGTTCAAACCCATCAGCCTCAAGGACTTGAGCGACTGTCTGGCATCGGTCGGAGGTGAGGAGACCGATGCGCTTTGCGGCGCCGCGCCAGACATTGACCTGAGGTACCTGCGCGAGACCAGTCAGGGGGATGAAGCACAGGTCCAAAAGATGCTGGCCGCTCTGGCCACGAGTAATCAGCAGGACATGGCCCGGCTGTTGGCAATGTTTGTGGCCGGCGATCGCAAGGGGGTGATGGGGTTGGCGCACGGCGTTAAAGGCGGTGCGCGCCTGATCGACGCGCGGGACGTGATCCATCAATGTGAGCGCCTCGAAGACGCCTGTGCTGCCAGCCATGCCCCCGAGCTGACCGAGGCTGTAGACGCTTTGTACCAAAGCATGGAAAGGCTCGATGAGCTGCTTGCGCCTTATCTGGATGACGATGAATCGGGCGCCTGACAAGACCGGCGGCCTCTTGAAATGGGGTGGGCAGCACTTATTTTGCTGGTGCCGTGGCCTGAAGCTGCCTGGCACCGGTAAACGTTCCTACGACACACTTGCTGATGGTTCAACTTAAATGCCAACGAAATCATTGCGAATCTTGATCGCCGACGCAGAGCGAAAAGAGGCTCTGAAGATAGAGAGGGCGCTTAACGGTTTGGGCTATTTCCGCATTGCGCCACTGGACCGGATTGAAGCCCTGCTGGGGCTCGGGGATGCCGAGAAACATGCGTTTGATGTGTTGCTGATCAGTCAACCCATGGCGGCCGCTGCGGGTTTTGATCGACCCGACGCCCGCAAGGATCACCCGCAATACAAACACGTGCTGGTGTATGCCAGTGCCCATGACGTTGCACAACGGGTCAACGCGTTGATGCAGAGCATTGACGTGCCGGTCACTACGTCAGGCTTGTCGGGCTGAGGTTGGCCCGTTAATGTCCGAGGCTTCTTATGCACGTTGATAAAGGAGCCGATGGCATGTCAGACGTGGTTGTGGTGCAAGCGGACTATTTGAACCCTGTTCACGCACAGGCCGTCAGGGATGTGCTCAACCATTACGCCAGGGACCCGATGGGGGGCGGTGAGGCGTTATCGGATGCGGTTCTTCAGGCGTTGCCCGCTGAACTGGCCAAGCGCCCGCATGCGTTCAGCGTGCTGGCCTTTGTAGGCGGCCAAGCCGCGGGATTGATCAACTGCTTCGAAGGGTTTTCCACCTTCGCCGGTAAGCCGCTGGTCAACGTTCACGACGTGTCGGTGGTCGATACCTATCGGGGGCTGGGCTTGAGCCAGCACATGCTGGAGAAAGTTGAAGTCATCGCCCGTGAGCGCGGGTGCTGCAAAATCACCCTCGAAGTGCTGGAAGGCAATCCGGTGGCCCAGGGTTCCTATCGCAAGTTTGGCTTTAGCGAAGGCCAACTGAATCCGGCGCACGGGCGCATGCTGTTCTGGAATAAATACTTGTAAGGCTTGCCGCCGGTGACTTCAGGCGGGTGCCCGGCGAGCCGCATATGAATTGCCCAGGGCTGCTTGCGCCAGCCCCGTTCGTGCCCTGCGTTGCCCGCTGCCTACCACGGGCTGGCTACAGCTTCCATTCAATCCCCAGGTTGACGGTACGGGGATCCCCCCAGAACACACCGTTATAAAAACCGACATTGTCGTAGTACTTCTGATCGAACAAGTTCTTGACGTTCAGTGTGGCCGACACGTGTTTATCGAATTCGTAGCGGGCCATCAGATCCACCAGGGTGTAGGACTTTTGAGTGATGGTATTGGCGACGGTAATCGGCTCGCCCTTTTCATCTTTGTCACCGGTTGGACGTCGGGCCTCACGGAATATGTCGCTCTGCCAGTTGACGGCCGCCCCCACTGTCAGGGCTCGCCACTGTCCGGGCAGCCGATAGGTGCTTGAGAGCTTGAACAGGTTCAACGGCGATGCACTGTTGAGGCGTTGACCTTCACTGTCCCGCGAGTGGGTGTAGGTGTAACCGGCCATCATGTTCCAGTCGCGCATGATCTCCCCGGCCAGCTCTATTTCAAAGCCCTTGATCTTGTTGCCTTTGCCGGCAGCTTTGTAATATTCCTCACCATTCGGGCCGCGCGGCACGGAGTCATCTACCACGGGCACGTTGTCTTGCGTGCTCCAGAACACGGCGCTCGACAGATTCAACCGCTCATCCAGAAAGCTGCCTTTGAGACCCACTTCATAATTACTGCCGACCACCGGTTCAAGGTAAGTCTTGTTGATGGTTTTCTCTTCGGACGGTTTGAAAATATCGGTGTAGCTCACGTAGGCCGTGAGGTGTTCGGTGACGTCATAGAGCAGCCCGGCGTACGGGGTGAGCATGTCGTTATGCAGCTGGGTGACCTTGCTTTTTTGGGTCAGTCGGTACGTGGTTTCGTCGTATTCATTGTTGAGGTTTGTGCCTTTCCAGCTGCCGTAACGCGTGCCCAGCACCGCGTGCCATTGAGCGCTGAGGTTAAAGCGCGTTGCCAGGTACCCGGCTTTCTGCTGGGTGGTGTCCCGGCTTTGCTCCAGCCCGGTGTTGATGTCCTGGAACTTGGGCGCGGTGCTCAAGTCCTGCCAGTCGGGAATCTGCGTGTAACCTTCCGGGTTGCGATCAATTAACCAGGGGGAGGTATTGACGTACTTTGCCTCCCCGTAGCCAAACATCAGCTCGTGATCGCGCCCCAACAGCGGGTATGTGCCTGAAATGTTGATGTCCATGGCGGTCATGGATTCGTCGCCCGTCATGTGCTTGGTATAGGCCTGCATGCCCGTGCCATCGGCTTGCGGAAAACCGGCACCGGCGTAATAAACACTGCCGTCTGTACTGCTGATGCGATGGGTGTAAGCCGCTTTGAGGCGCCAGTCGCTGAATAGACGTTGATCCAGCGTGGCAAACGCCGTTTTGTCTTGCTTGGGCCATGAACTCCAGGGCGCCGCCCAGTTGTTTGAACGGCCCAGCCCGGCTTTCTCACCCGCGCCATTCCAGTAGGGCAACGTGCCCCATGATGTGCCCTGGACCTCTTTGTTGAAGTAGTCGTAACCCACCGAGAGGGTCGTGTCGTCGGTCAGGTCGGCTTCAAGAATGCCATAGGCGACTTCTCGTTTGAGGGCGTAGTGATCGCGAAAGGACTTTTTGTCACGGTAGGCCAGTACGCTGCGGCCGCGCAAACGGCCGTCGAAGGCCAATGGACCGCCGACATCCACGTAGCTGTAATAGTCGTCGTAACTACCGCCACTGACCCCCACTTTGGCAGCCAGTTCATGAGTCGGGCGCTTGCGAATCATATTGATGGTGGCTGAGGGATCACCTGCGCCAGTGGTCAGGCCGGTGGCGCCGCGCACCAGTTCGATGCGGTCATAAATGATCGTATCGGCGTCGGTTTTCATGTGGCGAAACGTGTTGAGCATCCCGTCGACTTGGAAGTTCTGGATGGAATAACCCCGGGATGAATAACTGACGCGATCCGTGTCGTTGTGTTGCACCACCACGCCGGTGGTATGGCGCATGGCTTCGGTAAGCGTGTTGAGGTTGAAGTCGTCCATTTCCTGACGGGTGACCACCGAAACCGACTGCGGGGTGTCGCGAATGCTCAGGTTAAGCCGGGTGGCGGTATTGGTAGAACCGGTGGTGTAAGCGCCTGTGTGCTCAGTGATGGCGCCTAATCCCTGGGCGGTGATGCTGGTTTTGGGGAGTTCCAGCGTGGGGGATGGGGCTGGCTCATCCTTTTCGGCCTCGGGCGCTGCCAGCAGTTGGGCGGTGAAAACACTGCCAAGCAGGCCGAGGGCGAACGTGACGGGACGGGGTTTGGGCGCGTACATGGCTGTCGGCTCCTTATCGTTGTTGTGAAGTGGTTCACATAAAACGAGCGATAAGGAGGCAAATTAGCCAAATGGGAAATGTTCTTATTTCAAATTATGTCTTGGCGCAACTGAAAGTCAACGAGGCGGTCGGGCCGCCTCGTGGCGGGGGTTATTGCTTGGCGATTTCACCGGGAGCCGGGTGTTTGGGTTTGATCAGGCTGAAGTCGATCAAGGCTTTTTGCGGACGCGAGTAGGGGTCGCCGATCAGTTGCGGGCGGGCCACGAATTGATCGCTGACCAGGCTTTTCTTGTCGTCCAGCTCATCGGCGGACAACCCGGCCAGGTCGCTCCAGGTGTGAATGAATTGCGAGCTGCTGTACGGGCGACTCAGGTCACGGGTGAAATTCCATGGGTGGTTTTCACGCCATTTCGGTGAGGCCCAGGCCATGAAGGGAATGGTGTACATCGGGGCCGTCGGTTTGGCTTCGTTGCGCCCCAGCGTGCTGTGGCCGACCGAGTCGAACACGTCTTCGCCGTGGTCGGACAGGTACAGCAGGAAACCGTTGGGATCGGTCTTGGCGAAGTCCTTGATCAGGCTCGACACCACGAAGTCGTTGTACAGCACCGCATTGTCGTAACTGTTGTAGGTCGGCACCTGATCGTCCGTCAGGCCAGCGGGCACACCTGTGCGGTCAGTAAATGTGTCGAAGCTGGGCGGGTAACGGTACTGGTAGCTCATGTGGGTGCCCAGCAAGTGAACCACGATCAATTTTCGCGGTGCGCTGTCGGCGAGGATTTTCGAGAACGGCTCCAGCACGTCGCCATCGTACTGACGGGCGTTCTGATTGCGGTTGTTGTTGAGGTAGACCTGTTCGTCCGCTTGCTCGGAGAAGGTGGTGAGCATGGTGTTACGCTTGGTCATGGTCTGCTGGTTGGTCACCCAGAAGGTTTTGTAGCCCGCCTGCTTCATCACACTGACCAGCGACGGCGTGCTCAGGTACAGGTCCGGGTTTTCTTCGTCCGCAAACGTCAGCACTTGTTGCAAGGCCTCGATGGTGTACGGACGCGGGGTCACGACGTTGTCGAAAATCGACAGCTGATCGCGCAGTTCGTCGAGGTTGGGCGTGGTTTTGCGGTTGTAGCCATACAGGCTCATGCGCTGGCGGTTGGTTGACTCGCCGATGACCAGCACCAGCGTGGCAGGCTTGCCCGCTTCACTGTCCTTGAGATGGGTCAACGGCGGGATTTTGCTGGCGCTGGCCAACATGCCCTGCATGCTGTCCAGTTGCTCAAGGTAACGGCGATACGCCACTACCATCTGCCATGGCACCGCCGGTTCGACGCGGCTTTCAAAGCTTTCCATCGCAGCGGCCAGGGTGTCGTGCTTGAGCGTTTGCTTGATCAACGGGTAACCCACGACGGCGACCAGAATACCGACGGCGGCGGCCCATGCCTGGACGCGGGGCAGGTACACCGGCCTTAAACGCGTCCACAGGAATACGGCCACGGCGGTATGTGCCAGGAAGGCCAGTACCATCCACCAGGCAAAGTATTGGGTTAGGTACTCGCCCGCTTCAGAGATGTTCGATTCGAACATGATGAAGATGACGCTTTGGGAAAATTCCTGCTGATAAATGAAGAAATAGCCGAGGCTGGCCAGGGAGCAAGCCCACAACACAACGCCAATAATCGCCGCGAGCACGCGAGTGCGGGCGGGGAAGAGCAGCATCGGGGCCAGCCAGATTGCGCTCATGACGAAGGCCTGACGGAAGCCGGAAAAGCCCGAGGTGCCGGTCAGCTGGATCAACAGTTGAGTGATGCCGGAAAAGTACCAGAAGAACAGAAACAGCCAGCCCAGGCCTGCCCAGTCGAACCCTTTAGCCGAGGTGGTATCGCGTTTAAACATCCCCATACAGCGCTCCAGCTGATAACCACTTGGATGGTTGGCGCAGCAAGGCGTGGCCAACGCGTCAGCGCTGCATCAAGCGTTGAGCAGCCTTCGAGCGTTGAAGTATCAACAAGGGGATGTGAAAACTTTGTCGCGAAATGGCGAGCATTCACTCGCCATGGCAGGCGGGTGTCAGTTCAGGTGAGCGGCTGAGCGTGTCAGGGAAAGAGGCGATTGGCCGAGGGCCAGTTGCTGGCGCAAGTGCTCGACCTGTTGCAGTAACTGCGCGTTGTCGTCCTTGAGCTGACGCAACTCATCACGACGGATCGTGACATAGAGGGTTTGCGCGGGTCGTGCGGACAGTACTGTGGTCATGGTTCACCTCTTTTTTGACATCTTCGATCGAGTACCCGAACGGCCCGCTACGGGTCGTGGGTCACTGCCGGGGTGAATTGTGATTTCTTTTGTCGGGGAAGTGAACTTTTATATTTTTTGTTGTCCGCGTGCCTTCGTCCGTCGCCAGAACGTATTGAATAGGGAATCTGTTACCTCTCATGTGCGAAACTATGCGCCATGCGCTAGGACTAATCCTCAGCGAGGCACTTTACGCATCGCTGCACTAGAGTGTTGTAACCCTTTTTTATTTTGTGTTTGGAGCATCAGTACATGCAGTTGGGAATTATTGGATTGGGCCGTATGGGCGGTAATATCGCACGGCGTCTGATGCTCAATGGGCATACCACCGTGGTTTTTGACCGCAATACCGATTTCGTCAGCGCGCTGGAAAAGGACGGTGCAACCGGTGTTGCCGACCTTCAGGCGCTGGTCGACGGCCTGTCCAAGCCACGTGCAGTGTGGGTGATGCTGCCTTCCGGTGCACCGACCGAAGACACCATCGAGACCTTGAGCCAACTGCTCGACGCCGATGACATCATCATCGACGGTGGCAACACGTTCTATAAAGATGACATTCGCCGGGCCGCATCGCTGGCTGCAAAAGGCATCCGTTATGTGGATGTCGGCACGTCGGGCGGTGTGTGGGGCCTGGAGCGCGGTTACTGCATGATGATCGGCGGTGATACGGCGGTGGTTAAGCACCTCGACCCGTTGTTCGCCACGCTGGCGCCGGGCATGGGAGACATCCCGCGTACCAAAGACCGTGTGTCTGACGATGACCGTGCCGAACGTGGCTACATCCATGCAGGCCCGGCAGGTTCCGGTCACTTCGTGAAAATGGTCCACAACGGTATCGAGTACGGCCTGATGCAGGCTTATGCCGAAGGCTTCAACGTGATGAAAATGAAGGCTTCCGAAAACTTGCCGGAAGACCAGCGCTTTGATCTCAACCTGGCCGATATCGCTGAAGTCTGGCGCCGTGGCAGCGTGGTGTCGTCCTGGTTGCTGGACCTGACAGCCGATGCTCTGGCCACCGACGCACCGCTGGACGGTTTCTCGGGTGCGGTGGCTGACAGCGGCGAAGGTCGCTGGACCATCGAAGCGGCCATGGAGCAATCGACGCCGGTTCCTGTACTGTCGAGCGCATTGTTTGCCCGTTACAGCTCCCGTCAGCAAAGCCTGTATGGCGACAAAATGTTGTCGGCCATGCGCTTTGGTTTCGGCGGCCACGTTGAGACCCCTAAAAAATGACTGACCTGTCCAGCCAACCCGACGCCAAGCCGGCACCGCCCACCACACTGTTTCTGTTTGGTGCGCACGGTGACCTGGTCAAGCGCTTGCTGATGCCCGCGCTGTATAACTTGAGTCGTGACGGGTTGCTGGACGATGGCCTGCGCATTGTGGGCGTTGACCACAATGCGATCAGTGATGAAGGCTTTGCCAAGAAACTGGAGGACTTCATTCGCACGGAAGCCTCCAGCAAGGTCGATCATCCTGATGGCCATGGCTTGGATGCTGCGTTATGGGCTTCGCTGGCAAAAAACATCAGTTACGTGCAGGGCGACTTTTTGGACGACAGCACCTACGCGGCGCTGGAACAGAAGATTGCCGCCAGTGGCACGGGCAATGCGGTGTTTTACCTGGCCACTGCGCCGCGCTTTTTCAGTGAAGTGGCGCAGCGTCTGGGAGCCAGCGGGTTGCTCAATGAAACACCGGATGCATTTCGCCGGGTCGTGATTGAAAAACCTTTTGGCTCGGACCTCGAAACAGCCCAGGCATTGAACGCTTGCCTGCTAAGAGTGATGAGCGAGAAGCAGATCTACCGGATTGACCACTACCTGGGCAAAGAGACGGTTCAGAACATTTTGGTCAGCCGCTTTTCCAACGGGCTGTTCGAGGCCTTTTGGAACAACCATTACATTGACCATGTGCAGATCACCGCGGCCGAAACCGTGGGGGTCGAGACACGTGGCAGTTTTTACGAACACACGGGTGCGTTGCGCGACATGTTGCCCAATCACCTGTTTCAGTTGTTGGCGATGGTAGCCATGGAGCCACCTGCCGCGTTCGGCGCAGACGCGGTGCGGGGCGAAAAGGCCAAGGTCATCGGCGCGATTCGTCCTTGGTCGATTGAAGACGCGCGCAAATATTCAGTGCGCGGGCAGTACACCCAGGGTGAGTCCGGCGGTAAGCCAGTGCCCGGTTACCGCGAAGAAAACAATGTGGCGCCCGACAGCACGACGGAAACCTACGTCGCTCTCAAAGTGATGATCGATAACTGGCGCTGGGTGGGTGTGCCGTTTTATCTGCGCACCGGCAAGCGTATGAGTGCCCGGGACACGGAAATTGCCATTTGCTTCAAGCCTGCGCCTTATGCGCAGTTTCGTGATACCGACGTTGAGCGCATGCAGCCCAACTATTTGCGCATTCAGATCCAGCCCAATGAAGGCATGTGGTTTGACTTGCAGGCCAAGCGTCCGGGACCGGGCCTGAAAATGGCCAATATCGAGTTGGGGTTTGCCTACAAGGATTTCTTCAAGATCCAGCCTTCTTCGGGTTACGAAACGTTGATTTACGATTGCCTGACGGGCGATCAGACGCTGTTCCAGCGCGCCGATAACATCGAAAACGGCTGGCGAGGCGTGCAGCCCTTTTTGGACGCCTGGCGCGAACACACTGAAGTCCAATCCTACAGGGCTGGCGAAGATGGGCCTGAAGCAGCTAAAGACCTGCTGGCCCGCGATGGCCGGGTGTGGCTGAACATAGGATGAACGCGTGAAATCCGATTCAATCCAACTGGTGCTATGCGATATGGACGGCACCCTGCTGCGCCCGGACCACTCCCTGAGTGAGGCCACGGTGGCGGCGGTCAGGCAACTGCAAGATGCTGGCGTGTTCTTCACGTTGGCCACGGGGCGCCCGCCGCGCGCGATGTGCGATCAGATCGAGCAGTTGGGCATCATCTTGCCCACGGCGGCCTTCAATGGCGGAGTATTGGTCGATGCAGATGGCCAGTACCTGAAGTCGCACCACATACCGGTAGACGCGGTACGCCAGAGCTTGAAGCTGTTGTCAGCCTACCCGGTGGATCTGTGGGTCTTCGCTGATGATCAATGGTATTTGCGCGATCCTGACAGCCCGATGGTGGATCATGAGCAGCGCGCACTCGGCTACGCCCCTGTGGTGGTTGACCGTTTTGAGCCGCACCTGGAGCGCGTTGACAAAATCGTGGCCGCCAGTCGTGACGCGCCATTGTTGATCCAGCTTGAAGATCGCCTGCACGACGAACTGGCAGGCAAGGCGCTGGCGAGCCGTTCTCAGGCGTTCTATCTCGATATCACGGCGCCGAAGGCGAACAAGGGCGAAGCCCTGGTGGCGCTGGCGCACATGCTGGATGTGCCGTTGTCCCGGACCATGGCCATTGGTGATGGGGGCAATGACCCGGCGATGTTCGAAAAGGCCGGGCTATCAATCGCCATGGGGCAAGCGGACGAAGCCATCAAGTTGAAGGCGACCCATGTCACGGGCACCAATGTGCAAGACGGTGTTGCCCAGGCGATCGAGCGCTTTGTCCTTCGGCCTCAGAAGCACTGAGTAAGTCATTTTGTCCGGCGTTTGGCAGGATCGCGGCCTGCTAGCGTGGTTTGCGGCTTGTTATAGTCCTTGGCTTATGGCCGGCAACGGCACTTAACAAAGGATTCAGGTGATGTCTCAGTACCAGGCGTTTGAGGTTGAGTTAGACGGCAATATTGCTCACGTGCGGATCAATCGACCGGAAAAGGTCAACGCGATGAATGCGGCGTTCTGGACTGAGATTATCGATATTTTCCGCTGGATCGACGAGACCGATGCCGTGCGGGCAGTGGTCATCAGCGGTGCCGGCAAGCATTTCTCGGCGGGTATCGACCTCATGTTGCTGGCCTCGGTCGCCAACGAAATGGGCAAGGATGTAGGGCGCAATGCGCGCTTGTTGCGGCGCAAGATTTTGCAGATGCAAGACTCTTTCAATGCCGTGGATCGCTGCCGTAAGCCTGTACTGGCGGCGGTTCAAGGTTACTGTCTGGGCGGTGCGATTGATCTGATTGCCGCGTGTGACATGCGATATGCCGCAGAAGACGCACAGTTCTCGATCAAGGAAATCGACATGGGCATGGCCGCCGACGTGGGTACTCTCCAGCGTTTGCCGCGCATCATCGGCGATGGCATGCTCCGCGAAATGGCCTACACCGGGCGTATGGTCGGTGCCGAAGAAGCGCGCGCCATCGGGCTGGTCAACCGTGTTTACCCCGACCATGAGGCGCTGCTTGCAGGCGTTATGGGGATCGCACGTGAGATTGCCGGCAAGTCACCTATTGCGATTGGTGGCACCAAGCAGATGATCGGTTACATGCGCGATCACCGGGTGGACGACGGCCTGGAGTACGTGGCTACCTGGAACGCAGCCATGCTGCAATCCGCTGATTTGCGCGTCGCGATGACGGCGCACATGACCAAGAACACCCCGCAATTTCTCGACTGACGCCTGCGCGGCGTCAGCGTTTAACCCTGACAAGGACCTTGTATGACACCGCGTTGGACCACCGCAGTACTGGACACCAACCTTTCGGGCGGCCGTGCCGTGGCGCGCAGCCCGGAGGGCTTTCTGGTTAACGATGATGGGCCGCTGTTTTCGCGTGAATGGCTGGCTTCACAGTCGTTACCGGTGATGGCTGAACACGGGATCGGTTATCTGGATGGCGAGCCGGTGTATGTGCTGGAGCTGGAGCGCGCGGTGGAGGTGGAAGGCTGTCGCTGGCAAGGGTTGCGCGCCTTTATGCTGGAAGGCGATCACACGCTGTACAAGGTGTTGGGCTATGCCGCTCAGATTGCGACGTGGGCGCGCGAGCATCGGTTCTGCGGGCGTTGCGGCCGGGCGATGACTCAAGTGCCCGGGGAGCGGGCGATGTACTGCTCGCCTTGCGATTTGCGCAGTTATCCGCGTATTTCACCGAGCATGATCGTGCTGATCACCCGAGGAGATGAGGTGTTGTTGGCGCGGTCCCCGCGCTTTGTCCCTGGTGTCTACAGCACATTGGCGGGGTTTGCCGAGCCGGGGGAGTCGGCGGAGGAGTGCCTGATCCGCGAGGTGCGCGAAGAAGTGCAGCTTGAGGTCAAGAACATCCAGTATGTGGGCAGCCAGTGCTGGCCGTTCCCGCACTCCATGATGTTGGGTTTTCATGCGGAGTATGCCGGCGGGGAGATCGTGCCGCAGCCCGATGAGATTGAGGATGCGCAATGGTTCAATGTGCATCACCTGCCGCCATTGCCGGCATCGCGCTCGATTGCGCGTTATCTCATCGATCTGTACGTGGCGCGCCGTTTAGGCCTGGCCGAACCAGTGTTGCCAGGCTAGGCGTACAGTCAGCCCCAATACCACGGTGATGAATACCGGACGAATGAATTTGGCCCCGCCGCTGATTGCGCTGCGGGCGCCAAAGAAGGCGCCGACCATGACTGCCAGGCCCATGCTCAGGCCAATGATCCAGTCCACATGCCCGGAAAAGATGAACACCGACAGGGCTGCAATATTGCTCACGAAGTTCATGCTGCGCGCTACCCCGCTGGCTTTCACCAGATCGATGGGATAAAGCAGCATGCTGCTGACGGTCCAGAAGGCCCCCGTTCCAGGCCCTGCAACGCCGTCGTAGAACCCGAGACTGAAACCTTGAGGCAACTGCCACTTCTTTTTGATCGGAGCATCGTTGTCGATCGGGGTTTTGGGCGTGCCACCGAATAAAAGGTACAACCCGCACGCAAAAACAATCACCGGCAGCATTTTATTAAGCCATTCGGCAGGCATGTAGTGCGCGACGATGGCGCCAATCAGGGCGCCCGCCAACGTGCCGAAAATCGCCAGTTTCCACTCCCGCGGGTGAAACAGCTTGCGTCGGTAAAAGGTGAAGCTGGCAGTGGCGGCGCCGAAGGTCGAGCTGAGCTTGTTGGTGCCCAGTACCAGGTGCGGCGGCAACCCAGCGGTGAGCAATGCAGGCGTGGTGAGCAGGCCACCACCGCCGGCGATGGCATCGATGAAGCCGGCCACAAAGGCCACGGCAGCCAGAATGGCGAGGGTGGTCAAATCTACGCTGAGTTCAAAAGGCATGGGATCGACTTAATTCGGCGGGACGTACGGCGCAGGTGCGCGGGAAGGGCATCATCTTACCCATAACCCGACAGGGCGGCGACAGGCATGTCGACGATTTGCCACATGCTGCTGGGTCAACAGGTGTTCAGCAATTGGTCAGGGAAAACAAACCGCGCGGCCCTGCAGCCGGTGCAAGTGTTATTGCCGGTTTCCCCCCAATGACCCCGACGCTGCCATTGCTTGAGGCTCAGACTTTCACCGGTCAGTCGGAGTCAGCTTGAAAGGCGAGGGTTTATATTCCTTAAATCTATCTAATTCCATATTTATATATCCGTATTGCATATAAGACTTGCGCTTGATTGGTGTTCTGGCGCTTTATTAAGGCCATTGCGGTGCAAGATCAGAATTTGGGAATGCTCCTACGGCTTTTCTTGTGCGCGGCTCTTTTTTCGCAGGCTTCGGTAGGGTAGTTGTAAAGGCCCCTGAACCTGTTTGCCTCCCGCTTCTGTTATCAAGCAATGCCTGATGCCGGAATTCGATCAGTGAGTGTTCACAATGGACAAACGACCTCTTTATTTCGATTACGCTGCCACCACCCCTGCCGATCCTCGCGTCATTCAGGTGATGGTGGATTGCCTCGGTTTCGAGGGTAACTTCGGGAACCCGGCTTCCAGTTCACACGTGTTTGGTCGGCAAGCGCGTGCTGTGGTTGAGCAGGCCCGGGCGCAAGTTGCCCGGTTGGTTGGAGCTATGCCCTCACAGATTGTCTGGACATCCGGGGCCACGGAGTCCAACAACCTGGCGCTCAAGGGGGTGGCATCAGGCAGTGGCTTGACCCGTGGACATATCATTACCAGCCAGATCGAGCACAAGGCCGTCTTGGACACTGCGTTGTTTTTGCAGCAATCAGGCGTTGATGTGACCTGGCTGAAGCCGGACGTCAACGGACTGATCAGTGTGCAGCAAGTCCGGGATGCGTTGCGCGAAGATACCTTGCTGGTTTCGTTGATGCTGGTGAACAACGAACTGGGAACAGTCAACGATATCCAGTCCATCGGGCAGCGGGTGCGCGAGCATGGAGCCCTTTTCCACGTGGATGCCGCACAAGGCGCAGGAAAGATGGCCATTGATCTCGGCAGTTGGTCGGTGGATTTGATGTCCTTTTCTGGGCACAAGATTTACGGGCCTAAAGGAATTGGCGCTTTGTATGTTGGCCCACGGGCTCAGGAGCGGCTGCAGGCTCAGATGCATGGCGGGGGGCATGAGCTGGGTCTGCGCTCCGGTACGTTGGCCACACACCAAATTGCAGGTATGGGCGCGGCGTTTGAGCTGGCCGAGCAGCAGTTTAGTGAAGAGCTGGCGCATATCTGCCGCTTACGTGAGCGTTTACTGGATCAACTGGCCGGTATTGCCGGTTTGCGGTGTAACGGTTGTCAGACGCATCGGATTCCTCACACGCTGAGTCTGACTTTCGTTGAGGGCAACTTCGACAGTGCGGTGCTGGCGGCTGATGTAGCGTATTCGGCCACGTCGGCGTGTAATTCGGCCAGTCATGCCCCGTCCCATGTACTGCTCGCCTTGGGCCTGAGTGCAGAAGAAGCATCACGCACCCTTCGCTTGAGTTTTGGACGCTTTACATCTGAAGAAGACGTTGATGCGCTGGCCAGCGCTATTCACGCGGCAACACAAGTCGCCACGCCGTTTTGGGCAGTTGCTCAACCTTAGTTGCTGATTCATGATCAGGGCTTCATAACAATGACCATTGGCCTGCAGGAGAGAGGATGAGTACTCAGTTGTTGAATCAAGGATCGGTTGTGCAGCGCCTGGCGCGGGTCCGGTCAGTCATGAGCGAGCATGGCGTCCATGCGTTGCTGGTGCCTTCCGCCGATCCTCATCTATCAGAGTATTTGCCTGCGTATTGGCAAGGCCGGCAGTGGTTATCGGGTTTTCAGGGGTCAGTCGGTACGTTGATCGTGACGCCGACCTTTGCGGGTGTGTGGGCCGATAGCCGCTACTGGGAACAGGCGGCCAAAGAGCTAGCGGGCAGCGGCATCGAATTGGTCAAACTGATGCCCGGGCAACCTGGCCCGCTTGAATGGCTGGCCGAGCAAACCCCTGAAGGTGAAACCGTCGCGGTGGACGGTTCAGTGCTGGCCTTGGCGTCTTCACGCACACTGGAAAACAGGTTGAAAGAGCGGGGTGCGCAATTGCGTACCGATATCGACGTGTTGGGGCTGGTGTGGGAGGGGCGTCCCTCGCTCCCTGTTCAGCCGTTGTACGAACATGGAGCGCCACAGGCCACTGTGAGCCGTGCAGAAAAGCTCGCGCAATTGCGAGAAACGCTGCAACAGCGTCAGGCCGATGCGCACTTTATTGCTACGTTGGACGATATCGCCTGGCTTTTTAATCTTCGCGGTTCGGACGTTTCCTTTAATCCTGTATTCCTCTCGTTTGCATTGATTGAACACACACAAGCCTCTTTGTTTGTCGATCTGAACAAGGTCGGTGCCGAACTCAAGCGTACTTTGCAGCGTGAGGGCGTAGTGCTGCGTGATTACAGCGAGATCGCAGACGCCTTGGCGGCCTTGCCAGCATCGACCCGTTTGCTGCTGGATCCTGCGCGTGTCACGTGTGGGCTGATTGCCAATGTAAACAAGGAGGTCAGGCTGGTTGAAGGCATAAACCCTACAACGTTAGCTAAAGCCCAAAAGAAGCCCGAAGATGCCGTTCACATCCGTCAGGCAATGGAGCAGGACGGCGCGGCGTTGTGCGAGTTCTTTGCGTGGCTGGAGTCCGCTTGGGGCCGCGAGCGTATTACCGAACTGACCATTGATGAACGATTGACGGCTGCCCGGGCACGTCGTCCGGGTTTTGTGTCATTGAGCTTCAATACCATTGCGGCATTTAACGCAAATGGTGCGATGCCTCATTACCATGCGACCGAGCAGGAACATGCTGTGATCGAGGGTAATGGCCTGCTCCTGATTGACTCGGGTGGGCAGTATCTGGGTGGCACAACGGATATCACGCGGATGGTGCCGGTGGGGGAGGTCAGTGCTGAACAAAAACAGGACTGCACCCGCGTGCTCAAAGGTGTGATCGCATTGTCCAGGGCCCGTTTTCCGAAAGGTATTTTGTCTCCTTTGCTGGACTCGATCGCGCGCGCCCCTCTCTGGGCGGATAACGTCGATTACGGGCACGGTACCGGACATGGGGTCGGTTACTTTCTGAACGTGCATGAAGGCCCACAAGTGATTGCCTATCAGGCCGCAACTGCGCCGCATACGGCCATGCTGCCGGGAATGATTACCTCTATAGAACCCGGTACATACAGGCCGGGTCGCTGGGGGGTGCGAATTGAAAACCTGGTTTTGAATCAAGAAGCGGGGACGTCAGAATTTGGCACGTTCTTGAAGTTTGAAACGCTTACGTTGTGTCCGATTGACACGCGCTGTCTTCAAGTTGAGCTATTAACGTGCGAAGAGTTGGATTGGCTCAATGGCTATCACGCGCACGTTCGTGAGCGCTTGTCGCCGTTGCTTGCAGGCGATGCGCTGGCCTGGCTGAACACGCGCACTGAGCCTGTAGTCAACACGCGGTCATAACAAGAAGCCACGCAATCAATTTCAGAGGGTTGCGTGGCTGACTTTTATGGCTGTTTTACTTGCAGATGATGATCAGGCTTCGGCTGGTGTAACCCGCCGGGTTCAAGCCGAAGGGATAATCTCCCGGCTCTTCGGCGGAGTCGCCTGATTTTGCGAGGGTTCGAAACCCTTTTTCGCCACAGGATCGCGCAGCCTCGGCATAACATTTGTCCCACGATGAAGACAATCCTGAGCAGTTGATATGCATCCCACGTTTGCCGTGTTTCACAGTGGTTTCTGAGGTTGCCGCACAGCCTGCGAGTGCCAATGCTGTCAAACCTATCAAAAAGCGTTTCATTCCTGTCCTTAAGCGTTAGCGTCGGGTTGCGGAGGTGGGTGCCGAACTGCCTTGCCCGTGGCTATTTATAGATCTCCCTGTCTTGAACCGCCCCAATTGACTCTCACGGTGATTAAACATCGCTCAAATGAGAGTCAATTGCCAGAGCTTATAGCGATGGACTGTCATTCGGCTTTAGTTACAGGCTTTGTGTGGCCGCGCATGGTTAACGTTGCTCCGACTGACGCCATGATGATGCACAGGATGGCCATCCACTGTACGAACGACAGCACTTCATTAAGAAACAGCAGGCCTGACAGTGCGCCAAACGCTGGTTCTATGCTCATGAGCGTGCCGAATGTGCGCGTGGGCATGCGGGTGAGCGCAACCATTTCCAGGGTATAGGGCAGGGCTGTCGACAGTACAGCTACACCGATGGCCACCGGGATCAGGCTTGGCGTCAATAACGTTGCGCCTGCGTGGACGATGCCGATCGGTGCAATGAATAACGCCGCAATGATCACGCCCAGTGCGGCAGTCTGCACGCCGTTGTCAGCCCCTGCTTTCTGTCCGAACAAGATATAGAGCGCCCAGCAAACACCAGCCCCTAGGGCGTACCCGGCCCCTAATAAGTCAATGCCATGTGTGCTTTCGCCAACCGGAATCAGTAGTAAGAGGCCCGTGATCGCAAGCGCAATCCAGACGAAATCAATAGCTCTGCGGGATGCATAAATAGCGACTGCCAAAGGACCTGTGAATTCAAGTGCTACGGCTATGCCGAGTGGGACCGTTTGCAATGACATATAGAAGAGGAAATTCATCCCGCCTAACGCGATGCCATAAACAATCACAGTCTTCAGGGACTTGGCGGTGAGCTTGGCTCGCCAGGGACGCAGAATGAGCAGCATGATGAGGCTGGCAAAGATCAGGCGCAGCGTAGTGGTGCCTTGCGCGCCCACGATCGGGAACATGCTTTTGGCAAGCGAAGCGCCAGATTGAATAGACGCCATGGCTATCAGAAGTAAGCCGACCGGTAATAGAACTGATGTAAGGTGTTGAGTCTGCTTTGTCATATAGGGGTGGCCTGAGAAGGGATGCAGTAGCATTAAGAGGGGCATGATGCGCAAGTTATAAAGGCTGTGCAATATAGTGCGCAATTGAGGGGGGCACATTGGTTTTGAACTTTTCACAACTAAAGCGAACACGGGGCTTGACTCAGAATTTCAGCGGCCTATAATTCGCCCCACTTCCGGCGCAGTCGAAACGGAAAACTCCTTGAGTTTCAATGAGTTAGACGGTTTTGACGATACCAGCTTCAATTCATCGAAGCAGGAAATGAGGTGTTGACAGCAGCGTGTAACGCTGTAGA
>NZ_JAZEVV010000003.1:0-607623 GCF_036668715.1 Pseudomonas sp. ESBL9 | reverse complement strand
TCTACAGCAGCCTCTGTTGCTGTCAAGCGGTTATTTTAAGATGTTTTCAAAGTTTCCTCTGTAACATCAACCACTTGCGCTTTCGATCTCTCGTCAGCGGGAGGCGAATTCTACAGCGTTACACGCTACTGTCAACACCTCATTTCCTGCTTCGATGATTTGAAGCTGGCATCGTCAAAACCGTCTAACTCATTGAAATTCAAGGAGTTTTCCACTTCGACTGCGCCGGAAGTGGGGCGAATTATAGGCCGCTGAAATTCTGAGTCAAGCCTCAACTTCACATTTCTGTCATAAACCATCAAAAGCTTAAAACAAAGAAGCCAGCCTTGCGGCTGGCTTCTTGTTAAGCAACAGATCCGTTAAAGACTCGGAAATGCAAACTGCGACGCTTCATGGCTGGCCCGTTGCGGCCAACGCTGGGTAATTGCCTTGCGACGCGTGTAAAAACGCACACCATCCGGGCCATAGGCATGCAGATCGCCAAACAATGAACGCTTCCAGCCGCCAAAGCTGTGATAAGCCACAGGCACAGGAAGCGGCACGTTAACCCCCACCATGCCAACTTCGATCTCATCACAGAACAAACGCGCAGCCTCGCCATCACGCGTGAAGATGCATGTGCCGTTACCGTACTCATGCTCGTTGATCAGTTGCATCGCAGCTTCCAGGCTATTCACACGCACGATGCACAGAACCGGTCCGAAGATCTCTTCCTTATAGATGCGCATCTCTGGTGTAACGCGATCAAACAGGCATCCGCCCAAGAAGAAACCGTCTTCATGGTCCTTGACGCTCAAACCACGGCCATCAACCACCAACTGCGCGCCCGCCGCTACACCGTCCGCCACATAGCCACTGACCTTATCCCGCGCCTGCCCGGAGACCAAAGGTCCCATGTCCAGACCGCATGAAGTCCCCGCGCCAATTTTCAACGCCTCGATTTGCGGCACCAGCTTGGCAACCAAGGCATCCGCCACCTGGTCCCCAACGCACACGGCTACCGAAATCGCCATGCAGCGCTCACCACACGAACCATAAGCAGCGCCCATCAAGGCACTCACGGCATTATCCAGATCGGCATCAGGCATCAATACCGCATGGTTCTTCGCGCCACCCAACGCCTGCACACGTTTACCGCGCCTGGTGCCTTCGGCATAGATGTATTCGGCAATCGGCGTGGAGCCGACAAAACTCAAGGCTTTCACCTCTGGTGCTTCAATCAGGGCGTCTACGGCAGTCTTGTCGCCGTGCACCACACTCAAGACCCCTTTAGGCAGGCCCGCTTCCTGAAGCAACTGCGCAATCAACAAGGTCGAACTCGGGTCACGCTCCGACGGTTTCAGAATGAAGCAGTTACCGCACACAATCGCCAACGGGTACATCCACAACGGAACCATGGCCGGGAAGTTGAAAGGCGTAATCCCCGCCACAACCCCGATAGGTTGAAAGTCCGACCATGCATCAATATTCGGTCCTACGTTACGGCTGTACTCGCCTTTCAGAATCTCCGGTGCGGAACACGCGTATTCCACGTTCTCGATCCCGCGCTTGAGCTCACCCGCCGCATCTTCGAGCGTCTTGCCATGCTCTTCGCTGATCAACTGCGAAATCCGGGCTTCATTCTGCTCCAGCAACTGCTTGAAACGGAACATCACTTGAGCACGTTTGGCTGGAGGCGTATTACGCCAGGCCGGGAAGGCGGCCTTGGCTGTGTCGATGGCTTGTTGAATCGTCTCGCGGCTGGCCAACGGCACCTGATGAATCACCTTGCCCGTCGACGGGTTGTACACATCGGCGGTACGGCCAGAATCATTAACCAGCTCACCATTGATCAAATGTCGAATCGTGCTCATTGCCACTCCAAAACAGGTTTGCTGACGCGAACACTACGCGCCAGTCGAAAATCCAAAAAAGCCTCTTCTATATAGAAGGGGTCAGTCGATCTGATTCAGCGCTTCACCCACCGCATCGAATAAACGATCCAGATCCTGAGGCTTGCTGTTGAAGGTTGGACCAAACTGCAACGTGTCACCGCCAAAGCGGACGTAGAAGCCGGCTTTCCACAGTTTCATGGCGGCATCGAAAGGACGCACAATCGCATCGCCATCACGCGGTGCAATCTGGATCGCGCCAGCCAGACCGTAGTTACGGATATCGATCACATTCTTCACGCCTTTCAAGCCGTGCAATGCATGCTCGAAATGCGGTGCCACCTGCGCGACGCTCTGGACAAGGTTTTCTTTTTGCAGCAAATCCAGCGCGGCCAGCCCCGCGGCACACGCGACCGGATGCGCGGAGTACGTATAGCCGTGTGGGAATTCCACTGCATATTCAGGCGTCGGCTGATTCATGAATGTCTGATAAATCTCGGTAGAGGCAACCACAGCCCCCATCGGGATCGCACCGTTGGTGACCTGCTTGGCGATGCACATCAGGTCCGGCGTCACACCGAAGCTGTCAGCACCAAACATTGAGCCTGTGCGACCAAACCCGGTAATAACCTCATCGAATACCAGCAGGATGTTGTGCTGATCGCAGATTTCACGCAGACGTTTCAGATAACCCTGAGGCGGCACCAGCACACCGGCAGACCCAGCCATCGGCTCGACAAACACGGCGGCGATATTCGAAGCGTCATGCAGTTCGATCAACTTGAGCAGTTCATCCGCCAGCGCAATACCGCCCAACTCAGGCATACCACGTGAAAAGGCATTGCTCGCCAGCAAGGTGTGCGGAAGATGATCGACATCCGCCATTGCCTGACCAAAGAGCTTACGATTGCCGCTCACGCCACCCAGGCTGGTGCCCGCAATGTTCACACCGTGATAGCCGCGCGCCCGGCCAATCATTTTGGTCTTGGTCGATTGGCCTTTCAGCCGCCAGTATGCACGCACCATTTTCACGGCCGTGTCCGCGCATTCAGAACCCGAGTCCGTGAAGAACACATGGTTCAAGTTGCCCGGCGTCAGCTCGGTGATTTTCTCAGCCAGCTGAAACGACAAGGGATGGCCATATTGAAACGCCGGCGAATAATCCAGCGTGCCGAGTTGCTTGGCCACGGCTTCCTGAATTTCTGTGCGCGTATGCCCTGCACCACATGTCCACAGGCCGGACAACGAATCGTAAATTTGTCGGCCTTTGTCATCGGTCAGATAACTGCCCTTGGCGCCGATGATAAAACGCGGATCCCGATGAAAGTTGCGGTTGGCGGTGTAAGGCATCCAGTGCGCATCCAGCTTGAGCTGGCTGGCTACGTTTAACTCGGCGTTTTCAGGCATGTTCATCAGCAAAACCTCGCAAGACAGAGTGCAGTGTCGGGTCGAAATCGTTGTTGCAGCTAAATTGCCACGCCTATAAAGTCGGTGAAATCCAACTCTTCTAACCTTCAGTTAGGCATTTACTAAACTATGAGCAGCCGTCGTTCCGATGCCTTGGCGCAAGTCAGCGACTTCGATATTCGCTTGTTGCGCATCTTTCGCAGTGTCGTAGAGTGCGGCGGTTTCTCTGCGGCAGAAACAGTCCTCGGCATTGGCCGGTCAGCAATCAGCCAACAAATGAGCGATCTTGAGCAGCGACTGGGCTTGCGCCTGTGCCAGCGCGGGCGTGCAGGTTTTTCCCTGACGGAAGAAGGTCGCGAGGTCTACCAATCCGCACTCCAATTACTCGGAGCACTTGAGAGTTTTCGCACAGAGGTAAACGGCCTGCATCAACACTTGCGCGGTGAGCTGACCATCGGCCTTACCGACAACCTCGTCACCCTCCCCCATATGCGTATCACCCACGCACTGGCCCAGCTCAAAGAGCGTGGGCCCGATGTGCAAATCCAGATCCGCATGATTTCGCCCAACGAGGTAGAACAGGGCGTGCTGGACGGCCGCCTGCACGTCGGCGTTGTACCCCAGGCCAGTGCGTTATCCGGTCTGGAATATCAGCCGCTGTATAGCGAGCGGTCGCTGCTTTACTGTGCCGTCGGCCACCCGCTGTTTTATGTTGATGACCACCAGTTGCAAGACGAACGCCTCAACGATCAGGACGCCATTGCACCGACGTTTCGTCTGCCATCAGAGATTCAGGCGCATTATCAGGCGCTCAAGTGCACCGCCAGTGCATCGGACCGTGAAGGCATGGCGTTCCTGATTCTGACCGGCCGCTACATAGGCTACCTACCGGACCATTACGCCAGTTTGTGGGTACAACAAGGTCGTCTGCGTGCGCTCAAACCCGACACCCGTTTTTATGACTTGAGCCTGGCCTCGGTCACACGCAAAGGCCGCCGCCCCCATCTGGTTCTTGAAAGTTTCCTTGAGAGCCTCGAATCGACACGCTAACGTTCGTCCCCCTCGTCAGCCCCGCCGCGAAGCCTGCATGCCTCGCGCCCAGCCCGGAACCGATATGCCTTCAACCCTGACCGGTCCATGCGAGTACCGCGAAGAAATCCGCAAGAGCCGCTTCATCACCCATGCGGCGCCCATCACCAGCGCTCAACAGGCACAGGACTTTATCGCGCTGCACAGCGACCTTAACGCGTCCCACAACTGCTGGGCCTGGAAGCTGGGCGATCAGTACCGCAGCAGCGATGACGGCGAACCCGGCGGCACGGCCGGACGCCCCATTCTGTCCGCCATCGAAGCGCAGGATTGCGATCAAGTCGTGGTCCTGGTGATCCGCTGGTATGGCGGCATTCAACTGGGCACGGGCGGTTTGGCGCGCGCTTACGGGGGTGGCGCCAACAAATGCCTGCAAGCGGCCGATAAGTCACCGCTTATCACGCGAGTCGCGCTGGAATGCGCGTGCAGCTTCAGCGAATTGGCGCTGGTCAAACTGCGCCTGTCTGAACTCAACGGCGTGCTCAGCAACGAAACCTTCACCGCTAACGGGGTGGAGTTAGTCTTGGAGGTCAGTGAAGCGCAGATTCCTGACTTGCAACAGCAACTGGCCGACCTCAGCCGTGGCCGCATTGTGCTGACCCGCCAGTCGATCAATAGTGAAGAGTGACCCACTTACCCCCAGTCAAACAGTTGCCCACAACCACTGTGCACCCGACTGTGGATAACCTGAGCACACTCCTCTACAGCCCTTGACTGGCGTGACCTGCACCGCTTTGTACGTTTTTTGATCGACTGCGCTACCAAACGGTAGAAACCTCAATGCAAACAGCGCCTTACTCTGATTAATAGCCCTTCGAACCATCGCTGCGCGCGCTTATACCCAACTGCACAGGTTGCGCACAGTTCCTGTGGAGCAACCTGTGGATAAGCCGTGCAAACCCAACGGGAGCGCACATTCTGTAACGGCTGCTTACAACTGTACGTTTTTTAACCAACTTGCATGGGTGGGCAGTCGTCGCCTGAAGGAGTAAAACCGTGTGCGGTGATCCTCATTTACCCTGTATAGGACGCGACTCATGACAGCAAAAAACGCACTTATCATTGGCGCCTCACGCGGACTGGGTCTGGGCCTGGTCGAGCAACTCATCAACGATGGCTGGAACGTCACCGCCACCGTGCGTAACCCTGGCAACGTTGAGAAGCTTAAAGCGTTGGGCAACGTCGACATCGAACAGCTGGATCTGGACAACGTTGAGGCTATCGGGAACCTGAGCCAAAAGCTGAACACTCACGTATTTGACCTGGTGTTTGTGAACGCTGGGATCAAGGGGCCGGACGATCAAACGTCAGGGCGCGCCAGTCTGTCCGACATCGGTCAATTGTTCCTGACCAACAGCGTAGCGCCGATCACCCTGGCGCAAGCCTTTGTCAGCAAAATCCGTAAAGGCAGTGGGGTGCTGGCGTTTATGAGTTCCGGTCTGGGCAGTGTTGCATCGCCAGACGCACCTGAACTAGCGCTCTACAAAGCCAGCAAAGCCGCACTCAACTCCATGACCAATACCTTCATCAGTCAACTGGGCGAAGACCGGCCTACTGTTCTGACCCTGCACCCCGGCTGGGTCAAAACCGACATGGGCGGCGAAGGCGCCGATATCGACGTTGAAACCAGCACCCGTGGGCTGGTTGAACAAGTGAAGGCCTATGCAGGCAAAGGCGGCCATTACTTCATCGACTATAAAGGCCAGACGATTCCCTGGTAGGCGACCGATCGGGCGGCGCCTGCACACCGCCCTTCGCGTCAAAGCCCCAGCAGCGACAGCATGATAAAGGTCGCAAACAGCACAAAGTGCGTCATGCCTTCAATCGCGTTGGTCTCGCCGTCATTCAAGTTGATGGCACTCACCACCAACGTAATCAACACCATCACCGTCTGCACGGGCGTCATGGCCATCTGGAACGGCTGACCGGTATACAGCGCCATGGCCTCCATTGCCGGCACGGTCAAGATGACAGTGGACAGCGAAGCCCCGAGTGCCACATTCACCACCGACTGCATGCGATTGGCCAAGGCGGCACGCAGCGCAGTCAAGATTTCCGGAGCCGCCGAGATCGCGGCCACCACAATCGCAGTCATGACAGGCGGTGCGCCTGTCCCTTCCAACCCCAGATCGAGGGCCTTGGACATCACCTCGGCGAGCGCGCCAATCACGATAATGCCAAACACCAACACGCCGACTGACAGTTTCAGGTTAGTCGCTTCCCCTTCCGGGGCACGTTTACGGCCCTTTTTCTCGGGGTAGCTGTAACTGAAAAAGTAACTGTGCGGCCCGACCTGCATGCGCAAAAATAGCGTGTACAGCAACACCATCGCGCCAATGGTGAACGCCGAGTAAATTTTCCAGTCTGCCTTGGGGATAAATTCCGGCACTACCATCGACACGCCCATGGCCGTCAGAATCATCACACTGTAGGTGCGCGCCGAATCGTCGTTGTAGGACTGCTCGCCGTGCTTGATCCCGCCCATCAGCGCTGCCAGGCCGAGAATCCCGTTGATATCCAGCATCACCGCTGAATAAATCGTATCCCGCACCAACGTTGGAGACGCCTCATTACTCATCATGATCGCGAGGATGACGACCTCAACCAAAACGGCTGACAGCGTCAAAATCATTGTTCCGTAAGGATCACCAAACTTTTCAGCCAACACTTCGGCGTGATGAGCCACACGCATGGACGCGCACACAATCGCTGCAATCAGGACGCCACCCGCCACCAGCGCTGTCACTTGCCCGTTATGCAGCAGCCAGGGCTCCAGCGGGAAGGCCACACACGCCATGACAATCGCCAGCAGCAGGAGTTTTTCATCTTTTAATAAAGTCAGCATCGCGAGCCTTTTACCTGTGAACCCATACACGTCGTTGGGTTACAGACTGCCGCAACTCGCTAACGTTTCGTTACATCTTAGTTCACTGAACGCACCACTCCGCCCCTGCGCACCCCGCCAATGGCCGCGACGCGGCAAATAGCTTGGTCGGGTTTTACCAAATATGTCGGCCCGGGCCTGTAGAATGCCGCCATCTGTACCTGATTTGATGAGAACAACCTCTATGTACGACTGGCTCAACGCCCTGCCAAAAGCGGAACTGCACCTGCACCTTGAAGGTTCTCTGGAACCTGAACTGCTGTTCGCTCTGGCTGAACGCAACAAGATCGCCCTGCCGTGGAACGACGTCGAAACCCTGCGCAAAGCGTACGCTTTCAACAACCTGCAAGAGTTTCTGGACCTGTATTACCGTGGCGCGGACGTATTGCGCACCTCGCAAGACTTCTACGACCTGACCTGGGCGTACCTGTTGCGCTGCAAAGAGCAGAACGTCATTCACACTGAACCGTTCTTCGACCCGCAAACCCACACCGACCGCGGCGTCCCGTTCGAGGTCGTGCTTAACGGCATCGCCGCTGCACTCAAGGACGGCGAACAGCAACTGGGCATCACCAGCGGTTTGATTCTCAGCTTCCTGCGCCACTTGAGCGAAGAAGAAGCCGAAAAGACCCTCGATCAAGCGTTGCCGTTCCGCGATGCCTTTATCGCCGTGGGCCTGGACAGCTCGGAAATGGGCCACCCGCCCAGCAAGTTTGTGCGCGTCTTTGATCGCGCCCGCGACGAAGGCTTCCTGACCGTAGCCCACGCTGGCGAAGAGGGTCCGCCGGAATACATCTGGCAAGCCCTGGACCTGCTGAAAATTCAGCGGATCGACCATGGCGTGCGTGCCATTGAAGATGAACGCTTGATGAAGCGCATTATCGAGGAGCAAATTCCGCTCACCGTGTGCCCGCTGTCCAACACCAAACTGTGCGTGTTCGATCACATGTCGCAACACAACATTCTCGACATGCTCGAGCGTGGCGTGAACGTCACGGTGAACTCCGATGACCCGGCGTACTTCGGTGGGTACATGACTGAGAACTTCCACGCCTTGCACACCCACTTGGGCATGACCGAAGACCAGGCCAAGCGTCTGGCGCAAAACGGCCTGGATGCCCGTTTGATCAAGCCGTAAAGCGTGTGCGTAATCGCTGCCGTGACCTGCGGCGGCGATTACCGGCGCAGCGCCCGTTCAGCACAGCGCTCGCCGAGCATGTCACGTAACAATTTCACCGGTTTGCTCAACTGCGCCCGGTGGGCGCACAACATGTTCAACGGCGCCCGTTCCCCCACCCGCTCGGGCATCAGCACCTTTAACCTTCCCGCCTGCACATCCGCAGACACGTCCAGCCAGGACTTATAAGCAATGCCCGCCCCGGCCAGCGCCCACAAACGCACCACATCAGCGTCATCGCTGAAACGGTCGCCGCTCACCGTCAGCCCGGTCTCACGCTTGCCGTCATCAAATCGCCAATGGTCGTGCACCCGTGTGCCGAGCATGTACAGCAAGCAATTGTGTTGCAGCAATTGTTCGAGCTGATGCGGCTCGCCAGCCCGCGCCAGATAGGCGGGTGACGCACACAGCACCCGACGATTGTCCGCCGCCACCGGCAAGGCGACCAAACTGGAATCTTCCGGCTCGCCATAGCGCAAGGCGATGTCCACCGGCTGGCGAAACAGATCGGCGATACGGTCCCCCAGCAGCAGCCTCACCGTCAGTTGCGGATGCTCACGCTGAAACTCATCAAGCCAGGGCAGCAAGACATTTCGCCCGAAGTCTGAAGGCGCCGAGAGTTGCAGCACCCCACTGACCTGATCTTGCCCACGGGACAACAGCCGCCGCCCTTCCTCCAGGCTGCCCAATGCCTTGCGCGCATAGTCCAGAAACCCCTGCCCCTCGGCCGTCAAACGCAGGCTGCGGGTTGAGCGTGCCAGCAGGCGCGCACCTAACTGAGCCTCCAGGCGCTTGAGGGCGGCGCTCGCCACCGCGGGCGACATGTCCATGACCCGGGCCGCGGCTGACAGGCTGCCCAGATCAGCCGCACGGACAAATACTTGCAGGTCGTCAAAGCGCACCATGCTGAAAACACCGCCTATTATCAAAAAAATATTGAAAGAGCCTGCCGTTTTAGCCGGTTTTACTACGCCAGGAAATAGCGAATCATCGCCCCACGCTGTCCCTCTCTACAGGATGCCCCCATGAAAGCTGTCGGTTATTACCATTCGCTGCCCATTCAAGACCCGCAAGCCCTGCAAGATATTGAACTGCCTGAACCTGTCGCCGGGCCGCGGGACCTGCTGGTGGAGGTCAAGGCTATCTCCGTGAACCCGGTCGACACCAAGGTGCGACAAAACACACAGCCCGACGCGGGCACAGCCAAGGTGCTGGGGTGGGACGTGGCGGGGGTGGTCAAGGCCGTGGGCAGAGACGTCTGTTTGTTCAAGGTGGGCGACAAGGTGTTTTATGCCGGTTCTATTGCCCGCCCCGGTGCCAACAGTGAACGTCACGTGGTCGACGAACGCATCGTCGGTCACATGCCCAACAGCCTGAGCTTCGCCGACGCCGCGGCACTGCCTTTAACGGCCATCACCGCGTGGGAACTGTTGTTTGAACGCCTCGGCATCGCGCAAGGCAAGACTGACCTGCGCCAACGCCTGTTGATCGTCGGTGCGGCGGGCGGCGTGGGGTCAATCCTGACACAACTGGCCCGTCAGCTTACCGGGCTCAAGGTCATCGGCAGCGCCTCGCGTCCAGAGACCCAGGCGTGGGTGCGCGAACTGGGCGCCGATGTGATCGTCGATCATCGCCAGCCCCTGAGCGAAGCCTTGAAGCAGGCAGGCATCGACGCCGTGACTCACGTCGCCAGCCTGACCCAGACCGATCAACACCTGGCGCAGTTGGTCGAGGCATTGGCACCCCAAGGCAAACTGGCCCTGATCGACGACCCCAAGACGCTGGACATTGCCCTGCTCAAACGCAAAAGCCTGTCACTGCATTGGGAGTTCATGTACACCCGGTCGCTGTTCGAAACCCCGGACATGATTGAACAGCATCACTTGCTGAACCGGGTCGCAGAACTGATCGACGCGGGCACCCTGCGCACCACCGTGGGCGAACATTTCGGCACCATCAACGCGTCTAACCTGCGCCGCGCCCACGCGCTGCTGGAGAGCGGAAAGTCCAAGGGCAAAATTGTGCTGGAAGGGTTTTGAGAAACGCCTGACGAGACTGATCCGGCCATTGTGTAACCGTCAGTCAGAGACTTGATGTCCGTCATATTTCTCAGCGTTATCGGGCATACACTGGCCTCCTTTGCGAACCTGAGGAGGCCAGAAATGAAAATCCTGATAAAAGCGTTAGCAAGATCCCGCGACTGCCAGTGGCAGGTTCAAATCGACCAGCAAGCCATCAACTTTCGCAGCGAATCCGAGGCCAGAGCCTTTGTGGACACGCTGCGCACACGCTTGCAAGCCCCGCACAGATTGCCTGAGCGAATGGCGGGCTGAATCAAATCGACGTTTGAGCGGCAATCCGCGCGGTGTACAGCCGCCGGGTTGCCACCGCGATCGACACCGCCAAAATCCCGCACACGCTGATGACCATGGCCATCGGCATGGCGCTGCCATCGTGCAATACCCCCACCAGCCACGCCGCCGCGGCCGCCACGCTGAACTGCAGACAGCCGAGCAACGCCGAGGCGCTACCCGCCCGTGCGCCCTGCCCGCTCATGGCGCAGGCCGAAGCATTGGGAATGATGCAACCCAGGCTGGCGATGCAAATAAACAGCGGGATCAACAGCGGCCACAGTTGTTCCGTGTGCAAGGCGCTGATGCCCAACAGCGTCAAACCGGCGGCCAGGTACAGCCACACCATGCGCGACAGCAAAAAGGCCGGGCCACGCTTGGCCAGTAACCGCGCGTTGACCTGAGCCACGAGAATGAAGCCCGCCGCATTGCTGCCGAACAGCCAGCCGTAATGCTCGGCCGGGACGCCATACAACTGGATGAAGACAAACGGCGAACCCGCGATGTAGGCGAACATACCGGCCATGGCGATCCCGCCGGTCAGCGCATGCCCCAGGTATTCACGATCCTTGAGCAGTCGGGCGTATTGGCGCAACGCACCGGACAACGGTTGACGCGGCACATTGGCCGGTAAACTTTCCGGCAAGCCCAGCGCCACGGCCAACGAAGCCATGGCACTGAAGCACGTCAAGACAATGAAAATCGCCTGCCAGCCGTACAGATTGACCAGCAGACCACCGAGCATCGGGGCCAGGATGGGCGCCAGCCCCATGACCAGCATCAGTTGCGAAAACACCTTGGCCGAGCCCACGGCATCGCACTTGTCACTGACAATCGCCCGCGACAGCACCATCCCCGCACAACCGCCGAGGGCCTGAACGAAACGCGCCCCGATCAGCCAGTCAAGCGAGGGCGCAAAGGCACAGGCAAACGACGCCGCCGTGAACAACCCGACGCCCACCAACAAAGGCACGCGCCGGCCGAAGCGGTCAGCAATGGGGCCGTAGACCAACTGACCGATCGACAGGCCTAGAAAGTAAACCGCCAGCGTGAGTTGAATGTGTTTTTCATCGGTCGCAAATGCCTGGGCCATCGCCGGGAAACCCGGCAAGTAAAAATCGATGGCCAAGGGACCGAAGGCGCTCAAAGCGCCGAGAATCAAAATGGTTCTAAAGTTCATCAGGGATCCAGGTCGGACAAGTATCAGCGCGACCCGGTAGTCTAGCTGTGCTGACGGATCTTGAACATAAAGATAGCGAGCTAGCTAATAAACCCCTGATGAGGCATATCCCTACAACGCTTTAATGAGCCGTACGCGCGTCAAAACCCGCAGTGGTAATGACATCGATGATTTCCAGTGGCTTCAATTTGCTTTCCACTTTCACGGTTTTACTGTTCAGGTCCACTTCAACTTTTACGTCTTCGTCTGCCGCTGTAAGTGCCCGTGTGATCGAGCCCACGCAACCGCCACAGGTCATACCGTCAACTTTGAATACATGCATTGTGTTCACTCCTTGGTCAGTGAGGTTCAGAGTGTCCACCTTGCCATGATGGCAAGGTCAAGCCCGGCTGCAGTGACACGAAGCTGGCAATCTGTTTCGCGCTCGGCCAAGCTGCAAACCTTCCGATTTGAAAACAGGATACGTAGCCATGCGCTGGTCCGCTTTGAGCCTAGTCAGCCTTTTAGGTCTTGCCAGCTTGCCGTTGTGGGCAAACGCTGATCAGGACTACGGCGTGTTGATCATTTCCCGCGAGCGCCTTGAGGTGCCAACCAATTGCGAAATCGGTCTTTATGTAGACGACCAACTGGCCGGCCGCTTGTTTCAGGAACAAACCGCGTCCTTCAACTTCCCGCCCGGCCCCATCAGCATTCGCCTCAAGTTATTGCCGGGCCAAGCCCCGGGTTGTCTGCCGGGCATGCTGGCCCCACCGTCTCAAACCCTCACCTTGAAAGCGGGCGATGTGCGCAAATATCGCATTGCCCTGCAAAAAGGCGGCCTCTACCTCAAGCCCGCCAAGCTCGAATATTAAGCACCGTCAAGAAGACGGCCGTCACGGTTGACAAGCGCCTTGACCTTCCCACCGGGTCAAGGTCGATTCTATGGATAGATAACTTCTTGAGGAGGATTGTTCGTGCCCATTCAATACGACTTGCCGATCGCCGGCATGACCTGCGCCAGTTGCGCCGGCCGCGTAGAAAAAGCGCTGGCCAAGGTGCCCGGCGTGACATCGGTCAGTGTCAATCTGGCCACTGAACAGGCGCGTATCCAAGCGCCTACCGACAGCCTGCCGTTGTTGCTTGAAGCGGTCGCCCAGGCCGGTTACAGCGTGCCCAGCCAGACCGTAGAGCTGAACATCGGCGGCATGACCTGCGCCTCCTGTGCAGGTCGGGTTGAGAAAGCCCTGGCCAAAGTTCCCGGCGTGACAAACGCCACCGTCAACCTGGCCAGTGAGCGGGCGCACATCGAATCGCTGGGACCTGTCGACCCCTCCCGCCTGATCGAGGCGGTGACCAAGGCGGGCTACAGCGCCCAACTCACAGAAAATGTCCACGCCACCCAAGACGATCAACACAAACGCCTGCGCCGTGAGCGTTGGTCGCTGGTGGCGGCCATCGTTTTGGCATTGCCGCTGGTCCTGCCGATGCTGGTCGAGCCGTTCGGCCTGCACTGGATGCTGCCCGCCTGGGCGCAATTTCTGCTGGCCACTCCGGTGCAGTTCATCCTCGGCGCACGGTTTTACGTGGCCGCCTGGAAAGCCGTCAAAGCCGGTGCAGGCAATATGGACTTGCTCGTCGCACTGGGCACCAGTGCCGGTTACGGCCTCAGCCTGTATGAATGGGCCATCGCCGCCCCCGGCACCATGCCGCACCTGTACTTCGAAGCCTCGGCCGTGGTGATCGCCCTGGTGCTGTTGGGCAAATACCTTGAAAGCCGCGCCAAACGCCAGACCGCCAGCGCCATCCGGGCGCTCGAAGCCTTGCGCCCCGAACGCGCCCTGCGGGTGGTCGATGGGCAGGAACAGGACGTGGCCATCAGCGACCTGCGCCTCAACGACCTGGTGCTGGTCAAACCCGGCGAACGCTTCCCGGTAGACGGCGAAGTGGTCGAAGGTCAAAGCCATGCCGACGAGGCCCTGATCAGCGGCGAAAGCCTGCCGGTGCCAAAACAGCCTGGGGATAACGTCACGGGTGGCGCCATCAACGGCGAAGGTCGTCTGGTGATCAAAACCCTGGCGCTGGGCACTGAAACCGTACTGGCGCGCATTATTCGCCTGGTGGAAGACGCACAGGCGGGCAAGGCCCCGATTCAAAAGCTTGTGGATAAAGTCAGCCAGATTTTCGTCCCCGTGGTGCTGCTGATTGCGCTGGCGACGTTACTGGGCTGGTGGTTCTACGGCGCGCCGATTGAAACCGCGCTGATCAACGCTGTCGCCGTGCTGGTCATCGCGTGCCCCTGCGCGCTCGGCCTCGCCACCCCGACGGCGATCATGGCCGGAACCGGGGTGGCTGCCCGGCATGGCATTTTGATCAAAGACGCCGAAGCCCTTGAGCGCGCCCATGAAGTCAGCGCCGTGGTCTTCGACAAAACCGGCACGCTGACCTCCGGCACCCCGCAAATTGCCCATTTCAGTGCCGTCTCGGGGGACGAAGCGCAATTGCTGCAAGCCGCCGGGGCCCTGCAACGCGGCAGCGAGCACCCCTTGGCCAAAGCCGTACTCGATGCCTGCGCAGCGCGTCAGTTGACCGTGCCCGATGTCACGGACAGCCAGTCGCTGACGGGCCGAGGGATTGCTGGCACCTTGCTGGACCGTCGTCTGGCGCTGGGTAACCGTCGCCTGCTGGAAGAAACCGGGCTCACCCCCGGCCCGCTGGCCGACTCCGCCGCGGCCTGGGAAGCCGAAGGCCGCACCTTGTCGTGGCTGATCGAGCAAAGCCCACAGCCCAAAGTGCTGGGCCTGTTCGCCTTTGGCGACACCTTGAAGCCGGGGGCACTGTCCGCCGTGCAGCAGCTCACCGAGCGCCATATCAGCAGCCACTTGCTGACTGGCGACAACAAAGGCAGTGCCAAGGTGGTGGCCGAAGCGTTGGGTATTCAGGATGTTCACGCCGAGGTGCTGCCCGCCGACAAAGCCGCCACGGTGGCCGAGTTGAAAAAAACCGGGGTGGTCGCCATGGTAGGCGACGGCATCAATGACGCCCCGGCGCTCGCGGCGGCCGACATCGGCATTGCCATGGGCGGCGGCACAGACGTGGCCATGCATGCGGCCGGTATCACCCTGATGCGCGGCGACCCGCGTCTGGTGCCTGCCGCGCTGGAAATCAGCCGCAAGACCTACGCCAAAATCCGCCAAAACCTGTTTTGGGCGTTTATCTACAACGTGATCGGGATTCCGCTGGCGGCCTTCGGCTTTTTGAACCCGGTATTGGCCGGGGCCGCGATGGCCTTTTCCAGCGTGAGCGTGGTCAGCAATGCGCTGTTGCTGAAGTTCTGGAAACCCAAGGACCTTGAGTGAGGAGGCAGTCGTCATGAACATCGGTCAAGCCGCGAAGCACAGTGGATTGAGCGCCAAGATGATTCGTTATTACGAGTCCATCGGCCTGCTCAAGCCTGCCCATCGCAGTGACAGCGGCTACCGGCTGTACAACGACGACGACCTGCACACCCTGGCCTTCATCAAGCGTTCGCGGGACTTGGGGTTTTCTCTGGACGAAGTCGGCAAACTGCTGGCGCTCTGGCAAGACCGCCAGCGCGCCAGCAGCGACGTGAAAGCGCTGGCGCGCCAGCATATCGATGAGCTGAACCAAAAAATCGTCGAGCTGACCAGCCTGCGCGACACCCTGCAAGACCTGGTCGATACGTGCCAGGGCGACCACCGTCCTGACTGCCCGATCCTCAAGGGCCTGGCGTCGGGCAGTTGCTGCGCCTGAGCCAGGCGTTTCGTCAAAGGCTCATCATGAGCACTTTGGCGAACATCAGCACACTCACCAACGCGCACAACACGGCAAACCCCTGCTGCAATAACTGCGCAGAGACCTTGGGCGAAATCACCCGGCCCGCGATCATCCCCACCAGTGTGGCGACAATAAACAGCACACCCTCGGTGGACAGGCTCACGCCCTGACGCATCAAATTGCCCAACGTGCCGAGTGACACCAACGCCACCACCATCAGCGAGGTGGACACCACGGCGTGAATGCGCACATCGCTGAACTTGCGAAACGCCGGCACGATCAAGAACCCGCCGCCCACACTCAACAACCCGGTGAGCAAGCCTGACGTGGCGCCAATCGACACCAGCGTGAGGCTGCACCGTGCATTCCAGGTCAGGCGGCCGGTGGCCGGATTGAGCATGCAGTTTTTTTCCAGAACCCCTTCGCTGGCCCCTTCACGGCCATCGGCCCGTGCCTGGAGAAACATGCGCACGGCCACAAAAATCATCACGCAGCCAAACAGCAACACCAGCACCCTGGCGGGCAACAGCGCGGCCAGATACAACCCCACCGGCGAGGTGATCGAACCCACCAACGCCATCAGCGCGGCGGCCTTGTAGCGCACCAGGCCTTTGCGCAAGCCGTCGAGCGCACCCAACGCCGCCGCCGTGCCCACCGCCAGCAACGCCACCGGCGTGGCCTGCGCCAGCGTCCACCCCAAACCGAGGGTCAACGCCGGAATCGCCAAAATGCCACCCCCGGCACCGGTCAACCCCAGCACCACGCCCACCAAAACGCCCAACAGAATGGTCAACATAGGCCGGTCAGTTTCCCGAGCAGTCGGTGAACCACTCGCGCCCCTTGAGCATGCCTTGCCAGTAGAACCACGGCAGGAAAGACGCCTTGAGGAACCACGCTGACTGACGCGCGACAGTCGGGTCCAGCGGGAACGTTGGCAGCAATTTGCCGCCATAGCCGAACTCGGCCAGGATCACTTTGCCGTTCTCGACGGTCAGCGGGCACGAACCGTAGCCGTCATAGCGTTTGCTCAGCGCAGCGCCCTTACGCAGGGCGATCAGGTTTTCAGCCACCACCACGACTTGCTTGCGCACCGCTGCGGCCGTTTTGGCATTCGGCGTGTCGCACACATCGCCCAGGGCAAAAATCTCCGGATGGCGCGGGTGCTGCAAGGTGGCCGGGTCGGTTTCAAACCAACCGGCACTGTCCGCCAACGGGCTGCGACGGATCACATCCGGCGCCTGTTGCGGCGGCACGACATGCAACATGTCGAATGTTTTCTGCTGACGGCTCACATTGCCGTCAGCGTCCGTCACATCAAACCAGGCCGTTTTGCCAGGGCCGTCGACCTTCACCAGCGTGGACTGAAACACCAGTGTGGCGTTGTACGCTTCAACGTATTTCATCAAGGGCGGCACAAAGGCCGGGACACCGAACAACGCCGCGCCCGACAGGTTGAACTCGACCGCTACCGCGTCCAGCACCCCCTGTTTGCGCCAGTGGTCACAGGCCAGGTACATGGCTTTTTGCGGCGCGCCTGCGCACTTGATCGGCATGGGCGGCTGGGTAAACAGCGCCGTACCGCCGCGCAACGTGCGCACCAGCTCCCAGGTATAGGGCGCGAGGTCATAGCGGTAGTTGGAAGTCACGCCATGCTGGCCCAGCGTCTCTTCCAGCCC
The DNA here is from genome assembly GCF_036668715.1 of Pseudomonas sp. ESBL9. Classification (NCBI taxonomy): domain Bacteria; kingdom Pseudomonadati; phylum Pseudomonadota; class Gammaproteobacteria; order Pseudomonadales; family Pseudomonadaceae; genus Pseudomonas; species Pseudomonas sp. ESBL9. The sequence continues at coordinate 590,214 of NZ_JAZEVV010000003.1, read as the reverse complement.
CTCGATTTTCTCCCAGGCCAGTTCCAGCCCCGGGCAGACGATCAATTGCTGATAGGTCAACTCCTTGCCATCACTGAGCAGCACCACATTGCGCTCGGGGGCAAAGGCGGACAGCGACGCCTTGACCCAGGTGGCGCCCTTGGGCATCACGTCGGCCGTGGCACGCACGGTGTTTTTCACGTCATAGGCACCGCCACCCACCAACGTCCACGCGGGTTGGTAGTAATGCTCGGCGCTGGGCTCAACCACGGCAATGCGTAACGCCGCATCCCGCTTGAGCAGGCTCGCGCACACCGAGATCCCGGCCGAGCCGCCGCCGATCACGACGATGTCATACGGTGCCGCTTCGCGAGTGCCACGGGTGACCAGTTCATACAGTTTGGAGGAGCGATTGCCGGTGCGGCAAAACGCCAGAATCGGCGTCGGCAGTTGCGCCAGTACGGTGCGCATCTGTTCGGCGTCCTGCGCCGTCGCCCCGGTGGTGGCCACAGGCACATACGCAAAACTCAACCCCAGGGCCTGCGCGGCGTCGCGGATCGCGGTGTGCTCGGGTTGTTCGGGGCCGCCTTCATGATCGGGCCGGTTGCAGATCACACTGCGAAACCCCTGCCCCGCTAACGTTTGGAGATCAGACTGACCGATTTGACCCGCCACCGAAAAGCACGCGTCGATTCGCTTGATGTTTTGCTCCATTGAGCACTCCAGGCACAACTGAAAATGAATGGATCGGGTCCCGCTGCGCGTTACTGCTTCAACGCTTGACCACAGTACAAACCGGACAGGGTTTGCATGACCGAGACCACTTCGAAACTGGCGAGGGAATAGAAGATGAACTTGCCCATGCGCCGGGTATTGACCAACCCTTCGTCGCGCAGCACACCCAACTGTTGAGACAGCGTGGGCTGACGAATACCGGTCAGCGCCTCAAGCTCGCCCACGTTGCGCTCGCCCTGGGTCAACTGACACAACAGCAACAGGCGATCTTCGTTGGCCAGCGCCTTGAGCAGCAGGCAGGCTTTGGACGCCGAATCGCGCAGCAGACCGATTTGGTGATGGGTGAGCTGTACAGACATTAAAAAAACCCCTGCCGACATAACGGTCGACAGTTTACGATTCAATAATATATGTTTCAATATATTAAGAATTGTATCGATTGATGTGAGGCCGCCATGCACCCCGAAATACAGGGCTTTTACGATCCCGCTACCTCCACCGTCAGCTACGTGGTGTACGCCGCCACGGCGGGCGCCTGCGCGATCATCGACCCGGTGCTCGATTACGATGCCGCCGCCGGGCGCATCAGCACCCAAGGTGCGGACCGGATCGCCGCCTTTGTCGAGTCCCGTGGCCTGACGGTGCACTGGCTGCTGGAAACCCATGCCCACGCCGATCACTTGTCGGCCAGTGCCTACCTGAAGAAAACACTCGGCGGCCACATTGGCATCGGAGCGCCCATCACTCAGGTGCAGGGTGTGTTCCGCGACCTCTACAACCTTGAGCCTGAGTTCCGGCAGGACGGATCACAATTCGACAAATTGTTTACCCCTGACGAGGTGTTTCACATTGGCCCGCTGCACGTGCGCGCGCTGCATGTGCCCGGCCACACCCCAGCGGACATGGCGTACCAGATCGAAGACAGCCACATTTTTGTCGGTGACACCCTGTTCATGCCCGATGTCGGCACGGCCCGCTGCGACTTCCCCGGGGGCGATGCGAGGCAACTGTATCAGTCCATAAAACGCCTGCTGTCTATGCCGCCGACCACCCGGTTATACATGTGCCATGACTACCCGCCCGAAGGCCGCGACGTGGCCTGGACCACCACCGTGGGTGAACAGCGGGCGCGCAACATCCACGTGAATGACACCCTCGACCTTGACAGTTTTGTGGCGATGCGCACTGCCCGTGACGCAACCTTGTCGGTGCCGCAACTCTTGATTCCGGCGATCCAGATCAATATTCGCGCGGGCAACCTGCCGCCTGCCGACGACAAAGGCATACACAGCCTGAAAGTCCCGCTGAACCGGTTTTAAGTCAGCAGGTGAACTACGCCCACAAAAAAACCGGCCGCAGCCGGTTTTTTTGCTTCATCGAATCACTGCATCCACGGTGGAGGCGGCTCTTCGGTTTTGCCCGGGGGAGCCTCATCGGCAGCCCGTACGGCCTGACGGCGTTCTTCATCCAGCCGCGCCGCTTCGATCTCGCGCATGACTCCGCCGACATCGGCCAGCTCGTCCGGCTCGTCAAACTCACCCGTCAACACGCTGCCAGGGTGCAACGTGCCCGCTTCATACAGCGCCCACATTTCCTTGGCGTATCGGGTCGTCTTCAACTCCGGCGCAAACCGGCCGAAGTACGACGCCATGTTGCCCACGTCACGTTCCAGCATGCTGAACGCGTGGTTGTTGCCCGCGGCATCGACCGCTTGCGGCAGGTCGATAATCACCGGGCCGGTCGGGGTCAGCAGCACGTTGAACTCGGACAAGTCACCGTGAACCAGACCGGTACACAGCATCAGCACAATCTGCTGAATCAAAAACGCGTGGTATTCACGGGCCTGGTCCGGCTCCAGCACCACGTCGTTCAGACGCGGAGCCGCGTCGCCGTATTCGTCGGCCACCAGTTCCATCAACAGCACGCCTTCCAGGAAGTCGAACGGTTTGGGAACCCGCACCCCGGCGCCAGCCAGACGGAACAGCGCAGCCACTTCGGCGTTTTGCCAGGCATCTTCGGTCTCTTTACGACCGAACTTCGAGCCCTTGGCCATCGCTCGGGCCTGACGGCTGTTACGAACCTTGCGACCCTCCTGATATTCGGCGGCCTGGCGAAAACTTCGTTTGTTAGCCTCCTTGTAAACCTTGGCGCATCGCAGCTCATTGCCGCAGCGGACTACGTACACAGCTGCTTCTTTACCACTCATGAGTGGGCGCAGCACCTCGTCGACCAGACCGTCCTCGATCAGGGGTTCTAAGCGTTTTGGAGTCTTCATCAGCTTTTATTGTGGGTCCTTTATTACCAAACACGCGAATGTCACTCGTTATACGGCAATCCGCGCACCACGGGGAGAGGGGCGCCGCATTCCAAGTCGCTTGCAAGCACTTCCTGTACACCTGACAGCCCGGCGCATCCTGTGCCAAACCTTCTGAATGATAGACGAGCCCCGATGGGCCGGCACCGCCTGAGCGCCCGACGCTCAGTGATGGCGAAACAGCTCGCCGGGCGTGGCGCCAAACAGTTTCTTGAACGCGGCGATGAACGCCGACGTCGACTCATAGCCGCAGGACAGAGCCGCACGGGTGACGTGAGCACCGTCTTCCAGCACCCGCAACGACGACAGCAAGCGTACCCGCTGGCGCCAGCCACGAAAGCTCAAGCCTGTCTCACGTTGAAACAATCGCATCAGGGTTTTCTCCGACACGCCCAGCCGGGCCGCCCACAGCCCTACGCTGACTTCGGCATCAGGGGTTTCAATTAATTCATTGCACAGCACCAGAAGGCGCGGGTGGTGAGGCAATGGCAGCGAAAAGCCCACTTCCGGCAATTCGGCCAATTGGTCCAGCAACACACTCACCAGTCGTTGCTCGGGGCCGCCTGCTTCGGGGTAGTTGGCCGGCAGCGCACAGAAGCGCTTGATCAACTCGCGGGCCAGCGGCGTGACCTCCAGCACCCGGCAATGATCGGGCGCCCACGGGCAGTCTTCACGGCGCACATACAGGCTGCGCATCTCGGCGCGCATCGAGGTCATGACCTCGTGCTCCAGCCCCGCCGGAATCCATATCCCCCACTGCGGCGGGGCGAAAAAGCTGCCTTGGTCGGTGTGCACCCCCAATACGCCACTGATGGCGTAAGAAAACTGCACCCAGTCATGCCGATGGCGCGGCGTCCAGGAACCCGCGCCCAGGCTCTCGGCCCGCGCATAAAGCGGCCGGGGCAGTGCGTCGAGTTGGGGAATCGCCCGTTGAGGGCCACGTTGTCCGTTGGGCGGCATGGATTGGCCTTATGTCGCGAGACGTCAGATCAGGCCGACGTTAGGCTATGTCATCAATTCTTACAACATTGCGGTGCCTGCGATGCCTGTGCTCAAACACTTCAAACGCGTATTCACTGACTGGTTTCTGTGCGGCATGGTACTGGCCACGTTTCTGGCGTACCTGTTCCCCGCGTTCGGCAGCACCGGCGGCGCCATGCACGCAGAATGGGTCATCAACATCGGCGTGTTCCTGGTGTTCTTCCTGCATGGGGTCAACCTGTCCAGCGAGCAGATCCGCCACGGCCTGAAAAACCTGCGCCTGCACCTGATGGTGCAAGGCTTCACCTTTGTCGTCTTCCCGCTGATATGGCTGGGGGCCGACTTGCTGTTGGGCAGCCATGTACCGCCGTTGTTGATGCTGGGCTTTTTCTACCTGTGTGCGCTGCCCTCGACCATCTCTTCGTCGGTGGCACTCACCGGCAGCGCGGGCGGCAACGTACCGGCGGCGATTCTCAACGCCAGCCTGTCGAGTGTGCTGGGGATTTTCCTGACGCCCTTGCTGGTGAGTGTCGTGGTCGGCAGCGGCACAGGCGGAATCGACCTCGGCGCCACCCTGCTCGACCTCTGCGCCCTGTTGTTGCTGCCGCTGGTGCTGGGGCAACTGGTGCGTCCGCTGTTCGGCCGTTTTTTTGCCCGGCACAAGCGTTACACCAGCATCGTCGACAAGCTGGTGATTCTGTTGCTGGTGTACGCCGCGTTCTGCAACTCGATGGTCTCGGGGATGTGGCAGCAACAGGGATCGTCAGTGATTCTCAGCGCCTTTGTCGGCAGCGCCGTGCTGCTCGCGGTCATTCTGTGGATGACCACCCGCACCGCCCGCGCGCTGCACTTCAGCACGCCCGATGAAATTGCCGCCGTGTTCTGCGCCAGCAAGAAATCCTTGGCGGCGGGTGCGCCCATGGCCGCCCTGATTTTTGGCGCCAACCCTGGGCTGGGCTTGATCCTGCTGCCCATCATGATCTACCACCCGCTGCAACTGATCGTGTGTTCAGTGATGGCAGAAAACTATGCCAGCCGCCGTCAGCAAGCGGCCGACCCTCTTATCCCCAACGCCCCGGCCGCGCCGACGCCCTAACCCGAAGGTTAACGCTCAATAATCGCGGTGACGCCCTGCCCGCCCGCCGCGCAAATCGAGATCAGCCCGCGCCCTTGGCCGGCGGCGTCGAGCAACTTGGCGAGGTTGGCCACGATACGCCCGCCAGTGGCCGCAAACGGATGCCCCGCCGCCAACGAACTGCCCTTGACGTTGAGCTTGCTGCGGTCAATCGCCCCCAGCGGCGCGTCCAGCCCCAGGCGGGTTTTGCAGTACTCGGGGTCTTCCCAGGCTTTCAACGTACAGAGCACCTGCGCTGCAAACGCTTCGTGTATTTCGTAGTAGTCGAAGTCCTGCAGACTCAGGCCATTACGCGCGAGCAAACGTGGGACGGCATACACCGGGGCCATCAGCAGGCCTTCTGCACCGTGTACGAAATCCACCGCTGCGGTCTCCCCATCGCGCAGGTACGCCAGAATCGGCAAGCCACGCGCCTTGGCCCACGCTTCACTGCCCAGCAGCACCACTGACGCGCCATCGGTCAGCGGCGTCGAGTTACCGGCCGTCAGCGTGCCTTTGGCACTGCGCTCAAAAACCGGCTTGAGCGCGGCCAGTTTTTCCAAGGTCAAATCCGTGCGCAGGTTGTTGTCCCGGGTCAGGCCCAAAAAGGGCGTGACCAGATCGTCTTCCCAGCCTTCGTGATACGCCGTGGCAAGCGCCTGATGGCTGTGCAGGGCCAAGGCATCCTGATCGGCGCGGGGGATGTGCCAGGTTTGCGCCATCAACTCGCAGTGCTGGCCCATCGACAACCCGGTGCGCGGCTCGCCATTGCGCGGGAACGCCGGTTTCAGAAACTGCGGACGCAATTGCAGCACAGCCTTGAGCTTGTCCAGCGGCGCCTTGGTGCGGTTGAGCTGCAACAGCCACTGACGCAAGCCGTCATTCAGGCCAATCGGCACATCAGACGTGGTGTCGACCCCGCCCGCCACCGCGCACTCGATCTGCCCCAAGGCGATTTTATTGGCCACCAGCAAGGCGGCTTCCAGCCCGGTGCCGCACGCTTGTTGCAGATCGTAGGCCGGGGTTTGCGGCGACAGGCGTGAGCCCAGTACACATTCGCGGGTCAGGCTGAAATCGCGTGCATCCTTGAGCACCGCCCCGGCCACCACTTCGCCCAGACGCTCGCCATGCAGGTTGAAGCGTTCGATCAGCCCTTCCAGCGCGGCCGTCAGCATCGCCTGATTACTGGCCCTCGCGTACGGCCCGTTAGCCCGGGCAAACGGAATTCGATTACCGCCAATAATCGCTACACGGCGCAAAGTCATAAGACGTCCCCTTTGATTGAGTAACCATTTGTCGTTACAAGCGTAGGTGCTATCACCCTTTAACGAACGACCCTTGTCTTCCTGTGGTCAACCCTTTGAACCCCATGTGTCGGAGAGTGTTCCATGTCAGACCGTTATATCGACTTCGCCAACTCATCCCTCGGCCGACGGTTGGTCGGCGCGGTAGGGCTTGCGTCACCGGTGCGACTGGAACGCTGGCAAGCCGGACGTCTGCGCCCGGTAGAAGGCCCGCTGCTGATGGGTGGCGGCCCGCTGGTCCGACACATCAAGGCTTTTGCCAATAAACTCACCGACGCCGTGTTCAGCTATGGCGCCGAGCCCTTGGCCGCCAGCCCGTGGATTCCAGGCCAGGGCCCCGCGCTCAAGGCCGTGGTGTTTGATGCCAGCGATGTGCTGCACACCGACCAGCTCAAACAGCTGCGCGAATTTTTCCAGCCGCTGCTGCGTAGCCTGCAACCCGGCGCGCATCTGGTGATCCTTGGCCGCCCGCCTGAACGTCAACGCGATCCGTTTGCCGCCAGTGCCCAGCGGGCGCTTGAAGGGTTCAGCCGTTCGCTGGCCAAAGAATTGCGCAACGGCGGCACCCTGCAATTGCTGTACGTCAACGAGGGCGCCGAAGATCAACTGGAAGGGGCGCTGCGGTTTTTCCTGTCGCCCAAAAGCGCCTTTATCAGTGGCCAGGTGCTGCGCCTGTCTGCCTGCGCAACGCCGGTCAGTGACTGGACGCGACCACTGGCCGGGCGCAAGGCGCTGGTCACCGGCGCGGCCCGCGGCATTGGCGCAGCCATCGCGCAAACCCTGGCACGGGACGGCGCCGACGTCATCCTGCTGGACGTGCCAGGGGCAAAAAACGACCTTGAAGCCCTCGCGGCCCGTATCGGCGGGCGCAGTATCACGCTGGACATTTGCGCTGAAAACGCCGCCCCGCAACTGATCGAGCACTTACCGGAGGGCATCGACATTGTGGTGCACAACGCCGGCATCACCCGGGACAAAACCCTGGCCAACATGACCCCCGAGTACTGGGACGCAGTGCTGGCGGTCAACCTGAATGCGCCCCAAGTGCTGACCAAAGCCCTGCTCGACAGCGGCATCCTGCAGGACAACGGGCGCGTCGTCCTGCTCGCCTCCATCAGCGGCATTGCCGGTAATCGCGGGCAAACCAACTACGCCGCGAGCAAAGCCGGGTTGATCGGTCTGGCGCAAGCCTGGGCGCCGTTGCTCGGTGAGCGCGGCATCAGCATCAACGCCGTGGCGCCGGGCTTTATTGAAACGCAAATGACCGCGCACATTCCGTTTGCCCTGCGCGAAGCAGGTCGACGCATGAGTTCGCTGGGCCAGGGCGGTTTGCCCCAGGACGTCGCTGAAGCGGTGGCCTGGCTCGCTCAACCGGGCTCGGGCGCGGTCAGTGGCCAAACGCTGCGGGTGTGCGGCCAAAGCGTGTTGGGGGCCTGACCCATGACTGTCAACTGGCTCGACCTCGACACCCCGCCGCACCTGCCAGCCCTGTACGCCCGCGCGGCGGCCAAGCGCACAATCACCGGCGACACCCTGCCTGATAAAGGGCTGCGTTGCTGGGTGACGGTGGACGGCAAACCGCTGGGGGCGTTTCGTGAGGTCTGCGACCTGCCTTCCAGCCCGCTGTTGCCACCGACCTACCCGCACCTCCTGGCGTTCGGGCTGCAAATGCAGTTACTGACCGACAAAGACTTTCCGTTTCCGCTGCTGGGGTTGATCCACCTGAGCAATCAGATTCGCGTGCTGCGGCCCATGGGCGGCGTGTCTCAACTGCGCATTGGCGTGTCCGCGAACAACCTGCAAAAACACCCCAAAGGTGCGACGTTCGACGTGGTCACCCAGGTGGACGACCTCATCGGGCCGCTGTGGGAGGCGCAAAGTACCTTGCTGTGCAAAGGCGTCGATTTACCCGGGGACGTGCCCCAGCCTGCCGCGAGTATTGCGAGCGGCATGACCGAGTTGACGCGCTGGTACGCCCCGGCCGATATCGGGCGCCGTTATGCCAGGGTGTCCGGGGACTACAACCCGATTCACCTGAGCGCCGCCAGCGCCAAGCTGTTCGGTCTGCCGACCGCTATCGCCCACGGGCTGTGGCTTGAAGCCCGCACGCTGGCCGCGTTGAATTCGCACTTGCCTGCGGCCAATGTCGAAATCACGGTGGACTTCAAAAAACCGGTGCGCCTGCCCGCCGAAGTGATCTTGCACAGCAGCGAAGCCGGTTCCAGTGGCGACTTTCAGCTCAATGGCCATGCAGACCTGGTGCACATGGTCGGGCGCTGGCGGCCGTTGAGTTAATTCACCTCCAGTCGGCGCAGGTGTCGGCCGCGCCAGCGCCCCCCTTGCGCCCACGTCCATTCGGTCGCAAGCTTTGCGCCTTCTGGAGAGCACACCTGCAATGAACCTCGACGAATTGACCCAACGCCTGCACCGCATCCGCGATAACAACGACTGGAAGCCCTTCCATAGCCCGAAAAACCTGGCCATGGCCGCCAGTGTTGAAATGGCCGAGCTGGTGGAAATATTCCAATGGCTGACCGAAGACCAGTCCCGCCAGCTGCCCGCCGACCAACTGGCCCATGCCGGTCAGGAAGTGGGCGACATCGTGTTGTACCTCTTGTTGCTGTGCAGCGAACTGGGCCTGGACATGAACGAGGTGGTGCGCAGCAAGTTGGCCGACAGCGAAAGGCGTTTCAGCCGATGAGCGACCGTCACTTCGATCTGCTGGCCACCCGCTTCGCGGAAAAAATCTATGGCGGCGCCAAAGGGGCCATCCGCCTCGCCGTGTTGCAAGCCGACCTTAAAGAATCGCTGCCCCAGCGGCGCTTGCGCGTACTGGACATCGGCGCGGGGCTGGGGCACATGTCGCTGTGGCTGGCCGAGCAAGGCCACGACGTGACGCTGGCAGAACCGGCCGCCCCGATGCTTGAAGGCGCGCGTCAGCGTTTCGCCGACGCCGGCCAGACGGGCACGTTTATTCAGGCGTCCTGGCAAGAGCTGTTGGGCCAACTCACCGAACCGTATGACCTGGTGTTGTGCCATGCGGTGCTGGAATGGCTGGCCGAACCCCACGCGATCCTGCCGGTGCTGCACCAACTGACGGCCAGCGGCGGCTGGCTGTCGCTGGCGTTCTACAACCGCGATGCGCTGATTTATCGCAACTTGCTCAAAGGCCATTTCCGCAAGATGCGAAAAAACGATATGGCGGGCGAAAAACAGAGCCTTACCCCGCAACAGCCCCTTGATCCACGGGAGCTGGCGCAGGCGATGCAGGCGCTGTGGCAGGTTGAAAGCCACAGTGGCGTGCGCGTGTTCCACGACTACATGCCCGTGGAGTTCCAGGCCCGCGCCGAACTCGACGCACTGGTTGAAATGGAACTGGCTCATCGGCGCCACCCTGCCTTTGCGGGGCTGGGCCGTTACCTGCATTGGGTGTGCCGCCCGCTTTAACCGTTCAACTGGGGGGAGTGTCATGTATCGCCGCGTTGCTCTATTGGTTCTGAGCCTGGGGTTGGGCGCCTGCCAAAGCCCCAACCCGTACACCGCCTCGTCACTGCCCATGCCTGCCGCCCCGCCGCAGGCCGCCAACGCCATTGACCTGAGCGCTTACCCGGCGCCCCCACGCGACTACGGCCGTTACCAGAGCTGGGCCTGGCTCAACGGCCGCCTGCCAGCAGGAACGGCCTGGGCCGATTCAGCACAGATCGCCGAAGCGGTGAGCGCAGCCCTGGATCAGCGGGGCTTGCGCCCGGTCCAGCCCGGCCGCCCAGCTGATGTGCGGGTCAGTGCCGATTTACATGCAGAAAAACGCTTGCGTCAGGTTCAGGACGACTATGGTTATGGGGCTGGTTACGGCGGGTTCTATGGGGATCGCTACGGTCGTTATGGCAATCAGTACGGCATGTACAACACTGTGCCCATCGTTCGAACCTACGAAGTGGACGTCATGGTGGTGCGGCTGACGCTGTATGACGGCAAGACCGGCGAGCCTGTCTGGAGCTCCAGCGCTGAAACCAGCAGCACGGGCAGCCTGAGCGAACGCGCGAATGCGTTGCGCGAATCGCTGAACAAAGCAGTACAGGCCTACCCTCCTCATTAAGACTAATTGTTGAAGTGGAGAATCATCATGCTACGTCGAATAGCGCTCGTAGGGCTGGCACTGCTGCTCAGCGCCTGCGAATCGATGCAGGTCACACACGATTACAACCCGTCCGTTGATTTCGCCACGTTCCACACCTGGGCGTGGAAGGAACCTGCCCTGCAATTTGTGCCCAACAACCCGATGCTCAAAAGCGACCTGACCCAACAACGCATCACCCAGGCGGTGGCTTATCAGCTGGACCAGCGCGGCTTGCGCCAAGTCACCCCGGCCACCAAAGCCGATCTGTGGGTACAAACCTACCTGATCGTTGCTGAACGCCAGGAACAGGTGGTGACCAATTACGGTTATGGCTACGGCGGCCCTTGGGGTGGGCCATGGGGCGGCTATTGGGGTGGCCCGTGGGAAGGTTACTGGGGCGCACCGGTCTACGATGAAGTGCGCAACATCAACTACCAGGTGGGCACCCTGCAAATCGACCTGATCGACGCCAAAACCGACAAGTTGGTGTGGCGTGGCAGCGCGGAAAAAGTCGTGGATAAAAACCCCGACCCGGCGCAACGCAGCGCGGCGATCCACGAAGCCGTGAGCAAAATCCTGAGCGACTACCCGCCCAAACCGACAGCGAACTAAGCGCCCGGCAGCGACGACACCGGCTGTAGTCGCTGCTGAGCAACGAAGCCGAGATCGGGGACGCAGCGCCCGCACACCTTGACTACACTCCCCTTCACCCGTGGAGAGTTGCGCTCGGCAGCAGGCCGGCAAAGGAGTGCTCGATGTCTCCCCCATTGCGTGGCCCGCGTCTGTGCACCCTTCGTTCGCAGCGCGGTGCAATCGGCTTGATGGCCGCCCTGACCCTCGGCGTGGTGTTGCTGTTCATGCTGCTGGTGGTCGACAGCGGCCGCTTGTATCTGGAACAGCGCAAGTTGCAACGGGTCGCTGACGTCGCCGTGCTGGAGGCCGTCAGCCGGGGCGGTAACTGCCTGGCAACCGGCACCACGACCGCCAGCACCTACGCCATCGCCAGCGCCACGCGAAACAGTTTCACCCCCGGCAGTACGCAAACGTTGAGCGCCACCTGCGGCACCCTGGTGACCGGCAGCGACAAACTGCGCACCTTCAGCGCCGATGCGAGCAAGTCCGACGCGATACGCGTCATCGCCACCACCGTCGTGCCGACCAGCGTGGCAGGCGGGTTGTGGAACCTGTTTTCCAACGGGACCTTCGGCTTCAATACCCAACTGACGGCCAGTGCGGTGGGGGCCACGGGAGGCGCTCCACTGGCAGCGCTCACTATCAGGTCGTCTTTGGCAGATATCAATTCAAGCAACTCGCCGTTGCTCAACAGCCTTGTGGGCGGCCTGCTGGGGGGCAAATTGAATTTGAGCCTTGCATCGTGGCAGGGGCTGGCCAACACCAATATCAACTTGCTGAGTTATCTCGATCAACTGGCCATCGACCTGAACCTAAATGCCGGTGATTACGCGCAATTGCTCAATACAAACGTTTCTGCAACTCAGTTGATTAATGCCGCGATTAATGTGCTGCAAAAAGGCGGGCCGGGCGCCACGGTTGCTGTGCAAGCGCTGACCACCATCAAGTTAATCGCCGCTAACACGCAAATACTGAAATTGGGCGACTTGTTGAAGCTCCAGAATGGCACTTCAAGTGCTGGCCTGAACACCAATCTGACAGTGTTTGATCTGTTGCAAGGGATTGTGCAACTGTCAAATGGCAAAAGTGCAGTGGCCGCCGATATCACGTCAACGATTGCGCTGGTGGGCACCGTCACGGTGTCAATCAAAGTGATTGAGCCCCCGCAAATGTCGGTGATTGGAAACCCGGCACTGGCCATTAAAGATCCGGTTTTCGGTGCTAACCGCCTCTACGTCAAAACAGCGCAAGTTCAGACGCACATTCATATTGATCTGGCAGTTCTCAAACTGGTGTCGCAGATTGTGTCTGCGCTCACCCAACTGCTCTCGCCCCTGACCGATATCGTCAACAAATTGCTGAATCTGGATTTAATCGGAGTCTTGCAGTGCGTCCTAGCGTGCGAGCGAACGTCCCTTAGCATTGCGTCGTCGTTGGATATTTATCTGGAAGCGGCGAGTGCCAACAGTTATGTGACCGCTTACAACTGCTCCAGTCAGGCCACCAAAAGCCTGACAACGCAAACATCTACCGCGGCAGCCAAGCTGAGTATTGGCAGCCCGCCAGCCAACGGTGCGTTTCCATCGTCGATTGAAATCAACCAGCTGAATTACCTGGCCGTGGACCCGGTAAAACTGATCAGTATTGATGTCACCAAGTGCTCGGTCATTTTGCTATGCGGCCCGCTGCAAGTCGGCAAAGGGGGTGGGCTGGGCCTGAAGGTGCAAACGCAAATAGCGGCCAACTCTCAGCCGCAAACATGGAGTGCGCCTTTGCTACCCGAGGTCAACCATCCGCCCGTTTACCAAAAACCTCTGAATAGCAATGCAAGCATCATCAAGAGTCTGGGTGACTCGCTGGCTAACAACATGGTGGTGACGTACACGCCACAGACCGGCAGCGTGGCCAACGATGCCCTGACGGGCGTGGCCGGACTGATCAATCAAGTGACGGGCATTCTTTCCACCGCGTTAAGCGGCTTACTGTCCAACCTGCTGGAGCCAATCCTCAACACGCTCTTGGGGGCGCTAGGGGTCAGCCTGGGTAATGCGGAAGTAGGCGCCAATCTTTCCTGCAATCAGGGCGGCCGCGCTCAACTGGTGCTCTGATCGCCCACCACCGGCAGCGCTATACAAAAGCGGGCGCCGTGTTCGGTGTTGCTGACGCTCAGCCGACCGCCCATGTTCTCGATGATGCCGTAGCTCACGGACAACCCCAGCCCCGTGCCCACGCCGACCGGTTTGGTGGTGAAGAAGGGTTCGAAGATGCGCTCCAGCAGTCGCGGGTCAATGCCGCCTGCGTTGTCGTGTACCCACAAGCGCACGTGGCCGGGGTCTGTTTCGATGCCAAGAGCGATCCACGGCGCGAAGTCAGGGTCTTTTTCACGCTGGCCGAGCAAGGCATCACGGGCGTTGACCAGCAGGTTAATCAGCACCTGTTCCAGTTGATCCACATGACCCCGTACGCGGACGGCGCAGTCCAGGCCTTCGCAGCGAATCTCCACGCCTTTGCCGCGCAGGCCGTCACTGAGCAGTGACAGCGTGCCGTCGATGGCAATGGCCGGGTTGAACACCTGCTGTTCGATCTCCGAACGTCGACCAAACACACGCATGTGGTCCACCACCCGCGCCGCGCGTTGCACCTGGGTGTCGAGGCGATTGAGTTTGTCTTGCAGGTAATCGATCTGCACATCGCCGTTGCTCAGGCGCTTGAGCACATTGACGATGGCCATGCGCATCACATTGAGCGGCTGGTTGATCTCATGGGCCAGCCCGGTGGCCATCTCGCCCAGGGTGGCCATTTTGGCGCTCTGGGTCAGTTGCTGTTGCGAACGCCGCACTTCGGTGTTGTCGCGCCCGACCGCCTGCACTTCGACCAACACCCCGTGCTCATCAAACACGCCGCGATCCGACCAGACCCACCACGCATGTTCGCGCCCCGGCAGTTGCAGGCTGATTTCGGCGGTGCTGACCGGGAATTCGGGAGTCATGGTGGCCAAACGTTGCACAAACGCCAGCTGCTGCTCCGGCGACAACCAGCCGCTGAGGTTGATGCCCGGTAACTGCTCGGGCGCGCACTCCAGGTAATTGGCCAGTGGGCGATTGCCGAAGGTCAGGGTCAAGTCGGGGGTGTAGCGGCAGATCATCGCCGGGGAATCCTCCACCAGCATGCGGTAGCGCTCTTCGCTGTGTTTGACCCGCTCAGCGGCTTCCGTGGCGTCGGTGATGTCCAGCCACAGGCCCACGGCTTCGACCGGCAGGCCCAGGTCGTCGCGCAGCAACCTGGCCTCATCCAGTAACCAGTGGTAGTCGCCCTCACGGTCGCGCAGTCGATAGCGGCTGCGCACATTGCCTTCGCGCAACAGGCGTCGGGTGCGCTCGAAGTACTGCGCACGGTCGTCAGGGTGTACCCACTCGATCAACGTGGCGGCCGTGCACTCTTCACGCGTCCAGCCCAACAAGGGCTGCAAACTGGCGCTGAAGAATTCAGGCAACAACGCGCCCTCGGCATAGCGCTGTACATAAATCACCGCCGGGGAGCTGGCGATCAGGTTGTCGAGTCGCGCATGGGCCGCCGCCGCTTGCTGTTGCTGATTTTGCATGTCACTGACATCCAGCATGAACCCCACAACACGCGGCCCGCCTTCCCCGCCCAGCACCTGGCCCTGAATGCGGTACCAGATCACCGGCCGCGTACTGTCGGGTTGGTGCAAGCGCACGCACAGCAACAGAGGCGTGTCGTGGGACAGCAGGTCATTGAAGCGGCTGGCAAGCTCTTCGCGGTCCGCCGGGTGAAACAGCCCCAACCACGCCTCACGGGGCACATGCGCAGGCTGACCGGGCAGTAGGCTGGCGGCCAGGGGCGGGGCAAGCAGAAGTTGCCGGGTGCTCGCCGACCACTCCCACCAGCCGCTGCCCAGCAGGCCCTGCAATGCCTCCATGCGCTCCATCTGCTGCACATGTTGCAGCTCACGCAAGCGACTGAGCAGCGGCCCGGCCAATGCCGCGCACACCTGGAGCCAATCCATGTCGCCCATGGCCGGGGCGTGACGACTCGCCGGGTACTGGCCGAACAACAGCCATGCGCTCACCCCTTGATGATCGTTGTACGGCACCAGCAAGCCATCGGTGTTGCCAAACAGCCCGCTCAGCCGGGGCTTGTCGTTGAGGCCATATAGCGCTTCAAACCGCTGGGGCGCGTGGCCATTGAAGCTGTCGAGGGTGCTGCCCAGAGCTTGATCGACCTCCCACAGCGCGGAGGCATCATGCTGGCGGTAAACACTGTAAATGCGCCATTCGGCCTGCGTGGTGTCGGGCAACGCCAGGGCTACACACGGGATATGCCAATGGTGCGCCACCTGCTGCAGCAGATCGGTCACCACCGCGGGCAGCCGCGCATGGCCGCAATGACGCAATTGCTCACCCATGTGGGTGGTGAGCAGGTGGGTGAGCTCCCGGCTGCGCGCCCGCTGTTGACCCATTAACACATCGCTGATGTCCAGCAATTGCAGTAACCAGTCGTCACCGTGCGGCTGGACCCAGCCGCGGGCGTAGACAACAGGGCCGCCGCCGACTTGAAACATGAGGTCCAGGCTTTGCCCCTGCCAATCCCGGGGCGTGCCTTCCAGTGCCAGCGTGCTGCCCGGCACCAGATAATCGATCAACAGGCGCGGCGGACCACTGCCCATCGCCATGGCCAGCCCATGCAGCTCCAACACATGGCCGTGCTGATCGAGCCGCAATTGAATGCCCGCGTGCACACGCAGGGCAGGCGTATCCGCCAACGCAACGGGCTCGTCTGCCCGCCCCAGCAGCCGCCCCAACAAGCGCTCGCCGCTGATCAAAACTGCAGACTCGACTGGGCCGTTAACGTGGCCGGCAAACTGGGCACTGTGATGTCTCCCGGCAGCACCAGCACCGGCATGATGGCGCTTAACGCCGAGGCTGGCAGGCTGACGGTGACCGTCAGCACCCCGCCGCTATAGACCGCCTGCTGATTGAGGCTGCCTTTCAAGGCGCTCGGCACCCACGCGAGTTGGTCACTCAACACACTCAGGGCGCGATTTTGCACATCCTGGGTGTAGGTCGCGGGGGAGACGGTCGGGTCCAGCGCCACGCTGCGGCGCACCGCCTCGGCCGTGGAATGGTTGAACGACTGCATCAGCAAGAGCGGCAGGCTGTAACTCACGACGCCGTAAAACACAGCGAAAAACACCACAAACACCAGCGCAAATTCGATGGCCGCTGCGCCTTTTTCTTTTCTGGGGAGGCCTGGTTTCATGACTGCGTCTACCCTGAAAACCACACGTCATATCAGCATAGAATCATTCGCCAAAAAGGGACGCCGATTACGTGACGCAATTACTCATCCTGTTCCTCTGGTTGGCCGCGTGCGCACTTCAGGATCTGTACCAACGCCAGATCGCCAACACCCTGACCCTCGGCGGCATGGCCCTGGCAGTGCTGTACCTGCTCTGGAGCGGCCACACCTGGCTCGGCGCCCCCCCCAGCGAAGCCCTGGTGGCGCTGCCGATTGCGCTGGTGCTGACCCTGCCCGGTTATGCGCTCAATAAGTTCGGCGCGGGGGATGTCAAGCTGCTGGTAACCCTGGCATTGGCCACCGATCGTCTGACGGTGCTGGGCACCTTTATCGGCGCTGGCCTGTGTGCCGCGCTATGGCTGCTGATCGCGTCAAAAATCCTGCCGCTTGTGTATCAACGGGTTACAACACCTGCACCCGGCGACCCCGGCCCGCTGTCAAAAAAAGTCCCCTTCGCGCCCTTTTTGCTGGCGGGTTTTGCGTTGGCTACGCTGTGCATGCCCTAGTGCAGACGTAGGATTTATTCCATGTACAGCACGTGAAACTGGGTCTACTTTTAAACCAGCCTGCTCACGATGAGTGGCGCAGTTTGCCTTGAACAGGCTTGCCAGGCATGGAGTACCGCGTGAACCAGCTCAGCCCTCTCATAAAAATACTGGTGGTCGACGACCAACCCTTGATCGTCGAAGAACTCTGCGAGTTTCTGGAAAGCAGTGGCTACCGGTGCGTGCCCTGTGAGTCGAGCCGTGAAGCCATTGAGTGCTTCAATGCAGACCCTGAAATCGGTCTGGTGCTGTGTGACTTGCACATGCCGGACATGAATGGCATCGAACTCACCCAACACCTGCAAAAGCACGCCGGTAAACAACGCCTGTTCGAAAGCATCCTGCTGACCGGCCGCGCCGACAAACAGGATGTGATCAAAGCCTTACGCATCGGCATCGCGGATTACTACCAAAAACCGGTCGAC
Source organism: Pseudomonas sp. ESBL9 (assembly GCF_036668715.1). Classification (NCBI taxonomy): domain Bacteria; kingdom Pseudomonadati; phylum Pseudomonadota; class Gammaproteobacteria; order Pseudomonadales; family Pseudomonadaceae; genus Pseudomonas; species Pseudomonas sp. ESBL9. The sequence goes on along the minus strand of NZ_JAZEVV010000003.1, from coordinate 572,748 downwards.
CTCAATGAACTGCTTGAAGGCATCCAGCGTCAGGAAGAGCAACTGCGCGAACGGATGAAAAGCGTCCAGCTCGGCCACTTGAACCGCAAGCTTCAGTTTTTGGCGGACTCCATTGACGACCTGTATCAGGACATGGAATCCGTGCGCCAACCGCCATTGACCGCAGGCGTTGACGGCGTTGCTGAAGAGGATCCGCATGCCATGCCGGCCATTTTTCAGCAACTGTCACCGCGCCAGCTCGACGTGGCCCGACTGGTGGGCAAAGGCCAGACCAACTACCAGATCGCCTGCGACCTGGGCATCACGGAAAACACGGTCAAACTCTACGTGTCACAAGTGTTGCGCCTGACCCACATGAACAACCGCACTCAACTGGCCCTGGCGCTGTCACCCAATGCCAGCGCCAAACAGCACCGGCTGACGGCCCACTGAAGCCCGCACGCCTATGCTCGCGGTGTTCAGCGCGCACAGGCGGTAGCGCGCGCGTTAATTGGACGTCCCGCCCCCGCCGCCCGATTCCTGTTTGTAGTACTCCGGGATTTCGTGATCGTAACTTTTCAGCAAACGTTGCAGGCTTTGTTCGCGCTCTTGCGGGGTAAGCGTCTGCGGCACCGTTGAACCCTCTTTGCCGCTGACCTGAACCTGCAACCAGTTTTCGGTTTCCTGCTGGTAGCGGGACGACGGCCCCGGCTCGATGGCCAGCGCGCTCAAGGGCATCCACACCAGTAACACGCCGACACGTACAGTCATCGCCATCGCACACCTCCCATTATTTAAGCACCGCCACCTGATCGCTGGCCGGGGATTTGAGTGCTTGCGCACGGGCCTGGGCATCGGTCACTTGCTCGGGTGTCAGTCCGGCGCGGGTGACCAGTTCTGCCGCTTGCTTCCAGTTGTCCTGATAGATCAACAACGTCACCAGATTCAACGCCGCCAACGTGTCGTCCTCTTTGCTGAGTTCCAGCGCGGTCAAAAACTCAAAGCGTGCGTCGTCCAGGCGCAACAGGTTGAGGTACACCACCCCCAAGTCATTGCGGATCTTGTCATCGGTGGGGGCCAGGCTGGCGGCCTTTTGCAGGTAGGCCAGGGCCTGGGCGTTGTCTCCTCGGGCTGCCGCCAGTTGCCCCAGGCCATGCTCGCCCTCGGCTGCCAGACAGGTGCCCTGCAAACTTCGATACAGAGGCTCGGCCTCGCTGCGGCCCAACTGACGGTAGAGGCGCGCCTTGCGCAACTGCACCTGCCCGTAGCGCTCGGGCAGGCTTTGCAAATTGGCCAGACTGGCGTGCAGCTTGCCTTCTTTGGCCATGTCGTCGGCCAGGTTCATCGACAACTCCTGATCGCCACTCAACTTGGCGCAACTGCTGTTCAGGGCCAGCCACGGCGGGTTACTCGCGCCCCCGCTCGCACAACCGCCCAGCATCAGCAGCCCGCACGCGACGATCACAGCTTTCATGTTCACACTCCCGGTCAAGACCCGAAGGCCCGTGAAATAGCGATAAAACTGGGGCCAGCCAACACAATCAGCAGCGCCGGAAACAGGAACACCATCATCACGACCGACATCTTGGCCGACATTTTCGAGATGTATTCCTGCATGCGCGTCAGGCGCCGGTCATCGAGCAATGCTTTGAGCGCCTGCAACGACTTCATGGCGCCGCCACCCTGCTGGATCAGTTGCTGAAGAATCACACAGGTGTCGTCGAACTCATCCACCGCCAGCAAGCTCGCGGCTTTTTGCAGTTCCTGACCCAGTTCCAGCCCGGAATCGACACGGGCCAGCACCAGTCGCAGCTCGCCAGTCAACACGGGCAACAACTGCCGCGCCTCCTGACTCAGCACCCGCAGTGCTTGCTCCACCGCCATGCCTGACTCAAAGAGAATGCGCAGGAGCGGGATAAATGTAGAAACCTCAATCGCCACCTGTTGCTGACGCCGGGCGGCTGCGTAGGCCAGTAACCGTTTGGGGATCAAGTAACCGATGGCCAGCCCGAACAGCGGCCCCACCCACACATTGCCCGTGTCCGGGTAGAACACGTTATGCCCCACGAACACCAACCCGGCCAGCACCACCGGAGTGCCGATCTGAAACGCGGCAAACAGCGAGCGCTGACTGGCCGTGCGCCACCCCAGCCGGGTCAACAGGGTTTGGGTTTCGTGGTCCAGCGACACCGAGCGCTGGCCGACTTTGCTGCTGCCGACAGCCCGCAGCCAGGTGCCAAGCGTGTGCGTACCGGTTTTCCCGCCCTCAAGGCGCTGCATCACACGTTGTTGGCGCAGCCGCTGCTGGATCACGCTATTGATGACCAGTGCCAGGGCGGCCAACAGCAAGACAACGCTTATCAGCAAGGCCATGTCATACGCTCCGCACCATGCGCCACAGGGTAAAGCAGCCAATGACCTGCATCGCCAGCGCCGTCAGCAACAAGTGCTGCCCGGAGGCGTCGCTCCACATTTTGGGTAGGTAAGCGGGGTTGGTGAGCATGAAATACACCAGCACCAACAGCGGCAAAACGGCCAGCACCATGGCCGTGAAGCGCGTCTCACCGGTCATGGCCTTGAGTTGACGGGCACCTTGTTCGCGCTCGCGAATCAGGGTGATGAGGTTTTCCAGCAGTTCACTGGCGTTGCCGCCGTAGCGCTGGTTGACCTTGAGGCCCAGGGCAAACAGGCGAAACTCTTCGCGTTCGTACAGCTCGGCCACGTCCTGCACCGCTTCCGGCAAGCTGACGCCCAATTGCACATTGCGCGACACCCGGCCCAGCGCGGTCTTGAGCGGGTCACTGGAGGCATCAATCGCATTGAGCACGGCATCCGCCAACGTGCGACCCGCCTTCAAGCTGCGCACCGCGTGATCCAGTAACGGCGGCAGTTGCTCAACCATGCGCCGCACCTGACGGTGGTAGCGCCAACTGAGGTACAGCTTCAGGCACAGCGGTGGCAGCAGCAGGCAAGCAAGCACCGCCATCCAGCCGCCTGCGAGCCCGGCCAGCAGCATCGCCCCGAGCCACAGGCCAAGCCACAGCCGCAAGCGCTCCGACGGCCGGGGCAGCCCGGCCTGCAAAAAGGCGCGGTCCAGCCAGAGCAGTCCTCCCAAGCGAGCGGCCGGTTGCGGTTGCCCTTGCGCTAACCGATTGAGCACCCGGCTGGTGGTCGGATTGCGCAACACACGGAACACAATAAACAGCGCCAGGCACGCCATCAGCAACGCGATCAATAACAGCAGCAGGGCCGGGATCATGGCGGCCCCCTCAACCTTGAAGGTTCACGATTGGCTCGCGACGTAACTTGTCGCCCGCCGGGTTGAGCGCTTCGCGCATGAAGCCGACCCCGGTGCGCCGATCCAGCCGGAACAGGGTGTTGGTGACATACACGTCATCGCGCACGCCCACCACCTCCAGCACTTCGCTGACACAGCGACGCCCGTCGGGCATGCGCGTGAGCTGGATGATGACGTCCAGCGCGGCGCAGATCATTTGGCGCAGGGTTTTCTCCGCCACGGTGCGCCCGGTCAGGCCCACGAGGGTTTCCAGCCGCAACAGCGCATCCTGTGCGGTGTTGGCATGCACGGTGCTCATGGAGCCGTCATGGCCGGTGTTCATGGCGGTCAGTACGTCGAGTACTTCAACGCCGCGGATTTCCCCCAGGATGATGCGGTCGGGGCGCATCCGCAGGGCATTGCGGATCAGGTCGCTGGCTTTGACCTCCCCATGGCCTTCGGCATTGGGCGGGCGGGTTTCCAGACGCACCACGTGCGGGTGGCCGAGCTGTAATTCGGCCACGTCCTCAATGGTAACCAGCCGCTCATAGGGGTTAATCAACTGACTGAGGATATTGAGCAGCGTGGTTTTACCGGTGCCCGTGCCGCCGCTGATGAGGATGTTGCAGCGCTTGCTCACGGCCTCCTGAATGAAGTCATAGATCGCTTGATCGATGGTTTGCATGGCCATCAGGTCCGTGCTTTTGAGCATGTCCTTGCGAAACTTTCGAATCGACAGGCACGGGCCGTCCAGCGCAATCGGCGGGATGATCGCATTGACCCGGCTGCCATCGGGCATGCGCGCGTCGACCATCGGCGAGGACTCATCGAGCCGTCGCCCCAACGGCGCCAGAATGCGCTGCATGACCCGCTCGACGTGGTGGTCGTCGATAAAGCGCAGTTCGCTCTGGTGCAGGATGCCGTCGCGCTCGATAAACACCCGGTACGGGCCATTGACCAGAATTTCGGTGACCGCCGGATCGCGCAGCAGCACTTCCAGCGGGCCAAAGCCGGTGAGCTCGTCAACAATTTCCTCGGCCAGCCGCTCCATTTCATAACGTGAAATCGCCAGGTGCAGGCGCGACACGTATTCAGCCACTTTGTCGGTGACGAAATGAGCCAGCGCGGGGCGCGCGTCTTCCAGCAGGTTTTTGCCGGTTTCTTCAATGGCCTCGATGATGTAGCGGTGCAGCACCCGTTTCAGGCTGTCGTGCTCGGCAGGCCCGTGTGCCCCGTGCAGGCCGGCACCGAACAGTTTTTCACCGTTCATTTAGCCCCCCAGAAGCGGCTCAGCCAATGGGCTGAGGGCCTGGCCAGCCCTTGAGAACGTTGGGCCAGGCGCTCACCCAGGGTTTTCAGGCCTTGGGTCAGCGCCTCACGCGGGCCGAGTTCGAAGAGGGTGGTGGCCTGGTTCTTGGCGTTCATCCGCAGTTCGTCAGCTGGTGGTAGCGTGGCCAACACTTCAAGGCCGAAGGTCTTGGCCAGTGCGTCGGCGTCGGGCGCCACGCCGCGCAGGTAACGGTCCACCAGCATCCGCGCGTGTTCCAGATTCATGCCTTTGGCGCGCCACAGGTTGAGAATCGCCAGATTGCGTCGGCAGTCGAGGACGTTCTGGTCGGTGTACCACAACAATTTGTCGCAATGGCTGACAAAGGTGCGCAGCGCTTCGCTGTCGGGCTGGCCGGTGAGGTTCACCACGATGTGCTGAAAGTGCTGACGCAAGGCGCTGAGCAACATGTACAACTCGGCCGCGCTGGTGTGCTCAAGAGGCTCGTCGCTGTCGCTGTACGCCAGAATGCGCAAGCCACCGGGGGCGACGCTGAAGGCGCTGTCGATCAACGTGCTGTCCAGGCGCCGCAAATGGCGCAAGGCATCACCGAAGTAGAACGCGCTTTGCAGCCCCAACAGCGCGAGACTGTCGCCACGGGGCAGGCCCAAATCCAGCAGCAGGGTTTGCTGGTCGCTCTTTTGCACCACGAGCCCCAGATGGCTGGTCAGCAAGGCGCCATCGGCGTTGCACTGCGCGCTGTACATCACCGTCAGGCCGCCCAATTGTGCATTGGGCGTGACGGCAGGCAGGCGCTTGCTCAGGCGCCGGACCAACCCGGCCACCTCGCTGGAGCGCGAACCATACGCGACAAAATCCCGCGCCCCGGCGCGCATGGCGTTGAGCACCAACTGGTTGTCCATGCCATCGCCCAGGGCCACGATAGCCAGCATCGGCTTGGCTTCCAGCGCGCCTTCAATCAAGGCGCACTGAGCGACCACTTTCTCGCGGTCCAGCCCCACGAACACCAGCCCGGCGAAGGTCACGTCCACCAGCGCCAGCAACTCATCCAGGCTGCCAGTGCTGGCGCCCACCACTTGGCCGATGGGCGCCAGCGCGCCTTGCAGCCATTCAAGATCGGTGTTGTTGCGCGTTAACGCGAGAAATGTCTGGCTCAGTCCCTGGCTCATTTGGATAACCCGCTACGGCGATTGAAATTGCCGTTTTCGAGAAAATACAGGCGATACCAGTTGGGGTCGTAATTGCGCAGCTTTTCTCCGGGCAATGAAGGCAATTGGGCAGTGGCCGCCAGCGGCTGGATCAGGTGCGGGGTGACGATCATCAGCAACTCGCGTTCTTCGCGGCTGATGTTAGAAGAACGGAAAAACGCCCCGAGAATCGGGATATCGCCCAGGCCGGGGAATTTGTCGACCTGTGAGCTATTGCGCGTACTGATCAGGCCACTGATGACAAAGCTCTCACCATCGGCCAGGGAAATACTGGTGTCGGTGCGACGCACCTTAAGGCCGGGGACCAACGTGCCTGCGATGTTCACGGCGTTGGTGTAGTCCAGCTCGCTGACTTCGGGCGCGACTTTGAGCACGATGCGATCACGGCTGACCACCGTGGGGGTCAGGGTGAGGCGGATCCCGAATTCCTTGTACTCGATGGACACGTTGTCGCTGCCACTGCTGGGCACTGGCACCGGCACTTCGCCGCCGGCCAGAAACGTGGCGCTTTGACCGCTCAGCGCCACCAGACTCGGACGCGCCAACGTGTAGGCAAACCCGCTGCCTTCCAACGCATTGATCATGGCCTTGACCCGACCGCCCCCAAAACCGATGTTGAAGTACTTGTTGTCGGCCGGGGGGCCGCCCGTGATGACGTTTTCAGCGGTGGTAATCAGCGACCCCGGCGAGCCGAACAGGAAGTTGCTGCCCATGCCGAAAATCGAGGTGCTGGCCTCCTGAAGCTTGGTGCGACTGACTTCGACAAAGCGAATATCAGTCTGTACCTGGCTGGGCAACGTCGGGTCTTGCGATGGGGACAGTGACGCGCTGGTAAACCCGGCAGCGGCTTTACCTTTGACGAACACCATGCTTTGGCGCGGTTTGTTGGAACAGGCGGTCCAGACCATCAGGCTGGTGGTGCCGGGGGCGACGCCGGTCAGCAAAAAGGCGTTGTCGCCGTTGGCATAGACGTCCGCAATGGCCGGATCGCCCACGGCAATGCGGGTGATGCTGACGGGGGAATCCAGTGCTTGCTGGGTGCCTTGGGCCACTTCCAGCACCGCGGGCAATGGCCCCAATAACGCGCAATGGGCCGACGCAGCCATTGCCATGTCAACACACAAGCCGCCCAGCATCAGCGTCCAGACAACTTGTTTCAACAGCGGCACACAACGTTGACTCATGCGGGGCTTCCTTGCTGATCAGGAATGTTTTAGTGGGCGGGCGCCTGGGTGCCTCGAATGATTTCGATCCCACGGGCCCGAGGCGGACCGGCCGGGGCTGTCAGTGGCGCCTTGTTGGACGGCGTGGCCATCGCCAGTTGATTGAACTGGTAGAGGCTGCGTCTGGCGGCCGCCAGATTGCTCGCCGCGTCTTTTTCACCTGACCAGTATTGGCTCAAGCGTTGTTCTTGCGCGCTGCGCACCGCCAGGCGCAAGGTCCCGGCCTGCGCGGCAAGCATCAGTTGATTGACCAGCGGCTCGGGGATGGCCAGCACCACGGTGCGTGCCGTCACACGGCGCTGGGTTTGCAGTTGCGCCTGCTCGGCGGTCAGCGCCTGACTTACCGGTTGGCCGTCACTGGTCAGGCCCAGTTCATCGCCAATGCTCAACACCCGCACCGCAGGTAGCACCACTTGCGTGGAGGATTCTGGATTGGTGGTGTCCTGACGCAGAAACAGCAGAATGTCGACGTAATCCCCCGGACCAAACTGCCCCGCGGCCCCGGCCACTTCATCAATCGCCACCGCCAGCGCGCGTTCGTCAGGGCGAATCATGCGCGCCAGCGGCCCGCCGATTTCGAAGCTGTGTTCATTGAGCCAGGTGCCGGCGTTCAGCCCTCGCCATGGGGTGCGTCCCACCGCCTGGTCGATAGCGGTGAGGCTCCCGGCGGGCGCCGTGCGCAATTTTTCCAGCGTCAAATCATCGGCAGTCAGGGCCACATGCGGGGCGACATCGCGGGTCAAAACCACCACGCTTTGCTTGGTCTGGTCTTCAAGATGGCTAACCCCTTGCTCCACCACCTGCGCCACCGGAGCAGAAGGAACAGGCTGTTGACGGGCCAGCATCAACCCCCAAAAACCGGCGGCAATGGCCCCCAAAAACAAGATCGCGGCGAGCACCAGACTCCGGCGATTGCTCATACGGCTCTCCCTTTCCCATTGCGTACGGCAGACAAAAAATCATGCGCAATCAGGCAGCTATGAACGATTGGCCAGTTGCAACCATTTCGCTATTTGAAGGTAGCGCAGGTAGGACAAAACGCCATTACTGACCGGGTTATTTCTGACAGGAAATTCGAGGACTTTGATTTGTTTAACGTTTTTGATGGCGGATGACGTGATCCGTTTGGATTACTACTTTCGGATTAATCCTTTCTTACAGTTGTGAGGTCGGGCTTTGTTGGCAATGCTCTGATGGCAAATGGGAAGTATGTAGCACCTACGTTACACAGTGCCCGCTTCGGCGCACTAAGGAGAAGTCAGATGCTTCTGGATACTGTTCTGAAAGTGTATGTGCCGACTCAGGCGTTCTGCGTGTATCAGACCCGTCAATTAATCAACCGCCGGGACGGGGCTTCGGGCATTGAATACGCCCTGATTGCCGCCATGGTGGCGGTGGTGCTTGCACTGTTTGTCACGCCGCTGTCGGGCGTCGTCAAATCCACGTTTAACAACCTGGTCAAAGGTTTGGGCGGAACAGCAGTGACTTAAGCATGTGCATCCTGCGTAAATCCTGCTCTGGCCCCTTTTACAGGAACGCAACATGACCGCCTTTTCGCCACGCCAACAGCTCCTCCTCGTGGATGACGAGGAGGAGGCTCTTTCTGAGCTGGCCGAACTGCTGGAGGGCGAAGGGTTTTGTTGCCACACCGCCACGTCGGTGAAAGCCGCATTGCACCACTTGACCCGGCATCCGGACATTGCCCTGGTCATTACCGACCTGCGCATGCCGGAAGAAAGCGGCATCTCGCTGATAAAGCGCTTGCGTGAACACACCTCGCGTCAACACCTGCCGGTCATCGTCGTGTCCGGGCATGCCGACATGGATGACGTCAGCGATCTGTTGCGGTTGCAGGTGCTGGACCTGTTTCGCAAACCCATCTATCACGAGCGTTTGCTCGATACCCTGAACGCCCTTTTCCCTCAGCCGACGCTCAAGTTGATCGACGGCTAAGGCCGGTCCGCGTGGCGAACACTCGCGAGGTTGCCCTCGCGAGCCCTGCGGCTAGAGCTGATAACTGAAACTCAAGGTGTAGCGCGGGCGGCGGTTGAAGCTGTCCAGCGCCATGTCGGACATCGGCTTGGCCGCTTCAAGGGCAATGTTGTAGTAACGTTTGTCGCTAAAACGCAGCCCGACCGCCGCCGAAGACATGTCCGAGCCTTTGAATGGCAACTCGTTGAACCAGGTTTTGGCCTTGTCCAGCACCGCGTAGGGCTGCAGCAATTTCACCCACGGCCCTTCGCGGTTGAAGCTGTAGTTGACCTCATACGCCACCCCCCACCCCTTGTCGCCGGACGCCTGATCGTCGGGGTAGCCGCGGCCAAAGTTCTGTCCGCCAAACACCGCTCGCTCACTGTCGGGCAAGCTGTCTGCACTCCAGTAGAGGGCGCCGGACATCACGCCCTGCCAATTCTCGAAAAACGTATCGCTCTGCACGCCGGACAAACGCAGGCGCAAGAAATCCAGGTCGTAGTGATTGCCGGTGAGGTTGGTTTCACTCTTGGCGCCCAGGCCTTTCATGCCTTGATACAGACCCGCGCTGACGATGCGCAGTTGTTTGTTATCGGACTTGCGCCAGTCCCCCTCGAACGCCAGGGCGCGTACGTCTGTTTTCTCGCTGAGGCTGACCGGGAAGCCGACCACGTCGTAGTCGGTGCGGTCATTCACGCCGTACAACCGGGCGCCGACGCTGAGCCATTGGTTGGGGGCGGCGATCAGCGGGTGGCTGACGCCGATGGAGAAACGGTCGTTCTCGCGATGCGGCTTGAGTTCAAACCCGTCACGGGTGGCAATGCTGCTCCCCGGATCGCTGCGATACCGCGCGCCATACAGGCTCAACTGCGTGCCCTCAGCGTTCAGGTACTGGCTGTAGTCGATGCGATAGTAATGTTCTTTGTCGTGGCCGGGCGGGAACAACCCGCTGACGCTCAATTGCTCGGCCATCGCTGTTTGCGAGTTGCTGCTGACCCCGAACAGTGCCTGCGTGCTGTCGCGGCTGCCTTCGGTGAGGCTCATGCTGGTGGTGAACGGTTTGCGGCTGGCATTGATGGTCAGGGTCGAGGCGCCATCCGTGGTGCCGGGCGGCGGCACTTGTGCTTGCAAGGTGACGCCCGGCAGGCGCCCCATCAAGGTCGCGTAGCGGTCGAACGTTTTGCGGGTCAGCGGGCGCTCGCCCTTGAGCTTGTCCACCAGTTCATCGATGAAGCCCTTCACCCGACCGACATCACCCTGCACGGTGTAATCACGGATGTAGCCTTCCACCAGGACCACCCGCACCAGCCCCTGATCAAAATTTTGCGGCGGCAAAAACGCGTACGACAACAAGTAACCATCGGTTTGGTAGCGCTGGGTGATGGTGCGCGTGGCATCGATCAATTGCGCCAGGGTGATCTCATGGCCCAGTAACGATTGATAGGCAGCGCCCAGCTCCTTGAGCGGGTACACGGTGCCACCTTCAATCTGCAATTTGCGGATGGTGAGTCTGGTGCCCATCACCAACGGTGGCGGCTCGACCGCGCCGGGCTTGGGCAATTGCAACGCTGGCTTTTGCGGGCGGTAAGCGTCTACTGGCAGGTTGGGGGTGGGCAGGGTCTGCATCATTTCGTTGCTGTTGAGGTAGCGCGGCAAGGGCTCGGCCATGACGCACGGGGTCAGCACAAAAAATACGAGAGGAACGTAAGTACGCATATGACACTCCATGGTCAACAACAGCGACATAACCAGGTGGGCGCGTCATCTCAGGGCGACGCTACCCGGTGCAAGCCCTAGATCCTTGGCTCAAAAAAAGACGAGAGGTTCATCAGAACCTCTCGTCTCAACCAAGCGTAGGCGCTGTAGGTGAGGCCGTCGAACCGGCCAGGTGCAATTCGTTAGTTTTTCTTGCCCAGATTGCCCAGGCCTCCAAGTACTCCACCCAAGCCGCCCACAGCACCGGTTGTCGCGCCGCCTTGCGCGGTGGTGCCACCGTTCAACAGCCCTCCGACCGCACCCACCGTTGCGCCCACGGTATTGACCGTTTGACCGACTGCGCTCACGACCTGGTTGTTGCTGCCCGCATCCACTTTCACACCCACGCTGCTGACCGCCCCGCCCACTTGATTGAGCAAGCCGCTGACCGGCGCCCCGACACCCGTGGCTGCGCCGACGTTTTGCGTCACGCTGGTCACGGCGCTGGTGACCGGATTAAGCGCCGCGCCCACCGTGGTGGTGACCGCTGCCAACGGGGCGCCCGCGGCGTTGTTCGCCACCCCGGTACCGCCCAGCGCACCGCCAATGGAGGCCACGGTATTGCCGATGGCATTGCCATTGGCACCTGCGGCATCCACCACACCGCTGGTGCTGCCACCGGCCAGACCGGTGCTTACCCCATTGACCACGCCACCCACGGTTTCCAGCAACCCGGCGCCCGCAATTCCCGGCAGGCCGCCTGCCCCGCCACCCGTACCACCGCCCGCTGCGGGTGCCGGATTGACATAGCCGCCGGCCTTGTCCGTAGCCCCGGCAACGCCCGTCAACACCCCGCCCACCAGACCGGTCACAGGGTTGCCATTACCGGTGCCGGCCACCTTGTCACCCAACCCGCCAACCACGCCGCCGACTTTGTTCAGCAGGCCATCCACAGGCGCCCCGAGTCCGGTCGCCGTGCCGACTTTGCCCGTGGTGTTTTCCACCAGTGAAATCACAGGCACCACGACTTTGTCATTCAGGCCACCGGTCACTTTGCTCAATGGCCCGGTGGTGGCGGCGCCGGTGAGGGTGTTGCCGATCATGGTGACCGTTGTGCCCACATTGCCCACCAGACCACCCGTTGCATCCGTGACTTTATTGACCACCCCGCCCACCACGGGGATCTGACTGATCGGCGTGTTATCGATCAACGTGCTGACGCCTGTGCCCAATGACGTGACGCCTTTACCGACATCGCTCACGGCGTTGGTGGCGCCTGCCACGGTGATGCCCAGCGAGTCTTTATTAGTCCCCAGCGAACCCAGGCCATTGGTGACACCCCCGGTGACCGAGGTGACGGCGTTGCCGGTATTGGTCACCAGACCACCTGCCACACCGACCACGGGAACCGTGGCCAACGTCGTGCCCAGATCACTGACGGTCGTGCCGACCCCGCCGAGCGCCGTGCCAACCTGGCCGACCACCTGACCGGTGACCAGCGGAGTCGTACCAGCGCCCGTGCCACCGCCAGTTCCACCGCCGGTTCCGCCGCCTGTACCGCCGCCTGTACCGCCGCCTGTACCGCCACCGGTTCCGCCGCCTGTGCCACCGCCTGTACCGCCACCGGTACCGCCGCCAGTTCCGCCATCTGTACCGCCACCGGTTCCACCGCCTGTACCGCCACCGGTTCCGCCGCCAGTTCCGCCATCTGTACCGCCACCGGTTCCACCGCCTGTGCCACCACCGGTTCCACCGCCTGTACCACCACCGGTTCCACCGCCTGTGCCGCCACCAGTTCCACCACCGGTTCCACCACCAGTTCCACCACCGGTTCCACCGCCTGTGCCGCCATCTGTACCGCCGCCTGTACCGCCATCTGTACCGCCACCGGTGCCACCGCCTGTACCACCGCCAGTACTGCCATCTGTACCGCCATCGCCCCCATCCGTGGTGCTGTCGGGGGTGCTGGCGGCTACATGACTTTTGGACCCGCCGCCACCGCTATGGCAGCCACTGAGGCTGACTGTCATAACCAGCAGTAAGGCAGTACTTGTTTTTAACCACAGTTGAGTATTCATGATTGAGTCCCTTGCACCTGCTTGCCTGAGTTCAAACGTTTCCTGATCTGTCGCCAGCAATACGTTTATCCGTTGCAGACATAACAACCCCAAGGGACGCGTCGGACAATTCTCAACTTGGTATTAACCCCTTATATAGCGGGGGCGCGCCTATACGTTGGGGTTAATCCATTAGGAGGGACAAGGGTTTAAAAAGCGTGAATTATCAACACGCTTGAAAGAGGCACTTCGCACCCGACACCAACGTGATAAACACAATTGATACGGTGTTTTTTCGTCGCTCGTCGCGGGCGAGCAGCGCCAAGGCGCACTGAGCCGATCACTCAACCACGCTGAATTCGACACGCGCGGTGTGCCCACCTTCGTCCAGCACGCTGAGTTCGTAGCGCCCGAGTTGTTCGAGCGAGGTGCTGAGCGCGTCCTGGTGGGCGCTGTCGCCCAGCGGCACGCCATTGAGGAACCACCAGCGTCGGCCATCGCCGCCCAGTGCCGTCAGCGTGAGCCGCAACGCTTGCACGCTCGCCGCGGGCCTGCGCAGGCGGTCACCGTCGCGCACGCCAACGATCGACAGCGGCGTGACCGAATGCAGCGCCGGTGGCGGGCACTCGACCGAGGCTGGCGGCATGCGGGCGTCCCGGCGCTCTGCCCGTGGCAACCAGGGTTCCAGCGGCGCGGGCCACAGGGCCACCTCGCGAGGTTGCGCGCCGGGGCATTGCGGCCCGACGCGCTCGCCTTGCGGGTTGACCCATACCTGCTCGCGCAACCCCACACCCAACGGTTGATCGGCCGCCAGCAAGGTCGGCGGCGTGGTGTGATCCAGCGTCCAGGCAAAACGCTGGCGGCGGCAGTTGGGGTCGCCCTTGCTCAGCGGCTGGCCCAACGGCCAACAGATGGCTGCCACGCCAACATTGCCCGGCACGGCCTGCACCGGGGCAACGATGCCGCGCTGGCTGTCGCGATTACTCAGCACATCGTGCACTTGCAGCATCAGCGGGGCTGCCGACGCCAGCCCGAACTGGCCCGGCACCGGCGTGCCGTCCGGGCGTCCGATCCACACGCCAATCAAATAGCGCGGCCCTACGCCAATCGCCAGCGCATCGCGAAAGCCGTAGCTGGTGCCGGTTTTCCACGCCAGCGCGGGGCGTTGCACTAATTCGGCACGCGGGTCACGGTCCGGGCGTGCCTGGCCACTCAGAATGCGCCGGATGACCCATGCCGAGCCCGGCGACAGCAGGCGCCGTTCGTGCAGTGGATCATCGGGCTGCAAGCGCAACGTGGCACTTTTGCCGTCGCGGGCCAACGCGCTGTAACCACTGACCAGGTCTTCGAGTCGGCTGCCCGCCCCGCCCAGAATCAACGCCAGATTGGGTTCCGCCAAAGCGGGCAGCGTCAGCGGCACGCCGCCGTTGCGCAGGTCCGCCGCAAAGCGTTTCGGCCCATAGGCTTCGAGCAACTGCACCGCTGGCAAGTTGAGGGACAGGGCCAGCGCGGCGCTGGCCGAGACCGGGCCGCTGAAGCCCATGGAGAAGTTGCCCGGCCGGTAATCGCCATAGCGCCGGGGCACGTCTTGCAACAGCGACTCGGAATGAATCAGCCCGGCGTCCATCGCCATCCCGTACAAAAACGGCTTGAGCGTTGAACCCGGCGAGCGCATGGCGCTGATCATGTCCACATGGCCGAAACGCCGCGCGTCGTTGATGTCCACCGACCCCAAGTAAGCACGCACGGCCATGCTGTCGGTTTCGACCACCACAATTGCCGCCGAGGTGTGATCCGGCAAACGCGCACGCCAGCCCAGCAACAGGTCTTCCAGACGTCGTTGCAGGTTGGCGTCCAGCGTGGTGCGTATCAGCGGCGGACTGTGGGGGCGATTCAACCGCCGCGCCAGCAAGGGAGCGAGGCTGGGTTCCAGGCGCGGCGCCAGGAGCAGCGGCTCTTGCAGGGCATCGTCCACGGCGGTGCGCGGCCACACATCGTACTCGGCCAACCGCCGCAAGACTTTGTCCCGCGCCACCTGCGCGCGCGCCGGGTGGCGGTCCGGGCGCAAACGGCTGGGGGCTTGCGGCAACACGGCCAACAGCGCGGCCTCCGAATGCGTGAGGTGTTGCGGGGACTTGCCCAAATACGCCCAACTGGCCGCTGCCACCCCTTGCAAGGTACCCCCGAACGGCGCGCGATTGAGGTACAGGTTCAGGATTTGGTCCTTGGACAAATGCCATTCCAGCTGGGCTGTGCGCCACAGCTGACGCAGTTTGCCGGGCAACGTGCGTTCATGGGGATCGAGCAGCCGCGCCACCTGCATCGACAGCGTGCTGCCGCCCGACAACACACGCCCGCCGCTAAGGTTTTGCCAGGCGGCACGCCCCAGCGCCAGCGGGTTCACGCCGGGGTGACGGAAGAACCAGCGGTCTTCGTAGGTCAGCAAGGCGTCGAGGTAATACGGCGACACTTCCTGCGTGCTCACCGGGTAGCGCCACACGCCATTGGCATCGGCAAAGCGCCACAGCGGGGTGCCGTCTTCGGCCAATACGACACGGGCCAGATCATCCTGGGGCAAGGGCAGCGGCCAGATTTTATCGGCCAGCCACAGCGCGGCACACAGCAGCACTGTGGCGGCGAGTATCCCGCGCAGGCATTTTTTAAGCCGCGATCCCATTAACATCCGCCCGTGACGCAACTTTGCGCCCTGACTGGTTGCCCAAGGGGTATCTCTGGCACAGTGGCCGTCTTCTTAATCGGAACATCCCCATGCACGTCGAAAGTTTTGTAGGAAATCTGGGCCTTTGGTTGGGCACGCTGGTTCGCTGGATCGTCGAAAGCCTGAGCGGCCTGTTCAATGCGATTACCCAGGCTGGCAGTCATTTCATTGATGGCATGGCCCGAGCGCTCGGCATGGACACCTCGATTGTCAGCATTGCGGTGCTGGTGATCGGCCTGCTGTTTTTGTACAACGCGGTGCGCGCCTTCATGCGGGCTTCCATCATCGGTGGCGTGATCTGGCTGTTGCTGGGGTTGTGGGTGTTGAGCTGGGTCATCAGCTGACACGCGGCGAGGCGGCGGGGGGGCCGTCGCTGCCCCCCTCCAGCCTCGCTTCGTGCATCAGCGGCCCTTGATCACCATGTCTGCGGGCGTCTCGCCCACGGCTTGCCAGTTCGGGCGGTACATCGACTCCACTTGCGGTGGCGGCACGCGGTAAGTGCCGGGCGTCACGGCCCGCGCCAGATACAACAGGTGCGTGGTGCCGTAGCCTTCCAGATTCAACGCAGCCACGTAACGGTCATCGCGGTATTCCTGATGCTGGACGCCCGCGTTTTGCATGGACTCGCGCCATTGTTTGACCTGGCTACTGGCGTTCTCAAGGCTGGCCGCGCTTTGACCGAGGTTCTGGTTTTCAAGCTCCAGCCCCGCCGGTAGCAGGTCAACCACCAGCGCGTCCGGCACCCGCTGCTTGGCAGTGACAGCCAGGTGCACCAGCACCAGGTCGCCGCTTTGCAGGTTTTTCAGGTTCAGCGGTTCGCCATTCATGCCCAAGTAATCGCGGCGAATACTCATGTTTTCACCACCGGCAGGCGGCGCGTGCTGTGGATAACCCGAAATCGTCAGCTGTTGGTACACCGGCACGCGGCCTTCATTGCGCAGGCTCAAGGGCGACGCCAGTAACGGCCCTTCCAGCTTGAGACCGGATTGAGCCGGGTTCAGCTCACGGGTCTGGCTGCCACTGACCAGTTGCGCGGTCCACGGTTGTTCAGGCTGGCCCAGCAAGTCCCGGCCCGCGAGGAACAACGCGTTGCGCTCCTGAGTCGACAGCCACTGGCTCGCCGCCAACTGATCCGACAGGGCAAATACTCGGGCTTCACGCTGGCCGCTCATCAGGTTGTTTTCTTCGAGCAGGGCCAGAATCAGCGCCTGATCGCGCAGCGGGCTGCCGTAATCACCCAGCCATTGATCGGCTGCGCGGGTCACGGCCAGACCGGCGACCAGGGCTTGATCGGCACGAGGCTGGTCGCCCATTTTCTGCAAGGCAATCGACAGCTGCACCAGCGGCAAACCGGAGCGCGCATCGCTGCGGCGTTCGAACAGGCTGCGCAAGGCACCCAACGGCGCCTGCTGACTGCGGGCCAGCACCATGGCGGCGTAGGCTTGTACGGCAAACCGGGTGTGATCGAGGTTATCGCTGTAGTCCGACTCGACCAGGTTGCGCTCCTGGGTGTAGCGCAGCAGTCGTTCACTGGCTTTCTTCAGCGCATCAGGCGGCACGGCATAACCTTGATCGCGAGCGCGCAGCAAGAAGTCAGTGATATAGACACTCAGCCAGTACTCTTCCTGACCGTCTGCGCCCCACAGGCCAAAGCTGCCGTTGTAGCGCTGCATGCCCAGCAGGCGCTCGATGCCCAGCTCAATTTTGCGCTTGCGGTCGGCATCCGGCTCGCCTTCCAGGCCAAGCCGCTTGAGCAACGCCGCGTCGGCATACAACGCCGGGTACAGACCGCTGGTGGTCTGTTCGGAACACCCGTACGGATACGCCTTGAGCGCACGGATCTGCTCGCCCAGGTTCAACGGCGGACGGCTCGACAGGCTGAGCAAGGCTTCACGCCCCGCCGGTTCGAAGGCCTGCAGCTCGCCCTCTGGCAACGTCCATGGCTGATCGTTGAGCACGGCGCGGTAGTGCTTGAGCAACGCCGGGTAGGCCGGACGTACCCCCAGCGTCCATTCCCGGGTAAAGGGCGCCAGCGTCTCGCCGGGCAGATTCAGGCCTTTGACGGTGACGGTCAGCTTGCCGGTGCCGTAGCCACCCAGCGCTTTGACTGGCACCTGCAAGGTGCTGCGCTGGCCGGGGCTGAGGGTGAGTGTTTGGCTGCTGAGGCCCGACAGGTTCAGTTGGCCTTCGGCGTTCAAGTGGACTTCAAGGGTTTGCGGCGTGGCCGTGAGGTTGGACAGGTCCAGCGCCAGCCGGGTCTCATCGCCCCCCGCCATGAAGCGCGGCGCGGCCAGCTCGGCCACCAGCGGCGCGGCGACCACGGTTTTGGCTTGCGCCATGCCGTAGCGGTCGTCGGTCCAGGCTTGGGCCATCACGCGCAACTCGCCATTGAAGTCGGGGATGTCGAGGCTGACTTCACCCTCGCCCTGTTCGTTGAGGGTCACCGGGGCGCTTTGCAGGGCAACGATGGTGACACTGGTGGCCGGGCGCTTGCCGCCCTTGGCCAGCCCTGCGTCACCGCCAAAGGCCAGGCTGGCCAAACGGCCTTGCCCGGCTTCAATCAGTTGCCCATAAATGTCCAATTGGTCAGCGCCATAAGCCTTGCGACCGAACAGGCTGGCGTAAGGGTCGGGCGTCGGGAAATCGGTGATGTTCAACACCCCAACATCCACGGCCGCCAGCAGGACATGCACGTCCTTGGGCACGCTGCCGTCGGCGTTTTTAGCCTGCACCTTGACCTTCAGCGGCTGCTTGGGGCGCATGGTCTGCGGGGCATCCAGGGTCAGCGCCAGTTTGCGCTGCGTGCGGTCCAGCGGCAGGTGCAGCACACCCACGGCCCGTTTTGGCGTGATGTTGGCTTTGCGCTCGCCGGGACGAATCACCAGCGCGCTGACGTACAGGTCGTGGCGTGCCCAGCGCGGGTCCAGTTTGACGGCAAAGGTCTTGCCCTCGGCCGGGACGTCAATTTCTTCCCACCACAGCGGCCCGTCGCTGCCTTCGACCAGCAAATACCCTTTGCCGGCCGCCGGTGGCGTGACCGTGACGCTGGCTGTTTCGCCCTCGGCGTAGGCCGCTTTATCCAGCGCCAGCTTGACCTGATCGGGACGCACGGCGCCGCCTTCGGCATTGTCCTGCGCCTGATAACCCGCCCAGAAGCGCAGGCTGCTGATCAAACCGGTTTTCGGGTCTTGAACTTCAACCCGATACGGGCCCCACTCCACCGGGAAGCTGACCTTGGCCGTGCCGCCTGCCTTGAGGCTCACGGTTTGTTCGCCGAGGTTCAAAAACTTCTCGTTGTAGTGGTAGCTCCAGCCGTCGTTGTCCGAGTAGTTCCAGTAGTAGTCCCGACGCTCGCGCACCAGCCGCACGTTGACGTTATCAGCCGCCAGCTTGTTGCCTGCGTCATCGGCAATCAGCACCTCGAATTCGGCCGGGCCGTCGCCATCGGTTTGCGTACCGTCGAACAGGCCGCGCAGCCCCGGCAGTCGCTCGGCAGGCCACACCGGTTGCACCAGTCGACGGGTAATCGGCCGACCGCCGGACTCTTGCAGGCTGGCCTGCACAATCAGTTGCAGCGGCGATTTGGCGTCGCTCCATTTGCTCTCCAGATGCAGGGTGTCTTCGCCTTGGGCGTTGAGCACGCTTTCATCCAGTTCAAAGTCCTGGGTCAGTTCTTCTTCGGTCACCGAACCGAACTGATACCCCGGCAATGCGCTCACCGCCTCACGCAAGGGACGCACATACACCTGACCGCTCAAGCGGTTCCCGGCCGCGGGGGCACCATACAAGTAGCGACCGTTCACGTGGATGTCGGCGGTTTGATCGGGACGCAGCGGCGTATCGCTGCCCTTGAGTTCCAGCGCCAGACGCTCGGGCAGGAAGTCTTCCACCAAAAATTCATAGAGCTGTGGCTTGCCGTCCCCCAGGTCGAACACCAGTTGCCAGCGCCCGGTGGGGGCTTCGCCCGCCAGTTGCAGCGGGTATTGATAGAAGCCGGCAGCATCGGGCTCCCACACGAACTTGCGGCTGACCTGCTCGTCCGGGCGACGGACTTCCACGCTGACCGGCTGCGGCTTGACCGGATGGCCATCACGGTCGCGCAGCAAGGCGTTGAGCAACACGGTTTCGCCGGGACGGTACAGATCACGCGGTCCAAATACGAAGAATTGCAACGGATGCGCCTGCGGCCCGCCGATGTCGAACTCGGCCAGGTCCAGCGCCGCGGTATTCAAACGCAACAGGCTGGTCTGATCGCCCTGTCGCGCCAACAGCACCTCGGCCTTGGGCGGCAGGGCCAGTTCGGCATGGCCGTCTTTGTCGGTCGTGCCCTGGGCAAGCATTTTGCCCTTGCCGTCGAGCAGTTCCAGCGCCACGTCGCCCAGCGCATTGCCACCTTCGAGCGCCTGCGTGAACACGTCCAGGCGTTTCTGATAGCGGTGTACCGAAAGGCCAATGTCACTGAGGGTGAACAGCGTGGCCGGGGTTGAATAGTTGTACGTGCCGGAGGCTTTCATGACCGCCAGGTACACGCCCGGCTGCTGCAAGGGCTTGATGCCGGAGGTTGGCAGGATCACCGTTTCACGCGTGTTGCGGGCCGGGTTCAGGTCAAACCGGGCACCGTAGACCAGATCGGCCATGCCCAGCAGGTCTTTGGCTTCATAGCTTTGCAGGCTGCTGTTGCGGCCCCACTGGCTGAGGAATGCAGGCAAGGACTGAGGTTTGACGCGGAAAAACTCCACATCGACTTTATCGACGTTGAGCGCGATAACGGGCAAGCCTTCAGCCAGTCGCGTCGGCAACAGCGTGCCGCGGCTGGCAAACCCGACGGTGGGTTGCAGGTCACGGGTTTCAAGGCGGCTGACGTACTCGGCGGCCAGTTCTGCATCGTTGACCGCGCGCAGGCCGGGGTCGACGGTGAGGATCAGTTTGCGCTGCGGCTCAAGGTGACGCAGGCGCAGCTCCATCAGGTTGTCAGAAAGCTCCCAGGCGCCATCGACCTTGCCGGAGGTGGCATCCACCAGATGCAGTTTTTCGCCAAAGGGCTGATCCGGGTCCAGCGGCACGGAAAAACTCACCGACAAGGTACTGGCGCCGTCCACTTGCACTTCCGAGACATCCACCACACTCAACTCGCGCCCGGCGTAGCGTTCAGCGAGGACTTTGACATCGGTCACAGGCTTGGCCGCTTGCGTGCCAACCACCGTCGACGGCGCAGGGGGGTTGCCGGGAGAGGAAGCATCACACGCACTCAGCAGTGCCAGTGCGCAGGCCAGGAACAGTCCTTTGTTAAGCATGGTGTACTCGTTGGCTAGGCAATGAAGGGCACGACTATATAACAAATCCCCCCGGCCCCTCACCCCGGCCGTCTCAAGGAGCAAAGGGGCTGAAGGAAGGCCGCTTCGGCTACAATGCCGCTCCCTCAAGGAGCCTGCATGTCGTTTTCCCTACTTACTGACTGGCGCGACCGCCTGACCCATCGCCGGGTGTGGGCGCTGGCGGCGCCGATGATTTTGTCCAATATTTCCGTGCCGCTGGTGGCGCTGGTCGACAGCACTGTCATCGGCCACTTGCCTCACGCGCATCAGTTGGGCGCCGTGGCCGTGGGCGCCAGCCTGTATGTGTTTCTGGCCTGGATGATGGGCTTTCTGCGCATGGGCACCACGGGCTTCGCCGCCCAGGCGGCCGGGCGGGGCGATGGCACGGCGCTGCGCCAGATCCTGTTGCAGGGGTTGCTGCTCAGTGTGCTGCTCTCACTGTTTTTAGGGGCCATCGCACTGCCGTTCAGCACCCTGACCCTGACCGTGATGCAGCCCTCTCCCGAGTTGCACCAACTGACGCTGGATTTCTTCTATACCCGCCTGTTTGGCCTGCCCGGCGCGCTGGCCACCTATGCGCTGGTGGGCTGGTTTCTGGGCACGCAAAACGCACGGGCCCCGCTGGGGATTTTGCTCACCACCAACCTGGTGAATATCGCGCTCAATCTCTGGTTTGTCCTGGGGTTGGACTGGGGGGTGGTCGGGTCCGCCCGTGCCTCGGTGATTGCCGAGTGGAGCGGCGCACTGCTCGGGCTGTGGCTGACACGCGGTGCGCTGCGGCGGTTTCCGGGCCGGGTGATGTGGCAGGCGTTACGCGTATGGCAGAACTGGAAGCCGCTGCTGGGGGTCAACCGCGACATTTTTATCCGCAGCCTGATGCTGCAATCGGTGTTTTTCCTCATCACCCTGCAAGGTGCGCGCCTGGGCGACGCCACCGTGGCCGCCAATGCGCTGCTGCTCAACGGGTTGCTGCTGGCGGCCCATGCGCTGGACGGCCTGGCCCATGCCGTGGAGGCCCTGTGCGGTCATGCCATTGGCGCACGGGACCGGACCGCCCTGCGCCGCTCGATGGTGGTGGCCAGTGGCTGGTCGCTGATCGCCAGCGCAGGTTTTGCGGTGTTGTTCCTGTTCGGCGGGCATCTGTTTATCGAGATGCAGACCGACATCCCGAGTGTGCGCGAAACCGCTTTTCACTACGTGCCGTACCTGGCGCTGCTGCCCCTGATTGCCGTCTGGAGTTACCTGTTGGACGGGCTGTTTATCGGCGCCACCCGCGCGCGCGAAATGCGCAACGCCATGGTCATCAGCGTGATCGTCGCCCTGCCTGTCGCCTGGGCCATGCAACGCTTGGGCAACCACGGGCTGTGGATCAGTTTTCTGTTGTTCATGGTGCTGCGCAGCCTGACGCTGGCGGCCTATGCCTGGACGATGCAACGCAAGGACCAGTGGTTCAACCCCAACGCCTGAACTCGGAGTGATTGCGCGCACATAAAAAACGCCGCCCGAGGGCGGCGTTGTGTCTGGCTTCGAACGGCTTACGAAGACAGGTAGGACGAACGGGTCAGGCCCAGACGCAGGGCGTCGAGGTACTGGGTGCGCTCTTTGACGCTGATGTTGGCGCTGGCCACTTTGTCGCGGTAGTGGTTCATCAGCTCTTCAGGCGACAAGTGCACGTAGCGCAGCATGTCTTCGATGGTGTCGTGGGTCTCGATACCGGCGTGGTACACGCTGCCGTCCGCTTTCTGGTAAATGTTCACCGAGTCGGTATCACCGAACAGGTTGTGCATGTCACCCAGAATTTCCTGATAGGCGCCCACCAGGAAGATGCCCAGCAAGTAGTCTTCGCCTTCGTTGAGGCTGTGGACTGGCAGGCTGGTTTCGATGCTCTGCTCGTCGACGTATTGCTTGATCTTGCCGTCGGAGTCGCAGGTCAGGTCTTGCAGCACGGCGCGGCGCAGCGGCTCTTCGTTCAGGCGGTGCAACGGCAGGATCGGCAACACCTGGCCGATGGCCCACGTGTCCGGCAAGCTCTGGAACACCGAGAAGTTGCAGATGTACTTGTCGGCCAGCTTGTCGTTGAGTTCGTCCAGTACCTGACGGTGCGAACGCTGACGCGCCTTGAGCGAGTTGTGCAGGCGACGGCACACGGCGAAGTAGCACTGCTCGGCCAGGGCTTTTTCAGCTAGGCTGATCTTGCCATCGGCGTATTGGGCAGCCACGTCACTCATGTAGTGGGTGGCACGCCAGTAGGTTTCGGTGACCATCTCGATGTCGGTCGGGCCCAGCAGGTCGATCAGCCACTGCACGGTTTCGGGCAGGCTTTCTTTGTTCTCGATCACCGGCACGTCGTCGTTGTGCTTCTCGACGTCGGTCACCTGCACCACCAGCATGGCGTGGTGCGCGGTCAACGAGCGGCCGCTCTCGGAGAAAATATGCGGGTGCGGCAGGCTCTGCGCATCGCAGAACTCTTTGAGCATGCCCACCACCACACCGGCGTAATCGTCCATGTCGTAGTTGATCGAGCTGGCGTTGCGCGAGTGCGTGCCGTCGTAGTCCACGCCCAGACCGCCGCCCACGTCGATGTGGTCAACCGGCAAGCCGAGGTTGCGCAGTTCGCCGTAGTAGCGAATCGCCTCTTTGAAGCCGTGCTGGTAGTCGGCCAGGTTGGCGATCTGCGAACCCATGTGGAAGTGCAGCAGGCGGATGCCTTGATCCAGACCGGCCGCGCGAAAACGCTCGACCACCGACAGCAACTGCGCCGCCGACAGACCGAACTTGGATTTCTCGCCACCGGTGTCTGCCCATTTGCTCGATGCCAGGGACGACAGGCGCACGCGCAGGCCGACCTGCGGCTTGACCTTGAGCGATGCCGCTTCTTCGATGACCAGATCCACTTCGGATTCTTTTTCGATCACGATGAACACGTTATGGCCCAGCTTCTGGCCCATCAGCGCCAGACGAATGAACTCGCGGTCCTTGTAACCGTTGCAGACGATGGTGCCGCCTTTGGGGGCCAGCGCCAGCACGGCCAGCAGCTCAGGCTTGGAACCGGCTTCAAGGCCGATCGACACGTCCTGGGTGGCGATGATGTTCTCAATCACGGCCTCTTGCTGGTTAACCTTGATCGGGTACAGCGCGGTGTACTTGCTCTGGTATTCCAGACGCTCGATGTTGGCATCGAACGCGCCGGTCAGCTGGCGTACACGGTCTTGCAGGATATCGGGAAAGCGCACCAGTAACGGCAAGGACAGACCGCTGCTTTTGCGCAACTCGTCAACTTGCTCGTACAGGTCGATGGGCGAACTGTTCGGGCCGTTCGGACGTACTTCTACGCGACCGGCTTCATTGATCGCGAAATACCCGGCCCCCCAATGGCGGATCCCATAAACGCTGCGGCTGTCCGCAACTGTCCATTGGCTGCCATCGTCTTTGCGTGTGCGTCGTACGGACATCGAAGTCCCCTATATATAAGTCAAATAGCCCAACCTGAAACCAGGCTGGCGCAGTCTAAGGCGTGAAAGTGACGATTCGTCTGTGCAAGGTAGACCCTGGCAACAGCGCGGAGTTTAGAAACCCGTCATAACAGGCTCTGTGAAAACCATGGCCAAGCCCTCACTGTCAGCCCGACAGGGCAACAGGCGCGCTCAACGGTGGTTTTCACAGAGGCTGCTAGCCGCCGGACTTTTTGGCCTTGAACCCCTGCTTGACCAGTTCGGCCAGCAGCAGGTCGACGTGATCGCCCTGGATCTCGATGATGCCGTCTTTCAACGCGCCACCGGTGCCACAGCGTTTTTTCAACGTGGTGGCCAGCTCCTTGAGCGCGTCTTCAGCCAGCGGCACACCGGTGATGGTGGTCACGGTCTTGCCGCCGCGGCCTTTGCTTTCGCGACGCACGCGGGCAATGCCGTCACCTTCGGGGAGGCGGGTCTGTTTGCAGGTACAGGCGTCCACCGGCTGGCGACAGTCCGGACAGTGACGACCTGCGTCGGTGGAAAATACCAGGCCACCAAGGGCGGCGAAGGATGCGGCTTTTTTGGCCACCGGCAATCCTCTAGATGGAGGACAAAAAATTGGCCGGTGCAAGGCGCGGGAGCGCCATGGGATACCGACCGCGAAGCCCCACTCTGGCAGGGGCAGCGCAACTCAGGCGGGAATGCCGCTTGAGCTTGAAAAAGGTCGCGCAGTGTAACGGCAAATTCGCCAGTGCCCAAGAGCCAATCGGCGCAAATGTTGTGTATCGCTCGGGGTCGCTGACGAGGAAGGCGACTGCGTTCAGACGCTGTCGAGATAACGCTTGAGCGCCGCCAGTGAATCCGGGCAATACGGCTGGGTTTGACTCAAACGCAAGGCCTGCGCCACGGGCATGAAGCACGCTTGCTGGACCTCTTCGGGCTGCACGTGCAACGGTCCGTCCCACACCGCCGAGAACACGGCGCACCACAGGTGGTTGTCCGGGCAGTCAAAGTAAAAGCGTTCATGGGCCGTCAACGGGACGTCGCTGACCCCAAGCTCTTCGTACAACTCGCGGGCTGCCGACTCGGCATAGGTTTCATCTACCCCGACCATGCCGCCTGCCGCCACATCCCAGTAACCCGGGTACAGCGCCTTGCTCATCGTGCGCTGATGCACGCACAGCTCGCCGGATGAGTTGAACAACAAAATGAAGGTGCCCCGCCCGATTCCCCCCCGTTCACGCAGCTCGGCACGGGGCAAACTGCCCAGCAGCCGGTCTTCGCGATCGACCCAAGCGACTTGCTCGGCGTCAGAGGCCGCGCGGTGGGCGGCCTCCCGGGGTGAAATGGCCATCACTTAACCTTGTGAAAGCAATTGACGAAGGTCCATGACCGCCGCGTTGGCGCGGGAAATGTAGTTGGCCATGACCAGTGAGTGGTTGGCGAGCATGCCATAGCCGCTGCCATTGAGGATCATCGGGCTCCAGACCGGCTCTTGAGCGGCCTCCAGCTCACGAATGATCTGGCGAACACTGACGGTTGCGTTCTTTTTGGCCAGCACGTCCGCGAAGTCGACTTCGATGGCACGCAACAGATGCGACAAGGCCCAGGCCTGACCGCGCGCTTCATAGAACACGTTGTCAATTTGCATCCACGGGGTTTCGACGACTTCTTCGTCAACCACCGGCACCTGACCCGGTTGCAGGGATTCGGTTTTCAGCGCGCTATTGAGTTTGACCCGGCCCACGCTGGCCGACAGACGCTGCGACAGCGAACCCAGACGCGTACCCACGTCACCCAGCCAGTTGTTCAAGTTGTCGGCACGGGCGTAAAACAGGGCGTTTTTCTGATTAGGGTCAGACAGGCGAGCCTGGTAGCGGCTCAGGGAATTGATGCCTTCCTGATACTCAGACTCGCTGGACGGCAGCATCCAGCTCTTGTTGTCGAAGTTGAAACGCGGCTCGGCCTTGGCCAGATCCGCGTCTTCAGCCGACTGCGACTGGGAGCGGGCAAAGTCTTTGCGCAGGGCACGGGTCAGGTCGCGCACCTGCACCAGAACGCCGTATTCCCAGCTCGGAATGTTGTCGAGCACAAGGCCCGGCGGGAAGCGGTCATTGGACAGGTAACCGCCCGGCTTGTTGAGCAGCGTGCCGGCCACGGTTTTCAGGGTTTCGACGGTGGTGAAGCCCGGCACCATTTGCTTGCCGTCACGCTCGGCAGCCTGCTGGGCATTTTGCTGCACCGGGAACAGATCCGGCTCCTGACTCCAGTACCAGCCGAGCCCCAGGCACACCAGCACATACACACCCACCAGGGTGGCAATGGAGCGGCTCAGCAAGATACTTTTGAAATAGCCACGCGGCTCTGTCCTGGTCTCCTTGACCGACTCGCGGGCACTGCCCTCACGTTTTTTCCAGTCCAGCATGGCTATATCCTTTCGATTACTGAATTCAACGGTTCGACCACAACCCTAACCCATCGTGCCTTATATGCCTGTTTTTAATCGCCTGCCGGTTGATCTGCAACAAGGCGCTGGCAACAGGCGGCGGCCACTATAAACCACGCTCGCGCCCCTCACAGAAGGATCTCAACGCCTAAATGTAACCGGCCAACGTTAATTTCGTGTGAGGGCTCGTGCATTTCCAAAGAGCTGCTAGCATAGAGCCACTAGTCGAACCTCAGCATGCCCCACTCACGAAGCAGTCTGGATATGACCGAGCAAGAAGACCCGAACCGCGAGCGCATCAAGAACCACTTTGCCCAGCGGGTCATCCATCAGGCACGTCAAATTCTTGAGATCTGGCAACGTTTACAGGGCAATGAATGGGCCCCCTCAGACCTCGCGGAACTCAGCGACGCCAACCTGCGCCTGCTGCGGTTTGCCGCACGCTTCGAGCAGCCCGAGCATTCGCAACTGGCCCGCGCCATCAGCCAGGCCTTGCAGCAGGTCGAGGCCAACCGCGGGCGCCTGAGCAGTACGTTGATTACAGAACTCAACCGCCTGATGCAGCGCTTGTCGCGTACCGGTCTGCGCCACGGCGACCAGCTGGATCACACCTTTCTGCCACCGCTGCGCAAGCCGGTGTATATCCTGCTTCAGGACCATGACCGGGCCGAGCGACTGGCCAAGCAACTGGATTTTTTCGGCCTGGGCGCGCAATCGCTGCCCAGCGTGAATGCCTTTCGCAGCGCCATGGCCGAACGCCTGCCCTGCGCGATCGTGATGGACGTGGATTTCAGTGGCACCAGCAATGGCCTGCTGCTGGCCGCCGAAGCGCAGGAGGGGCTGGAGCAAAAATTGCCGCTGCTGTTTTTCAGCCTGCATGAAACCGACACCCCCACCCGACTGGCCGCCGTGCGCGCGGGCGGGCAGGAGTTCCTGACCGGCACCCTCGAAGCCTCCAGCCTGATGGAGAAAATCGAGGTACTGACCTGCGTCGCGCAGTACGAACCGTACAAAGTGCTGATCATTGATGACTCCCGGGCGCAGGCATTGCACACCGAACGGCTGCTCAACAGCGCCGGGATCGTGACCCGCACCCTGATCGAGCCGATTCAGGCCATGGCCGAACTGGCCGACTTCCAGCCCGACCTGATCATCCTCGACATGTACATGCCCGCCTGCACCGGCACCGAGCTGGCCAAGGTGATCCGCCACAATGATCGCTACGTCAGCGTGCCGATCATTTACCTGTCGGCCGAAGATGACCTGGACAAGCAACTGGACGCCATGAGCGAAGGCGGCGACGACTTCCTGACCAAACCAATCAAACCCCGGCACCTGATTACCACCGTGCGCAACCGCGCCGCCCGGGCACGGCACTTAAAGGCGCGGATGGTGCGCGACAGCCTGACCGGCCTGTACAACCACACGCATATTCTGCAACTGCTCGAAGACTGCACCTTCCGCGCCCGCCGCGAAAGTCGCTCGCTGAGCTTTGCCATGATCGACATTGACCATTTCAAGCGGGTCAACGACTCCTACGGCCACCCCATGGGCGACCGGGTGATCAAAAGCCTGGCGCTGTTCCTCAAACAGCGTCTGCGCAAGACCGATTTCATCGGGCGCTATGGCGGCGAAGAGTTTGCCATTGTGATGCCTGACACCGATCAGGAAGCGGCCCACGCGGTGTTGAACACCATCCGCGAGCGCTTCTCGGAGATTCATTACCCGGCCCAGCCCACCGATTTATGCTGCACCTTCAGCGCGGGCGTGGTGGAACTCAAAGAGGGCACAGACGGCCTGATCATGGCGTCTCAGGCAGACGAAGCGCTGTACCGCGCCAAGCACAACGGGCGCAACCGGATCGAGCGCTTCCACCCGACAAGGCAAATTGCCACTATTTCGGTCAAATTGCCGAATCCCGTCACATCGCTGTAATGCACGTGCAATAACTTCAGCCGCTTCTCATTGCGTCGTAGGCAAAATCCCAGATGCGCCTGAAGCTGCTTACCAACCTCAACACCCTGTTGCTGATCGCCGTGTGCCTCGCCCTCGGCGCCACCTTGGCGTGGTCGCAACACGCGCTTGAACGGCCGTTTCAACTGATGGAACGCTACTTGAGCCTGTCCCAGCAGTTCCAGAACCAAGTGGCGCGCAATATTGAAGATTACCTGGCCAGTGGCGACGCCCTGCGCCTGAGCGATGCCACGACCGCGCTCAACACGCTGAAAGCCGAACTGACCCCGCTCCCGGTTGCGCTGACCGAGGCCTTGCGCCCCAGCCTCGAACGCCTGAGCACATACAGTGGCAACGAACTGCTGGCCGCCGGCAAACTGGCCGGTGACCCGCAAGCGTTGCTGTTGCAGGCCGAACGGGAGCTGGGCGCCACGCTGGAGCAACTCAGCCAGTATGCCAATCAAGCCAGCGGCCCCGACGCCCACGCCTATCTGGTGCCGCTGCTCAATGCCTCCCAACACTTGGCAAAACTCTCTTTAAGCCGCGACAAACTGGTCAGTAGCGGGCGCAGTGAGCTGGCGGCGGACGTGGCGCGCGAGCTGGACAACATGCGTGCGCAAGCGCAGACCATCGAGGCGCTGCCTTTGCTGGGGGTCAGCGCCAACAGCGCCTCGGCCAGTGACGATTTCGCGGCACTGATGGGCCTTGAGTCGGAACAGACGGGCGCGACCGAAGACGCTGGCATCCCCCTCAAACGTGAACTCAACAACCTGCTGAGCCGCTACCCCGCCGAGTTGCAACGCACCCGCAGCCAGATCGAACAGCGCGCTCAACTGGCTGACGCCACGCATGAAAAGCTGGGCGCAGTGCAACAAGCCATCGCCGGACTGGAGCCGGCAGTGCGCGCTGAACACGGGCAGATTCAAAGCGAAGTGCGGCTGATTCAGGGCGCGATGATTGGCCTGATTCTGCTGATCGCACTGCTGATCGACACGTTGCAGCGCAGACTGGCCAACGTGTTGACCCGCCTGGTGCCGATGCTGTCGACCTGGGCACAAGGGGATTTCAGCCGCGACATTCAGTTGGGCAAAACCAATCGCGAACTGCACGACATTCAGGCCTCGCTCAATCGCCTGCGCAATTACTTGGTCAATCTTGTGGGCACCTTGCGCGTCAACGCCGAACAGGTGGCCGGCAGCAGTGAGGCGCTGGCCGAGGTGAGCAACGGTTTGCACAGCGGCGCCGAGCGGCAGGCAGGCGATACGGCGCAAATCCGCGACGCCCTGGGCGAATTGGAAGCGACCATTTCGCAAGTGGCAGGCGACGCCAGTCAGGCGGCCGATGCCAGCCGCAGTGCCGGGGTGGCGGTTGCCCAAGGCCAACGAGTCATTGGCCAAAGTTTGACCGGGCTGCATGCACTGGTGGGTGAAGTGCAAGGCAACGCGCAAATGATCGAGCAACTGGCCGAAGAGTCGGCCACCATCGGTGGCGTGCTGACGGTGATTCGCGCCATCGCCGATCAGACCAACTTACTGGCGCTCAACGCCGCCATTGAAGCGGCCCGTGCCGGTGAAATGGGACGCGGGTTT
Organism: Pseudomonas sp. ESBL9; assembly: GCF_036668715.1. NCBI lineage: Bacteria > Pseudomonadati > Pseudomonadota > Gammaproteobacteria > Pseudomonadales > Pseudomonadaceae > Pseudomonas > Pseudomonas sp. ESBL9. The sequence goes on along the minus strand of NZ_JAZEVV010000003.1, from coordinate 542,576 downwards.
GCAGTGGTCGCCGAAGAGGTGCGCACGCTTGCCCAACGTACAGCAGGGGCGACCGGCGAAATTCAAACCCTGATCGGCGGGCTGCAAACGGCCGCGCGCCAGTCCGTCGAAGGCATGCGCGCCCAAGTTGTACATGCCCGGGACACCGCCCGGCAGGCGCAAGCCGCCGATGGCGCGCTGGATGAAATCGTCGGGGCGATAGCCACCATCTCCGACACCGCCATCCGCATTGCCGACGTCACCGCTCAACAAAGCGGCGCGGTCAGTGAAATACGTGATCACAGTGAACGCATTCATCAGTTGGGTGACGACAATTTGCAACGCATTAGCCAGGGTCGCCAGCAAGGTGAGCGCTTACTGGTGTTGGGGAGCGAGTTGAATGCCGCGGTGCAGGCGTTTCGGGTGTGATGCCGGGCGCGCGGATGGTTGCGATACCGCCGCTCCCCGTGAACGGTCAGCCCCGCTCGGCACAGCGTTTCTCACTCCGCTATCATGCGCGCACGTTTGATTAGCGAGATCACTATGCGCCGCCTGTTTTTGCTTTTGTGTTTACTCGTCGCCGTGCCCGCCATGGGCGCGGGACTGTTGGACAACCGCCCCAGCGCTACGCTGGGCGCCGTGAATAACAGCCGCGATTTTCTGCCGGTCAGCGAGGCGTTCAAGCTCAACCTGATCGAAAGCACGCCCACGAACATCAAGCTGCGTTTTGTGCCGACCGACGGTTACTACCTGTACCAGCACCGCTTTGCGTTCAAAACCGACCCCGCCGATATCACCTTGGGCCCGGTGCAACTGCCGCCCGGCGAACCCAAGCATGATGAGTACTTTGGCGATGTGCAGGTGTATCACGGCATTGTCGACGTGGACGTGCCGCGCCCGGCCGATGCTCAACGCGCCTTCACGCTTGTCGTGACCTATCAGGGCTGCGCCGACAAGGGCTTGTGCTACCCGCCCGAAACCGTGCGCCTGAACATCGAAGGCACGCCCGCCGCGTCAGTTGACACGTCAAGCGCGCCCGCCAGTGCCTGGAGCTGGCGTGAACTGGCGATCTTTTTCCTTGCGGGCCTGGGCCTGACCTTTACCCCGTGCGTACTGCCGATGCTGCCGATTCTGTCGGGCGTGGTGCTGCGCGGCCAAGTGGGCGGCTGGCGCGGTTTCAGCCTGTCGCTGGCTTACGTGTTGCCCATGGCGGCCTGTTTTGCCCTGCTCGGCGCCCTGATGGGCCTGTTCGGTGCGCAGCTCAACCTGCAAGCGCGCCTGCAATCGGCGTGGGTTCTGGTGCCGTTCGCGCTGTTTTTTGCGGTGTTTGCACTGGCGATGTTCGGGGTGTTTGAACTCAAACTGCCACGCGCCATCAGCAATCGCCTGGACCGTGTGGCCAATAACACTCAAGGCGGCTCGCTGTGGGGCGCGGCGGTGCTGGGCGTGGTGTCCAGCTTGCTGGTTTCGCCGTGCGTATCGGCGCCTCTGGCCGGTGCGTTGCTCTACATCAGCGCCAGCGGCGATGCGCTGGGCGGCGGCCTGAAGCTGCTGGTGCTAGGGCTCGGCATGGGCACCCCGCTGGTGCTGGTGGCGACGGGCGGGGCGGCGTGGCTGCCCAAAAGCGGCCCGTGGCTGGTGACCGTGAAAAACACCATCGGCGTGTTGTTGCTGGGGTTGGCGGTGGGCCTGCTCAGCCGGGTGCTGCCGGGCCCGGCCACCCTGCTGTTGATCGGTTTTCTGGCGGCCGGGGTCAGCCTGTTTCTGGGCACGCTGGAGTTTGCTTTTAAATCGCCGCGCCAGCGCCTGGCGCAACTGCTGGGCCTGTTCCTGCTGGTGTATGCGCTCTTTTGCTGGTACGGCGCCTTGAGCGGGCAAGGCGATCCGCTCAAACCTTTGGCGAGCCCCGCGCCTGTCACCCTCGGCGAGCGTGCCGACACCACCACCCGCCAATGGCAGACCGTCAACACCCCGGCCCAACTGGACGCGGCGCTGGCCGAGGCAAAGGCCGCAGGGCAGCCGGTGTTGCTGGATTGGTACGCCGACTGGTGCATCAGCTGCAAAGTCATCGAACATGAGGTGTTGAACAACCCGCGCGTGCTGGATCTGCTCAGCGGTTATCGGCTGGTGCGTTTTGACATCACGGCCAGTAACCCCGAGCAACGTGCCCTGCTCGACCGATATCAATTATTCGGCCCACCGGCGCTGATGTTCTTTGGCAAAAATGGCAGCGAAATCAGTGACCAACGGGTCATCGGCGAGATCAATGCCGCGGACTTCGCCGAACGTGTCGCTAACGCAAATGACCAGATTTAAAGCCTGAGTCACAAACTTTGCGTGAACATCGGGCATCGTGCTGGCTATTGCAGGTAACTGGACAGCGTTTACGCTTTTCGGCATAGTCGCCCCGCACTGACATAACAAGGAAAAGCAGATGGCGACCTTTCTGGTGCTGCACGGCCCCAACCTGAACCTGCTAGGCACCCGCGAGCCGGGCGTCTACGGCGCCACAACGCTGGCGCAGATCAATCAGGATCTCGAACAACGGGCCCGCGAGGCCGGTCACCATTTGCTCTACCTGCAAAGCAATGCCGAGTATGAATTGATCGATCGCATCCATGCCGCACGCGATGAAGGCGTGGATTTTATTTTGATCAACCCGGCTGCTTTTACCCACACCAGCGTGGCATTACGTGACGCGCTGCTGGCGGTGAGCATCCCATTCATCGAAGTGCATTTGTCCAACGTGCACAAACGCGAACCTTTCCGCCATCACTCCTACTTCTCCGACGTTGCGGTAGGTGTGATCTGCGGCCTTGGCGCCAGCGGTTATCGACTGGCCCTGGAGGCCGCCCTGGAACAGCTTGAACTACAAGCTAAACGCCCCTGACCGACCCACTGGGAGTTGACGATTCATGGATATCCGTAAAGTTAAGAAACTGATCGAATTGCTGGAAGAGTCCGGCATCGACGAGCTGGAAATTAAAGAAGGCGAAGAGTCCGTACGCATCAGCCGTCACAGCAAGACTCCTGCTCAGCAGTTCTACGCACCGGCTCCAATGCAAGCGCCGGCTGCCGCTGCTCCTGTTGCCGCGACCCCGGTAGCCACCGTAGTTGACGCACCGGCTGCGCCAACACTGAACGGTTTTGTGGTCAAGTCGCCAATGGTCGGTACGTTCTACCGCACCCCGTCGCCTACTTCGCCAGCATTCGTTGAAGTGGGCCAGACCGTTAAGGTCGGCGACACCATCTGCATCGTGGAAGCGATGAAAATGATGAACCACATCCAGGCTGAAAAAGCCGGTGTTATTGAATCCATCCTGGTAGAAAACGGTCAGCCGGTTGAGTTCGACCAACCGCTGTTCACCATCGTTTGAACCACGGGGAGCCAACGATGTTGAAGCCTCAGAAGCTGGAAAAAGTTCTCATCGCCAACCGCGGCGAGATCGCCTTGCGCATCCTGCGGGCGTGCAAGGAACTGGGCATCAAGACCGTCGCGGTGTACTCCACTGCTGACAAGGAACTGATGCACCTGGGCCTGGCAGACGAAACCGTTTGCATCGGTCCGGCACCAGCCAACCTGTCTTACCTGCACATCCCGGCCATCATCGCGGCAGCCGAAGTGACCGGCGCCACGGCGATCCACCCGGGCTACGGCTTCCTGGCGGAAAACGCCGATTTTGCCGAGCAGGTCGAGAAATCCGGTTTTGCGTTCATCGGCCCGAAAGCTGACACCATCCGCCTGATGGGCGACAAGGTGTCGGCCAAGCACGCCATGATCGCGGCGGGCGTTCCCACGGTGCCAGGCTCCGACGGCCCGCTGCCCGAAGACCCTGAAACCGCCTTGCGCATTGGCCGCGAAGTCGGCTACCCGGTGATCATCAAGGCCGCTGGCGGCGGCGGTGGTCGCGGCATGCGCGTGGTCAACCGTGAAGAAGACCTGATCGAAGCCGCCAAGCAAACCCGTGAAGAAGCGGGCGCCTGGTTCAGCAACCCGATGGTCTACCTCGAAAAATACCTGACCAACCCGCGTCACGTGGAAGTTCAGGTGCTTTCCGACGGCCAGGGCAACGCGATCCACCTGGGCGACCGCGACTGCTCGCTGCAGCGCCGTCACCAGAAAGTCCTGGAAGAAGCACCGGCGCCGGGCATCGACGAAACAGCCCGCCAGGAAGTACTGGCACGCTGCGTTCAAGCCTGTATCGATATCAACTACCGGGGTGCAGGCACGTTCGAGTTCCTGTACGAAAACGGTCGTTTCTACTTCATCGAAATGAACACGCGCGTGCAGGTAGAGCACCCGGTATCCGAAATGGTCACCGGTATCGACATCCTTAAAGAGATGTTGAGCATTGCGGCAGGCAATAAGCTGTCTTTCACCCAGGATGACGTGAACATTCACGGCCACTCCCTGGAGTGCCGGATCAACGCGGAAGACCCTGCGACGTTCATGCCAAGCCCTGGCATGGTCAAGCACTTCCACGCGCCGGGCGGCAACGGCGTTCGCGTCGATTCGCACCTGTACAGCGGCTACAAGGTGCCGTCCAACTACGACTCCCTGATCGGCAAGCTGATCACCTGGGGCTCGACCCGTGACGAAGCCATGGCACGCATGCGCAATGCCCTGGACGAAATCGTGGTCGACGGGATCAAAACCAACATCCCGCTGCACCGCGACCTGGTGAATGACGAAGGCTTCTGCAAAGGCGGCGTCAACATTCACTACCTGGAACACAAACTGGCTAACCAGTAAGTTTGATTCCTGATCAACAAAGCCGCTTTCGAGCGGCTTTGTTGTGTCTGGGGCACCAGGTTTTTGGGTACCCGGCTACACGGTTGATTCAGGCCGTGTAGAAGCGATAGGTGGAGACATGGCTTTCATTGCTTGCGCCTTGTTTCGCCGAGGTGATCGCCGGTGCAATCCGGGAGGTTGGAGGCGATGATGATCAAACCGGCCATAACATAGCCAGAACCCTCCCCCCAACTAAGCCTGCCTCCCGCCGACTCCAGATCATAGATTTTTGTTTCTGAAATCAACTCGCCACTGCGGTTATCGAAAAGACGATAAAAACCTGGATAACCCCACCACGGAAACCACTCAGCCGGCTGATCTTCATTGGGGTCTGAACGCCTATGGAAGGTATCTGGCAAAAGCCAATAGGGCTTGAAACTCTGGATTCGATAACAGCCATCGGGACTGACGCTATCGGTCGCCAGTCGCGTAGCCCATCCTCTTTCCCACCAAATCGAAGCGGTCCATAACCCACCCGCAATGGTGATAAAGGCGACGAAAAAGGCGATGCGTCGCGAGCTGGACTTCATTGTTCGCGCCTCATTTTTTCGGGGACATCACCCGGGCAGTCGGGGAGGTTGAGATCCATGCGGATCATCCCAATCCACACATCGCCTGATCCATTCCCCCAGTCCAGTTGCCCGCCTGCTGACTCCGCATCATAGATTTCAGTTTCTGAGATCAGATCGCCATTTCGATGATCGTAAAGACGCAAAAAAGCTGGATACCCCCACCCGGCAAACCATTTTGGCGGCAGGTCCCCGAATGGATGGGGCATGGGATGCAAAAAATCAGGGAGCACCCAATAGGGTTTGAAACTATCAATTCGGTAACAGCCATTAGGGCTGATACTCGACTCACTGTCCCTGGTTGCCAATCCTCTTTCCCACCCGTTCGAAGCGGTCCATAACCCGCCCGCAATGGTGATATAGGCGACGAAAAAGGCTATCCGTCGTGAGGCTGGCTTCACACCCATCCCCCAAGATCAATGACTTGCCCAGATTTTTTCCAGAGTACATCTGAATAAATGATGAAGTCGCCGCCTTTGCCTGTTTTGTCACGATAGTCCCGAAAATCACCATTGGTGACAGCAGCAAAAGGACCATCCTTTATACGCAATACAACTTGACCAGGAAGGCTCAAGGTAAAAGCGGTCTCTGCCTTGGTCAGCACACGATCCTCTGTCCAAGTGCCCAGATATTGCAGACCATTGAAGTCGTAATGGTCGCGAATATAGAAACCTATCTGCTCTATATGAAAAAGATAACGGACTTGTTTGGTAACTGGATTTAACTCAGTAAATGCCTCTCCTACTACTCCGACTTTCAAAACGGCATTACCTAAGGCTCCGTACATGTCGTCGAGCGAACTCCATACGGCTCCAAATTTAACGAAATTAACTTGGGAAAAAGCATCCATTTGCAGGGCTGACATTGATCTCGAGCCCAACGCCTGAGCACCTTCACCTTCCCAACCAGCGTTCTTTAGCAGTGTCTGGAGTCTTTTAAGTGCATTTGGGGTCGCAAGAATAGACTCTGCCTCGTCAACAGCCTCACGACAGCGCTCATAACCCATGGCCCATTCCATTTTTACAATGCTCTCATCGCACTGCGCCGGTTTCAGACTGAGGGGGGCGGGTTGTGTTTTAAGCACTTTCCACGCCTCCGGCATCGCCCACGCCGGGCTGTCAAACCAGCGCTGCATTAAGGCCGCTGCCGTGTGCCAGCCCATCGCGCGCATGGCGCCGGGCAAGCGGCTCAGGGCAAGGCTCTGGACGACCACTGTTTTGGCCGGTGTATGGGTGGGGCTGTAGGTGCGCGAGCTGGCTTGCGGCAGTTGATACAAGGCTTGCGGGCCTGTGGCGTTGGTACGCTGGAAATCATTCAAGGACATGCTGCTTACTCCATAACCGGTGACGGGGCGTTGATGGCGATGCCCAATGGTTCAGGGCTGACGCTGGCGCAAGAGCAGGTGTGGCCTTGTGCATCGAGTGTGCCGTAGCCCATACAGTGGTCGTTTTGCAGCACGGCATATCCCAGTTGCCTCAGGGGCAGGCCATGTTGATTGAGCCATTGGAAACGCTCGTCGCACGTTGTGCTGAAGGTGGCGGGCATGGGTTGTGGCCCGGCGGTCAAGCCGCTATTAAATGCCGGGGCTGAATCGGTGACATAAGAATGCACAGTCACAGAGGCAATCAGCTCGGCCTGGCAAGGGCAACCGCTGCGGCTGTCCAGCGTGCCAGCCACCCGCCGGCCATGGCTGATAAACCCCTCAACACCGCCGCAAATCGGGTAGGCCTTGCCGTCCTGCCCGCAACTGACCAAGTGGCCTTCGAGGGCGTGCTGCATGCCACTCCACGTAATGCCAGGGTCTGACTCGAGCACCTTTCCACCGCAGGTCGTTTTGTCGTCCAGACCAATAAAATAGCCCAAGGCCATAAGCCTCTCCTATTGCATAGCCCCTAAGGGAGCACGGCTGAGAACCATGAAGCCCAGTCATTGAATGAAAGAACCTCATACACAGTAATCAGGAAGAGAGTGCTCAGATTGGCGATCACGGTATGTAGGACGTGTCCATAAACGCCATCAGCCCAATATCGAATTCCTGCGCGAATGGCCTTGCCCACCCGCCTACAGATGGCCTGCCATAGCAGGGAGGCCTGCGCTCGCGTAAACTGGCGCGCTTCTCGCAGCCCGCTGGCTGCACATTCCTATTTTTCAAAGGTGCCCGCCATGCCTTGGCTGCAAGTACGCCTCGCCATCAGCCCGGAACAAGCCGAAACCTACGAAGACGCGTTCCTCGAAGTCGGTGCTGTTTCGGTCACATTCATGGATGCCGAAGACCAGCCGATCTTCGAACCCGAGCTCAACACCACCCCGCTGTGGTCGCACACCCATTTGCTGGCACTGTTCGAAGGCGGCACTGAAGCCGAACTCGTCCTGTCCCATCTGGAGCTGCTGACCGGCGCACCACTGCCTGAACATCACGCAGAAGTGATCGAAGACCAGGACTGGGAACGCAGCTGGATGGACAACTTCGAGCCGATGCGTTTTGGTCAGCGCCTGTGGATTGTTCCAAGCTGGCACGCCGCGCCGCAACCCGAAGCCGTGAACCTGCTGCTCGATCCGGGCCTGGCATTCGGCACCGGTACTCACCCGACCACCGCGCTGTGCCTTGAATGGCTCGACGGTCAGGACCTGAAAAACTGCGACGTACTGGACTTCGGCTGCGGCTCGGGCATTTTGGCCATCGCCGCGCTGCTCCTTGGCGCCAAACAGGCCGTCGGCACGGACATCGACGTGCAAGCGCTGGAAGCGTCCCGCGATAACGCTGGCCGTAACAACATCGCTGAAGAACTGTTCCCGCTCTACTTGCCAGAAGACCTGCCGCAGGTTCAGGCAGACGTACTGGTGGCCAACATTCTGGCTGGCCCGCTGGTCGCACTGGCGCCGCAACTGTCGAGCCTGGTCAAACCGGGCGGCCGTCTGGCGCTCTCCGGCATCCTGGCCGAACAAGGCGAGGACGTGGCAGCCGCCTATGCGCACGACTTTGATCTGGACCCGATCGCTAACCGCGATGGCTGGGTGCGCATCAGTGGTCGTCGGCGCTAGAATGCACGCCTGTCTAATCCGGGTGGCCGCATGAGCGATAGCTTCGTAACACAGTGCCCACATTGCCAAACCAGCTTCCGCGTCAACCATTCTCAATTGAGCATGGCCCGCGGCGTGGTGCGCTGTGGCGCTTGCCTGCAAGTGTTCAATGCTGCGCAGCAACTGCTTAACAAGAGCGCTGAAAAGGAACAGCAACCCGTCGTTGCTGCACCGGCAGCCGAGCCCCAACCGACCGAGCCACCTGCCGCGCCTGAGCCCATCAGCCAGAAGCAATGGCAGGCTGCCGAGCTGGACCTCGACCATCTGGATCTGGACAAGGAGCTGGCCCGACTCGAGGAGCTGGAGATCCAGCCCAGCAAAAGCTTCGGCCAGCCTTCCGCCACCCGGCAAGACACACTGAGCGCACGCCGCGACAGCGATGACGGCGAAGAACGTCAGTGGTCAGACAGCCTGTTCAGCGATTCGGCCGCCGAGCGTGCCGAGGCTATCGAGGCCGAGCCTGAGCGCCTTGAACCTGCTGACTCGGGCCGCACCGAGCCGTCGCTGTCCCTGGACCTCGACGATCCGGATGACACGCCCCCGCTTCAGCTGTCGCTGGATAAAGAGCCGGAACCGCCACTGATGCATCTGTCCGCCGTGGATGATGGCGATGACGACGAGCCATTGGCGCCGCCCCTCGTCACCAAGGACAAACGCAAACGCCACGAACCGGGTGTGCGCGAAGAAGTGCTGCAAAATCTGGTCGACGACCCGCTGCACCTCGACTGGCAAAAGCGCCGTACCCCCTGGGGCAAGCGCCTGCTGTGGTTCGTGCTGGTGTTAGCGGCCGCTGTCGCGCTGGGCGCCCAATACATTGCCTACCACTTTGAAGAACTGGCTCGCCAGGACCAGTACCGGCCGATTTTCCAGCAACTGTGCCCGACCCTCGGCTGCACGGTGCCCTCCAAGGTCGACATTGATCGGATCAAAAGCAGCAATCTGGTGGTGCGCAGTCACCCCGAGTTTGCCGGAGCCCTGGTGGTCGATGCGATCCTCTACAACCGCGCACCGTTTTCGCAACCGTTCCCTTTGCTGGAACTGCGCTTTGCAGACCTCAACGGAAAAATGATTGCCAGTCGTCGCTTCAAACCCGGCGAGTACCTGAGCGGGGAGATGGCCGGCAAGGCTGAAATGCCGCCTCAAACCCCGATCCACGTTGCACTGGATATTCTGGATCCGGGCCCAAAAGCGGTGAATTACAGCTTGAGTTTCCATTCTCCGGAATGAAAATCCCGGCTTTTTTGCCCGAACGCGTAAGCGGCCACTGAACAGCGACCTGCTTTTGGCGCCTTGACAGGCGGCTCAGGCATTGGCGCGCTGTTCAATTTTTATCCAATTGCGTCTTTATCCGGTCATCGAGAGCGGGTATCATGCCAACCCTTTTTCGAACTCCCAAGATCCGGCCCCACAACAGGGAAGTCCTATGTCGGCGGTACGCATCGGCCCATATACATTGCACAACGGTTTGATCCTCGCCCCGATGGCGGGTGTCACCGACCAGCCCTTTCGTCAGCTTTGCCGGCGCATGGGTGCAGGCCTGGTTGTTTCGGAAATGGTCACCAGCGACATGAGTCTCTGGAACAGCCGTAAATCGCGCTTGCGCATGATTCACGACGGTGATCCCGAGCCTCGCTCGGTACAGATCGCCGGCGGGGATGCGCAGATGCTGGCAGACGCCGCCAGGGCCAACGTGGAGCTGGGCGCACAGATCATTGATATCAACATGGGGTGCCCGGCAAAAAAGGTCTGCAACAAGGCCGCCGGCTCCGCACTACTGAAAGACGAAGCATTGGTGAACGAGATCCTGCAGGCCGTCGTGGCTGCGGTTGATGTGCCGGTCACCTTGAAAATCCGTACCGGCTGGGACCGGGACAACAAAAACGGCCTGACCGTGGCAAAAATCGCCGAACAGGCCGGCATCACAGCACTGGCGGTTCATGGCAGAACCCGTGCCGACCTCTACACCGGTGAAGCCGAGTACGACACCATCGCCGCGATCAAGCAGGCGGTGTCGATTCCGGTCTTTGCCAACGGCGACATCGATTCACCCCACAAGGCCCGTCACGTCCTCGACGCGACCGGCGCAGATGGACTGTTGATAGGCAGGGCGGCTCAAGGGCGGCCCTGGATTTTCCGCGAAGTGGATCATTTTCTGCGTACCGGGCAGCTATTGCCGGCACCGGAGATGAGCGAAGTGGAACGTATTCTGCTAGAGCATCTGGCCGCATTGCATGCCTTCTATGGGGAGGTGTTGGGCGTTCGCATTGCCCGCAAGCATGTCGGCTGGTATCTCGCAACCTTGCCGGGCGCCAAGGAGTTTCGCGCCCACTTCAATCGTTTAGAAGATACGGAAGCACAATGCGCCAACGTTCAGGCGTTTTTCGCCGAACGACACAAGAGCCTGGGGACAGGGGACGAAGGATGGGTGGCCGCATGACGATGATGACCGAGACATTAGTGAGTGGAACAACGCCCGTGAGCGACAACGTCAATTTGAAACAGCACCTCAATACGCCGAGCGAAGAAGGCCAGACCCTTCGCGGGAGTGTCGAAAAGGCGCTGCACAACTATTTCGCCCACCTGGAGGGCGCAGAAGTCACGGACGTGTACAACCTGGTTCTTTCCGAAGTCGAGGCCCCCTTGCTCGAATGCGTCATGAACTACGTCAAGGGCAACCAGACCAAGGCTTCCGAGATGCTGGGGCTCAACCGCGGCACCCTGCGCAAGAAACTCAAACAGTACGATCTGCTGTAAGCATTCAATCAAACCTGAAAGGCGTCCTCGTAAAACGGGCCGCCTTTTTTGCTGACTCCTTTGCTTTTGATGGAAATCGAGATGACCGATCAGACTACCCGCCTGCCGATCCGCCGCGCTCTAATCAGCGTTTCCGACAAAACCGGAATCCTTGATTTCGCCCGTGAACTGGAAGCCCTCGGCGTCGAGATCCTGTCCACTGGCGGTACGTTCAAGCTGCTGCAAGACAACGGCGTGGCCGCGGTTGAAGTCGCCGATTACACCGGCTTCGCGGAAATGATGGACGGCCGGGTAAAAACCCTGCACCCGAAAATCCACGGCGGCATCCTGGGCCGTCGCGGCATTGACGACGACATCATGAACGAGCACGGCATCAAGCCGATCGACTTGGTCGCGGTGAACCTCTACCCATTCGAAGCCACCATCAACAAGCCGGGTTGCGACCTGCCGACCGCCATCGAGAACATCGACATTGGCGGCCCGACCATGGTGCGTTCTGCGGCCAAAAACCACAAAGACGTCGCCATTGTGGTCAATGCCAGCGATTACGCCAATGTGCTGGAAAACCTCAAGGCCGGTGGCCTGACCTACGCCCAGCGTTTCGACCTGATGCTCAAGGCGTTTGAACACACTGCCGCCTACGACGGCATGATCGCCAACTACCTGGGCACCGTGAACCAGGCCGCCGAGACCCTGAGCACCGAAGATCGCGGTCAGTTCCCGCGCACCTTCAACAGCCAGTTCATCAAGGCACAAGAAATGCGCTACGGCGAGAACCCGCACCAGAAAGCGGCGTTCTACGTGGAAGCCAAACCGGCCGAAGTCAGCATCGCCACCGCCACCCAACTGCAGGGCAAGGAGCTGTCGTTCAACAACGTGGCCGATACCGACGCTGCGCTGGAGTGCGTGAAGAGCTTCGTCAAACCGGCTTGCGTGATCGTCAAGCACGCCAACCCGTGCGGCGTTGCGGTCAGCCCGGATGCCGAAGGCGGTATCCGCCAGGCTTACGAACTGGCCTACGCCACGGACACCGAGTCTGCGTTCGGCGGCATCATCGCCTTCAACCGCGAGCTGGACGCCGAAACGGCCAAAGCCATCGTTGAGCGCCAGTTCGTCGAGGTCATCATCGCCCCGTCCGTGAGCGAAGAAGCCCGCGCCATCGTGGCTGCCAAGGCCAACGTACGCCTGCTGGCCTGCGGCCAGTGGAGCGAGAACCGCGCCCCGGCGTGGGACTTCAAGCGTGTAAATGGCGGTCTGCTGGTTCAAAGCCGCGACATCGAGATGATCGGCAGCGAAGACCTGAAAGTCGTGACCCAACGCGCACCGACCGAACAAGAGATCCACGACCTGATCTTTGCCTGGAAAGTGGCCAAGTATGTGAAGTCCAATGCCATCGTCTACGCCAAGGGCCGCCAGACCATCGGCGTGGGCGCAGGCCAGATGAGCCGCGTCAACTCGGCCCGCATTGCCGCCATCAAGGCCGAGCACGCCGGTTTGCAGGTTCAGGGCGCGGTCATGGCCTCTGATGCATTCTTCCCGTTCCGTGACGGTATCGACAATGCAGCCAAGGCAGGCATTACTGCGGTGATCCAGCCAGGCGGCTCGATGCGCGACAACGAAGTGATTGCCGCGGCTGACGAAGCCGGCATTGCCATGGTGTTCACCGGCATGCGCCACTTCCGCCATTAATTAGGCGACGGCCACGCTGAAGCCAGTTTCTGCGGCGTGGGCCCGACCTCGATGATGCGTATTGCCAACCGGCAATGGCGCTCATCGAGCAAGACCCACGCCTGGCATCAACCGGCTTCAGTTCGGTCTCCTGAAGCGTGAAACGTTTTGGGCTCTCAATAGAATTCAGCGTCATCCGAGGTTTTTGAAATGAATGTTTTGATCATTGGCAGCGGTGGCCGCGAACACGCACTGGCCTGGAAAGTCGCTCAGGACCCACGCATTGCGAAAGTGTTCGTGGCGCCGGGCAACGCCGGTACAGCCATTGAAGCCAAGTGCGAAAACGTCGATATCGACGTACTGGCCCTTGAGCAACTGGCCGACTTTGCCGAGAAGAACGTTTCCCTGACCATCGTGGGCCCGGAAGTGCCGCTGGTGGCCGGCGTGGTCGATCTGTTCCGCGCCCGTGGCCTGGACTGCTTCGGCCCAACCGCAGGCGCTGCTCAGCTGGAAGGTTCGAAGGCGTTCACCAAGGATTTCCTGGCGCGTCACAAGATCCCGACCGCCGATTACCAGAACTTCACCGAAATCGAACCGGCGTTGGCCTATCTGCAAGCAGTCGGCGCGCCGATCGTGATCAAGGCTGACGGCCTGGCTGCGGGTAAAGGCGTGATCGTCGCAATGACCCTGGCTGAAGCCGAAGACGCCGTGCGCGACATGCTGGCCGGCAATGCCTTTGGCGAAGCGGGTTCGCGCGTTGTGATCGAAGAGTTCCTCGACGGCGAGGAAGCCAGCTTCATCGTGATGGTCGACGGCAAGAACGTATTGCCAATGGCCACCAGCCAGGACCACAAGCGCGTCGGCGATGCGGACACTGGCCCGAACACCGGCGGCATGGGCGCGTACTCCCCTGCTCCGGTCGTGACGGCCGAGGTTCACCAGCGCGTGATGGATCAGGTGATCTGGCCGACCGTTCGTGGCATGGCCGAAGAAGGCAATGTCTACACCGGTTTCCTGTATGCAGGCCTGATGATCGACACAGCCGGCAACCCTAAGGTCATCGAGTTCAACTGCCGTTTTGGCGACCCTGAAACCCAACCGGTGATGCTGCGTTTGCAGTCAAGCCTGGTGTTGCTGATCGAAGCGGCACTGGCTCAGGCACTGGACAAGGTTGAAGCACAATGGGACCCGCGTCCAAGCCTGGGGATTGTCCTGGCAGCCGGCGGCTACCCGGGCGACTACGCTAAAGGCGCGGTGATTCACGGTCTGGACGCTGCGGCGCAGCTCGAGGGCAAAGTGTTCCACGCCGGTACGGCGTTGAATGCCGCGCAGGAAGTGGTCACGGCCGGTGGTCGTGTATTGTGTGCAACGGCCATGGGCGACACGGTCGAAGCCGCTCAGCAGCACGCTTACGCGCTGGCCAAAGCCATCGAGTGGGATGGCTGCTTCTACCGTAACGACATTGGCTATCGCGCAATTGCACGCGAACGTGGCGACCGTCAGGAATAAGCAATCCAGATGGATAGGCAAGGGCACCCCACCCTTGCCTAACTGTTCCAGCGCCGCGCATAGTTATTCATCAGGCTTTACTCTACGAAGGGATTTCGCCGTGCGCTGGCTCAGGATCGCCATTGGTTTTTTTGTCAGTTTATTGACCGCTCTGCTTGTTTTACTGCCGGCACATGCTGCTCAGGGCAGCAGTTGGTCTGTGCTGTCAGACCCTCAAGGCACGTTGCAAATCAGCGATGTGCATTCATCTCGATTCGCAACTCAATTCAGCCCCATTGAACTCGACCAGCTCAAAGCCGCTGAGCCGGGAGAAGCGCTGTGGCTGCGTTTCCGGCTGGTGCCGGACAAACACGAACAAATCCTGCGGGTGTTTGCGCCCGATGTGTCCCGGCTGGACCTGTACGTGCTCGACGATCAAAAACTGATCGAAGAAGTCACCGCTGGCAATACCCTGACACAGGCCGACAAACCCCTGCCAAGCAGTGACTACATGCTGCCGCTGCCCCAAAGCAGTCGCACGCTGGACGTCTATCTGCGGCTGGTCTCCGACCATCAGTTACGGCCCTACATCACCCTCGACACCGCTGTCATGCTGGCGGCCAATCAGGGCAAACCCTTGCTCTACGGCTTGCTGTTGGGTTGCCTGCTGATGCTGGTTCTGCACAACCTCACCCGTTTCGGATTCACCCGTTCGATCAGCAGCTTGTGGCTGGCGATTTGTGAAGCCCTGCTGCTCACCAGCTCTGCGCTGTTCCTGAACCTGCTGGGCCCGTGGTTGCCCGAATGGCATGGCGCGCAAACACCCGGCGCTTATCTGGCGCTGCTGCTGACAGCCCCCTGCGGGCTGATGTTCGCCTACAGCTTTTTCTCATCGCGCGGCCCGCACCCGATCAACAGGCTGCTGCTGGCTGACATCCTCATCATTGCCCTCGGCGGCCTGCTGTTGCTGTTCATCGACAACCTGCCGCTCAACCTGATGACCTACGCCCTGGTCGCCCTGGCGAGCCTGAGCATCTTGCTGGTCTCGGTCTATCACCTGCAAAAAGGCTATCGCCCGGCCCGGCTGTTCGTTGTGGCCATCGTTATTTTCAATCTCGGCACGCTGGTGATTCTGCCCGCCCTGTTGGGCCTGACCCTGATTGCCCCCCAAGAGTTGGTACTGGCCCTGATGCTGATCGTCTGCATCAGCGGTTTCCTGATGAGCCTGGCGTTGAGTGAGCGCAATCGAAGCATCACAGAAGACGAATTCAGCATCAGCCGCGAATTGGCGGCCAGCAACGCCGAGGTCAATGCCAAGGCCGAATTTCTGGCCAAGATCAGCCATGAGATCCGCACCCCGATGAACGGCGTGCTGGGCATGACGGAGCTGCTGCTCGGCACGCCGCTGTCCGTCAAACAACGGGACTACGTGCAAACCATTCACAGCGCCGGCAACGAGTTGCTGACGCTGATTAACGAAATTCTCGACATCTCCAAGCTGGAGTCCGGGCAAATCGAGCTGGATGACGTGCAGTTTGACCTCAACGCCCTGATCGATGACTGCCTGAGTATTTTCCGCACCAAGGCAGAGCAACAGAACGTCGAACTCATCAGCTTCATTCAACCGCAAGTACCGCGGGTAATCAGCGGTGACCCGACCCGCTTGCGCCAGACGCTGCTGAGCCTGCTCGAAAGCGCGCTGAAGAAGACCGATGAGGGCGAAATCCTGATTGTCGTGGCACTTGAAGAGCGCAGCGACCCGCCACGCCTGCGCATCACGGTTCAGGATTCTGGCCAGCCCATGGATGAGCAGGAGCGCGATGCCCTGCTGCACGCGGAACTGCACAGCAAGAACTTCCTGGCCGCCACGCGGTTGGGCGGGCACCTGGGGCTGGTGATTGCTCGCCAATTGATCATGCTGATGGGTGGTGAGTTCGGCATCAAACCCGGCCAGAACAAAGGCAGCAGCCTGTGGATGACCTTGCCGCTGGACCCTCAGCATCTGGAGCACCAGACCTCCGACTTCGACAGCCCGCTCAAGGGCGCCCGCGTGCTGGTGGTTGACGACAACGACACCTGCCGCAAAGTATTGGTGCAGCAATGCACCGCCTGGGGCTTGAACGTCAATGCGGCTGCCTCCGGCAAAGAAGCCTTGGCACTGCTGCGGACCAAGGCCCACTTGCGTGACTATTTCGATATTGTCCTGCTCGACCAGAACATGCCCGGCATGACGGGCATGCAACTGGCGGCCAAGATCAAGGAAGACCCGAGCCTCAATCACGACATTCTGCTGGTCATGCTGACGGGCATCAGCAATGCGCCGAGCAAAATCATTGCGCGAAACTGCGGGATCAAACGCATCTTGGCCAAACCAGTGGCCGGTTACACCTTGAAAACCACACTGGCCGATGAACTCAGCCAGCGCAATAAAGGTCAGGTCATCAGCAGCAAAGCCACAGCCGGCACCCCGACGTTGCCCACCACTGTGCCAGGGGACTTCCGGATTCTGGTGGCGGAAGACAACAACATCTCCACCAAAGTGATTCGCGGCATGCTCGGCAAACTCAATCTGCAACCCGACACTGCCTGCAATGGCGCCGAAGCCCTGAAAGCCATGAAGGCCGAACGCTATGACCTGGTGCTGATGGATTGCGAAATGCCGGTGCTCGATGGTTTCTCGGCCACTGAGCAATTGCGGGCGTGGGAAGTCAGCAACCAACGGGTACGCACACCCGTGGTGGCATTGACGGCTCACATTTTGACCGAACATAAAGATCGCGCCCGTCAGGCGGGCATGGACGGCCACATGGCCAAACCAGTCGAACTCTCGCAACTGCGCGAACTGGTCGAATATTGGGTTGCCCAACGTGAGCTGCGTCAATCTCAGGAACAATCGCCCTCGTTACATTAATGGCGAGTTTGCCGACAGACCTCCAACCGCCTGATAGACTTTCGGCGCCTTCCTTCGACGTGAGCTCATACCATGCTCCATGTGCTGTTCAGTGTGTATTTGAAGATGCTGGTGCTCTACAGCCCGTTCTTCGTGCTGTCGTGCTTTATCAGCCTGACGCGGGGTTACTCGAACAAGGAACGTCGCCGTCTGGCCTGGAAAGTCGCCCTGGCCACCCTGATTTCGAGCGTGTTGCTGTACCTGTTCGGGCGCACGATATTCAATGTCTTCGGCATCACGGTGGATGCGTTCCGTATCGGCGCGGGCAGTGTGTTGTTCATCTCGGCGTTGGGCATGGCTCAAGGCAAGTCGGCGGTGCAGACAGACAGCGTGCAGCAGGATGTGACCATCGTTCCCCTCACCATCCCGTTGACAGTGGGCCCTGGGACCATCGGTGCTTTATTGGTGATGGGGATTACCCAACCGCACTGGGACGACAAACTGATGGCGATCACCAGCATCGCGCTCGCCAGCCTGACGGTCGGCATCGTGTTGTACCTGTCCAACCGAATTGAACGCATTCTCGGTGAACAAGGCTTACAAATCGTCAGCCGCTTGATGGGGTTATTCGTATGCGCGCTCGCCGCACAGATCATCTTTACCGGGGTAAAGGGGTATCTGGGGCCTTGAGCTCATAGCTAAAGCTCTGCATAAGCGCTCGGGAGGCCTATTGCTTCAGGTTTTTGAAAAAATCGTCACCAATTTCACTCATTTTATGCAGAACAATATCTCGATGAGGGTTGTAGTTTTCGGTCTTCAAATAAAACCCGGAACAGGCTGTTTGCACATCCAAAGCATCGTCCGTCTTGATTTTTTTACCATCGAAAAAAATATTATCGAGATTGACGCGCGATTTAACTTTCATCCCGCTTACGAACATATAGCTCCCCAAGGCCTTGCGATGCTCACAGGGGACAAACTGATAATGGGCCATTGAGCCGTTGCGATTACGGCTCTCAAATATGTCTTGTGACACCTTGTCCAACTTCAACATTTCAATCGAATGCTGGAGCGAAGCACGAAGCGACGCTTGATTTACGTGCTTAAGACCGTCTAAAACGGCCTCTTCCAGGCTATAGAAAATACCTGTTTCTGCCCAGCCGGAACGCATATCTTCATCGACCTCCCACCCCACCGCCATCAGGCTTTCAGTGAACAAATCGAACCAGTCCACAAGCAGCTTGTCGCTCTTCAAAGACTTGTCAGCGCTGTATTGAGCAAGCGCGAGACTGTTCATGATGTCCTGTCGCTCCTGAAGCGAAAAACCATCAACAAATGACAAAAGACTACCGCCGACCATCACTATATTGCCCCTCATTACATGCACTCCCTATGTTATGCGCCGACTTCATTAAACCCCGCTTAATAAAAGTGCAGATCAAAATCTTCAACCTCAGCAATTGCTATTCATACCCCACAAATGCATGAAGGGCAGATAGATCCTGAGTCTACCCTTTGAGCAGTTAACCACTTTAATTAATTGCCAAGTCTATAATTTTATCAACAGCAACAGACTTTACGTACCTGTTAACCTTCTCTCTGACGTTCTCGTATCCCAGCGTGTTGAGTTCACTGCATAACACGGTTAACGCGGGGGTACCTACTATCTCCACCCCCTCTAATGCACGCTCAAATATTTGTATGCCCGGATCCCCGCGAAGCGTCAAATAGAGCTGGACACTTAACAACTGATTCAACGGATTCAACACACTAAATAGAAAACAAAAATTTGAGACATTATTTTCATCTGGCTTCAATTCTGCTGCAGGACGCTTCAATGCGGACTCAAAAAAAACTCTCTGTGCACGCTCATCGTCCGCAAAATTTTTTAGTCCCGCGCTCAAGATACCCACTGTAATCCCAGGTTTATTTGGCTGTGCATGCATAAGCGATCCTGAGACCTCTGAAATAACACTAAAGGATGAATATTCATCCGAATTTACATTAACCGCGTGCGAGAGCGTTGTTATCCATTTCATATTAGACCGCGCCCGACTAAAACATTGATCCCACTTATCAACATCAGAAAATCTGTCGACCTGTGCATCTGCGTAAAGCTGCATAAATAATTGCGAGCATGCAATATCACTTTCAAACGGCACTGACAAATCATCTGGCAAAAATATTAAATGACCCGCTACAACTTTGAGCTTGTATTCCACACCTCATCTCCTTTATCAGGCATTGGCCAACAAGAAAGGGATGGCAGTTTTAAGCGCCACCCCTGACGAATCATTACATTTTTATTTTCGCGAAAAAATCATCCGCCGACTTGTCAATATAGCTGAGTACTTGTTCTTCACGGCGCTTATAGATTTCATAGTTAAGATTCATCTGAGTCGCCGCTTTTTTGATGCTCAAGCTGGAAGCCTTCCACTTCCAAAACCAGGCGCCCCCCTCCATGGAGTTGAAGGTACACTCGAGGCCGGCCAGGACCGTCACTGCAATTCCGCCTTCAGAGTCCATGCACGGCATGATTTGACAGCTTCCAACTTTACTGCCCTTACTGTTGTTATCGAACAGCGTAATGATCGCGTTATCTTTTTTGATGGCTTCAAAGACCTTGCCCAACAAAGGAACAATAGCCGCTGCGTTATGTGATGCGACCGAAGCAATTATTTCCAGCACCAGACTGTCCATGGTGACGTTGGTATTTTTTGTATCATGATCAGCATAAATAAAGTTGGTAAACTGCCAACCGCAAATCTTCATCGCGTAGTGGTACGCCTCATACCAGGCTAACGGCTCGTTCTTGCGATTTGCTTTGCTATCTGCATAAGTTTCCGCGAACTGAGCACTGTTCATCACTGCCGTTCTTTTCTCAGAGGACACGCCATCAGCAAAAGCAATAACAACCGGCTTTTCCTTACCAATAACCGCTGTTTCTTCAGTAGTATCGCCCAGTGGATCTACAGGTTCCGACACCGTTAAAAACTGCATACGCTGTTTAACCGGCAACGTGTTAAAAAACGCATCGGCCTCTTGGTCGGTACATGCCCTATTTTCACCAATCATCTTAGAACCACTCCATAAGTTTTATTTTACGAGTCTTCCAGACCCGTTAAATAAAACCTAGCCTTCTTCTTCTCGCCACGCAAAAAGCACTTCCATACTTAATATTACGGAAACATTTACCCCAACTCATTAGCGCTTAAAAATACAGTCCGTGTTAGAACAAGAAGTGCCTGCATCACTCCTGATCAATAACCTGCAGATATTTTTAGCGTGCTTTAATGAAAATGGCCCTTGCGGGCCATTGTGCGTACAACTTAAACGTCGCTGCTTTTATTCAGGCTTTTGCCCGTACCAACGCGGCGTATAGACCCACTCCCGTCCATCCGCCCGCGGGAACGTGCAGGTGGTCGAGGAGCCAATAATCACCATAGTGCGCATATCGACCTGATCCGGCGTTAATGCTCCCAGCGTGGTGACGCGCAGCGTCTGGCCCGGCCGGCCAATATCGCGCCCCAGTACCACTGGCGTTTGCGCCGTGCGGTGGCGGGCGACAATTTCCAGTGCAACCCCCAACTGCCAAGGGCGTGAACGGGAAATAGGGTTATAGAACGCCAAGGCCAGATCCGCTTCGGCTGCCAGATCGAGGCGTTTTTCGATGATGTTCCAGGGCTTCAGGTTGTCAGACAGCGACATCACGCAGAAATCATGCCCCAACGGTGCACCGGCCTGTGCCGCCGTCGCCAGTGAGGCCGACACGCCCGGCAGGATTTCCAGATCAACGCTGTGCCATCGCGGATCGCTGGACGCGTGCAGCGCCTCTAGGACCGCTGCCGCCATGGCAAACACACCGGGATCGCCAGATGACACCACGACCACCGAGCGGCCTTGGGCTGCGAGTTCGAAGGCATGCCGGGCGCGCTGCATTTCTTCGCGATTGTCGGTGCAGTGCATCACCTGATCGTCACGAAACGGCCCGGCCATGCGCACATAGGTCTCATAGCCCAATACATCATTGGCCCGCGCCAGCTCGGCTTTGACCGCGGGTACCATCAATTCGGCAGCGCCAGGGCCCAAACCGATGACAGCCAGTCGCCCGCGGGCTCGTCCCAGGTGTTCGATGACCACCGGCGCGGGTGCGACGCCCAAGGCGACGGCGCCCTCTGGCTCGCGCCACGTCAGCGAGTGCGGCGCCAGGTCTTCGTCGCTACCGATAAACCGCAGCGGCACGCCCAGTTCTGACGCCACGTCACGCAGTTGCGCATCGGCCATCATCGTCTCGGCCGCCACCACGCAGGCCACCGATTGCCAGGCGAGATTCGCCTCCAGTAGCACCTCACGGATCACCTGAGCCGTAACCGCCGTGGTCAGTTTTACCAGTACATTGCGCGGGTAGATCAACAACGCGTCCGCTGTCGGCGCCCGTGCGTCACTACTCACGCGGATAGCCAGACGCGCATCAGGACGTTCAGGCAGCTGTGCGCAAGCCAGCCAAGGCGCATGGCCTTCAATGCGGACCGGCTCGCCAGCCAACAGGTCAGACACAAAGCGCTTGCCCAGCTCCACATCACCCAGCACATAGCCACAGGGCGGATTCAGCAGGCAGGTGCCAAAACGCAGTTCGCCACTGGTGGTGATGGCGGGTGCAATCCCCAGGCCCGCAGCGATTTCCCGCGCCAGATCGTTGACCCCACTTAAACCACCCAGTAAAGGCACCACGGCGCTGGCGTCTTCAGCAACGGCCAGAACCGGCGGCTCGGCCCCCTTCTCCAGCAATAACGGCGCGAGGGTGCGAATCACAATGCCAGCCGCGCAGAGCGCAATGATGGGCGTGTCCTGCGCATACAACTGACGAAGATTGTCACCAAAGTCGGTGTACACCCGATCCGCACCCGCTACCCGTTCAGCCAGGCCATAAATCAGTGAGGCGGGGTACATCTGCTGGATACGCCGGGCGGTGGCCAGGCTGCCAGTGCCGAGGATGACAATGGCGGCAGCGGGACGGCTCATCCTTGCCACCGTTCGCCGGGCACGATGATCAGCGAAAAATACGGCGACGACAGGGGGTCGACGTCATTAAAAGGCACAATTTTCTGATTGCTCATGGTGGCACGCTCCACGTACAGCGCCCGCTCGGCCAGGCCCAGCTCGCTCAGGACTTCGCGCACTTTATGGAAGTTACGCCCCAGTTTCATGATGACGGCGGCATCGGCGTCCGCCAGACGGCGCTTGAGCTCTTCGTGCGGCAACACGCCGGACAACACCGACAAGCTCTGATTGCGATACACCAGCGGCACGCCCAGCACCGACGCACCGCCCAGCATCGAGCAAACACCCGGCACCACTTGGGCTTCAAATTGCTGCGCGAGGCGATCATGCAGGTACATGTAAGACCCGTAAAAGAACGGGTCGCCCTCGCAGATCACCGCCACATCGCGTCCGGCTTGCAGATGCTGCGCCACGTCGACTGCGGCTTGATCGTAAAAATCGCTGATGATTTGTTCGTACGACAACGGCGCTGGCAAGGCTTCGGTGGTCACCGGGTACACCAAAGGCATCAGGGTTTGTGCGCCTTGCAGGTGCGCTTCGATGATGCCGAACGCGTTGCCTTTTTTACCTTTGGCGACGAAGTACGCCACCACGGGCGACTCGCGCAGCAGGCGTAACGCTTTAACCGTGATCAGTTCAGGATCGCCGGGACCAACACCCAAACCGATCAAACGTCCTGGTTGCACCATCACTCAATCTCCGTGGCCAAGGCGTTAACCGCAGCCGCCGCCATGGCGCTGCCGCCACGACGGCCCTGCATGATCACAAACGGCACGCCGCGACTGTCAGCGGCGAGCATGGCCTTGGATTCGGCCGCCCCGACAAACCCCACCGGAAAGCCCAGAATCAGTGCCGGTTTTGGCGCACCGGCATCGATCATTTCCAGCAAATAAAAGAGCGCAGTCGGCGCGTTGCCGATCACCACGACACTGCCTTCCAGATACGGACGCCACAACTCAAGGGCAACAGCCGAACGGGTATTGCCCTT
This sequence comes from Pseudomonas sp. ESBL9, assembly GCF_036668715.1. Taxonomy (NCBI): domain Bacteria; kingdom Pseudomonadati; phylum Pseudomonadota; class Gammaproteobacteria; order Pseudomonadales; family Pseudomonadaceae; genus Pseudomonas; species Pseudomonas sp. ESBL9. The sequence goes on along the minus strand of NZ_JAZEVV010000003.1, from coordinate 519,306 downwards.
CTCCAGCGCCATCTGGGCAACGCCGTCGTCCTTGAGGGTGCAAATGACCTTGTTGTTGGCAGGCAAGCGCGTGCGGGTCACCCCTTCGAGCACCATGCGTGCATCACACAAAATCGGTGCGCCAGCGGCCAACGCATCTCGCCCGGCTTTGCCCGCGCCCGGCGAGAAGCGCAGGTCTTCGATGGCATCGACCATGCCGCACGCATGGATCACCCGCACGGCCAGTTTTTCAAGATCCGCCGGGATGCTGTCGAGGTTGGCCTCGGCACGAATAATGGCGAACGAGTTGCGATAGATCTCTTGACCGTCGCGGATGTAATCAATCATGGGTGTTGCTCCGTTGGCGGGCTTCAAGCCAGGCGCCCGCCGCTTCAATAGTAAGATTGCGTTCGCGCAGCACACCGAATCCGGTGTGCTGCGGGTCACGTAAATAGAGGTCGTAATGACCGGGCGCTACAGCCAGCAACGTGACCGGCGCGACATAGGCGGCCGCGCATGAACGCAGGCAACCCGTCAGGTGAATGGGCTGCGGCTGCGAGATCAGGCTCGTGAGCCGGCGCGCGTCCTGCTTGGTATCGGCCAGCCCTTTGATGCAGGCGCTGGAACCGGTACACGCGACCATTTGCGTCAGCGGGTGTTGCGCATCACACAACAGGCCCAAGGCGTGCAGCGCTTGAGTGACACACGCAGCCTGTTCGGCGCGCACATGCGGAACCAGCACGCCTTGCCAAGGGGTAAAGCGCAAAGTGCCATTTCCATAGCGTGTGGCGATCTTCGCCAGTGCGCTGAGCTGGGCGGCATCGAGTCGCCCCAACGCCAGGGTCGCGCCTACGTACACCTGACCTGTTTCACGCTGTGGATAAGTCCCGATGGGCGATTGCCTGCTGTGGGTCGCACGCGGCCACGCGGCCGCAGGGCCGATCGCCACGCTGAGGCGCTGCGCCAGTTGCGCGACAAAATCGGTGATCGCCCGCTCTTTGAACAGGTGGCGCATTCGGGTGTGCTCGGGGCGCGCCAATTCCAGAAACAGCGTGAGTACGGTCATCACCAGTTCATGCCCGTGCTCGACCGGCACACTACCGAGTGCCGCATCCTGCGCAGGGCAACCCGCAAGGCCGAAGGCCAGGAGTGGCTGGCCATTGCATTCAAAAGCGCACAACCACAGATCGTGATGATGTTCCCGCATCGCCAGCGCTTCGCCGCCGTCCAGCTGCACCGCGAATTTGGCCGACAACTCGGCAAAACGCGGCGTGCTCTCCAGGCTGCCGAGGATCTGGCGTGCCAGCGGCCATGTATCGATCACCTGTTGCGGATCGATGCCCGCTGTGGGGCTGAGCATCAGGTTGCGCACGTCGTCACTGGCGGCATTCGCTGGCCCAAGGCCCACGGCCAGCAACGGCTCGATCAACGCCTGATGCGCCGTGCCGACGCCACGAATCTGCAGGTTGCTGCGGTTGGTGGCCTCAATCACGCCGCTGGCATAACGGTGCGCCACGTCCGCCACCGCCTCAGTCTGTTGCGCAGTGATCAGGCCACCTGCCAGCTTGACGCGACAAATACCGCCGTCCATCGCCTGGACGATGCGCAGTAAGCCGGGGCAGCCCGAAGGGCGCACGGGCGTCGTGGCAGGTAAATCAGGTGGCAAGGTCAAGGATCAATCCAGAGCAGGCAATGCGCTATCGCGGGTCGCGCATTATGCCTGCTTTGGAGCACAGCATGAAAAGCCTGCCGGACGGAATGCCCACGCCTTTCCTTTGCCTGGTGGCCTGCTCTAAGCAAATACCGGGTACACGCGCCCCAAATGAACGATCAACAGCACCAGCGTATCGGCATTGACCAGCATCAGCTCGACACGTTTGATGGCATCGTTTCTGAAGACCAGACGGGCCTGATCCAACGTGCTCACGCCCGCAATTTGCTTGATGCGCGTTTTGGCCGGGCCTGAAGGGATGTCGTGCCACTGTAGGGTTTGGGCGTTGAATACTTTAAACAAATGCTCCGTGGACGCTTGTGGGGAGTGATTTCTCTGAATTTCTTGCGTGAAGGTTTTCAGGTAGTGCCCGAAGGGCAAATCCGCGTCGAGCAAGTCGAGGTAGGGAAAGCCCGCGTTCAAGTAATGAATGTCCTCGGTATTGAGCACATCATGGGTGACTTCGTGCAGCAGAAACGACGCTCGCAAATGATGACTGGCCTGAAAAGGCGGGGACGCGGCCTTCAAATAAGGGTGGTTCAACGCATAAGAGCGCTCAAACAAGGTATTGAAGAAAACCTCCGTCAAATAGATACGCCTGGCGCTGTCGGCGCGATTGACAAACGCTGAGGCCTGCGAGTTGAAACGAGAGCGGCACACCACGTATTTACGCGAAGTCAAAGGCGACAGTTCAGGGTGCAGGAACCGAGCGAGCAACGCGTCGATGCGTGTTGTGACGTGCTCAAGATGAACGGGGTCCAGCGATTCGAGATCAAAAAAAGTTTTCAGGAACTCTCGGTGTTTTCTATTGGTACCGCCCGGCGCATCCAGGGCCTTAAGGACCTGCGTCGCGCGTTTCAAATAAAGTGTGGCCAATTCATGGGCCCGGCGGATGTTCAACGCCTTGTCCGGGAAGCGCCGCCCGATACTGTCCATGCCGATGGCCTGAATTTCATAGGTCAGGGCATTGGTCGCCAACGTTCCGAATGCGCTTATCCGGGACGCGGCAGGCCCACCGCCCGGCAACGGCTCAGCCAGGTCCACTTCCCACTGTTGTTGCGCGTTGAGTTTGATCAGCGGCCCTTCCCGGGTTTCATCCAGATAAATGCGCCAGCGATTTCGCCACGCCTGCACCCTGAAGACTTGCCCGCCCAACGGTACGTAGTGGAGCCCTTGACGCGGGTCGGTGTAAATCTGCGTCAGGGGATCGCGGGTCAAATCGACCAGTGCGACATCGTTGGCCCTAAATGGCATCAGCGCTTGCGCGGGCTCCTGAAAAAGCACATCGCCAGCAGACATGATTGGCGGGACAGCTGACTCCGTTTCTGCCGGGCGAGTCAGGGAGTGCCAGGCATGCCGTGTGCTGGCCAGCACCACCAGTGAAAGGGCGAAGTCCACTACTGCCTCGGCCCATTTGCCTTGCTTGCCCGCGCTCAGGCCTTCGCGAAACAACCCCAGCGCCTGCCAGACCACAATCGGAATACTCAGTTTTCCGGGCACAAACATAACGGCCGTGTTGACCACCAACGTCATTAAATACGTGAAGGACTCCCAATCGGCCTGCGCCGTGGTCTTTGACTGCAAGCCCGCCATTTCCAATAACAGCCGGTAGTTGTCCTGGTACAAGGTGCAGAACAGATTGCCCAGGATGGGTCGATTGGCCAACGCCACGGGCGCCGGGGTCTGCCATCCGTTGAGCAATTGCGAATCTGAATAGTGCGGCAAGTGCGGTTCGACAAATCCGCCATTGGCGTATGTTTTCCGCTCAAAGGCGGGCAAGCGTTGCAACACTACGTTCTGCAAAGATTCACGGCTGTACAAATCCGCCAGCAACTGCCCTTCGCTGGCGTATTCCTGGAGCGAGAAATGTTCGCTGTACATCACCCACAGTAACTGTGGCCCCACCTCGCCAGTCGGTGGGCCCACGATATAGAGGCCTGTGACCAAGTCCGGGTCGCGGCCCGGGTCGGCGATCAGTTCCAGCGGGCGGATGATGAGCGAAACACCGTTCAGCGGGTCGCGGGCAATGCCATCAGGGCGTTCGATGACGTGTTTCAAATAGGCATACGCCGTGGCGGACAATGAACCACTGAGTTTTTCTCGCAGCCCCTGTTCAAGCACTTGCAGCAACAACTGGTCGCCGAACTGCCGTTGCCGTTGTGCGGCGCCTTCGCTTTCAGGAGCCAGGGTACTTTTGAGCAAGGCTTGATAGTGCCGACCAATATCGAGCTTTCGCGCCAGACGCGTGGCATAGCGTGCGTCGAGCGCCAGCGGCAAGGCGCTGCCATTCACGGGCCGCAAAAACATCGATCCGCCCTCTAGCCGGTTGAAGCCGTTGAGCGCGAACCGGGTTAACGGCTGGATATCACGGGACGTGGCGGCGGCCAGAAACGACGGGGTGCTGCCCACCGCAACCGGCGCGGCCACGTAAGTGTCGAGCACAACTTCAATGGCGTCCGGGTCCAGGGCACGATCTGGAAAATCGAGCGCCAGCTGGGCCTTGAGCTCCGTGCGGGCGTAGTCCTCAATGTCGGGAATGCCCTGCAAGTAATTGCCATTTTCCTGCACGGCCAACGGGTAGCGTTGCAGCAGGTTGGCGTACGCCAATTGCTCGGCGCGGGAGGCGTTTTTTAACCACAGCGGCAGTGCATGTTCTAACTGCTGCGTCTCGGCCATTTCGCGATGACGCTCAAGGTTGAGCCCGGCAAAGCCCTCGTTCAACAGGCTGCGGGCGAGGTTTTCAAAGCTGAGCGCGGTCAAGGGAGTATCCCGGGCCTGACGACACACGTAATCGGCATCCAGCAACACTTTGTTAATGGCCGCTTCCTGACTCTGATACACGAAGTCTTCTTCGAAGCGCTCGAAGTTGACCCACTGATTCTCCCCCTCCACCGCCCAATCGCTGCGACTGTCGAGGTGTTCGCTAATCAGCGATTGCTCATCCCTGCGAACCTGGTCCAACAGGTCGCTACGCAGGCGGGTGTCAAGTAACAGCGCCTCCAGGTGCGCTTTGCACTGATCCACCGACGCAAAACCCTCAAAGCCTGAAACCGGCGTCCAGAGGATCGCCCGACCTGCACTTTCAGACGCCTGTCCGCCCCGCTCAGTGATCAGCAGGCAGTGGGTGAGGCCGACACCACTGAACGGCGCGCCGAGATTCAGAAACACGCTGAATACGTCCGGCACAAACTGATTGAGCGCCGGACGCTGAGCACTCACCGGGTAGGTCAAGACTGTCGAAATGATGTGTTTGTCCTGGGTTTCAAGGTGATTACCCCTCACCATCAATCGCAGATCAGCGCGCAACATCACGTGCCTGAGTGTGGCCAGATGCCTGACCAAGGCATCCGGCGCCAGTGGGGTGGAGGCCGTATAGAAGAAGGTCGAGAGTTGCTGCTTGAAGGCTTGATCGAACGCTTTTGCCAGCGTGTCCAGCAGTGTCAGCAATTTGGTGCCGCTCACGTGCTTGAGGGGCTTGATCTGCTCATCGGTCGACGACCGGACCCCGCCCTCTATGAACGCCGGATTCTGCGGCAAGGGGTAACGACCGGTGACACGCTCAAGCAAGGCATCAATGAGTGTCAGCGTGCGCAGCGGCACACGGCCAACTGAAGACTCATCCGCGTCAAACACCTGCACCCACACCTCAGAGACATCGATGAAGCGTTGCCCCTCTTGATTCAACACCGCCACCCATAAGTGGCGGGCGCACATCCGTGGTGTCGGCCACTGCCTGAGTAACGCATCCCTCTGGGCCAGGGTCTTGGGCAGTTTGAGACTCAGCACGTCGGACAAACCGTTCTCGTTGACGGCCAGCGGCAAGCCATTGCTGTCGGGCAAAAACCGACTGTCCCAGCGCCCCCGGCTATTGAGCGCCAACAGACCGGGATCGATCAGCGCGCGCACATCAAGTGCGTGGTCCACCGCCGCCAACGCCAGTCGACGGTCCTGATACTGGCCCGTCAGGTAAACGAAGTCGCGGATCTGCCTGGCCCGTACGGCATGAATGCAATCTTCAAAGACCGCACCGGCAATGTTTTCGACACGCAGCGTGGGCGAGACCATGCCAGCCAGCAAGGGATGCTGATCCTGAGGCGCATGGCGAGCAATGGTGTCGAACGTGGCAGGGCTGCGCAGCTTGCTCAGCACATAGCTGGAAAGCCGTGCACGGGGCGATATGCTCACCAGCCCGGTCGAGGCACTGAACACGTACACGCCATTGTTTTGCCCCGGAAAATAAAGGCATAACAACCCCGCCAGCTCGACCTCAGCGCCATTGCCCTGCGACACCAACAGGCGGGCCGCGCCGATGCGTGCGGGGCCATGCTGTGGGGCAAGCAATTGTTGCAGGGCCTGAAACGTCTGCGGGGAGATTTCGCCCGCCTGATGCGCCTGCACCAGGTGCTGAAAATACACATCACCCAGCCGAGCGACGCAGTAAGCATGCGGGCTCGGTTGGGTGCCCGCAGGCAGGTCCCAATAAACAGACATCGCTTCGCTCAGGCGGGTCATGAGTTGCTCGGTTGCCGCCGTGAGCACGCGGGTAAATCGCCGATCCAGGTCGGCGTCATTTTCTGCCGAACTTCGGGTAAAAGGGCCGATCCAGAAGTGAGCGCGGTCCGTTGGTAACTGGCCGTTGACAAAGAACTCCAGCGCGACGCTGCTCAGGCTGGGGCCGGGTTCGTCAGGTGTCTGACCCTGCGGCGTAGTGGCCCGGTGAATGTTTTGAGCCGTCACGGGCTGCCCGGCAAAGTGCAGCTCCAGCTGGATCTGTAACTGTTGATCCACCAAGGCCCTCAGAGTGGGTGTGGCCAGCAGTCGCTCCAGCGTATCGGCCTGACTGGCGGTCAGAAAATCATTCAGCGTCTGGCTGAGGTACGTCAGGACCGGCGCGGGCACGTCACGGGTTCGCAGGGTCAGCTCGCCCGTCAGGCTCAGGAACGGTCGCACGTCCACCGGGCAAAAACGCAGCACCGGTTCACGCTGCAAGGGATCATCCAGCAGCCGTTCCAACGCAGCGCTCAGCGCCTCGATGTCATTGAATTTCTCCAATGCCCCCAGCGGGGTCAGCAGAAATACCGGGGACTGCGTGGCGGCTGTGTGCGTGAGCAGCAATGCACCCGCCCACTGCGCCGTACGGGACTGATGCCGACTCAAAAACACGCTGCTGACGTGAGCGGAGATCGCATCGCCGGTTTCATCGGGCACGGCAGTCAGCGCCTGGCTCAGCCAGTCATGTTCAAACGTGCCGATAACCCCGGCAGTTTGCGCAGCGTCAAGACCGCGCAGGTAAAGGGCATGCAAGGCCTGCTCGGTCAACGCCGCGTGTGCAATAAGGTTCATGGAAACTCCTGACGGTTGCCGGGACCGCCTGTCGGGCCCCAGAGGTGTTCCCAAACGCTACCGTGGCCCTTCCCGCCCCTGGCGCTACATAGTTAAGGCGTACTCCTGACACGCGTGCGCAACCGACAGGCACAAGGCGCGCTATCATGCGCACCGCCTTGCTCAGGCGGGTAAACGATGACTTCGGCGTTTAACAAGAGGATTGGCATGTCGCCCTGGCTAACAGTTGTGGGAATTGGTGAAGACGGCTTCAGCGGTCTGGGCAAAACGGCCCGGCGCGCGCTGTTGAGCGCTGCGCGGGTGTTCGGCGGGCAGCGCCAGCTGGACTTGCTGCCGGCCTGCATCGGCGCTGAACGCCTGACGTGGCCCAGCCCCTTTTCGCTGGCGCCGATAGTGGCACTGCGCGGCGAACCGGTCTGCGTGCTGGCCAGCGGCGATCCGATGCTGTTCGGCGTGGGCGCCAGTCTGGCGCGCGTGGTCCCCGGCGACGAAATGCATGTGCTGCCCTCAGCGTCGTCTTTCTCGCTGGCGGCGGCGCGTTTGGGGTGGGCGCTGCAGGACGTTGTGACGCTCTCGGTGGTGGCGCGGCCCGTGGCTGCGCTCAATGCCCACCTGCACAGTGGGGTGCGCCTGATGGTGCTGAGCAATGACGCCAGTAGCCCGACTGCCGTCGTCGAGCTGTTGCGCGAGCGCGGCTTTGGCCCGAGCCGGGTGCATGTGCTGGAACACCTTGGTGGCCCGACCGAGCGGCGCATCGAGGCGAGCGCCGACGCCTGGAACGCCTGCGACATGGCCGACTTGAACCTGATTGCCATCGAATGCATCGCCTCTCACGACGCGCACCCGCTGTCGCGTATCGGCGGGCTGCCCGACAGCGCGTTCAAGCATGACGGCCAGTTGACCAAACGTGACGTGCGCGCCATGACCCTGGCGCGTCTCGCGCCCCTGCCCGGCCAACTGTTGTGGGACGTAGGCGCGGGCAGTGGCTCGATTGGCATTGAGTGGATGCGCAGCTACCCGAGCTGCCGCGCGCTGGCGATCGAAGCTGACGAGGGCCGTCAGCAGTTAATCGAACACAATCGTGACGCGCTGGGCGTACCCGGCCTGCGTTTGATCCGCGGCAAGGCCCCGCATGCGCTGGCCGGGCTCGAACGCCCCGACGCGATTTTCATTGGTGGCGGCGTGACCCGCGAAGGCGTTCTCGACACGTGCTGGCAGCAACTCAAGCCCGGTGGCCGCTTGGTGGCCAATGCCGTCACCCTGCAAAGCGAACTGCACCTGATGAACTGGCGCGCGCTGCATGGCGGAGAACTGACCCGTCTGCACGTCGCTCACGCCCGGCCGCTGGGGGAGTTCGACACCTGGCGCCAAGCACTGCCGATCACCCTGTTAGATGTGACCAAACCCCACGATGCGTGACGAAACCGCTGAACAACCCGCGCCGCTGCGCAGCGGCCTGACCACGGGCAGTTGCGCGACGGCCACCAGCCTGGCTGCCGCACGCCTGTTGCTAAGTGGCGTGAGCCATGACGCCGTTGAAATCACCTTGCCCAAGGGCAAAGTGGTGACAATGCGCCTGGAGTTTTGTCGCCTGCTGGCCGGGGGCGCCGAAGCGGGCACCCTGAAAGACGCGGGCGACGACCCGGACGTGACCCATGGCGCGCTGCTGTACTCGCAAGTGCGTCTGATCCCCGCCGCGGGCGTCATCTTCGTGGCTGGCCAGGGCGTAGGCACCGTCACCCGGCCCGGTCTGGTACTGGCCGTGGGAGAACCGGCGATCAACCCGGTGCCGCGCAAAATGATCACCGATCACCTGCTGCAACTGGCACGTGATTGCGATTACGCCGGGGGGTTTGAAGTAACCGTCAACGTCCGCGACGGCGAAGCGCTGGCACTGAAAACCATGAATCCTCGACTGGGAATTCTGGGCGGCCTGTCGATTCTGGGCACCAGCGGCATCGTGCGCCCGTTCTCGTGCGCCGCGTACATTGCTTCGATCCATCAGGGCATCGACGTGGCCAAGACCAACGGCTACCTGCACATCGCCGCCTGCACCGGCAATGCCAGCGAAGACACCATGCGCCGGGTGTACAACCTGCCGGAGATCGCGCTGATCGAAATGGGCGACTTCGTGGGCGCGGTGCTCAAGCATCTGCGCAAAGTCCCTGTGGATAAATTGAGCCTGTGCGGCGGCTTCGGCAAGATCAGCAAACTGGCTGCCGGGCACATGGATTTACACAGTCGCCACTCCAGTATCGACCTGCCACAACTGGCTGACTGGGCCGCTGCCATTGGGGCTGACGCCGAGCTGCAAACCGCCATTCGCCAGGCCAATACCAGCCAGCAAGCACTGGCAATGGCCAGTGCCGCCGGTATCGCATTGGGCGACGCGGTGTGTCAGCACGCGCTGAACTTCGCCCGCAGCGTGGTGCCAACCCAGGTACAGGTTGAAGTCTTCGCCATCGACCGCCAGGGCGCGATTGTGGGCCATGCGGGAGCCTTTGAATGAAACGGATTTTACTGCTGGGCGGCGTCACCGAAGCGCTGGCCATTGCCCGCACCTTGGGGCCACAGCACGTGTACAGCCTCGCCGGGGTGGGCCGTGTGCCGACCGACCTGACCTGTGAAGTACGGGTCGGTGGCTACGGCGGTGCCGAGGGTTTGGCCCGCTATGTGCGCGAGCAGCACATCGATGTGCTGCTGGATGCGACACACCCGTATGCCGCGCAAATCAGCAGCAATGCAGCCTGGGCCGCCCGCGCCTGCGGTATTGAATGCTGGGCGTTGCGGCGTCCGGTCTGGCAGCCGCAACCCGGCGACGATTGGCGTGAGGTGGCGGACTGGGACGAACTGGTCACGGCGCTCACGCCTTTCAAACGCCCGCTGTTCACGCTGGGCAAAGAACCGCTGGCGCATTTGCACGAAATTCCCGCCGATCAATTCTGGATCTTGCGCGCGCTGGACCCGTATCCCGGCAACGAACGCTGCAAGGTCATCGGCGCCCGCGGCCCGTTCAGGATCGACGACGAACGGCGCCTGTTTGAGCAGCAACACATCGATGTACTGATCAGTAAAAACAGCGGCAGCAGCGCCACCGAGCCCAAACTGGAGGTTGCCCGCGAACGCGGCGTGCCCGTGTTGATCCTCAAACGCCCCGAATTGGCGGAGGTAGATCGGGTGTTTTGGGGGGTTGGGGAGGTGCTTCAGGTATTGAAGCAAGAAAAATATTTGTGAATGTGTATTCAATAGCGATGTTGTATCCTGCGAGATACGATTCGTTCCATGATCACCCTCGAACAAACCCATGAATTCGCAACATGGCTAAGCTCATTAAAAGACAAAATCGGGCAAGCACGTATTCTGGCCCGCATTAGAGCCGCAGGATTAGGGCATTTTGCGGACTGCGAACCTGTGGGGGATCGTGTTTACGAAATGCGCATTCAGTGCGGGCCCGGCTATCGCGTTTACTACGCACGCAAGGGAGAAGTCATTTACCTGTTGCTCATGGGCGGCGATAAAACAACACAGGTGCGGGACATAAAACGCGCAAAACATATAGCAAAAACATTGAGTTGTGAGGACTGAACAATGACCGAACAATTTACCCGTTTCGATACTGCTGACTATTTGAAAACCCCTTCAGAAATGGCTGCATACCTCGATGCCTGTTTCGAGGAAGATCCGGGTGATGGCAGCCTGATTCGTGCCGCGCTTAACGATATAGCGCGCGCCCAAGGCATGAGCCAGATCTCTCGGGACACCGGGTTAGGCCGCGAGAGCCTCTACAAAGCCCTCGGCAGCAGCGGCAATCCAGAGTTCGCAACGATCATTAAAGTCATGAAAGCGCTCGGACTTAAACTCCACGCAAGCGCGGCCTGAGGTTAGCCTGCAATACCGGGCGACACTTCGCCGCACCCGGCCTTTTTACTTACGCCGATCATTCAGGCTAAATAGCGCCCTTGATCGCTCCACTCACGGAATTCGTCATGTCCCGACAACGCTTTGCATTTGCCTGGATCGCCTGCTTCGCAGTGCTGTTCAACATGCTCGCCATGTCGACGGCAGGGGCGATGAGCGGCGCCCGTCAGGCGTCCACCGAGCAGTTCATGTGGAGCAGCTTTTGCACCTCGACCGGCACCAAAATGGTGGCCGTGTCGCTGGGCAAGGTTGACGCTGGCGACAGCCAGAACGACGATCACTCCACCATGCAACATTGCTGGTGCTGCTCGGGCTCGGCGCCACTGGTGGCCTTGCCGTCCCATGTCCCGACGCTGTATTTCGCGGCCATCGAGCACGGCCATAGCCAAGTGCCGGATCACCTGAAACGCCCGACCCCGCGCCAGCAATGGCCAAGCCTCAACCCCCGCGCCTCTCCTCTGGTGTGATTCATCCTCGCAACCCCTTTGCGCTTTGAATCGTTCCGGAGAATTACCATGTTGAATCTGTCACTGGTCAAGCACGCCCTGATGGCGGCGGCTTTGATGTTGCCTGCCTGTTTCGCCAACGCTCATCAATACACCGTTGGTGCGCTGGAGATCGCTCACCCCTGGTCCCAGGAGCTGCCGCCCAATGCGCCAACCGTCGCGGCGTATTTCATCATCAAGAACACCGGCGACACCGCCGACCGCTTGTTGAGCGCAGACACCTCGATTGCCGAAAAAGCCGAGATCCACGAGCACGTCATGCAGGGCGACCTGATGAAAATGCAGCGTGTGCCCACGGTGGATGTCCCGGCAGGTGGCACTGTCACGTTTGCCCCCATGGCGTACCACGTGATGCTGTTCAACCTCAAAGACCGCAGCCTGCTGCAAGACGGCAAGCGCTTCCCCCTGACCCTGCACTTTGAAAAGGCAGGCGCTGTGCAAGTCGACGTAAACGTGCAGAAACAGGCACCGGGCGCCAGTAAGGAAACCTCGCACGCCCACTAACCGCCAAGGTCTTTGAGCCCCGTGAGCGCCCGACGCGCCAGGCCATCCATGTCGCAGATCCGCGGCAGTTGGTTGAGCCTGTTTGCCATGTTGATGATTTTCATCGGCCCGCTGATTTCCCAAGCGATGCCGATGGATCATCACGCCTCCATGCCCATGCCGATGGACATGCGGGTGTCGGCGCACAGCGAACACGCCGAGCCTCAACAACCGTCCGCTGATCACCACGCCATGTGGGAAAAATGCGGGTACTGCACGCTGCTGTTCAGTTGCCCCGCGCTCCCCGGCACGGTTGACCTGGCCCTGTTCAATACCCCTGAGCCCGAAAGTTATCTGGCGTCCAACCCCCGGCTGGGCCACGCCCGGCAACCGGTCTTCCCCGGCGCCCGATCTCGCGCGCCGCCCGCCTTCCTTTAAACACCGACACAACAACTTCACCCTGGCCCGTCTTATGCCTTGCCCCAGGCAGGCGCGTGGCCGTGTTGTATTCGATTGAATATTGGAATGTTTATGTCCCGTTTTACTGCTGCCTCCCGTTTGCCTCACCCCCAGACGGTGTTCCCCTTCGCCCTGAGCGCGCTGTGCTGCGCGTTGTTCGCCCCGCTGGCTCTGGCCGCCGATCCCGTGGATGAGCACGCCGGACACGTGCGTGAACTCAGCCCGACGGTGGTGACTGCCGTGGCGCCCAGTTCCCCGCTGACCATCGTCACCAACCCGAAAGACCCGCGTCAGCCCGTGCCCGCCAGCGACGGCGGCGACTACCTGAAAACCATCCCCGGCTTTGCCCTGATCCGCAACGGCGGTACCAACGGCGATCCGGTCTTGCGCGGCATGTTCGGATCACGCCTGAACATCCTCACCAACGGCGGCATGATGCTCGGCGCCTGCCCTGGCCGCATGGACGCCCCGACGTCCTACATTTCGCCGGAAACCTACGATCAACTCACCGTGATCAAAGGCCCGCAGACCGTGCTCTGGGGGCCGGGCGCCTCGGCGGGCACCATCCTGTTTGATCGCGCGCCGGAGCACTTCGGTGAGCTGGGCACGCGGGTAAACGCCAGTGTGCTGGCGGGTTCCAATGGCCGTTTCGACAAAACCATCGACGCCGCTGCCGGGGGCCCGCTGGGTTATGTGCGGGTGATCGGCAACACCGCGCATTCCGACGATTACAAAGACGGCAATGGCGACACGGTGCCGTCACGTTATGACAAATGGAACGGCGACATCGCCCTCGGATGGACCCCGGATGCCGATACGCTGCTGGAGCTCACTGCGGGCAAGGGCGACGGCGAAGCCCGTTCGGCCGGGCGCGGGATGGACGGCAGCCAGTACAAGCGCGAAAGCCTGGGCCTGCGCTTTGAAAAGTCCAACATCGGTGAGGTACTCGACAAGGTCGAAGCGCAGGTTTACTACAACTACGCCGACCACGTGATGGACAACTACACCCTGCGCACCCCGTCCGGCACCGGCATGATGGCCGGGCCCATGGCCTCCAATGTCGATCGCCGCACCCTGGGCGCACGCATTAAGGCCACCTGGCGCTGGGCCGACTATCAATTGATCAGCGGCATCGACGCTCAGACCAACGAACACCGCAAACGCATGGGAATGGGCATCGACACCTACAAGGACCAGAACTGGAGCAAGGATGCCGACTTCCACAACTACGGGGCCTTTGGCGAACTGACCTGGTACGCCGCTGAGCGCGACCGCGTCATAACCGGTGCCCGCCTTGACCGTGCGTCCGCCAAGGACTTCCGCGCGCGGCTCGGCTCGGGAATGATGAGCAAACCCAACCCGACACTCGATAAAACCCGCGCCGACACACTGCCCAGCGGCTTTGTGCGCTATGAACACGACCTCGCTGACAGCCCGACCACCGTCTACGCCGGTCTGGGCCACGCCCAGCGATTCCCGGATTACTGGGAACTGTTTTCACCGTCATCCGGCCCCGCAGGCTCGGTGAATGCATTCGACGCGATCAAACCCGAGAAGACCACCCAGCTCGACATGGGCCTGCAATACAAAACCGAACGCCTCGAAGCCTGGGCCTCGGTCTACGCCGGTGAGATTCGCGACTACATCCTGTTCGATTACGCCAAAGGGTCGTCCCAAGCACAGAACGTCAACGCCCGGGTCATGGGCGGCGAACTGGGGGCTGCGTATCAGTTGACCGCCCGCTGGAAAGCCGACGCCACCCTGGCGTATGCCTGGGGCAAAAACACCACGGATGGCAAGGCCCTGCCGCAAATGCCGCCGCTCGATACCCGCCTCGGCCTGACCTACAGCGAAGACGACTGGAGCGCCGGTGCCTTGTGGCGCGTGGTGGCCCGGCAGGACCGCATCGATCGCAATGCCGGTAACGTGGTGGGCAAGGATTACGACAAAAGCGCAGGCTTTGGCGTGTTCTCGCTCAACGGCGCCTACCGCCTCAGCAAAAACCTGAAAGTCAGCGCCGGGGTCGACAACCTGCTGGATAAAAACTACAGCGAACACCTGAACATGGCCGGCAACGCAGGTTACGGCTACCCGGCAAGCGACCCGACGCCGATCAACGAGCCCGGCCGCACGCTGTGGACAAAAATTGACGTGAGCTTCTAAGCACCACGTTGCTCCTCACTCCGGTCCTGTGCTGCAGGCAAGGGCCGGGGTGATGCCTGAAAACAATTGCTGACCTTGCGGAGCCGCTCACATGAGCCAACCAACCCCCTCTTTTTACAACCTGGCCTGGCGGTGGCATTTCTACGCCGGGCTGTTTGTTGCCCCGTTCATGATCCTGCTGGCCCTGACCGGCATCATTTACCTGTTCAAGCCCCAGCTCGATCCGTTGCTCTACGACCACCTGATCAACGTCAGCCCCGGTCATCACAGCCTCAGCGCCGACGAACAACTCACCCGCGTCCAGGCCACTTATCCACAGGGGCATATCAGCCAGTACCTGCCCCCGATCAACCCGCAGCGCAGCAGTCAGTTCATCATCCATAACGGCGGGCGCGAGCTGAACGTATTTATCAACCCCTACAACGGCGAGGTGCTGGGCGAGCAGGATGCCAAGCTCAACCTGCAAGCCGTGGCGCGAGCGCTGCATGGCGAGTTGATGATCGGCACGCTGGGCGATCGCCTGGTCGAACTGGCCGCGGGCTGGGGCGTGGTGCTGGTGATTTCCGGGCTTTACCTGTGGTGGCCGCGCGGGCAATCGGCGGCAGGCGTGCTGTGGCCACGCTTGACCCGTCGCGGACGTGTGCTGTGGCGCGATCTGCACGCCGTCACCGGTTTCTGGGGCGCTGCATTGCTGCTGTTTATGTTGATCAGCGGCATGACCTGGACCGGTTTCTGGGGCAAGCAATACGCCGACTTGTGGAATCAGTTCCCGGCGGCCATGTGGAACAACGTCCCCAAATCCGACCTGGAAGCGCGCAGCCTCAACACCGCAGCCCGTCAAACCGTGCCCTGGGCAATGGAGAACACCCCGATGCCCGTCTCGGGCGCCCATGCCGAACACATGGGCCACGGCGCCCAGGCAAGTGGCCCGGCCGCGCCGACCATCACCCTGCAACAGGTGGTCGACACCGCCACCCGGCGCAACGTCGAACCCGGTTACAGCATCACCTTGCCGACCACCGCCGAAGGCGTCTTTACCGTCGCCATCTTCGCTGACGATCCGCGTAACGATGCCACCCTGCATGTCGATCAATACACCGGCCAAGTGCTGGCCGACGTGCGCTGGCAGCATTACAGCAACGTCGCCCGCGCCACTGAAATGGGCGTGATGCTGCACGAAGGAAAACTCTTCGGCTCACTGAACCAGATCGCCATCCTGCTGGTGTGCCTGATGATTCTGCTCAGTTCGGTGAGCGGCCTGGTGATCTGGTGGAAACGTCGCCCACAAGGCCGCCTGGGCGTACCGCCGCTGCGCCATGCGCTGCCAACCTGGAAAACCGGCGTGCTGATCATGCTGGGGCTGGCGGTGCTGTTCCCGCTGGTGGGCGTGTCTTTGATTGCCGTCTGGGTGCTTGACCGGTTGTTATTGCTGATGCGCGCTAAACCACAACGTGAGCAGCACTCATGACCAACGTGAATAGTTCGAGAGCCGCGCACTAGAGACTCGGGGATAATGGCGCGCTGACACCAGCACCCACTAAGGCGGTTATGTGTAACCGCTTTAGTGACGCTTCATCACCCGCCGCCAGGAGGCAGCGGGTATACCTTTAAAAAAGCGACTCACTGCCCCGATGAATAAGTACCTGTTCTCCAGCCTTTGCCTGCTGGCCGTCCCCCCTGCGCAAGCGGACGACACTGCACCGTCCTTGATGCTGCCTGCCGCGACCATCACGGCCCCTGAAGCCGATGACTCCCACATCGACCTCAAGACCGCCACGTCTACCGGTTCGCGCCTAAACCTCAACAGTCTGCAAACTCCGGCCAGTGTCGAAAACCTGACCGGCGCGCAGATCCGGGCGCGTGGCGATCGCAGCGTTCAGGACGCCGTGACCCGCACCACCGGCATCAGCAACACCGGCACACCGGGTAACGGCGGCTCTGCGTACTCGGCCCGCGGTTTCGTCGGCGAAGGCTCGGTCATGCAGCTGTATGACGGCGTGCGCCTGTACAGCGGCGCAGGCACCGTGACCTTCCCGGTTGACGATTGGTCGGTGGAACGCATCGACGTCCTGCGCGGCCCGGCGTCCGTGCTGTATGGCGAAGGCGCGACAGGCGCGGTGATCAACGTGACCCCGAAAAAACCGTTCAATGGCGACATCGAAAACCACGTGCGCATCGGCTACGGGTCCTATGACACCCGACAACAAGCGCTGGACAGCGGCGGCTCACTGACCGACACCCTGAGCTACCGGTTGAACATCAACCACACCCAAAGCAACGGCTGGATCGACCATGGCGATTCAGAAAACACCTTCATCAGCGCCGCCCTGCGCTGGCAGGCCACGGATGACCTGGCCTTCACGCTGAGCCACGACTACGGCGACCAGCAACCGCAAAACGACTTTGGCGTGCCGTTGATCAACGGCCGTTACCACAAGGGTCTGCGCGACAAAAACTACAACGTGCGCGACGCCAAACTGCACTACAACGATCAGTGGACGCGCCTGAACACCGAATGGCAGATCAGCGACACCCTGAGCGCCAGCAACGAACTGTATTACTTGAAAGCCCAGCGGCGCTGGCAGAACGCCGAAAACCATGCGTGGGACCAGGCCAGCCAAAGCCTGTTGCGTAGCGGGTTTTTCAGCATCAAGCACGATCAGGAACAACTCGGTGACCGTCAGACCTTCACCCTCAATCACGACCTGTTCGGCCTCAACAGCAAAACCCTGGTGGGCATGGACTACAACCGCATCCACTTCAGCCTGCACAGCAATGCGCCGTATGACGATGTCGCCCCCAACGGCCAACCTGTCGATCTGTACCACCCGAACCGTGGCCAGTTCGAGAGTGCTTCGCCGTACCGCGATCAATTCACCAGCACAACGCAGCAGGTTTCACTGTTCGCCGAAAACCGCACTGAGCTGACCGACCAACTGTCGCTGGTCACCGGCGTGCGCCGCGACATCGTGCACCTGGATCGCGATGATTTCGCCGAAAACGGCGACACCACCCGCAGCGACCGTGGCCTGTCCGCCAATAGCTGGAAAGTCGGCCTGGTCTATGAACTGACCCCGGACATGTCGCTCTACGCCCAGCAGGCCACCAGCGTGGATGGCGTCGGCGGGTTGATCAGCCTGAGCCAGAGCCAGCAAGACTACGGTCTGGCCCGTGCGCGTCAGATCGAGGTCGGTTTCAAGCAGATGTTCTGGGACCAGCGGGGCGAATGGACGCTGGCGGCGTATCACATTGTCAAAAAGGATTTGCTGACCACTGACCCCACGAACGTCACTCGCACCCTGCAAGTGGGCGAGCAATCGTCAAATGGTCTGGAAGCCAGCCTCGACCTGCAACTGCCGAATCGCTGGGCGCTGCAAGCCAACGCCTCGATCGTGCGGGCGCAATACGACACGTTCAACGAAGACGGCGTGTCGCGCAAAGGCAACCGCCCCACCGACGTCCCCCGTCGCACCGCCAACCTGTGGGTGAGCAAAGTCATCACCGACGACGTGAACGCAGGCGCCGGAGTGCGCTATGTCGATGCGCGTTACGCCGACACAGCCAACAGCGTCGAACTGCCGAGCTACACCGTGGTAGACGCCACGGTGAGCTGGCACGCCCTGCCGAAGACCACCCTGGGCGTGCGGTTGAACAATTTGTTTAATCGCCAGTACGCCGTAACCCAATACAATGGCGGCCAGCAATGGATCATGGGCGAGCCGCGCTCGTTCTTTGTGACGGCCGATTACGCCTTTTAACGTTTGACCTGGACCCTTATGCCGCGCCTCACCCTCACGCAACTCGCCTGGTCCCCCCTGGGGCACGGTCATTGTCATCACCAGTTCCACCTGCGTGACGCCAACCTGCACGTGGCCGCCGGTGAGTTCGTGGGGTTGATCGGGCCCAATGGCAGCGGCAAAACCAGCCTGCTGCGGTGCGCCTACCGCTTCAGCAAGCCCGAGGCCGGCACCGTTCACCTTGGGCAACACAACCTCTGGCAACAATCGCCCCGCTGGAGCGCGCAACGCATCGCCGTGGTGTTGCAAGAATTCCCCGATGCCTTTGGCCTGACTGTCGATGAAGTGGTCGCCATGGGCCGCACCCCGCACAAAGGGTTGTTTGACGGCGACACTGTCAGCGACCGCCAGTTGGCGCAAAACGCCCTCGCGTCCGTGGGCTTGCAGGGCTTTGAAGACCACGCGTTTGCCACCCTGTCGGGCGGTGAAAAACAGCGCGTGATTCTGGCCCGCGCCCTGACCCAGCAACCGGACCTGCTGATCCTCGACGAGCCGACTAATCACCTCGACCCGCGCTATCAACTGCAACTGCTGCAATTGGTTAAACGCCTGAACATCGGCACCCTCGCCAGCATCCATGACCTGAACCTCGCCGCCGCTTTTTGCGACCGCCTGTATGTGATCGACCACGGCAAAATCGTTGCCAGCGGCACGCCTCGCGAGGTGCTGACCGTCACCCTGCTGCGCGAGGTGTTTGGCGTCGACGCCCTGATCGATGAACATCCGCTGGCCGGCTACCCGCGCATCACCTGGATAACCCAACCATGAACCTGATCCGCCTCGTTCTCTGCGTTTACGCTGCGTTCGGCACCCAACTGGCCCAGGCCGACGCCACCCGCTACCCGCTGACAATCCAAAGCTGCAACCGTGACGTGACCTTCAATGAAGCCCCCAAGCATGCCGTCAGTCATGACATCAACATGACGCACATGATGCTGGCCCTCGGCCTGAAGCCGCACATGACTGGTTACAGCGGCATCAGCGGCTGGAAGGCCGTCACCCCGCAAATGAAGGTGATCCTCGACGGCCTGCCCGAACTGGCGAGCAAGTACCCGTCCGTGGAAACCTTGCTCAATGCCAATGTGGATTTCTTCTTCGCGGGCTGGGACTACGGCATGCGTGTGGGCGGCGACCTGACTCCCCAGACCCTGACACCGCTGGGCATCAATGTGTACGAGCTGACCGAGTCTTGCGCGTTTGTCATGAAGCGCCCTCCCGCCAGCATGGAAGACACCTACAACGACCTGCGCAACCTCGGCAAAATCTTCGACGTGCAGGACCGTGCCAACGCGCTGATCGCCCACATGCAGCAAGAAATTTCTGAGGTTCAAAAGGCCCTTCCCGCCTCAAAACCGCGGGTATTCCTGTATGACAGCGGTGAAGACCGCGCCATGACCAGCGGCCGTCTGGGCATCCCGCACGCGCTGATTGAAGCGGCAGGCGGTAACGACATCCTCAGCGACATCGACGCCAGCTGGACGCGCATCAACTGGGAAACCGTGGTCGAGCGTAATCCCGAGGTGATCGTGATCGTCGACTACAGCGAAGTGACGGCCGAACAGAAACAGCGCTTCCTGGAAACCCACCCCGCGCTGCAATCGGTGGACGCAATCCGTCACAAACGCTTCATCGTCATCCCCTACGTGCAGGCCACGCCGGGTATAGACAACGTGCTGGCCATCCAGACCCTGGCCAAAGGCTTTCATCCGCAATGATGGCGCGTCGCTACGCGCTATTGCTGTTGGGGCTGGGTGCTGTGCTGCTGGTTTCGTGCGTCGTCTCGCTCGGGTTCGGCCCGGCGCGGGTGCCCGTGGACGTGGTGTGGCACATCGTGCTGCACAAGCTGTTCGGGATTGGCGGGGTGAACTGGAGCGCCGGGCAGGAACACATCGTGTGGCTGATACGTGTGCCACGCATGCTGCTCGGTGCGCTGGTCGGGGCCGGGCTGGCCTTGATCGGCGCGGTGCTGCAAGCCGTGACCCGCAACCCGCTGGCGGACCCGCACCTGCTGGGCGTCACCAGCGGCGCCACCTTGGGCGCCGTGATCGTGGTGCTGCACGTGGGCGAGATCATCGGTTTACTGACCCTGCCCATCGCGGCCTTTATTGGCGCGTTGCTGAGCATGCTGCTGGTATTGGTCATCGCCAGCCGTCAGGGCCGACTGGACAGTGACCGCCTGCTGTTATGCGGCGTGGCGGTGTCGTTTGTGATGATGGCCGTGGCCAACACCTTGCTGTTTTTGGGCGACCACCGCGCCAGTTCCGCCGTGCTGTTCTGGATGCTCGGCGGCCTGGGGCTGGCCCGCTGGGAACTGCTGGCCATCCCCAGCGCCAGCGTGTTGCTGGGACTGATATTGCTGCTGGGCATGGCCCGCCCGTTGAATGCCTTGATGGCCGGCGAACAAACCGCTGTCACCCTCGGCCTGAATGCACGCAACGTACGGTTGCGGGTGTTTCTGATCGCCTCGTTGATGACCGGCGTGCTGGTGGCCATCAGCGGTTCGATTGGTTTTGTCGGTTTGATGATCCCGCACATTGCCCGCCGTCTGGTGGGCGCTGAACACCGCCGTTTGCTGCCTGTTTCGGCATTGCTGGGCAGTGTATTTCTGGTGTGGGTCGACGTGGCGGCACGCACCTTGATCGCCCCCGAAGACTTGCCCATCGGGGTAGCCACGGCGGCGATTGGCGGGTTGTTTTTTATGGGTCTGATGCGCAAACGCTAAAGCTCATCATGCCAGGGCGCTGACGGCTTATCCTCACCGTTCATGGGCACCAGTTGCACCTTGCGTGGATCGTCCCATTCAAGCTGCGTTTGAACGGGGGGGCTTACGATCGTATAGGTATTCACTACGGCGCCCTTATAAGGCCAGGTCTGACTGGCCACCACCACGCTCAGTTCTCCGGTATTGAGCACGTTGGTCAGTAACGCGTCAGGTTTGAGCATGGCAGGAGGCTGTCCGTTGTAACGCCGGGTGGTGCGATCAGGTTGATAGTTTTCGACAAAATAGCCTTCATACGTGAGGTTGGCCCCACTGATAGGCTGGCAAAGCCGCTGTGTGGCCACGGTGGTTCCCCGCTTGTATTTCAGCAGGGCGCCATCATTGGTCGAATGGTAGATCTCCTCAAAACTGTTATCACTGTCGTATGTTTTCAACAGGCTGGTGGCGTAGCAAATATCCACCGGCCAGAACATGTTGTTCAGCAAATTGTTTTCAAGCGTGTTGTAGTCCCCCTTTAACGAGTAAACACGGGAAAACACCAAGTACTTGCGTGAGTACCCGGCAGGGAAAACCGGTACCGGGTGCAACTGGCCGGCCACATGTTTGTGCGTGAGCAACAGGGTTTCTGGTGCATTGGCCACCTCCCCGCCCGAGTGGGGTTCTACGGCGACATACGTGCTGTATTCGGACTTACCCAAAATGGCAGCGACCACGTTTAACTGATTGGGGTGCGGGATGTGCGCATGCACATAACGGGCGGCATCATCGGGATGAGTGAAAACAGGGCTTAAGGGGAATCGTCGCGTGTGTGCGGCAGGCGTGGCAGGTGCTGTTTTGGAAGGCACCCAACTGGCTGTGACGAGTCCCGGTGTCCACCGCGCGTTGTTGATCAGCACCTCAAGCTGACCCTCCATGGCGACCTGACGCACGTATTCAGTTGCATGTAACTGGCCGTTGAGCAACTGCACCATTAATGGATTGCCCTGTTTAAATAAACCCGATGCCAGCTGTGCCCCCAGATTGGCCGACACATAGCTGAGCAAAGCTCCTTCATTGGTCGATACGTACAACGGCACATCACCGATGAACGCATCAGGAAGTTGCTTGACGCTATTGACCAGTGCCAGAGCATCGGCCAGATCAGCAGGCGTCACAAAATCCAATAGCGTGTTGAGGTTGCGTACCTTTTCCACTAACCAGGGTGACGAGAAAAATGTTGCGGGAGCCCCCAAGTAGGCCGCATAAAATTTGAAGTCAGCAGGCAGCGTAATGTCGAGTCCGGAAGGATCACGGGGGAACACCCGTTGAATCACAAGGCTTTCACCTTCCACCGGCAACGTCGCCACAAACTCGTTACTGTGAGTGCATTTCAAAATAAAGCCGTACTGGCGCTTATGGCGCGCGCCCATGTTCTGATGGGCATAGCGCGCCGCATCTTGCGCCTGCGAGAACACAGGACTCAAGGCAGGCAGCAGGGTTTTTAGTTGAACCTGCGTCGGCGCGGCCTCGGGCTTCCAGTCTGTCGTGACCTTGCCGGGGCTACCCCACAAAGGACTGCCTTGCACAACAAACAGATCACCCGTTCGTACGATTTGCGCCACATAGTCGCTTGGTTTGAGCGCGTTGCTGCGTATCTTGAGCTGCAACGTGTTGTGACGCACGTGCTGCGGGTGCGCAACCGGTGGCGCCACCCGAGCAATGAATTTCTTTTCACGCTCGGAACCACTGGGCACGTATTTGATCAACGCGCCATCGGGCGTAGACAGGAAGCGCACCGCGGCCCAATCCCGGTCCTTGATGGCGGTATACACCTCATGGGGCTCAAACATATTGGCATACAGCTGCTGCTCGACACCCGGCGGGGACAACATCGACGCTTGCGCCCGATGGGACTGGTAGGTCGCGACAACACTGCCACCCGTTGGGGTCAGGTCCAGACGCTCACCGGGTATGACGCCGTCAGGATCAAAGGTTTCATTGCGACCCGCCAGTGGCTCGGTCGCCACAAAGCGCTTATCGAGGCGTTGAAAAATAAGGCCACCAAAGATGCGATCAACTTTCGGCGATTGTTTAATTTTGCCGTGAACATAACGGGCCGCATCGTCAAGGGTCACAAAAGAAGGGCTCAGGGCTCTACGTTGTAAACGCGCGTAGGGCGTCCAGTGTGCTTTGACCTCACCCGGCAGCCCCCACAGATCGCTGTGGTACAACACCTTCAACGTGCCCATTTGAGCCAGTCCACGGATATACGCCGTCGGGGTCACATGCTCCTCAAGCACATCACGTGTGATTTCCAGGCCGCCGCCATCTGCCATGCTCAGTACACGCGTATAAGGCACTTCGGCCAGGTTGCTGGAAGGTTGATACTCCAGCAACGCACCGTCACGCACGGTGATGTAGAGGGGAAAAGGCGGTACGGCCCGGTCAAAACGCAACACCAGAGACATTCGAATGGCCTGAGCCATCGCATCGGGATCGATGAAGTGCTTGTACACCTGGCGCTGCTCCGCCGGCACCTGATCAGGGTCGTGATACAGGCTGTCGCAGCCGTACAACGCCACAACATCCAGATCATTCGGGATCACAATGGCGCCTGCGGCATTGACCTTGAACACACCGCCGGGGGCAAACGGGGTGTCACTGCCCAACACCGGTTCGCTCGCAATGTAGTGCTCTTTGTTGCGATATTTCAGGATGAAGCCATATTGCTGGTCCGGCTGCTGGTACTGGCGCAGTCGGGTGAATTTCACGGCGTCCAGCAAGGTTGAAAAGGCCGGACTGAAGGCAGGTTGCTGCACCCGCTTGCCCGACGCCTGGACCATTGCCGTTGAATCATAGAGCTTGAAATCAGCGCCGATCCTTCCGACTTTCCACCCCCAGATCTCATTGGTTTGAATAACGCTGAGTTCGCCAACCGCTGCCAGCTCAAGCACGTAACTGAGCAACTGTTTGGTTCTGACAACCCCCTTCTGGTAGCTCTGCACCAAAACCGCCTCTTGCTCAGAGCCGCTGGGCACATATTTGATCAGCGAGCCATTGAGCCCTGATAAATAGCCAACGCTCGCAAACCCGCGCATGCCCACCGTGAACACCACATCGGGCGGTGACCAAAAATTCATCGAGGTCTGCACAGACTCTTTTGACCAGGACGGAAAGTACCGTTTTATCTCATCGAAACTGTTCGGATGGGAATGATAAAAGGCATGACAGATGTAACCGGGAGGGTGCAAAAAGTTATTCTCCGCATCTGTCGACAATACAAGCTCATGCTCGAACATCCGGCTCTGGCCCTTGACCGGCAAGGTTGCCAAAAACTGCCCGTCGGGCCGCTGCAAGATGACCCCTCCATACTCACCCTCACGTCGATCTCCAATCATTTCATGGGCGTACCGGGCAGCATCATCGGCGTAGGCAAACGCCGGACTTAAGGCGGGCAGCGGAACCGTTCTTGCGAACGTTTCCCGCTCCACACGCTCGTGGATAAATTGGCTCACTTTCACTCTCCTGATTCAAATAATGAAGCGCAACCCAGTCGCGCCTTACCATCATCGAGAGTGGTGTGTGTGCAGGGTCATATTTAATTACTTAAACACCGCGCCCCTTCAATCGAGCCGTTGTGCACAGACCGGCACACCGCTCATGGGTGTTCACGCCAAGCACCAAGGCGGCGCATTCGCGTGCACGCAGCGCCTGCACAAGCGCTTTGGTGGTGCATTAAATCGCGCACACAGTCTGCAACCTCCTGATTCAGAGCCTTTGCCCAATCCGGCACAGCCCTTGCTAAAGCCCTTGGCAGTGCAGGTATTGGCTCGCCAACCATCAGAATTTTGGAGATCGCACCATGCAGCGTCGCAGCCTGATCAAAGCTTTCACCCTCACAGCCTCCATCGTGGCCATGGGCATGACCTGGACGGTGCAGGCAGCCGAGACCATCAAGGTCGGCATTCTGCACTCGCTGTCCGGCACCATGGCGATCTCCGAAACGTCGCTCAAAGACATGGCGCTGATGACCATTGATGAGATCAATGCCAAGGGCGGCGTGAACGGCAAGCAGCTTGAAGCCGTCGTGGTCGACCCCGCCTCGAACTGGCCGCTGTTTGCCGAGAAGGGGCGCCAGTTGCTGACCCAAGACAAGGTCGCCGTGGTGTTCGGCTGCTGGACCTCGGTGTCGCGCAAATCGGTATTGCCCGTGTTTGAAGAACTCAACGGTTTGCTGTTCTACCCGGTGCAATACGAAGGCGAAGAAATGTCGCCCAACGTGTTCTACACCGGCGCCGCGCCTAACCAGCAAGCCATCCCGGCCGTCGAGTACCTGATGAGCGAAGACGGCGGCAGCGCCAAACGCTTCGTACTGCTGGGCACCGACTACGTGTACCCGCGCACCACCAACAAAATCTTGCGTGCCTTCCTGCACACCAAAGGCGTGGCGGATAAAGACATCGACGAGGTCTACACCCCGTTCGGCCACAGCGACTACCAGACCATCGTGTCCAACATCAAAAAGTTCTCGGCCGGGGGCAAGACGGCGGTGATTTCAACCGTCAACGGTGACTCCAACGTGCCGTTCTATAAAGAGCTGGCCAACCAGGGCATTAAAGCCACCGACGTGCCGGTAATTGCGTTTTCGGTAGGCGAAGAAGAACTGCGCGGCATCGACACCAAACCGCTGGTAGGCAACCTGGCAGCGTGGAACTACTTCCAGTCGGTGGAAAACCCGGCCAACCAGACATTCGTGGCCGACTGGAAGGCTTACGCCAAACAACACAATCTGCCGGGCGCCGACAAAGCCGTGACCAACGACCCGATGGAGGCCACCTACGTCGGTATCCACTTGTGGGCGCAGGCCGCGGAAAAAGCCAAGTCCACCGACGTGGACAAGGTCCGCGAAGCGCTGGCCGGGCAAACCTTTGCCGCGCCTTCGGGTTACACCCTGACCATGGACGCCACCAACCATCACCTGCACAAGCCGGTGATGATCGGTGAAATCCAGCCGGACGGGCAGTTCAGCGTGGTGTGGCAAACCGACGGCCCGATCCGTGCCCAGCCGTGGAGCCCGTATATCCCGGGCAACGACAAAAAACCGGATCACCCGGTGAAAGGTCAATAACACCGTCAAAGGCCCCTCTTCCCCTCGACCTTCGGGGAGGGAGAGGACGCCGCGCTTACAGGGACGCACACGATGCCCACTGCCTTTTACCGCTTTATCGTTGCCTGCCTGCTGCTCGTGCCGTTGGGTGCGCAGGCCGATGACGCCAGCGACTTTGCCGCCGCCAGCCTGCCCACACAGGTCGCGTTGCTGGAGGGCTGGGCCGCCCAACCCGAGCCTGCGCGAACCACACTGCTCAGCGGGTTACAGAACGGCCAGTTGATCGTCGATGGCCAGCCCAAAACCGTGCGCTTGAACAACCGCCTACGCAGCTTGATCGAGACCGCACTGGCCAGCCATCAACTGCTGGCGGCGGATCCCGCACAGCGCCTGAGCGCCGCGCAACAGTTGCAAAAAACGGCCCGCCCCGCCCAGCTCGCGCTGCTCAATCGTCGCCTGACCCTCGAAACCGATGAGGGTGTACGCGTCGCCCTGAGCCTTGCATTGGCCAACCTGCAACTGGTGGACGCCGACCCCGCTGTGCGGCTGGCGGCGGTGCGCCTGCTGGGCGAAACCGGCGAACCGTTGGCTCGTACCCGGCTTGAAACCTTGCTGCTACCGGACGTCGAAACCGATGCCGGGGTACGCACCGCCGCCGAAACCAGCCTGGCGCAAGTCAAGCGCAAGCTGCTGATCGGCGAACTGCTGGGCCAGGCGTTCAGCGGCCTGTCACTGGGCTCGATCCTGCTGCTGGCGGCCCTCGGTCTGGCGATCACGTTCGGTCTGTTGGGCGTGATCAACATGGCCCACGGCGAAATGCTGATGCTCGGCGCTTACGCCACGTACTGCGTGCAGGTGCTGGTCCAGCGGTTTGCACCCGCCGCCATCGAGTTCTACCCACTGCTGGCGCTGCCCGTGGCGTTTTTCGTCACGGCCGGGGTGGGCATGGTGCTGGAGCGCACGATCATTCGTCACCTCTACGGGCGACCGCTGGAAACCCTGCTCGCGACTTGGGGCATCAGCCTGATCCTGATTCAACTGGTGCGTCTGCTGTTTGGCGCGCAGAACGTCGAAGTGGCCAACCCGGCGTGGCTGTCGGGCGGCGTTCAGGTATTGCCCAACCTGGTGCTGCCGTACAACCGGCTGGTCATCATCGTCTTCGCGCTGGCGGTGGTGTGGCTCACCTGGCTGTTGCTGAACAAAACCCGTCTGGGTCTCAACGTCCGCGCCGTCACCCAAAACCGCACCATGGCCGCCTGCTGTGGCGTGCCCACCGGGCGCGTGGACATGCTCGCCTTCGGCCTCGGCTCGGGCATTGCCGGGCTGGGCGGCGTGGCCCTGAGCCAGATCGGCAATGTCGGCCCCGATCTGGGCCAGGGCTACATCATCGATTCGTTTCTGGTGGTGGTGCTGGGCGGTGTCGGGCAATTGGCGGGCACGGTGTACGCGGCATTGGGACTGGGCATCGCGAACAAAATCCTGGAACCGCAGATCGGTGCGGTGCTCGGCAAAATCCTTATCCTGGGGCTGATCATTCTGTTCATTCAGAAACGCCCGCAAGGCCTTTTCGCGCTTAAAGGACGGGTGATCGACTGATGAACCAGCCATTACTAATCACCGCAACACAAAAAGCCGGACCGACTGCTACGGCGCTGCTCGGCGCGGTCGCACTAGTGGTCCTGCTGGCGTTGCCGGCGCTGTCGTTGCTGCCTGCCGAAAGCCCGCTGCACGTGTCGGCGTATACCTTGACGCTGGTCGGCAAAATCCTGTGTTACGCCATCGTCGCCCTGGCACTGGATCTGGTGTGGGGCTACGCGGGCATGCTGTCTTTGGGCCACGGCCTGTTCTTCGCGCTCGGCGGCTACGCCATGGGCATGTACCTGATGCGTCAGGCGTCGGGCGATGAGCTGCCGGCTTTCATGACCTTCCTGTCATGGACCGAGCTGCCGTGGTACTGGGTGGGCACCGAACACTTCTGGTGGGCCATGTGCCTGGTGGTGCTGGCGCCGGGCTTGCTGGCGCTGGTGTTCGGGTTCTTTGCTTTCCGCTCACGGATCAAGGGCGTGTACTTCTCGATCATGACCCAAGCCCTGACCTTCGCCGGGATGCTGCTGTTTTTTCGCAACGAGACCGGCTTTGGCGGCAACAACGGCTTCACTCACTTTCGAACAATCATGGGCTTCGGCATCACCGAGCCCGCGACCCGCGCAGCGTTGTTTTTCGCCACCGTGGTGCTGTTGGTCAGCAGCCTGTTCCTCGGCTGGCGCCTGGCACGCAGCAAGTTCGGGCGCGTGCTGACCGCCGTGCGCGATGCCGAAAACCGCCTGATGTTCTGCGGCTACGACCCGCGCGGTTTCAAGCTGTTCGTATGGGTGTTGAGCGCGGTGCTGTGTGGCCTGGCTGGCGCGCTGTATGTACCGCAAGTGGGGATCATCAACCCCGGCGAAATGTCGCCCACCAACTCCATTGAAGCGGCGGTGTGGGTGGCGCTGGGCGGGCGCGGCACGCTGATTGGCCCGCTGCTGGGCGCGGGCGTGGTCAACGGCATGAAAAGCTGGTTCACCGTGGCCTTCCCCGAATACTGGCTGTTTTTCCTCGGCGCGCTGTTTATCGTCGTCACGCTGTACCTGCCCAAGGGCGTCATCGGGCTGTGGCACAAAAGGGGTGATCAATGAGAAATGTGTTGCTCGAACCCATGCTCGAACCCAACAAGGATCAGGGCAGCAGCCGCGATGCCATCGGTCTGGGGCAGGCCGCTGGCTCGGGGCTCAATACCCGCCACGGCACAATCCTGACACTGGAAGGCATCAGCGTCAGCTTTGATGGCTTCAAGGCCCTTAACAACCTGAACCTGTACATCGGCGTCGGTGAGTTGCGCTGCATCATCGGCCCTAACGGCGCAGGCAAGACCACGATGATGGACGTCATTACCGGCAAGACGCGCCCCACGGAAGGTCAGGCCTGGTTTGGTGAAACCCTCGACCTGCGGCAGATGAGCGAAGTGCAGATCGCCCAGTCGGGAATTGGCCGCAAGTTCCAGAAACCCACGGTTTTCGAGGCGCTGAGCGTGTTCGAGAACCTGGAGCTGGCGCAAAAAACCGACAAGTCGGTGTGGGCCAGCTTGCGCGCCACACTGACGGGCGAACAAAAAGATCGCATCGACGAGGTCCTGCACACCCTGCGCCTCGCCCACGCGCCGCATCGCCCGGCCGGGCTGCTGTCCCACGGGCAAAAGCAGTTTCTGGAAATCGGCATGTTGCTGGTGCAAGACCCGGCGTTATTGCTACTGGACGAGCCGGTGGCCGGCATGACCGACGCTGAAACCGAGTTCACCGCCGAGCTGTTCAAAAGCCTGGCGGGCAAGCATTCGCTGATGGTCGTGGAACACGACATGGGCTTCGTGGGCTCGATTGCCGACCACGTCACCGTGTTGCATCAGGGCAGCGTGCTGGCCGAGGGGTCGCTGGAACACGTGCAAGCCGATGAACGCGTGATTGAGGTGTATCTGGGTCGTTGAGTCATCGGGCCCGCAGCGGCGCCGTCAAAAGGGGACACACATGTTGAAGGTTGAAAAACTGCATCAGTTCTACGGCGGCAGCCACATCCTGCGCGGGCTGTCGTTTGCCGTCAGCGTCGGTGAGGTCACGTGCCTGCTGGGCCGAAACGGCGTCGGCAAAACCACCCTGCTCAAGTGCCTGATGGGCTTGCTGCCCGTCAAGGAAGGCGACGTGCAATGGGAAGGCCAGACCATCACCTCGCTCAAACCTCACCAACGGGTGCATGCCGGGATTGCCTACGTGCCTCAGGGCCGGGAGATCTTCGGGCGCCTGACGGTGGAAGAAAACCTGTTGATGGGCCTGTCGCGTTTCCCCGGCGCCGAGGCCAAAGCCGTACCGGCGTTCATTTACGAACTGTTTCCAGTGCTACTGGAGATGAAGCATCGACGCGGCGGCGACTTGTCCGGGGGCCAGCAACAACAGCTGGCGATTGGCCGCGCACTGGCCAGCCGCCCACGGTTGTTGATCCTCGACGAACCCACCGAAGGCATCCAGCCCTCGGTCATCAAGGAAATCGGCGCGGTCATCAAGCAACTGGCCGCACGCGGGGATATGGCGATTTTGCTGGTGGAACAGTTTTACGATTTTGCCGAAGAACTGGCCGATCAATACCTGGTGATGTCACGGGGCGAAATCATTCAGCAAGGCCGCGGTGAAAATATGCAAACAGACGGTGTGCGTGGCCTCGTGACGATTTAATCTGTAACTCTTTGCTACCTGGCTGAGCCCCCATGAATCTACCCGCCAATACCGCCCTGTTCACCCCCCACTGGCTCGCCGAGCTGGAGCTGGGCTATGGGCGTTTTGGCGACAGCACGCGCCCCACCCTGCGCCGTCACTGCGGCCCCTTGCGCGTGCAAAAACACCTGTACGCCGAAGGGCCGCAGGTGTGCCAACACATCATCGTGCACCCGCCCGGCGGCATTGCCGGTGGCGATCAGCTCGACATTCGCGCCAGCGTCGGCCCAGATGCCTGGGCGCAACTGACCAGCCCCGGCGCGGCCAAGTGGTATCGCGCGGCAGGCCCGGCCTATCAACGCATTGAGTTAACGGTCGCAGCGGGGGCCACGCTGGAATGGTTGCCCCAGGAAACCATCATCTTCAGCTCGGCCCAGGCCGAACTGAGCACCCGCATCGAGCTGCAAGGCGATGCGCGGCTGTTTTACTGGGACATGATTGCGCTGGGCAGGCAGGCCAGCGGCGAACGGTTCGAGCGCGGGCACTTCCAGTCGCACCTGGATATTCGCCGCGATGGCCAGTTGCTCTGGCATGAGCGCCAGCGCATTGTAGGCGGCGACGGTCTGCTGGACTCGCCCATCGGGCTGGACGGCAACCCGGTGTTTGCGACGCTGCTGGTGACCGGAGACGTCAGCCCCGAATTGCTCGACGCCTGTCGCTCATTGCCTCACCCGGTACGCGGCGACCTGACCCAACTGCCGGGCCTGCTGGTAGCCCGCTGCCTGGCGGGCGAAGCCTTCCAGGCACGCGGCTGGCTGATTGATCTGTGGCGACTGCTGCGTCCCGCGTTGCTGGGCCGTGAAGCCCTTGCGCCGAGAATCTGGAGTACCTGATGCACCGTTACAGTTGTTACGGACAGAGCAAACGCTCCGCTACTTTTTAACTGCCGAACACGGACCCTGACATGGACCTGACCCCCCGCGAAAAAGACAAGATGATGATCTTCACCGCTGGCCTGCTGGCTGAACGAAGGTTGGCGCGCGGCGTGAAACTCAATTACCCGGAAACCATCGCCTTCATCTCGGCCGCCTTGCTGGAAGGCGCACGCGACGGCAAAACGGTGGCCCAGCTGATGCATGAAGGCACCACCCTGCTGACACGCGAACAGGTCATGGAAGGCATCCCGGAAATGATCCCCGACATTCAGGTCGAAGCGACCTTCCCGGACGGCACCAAGCTGGTCACTGTCCATCAACCCATCGCCTGAGGCCGCGTCATGTCTTACGTTATTCGTGATGCCGTCCCGGCTGACTTGCCGGCGATTCGCGATATTTACAACGATGCCGTGCTGAATACCCTCGCCATCTGGAACGAGCAGACCGTCGACCTGCCCAACCGCGAACAATGGTTCAAAGCCCGGCAACAGCAGGGTTATCCCGTTCTGGTGATTGTGGACGACGCCAACGTGCCCTTGGGCTACGCCTCGTTTGGCGACTGGCGCCCGTTTGAAGGGTTTCGCCATACGGTCGAGCACTCGGTGTACGTACACCCCGATCAGCGCGGTAAACGCCTGGGCCCGCAATTGCTCGCCGCCCTGATCGAACGCGCCCGCGGCTGCGGCAAACACGTGATGGTCGCCGCCATTGAAAGCGCCAACGCCGCGTCGATTCACGTGCACAAACAACTCGGTTTCGTGACCAGCGGCCGCCTGCCGCAAGTGGGGATCAAATTCGGCCGCTGGCTGGACCTGACCTTCATGCAGCTAATGATCAACCCCGGCGCCCTTCCCCCGCAGGAGCACGGCCAATGAGCCACGAGCAGGTGTTACAAGTCACCCCGCACACCTTCAATGACTACCGTGAAGGGCTGATCGCCCTGTTGGTCGATGCCGTGCACCACGGCGCATCGGTCGGGTTCATGGACGATCTGGACGTGCCGCAGGCCAGCGCTTACTTCTGCGAGGTGCTGAGCCAACTGGAACACGGCAGCCTGTTGCTGTGGGTCTTGGTCGAAGATCAACGGGTGCTGGCCAGCGTGCAGTTGGCGCTGTGCCAGAAGGCCAATGGCCTGAACCGCGCCGAAGTGCAGAAGCTGCTGGTACTCAACGAAGCGCGCCGCCGTGGGCTGGGCCAGGTGCTGATTCAGGCACTGGAGCACGGCGCGCGTCAGCACAAACGCGGCTTGCTGCACCTCGACACCGAGGCCGGATCGCCCGCCGAAAACTTCTACAGCGCCCTGGGCTATACCCGTGTCGGTGAATTGCCCAACTACTGCCGCAGCCCCGACGGCCACTACAGCCCGACCGCCATCTACTTCAAAACCTTGAGTGAACCGCAATGATTCCGGGCCAATATTGCATTGAGGCGGGCGAGATCGAGCTGAACGCGGGGCGGCGCACGCACACCCTGAGCGTGTCCAATCGGGGTGACCGGCCCATTCAAGTCGGTTCGCACTACCACTTTTTTGAAACCAACGACGCGCTGATGTTCGAGCGCGGCGAAAGCCGTGGCATGCGCCTGAACATCCCGGCGGGCACCGCCGTACGTTTTGAGCCGGGCCAGACCCGCGACGTGGAACTGGTCGAGCTGGCGGGCCTGCGCCGGGTGTTTGGCTTTGCCGGTCGCGTCATGGGCGATCTGGACTGACAGCGACATGTTCACGTGAACGCTCTGTCGCAGCCTCGGGCAGCGACGGGTTTTGACTTAACGCTCAGGAAACCACCATGAAAATATCCCGCCACGCCTATGCCGACATGTTCGGCCCGACTGTGGGTGACAAGGTTCGTCTGGCCGACACCGAGCTGTGGATTGAGGTCGAGCAGGATTTCACCACCTACGGGGAAGAAGTGAAGTTCGGCGGCGGCAAGGTGATCCGCGACGGCATGGGTCAAAGCCAGTTGCTGGCGGCCGAAGTGGCGGACACCGTGATCACCAACGCGCTGATCATCGACCACTGGGGCATCGTCAAAGCCGACGTGGGCCTGAAGAACGGCCGGATCCACGCCATCGGCAAGGCGGGCAACCCGGACGTGCAGCCCGATGTCACCATCGCCATTGGCGCCAGCACCGAAGTGATTGCTGGCGAGGGCATGATCCTCACCGCAGGCGGCATCGACACCCACATTCACTTCATCTGCCCGCAGCAGATCGAAGAAGCGCTCAACAGCGGCGTGACCACCCTGATCGGCGGCGGCACCGGCCCGGCCACCGGCAGCAACGCCACCACCTGCACCCCGGGCCCGTGGCACATGGCGCGCATGCTGCAAGCGGCTGACGCGTTCCCGATGAATATGGGGTTTACCGGCAAGGGCAACGCGAGTTTGCCGCAACCGCTGATCGAGCAAGTCGAAGCGGGCGCCATCGGCCTCAAGCTGCATGAAGACTGGGGCACCACCCCTGCGTCCATCGATAACTGCCTGAATGTGGCCGACCAATACGATGTGCAAGTGGCGATCCACAGCGACACCTTGAACGAGTCCGGCTTTGTCGAAACCACCCTCGCCGCCTTCAAGGGCCGCACCATTCACACCTATCACACCGAAGGCGCGGGCGGCGGGCACGCACCGGACATCATCAAGGCCTGCGGCCTGACCCATGTACTGCCCAGCTCCACCAACCCGACCCGGCCTTTCACCCGCAACACCATCGACGAACACCTCGACATGCTGATGGTCTGCCATCACCTGGACCCGAGCATCGCCGAGGACGTGGCCTTCGCGGAAAGCCGCATCCGCCGCGAGACCATTGCCGCCGAAGACATCTTGCATGACCTCGGGGCATTCTCGATGATCAGTTCCGACAGTCAGGCCATGGGCCGCGTGGGCGAGGTCATCACCCGCACCTGGCAGACCGCCGACAAGATGAAGCAACAACGCGGCCCGTTGCCGGAAGACGCGATTGGCAACGACAACTTTCGCGCCAAACGCTACATCGCCAAATACACCATCAACCCGGCTATTACGCACGGCATCAGCCATGAAGTGGGATCAATAGAAGTCGGTAAATGGGCCGACCTGGTGTTGTGGCGCCCGGCGTTTTTCGGGGTCAAGCCGACGCTGATTCTCAAAGGCGGCGCGATTGCGTCGAGCCTGATGGGCGACGCCAATGCTTCTATTCCGACGCCACAGCCGGTTCACTATCGGCCCATGTTCGCCAGCTACGGCGGCTCGCGCCATGCCACCTGCCTGACCTTTATCAGCCAGGCCGCCGCCGACGCGGGCGTGCCTGAGGCCCTGGGCTTGAAAAAGCACATTGCTGTGGTCAAAGGTTGCCGCGACGTGCAAAAAACCGACCTGATCCACAACGGCTACCTGCCCAACATTGAAGTCGACCCGCAGACTTATCAGGTCAAGGCGGACGGCGTGTTGCTGTGGTGCGAACCGGCCGACGTGTTGCCGATGGCTCAGCGCTACTTTCTGTTTTGACCGGTACGCCCTCACACAAGCACACGCTGGCGTGAGGGTCGTGGTTAAAACGGATGCACCGTCATTTCCCAGTGGGTCAATCGCTGAACCCATGCCTTACAGGCGGCTTTGTAATCTTCACTGATCTTCTCCAGCGATTGTTTATAAGTCTCGTCCGAGGAGGCATGCGCCCCGACTTCAACCTCGTGGGTGAGGGCCATATGCTTTTCCAGGATGGCCGCGAACTGGTGCGCATATTTTTTCTTCAAGAAATCCACCCAAAATTCCCGCTCACAAATTGAGTCGAACAAATTGTGGGTGGAGCGTTCATTGGCCAGCACCCGATACCGCACCCCCTCAATCACCATTTGCGACACATCCGCCAAGTGCTCGTATTCCATCGCCTGCGGTTGAGCCGGCAGCTCCAGCGGCCCCGCCAACGCGATACGAAACGCCAGCCGGAACTCCACTTCGTCCAGTTCATTGAGCTCGCCAAGTTGCTCATCGCGCCCACGGGCATATCGCTCTTGCATCAAATGCCGTGCGATCACTTCAACTTGATCCAGACGATACAAGCTGCGCGCCAAACGCAGCAATTTAAGCTCGCACTCTTCCTCTCCCACCGGCTCCTTGGCCTTTGCCACCAGGGTGAGCACTTCCAGGTCACTGAAAATCAACGCCAGCCCATCCCCGCATGTCGAACCATGACCGGCCCTGAGCATGAGGCTTTCTCGCAGCTCGGTGTCGTCACCCAAGGCCAGTAGCATTGTGCCAACCCGTTCGATCAATGAGTCACGCGTGCTTTCATTGGCGTAGGCCGGGGTGGCTGTCAGGCCCATGAGCACCCGTCGTAAGTCTTGGGTCTGCGGGTCCTGCTCCAGGTTTTGCCAGATCTCCAGTTTTTTGGCCGCCAACGCCTCGGGCCCACCCAAAAACCAGCTATAGCTGCTCGGGTCGGTCAGAAAGCTGTGCCCCCGCGCGGAGACGTAGCCCATGTTAATCCCGGTCCGCTCTGCGTATGAATCCAGCCGTTGCTCACTGACCGGTGTGAGCGGGTTGTCATGCACATAGGTCACCGCATTCAGGCGCTCCTGGGCATTGAAAACCGCATCGGGAATTTGAGTGATGTTGTTTTCACGCAAGTCCAGATAAGCGACGTCATTCAATGTCTCAACGCCTGATGGCCAATGGGTAGTTCCGGTATGCCGCAAGTCAATATGGCGTAAACGCTGCATGCCAGTGACCTCCAGCGTTTGGCCCAAAGGGTTGTTGCCCAGATTCAACTCTCTGAGGGCCGTCAGCCCCGCCAGCGTGCCGACAGTTTCAGGAGTCAGGGCTATTTCATTGTGAGCAAGATTGAGCTTCAACAAACCTTTCATCTGCGTCAGCGCCCGCGGCAACGTGGTGAGGCGGTTGTTTTCCATCGACAACCACCGCAGGTCAGGGAAACATTCCAGAAAACCCTCAGGCACTTCGTTCAACGCCATGTCATCCATGATCAGCACCGATATATGGCGAAAACTGCCCGGCAGCGTCGGCAAGTCACCGACGGGCATGCCGCTGAGGTCCAGCACATAGCGCCGTGCATCAGGCAGATCCTGCGCAGACAGGTCTGCATCCTCCACGTACTCATGCAGGTTGCCGACGTCATCTTCCAGCCGGGTCTCGCGCCGCCACGCCCGACCGATAACGTGACTCGCTGCCCGCTTGATGGTGAGCGGCGAGACGTCTCGGCGGGCAGCCATGGAATACTCCGGCAGCGGCTGGGCAAGCCAACTGCGCAGAGCATCCTGCAGCGCTTCGTACTCCAGTTCCCGGCGTACAAGCTCAGCCTCAGGATTGGCCTTGAGTTTTTCCAGTGCGCGAATGAATGCCTCGCACTGGGTGTGCGTGTATTGCGGGTAGAGGCTTTTTACGCGACGGATCTGAAACGCACTGCGCCCGGCTTGCGAGCCTCTGCCACTCAAGGGATACCCCACGCGCCCACGCGCCAGTTGCATGGGCGATTTGAACCAGGGCTTGATGGGCTGCAACCCCAGTGCAAGGCGGGTTTCGTCAAGGTGGCCATGGGCATAGGCAACCAATTGATCACGCAGCAACGGATCACTTTTCACAAGCGCCAGAGCGCGCAGGGTTTGCGCGCTGTTCAAAAGCGTCCCGTCTTGGGCGCTGCGCAGCAAAGGTTCTTGCTCTGCACTCACATACTGTTTGCCCTGAGCCGTTTTCAAAAAAAACGCACCGATCAATCGAAGGCTTGGGGCGGGGTCTTCAACATCGAGATAACACCCTTCCAGCGCACGCGTGACTTTCAAGGCATGGCTATAGAGCCGCAACTCTTGGGCCAGTCGCAACGGAACCTTCTTGAGGCTGTTCAACGAGCGGACCTCACTGACGCTGGCGTGTCGCAGCACTTCGCTCACAACACTGGCAGGCAGCGCAGGGTTGTGCCTATGAAGGGTTTGCATAGGGCCGTCGGTAAACACTTCGCTTGCCGTGTACGCCTCGCTGAACAGGGTCTTTTTTTGGGTCATCGCGAACGCAGCGACCTTGTTGACCAACGCGTCTGCACGCTGTTGGGGGGTGATTGCGTCAGCCCCAAGAAATGACGCAGCCAAGGCATCGTCCATGGCCGCCGTCAACGCGGTCAGTAAACCCCGCTGCTGCACGTCGGTCATGTTCACGCGCACGGGCGTGCGCCATTCTCCTGCCAGCGCCACATCCAAAATAATGTGCCCGTCAGCCCCCACAATCTGGACCCAGGTGCCTTCTGGCCATCCGGGCATTCGCTCCAGCAAACGCACAAGGTGGCGATTGTCGCTCCATCGCACCGACTCAGACGCCTGCAACCGGTCAACCAGACGCTCAACGTCATCGACCAGCTTCCAGCGTTTGAGGGTATCGAGCACCAGCGCCGGGGGCGGCTCACGATTGGCATGGCTCCAGCGCAGGGCGTCCTCTTGCGCACCCACGATATTCAGCACGCGCTCCACCTCTGACTCACTCAATGCCGACTTATGAGGGGATGCCCGGTGCAACGACTCCACCTTGTCCCATTCACCGGCACGCTCGACGCCCAGAAACCAGCTCCCATGGGCATTGTGTTCAACAACCGGAGCGTAGGCGCCCTGACGCTTGGGATGCTGCACGCGCCAGTGCTGACTGGCCTCGTCATGTTTAATCTCGTACGGCTGGCCTTTGATGTGGACGAACGCGCGGTCTTGGGTGTGGTAAATCCCGTCGTTGTCCGGCTGAAGATGCTCGGGCAACTGAACGTCGCTGATAAACGGCGCGAGATCGACTTTCATCAAACGTGTTTCATCTGCCGCGGTATTCACCCGGCGAAGGGTTTCGATCAACGAGGGGTAGGCAATTTCAGGGTTGAAGGAAGACCACGCGATGGTCGCACGGGCCCCTACGAGCAAGACGATCAGGTTTTGCGCCACAGACTCAAAGTGCGCGAACGCCTGCTTCACCTCGCCATGGGACCAATCCTCGACCCCGACATAAATCTGTGACAGTAACTGCACGCCGGTGGAAAACAGCAAAAGCTCACCAACGAGGGGCACAAAAAAAGCCGCCAGATTCAAAAAAGGCAGGGCGGCTTCAAACAAGGCAGTCAACGGGGTGAGGAGGGAGGTGTCCTGTTCTTGGGTTGGCACCATCACAAAGCGCGCATTGCTCAAAACAGAGTCAATAAATTGTGTATAGAGCGTCACAAACGGCGTGTGACCCGAGTCCGACAACTGAATCTGTAAATCAGGACGAGGCCGCCAAGACTCTACTGATACCAGCGACGTCGTTTTACCTTTGACGCGCAGTGCATGATCAAGTTGTTTGGTAAATTCCGTTTGATAACGCTGTTTCACGGTTTTTATCAATGCCGCTTTAGCCCCCTCTTCACGTAAGCGCACGGCGTAAAGGTCATTGAAACGTTGCAGCGACGCGTATTCATACAAGGGGCGTTCCTGATCGTGCGGGGTATACACAAGGCAAGGCAGTGGATTGTCCGCGTTCTCGGGCGTGGCCATGAACACCAGGACCCCGTGTAACGGGCACCCGGCTTGCCCCACCCCGTCATGTTTAACGCTGAGCATCTTCATGTGAGACACCCGCACCGTGCGCCTGCCCCAACGCGGCTGCGGCTCCCCCCTGACCCACTGCAAGAGCATCTGGTAGGCCGTTACGCCAATCGCATGCGTCAAACAGGCCTGATGACTGAGTAATTCAAGTTGGTTTTTTGCATGGGTTATAAAGTCCGAATAAATACCGTATCCGGAAAGGTCCGTTTGAAAACGGTCGATGCGTTCATAAGGATAAAAAAGAGTTTTCAAGTACGTTTGATACTGGCCGCCCACATTTAATGTTCGGCATAACTGAGCAAAGTGCTGTGGATTTAACCCTGTGCGCTTGGCACTCCCACTGTGTTCCAGAATAAAGGCTACGCCGTTAAAGTCCTGCTCAACTTCTTCCCGTGAGAAGTTCTGCATGGCCGCTTCCAATAACGTCAAATGCGTCATGGAGGTAATCGGTCGCCATTTTGTGGGCAAGACAATATCCAGCGGCTCTCTGATCGCATCTCCCAACGGGTTAAAGGAAAAGCGCTGCACATTGACAAATATATTGCGCTCGCTGTCCACCTCTCGCCCCCATCTGGCTGAAAGCGCCGGGTTCAGCAAGCGCTTGGCAAAGTCGGTAGGGGCAACCACGTGAGAAAGATGCGCGGCGAGTTGCTGTTCGAGGGCATGCGTCGTGATGAACGCCTGAATGACTTTTTGTCGGGTATCGTCATCAGCCTGTAACAGCCAGAGCGGCATGTTTTGTTTGACGGCTTCGGAAGTTTCATCCATGTGCAGCAAGGCCTGAGGATGAAAGGTGTCAGGCGCGGAAGGCTCTTTATTCATATAAAACTCTTTTCTCTGTGTCAGTCCTCCCACATCTAAACCCGATTGCCGTCCTTTAAATAACGCAAAACGTTGCGTTAAATCGAACCTGAACGAGCGAGCTTTTGTATAAAGAGCAGCGATATATAGCCCCTGCCGATTGTTCTTTTCATCTACCCCGCAGGCCCATCCGCCCACTAGGCACGGCCGGTGGCCGCAAGCACGCACTGACCTGCAGCTTATCGGCGAGATTCGCGATCTTGGGGGATTACGATGTACGGCATATTGAGTTGAGGGCGATACTCGCGCATGCGCTAATATGCGTCACCTTTTTTGACTACCGCTCTTACAGCAAGGGTATTTGGGCATGCGCCTATCCGAATTCATCGTGCAAAACGCTGATCGCATCGTCGATGAGTGGGAGCGCTTTGCAGAAACCATTACGCCTGCGGCCGAACACATGGACAGCGTGGCCCTGCGCGACCATGCCAAGGCCATTTTGCTGGCGGCCTCGCGTGACATGACCACCGCCCAGACGGCCAGCGAGCAACAGGCCAAGGCTGAAGGCGAAGGCCCGGATAAAACCCCAAGCCTGGACGAGGCCGCCGCCAGCCATGGCGAGCTGCGCCATACGGTCGGTTTCGATCTGGTCCAGATGACGTCCGAATTCCGGCACCTGCGCGCGTGTGTCATCCGCCTGTGGGTCGACAGCCTGCCATTCCCGGAGCACGGGCACTTTCAGGACATGATCCGCTTCAATGAAGCCATAGATGAAGCGCTGGCCGAATCCACCGCGGCCTACGCCGATCAGGTGAATCGCTCGCGCGACATCTTTCTGGCCATTCTGGGGCACGACCTGCGCGCGCCCCTGCAAGCGGTGAGCATGTCCACCGAGATGCTGGAGCGTAAAGCCAAGCTCGACGCCGATGCCCTGAACTATGTGAACGCCATCAAGAACGGTGCGCGGCACATGGGTTCGATGGTCAGCGATCTGCTGGCATTTGTGCGCAGCCGTCTGGGCAGCCAGTTGCCGATCGAACCGGTGTCCCTGGACCTGGGCGAAGCCTGCCGCGCGGCATTGGCCGAAGCCTGCGCCGGGCAACCGGACTGCGAGCCGGTGTTAACCATTGATGGCCCTGTGCAAGGTGAGTGGGATCGCGGCCTGATCAATCAGTTGCTGCAAAACCTGATTGGCAATGCGCTGCAACATGGCAGCCACAGCCGCGTGGTGACCGTGACACTGACCGGTGGCGCCGAGCAGGTTCTGCTTTCGGTACACAACCGTGGCACGCCCATTGATGAAGGCTCGCTGGCAACCCTGTTTGACCCGCTGGTGCGCAGCCCGAGTGAAGACGTCAGCCTGCCGGGCACATCCACCAGCCTCGGTCTTGGCCTGTACATCGTCAAAGAGTCGGTCAATGCCCACGGCGGCACGATTGAAGTCACTTCAACCGCCGCCGAAGGCACCACCTTTACCGTGGTGTTACCGAAAAAAGCCTGATACCGCGCGCCAGCGACCGCACGTCAGGGCATTAACCCTGTGCAGTCGTTGTCAAGGTACAAGGCTGCCCCTTAAGCCGGTCAGGCGTTGGGGTTGCTGCCCACAAACCGCCCCAGTTGCTGCTTCAGGCGGCGGTTTTCAGACCGCAGGTGCTGCACCTCTTCGAGCAAGTCCAGCGCCAGGGCGACGCCTTCCCATTCCAGCTCCAGGTCTTGATGCAGCTTGGCTGCACGCTTTGCGATGACCAGTTCATAGTCTTCAAAACGCCACGCCTCCGGTGCGTGGCCCTGAGGTTCGATAATTCCGTGTTCGACGATCTCTATCACGTAAGTGGCCGGTAAATTGGCCTCCTCGCAGAACCTTTCCATGTCCAGCTGAACGATCAGGGTGCTGCTCATGATCAATTACTCCATTGGGCTCTCGGATCAAAGGCTGCTTTGTCAGCCAGCTCTTGCCACAAGGTTTTGCTCGCCTCGTCAGTGTGTTTGGGCATGACCACTTTCAATTGGGCATACAAATCGCCGCGCTGACCTTTCTTGTCCATCAAACCATGGCCCTTGATGCGCAAACGCTGGCCGCTCTGGCTGTCCGGACGAATGGTCAGGTTGATCTTGCTGGTCAGCGTCGGCACGGCGACCTTGGTCCCCAATGCGGCTTCCCACGGCGCCAAAGGCACCGTAATCACCAAATCGTGGCCTTCCACGTCGAACTTCGGATGCGGTGCAAACCGAATGATCAGGTATAGATCACCATTGGCCCCGCCGCCCATGCCCGGGCCACCCTGGCCTTTGAGGCGAATGCGTTCGCCGTCGGTCACACCGGCCGGGATCTTCACGTTCAGGGTCTTGCTGGTGCCGCCCACCTGAAAGCTGATCTGCTTGGACTCGCCCGACAGGGTTTCTTCCAGAAAAATCGGTAATTCCATTTCAACATCCTGCCCGCGACGACCCGCGCTGCGGCTTGATTGACCACCAAAGCCATTACCGCGCGAACCGAAGATCGAGCTGAAAAAGTCCGAAAAATCGCCTGCATCTTCGAAGCCGCCACTGGAACGGCCTTGCCAGCCCGGTGGCCCCTGGAACGGCTGGCCGTGCTGACCGTACTTGCGAATTTCATCGTACTCGGCGCGTTTATCGGCGCTTTTCAGCGCTTCATACGCTTCGTTCACGTCCTTGAATTTGCTCTCGGCGTCCTTTTCTTTGCTGACATCCGGGTGATATTTGCGCGCCAGCTTGCGATAAGCGGTCTTGATCGCCTTATCGTCAGCCGTGGGTTCTACACCCAGAATCTTGTAATAGTCTTTGAAGTCCATGTAAGGATCACCATCCGTTATCAATATCGCGCCACTCAGACCACCCACAATGCTTGGGTTAGCCAGTCTGTCGATTGACCGATCTCAATCTTCCGACGCTACGGCGCTGCAAAAGTTTATCGGCAGCCTACGGGCTTCACTCAATTGCCTTACAACCACCAAGCCAATGTCTGG
The DNA here is from genome assembly GCF_036668715.1 of Pseudomonas sp. ESBL9. Taxonomy (NCBI): domain Bacteria; kingdom Pseudomonadati; phylum Pseudomonadota; class Gammaproteobacteria; order Pseudomonadales; family Pseudomonadaceae; genus Pseudomonas; species Pseudomonas sp. ESBL9. The sequence goes on along the minus strand of NZ_JAZEVV010000003.1, from coordinate 476,638 downwards.
AAGTTTGGGGGTGAAGGATAGTCTTTCAAGGGGATTAAAACCTGCGAATTAACGAATAGTCGTACTTCGATTCTGTGAGCGTCTGACATACACTGCGCGGCCGTTTTTTAACCGGAACACGACAGACATGAAAAACGCCTCTCCGGCACGTGCCTGCGGCATCGACTTCGGCACGTCAAACTCCACCGTCGGCTGGCTGCGTCCAGGCGTGGAAACCCTCATTGCGCTGGAGGACGACAAAATCACCCTGCCCTCGGTGGTGTTCTTCAATATTGAAGAACGCCGCCCGGTGTATGGCCGTCTGGCGCTGCATGAGTACCTGGAAGGCTATGAAGGCCGCCTGATGCGCTCGCTCAAAAGTCTGCTGGGTTCCAAGCTGATCAAGCACGACACCAGTGTTCTGGGCACGGCCATGCCGTTCAAAGACCTGCTGGGGCTGTTTATCGGCCAACTGAAAAAACGCGCTGAAGCCACCGCCGGTCGTGAATTTGAAGAAGTGGTACTCGGCCGCCCGGTGTACTTCGTCGATGACGACCCGCTGGCCGACCAGGAAGCCGAAAACACCCTGACCGACGTGGCCCGTGCCATTGGCTTCAAGGACGTGTCCTTCCAGTACGAACCCATCGCCGCCGCTTTCGACTACGAGTCGACCATCGAGCGCGAAGAGCTGGTGCTGATTGTCGACATCGGCGGCGGTACCTCCGACTTCTCGCTGGTGCGCCTGTCACCCGAGCGGCGCGGCATGGACAACCGCCAGGACGACATTCTGGCCACCGGCGGTGTGCACGTGGGCGGGACCGACTTCGACAAACAATTGAGCCTGCAAGGCGTGATGCCGCTGTTCGGCTACGGCAGCCGCATGAAGAGCGGTGCGTACATGCCCACCAGCCACCACATGAACCTGGCGACCTGGCACACCATCAACTCGGTGTACTCGCAAAAATCCCAACTGGCGTTGGGCAGCATGCGCTACGACATCGAAGACACCGGCGGCATCGACCGCCTGTTCAAGTTGATCGAACAGCGCGCCGGGCACTGGCTGGCAATGGAAATCGAAGAAACCAAAATCGAACTGACCCGCAACGACAGTCGCCACGTGCCGCTGGACCGTATCGAAGCCGGGCTCAACGTTGACCTGAGCCGCGCGCTGTTCGAAGCCTCGATCGACAACCAGCTCGAACGCATCCGCAACAGCGTGACCCAACTGCTGGGCAATGCCGGCGTGGCTGTGGAGCAGGTGGACACGGTGTTCTTCACGGGCGGTTCGAGCGGTATTCCGGCATTGCGCCAGAGCGTTTCGGCCATGCTGCCCAATGCGCGTCATGTTGAAGGCAACATCTTCGGCAGCATCGGCAGCGGTCTGGCGATTGAAGCCAAAAAGCGTTACGGCTGATAGCCCCTCACCCCACCCTCTCCCGCAAGGAGAGGGCTGGGTGAAGACCGGCGATCAGACCAACTCCACCTGCTTCAACTCACTCTTCAAATACGCGTAATAAATCGGCCCGGCCACCACCCCCGGCAGGCCGAACGCGGCTTCGAACACCAGCATCGCCAGCAGCAATTCCCACGACTTGGCACTGATCTGCCCGCCCACAATCTTGGCGTTCAAAAAGTATTCCAGCTTGTGGATAACGATCAGGTAGGCCAAGGCCCCCACCGCCACCCAAATCGACAGCGACAGGCCAACAATGGTGATCAGCGTGTTGGAGATCAGGTTGCCAATCACTGGCAACAGGCCCAGCAGGAAGGTCAGCACGATCAGGGTTTTGGTCAGCGGCAAGTGAACGCCGAACAACGGCAGCACCACGGCCAGGAAGACCCCGGTAAACACGGTATTGAGCAATGCGATTTTGATCTGCGCGAAGACGATGTTGCGAAACGCTTGAACCAGCAGGTGCAGGCGCTCGAACAGCGCGGCAGACAAGGGTTTGCGGCGGCTCACATCAGGGATGCGCTGCAAGGCGATGATGGCGCCCAGTACCATGCCGATCAGCAAGGTCACGAACATGTGCGCTGCGTCTTTGCCCACCAGTTGCAGGTCGCTCAAGTGCTTGTTCATCCACGCCCCGATGGCGACGCGAAACTCCGCCGCACTGGCGGGCAGGTAGCTGTCTAAAAACGGCGGCAACTGGCCACGGGCCTTGTCGACCACGGCCATGAATTTGTTCAAAGAGGCGCCGGGGTTCTCGGCCTCGTGCAGCAAAAAGCTGATGGCACCGGCAAAAATCAGCGCCAGCACACTGACCACCAACGTGCCCAGTAACATCACCGCCAACCAACGCGCACGGCGCCCGGCGATCAGGCGTTGCAGTTGCGGGGTAAGCATGTTGACCAGCTCGTACACCAGCAAACCCGCCAACAGGCTGGGCAACAAGCGCAAAGGAAATACCAGCAACAAGCCGCCCGCAATAATGATGTAGCTGGCCAGCAAGATGTGACGCTGAGAAAACGATGGCATACAGCCTCAAAACAAGCAGGGTAAAAGGACGGGCAGTCTGCCAGCCTTCGACGGGGATCACTACATAATGTGACTGACGGAGGACGGGGCAGGCCCTCTGATCAGCCCTGGCCAAGGCTGCGAACGGTTAGCGCCGCGCTCGAATGAACGCGGTGTCTCGCAACGCTTCGCAGCCTGGGGCAGTGAGAACGCGGGGGCGACAAGTGACTACTTTTTCTTCAGGCAATCGCTCATGAACGCTTTACGCTCATCACCCTTGAGTGCCTGGGTGGTGGCCGTGGCATTGCAGGTTTTCATTTTTTCTTGCTGAGTCATCGCACCGGCAGGCTTGGCTTTGAGGCAACTGCTCATAAAGGCTTTACGCGCGTCGCCTTTGAGGGTTTTGGTACTGGCCTCGGCGTTGCACGCGGTCATTTTGTTTTGTTGGGCCGTGGCCGCAAACCCTTGCGAGCACACCAACACACCCATCAGCAGCAGAGGAACACGCAGCATCTTCATGGAGTTTTCTCCTTGTGGCCGCAGCGGACGCGGCGGACTTCATCGCAGTGTAGACAAACTCTGTTACAGCTTCCTCATGAGCGCTTAAACATGCCGCGCCTTGCGCCGATACTGCTCGGGCGTGCAACAGGCCAGACGCTGAAACATCGCAATAAACGCCGACGCCGTGCTGTAACCCATGTCGAAACCAATGTCTTGCACGCTGCGCGACGACGACTCCAGCGCTTCGATGGCTGCCAGAAAACGCAAGCGCTGGCGCCACTCCCCAAAGCTCATGCCCAGCTCACGCGCGAACAACCGCGCCAACGTACGTTCGCTGACATGCGCCTGCTCGGCCCACTGCCCCAACGGGCGGTTGTCCCCCGGCTGTCGCTGCAAGGCGGCCAGCACCCCTTGCAAACCGGGGTGATTGGCGTAGGGCAAAAAGCATCGATGCACGGCCGCCTGACTCAGTTGGTCGACCAGCACCTGGGCCAGACGCTGGTCGGCTTCGCCTTCGGGAATGTTGACATCGCGGCGGGCGAAGTCGCTAAGGATGGCTTTCAGGATGTCGCTGATCGCCAACGTGACCGGCCGGGGCGGCAGGTGCTGGCAATGCGCTGCGTCCAGATACACCGAACGGTAAACAATGGCCTGGGCATTGTAGGCACTATGCTCGGTATTGGGCGGGATCCATAACGCGTACTGCGGCGGCGACATAAACCGCTGCCCGTCGACCTCAAAACGCATCACGCCATGGGCCACGTAGTCCAGCGACCCCCAGGCATGCCAGTGGGGGCACGCGTGGCTGTGCGCGTCGATTTCGGCGTAACGAAAGTAGACCGGAGCCGGTAATTGATCAAACTCGGGAACGCTGATCAGGTTCTTGCGCATGCTGTCTGGATTCACGAAGAGGTTGGCTGGATCGAAGTATAGGCCTGCGGACAGACAAGCGGATAATCGCGGCTCATTAATCCTGTGGTTGTTCCTGATGCAATACGCTTACCCGCTACTGGCCATTTTTATCTGGGCCGGCAATACCGTGATCAACAAACTCGCCGTGGGGGCGATCTTCCCCTCGGAGATCGGCTTTTATCGTTGGCTGCTGGCCGGGCTGCTGTTTACCCCGTTCATGATCAAACCGGTGCTGGCCAACTGGCCTGTCATCCGCCCCAACCTGGGCAAGATCTTTATCCTCGGCGTGTTGGGCATGGCGGTGTATCAAAGCCTTGCCTACTACGCGGCGGCCCGCACCTCGGCCACCAACATGGGCATCATTTTGTCGCTGATGCCGTTGATGGTGCTCACCCTGTCCATCATCAGCCTCGGCCAGCGCCTGACCGCAGGGGCGCTGGTGGGCGCCGTGCTGTCGTTTTTCGGGGTGCTGGTGGTGGTCTCCAGTGGCAGCCTCGGCACCTTGCTCGATCAAGGCTTGAACCTGGGAGACGCGATGATGCTCGTCGCCACCCTCGCCTACGCGATTTACAGCACCCTGCTCAAGAAGTGGCAACTGCGCCTGCCGCCGTTGCAGATGCTCTACCTGCAAGTGCTGGTGGCGATTGTGGTGCTGCTGCCGTTGTACCTGATCTCGCCCAAGGTCGGCCCGACCGTGCACAACATCGGCCTGGTGCTGTACGCCTGCGTGCTGGCGTCGATGATTGCGCCGTTGGCCTGGATGAAGGCTGTTGCATTGCTGGGGCCGAGCCGCACCACCCTGTTCTTCAACTTGCTGCCCTTGATTACCGCATTGATTGCCGCCGTGGTGCTTAAAGAGCAATTGCACCTGTTCCATCTGGTGGGTGGCGCATTGACGCTGGGCGGGGTGATTCTGTCGGAACGCTGGACCACGCCGGTGCGCAACATCCGATAAAACTTTCTCGGTGCGCTGAACTCACACCCTATGAACCGACTTCGCCAGCAGAGCGAGGCGGCAACCGGATTAGTGAGGAGATTGAAATGACCGAGATAACGTTATCCGACAAGCAAACCCTTCGCGAACGCGCTCGCAAGAACGTCGAAGAAGGTGCCGTAACCGAAGGCTACAGCGCAGACCGCGAAGAAATTCTGCGGTTGCTCAATGAGTCGCTGGCCACCGAACTGGTCTGTGTTCTGCGCTACAAGCGTCATTACTTCATGGCCAGTGGCCTGAAGGCCAGCGTCGCGGCGGATGAGTTCCTGGAGCACGCCAATCAGGAGATGGAACACGCCGACAAACTGGCCGAGCGTATCGTTCAGTTGGGCGGCGAGCCGGAGTTCAACCCTGACCTGCTGTCCAAGAACGCCCACGCCCAATACGTGGCCGGTACGACCTTGAAGGAAATGGTGTACGAGGACCTGGTCGCTGAGCGGATTGCTGTCGACAGCTACCGTGAAATCATTCAGTACATTGGCGACAAAGACCCGACCACCCGCCGGATCTTCGAAGACATCCTCGCGCAAGAGGAAGAGCACGCCGACGACATGGCCGACATTCTGCAAGACCTGTAAGCCTCATCAGGCCTGACAGCGCCCGCCCCCCGTCACGTGGGGGCGGGCTTTTTTGCGGGTTTTTTTGCGTGCTTGAGCCCTCGCCCCCACCCTCTCCCGCGCAGGGAAAAGGTGGGAGTGAGGGCAAGCCTTTACTTCACGGTCTTGGGCACTTTGCCTTGCTGCATCTGTTGCAGCAGCGGTGCGCACTGGTTGGGCTCGTCGCCGCTCGGTGCCACCAACGCCAGCAGTCCGGCTGCCGGGCCAGCAATCACACCCAGAGCGACCATGCCCGCACCGCGCAGCATCAACGGCACGGCTTGCACGCCCGCCGACGGGTTACCAAACGTTCCGCGCACGTACAACGGCGAACGCAGCGAGAACAACCGCAGCCCTTTGGACTCCGGGGTGATTTTCAGGTCCAGTTGCTCGGTGGCGAAGTTAGCCGTGCCGTCGATGTAGATGATCGCGTTCTCGGTGTCGAACACGAACAGCCGCGACGTCGCCAGGCCGTCTTTGATCCCGAAGTCCGCCGCCGCACAGTTGATCTTCACGTCTTCGTCACCAAAGATTTTGCCCACGATGTAGTTGCCCACATTGAGCCCGGCAATTTCCATCAGGCCACGGCTGATGGCGCCGTCGTTGACGATCATTTTCAAGCCGCCATTCGAGGTGGCCAACAACTTGGCCACCGAATTGCCACGCCCGGAGATTTGCGCATCGCCATTGAGCTCACCGAAGCTGGTTTTCATAGGCTCGAAGGTGGGGAACAGTTGCTTGAGTTTGAAATTGCGCGCGGTCAGTTTGGCCCGCCCTTCCAGCGGTGTGCTGCGGCCGTTGAGGCGAATCTGCGCGTCCAGCTTGCCGCCCGCCACGCCGAAACGCAGCGGTTCCAGGCTTAATTGGCCATCGTTCAACACCAGGTGCGTGTAGAGATCGGTAAACGGCAGCTCGGCGCTTTGCACGATGCGTTTGCCGGTGAATTCCACGTCGGCGTCCATATCGCGCCAGCGTTCGGTACGGAACTCTTCCACCGGCAGCACCTTACCCGCCGGTTGCTTGCTCGCGCCACCGCTGGCTTTCGGGGCGTTAGCGGATTTGCTGTTGTCCACGCCGATCAACGGCCCAAGGTCAGCCATCAACAGTTGATTGGACACCAACTTGCCCGACAACGTGGGGCGCGGCTGGCTGGCGGCGTATTTCAGGTCGCCGTGGATGTCACTGTTGCCAATCTTGCCGTTGAAGTTTTCATAGGTGAACACGGCACCGCCCGGCTCATGCAGCTTGGCAATCAAGTGGCCATCTGTGGAATAAGGCGGCGAATCCGGCAATGTCACGCCCGTCAGCGGATAGAGGTTGCTCAAGCTGCTGCCAGCCAGTTTCAGGCGCAGATCAAGCGCCCCCAGGTTGAGCGGGTCCGTGAGGGTGCCGGCCAACGCGACCTTGGTGTCAGCGATGCTGACTTGAGCCTGCAACGGGAAGGGCTGGTTCGCGTCCTGAAGCGCTAACAAGCCACCGATCTTGCCTGTGCCGTCGAGGTTCTGACCGTGGTACTGGCCTTTGACCTTCAACGCGAAGGCGTAGTCCTGCGGAGCAGCGCCCTTTTCTTGCGACTTTTTCGCCTCTTTCTCACCCACGATTTCACTGAACGGAATCGGCTTGCCCAGCGGATCAATCACGACATCCAGCCGGGTTTTCAGGGTCTGGTCATTGAGGGTCACATGGCCCTTGTCGAATTTGATGGCACCGATGTCCACCGTCCAGTTGGAGGGTTCGGCGTCGGGGTCCTTGGGATCGAAAGTGAAGGTCCAGTTCGCTCGACCATCCGCCAAACGCACCAGGTCAGCGCTCGGCTGTACCAAATCAATACGCGGAATGGCAACGGTCTGGGTCAGCAAAGCCAACGGCGACAAACGCGCCTCAACCTTGTTCAAACTGGCCATCTGAGGCGTCTTCGACCACTCGGGGTTGCCCAGCGTCAGGTCTTCAGCGATCACGTGCGGCCACGGCACCCAGGCGCGCCAGCCACCTTCATCGGGCTCACGCTGCCACTGCACAGCCAGATTGCCGTTGATGGCAAACGGGCGATGCAAAATTTCAGAAACCTTAGTGTTGATGGTTGGCTTGAGGCGGTTCCAGTCGAAGGTGGCGATCAGCACCACCAGCACGGCAACCAACAGGGCAAACAGGCCCACAACCCAGGCAAGCACTTTACGGGTGCGCGTCATGACACGGCTCCTTATTACGTCTGAACGTCCAGATTGCGACGCGTATAAAAGTACGACCGGCAAAGGCGGTCCAAGGTTTAACCCGTGTGCCGCTTTGCCTCAAAAAAGCCTCGCGTTCTCTTTTACCCGCCCGCAAAGCAGCGGGCTAGAGGCCTTTGGTTGAACAATCAATTGTGTCGATTATCACCATTGGCCGTATGAACTTTGTTATCGAAAATCCAAGCGTAGCATTGCCCCCGTACCCACTGACTGCCTTGCTACGGAGCACCCGCATCATGAAACGCCCAGCCATGTTTGGTTTGACCCTGTCACTGTTTGCCTTTAACGCCTTCGCCCTGCCCGCTGAAGATCAGTCGGCGCCCTTGGCACAACCCGCCTCCAGCACCTTGAGCGAGCCTTTGAACCCGGTCGCTGAAGACGGCGCACAACGCACGCTGGATCAACACAACCGTGTGGCCGAAGACGGTTACGACCGCACCCAGAAGCAGCAACAAAACCGCCTGGCCGAAGGTGGCGCAGAGCGTCTGGCCGAAAGGAATCAACGTGCCAGCTAAGCGCAGCGCAGTCGTCGCTGACGAGCAGCGCGAAACGATCGCAAGCCCGACCCGCGTTATTCGTCACTAACGACTGCGTCACGTTCACCCGCCTGAGCCTTTAACTGCGTTCGACGTCATCAAAGCTGATTTGCTAGAGTGCGCCGCTGCACTTGTCAGGAAGACCCGCCCAGATGCTCCCCCGCGCCGAACAGAAACAACAAACCCGCCTTGCGCTGATGGACGCCGCCCGCCACTTGATGGAATCGGGGCGCGGCTTTGGTAGCCTCAGCTTGCGTGAAGTCGCAAAAACCGCTGGCATCGTGCCCACCGGCTTTTATAGGCACTTCAGCGACATGGACCAATTGGGCCTGGCGTTGGTCAGCGAGGTCGGCCAGACCTTTCGCGAAACCATCCGCCTGGTACGCCATAACGAATTGTTCATGGGCGGCGTGATTAACGCATCGGTGCGGATTTTCCTCGATGTAGTCGAGGCCAATCGCTCGCAGTTTCTGTTCCTCGCGCGGGAGCAATACGGCGGCTCGCAACCGGTTCGGCAGGCCATCGCGGCATTGCGCGAAGACATCACCTCCGACCTGGCCGCCGACCTCGGCTCCAAGCCCAAACTGCACCATCTCAACCCGGCGGCGCTGACCGTGATTGCCGACCTGGTGGTCAAAAGCGTATTTGCGGCGTTGCCCGATGTGATTGATCCGCCCCCCGAACCGCTGCCGGACTACCTGCAACCGCAGGCCAAAATCAGCCAGCAACTGCGCTTCATCTTCATTGGCCTCAAACACTGGCAAGGGTTGGGCAGCACCGAGTAAGCGACTTCGCACCTCATTGGTGCAACACAGCCCAGTGCGCGCACTTGTTTAGATCAAGTTTCATCTTCCTGCTCTGTTTTTGAGCCTACGATTCGCGACATCAGCGATGCCCGGCCAGGTTGGCAAGCCCCTTGCTGTGAGCATGCCTATCGTTAATCGCAGGAAGCCTACCGATGCTGGTCATTCACCGAAGAGTCGACGCCCACCCCGTGTGGAGCGCCGAGCTGCATCTCAACTTCGAAGCCCGAAGCAAAAGCCGTCTGCGCTGTTTCAGCAGCGACGGTGAAGAGGTCGGGCTGTTTCTGGACCGCGGGCAGACGCCCCTGCACGACGGCGAATTCCTTCAGGCGCAGGACGGGCGCATCGTGCGCGTCTGCGCCAGCCCTGAACACCTGCTGCACGTCACGTGCGACAACGCGTTCGAACTGACCCGCGCCGCTTATCACTTAGGCAATCGCCACGTGGCGCTGCAAGTGGGTGACGGCTGGCTGCGACTGCTGGATGACTACGTGCTCAAGGCGATGCTCGAACAATTGGGCGCCTGCACCGACGCCATCGAAGCCCCGTTCCAGCCTGAACATGGCGCCTACGGCGGTGGTCATCACCACTCCCGGGCGGGCGAAGAAGACTTCAACTACGCGCCCAAACTTCACCAGTTTGGTGTGCGTTTGTGAGCCCGGCCTGGGCGCTGCTGCGTCTGGCCAGCCCGCAATTGCCCATTGGCGGCTACAGCTATTCCCAAGGGCTGGAAATGGCGGTAGAGCAAGGCCGGGTGCGCGATCCGGCCAGCGCCGCGCGCTGGATCAACGACCAGTTGCTGCTCAACCTCGCCCGCTTCGAAGCCCCGCTATTGCTCGCTCACTGCCAGGCTGCCGCCCAAGCAGACTGGCCCGCCCTGCAACGGTTTTGTGACGAACACCGCGCCAGCCGGGAAACCCGCGAACTGCATCAGGAAAGCCGGCAAATGGGCTATTCCCTGCAACAGTTGCTGAGCGGCTTACCTGAACTGGATGAGCCCGCGCGGCAGTTCCTCTTACAGCAAGGCGAGCCGCATCTGGCGCTTGGCTGGGCACTCGCCGCACGTGCGTGGGACATCAACCCGCAGGACGCGTTGGCGGCATGGCTCTGGAGCTGGCTAGAGAACCAGTTGGCCGTGTTGATGAAAACGCTGCCGTTAGGCCAGCAAGCGGCACAACGCATGACCAGCGAGTTATCCCCAAGCCTGCAACTGGCGCAACTGAACGCCAGTCATCTGGATGTTTCCCACATGGGCAGCGCCGCTTTTGGCCTGTCATTAGCGAGCATGGCCCACGAGCGCCAGTACAGCCGCCTGTTTCGGTCCTAGGAGTTTTGAATGAATACACAACCTCTGCGTGTCGGCATTGGTGGGCCGGTCGGCTCAGGTAAAACCGCGCTGACCTTGGCGTTGTGCCTGGCGTTGCGGGAGCGCTACCACCTGGCGGTCGTGACCAACGATATTTATACCCGCGAAGATGCCGACTTTTTGGTACGCAACCAGGCATTGGCACCCGAACGCATCATTGGCGTGGAAACCGGTGGCTGTCCCCATACTGCCATCCGCGAAGATGCCTCGATCAACCTCGAAGCGGTGGATCAATTGAACCGCCGCTTTCCGGGCCTGGACGTGATTCTGGTGGAATCGGGTGGGGATAACTTGTCGGCCACGTTCAGCCCCGAACTCTCCGACCTGACGATCTACGTGATCGACGTGTCGGCGGGTGACAAGTTACCGCGCAAAGGTGGGCCGGGGATCTGCAAGTCGGACTTGCTGGTGATCAACAAAATCGACCTGGCACCGCTGGTGGGCGCCTCGCTGGAGCTGATGGACAGCGATACGCGGCGCATGCGCGGCGACAAACCGTTTGTGTTCAGTAACCAGAAAACCGGCCATGGACTCGATGCGATCGTGGCGTTTATTGAGCACCAGGGGTTGTTGATAACGCAATGACGAGGGGATGTCAGGAGGAAAGTCGCGTCTGAGCGCAGCCGTCTGCGGCTGCGATCAGTCATGACGCGCTGATTAGGCGATCCACCTGCGGTCACCGGTGAAGCTGATGGTCAGCCAGCGAGCGCTGTCAGCCTTGCCCAGTAACTCGGCTATTTCTTCCCGAAGGGCGTCGAGGGTTTTCACACTGGTCAGCGGATACCCCGAAGGCAACACGATGTGAATTTCAATGAAACGCGCCCGGCCATGCTTCTGCACGTAGGTTTTGTAACCTTCAAAGCCATGCCGCGCCGAGGCGATTTCCAGTGCCTCGCGCACCTTGTCGTCCAGTGCGTCGGGGGCGATCCCCAGCACGTCGCGCAATGCCGGCTTGAGGATTTTGAACGCAGGCGCAAGCATGCTCAGGGCCAGCACAATCAGGATTGCCGGGTCCACGTAAGCCGCCCACTGTGCATAACCCTGATGCGTCAGGGCCAGCGCCGTGAGGAAACTGATCAACAGGCCCACCGACAACATGGCATCCACCAGCCAACTGATGTTGTCGAACTGAATCAGCGTCGATTTCAACGTTCGATTTTTGCGCCGAACCCAGAAGTAGTAGCCAAATTCGATCACGGTAAACACCGCTGCATAGAGGATGACCAGCCCCAGTTCAATCTCGCGCCCGCCATTGATGATGCCGAATACACCATTCAAAAAGGCATAGATCGCAATCAATAAGAGGAAGCTGCCTTCGATCAACAACACCATGGGTTCAAGGTGCCAGAAGCCGAACTGGAAGCGCTGGTTGCTCTCCTTGGCGATGAGTTGCGCCGTTATGAGCATCAACACCTTGATAAACGTTGCGATCAACGAGAAAAAACCATCGAACAAGATGGATTGCGACCCCGAAATAAAACCCGTCACGATGCCCGCAATGGCCACCGCAAACATTAGAACAGTCGATTGTTTGAGCAGAATCTGCTCGCCACGGTTACTCACAAAAACTCCTTTCAGCCCGATGGAATGCGACCCCCTCAGGAGGTCGCGGGTGGGCTGCCAGGGGCGAGTTTACTCCTTGGCGTGCCTTTCGATGGCAAAACCGCTCCAGGACTGCGTCACGGGCATCAGCTCAAGGCGATTGATGTTGATGTGTGCCGGGGTGTTGAGCACCCAGAAAATGGTCTCCGCAATGTCTTCGGGCTGAATCGGATCAGCGCCCTGATAGGTCGCGTCGTAGCGCGCCTGATCGCCCCCGAAGCGCACCATGGAGAATTCGCTTTCGCACAAACCCGGCTCAATGTTGCTGACGCGCACGCCTGTGCCTTGCAGATCACAGCGCAGGTTCAGGGAGAATTGCTTCACAAAGGCTTTGGTGCCGCCATACACGTGGCTGCCGGGGTACGGGTAATTACCCGCGATAGAACCCAGGTTGACGATCCCGGCACCGCGCCCGCAGGCAATCAGGCGCGGCAGCAGCAGGTTGGTGGTGTACAGCAGCCCTTTGATATTGGTGTCGACCATGGTTTCCCAGTCGTCGAGCTTGCACTGCGGGGCCGGGTCAGTGCCGACCGCCAGCCCGGCGTTGTTGATCAGTCCGCGCAGCTTGCTGAACGAGGGCGGCAAGTTGGCAATCGCCGTTTCCATCGCCCCACGGTCACGCACATCGACCACCAGGCCATGCACTTCTGTGTGCTTGGACAATTCTTCACACAGGGCGTCCAGACGCTCTTTCCGGCGGCCGGTCAGCACCAGTTTCCAGCCTGCTTGCGCAAACTTGCGTGCACACGCCTCACCAAATCCAGAAGTCGCGCCGGTAATAAACAGGGTGGAAGTCATCGTGTTCTCCTTGGCTGGCGGGCAGGGTCCGCCGGGGTAATGGGACGGCCAGCAGAATGCCCCGAGTGCGTTTGAGCGGCAAGCAGGTTGCGTGGGCAACCGTGTGCTGTGCAAAAAACAACCAACCGTCTCCAGACCACATCGCACAAGGGGTAGCGCCATGTGCGCTCACCTTATCCACAGGCCCGTCCACAGTCTTTGGGGGCAACTCGAAACGCGCAAAGCCCCGCCATGCAAGGGTTGCAGGCGTTTATCCAAGGTTTTTTGCTTGACCTGAATACGCACTCCATGCACACGCCCTAAAAAGGTGCGTGAAGTTGAAAGTGCAAGGATAGCCAGAGGCCAGTAATTACGCCGCTCAGGGCATTCTTTCCAGAGTTTAACCACAGACTTATCCACAGGACGCCGCAGTTTTTTCAAGGCCGTATTTTTATCAACAAAGCTGTTGACAAATCACCCGAGAGGTCGCGGAAAAGACAGCGATCAAAAAACAACCACACCGCTACAGCCCTTATGAATAAAGGGCTACAGCCAACTACTCCCACGTTACCCACAGCCACCTCCACAGCAAACGGGGACAAGTCAAAACGATGACAAAACAACGAATTACAGCGTCTTTATGTCGCGCTTTCGCAGGGTTGCAATTTTGTTTTCCACAATTTCAGGCGGGGTCAGAACGGCTCGCCCCAAGGGGGCGAGCAGGGTGATGCGGACGGCGGGGTTTAATGGCCGCCCAGATAGGCGTTACGCACGTCTTCGTTGCTTAACAACTCTTTGCCCGTGCCGGTCAGGCGGATTTCTCCGTTCACCATCACGTAGGCGCGGTCCGACAACCGTAGCGCATGGTTGGCATTTTGCTCGACCAAAAAGATGGTCATGCCGGTTTGCGCCAGCTCCCGCAGGGTGGCAAAGATCTGTTTCACCACAATGGGCGCCAGCCCCAGGCTCGGTTCGTCCAGCAGCAGCAACTTCGGACGGCTCATCAACGCACGGGCAATGGCGAGCATCTGCTGTTCACCACCGGACATAGTCATGGCCCGCTGATTACGGCGCTCTTTGAGCCGCGGAAACAGGTCAAACATGCGCTGCATGTCTTCTTTGGCGTGTTGGTCACCGATGGGGATGGTGCCCATCAGCAGGTTTTCCTCCACCGTCATGTCCGGAAACACACGACGCCCCTCCGGCGATTGGGCAATCCCGTTGGAAGCGATGTAGTGCGAAGACTTTTGCGTGATATCCACACCCTGGTAAAGAATCTGACCGCCACTGGCGCGGGGCTGCCCAAAAATCGACATCAACAAGGTGGATTTTCCGGCACCGTTAGAGCCAATCAAGCTGACGGTTTCGCCCTCTTCGATGTGCATCGAGACCTTTTTCAACGCCTGAATCGGCCCGTAATGAACATCCAGTTCCTTGAGTTCGAGGATCGTGCTCGTCATATCAGCTCCTCTTCGTCTGCACCCAGATACGCGGCGATGACTTTCGGGTCGTTGCGAATGGCGTCGGGCCCGCCCTCAGCGATCACGTTGCCGTGGTCGAGGACCACGATGTGGTCGGAAATGCTCATGACCATGCCCATGTCGTGCTCGATCAGCACCACGGTCAGGTCGTGCTCGTCTCGCAACAATCGAATCATGCCGCTCAGGGCTTCGGTTTCCTGCGGGTTGAGGCCCGCCGCCGGTTCGTCAAGACAGATAATTTGCGGTCGCGTACACATGGCCCGCGCAATCTCCAGTCGCCGTTGCTGGCCGTAAGACAACTCGCCCGCCAGACGGTTGGCGCAGTCCACCAGATCCACCACCTCCAGCCAGTAGAAAGCGTGGTCCAGCGCGTCGCTTTCAGCCTTGCGGTAGCCCTTGGTATTGAGAATCCCCGCCAGCAGGCTGCGATTGACCCACATGTGCTGGGCCACCAGCAGGTTCTCCAGCACGGACATTTCCTTGAACAGGCGAATGTTCTGGAAGGTTCGCGCCAGACCGGCGCGGTTGACCAGGTGAGTGCCGCCGAACATTTTGTAATACAGCCGGCTGCCGAACGCTTTGGGCGAGACAAAATCCGTCACCCGAAACGGCTCGCCGAGCAGTTTGATCACATTGGTGCGGGTGCCCCGCGCGTTGAGTTCGATCCTGCCGCCGGTGGCTTTATAAAAGCCGGTCAGGCAGTTGAACACGGTGGTTTTCCCGGCCCCGTTAGGGCCGATCAGAGCGAAGATCGAATTGCGTTTGACCTTGAGGCTGACATCGCTCAGGGCCTTGATCCCGCCAAAGTGCATCATCAGCTTGTCCACCGAGAGCACGACGTCTTTATCCATGGAACGCTCGCTCATGGCGCGACTCCCTTGCGTGGTGTGACCCCGACACGGCTGATGCGGATCAGGCCCCGTGGCCGCCAGATCATCATCAAGACCATCAGCACGCCGAACAGCAGCACGCGGTATTCGGCAAAGCTGCGCAACAGCTCCGGCGCGACCGTCAGTACAAACGCGGCAATCACCACGCCGACAGTCGACCCCATGCCCCCGAGTACCACAATCGCGAGGATCAGCGCCGATTCAAAGAAGGTGAACGACGACGGGTTTACAAAGCCCTGATAACTGGCAAAGAACACACCCGCCAGGCCCGCCGTGGACGCTCCCAGGGTGAACGCCGACAGTTTGACCAGAACGTGATTGAGCCCCATGGCGCGACAGGCAATTTCATCTTCGCGCAGGGCTTCCCAGGCGCGACCGATGGGCATGCGGGTCAGGCGATGCTTGATGTACAGCACCAGCAGCACGACCAGAAACAGCACGATGTAAATGAACAGGAACTTGATGTTGGGGTTGTAGGCCAGCCCGAAAAACTCGTGAAACGGCACTCCGCCGTCTTTGGCACGGCGCCCGAATTCAAGGCCCAGAAAGGTCGGCGATGGCACCGGCATGCCGTTAGGCCCGCCCGTGAAAGACAACCAGTTGTTGAGCACCAGACGAATGATTTCGCCAAACCCCAGCGTCACGATGGCCAGGTAATCGCCGTGCATTCGCAACACCGGGAACCCGAGAATGCACCCGGCCATGGCTGCCGCAATCGCCGCCAATGGCAGCACCGACCAGAACCCCAGCCCCAGATACTGATAGCCAAGGGCCAGACCGTATGCGCCGATGGCGTAGAACGCCACATAGCCAAGATCGAGCAACCCCGCCAGCCCCACGACGATGTTCAGCCCAAGGCCGAGCAACACATAGATCAGGCCCAGAATCACCACGGTCAGCAGGTACTTGTTGGCAAAGAAGGGAAACACAATCGCAATGACGATCAGCAGTGGCACGATCCAGCGCAGCCGCGTCTTGTAGTCCGGCGGCAACACGTGCACGCCCGAGCTCGTGGATTCAAAACCCTGGAGCACTTTGAGACCCCGGGGTGTTTGCAAAAACAGGCTCAGGACAAAGCGCCCGACCATCACAATCGCCACCAGCCAGCCGACCCGGGCGGGTTGCAAATTGAAGCTGTAGCCGTCGAGCACCACCCCCACAATCGGGCCGAACACAATCAGTGAGATCAACCCGGCCAGGATCGAATCCACGACACTTTTTTTCACATCAATCGGTTTATTAATGGCTGCAGACATACTTACACCTTCGCCACAAGTGGACGACCCAGCAGGCCTTGAGGACGGAAAATCAGGATCAGCACCAGCAGCGAGAAACTGAACACGTCTTTGTAGTCAGAGTTGACCAGACCGGCGAACAGCGACTCGGAGATGCCGAGGATGATGCCGCCGAGCATGGCGCCGGGCAGCGATCCAATCCCGCCGAGCACGGCGGCAGTGAACGCCTTGATACCGATGATGAACCCGGCATAAAAGTCGAACGTGCCGTAGTTCATGGTGATCAGCACACCGGCCAGTGCCGCCATGGCTGCACCGATCACGAACACGTAGGAAATCACCCGATCCGTATTGATGCCCAGGATCGACGCCATCTTGCGGTCCTGTTGCGTGGCGCGGCACATGCGACCCAGCTTGGTGTACTTGATGATGTAGGTCAGCAGGCCCATGCCCACGAAGGCGGCGACCAGAATGAAGACCTTGGTGTAGGTGAGCTGGACGAAACCGGTCCCGATATCGACCCGCCACGCACCGCTGAGCAGCGTGGGCACGCCTTGCTGGCGCGAACCTTGTGCAATTTGGACGTAGTTTTGCAGGATCAGGGAAATGCCGATGGCACTGATCAGCGGTGCCAGTCGTGTGGAATTTCGCAGGGGTTTGTAGGCCACTCGCTCAATCACCCAGCCATACACCCCGGTAACCACCACGGTGAAAATCAGGGTGCCCAGCATCAGCAGCGGGAAGGATTCAATACCGAAGTATGCCAACAGAGCCAGACTGATCGCCGCGAGGTAAGCAGAGATCATGTACACCTCGCCATGGGCGAAGTTGATCATGCCGATGATGCCGTAAACCATTGTGTAGCCGATGGCGATCAGGCCGTAGACAGACCCGAGGGTCAGGCCGTTCAGCAGTTGCTGTAGGAAAATACCGTCCATAACGCAATCTCACGCACTGGAGCCAATCCGCAGACACACGCCCCCCACACCGTCCGAAGACAGTTTGAATGACTGGATTTACGTGGCTCCTGGAAAAGAAGACAGGTGATGCAAAGCCTCACCCGCCCGACCGCCACTCAGGCAACGGTCGGGCGAGGGATTCAACTCACTTCTGTTTTTCCAGCTGGTGATATTTGCCGTCTTTGTCCCACTGGTACATCACGTAGTCAGAGACTTTGAGGTCGCCCTTGCTGTCCCAGGCCTTTTCACCCATGACGGTTTTCACCGGGTTGGCCTTGAGCCATTTGGCCGCGTCTTCGCCTTTGTTGGATTTGGCGCCGTTGAACGCATCTGCCAGGGCCTGGATCGAGGCATAGGCGTACAGGGTGTAGCCTTCAGGCTCTGTGCCGCCTTTGCGGAATTGCTCTACCACGGCCTTGCTGTCAGGCAACAGGCGCGGGTCGGCGCCGAAGGTCATGAACACACCATCAACGTATTGATTGCCACCGGCGGTGGTGACCAATTCATCGGTAACCACGCCATCGTCAGACATGAACTTCACGTCTTTAAGACCGTTCTCACGCATCTGACGCACAAGCGGTCCCGCTTCCGGGTGCAGACCGCCGAAGTACACGACGTCCGCGCCCGCGGCACGGATCTTGGTCACCACGGCGCTGAAGTCTTTTTCACCCCGGGTCAGGCCTTCATACAACACGGGTGTCACACCGCGTTTCTCAAGCTGGGCCTTGGTCGCGTCGGCCAGGCCTTGGCCGTAGGTGTCCTTGTCATGCAGGACCACCACTTTTTTACCCTTGAGCACATCGACGATGTAGTCGGCCGCTACGATGCCTTGCTGGTCATCCCGACCGCACATGCGGAACATGGCGCTCAGGCCGCGTTCGGTCACCTGCGGGTTGGTGGAACCCGGCGTGATCGCGATGACACCCGCCTCGTCATACACTTCGGACGCCGGAATCGTGGACGAAGAACAGAAGTGCCCCACCACTGCCGCTACCTTGTCCTGATCGACCAGACGGTTGGCCACCGCAACCGCTTGCTTGGGCTCGCAGGCATCGTCGCCTTTGACCAGCACGATTTTTTCGCCGTTGACGCCACCCGATGCGTTGATTGCATCCGCTGCCGCTTGTGCACCCTTCATGTACTGCTCACCAAATGCCGCGTTGGCGCCGGTCATTGGACCGGCAACCCCGATTTTTACATCCGCCAGAACAAACGAAGACATGCCCATCGCAGCCGAAACGGCGAGGGCCAGAAAACCTTTCTTGTAGAACGTCTGCGACATGAGGTGGTGCTCCTGAGGTTTTTTTAGTTGGCACTTCGACTTCACTTAAAGCGCTGAGCAAGGCGCGTGCCATTGGTTTTTTATTCTTGAAAAAGCCGCTGTCTTATTGTTCTGTCGACTGTTTCGAGCCCATTTTTATTGGGCGTGCAACCGTCTAAACCGAGGAAGGTGTAACTGTTTGTTTTCAGCAGGCGCCACCTTGAGTCTTCAACCTTGCAACCGGGTTGCCCTGCAGCGCCCAATCGACCTGTAACCCGCGACGTCACCGAACTGCACACTCGCGGTGCATCGCTGCTACAGGGCGCACCATTAGAGGCTAGCCGTTACACACATAAACGGCGGCTAAATCACGATCCTTAAACATTGCCCGGCGTGGTACAGGGAAAACCCTGCTTCGTATAAACAACTGCGCAAGCCCGTGCCGCAGAGCGGCTGCATCGCAGAAAAAGGAATGGGCAGCACCTTGGCGTCGCCATGACACAAATAGTCGGCAAACGCCTTGCCCACCACGCTGCCCGTGGTGACCCCGCGTCCGTTGTAACCGGTGACCGCCACAAGACCGGGCGCCGGTTCAAATAAACGCATCAAGTGATCGGGGGTGAACGCAATGCATCCCGTCCAGGTGCATTCCCACTCCACGCCTTTCAAATACGGGAAGTAGTGCTGCTGCACGCGGTCGGCCCACGCCTTGAGGAACCAGCCGGGTTTCTGATTGCCATTGCCGAGGCTGCCCAGCAATAAACGGCCATCGGCATCCCGCCGAATACTGCTGAGTACCTGGCGTGTATCCCACGAACCTTGCCCTCCGGGCAGGATCCGTTGTGCGGTTTCGTCTGTCAGAGGTTTGGAAGCAACCTGGTAGTAATAACCTGGGAAAAAGTTACGTCGCAGGTCAGTCCATTCGCCCTCGGTGTAGGCATTCGAGGCCAGAACCACCTGTTCGGCATCCACGGCGCCGTGCTCGGTTTGCACGGACCAGCGTTGCCCTTGGCGTTCCAGCCCGGTGACCGGGGAATGATCGAACAGCCGCCCGCCCAGATCACCCGCGACCTTGGCCAGCCCCGAGGTGTAGGCCATGGGGTTGAGCGTGCCCGCGCGGCGATCCAGCAAGGCCGCGGCGATTTTCGAGGTGCCGGTGGCCGCTTCGCACGCCGCGCCGGTGAGCAATTGCACCGGAGCACCGCGCAGTCGCCATTGCTGCTCGCGGCTGCGCAGATCGGCTTCACCCTTGGCGTTGTGGGCCATGTGCAACGTGCCTTCGCGGCGCAACTGGCAATCAATGCGGTATTTGTCGACGAGGTCGAACACCAGCGCTGGCGCCGCCCCGAGCATGCGATTGAGCTGACTGCCCACGGCTTTGCCAAATCCGGCTTCGATTTCGTCGGGCGGGATCCACAGCCCCGCGTTGACCAGCCCCACATTGCGCCCCGAACCACCATGCCCGGTGCGATGCGCCTCCAGCACACACACGCTTTTGCCCTGTTCGAGCAAATGAATGGCGGCTGACAACCCCGTAATACCTGCACCGATCACGCAAACGTCAACGCTCAATTCGCCCTTGAAGGCAGGCGCTTGAGGACGTTGCGGCGTGAGGCTTTCCCACAGACATTCTTCGCGTAAAGGCATTGCCAAGCTCCACACATGAAACTTAACCAGAAACCCTCACCCCAACCCTCTCCCGAAGGAAGAGGGTTGGGGTGAGGGCAAGCGTCCTACCTCAATCAAACGTAATACCCTGCGCCAGCGGCAGTTCTTGCGAGTAGTTGACGGTATTGGTCTGACGCCGCATGTAGCCGCGCCAGGCATCCGAACCCGACTCACGCCCGCCGCCGGTTTCTTTTTCGCCACCAAAGGCGCCGCCAATCTCGGCACCGCTAGGCCCGATGTTGACGTTGGCAATCCCGCAATCACTGCCGGTGGCCGACATAAAGCGCTCCGCCTCGCGCACATCGGTGGTGAAAATGCACGACGACAAGCCTTGCGGCACCGCGTTGTTCAGGCGCAGGGCTTCGTCAAACTCGCTGTAGCCAACCACGTACAAGATCGGCGCAAAGGTTTCGTTGCACATCACCTCACTCTGCTCGGGCATTTCAACAATGGCCGGGCTGACGTAGTACGCATGTGGGTACTGGTCGGCCAGTTGGCGTTGTCCACCGAAGACGTGCCCGCCTTCGCTCAAGGCCTGTTCGAGCGCATCCTGCATGTTGTCAAAACTGTGTTTGTCGATCAGTGGGCCAACCAGATTGCCTTCCAGCGGATGGCCGATGCGCACGTTGGCGTACGCGGTCTTGAGGCGGGTGAGGATTTCTTCTTTGACCGATTCGTGCGCAATCAGGCGGCGCAAGCTGGTGCAACGCTGCCCGGCCGTGCCCACGGCACTGAACAGGATGGCGCGCACGGCCATGTCCAGATCGGCGCTCGGGCCGAGGATCATGGCGTTATTGCCACCCAGTTCGAGGATGCTGCGGGCAAAGCGCGCGGCAATTTTGGGCGCCACTTCACGGCCCATACGGGTGCTGCCGGTGGCACTGATCAACGCCACACGCGGGTCGTCGACCAACGCTTCGCCTGCCTCGCGGCCACCGATAATCACTTGGCTTAAATGCTCAGGGGCGTCGCTGAAGGTGCTCAGTACCCGGTCAAACAGCGCCTGACACGCCAGGGCGGTGAGCGGGGTTTTCTCGGACGGTTTCCAGATCACTGCGTTGCCGCACACCAGCGCCAGCGTGGTGTTCCACGCCCACACCGCGACCGGGAAGTTGAACGCGCTGATGACACCGACCACGCCCAGCGGGTGCCAGGTTTCGCGCATGTGGTGACCGGGGCGTTCCGAAGCAATGGTCAGGCCATACAGCTGACGCGACAGGCCGACCGCAAAGTCGCAAATGTCGATCATTTCTTGCACTTCACCCAAGCCTTCCTGGGTGATTTTGCCGGCTTCCCAGGACACCAGCTCGCCAAGATCGGTCTTGTATTGGCGCAGCAGGTCACCGAATTGACGCACCAGCTCACCGCGACGTGGCGCCGGCACAGTGCGCCAGGCTTCAAATGCGTGCTCGGCACGGGTCACGTGCTGCTCGGTTTGCGCCGCACCTTCCCAGTGCACGGCGCCAATCTGGCTGCCATCAATCGGTGTGTGAACGGGCTGTTTACCCTGTTGGTACAGCGCAGGGTCAACCCCTAAACGATCCAGCAATGCAGCGACCATGCAGGCACTCCTTCAACATGAAAACGTTCGCCGCCGGTTGCGGCTCAGGTCTTTAGTTGTAGCTGGCACATCCCGCGCCAACAAACGACCTTTAAGCGAGATATCATTCCGAAAATTCATGCAGCGCTGGTAACGTCAGCGAACAACAAGAAGCAGAGGCTGCCATGCTCAATAAACGCTACCTGCCCTCGATCACTGCCTTGCAGTGTTTTGAAGCGGTGACTCGCCACCTGAGCTTCACCCGTGCGGCTGAAGAGCTGAACCTGACTCAAAGCGCCGTCAGTAAACAGGTCGCGCAACTGGAAGAGTTGCTACAGCACTTGCTGTTTCGCCGGGTACGGCGCCGTCTACAGCTGACGCCAGCCGGGGATTTGTACCTTGTAGAAGTCCGAAAAATCCTGACCCAAGTGGAAATGTCCACGCACACACTGCGTTCCTACGGCGGGGAAACAGAGGTCCTGCGTGTCTCTACACCCTCGACCTTCGGCGCTCGCTGGCTTGTCCCACGCCTTAAAGGCTGGCGTCTGCGACATCCACAGATTCATCTGGATGTATGCAATGAGCAGGAAGCCGATGAGTTGCTGCAAGGGCGCAGTGACCTGGCGTTCTACTTCGGCCAAGGCGCCCGCCCCGGCACCGAATCCCTGAAGCTGTTCGGCGAATCGCTGGTGGCGGTGTGTGCGCCATCGAGCCTGCCCGCTAGCGCGTTCGTCGACGCGACGCAGTTGACCGATCTGGTCCTCTTGCAAAACGCTTCGCGCCCGCAAGCGTGGCATGAATGGTTCGAAAGCCAGGGCCTGCACACGGATCACAGTTATCACGGCCCGCGCTTTGACACGTTCTATATGTGCATCCGGGCGGCTCAAGTGGGCTGCGGGGTTGCACTGCTGCCGCGCTTTCTGGTCGAAGAAGAACTGGCTGACGGCACACTGGTCATTGCCTGGCCGTACGCGTTACCCAGTCACGATGCGTATTACCTCGCCTACCCGGAACACGCGGCCGCAGTTCCCAAGGTCAAGGCGTTTGTGAGCTGGATGATGGAGCAATTTAAAGAAGAACACGCGTTGTAGCCGTTCTCGAAGCAAAAACCACTGGCACAACCGCACGCGGATATGCGCCACTAGCGTCATTCATTGAAAGCGCTGAAAGCCGTGGCAATCAGGCACGGCCAGCAGGGAGATCCGCGTTATGAGCGAGAGTGTGTTTGCCGATCGCATCGTGCAGAACTTGCTCGACACCGACTTCTACAAATTGACCATGATGCAGGCGGTGCTGCACAACTATCCCAACGTGGACGTTGAATGGGAGTTTCGTTGCCGTAATCACGAAGATTTACGTCCGTATTTGAGCGAAATCCGGCATCAGATCGAGCGCTTGGCCGACGTCAACATGAGTCAGGACCAACTCGGTTTTCTGGAGCGGATTACGTTTATGAAGCCTGACTTCATACGCTTCCTGGGCCTGTTTCGGTTCAACCTGCGCTATGTCCATACCGGGATCGAAAACGGCGAACTTTTCATTCGCCTGCGCGGCCCGTGGCTGCATGTGATTCTGTTTGAGGTGCCGTTGCTGGCGATTGTCAGTGAAGTGCGCAACCGTTCGCGGTATGCCAACACGGTGCTGTCCCAGGCCCGCGAGCAGTTGTACCGCAAGTTTGACTGGTTGCAGGCCAATGCCAGTGCCGATGAACTGGCAGGGTTGCAGGTGGCCGATTTCGGAACACGTCGTCGGTTTTCATACCGGGTACAAGAGGAAGTGGTCAACGTGCTCAAGCACGACTTCCCCGGCAAATTCGTGGGCACCAGTAACGTCAACCTGTCCCGCGAGCTGGACATGAAGCCATTGGGCACCATGGCCCACGAATGGATCATGGCGCATCAGCAACTCGGCCCGCGCCTGATCGACAGCCAAAGCGCCGCGCTGGACTGCTGGGTGCGCGAATACCGTGGCCTGCTGGGGATTGCGCTCACCGATTGCATCACCACGGATGCGTTCCTGAAGGATTTCGACCTGTACTTCGCCAAGCTGTTTGACGGTTTGCGCCACGACTCGGGCGACCCCGTGATATGGGCTGAAAAATGCATCGCGCATTACCACCAGTTGGGCATTGACCCGATGAGCAAGACGCTGGTGTTCTCCGACAGCCTGACCCTGCCCCGTTCGCTGGACATCTTTCGCGCGTTGCGTGGCCGCATCAACGTCAGCTTCGGCATCGGGACCAACCTGACCTGCGACATCCCGGGGGTTGAGCCCATGAGCATCGTGCTTAAAATGACCGGCTGCAACGACTCTCCCGTGGCGAAAATTTCAGATGAACCGGGCAAGACGCACTGTTCCGATCCTAATTTCGCTGCCTATTTGCGCCACGTCTTCCAAGTTCCTGAACATTCTCCCAAGGAGTGAATCATGCAGGCCGTACAGCGTCAGATCGCCAAAGACCTCAATGTCCAGCCACCGTTTAAAGACGACGATGCCCTTGAAGCTGAAGTTGCGCGGCGGATTACCTTTATCCAGTGCTGCCTGAACAATGCCGGACTCAAGACCCTGGTACTGGGCATCAGCGGAGGCGTCGATTCATTGACCGCTGGCCTGATGGCACAACGCGCGGTCAAGCAACTGCGCGAGCAGACCGGCGACGAGCGCTACCGTTTTATCGCTGTGCGCCTGCCCTACGGTGTGCAGCACGACGAAATTGATGCCACCGCCGCTGTGGACTTCATCAACCCGGACGAGCGCCAGACCGTCAATATCGGCCCTGCCGTCAAGGCGCTGGCCGCTGAAGTTGCCTCGTTCGAAGGCAAACCCCCGGCCACGGTGGATTTTGTACTGGGCAATACCAAGGCGCGGATGCGCATGGTGGCGCAATACACCATCGCGGGCGCAACAGGCGGGCTGGTCATCGGCACCGATCACGCGGCAGAAGCGGTGATGGGCTTCTTCACCAAGTTCGGGGATGGCTCCTGCGACCTGGCCCCGCTCAGCGGGCTGGTCAAAAATCAGGTGCGGGCCATTGCGCGCTTCTTCGGGGCCCCGGAATCGCTGGTCGAAAAAGTCCCGACGGCGGACCTCGAAGACCTGGAACCGGGCAAGCCCGACGAAGCGTCCCACGGCGTCACCTATGCCGAGATTGATGCTTTCCTGCACGGCGAGCCGGTGAGCGAGCAAGCCTTCGACATCATTTGCAAAACGTATGAAAAAACCCATCACAAACGTGAAATGCCGTTTGCGCCGTGAGCCGTAGGGCACGTGTTGAAATACCCCGTGCCTCTCCCGAGGAGAGGAACGGGGTGAGACATGGTTGATTCCCCAGCCAGAAAAAACGGAATGAACCCCGCATTTTTTTTCGCTTGTGGCACGCCGTCCCAAGGGCTTTGATAGACGCTCGTTTTGTCGCCAGAGCCTTGTCCGCCATGTCTGCTTTCGATGGTTTGTTTTCGCTGGTCGAGTCTGCAATCGGCCAACCCGCCGCTCACTGGTTGCGCGAGCATGTTGAAGTCCCACAGGGCCTGCTGGATTTCAGTTGGCACCCGCAGGCGCTGCATCGGGCATGGCTCGCTGAAGCGCTGAACCTGTGCCTGCTGCACAAGCTGGTGGACGCGGTGCCGGATGGCCGACGTTATGTGCAAGAGCAAGCACAGCAAGGGCGCAAAGTGGTGTTCGATCATGGCGCCATTCGCACGGTGGACTGGCCGGTAAATGGCGAGCTGCCGCGGGGCCGTCTGGCGTTCTCTCGGTTGCTGGAGCCGTTGGGCTTTACCGATGTGCGCACCTATCCCCTGACTCAGCTGAACATGACCGGCTGGGGCTACCGACACATGGACTTGCCTGAGGGCATTGCACAGTTTTTTGTGTCGGAATTGCACCCGGGACGCTTCAGCGAGGGGTTTCAACAGGCGGTCAGCCGGGTGGTCAGCAGCAGCCGCGACCCGCTCAACGCTGAGCACAAGGCCATCCTTCACCGCCTGCAATTGACCCGCCATTGCAGCCTGCGTGACGCGCAACAGGTGTTACATGGTCTGTACCACGCGTTTGATCGCCAGCACGGTGCCGTGCAAGAGGCCGATTATCAGTGTCTGCTCCAGGAAAGCGCCGAAATGGCCTGGATCGCGACCGAAGGCAACAGCTTCAACCACCTGACCGACCGCGTCAGCGATCTGCACGCCACGGTCGCGCAACAACGCGACCTCCAGCGCCCGATGAAAGACAGCATTGAAGTGTCGGCATCAGGACGGGTAATGCAGACGGCCTACCGGGCCTGCACCGTGACACGCGGGCTGGTAGATGAACACGGGGTGTACCGCGAGCATCAGGTGCCGGGCTCGTTTGTAGAGTTCATTCAGCGCGAGACAGACCCGGCGACGCAACGCCTGGACCTGAACTTCGACAGCAGCAATGCCCAGGGAATTTTCAAAATGACGGCGTCAAACGCCTGAGGCAAAACGAAAACAGCCCTGACGGCGTAAACCTGTCAGGGCTGTTTTTAAACGCTGCGCGGCCTTATTTAAGTACCACGGCGCCTTTCATCATCGAGTTGTGGCCCGGGAAGGTGCAGAAGAATTCATATTCTTCACCGGCTTTGAGTTTGGAAACGTCAAACGTCACCGAGTCTTTCTCGCCAGCACCAATAATTTTGGTATGGGCGATCACGCGGGTGTCACCGTCTTTGAGGTAGTTTTTGTCGATACCGGCGGCCATGCCATCGGTCGAGACACCCATCATGTCCGCCTTCGTGCTCAGCACCCAGTTATGACCCATCACGTTCTTCGGCAGGCTGCCAGAGTGGGTCAGTTCTACCGTGAAGGTTTTGCAGGACTTGTCGATGGTGATTTCTTTGGTGTTGTACGACATCTGGTCAGTCGAATCGACAGTTACTTTGCATTCAGCAGCCAACAGTTGGCCGCTGGCCAGAGTCAAAAGGGATACCGCAACAACTTTGGCAAACATGGTGTATCTCCAAGGCAGGGTATTAAAAATCCACAATTTGTATACAGGTTGCCCGAAAATCGTCTCGATTCCAATGACCTGGATCATGGCGCAACGTTTTAATCCGG
The DNA here is from genome assembly GCF_036668715.1 of Pseudomonas sp. ESBL9. NCBI lineage: Bacteria > Pseudomonadati > Pseudomonadota > Gammaproteobacteria > Pseudomonadales > Pseudomonadaceae > Pseudomonas > Pseudomonas sp. ESBL9. The sequence continues at coordinate 449,780 of NZ_JAZEVV010000003.1, read as the reverse complement.
TGTAATAGCCTGCTAGACGAACGGCGGGCTTATAACCTTAGGTCATGATCCGGTTTTTTGGAGAATAAGTGATCCCACGTAAAACCCGACTTTTCATGGCAGCCAGGGTTATGTTTCAGACGCGAAAAACAGCCTTGCAAAAACCCGGCTAACGGCTAAGCACTAATACAGGGCAGAATACCCACCGCTCACCTCACCTTCGAGCGCAAGAGGATCGCCCATGGCCAAACCAAACTACAACTTCGCAAAGCGTCAAAGAGACCTGGCTAAAGAGCAGAAGAAAGAAGAGAAGCTGCAACGCAAGAAGGCTGCCGCTGAAGGTGGCGCCGCAGAACTGGAGCAGGACGTCGACACTGAAGGTGACGTTGACGTTGAAGCGCAAGAGACTGGCGCAGCACAAGAAGACAAAGCCCCCAACGCGTAACACCCTCGGCCCGGTTATCCACAACCCGGCCCACAGGATCTGTGATCAGGATCAGCAGCCCGGCTGTTGATCCTCGCAGTCACCCTGACCGCCTTGTAACATCGTCTGACGCCCTTCACGCTCCATTCCTGCAAGACGTATTGCCTTCGACCTGCGCGCGTGTGGCAGGCCTCCCAGCGCACCACCTGAAAACCCGGCAACCGCCGACGCGCCGAGCAACACGGCTCAGGCGTCTTTGAGTGACGATCAGGGTTGGGTTGGCACGCGAGATCGGTCTGACCGAACGCTGTGCATTCGATCACAACGGCGTGCCAAGGCAGCGGCTACGGGCAGAAAGCGGTAGCCGCTACCGGACGGTTAGCGCGGGACGACAGGCTTGCGCGCAGGTTTTTTGCCTTTGCCGCCTTTGGCCGCTTCATGGCGCTCTTTGGCAGCCTGCTTGTTACGGGCAAATGCCGCAGCCTTGGCTTGCTCACGCTTGTCCCACGGGTTGCCACCGTCACTGGCGCGTGGCGGCAGCCCGGTGTGCTGGGTGAGGATCTTGGTGGTGGAGTCCTTGGCGACTTTGTGGCTGCCGGCCGGTGTCGAGTTTTTACGACGGGCACTCTGATAGCTGTCAGTGGCGGGCTGATGCAACGGGATCAGCTGGTCCTTGCCCGAACCGATCAGGTCAGCGCGGCCCATGCGGGTCAATGCTTCACGCAGCATCGGCCAGCCTTTGGGGTCGTGGTAACGCAAGAATGCCTTGTGCAGACGACGCTGCTCTTCGCTCTTGACGATGGTCACCGCGTCACTCTTGTACGTGACCTTGCGCAGCGGGTTCTTGCCCGAGTGGTACATCGCCGTGGCCGTGGCCATTGGCGAGGGGTAGAACGCCTGCACCTGATCCGCCCGGAAGCCGTTGCCTTTGAGCCACAGCGCCAGGTTCATCATGTCTTCGTCTTTGGTGCCGGGGTGAGCGGCGATGAAGTACGGAATCAGGTACTGCTCTTTGCCTGCTTCCTTGGTGTACTTCTCGAACATGCGCTTGAACTTGTCATAGCTGCCAATGCCCGGCTTCATCATCTGGTTGAGCGGACCTTCCTCGGTATGTTCCGGGGCGATCTTCAGGTAACCGCCGACGTGGTGGGTCACCAGCTCTTTGACGTATTCCGGCGACTCGACCGCAAGGTCGTAACGCAGGCCGGAGGCAATCAGGATCTTCTTCACACCCGGCAAGGCACGGGCGCTGCGGTACAGCTGGATCAGCGACGAGTGGTCGGTGTTCAGGTTCGGGCAGATGCCGGGGAACACGCACGACGGCTTGCGGCACGCGGATTCGATTTCCGGGCTTTTGCAGGCAATGCGGTACATGTTCGCGGTCGGGCCGCCGAGATCGGAAATGACGCCGGTGAAGCCAGGCACTTTGTCGCGGATCTCTTCGATTTCGCGAATGATCGATTCTTCGGAGCGGTTCTGGATGATCCGGCCTTCGTGCTCGGTGATCGAACAGAAGGTACAGCCGCCAAAGCAGCCGCGCATGATGTTCACCGAGAAGCGAATCATGTCGTAGGCAGGAATTTTTTCCTTGCCGTACGCAGGGTGCGGAACACGTGCGTAAGGCATGCCAAACACGTAGTCCATCTCTTCAGTGGTCATCGGAATCGGAGGCGGGTTGAACCAGACGTCCACTTCGCCATGCTTCTGCACCAGCGCACGGGCGTTGCCCGGGTTGGTTTCGAGGTGAAGCACACGGTTGGCGTGAGCATACAGCACCGCATCGGCACGGACTTTCTCGACGGACGGCAGGCGGATCACCGTTTTGTCACGGGTCATGCGCGGGCTGGCCAGGATCTGCACGACCTTGGCTTCACTCGGGTCTTCAACCGGGCCTTTTTCCTGCTCGATGGCGCAGGCCTGGGTGTCCTGCGTGTTCACGTACGGGTTGATGATCTTGTCGATCTTGCCCGGACGGTCGATACGCGTGGAGTCGACTTCGTACCAGTCTTTGGGCGTGTCACGGCGAATGAACGCGGTGCCGCGCACATCGGTGATGTCTTCGATCTTGTGACCGTACGACAGGCGTTGAGCCACTTCGACGATCGCGCGTTCGGCGTTGCCGTACAGCAGGATGTCGGCACATGCGTCGATCAGGATCGAGTTGCGCACGCGGTCTTGCCAGTAATCGTAATGCGCGATACGACGCAGGGAAGCCTCGATACCGCCCAGGACAATCGGCACATGTTTGTAGGCTTCTTTACAGCGCTGGCTATAGACCAGGCTCGCGCGGTCCGGACGTTTGCCCGCCATGCCGCCGGGGGTGTAGGCGTCATCGGAACGGATTTTTTTGTCCGCGGTGTAGCGGTTGATCATCGAATCCATGTTGCCGGCGGCGACGCCGAAGAACAGGTTCGGCTCACCCAGTTTCATGAAGTCGTCTTTGGACTGCCAGTTCGGCTGGGCGATGATGCCCACGCGAAAGCCCTGGGACTCCAGCAAACGACCAATGATGGCCATGCCGAACGACGGGTGATCGACATACGCATCACCGGTCACGATGATGATGTCGCATGAATCCCAGCCAAGCTGATCCATCTCCTCCCTGCTCATTGGCAGGAATGGCGCTGGCCCGAAACATTCGGCCCAGTACTTGGGATAGTCAAAAATTGGCTTCGCTGCTTGCATGTCGATGACCGGTGTTGAGTGCAAAAAAGGACGCGACATTTACGGAGAAATTCGCGGGCGCGGAATATAGCACAAAAAATAACCAATTCCGACGGCAATGGTCGGCTTTCCCCCTAACCCTTTCGCGGCGCTTGCCTGTAGAGGTTCGGGCCGGGCATTTGGGGCTATATACCTAACCCCTTTACGAAAAATCCATGGATAGCCTGAGGCGACCCAACGCCTTCCATGGATCAGCCAATGAACGAGCCCGATCAAACAACCACAAGTGAGCCTGCCCCCGAGCCCATCCCGCTGGCGCATGCCGACTTCATTTCGTCCCAGTTACCTGAATGGGTGACCCAGGCTCCGCACGCTGTCCGCCAGGCATTGCGTAGCAGCCTGATCAACAGCAATCAATCGCGCCACGAGTTGAAAGCGCTGCTGGACGAAGTCCAGAGCCCGCAGGCTTTTTGTCAGCCTTTATTGGATGCAGCCTTGCGACAAACATTTCTTGGCGCGCTCGATGATAAGAAGCACCTGTTTGTGCGGGACTTGAAAAACAGTCATTTGCTCGGGCTCATCAAAACCCATGTGGGGTTTTCCATGCATTCACTGCTGGAAGCGGCCATGCAGAATTTCCAGCCTGACGAGGCCGAAGAAGGCGGGTTTGAGACGGGCACGGGCCTGTATCCGAAAACAACACCGCTCAAGGCGCCCTTGAACCTGTCAGCGACCCGATTTGCACGCATGTGCCGCTCTCTGGATCTGGGCAGTCAGTATCAGCGCCACCTCAATGAACGCTTCGATCCGCTGCTCGGCTCCCAGGCCAGGCGCACACAGGATCAAGTAAGAAAGCTGTTCGCCCAGAAGGAAAAAGATGCGTTTGAGTGCGCCGCGCACATTGCTTTGCTTCGGGACAAACTGAGCAGTTCCATTTATCAGTCCTTGCTGGATCTGCACCGTGAAGGCCGGCATTCAAGCCTGTTGTGCAGCCACTTAACCATCAATGGCGTGGCGTTACCCAGCGTGCTGGTCATCAACGACCGACATGTCGCTCATCATGTATTGCTGTATACCCCGAACGATCCCTTCGCCCTGTTTCGTCAGCATGCGTCGATGGCGCAACTTGAATCCGAGCTTGCCAAACGCCTGAGAAACCCGCGCTACCTCGCACTGTTCAACCGACTCGTGCCACACCGACATCAAGGCACGCTGTTTACTGTTTCAGGCACCACCATGGACATCCTGCCGGGGAAGTACTCTCGCGGCGTTATTGCACCTCATATTGATCAGTTGGTGACCCGAACAGATATCCAGTGCGATGTATTCGAAGCCATCGCTCAACAACAGATCAATCAAATTAAAAGCTATGCGAAGGCCTTGGTCGTCTCCACAGGCGAGACCGACAGACGCGCTCGTGAACAGCGACTTGAGCACTACCGCGAGATCGGCAAAACCTTGTTGTTTTTCGCGGCTTCATTTATTCCCGTGGTTGGCGAAGTGTTACTGGTGGTCACGGGCGCGCAGTTGATAAGTGCTGTCTATCACGGCATCGAGGCCTGGAGCCGCGGCGACAGCGACGAAGCCTTGAACTGCCTGATGGATGTGGTCGACAACGTCGCGCTGGCAGTGGTTACCGCAGGCGCGGTCAAAACGGCTGGATTCACGGCCGGTTTGGTCAGGGTAAAAATGGGCAACCAAAGCACCCGGTTGTGGAATCCCGACCTCACACCTTATCGCCATCTCAATCAACTACCCGAAGAGGTCATTGCAGATGGTCAGGGGTTGTACCTGCACGATCAGCAACATTACGTAAAACTGGACGACCACCTGCACGCCGTTAACCGAGACCCGAAGACCGGGCTCTGGCAACTGGTACATCCCTACACTGAAGACGCTTACAGGCCGACGTTACTCACGAATGGCAAAGGCAGCTGGCGCTTGGAGCATGAGAATCCACAAGGTTGGGATCTGTTGAAGCTCCTGACGCGGCTGGTCCCTGAAACCTCAAATATCACCCGCCCCAACGTGGCGTCGATTCTGCATATCGCGGACGAAGACGGCGCCACACTGGTGCAACTTCATCAAGAGGTCTTGCGGCCACCCCCTTTACTGCGCGATGTGATCAAACGCTTCAATCTGGATGCCGAAATAAACACATTCGAACTCAACCATGCGGATGGAACGCAACAAACCGCTCACTCACCCCTCATTCAGTTTTACCTGACGGCCTCGCTGCCGGAATGGCCAAAAGACCGGGTTTTACAGGTCATGGATTCACAGAACAAAACAGTCTTGGCGCATGGCAGTTCTGGCCCAGCACTCAAGGTTCCATTAGCGCGTTTTGCAAAAGGCCAGCTCTTGCACACGCTGGCAGAACAACTGCCTTCCGATACCCTGGACAACCTCGTCACCCCCATTGAAGTGCCTGCAGATGCCCTACCTTATTTCAGCGACATCGATAAGCTGGCCATTCGTCTGACCGATGAATTAGATGCGAACAAGCATCAGTTGTTGACGTCGCTGTACAAGCACAGCGAAGCCCCCACGTCGAGCATGGATTTGCACCTGCGCAACCTGCGGCCGGAATTGTCGCAGAGCCATCGCGAAGAGCTAATTGCAGTGCTCAGCGACGAGCAGGTGGAGGCGCAACTCACGCACAACAAGCCACTCGATGACCTGCAGCGCTGGGAAGCAGACCGCTACGCGCAACAGCTCAGTGCGAGCCGTATCAAGGAAGGGATACACCTGGACTCAGCCTCCACGCCCGAAAGCGTGATCAGCATTCTGGCCCTGCTTGAGCGGTTACCGGGTTGGCCCGCATCACATCGTCTGGAAATACGTCAGGGTTTCTCCAGCGGAACACTGGAAGGCGGCGCAGGCGAAATGCGCGAAACAGGCCGCTACATTCTCGCCCCCAAGGGCGAACTGTTCGTGCCCCATTACTCAACTGGCGAGCCGTTGAGTGGCGCCACGGACCTGTATAAAGCAATCGAACTCACGTTGACCCCAACGCAACGTTCGGCGCTTTACGAAGCAACCCATAGTCGTTCGCTAAAACAGGCCGTTCGTGAACTCAGCCTCAGGGACATGGACAGTCACTGGTTGCCAACCAGGGGGCTACGCCCAAAGGTCATCCCGGACTCATCAGCCGGACACCCGTTCGATCCATTATTCGCCGATCCAACCCCCCCGAAGGCACTCACGAAAAGAGCCGACGGAATCTATGAGGGCCCGCCCCAGACGGATGGTTTCTCCCGGCACTACGTATTTGAAGGTGAACGGTTTTACCGCATCAGGTCTGACCCATGGGGGTGGCAATTGATTGATGCCCGCAGCCCGTCAAGAGCCTACAAACCGTATGTCCGCAAAAACGCGCAAGGCATGTGGGAAATCGACCCACAGAAGGGGAAGTTGCTGGGAGGAATGCCGGACTCGCCTTTAATCCGTCGTGCCGCCGAAGCCGGGGAAAGCCAGCCGCCCCACAGCCCCACCGGCGGATTGGAGTCTACGGATGACGAGCTTGAGTCGATGGTCTCCACAGACGATGAGTTTGAATCGGCGCGCTCCTCCGACGAATACGCCTCGGCCGATGAAAGCATTTCATCTGAGCCCTTCAGCTTTACGGAACTCCGAAAAATGCGTTCACAAGAAAACTATCAACACAGTCAGAACTACCGCCGCGTCTATAACCGATACAACAATGGCAGGTATCCGATCCGTGACATTGATGGCCGCCCCTTACGCATACGCTTCATGCAGGCGATTGGTAAGTCCCTGACTTCTGACATCAGAATCCCCAAAAGCAAAATTACGCCCTACATTCAGTGGCAAGGGTACGAAAAGGTCGCTCGTCTCTATGAAGAAAAAATGGAGGTGACCACGTTCACGGCAGCGCATCAGAAATTCCCGCAGGAAGCCGCACTGATAGGAGAAAAGACGGTGATTGCCCGGCGAACGCTTCAAAAGCATGAAGTGCTGGGACTTTACGGCGGGGAATTACTGCCCAGGACCGTGGCTACTTATCGTCAGGACCCTTATCTGTTATCCGTCGAACCTCACCACCTACCTAAACCTGGCGAGCGTGCACCCGCCGCGATAACCAATGATGTATTGCTCTCTGGCGACAACATCACGTCACGCATCAATACAATTTTTGAGTACGAAGAGGACTCCCCCGTCCGGCAGGCCACGTCCGGTTACAACGTCGAGGCCGTACCGTTTGATATGGACGTACAAAAAGGCACCCAGCCCATGCAGCGCTTGCAATTGACTGCTTTGGTCACCAATGACGTGATCCCTGCGGGTACAGAGTTGCGCTGGAACTACCAGTACAGCGAGCCCGTCATCAAAAAGATGTTCGCCCCGCCCCCCTCCTGACACGGGCTGAAGCGGCTTACTCGTCGTCGAAGTTGTAACTGCCGGGCGCCAGGTTTTCAAAGCGGGTGTATTTGCCGATGAACGCCAGACGGGCCGTACCGATCGGCCCGTTACGCTGTTTACCGATGATGATTTCAGCCACGCCCTTGTGCTCGGTTTCGGGGTGATACACCTCGTCCCGGTACACGAACATGATGACGTCGGCGTCCTGCTCGATCGCTCCGGATTCACGCAAGTCGGAGTTGATCGGGCGCTTGTTGGGGCGCTGCTCAAGGGAGCGGTTGAGCTGTGACAGTGCCACCACCGGGCAGTTGAATTCCTTGGCCAGTGCTTTCAAGGAACGCGAAATCTCGGAAATTTCGTTGGTCCGGTTATCGCCGCCCGAACCCGGGATCTGCATTAATTGCAGGTAGTCGATCATGATCAGGCCGATGTCGCCATGTTCGCGCACCAGGCGCCGTGTCCGCGCCCGCATCTCAGACGGGCTGATACCGGCCGTGTCATCGATGAACAGTTTGCGGTCGTTAAGCAGATTGACGGCCGAGGTCAACCGCGGCCAGTCATCGTCTTCGAGCCGGCCCGCACGCACTTTGCTCTGGTCGATGCGGCCCAGGGACGAGAGCATACGCATGATCAGCGATTCACCTGGCATCTCCAGGGAGTAGACCAATACCGCTTTTTCACTGCGCAACACGGCGTTTTCAACCAGGTTCATCGCAAACGTGGTTTTACCCATCGAGGGACGACCGGCCACAATGATCAGGTCGGCCGGCTGCAAGCCGCTGGTCATGTTGTCGAGGTCGGTGTAGCCAGTGGACAACCCGGTGATGGCGTTGTCGGTGTTGAACAGCGTATCGATCCGGTCAATGGCCTTGGTCAGCAAGTCATTGACGCTGACCGGGCCGCCGGTTTTAGGCCGGGCCTCGGCAATCGCGAAGATCTGGCGCTCGGCTTCATCGAGAATTTCTTCGGCAGTGCGGCCTTCAGGGTTGAACGCACTGTCTGCGATTTCAGTACTGATGCCGATCAGTTGGCGCAATGTCGCCCGCTGACGAACGATCTGCGCGTACGCCTTGATGTTCGCCACCGACGGGGTGTTCTTGGCCAGTTCGCCCAGGTAGCCCAGACCGCCCACTTGCGACGTCTGACCTTCCTTGTCCAATTGCTCGGCAAGGGTCACGACGTCAATCGGGGAGTTCTGGTCCGCCAGCTTGGCGATCGCCCGGAAGATCAGGCGGTGGTCATGTCGATAGAAATCGCCGTCCGATACTTGATCCAGCACGCGTTCCCAGGCGTTGTTGTCCAGCATCAAACCACCGAGCACGGCCTGTTCGGCCTCGATGGAATGCGGTGGCACCTTCAGGGATGCGGTTTGCAGGTCATATTGCTCAGGAGCGGAGATATCGTTCATGGCCACGTGTAATTTTGGGGTGAAAATCAGGGTCTGCAGAAAGACAAAGGGCACGACCTGTGAACAGGATCGTGCCCGATGTTAACCGTCCGACACACAAGGTGCCAGTCAGTCAGACTGCTTAAGCAGCTACCACAACAACGCGTACGGTTGCTTCAACTTCGGCGTGCAGGTGCACGGCCACGTCGAATTCGCCAACGTTACGGATAGTGCCGTTCGGCAGACGAACTTCGCTTTTTGCAACTTCAACGCCAGAGGCGGTCAGTGCATCAGCGATGTCGTGAGTGCCGATCGAACCGAACAGCTTGCCTTCGTCACCAGCGGTGGCAGTGATAGTCACTTCCAGCTCAGCCAGTTGGGCAGCGCGAGTTTCAGCCGAAGCTTTCTTGTCAGCTGCTGCTTTTTCCAGCTCAGCGCGACGCTCTTCAAACGCAGCCAGGTTGGCAGCGGTTGCAGCGGTGGCTTTGCCGTATGGCAGCAGGTAGTTACGACCGTAACCGGCCTTAACATTTACTTTGTCGCCCAGGTTGCCCAGGTTTGCGACTTTTTCCAGAAGGATCAGTTGCATGTGAAAATCCTCTTAACTTTTAACCTTCACCGTTCGCAGAGTCTTTATCGACGTCTTTCGGCGCCAAACGTCCGCGAAAATCAATCAGGCTGTCGACAATGGCCAAAACCACGAGCAACGGATAGATCAGCTGCATAAACAGCAACAGCGTGACGTACAACCCCACCAGCCAAAACTTGGCCAGTCGCTTTTGCGCCACCAGCCCATGAATCAGGGCCAGCCCGGCGAAGAACAACACTACGCTGCACAACGGCGTGAGCATGGCCATTTGTGGTCCGAAGTTCGGACCGACCAGCATGCACGCCAGCAACAGTAGCGCTGGACCCAGCGGTAGGCGGATGCTGCGAAATTCGCTGGCAAAACCGCCCGGGTTGTACAACAACGCTTGCCAATAACGCCCAAGCATCAGGCTCAGCACGCTGACGACCTGCATCAAAGCTGCAATCAAACCGGTCAGGACAGGTGCAATCAGTGCTCCAAGGCGCGCTCGCTCTACGTCAGATAACTTGTCGTAGAGTCCATTGAGGACCTGCGGCAAGAGTTTTTCCAACTCTTGCGCCATCGCACCAATGGGTTCGCGGAAAACCGTGCCCAGGATAACGCCATACACACCACCCAACGCCACGCTGACCAGCAGCACGCGGTGCCAGGGCTGCCCGGCGCGCAAAAACAACGCCAGACCCAGAGTTCCCAGCAGCACCATCAAGGTGCGGGGTTCTCCGATAAACCACCAGACCAAGGCCGGCAGTAACGCCCATGAGAGGATGCTCAACGCATCTCTCGGACCGCGCCGCAGGAGCACAAGGCTACCTGCAGCAGCACTCAACCAGAACAAGAACGGCAATGCCGCACATCCGGCCACGACTAACGTGGCCTGCACACGGCCTCGCATGATGAACTCAGCTAAGGCGCGCATGCTTCAATCCTTTACTGCTTGTCGACTGCCCGGTCTCAGCGGCCGTGGCTGTCGGTGTAGGCCAGCAGGGCCAGGAAGCGGGCGCGCTTGATAGCGGTGGCCAGCTGACGCTGATAACGAGCTTTAGTACCGGTGATGCGGCTTGGAACAATTTTGCCGGTCTCGGATACGTAAGCTTTCAGAGTGTTGAGATCCTTGTAATCGATCTCTTTCACTTCTTCTGCTGTGAAGCGGCAGAATTTACGACGACGGAAGAAACGTGCCATGTAATTGGCTCCTCAAAAGGTCCGTGGATTACTCGTCAGCGTTATCGCTGGCGTCGCTGTTATCGCTGTCATCGCCATCGGCGCTGTCAGAATGCTCAGGACGGTCACGACGCTCACGGCGCTCACTGCGGTTCTCTTCAGCCTTGAGCATCTCGGACTGGCCAGTTACGGCTTCGTCGCGACGGATGACCAGGTTACGGATCACAGCATCGTTGTAACGGAAGTTGTCTTCCAGCTCAGCCAGGGCTTTGCCAGTGCACTCAACGTTCAGCATCACGTAGTGAGCCTTGTGAACATTGTTGATTGCGTAGGCCAGTTGACGACGGCCCCAATCTTCCAGACGGTGGATTTTGCCGCCGTCTTCTTCGATCAGCTTGGTGTAACGCTCTACCATGCCGCCGACTTGTTCGCTTTGATCCGGGTGGACCAAAAAGATGATTTCGTAATGACGCATGAATGCTCCTTACGGGTTGTAGCCTGCCGCTAACTGAAAAGCGGTCAGACAAGGAGTGAATGACACTTGTGTGTCTTGCCTAGAGAGGCACATATGCGCCCGCCATGACGGCAAGGGGCGCAATTGTAGAGAAGGCACAACAGAGGCGCAAGGCAATTGGTGATTATTTGAACAATCAGGCCATGCCTTGCCTGGAGTCGCTACCGCAGAGCGCGGCAGCGGCTACACAGCGGGCTTATTTCTTTTTAGCGGGCGACTTGGCTTTAACGCTGCGCTGACGCAGGGCTTCGAACAGGCAAACACCTGTGGCCACCGAAACGTTCAAGCTGCTGACGCTGCCTGCCATCGGCAAGCGCACCAGGTAGTCGCAATGCTCACGCGTCAGGCGACGCATGCCTTTGCCTTCGGCACCCATAATCAGGATGGTCGGCCCGGTCAGGTCTTGCTCGTACAGCTCCTGCTCGGCTTCACCGGCAGTGCCGACAATCCAGAGGCCGCGCTGCTGAAGCTTTTTCAGGGTCGCTGCAAGGTTGGTCACCGCCACCAACGGGATGACTTCCGCAGCACCACAGGCAACTTTTCGCACCGTCGGTGTCAGCGTTGCCGACTTGTCTTTAGGCACGATGACAGCCAAAGCACCTGCCGCATCGGCAGTACGCAAGCAAGCCCCCAGGTTATGCGGGTCTGTTACGCCGTCCAGTACCAGAATCAGCGGCGCACCTTCGGTACGGTCGAGCAGCTCGTTGAGCATTGCCTCGCCCCACACCTGGCTCGGGCTGACATCAGCCACGACACCTTGGTGTACGCCTTCGACCCACACGTCCATTTCGCGACGCTCGGCATTGCCGACCGGCACGCGATTTTCATCAGCCAGCGTGATCAGCGTCTGCACGCGAGGATCGCTACGACCCTCGGCCAGCCACACTTGCTTGACGCGTTTTGGGTGATGACGAAGCAACGCTTCTACGGCGTGAATACCGTAGATTTTTTCCAACTGACTCATGACTTGGCCTTAGGTTTGCGCGACCCGCCGCTTTTGGCGGCAGGCGCGGCGCCCGATTTTGGCGGGCCTTTACGGTGTTTGCTTGGCTTGGAAGGCTTGCCCGCATCTTTAGCGGGGGCTGCCCTCCCCGACTTTCCCGGCGCCGATGTCCGACCGCCGTTTTTCGATTCGCTCAGCAGCGCCTGCTTCAATTCACGGCTTTTGCGCAGCTCGGCATTTTTGGCCGCTGCGTCGCTTGGGCGATAGGCGTCGTCCGAGTTTTTGCTGGATTTGGCAGGTGCGCGACGTGGCGCCTTGGCGGGCTCAGCCACTTTCTCAGTGTCGTACCCGCTTGGCTTTCCGGCTGGCTTGGTCGATTTGACGGCCGGTTTCTCAGCCCCACGATTTTTACGACCGATTGGCGCGCTGAGGGTTTTCTCAGCCATCTCGAAGTCGATCTTGCGCTCGTCGAGATCGACGCGCATGACCCGCACTTCAACGGTGTCGCCCAAACGGAAGCTACGGCCAGTGCGCTCGCCCGCCAGGCGGTGGTGCACAGGGTCGAAGTGGTAGTAGTCACCCGGCAAGGCCGTGACATGCACCAGGCCTTCGACGTAGATATCGGTCAGTTCCACGAACAGGCCAAACCCGGTCACGGCCGTGACAACGCCCGGGAACGACTCGCCTACGCGGTCTTTCATGAACTCGCACTTGAGCCAGTTGGTCACGTCACGCGTGGCTTCGTCGGCACGGCGCTCGCTCATGGAGCATTGCTCACCGAGCTGTTCGAGGGCGGCTTCGTCGTACGGGTAAATACGCGCTTTGGGAATGGTCATCGCACCTGCACGGCGAACGTGCGGGGTGTCCATTTTGGAGTGGATCACGCTGCGAATCGCACGGTGCGTGAGCAAGTCCGGGTAGCGACGGATAGGCGACGTGAAGTGCGTGTAGGCTTCGTAATTCAGGCCGAAGTGGCCCTGATTATCAGCGCTGTATACCGCCTGGCTCAGGGAACGCAGCATAACGGTCTGGATCAGGTGGAAATCCGGACGGTCTTTGATGCTGGCCAACAAGGCCTGATAATCCTTCGGCGTAGGGCCGTCCTTACCTTTATGCAAGGTCAGTCCCAATTCACCCAGGAAGGCACGCAGTTTTTCCAGACGCTCTGGCGGCGGGCCATCATGCACGCGGTACAACGCAGGGATTTCGTGCTTCTTGAGGAATTCAGCCGTGGCCACGTTGGCCGCCAGCATGCACTCTTCAATCAGTTTGTGTGCGTCATTGCGGGTGGTTGGGCGAATTTCAGCGATTTTGCGATCAGACCCGAAAATAATGCGGGTTTCCTGCGTTTCAAAATCAATCGCACCACGGGTGTGACGGGCCGCCAGCAAGACCTTGTACAGCGAGTAAAGCTGCTTGAGGTGCGGCACCACGTCGGCGTATTCGCTGCGCAGTTGCTTGGCTTCGCTGGTTTTAGCGTGCTCAAGCATGGTGCTGACTTTGTTATAGGTCAGACGCGCCTGGGAATGGATCACCGCTTCATAGAACTGGTAATCGGTCATTTCGCCGGTTTTCGAGATGGTCATCTCGCACACCATCGCCAAACGATCGACTTTCGGGTTCAGGGAGCACAGGCCGTTGGACAGCTCCTCGGGCAGCATCGGAATCACGCGCTCAGGAAAATACACCGAGTTGCCACGCACTTGCGCTTCAGCATCCAGCGCCGAGCCGATTTTCACGTAACTGGAAACGTCGGCGATGGCCACGTACAGCTTCCAGCCACCGGAGAACAGGCGCAATTTGCCCGGTTTGGCCTCACAGAAGACCGCGTCATCGAAGTCACGTGCATCTTCGCCGTCAATGGTGACGAACGGCAGATGACGCAGGTCGATGCGCTTCTCTTTGTCTTTTTCTTCCACTTCCGGCTTGAGGCGACGCGCTTCTTTTACAACACCTTCAGGCCAGACATGCGGGATGTCATACGTGCGCAGGGCAATGTCGATTTCCATGCCCGGCGCCATGTAATTACCCACGACCTCAAGCACATCACCTTGCGGCTGGAAACGCGGCGTCGGCCAGTGGGTGATCTTCACTTCCACAAACTGACCGACTTTTGCACCGGCGTTGCGACCTGGCGTGACCAATACTTCTTGCTGGATCTTCGGGTTGTCGGCGACGACAAATCCGATACCGCCTTCTTCGAAGTAACGACCCACGATGGTTTCGTGAGCGCGCGATACCACTTCAACAATGACGCCTTCACGACGGCCACGGCGATCCAGCCCTGAAACACGGGCCAGCGCACGGTCGCCATCAAAGACCAGGCGCATTTGCGCCGGGCTCATGAACAGGTCATCACTGCCGTCATCCGGGATCAGGAAACCGAAACCATCGCGGTGACCACTGATGCGGCCGAGAATCAGGTCAAGTTTGTCCACCGGGGCATACGTGCCACGACGGGTGTAAATAAGTTGCGCATCGCGTTCCATCGCTCGCAGGCGACGACGCAGGGCTTCGATCTGGTCTTCCGTGGTAAGACCAAACTCCTCTACCAACTGCTCGCGAGCAGCTGGCGAGCCGCGCTCGGCCAGATGCTGAAGGATCAGCTCGCGGCTAGGGATAGGGTTTTCGTATTTTTCCGCTTCACGTGCGGCCTCGGGATCGAGGGTCTGCCAATCGGCCATTAGATAGTTTTCACCTTGTCTATATGCGGGTTAGTTTGGCATACGCGTATTGAAACGGGAAATGTCGGACTCACTCAGGGCCTTATTAGTCCTTTCTGACGCGCTTTGCGGCTGCCTTGTAACCGTTCGCGAAAAATTTTCGATATTTTTATTCACAACGCTTTACAGGTCAAAGGGCCATCCGTATAGTGCGCGCCATCGACAACGGCAACGTTGAAGATGCTGCCCAGATGGTGAAATTGGTAGACACGCCAGCTTCAGGTGCTGGTGACCGCAAGGTCGTGGAAGTTCGAGTCTTCTTCTGGGCACCAATTTAGAGATGGAGATTAGTACAATCTTCAGCCTCACACAAAAACCCGCGAAAGCGGGTTTTTGCGTTCTAAGCCACTGATTTAATAAAACTAAAACAGGGGTTTACAGAATTAAAAGTGCTCCGTATAGTGCGCCACATCAACAGCGGCAACGTTGCTGATACTGCCCAGATGGTGAAATTGGTAGACACGCCAGCTTCAGGTGCTGGTGACCGCAAGGTCGTGGAAGTTCGAGTCTTCTTCTGGGCACCAATTCAGGTTTACAGCTCTACGCTGCAAATCACTCAAAAAGCCCGCGAAAGCGGGCTTTTTAGTTTCTGTCTTTTGAAACCTCCCCTCTCCCGCCAAGACCTTCTATCCGCTACCTAACGCTGCATTTGATAATCCATCTCAATCGCACTAATATCCGGCCATCTTCAGATCGCTCATGCGTACGCCTGGAACCCCGTGTCCGACACCAACGAAAGGCTTCAACTCTACCTCGCGCATCGCCATGCCCTGGTGGACTATGCCGCCCCCATCGTGGGCTGCCGCGCCAAGGCCGAGGATGTCGTCCAAGACGCCTGGTTACGATTCAGCCAAGGGGCAGACAGCACCAGCCTCTTGACCCAACCCGTTGGCTACCTCTATCGAATCGTGCGCAACCTGGCGTTTGACCTCAATCGCCGCGTCAGCCTTGAGAATCGTCACACCACCCGCGATGATGCGCCCGATGAGCACATGTCCAGCGCACCTTCGCCCGAGCAGCAAGCCCTGCATCTGGACGAGCTGCGCAAATTGCAACATGCTCTGACCCGCCTGCCGGAACGCACCCGCCAAGCGTTCATCCTGCACCGCTTGCAAGGCATGACGTTCCAGCAAATCGGCACACACCTAGGGATTTCTGTCAGCCTGGCCCATCAATTGGTACGCGACGCCCTGACTTACTGCGCGGAACAAATGAGCGATGACTGACTTTTTCGATACGCCGCCACCGGTCGCACCCGCCCACATTTTTGCTTCGGGTGGCGTGTGCCGTGACGTCTGAAAACCCGAACCCGGTCTGGGAGACTGCGCTCGACTGGCTGCTGCTGATTCAGCAACACCCTGACGACCCCGAACTGAGCACACAGCTGAACGCCTGGCGCGCCAGCGCACCCGAACATGACGCGGCGTACCGCAAAGCCCTGAAAGTCTGGCGCCTGAGCGGCGAGGCACTGAGCCTGCCGCATGAGCCCGCGCCCTCGCCCGTGCTGATGCCCGCGCCTGCACCGCGACACCTCCGTCGGCGCAAACGCTCGCTGATCGGCGCAGCCGTCGCGGCCTGTGCGGTGTTCATGTGGCTGCCGGACTGGCAAGCCTTACGCGCCGACTTTCACAGCCCCACGGCTGAACACCGCGACATCACCTTGAGCGACGGCAGCCACGTACTGCTCGACAGCGACAGCCTGGTGGACGTGCAGTTCGACCCGCAGCAAAGGGAGGTGACGTTGTTGCGGGGCCAGGCGTTTTTCTCGGTACAGCCCGATGCCGCGCGCGCGTTCTACGTCAATGCCGGCCCTGTACGCGTGCAGGTAACCGGGACGGCGTTTGCCGTGAACCTGCAGGGCAGCCGCGTAGATGTCAGCGTTGAAAGCGGCACGGTGGCCGTCAAGACCTCGCAATCATCGTCCACTCCCGATCACCTGCTGCACCACGGCGATCAACTTCGGTATAACGCGTCTGACGACAGCACCCGCCTGGCTCAACTGCCCAACGAGCAGATCGCGCCCTGGCGGCGCTGGCAACTGGTGGCGATTGACCAATCGGTGGAGGACGTAGTCGCACAATTGCGGCGCTATCAGCCGGGACTGATTTTGCTGACAGACAAAACCCTCGGCCAACGCCGTATTACCGCCGCCCTTAACGTGCGCGACCCCAAACGCGCCCTGCAGGCCGCCATCGCGCCACTTGGCGGACAGTTGCAAGACAGCGTGCCGTATACGTTGATCGTTTCGGCAAAACCTTAGCGGCCACACCCGTCCGAGGCGCTAACACGCACTCCCGGGGCGTGCCTGCGCCAGCCTTTTCAGCTTTCAAATTTATTTTCATTTATTTCTGGAAATCCTGTTTCGCCGGGCGTCTTTACCTACGAACGTCACTGATAAAGATTCGCATTAGTGACTATGGCGTTTCATTTCGTAGGTCATCTCATGCCTTCTCCGCGTTTGCGTTGTTGCGTCAGCCTGCCTCGCTCCAGGTCGTTTTGCTTTGCTGCGTGCCTGCTTCTGCCCTCTCTGAGCTGCGCCGCGCTCCCTGAGGCGAAGGCTCAAATGAGCCAGCAACAACTGCGCTTCCAGATTCCGGCCCAGTCGCTGGCCACCGCCCTGATTGCGTTCTCACACCAGTCCGGCTGGCAAGTCAGCGCGGAAAGTACACTGCTGGCCACCCACGACAGCGCGGCCGTGAACGGCCACATGAGCCCCGAGAAAGCCCTCGCCCGCCTGCTCAGTGGCAGCGGCCTGCAATGGGAGGCCACCTCCGCCGACAGCGTGTCGATTCTGCCGCCTGCCGAACACGACGTGCTGATGATCAAAAGCACACCCATTACCGCCATGGACGCGGTGTACCAAGGCGAGCAAGTGATCGACCGGCAAATGATCGACAGCCTGCCGTCCGGTAATGGCGACATCACCAGCCTGCTGCGCACCAACCCTAACGTGCAGTTCGATAACAATCAGCTCAACAGCAAATCCCCCGGCGAGATCGCCCCGGCCAACATCAGCATCAACGGCGCACAGCCCTGGCAAAACCTGTTCATCGTCGACGGCATGAACATGAACAACGACCTCGACCCTGGCAACACTAACGATGACATGGACGAAATACCGGGTCGCAGTCAGGGTCTGGCCCTCGACACCGACCTGCTCAATGACATCAAGGTCTACGACAGCAACGTGCCCGTCGAATACGGCGGCTTCAACGGCGGCGTGGTCCAGGCCGACACCCGCGACCCGAGCATGGACCTGCACGGCAAAGTGTCGGTGCAGATGACGCGCTCCGAATGGACCCGTTATCACCTCAATGAAGACGACCCGGATCTGGAGAATTACGAAGCCGGGTTCGGTAACAGCTCCCAGCCGAAATTCAAAAAAATCATCACCCGCGCCACGCTCGAAGGGCACTTGACCGACAACTTCGGCTTGCTCGGCAGCTTCTCGCGCAAGGACTCCACTATCCCGACCCGCGTTTTTTCAGTTTCCAACCAGACGCAAACAGCCAATGCCTCCGAGGTTCAGACCCGACGCATCGACAACTATTTCCTCAAGGCCGCCTGGCAAATCAACGAGGACTGGAAGCTGGACATGAGCGTGACCCATGCGCCTGAAACCGCTGAAACCTTCGGCCCGAACGCAATTTATTCCGGCCGCATGATGAAGGCCGGTGGTGACAGCCTCAGCGCGCGCATGGTCTGGAACGCCCCACTGGCCCGGGTTGAGCAAAACCTCAGTTGGAGCCAGATGAACACCTCCCGGACCTCAGACAGCGATTACATGGTGTTCTGGCGCACCTCCACAACCAAAGACTGGACCAATGCGCTCACCGCCACGGAAGGTGGTTTCGGGGATATCGACGAGGCACAGAAAACCCTGGCCTACAAACTCAAGGCGCACTGGAACAGCGTCAACTGGCTGGGTGTCGATCATGCCGTGCAAACCGGTCTGGAGCTGACGCAAAACACGGTGATGTACGAACGCGCCACGCCCTACACCAGTTATTCAGTGGCCAAGGCCACGTCCTGCCCGGCCAATGACCCGTTGTGCTCGATGGGTATGACCGTCAATGGCTGGGAAGGCCAATACGCCAACAAAAAAACCGTGACCCAAGGTAAAACGTCCTTCGACACCCGCTCATGGGCGCTCTATATCCAGGACGAAATGCGCTACAAACGCCTGACGGTACGACCCGGCGTGCGCATCGACGGCGACGACTACATGAAACACGTCACCCTGGCGCCGCGATTTGCCGTGGAACTGGATGTGTTCGGCAACGGCCAGACCCGCCTCACCGCTGGCGCCAACCGGTATTACGGACGCAACCTGTACGCCTACAAACTGCGCGACGGGGTGGCCGCCATGAACACCGAATACACACGCACCAACCCGTCCGCCGATTGGGTAATGAGCAAGCGCACCCCAAACGACAGCAAGTTCAACCAGCTCAAAGTGCCCTATGACGACGAACTCACCCTCGGCCTGAGCCACGTGCAGTGGGACACCGAATTCGCTATCAAATACGTCAACCGCAAAGGGCGCGAACAAGTCAGCCGCGCCTGGGGCTCACAGATCGGAGCGCCCACCGACGACCCCACCACCCTGGCGGCCAATTACTACACCTATTACAACGGCGGCCAAAGCGAAGCCGACATTTACACCCTGACCATCACCCCGCTGCGCCCCTTCATAGTGGGCAGCACCCGCACCACGGGGCAATTCGCCATGGACTGGAGCACGGTGCAAAACACCGGCCTGTCCAACTACAGCGCCAACATTGGCGCCATTTATGTGGAAGACCCGACGATCCAGTACGACGGCAAGTTCATGAAGTATTCGGACATGCCCGCGAGCAATTACAACCGCCCCTGGACGGCACGCCTGACCACCGTCACCGAAGTTGAACCGCTGCACCTGACGTGGAGCAACTTCCTGCGTTACCGCGACGGCTACCGCCGGATCGCGGCCACGGGTAAAACCACAGAGTTTCAGGGCGCTGCCGTGCGCGTCTGGGAAGAGACGCCGTTTTCCGGGGCACTGACCTGGGACACCCGCCTGGCCTGGGAAATGCCCACCGCCAAGGACCAATCGGTGTTCGTCAACCTGGATGTCACCAACCTGCTGGACAAACAAATCGTCAGCACCACCGACACCACGGGCCTGACAACCTTTGAAGTGGGTCGCCAATTCATGGTCGAAGTGGGTTACACATTTTGAAAGCGCTCATTCATCGCAGCGTGCTTGGGCTCTGGCTGGGCGCGCTCGCCTGCACCGCGAACGCGGCTCAACCCTGCGTCGCAGCTGCCGCCGACTACAAAACCTGCATCGCCAATCTGTATCGCCAGCCCGTTGCGCAGTGGCCTGCGCCCACTGTGGACGCCGACGTGCAATGGCAAGAGATGGCCGCGCTCCCTGCCCACGCCCCCGCGCCGCCCGACAACCCGTTCAGCGATGCCAAAGCGGCGCTCGGCAAAAAACTGTTCAACGACCCCAAGCTGTCGCGTTCAGGGCAGATTGCCTGCGCGTCTTGCCATGAAGCCGACCTGGCGTTTGCCGATGGCCGACGCGTGTCTTTTGGCCATGACCGCCAAAGCGGCCGCCGCAATGCCCCCAGCCTGGTGATGAGCGGTTACAGTGCTGCGCTGTTCTGGGATGGCCGCGGCGGCAGCCTTGAACAGCAGGCCATGCACCCGATCATTGACCCGGTGGAAATGGCCTTCGATATTCCGCAACTGCTACAACGGCTCAATTCAGACACGTCCTACGGTACGCAGTTTGCCGAAGTGTTTGGTCCAGGGCCGATCACGCAAGAAAAAACCGCACAGGCTTTGGCAACGTTTCAGCGCACGCTGGTGACGGCCACCCGCACGACCGCGTTCGAACAATTACTGCGCGGGCGCCCGCAGCGCATGAGCGAAGAGCAGCTTTACGGCCTGCATCTGTTCCGCACCAAAGCGCGCTGCATGAACTGTCACTTCGGCCCCGCTTTGAGTGACGAACAGTTCCACAACGTGGGGCTCAGCTATTACGGACGCAAATACGAAGACCTGGGGCGCTACCAAGTGACCGGCAAGCCCGAGGACGTGGGCGCCTTCCGTACACCGTCTCTGCGGCTGGTCAGCAAAACCGCGCCGTGGATGCACAACGGCCTGTTCGTGAATATGGAAGGCACGCTGGCGTTCTACAACATGGGCATGCCGCGCCCACGCCCCAACGCGCAGCAAGCCAACGATCCGCTGTTCCCCACCACCAGCGAACGTCTGAAAGTGCTGAACATGGATAAGGATGAATTACGGGCCTTACGCAGCTTTCTCGACACACTATGAAGGCCAGCGGCATCACAGTTGGTCGCGTTTGCGCAATTGGACGCTGGGTCAAGCGCACTTGAGAAACAATATCGTTTATTATTGTTACAAGTTTTGTAGTACCCAAGCGAGGAACCCAGCGAATGATGCTCCGAAATACCCAGCTTGCGACATTCCTACTGCGCGGCCTGTCGATCGCCGCTCTTGGTCTCACACTCACCGCACCTACCGCCTACGCCGCCGACAAAGTTTCCCTGACGCTCTACAACGGTCAGCACAAGGAAGTCGGTGACAACCTCGCCGCCGCGTTCGAAGCCAAGACCGGCATTCACGTGAATGTGCGCAAAGGCAGCAGCAATCAATTGGCCAGCCAGATCATGGAAGAAGGTGATCGATCGCCCGCCGACGTGTTCTACGCCGAAGAATCCCCGCCCCTGAACAACCTGGGCGAACAGGGTTTTCTGGCCAAGGCTGATGACGCCACGCTGCAAGCCCTGCCCAAGGAATACGTGGCCGCCAATGGCACCTGGATCGGTGTGACTGCACGTACCCGCGTGGTCGCGTTCAACCCGAAAAAGATCGATGAAAAAGACCTGCCAGCGTCGGTGATGGACTTCGCTGACCCCGAGTGGCAAGGCAAGATCGGTTTTGTACCCACCAGCGGCGCGTTTCAGGAACAAGCCGTGGCGATCATCAAGCTGCATGGCCGTGAAGCCGCGGAAGAGTGGCTGACGGGCCTGCGCGCGTTCGGCAAGACCTACACCAACAACATGGTGGCGCTCAAAGCGGTCGAGAACGGCGAAGTGGCGGCAGTGTTGGTCAACAACTACTACTGGTTTGCCTTGCAGCGCGAAAAAGGCCAACTGGATTCCAAGCTGCATTACTTCACCGACGGTGATGCGGGCGGCTTGATTACGGTCTCCAGCGCAGGCGTGCTCAAAGCCAGCAAGCATCCGAAAGAAGCCCAGCAATTGCTGGCCTACATGGCCAGCGAAGAAGGCCAGCGGGTGATTACCAACACCACCGCCGAATACCCGATGCGCAAAGGCATGGTCTCGGAGCGCGGGCTCAAGCCGTTCGATGAGCTGCAACCGCCCAAAGTGACCCCGGCCGATCTGGGCAACGCCGAAGAAGCGCTGGACCTCGAACGCGACGTTGGCCTGCTCTGATGCTTGCGGCCGCCCAACCTGCGCGCTTCACCCTGAAACGTAAAAGGCCTTCCATCTGGCTGCTGCTGCCCGTCCTGTTGCTGGTCGGGTTGAGCCTGTTGCCGTTGCTGTATGTCGGCACCAAAGCCTGGCAGGCCGGGTGGGCGCAAGCGGCGCATATGTTGTGGCGGCCTTATGTGTTCGGCCTGATGCGCAACACGTTACTGCTGATGGTGGGCGTGACCGTGACCTGCGCGCTGGTCGGGCTGTCACTGGCGTGGTTGCTCGAACGCAGCAACCTGCCGGGACGCCGCCTATGGGGGGTGATTTTGTGCCTGCCGTTCGCGGTCCCGGCGTTTGTCAGCAGTTTCACCTGGGTGTCGCTCAGTTCCAGTTTTGAAGGGTTGGGCGGCGCCATTCTGGTGATGAGCCTGTCCAAATACCCGCTTATTTTCCTGCCGGTTGCGGCCACATTGCGCAACCTCGACCCAGCCCTTGAAGAGTCGGCCCGGACCTTGGGCCAGAATCGTTGGGGCGTGTTTTTCAGGATTACCCTGCCGCTGCTGTGGCCGTCGTTGCTGGCCGGTTCGCTGCTGATTGCCCTGCACATGCTGGTGGAATTCGGCGCGCTGTCGATCATCGGCCTGCAAACCTTCACCACCGC
This sequence comes from Pseudomonas sp. ESBL9, assembly GCF_036668715.1. NCBI lineage: Bacteria > Pseudomonadati > Pseudomonadota > Gammaproteobacteria > Pseudomonadales > Pseudomonadaceae > Pseudomonas > Pseudomonas sp. ESBL9. The sequence goes on along the minus strand of NZ_JAZEVV010000003.1, from coordinate 426,892 downwards.
GATTTATCAGCAATTCGAACTGGAATTCAGTAACGCCAATGCGGCGATGCTGTCAGCCGTGTTGCTGGTGATGTGCCTGACGTTGTTGTGGCTGGAGCTCAAAGTGCGCGGCAAGGGGCGTCATGTACGCATCGGCCAGGGCGCTGCGCGTCACGCCGGACAAGTGCGTCTGGGCAAATTGGCGCTGGCGGGGCAAGCGTATTGCCTGGCGCTGGCGATCATTGGCAGCGGCATTCCGTTGGGCATGCTGGTGTACTGGCTGGTTAAAGGCAGCTCGGCGGCGTTCCCAATGGCTGAAATCGGTGAAGCGTTGTTCTCGTCGCTGTCTCTGGCATTGGGCGGTGCAGCGCTGTGCCTGCTGCTGGCGGTGCCGGTGGGGTTGCTGGTGGTGCGTTATAAAGGTCAGTTGGCGATTTGGGCCGAGCGCTTGCCGTATCTGCTGCACGCCTTGCCGGGTCTGGTGATTGCCTTGGCCTTGGTGTACTTCGCGCTGCATTACGTGCCGGCGCTGTACCAAACCTCGACCTTGCTGCTGATCGCATACGCTTTGTTGTTTTTGCCGCTGGCACAAGCCCCGATCCGCACGGCACTGAACAAAGCCGCGCCGCAACTTGAAGAAGCGGCGCGCACGTTGGGAGCCTCATCGTTCTCGGCATTTTGCCGCGTGACATTGCCGATTATCTTCCCGGCGCTGGGTGCGGCGTTTGCGCTGGTGTTCCTCGATGCCATGAAAGAGCTAACCGCGACCCTGCTGCTGAGCCCGACCGGGCTGAACACGCTGGCCACGCAAGTGTGGTCGCACACCTCAAACATTGAGTTTGCCGCCGCAGCGCCGTATGCGGCGCTGCTGATCCTGGTGTCGGGGCTGCCCGTGTATTTGCTGACCACGCGGATGTATTTGAGCCGCTGAACAGCACGCCATCACGCCACCCTCTCCCACCGGGGAGAGGGTGATTTGATTTCACGCCCGGAACTGCCCAAGGCTCGCTTTCAGCTGCGCGGCCAACCCATCCAGCACCCTTCCGCTGGCGGTGGTTTCATTGACCGCCTGCGCCGCACGCTCGGTCTGCGCATGGATCACCTCTACCCGTCCGCGCACCGCATGCGCGCCCTGTGCCTGATGGGCTGCGGCCCTGGTCGCGTCGCCAATGGCGGCATGCACTTTTTCGACCGACGCCTGCACGGTTTTCTGCAATTGCACGCTGCCGCGCAACACCGCCAGCCCTTCATCGGCTTGCCGCCCAGCCAGCCCGATAGCGGCGACCGCTTCTTTCGCGCCTTGCTGCAAGGCCACGATGTGCGCCTGAATGTCGCCGGTCGAACTTTGTGTCTTGCTCGCCAGTGCCCGGACTTCATCGGCCACGACCGCAAACCCGCGCCCGGTTTCTCCGGCTCGCGCCGCTTCAATGGCGGCATTGAGGGCCAGCAGGTTGGTTTGCTCGGCGATACCGTGAATCACGGTAAGCACCACTTCGATCTGCTCGCTTTGCTGAGCCAGTCGCTCGATGACTTTGGCGCCCGCCCCCACTTGCACCGCCAAGGCCTCGATCAAACCGCCGACCTGCGCCGAGGTCCGGGTGTTTTCATCCGTGGCCTGGCGAATGTCCATCACCTGCTGGAGCGCCGCCTGCATCGCATGGCTTTCCGTTTGCGCAGCATCGGCCATGGTCGACAAGGCATCCAGACTTTGTGCCACCTCGTCGCGCTGCAGTTGCGCGGCGGCGTCTGCACCGGCATTGCGCAGGGTCATGGCACCGATTTCAACACCCGTGCGCTGCGCCACATCGCCAGCTTCACGCACGATGGGCTGTAACTTGTCGACAAACCGGTTGACCGCACCCGCCATGTCACCGATTTCATCTTTGCTGTTCAGGCCCACACGCTTGGTCAGGTCCCCTTCCCCGGCCGCCAGGTCATCCAGCGCTGCGATCAACAACAGGAGTTTGTTGACCACCCGCCGCCCCAGCACCACGGCCACCAGCAGCAAGACAGCAAACCCGACAATCGCCAGCCCCAGCCCGATACGCCAGCGCAAGGTATCCGCCGCATCGCGCACGGTGCTGGCGGTATTGGCCTGCATTTGGGCCGCGGCGGCCTGGGCCGATTCCAGTCGCGAACGCAACGCGCCCGCACTGTCGGCAGCTGCCCCTTGCAGGCTGTCGCTGACCAACTGCTCACTGCTGGCAATCAACCCGTTAAACCGCTGATCGAGCGCCGCCACGTCCTGCTCAATCGTCGCGGTGGAAACCCCCATGAGGACTTTGCCGATCTCCACGCCATTGGGGCTGATCGGGGCTTCGATGTAATACACCGCCGGATCATGCCGGGCCGCATCCAGCACTTTATCCAGCGCGCGGTCGCCCTGGCCCTTTTCCAGCAGTGCCTTGTTGATCGGGTTTTCACGGTTGAGGTAACGCGTGAGGTGCTGGCCGGTGGCGTCGTCGTACACCACAAACAGCACGTTGGGGTTGCGCTGAGCGCGACGGGCGAATTCAGACAGCGTGGGGACGTCGCTGTCCCACATGGCACGCGGCGCTACGGCGGCAAGCAGTTGCGCCATGTCGTTCGCAGAATCCATCAGGCTTTTTTCAAGCGTTGTACGCACCTGCGCCTGTTCTTCTTTCAAGCGCGGGGACAAACCTGCCGTCAGGCGTTGGCGCGTACTCGCAGACAGTCCTTCCAGACTGCCTTTGACTTCACGTCCGGCTTGCTCCAGCTCCACTGATAGTTTTTGGCTGTCGGCCCCCAGACGCGCATCCAGGTCCGACTCCAACGCCGTGACCGTGCTCCGTGTCAGTGCAACCGCGACCAGCACTTGCACCAAAAGAGCGATACCAAGGGTAACGAACACGGGCCGCAACAGTCGGCTTTGTAACAGAGAAAGAATGGCTGACATGACGAACCCCTCTACGACGTGCCATTACATTGATGGCACCTTTGATAAGGTTCTCTACAGCAAGGGTCGTGCCGTGAATGGCCTGCGCGGCAAAAACAACAAAGGGCCCCGAAGGGCCCTTTGGTTGACAGCATGCGACTTAAGCGAACGGGTGACGCAGAACGATGGTTTCGTTGCGGTCCGGGCCGGTCGAAATGATGTCGATCGGCGCGCCGATCAGTGCTTCTACGCGCTTGATGTAAGCACGTGCGTTGGCTGGCAGTTCTTCCAGGGTTTTGGCACCCACGGTCGATTCAGTCCAGCCCGGCACTTCTTCGTACACAGGCTGCAGGCCCACGTAGCTGTCAGCGTCGGTCGGTGCGATCTCGTTACCGTCTGCGTCTTTGTAGCCTACGCAGATGTTGATGGTTTCCAGACCGTCCAGTACGTCCAGCTTGGTCAGGCAAATGCCCGAGATGCTGTTCACGTCGATAGCGCGGCGCAGGATAACGGCGTCGAACCAGCCGCAACGACGGGCACGGCCAGTGGTGGCGCCGAACTCGTGACCTTGCTTGGCCAGGTGAGCGCCGACGTCGTCGAACAGCTCAGTCGGGAACGGGCCCGAACCCACGCGGGTGGTGTACGCCTTGGTGATGCCCAGGATGTAGTCCAGGAACATCGGGCCTACGCCCGAACCGGTCGCAACGCCACCGGCCGTGGTGTTGGAGCTGGTCACGTACGGGTAGGTGCCGTGGTCGATGTCGAGCAACGAACCTTGCGCGCCTTCGAACATGATGTCTTTGCCAGCGCGACGCAGGTCGTGCAGCTCGGCTGTCACGTCCAGCATCAGCGGCTTGAGCAGCTCGGCGTATTCCTTGCACTCGGCCAGGGTCTTGTCGAAGTCGATGGCCGGTTCTTTGTAGAAACCCACCAGCATGAAGTTGTGGTATTCCACCAACTCACGCAGCTTGGCTTCAAAGCGCGGCATGTTCAGCAGGTCGCCGACACGCAGGCCACGACGTGCAACCTTGTCTTCGTAAGCCGGGCCGATGCCGCGACCGGTTGTACCGATCTTCAGCTCGCCACGGGCCTTTTCACGGGCCTGGTCCAGCGCCACGTGGAAGGACAGGATCAACGGGCAGGACGGGCTGATACGCAGGCGCTCACGCACCGGTACGCCTTTCTCTTCCAGCTTGATGATTTCACGCAGCAGGGCATCGGGAGCGACCACGACGCCGTTGCCGATCAGGCATTGCACGCCTTCGCGCAACACGCCCGACGGAATCAGGTGCAATACGGTTTTTTCGCCGTCGATAACCAGCGTGTGGCCCGCGTTGTGGCCGCCCTGGTAACGCACTACAGCGGCAGCATGTTCGGTCAGCAGATCAACGATCTTGCCTTTGCCCTCATCACCCCATTGGGTGCCCAGGACTACGACATTCTTACCCATAACACTTGTCCTCATTCGCGCAAACTTGGTGCCGGCAGCCGCCGGCAGGAAAACTCAAGAAGCGAGCGGCATGACTTGCCACGCGCCGTTCTGCAGAATCAATTGGCGGTCACAATCGGCCTCGCGGGCGGCGGTCAGCGCCTGCCCAGGCAATGCCTGAACCACGCGTTGGCCTTGGCTGCGAAGCTGGCAAACGTGCTGCCAGAGTGCCGCATCCGTGCTGTCAGGCATCCAGATACCACCAGACGGTAACTCGACTTCAGCACGCCCCAGGGTGACCAGGGTTTTCAAATCGGTCGAGAAGCCGGTTGCCGGACGGGCACGACCGAAGTCGGCACCGATGTCGTCATACCGACCGCCCTGAGCGATGGAGTCCCCAACGCCCGGTACAAAAACCGCAAACACCACACCGGTGTGGTAGTGATACCCACGCAACTCACCCAGGTCGAAATACAACGGCAACTGCGGAAAACGCACCGACAACCGCTCGGCAATCGCCAGCAAATCATCCAGAGCCGCCATGACCTGCGCCGGTGCCCTGGCCAATCGCTCACGCGCAGCAGCCAACACCTCGCGACCGCCACACAAATCAACCAATGCCCGCAGCATGTCCGCCAGATCGGCCGGCAAGCCTTCGGTCAAGGCCGTTACTTCGTCGATCGCCTTACGTTGCAGGGCGTCGAACAATTGTTGTTCCACTTCAACCGACAGTCGGGCCGCACGGGCCAGACCACGGTAAATACCGACATGCCCCAGGTCCATGTGGACATCCGGGACGTCAGCCAGTTGCAGCATTGCCAGCATCAGGCTGATGACTTCAACGTCGCTGCTCGGGCTCGCATCGCCATACAACTCGGCACCCAGCTGAATCGGGCTGCGCGAGGATGACAGGGCACGCGGCTGAGCATGCAGCACGCTGCCGGCGTAGCACAAACGGCTAGGACCGGCCCGGCGCAAGGTATGCGCGTCGATACGCGCCACTTGCGGCGTGATGTCGGCACGAAAACCCATCTGGCGACCCGTCTGCGGGTCAATAACCTTGAAGGTCCGCAGGTCGAGATCCTGGCCAGCCCCGGTCAGCAGGGACTCCAGGTATTCGATATGCGGGGTGACGACGAACTCATAGCCCCAGCTCTGGAACAGATCCAACACCTGACGGCGCGCCACTTCAATGCGGGCTGCTTCAGGTGGAAGTACTTCTTCGATGCCATCTGGCAGGAGCCAGCGGTCTACCGTTGCCATTACGCCATTCCCCTATGATCCGGGCGGCCAGCCAGCAGGCGAGCCTTGAGTAAAGCAGAACGTGGCTGCGTCTTGAACGCGCACAGCAAAAAAGCCTTAAACGAAAGGCTCACACAGCACATTCCTCGAAAAATCTGCCGACGCTGTACCAGCCGATCGGTCAATCAAACATGCAGACGCAAAAAAGCCGGGAATTTCCCGGCTGCCGCATCATACACACGTTTTCTTAAAGGATCACCCCGCCAGGCCATTTGCCCGCCAGGCGGAGTGAAAGCATGCGCCCGATTGTTACGTCAGAGACCACAATCGGACGGCATGACGCCTTATTGTTGCTGCGGCTTGGACTTTTCCAGGTAACGGAAGAAGTCGCTGCTCGGGTCCAGAACCAGTACGTCGCTCTTGTTCGCAAAGCTTTCGCGGTAAGCGCGCAGGCTGCGATAGAACTTGTAGAACTCTTGATCCTGGCCGTAAGCCTTGGAGTAAATCGCGGCAGCCTGGGCATCACCATCACCGCGCAGTTCTTCAGACTGACGATACGCCTCAGCCAGCAGAACACGACGTTGACGGTCGGCGTCGGCACGAATGCCCTCCGCCAGCTCGTTACCCTTGGCCCGGTGCTCGCGGGCTTCACGTTCACGCTCGGTGCTCATGCGCTCGAACACGCTACGGTTGACTTCTTTTGGCAAGTCGATGGCCTTGACGCGAACGTCGACCACTTCGATGCCCAGCTCTTTTTCAGCCATTTTGTTCAGCGAGGCCGTGATGTCAGCCATCAAGGCATCCCGCTCACCCGACACCACTTCGTGCAGGGTGCGCTTGCCGAACTGGTCACGCAGGCCGGATTCCAGACGGCGCGACAAGCGCTCGTCAGCAATCTGCTTCATGCCGGAGGTGGCGGTGTAGAAGCGCTCGGCATCTTTCACGCGCCACTTGGCGAAGGCATCAACCATTACAGCTTTCTTTTCCAGCGTCAGAAAACGCTGAGTCGGCGCATCCAGCGTCATCAGGCGGGCGTCGAACTTGCGCACCTGGTTAACGTAAGGAATCTTCACGTGCAGGCCGGGCTGGACATCCGCCTGAACCACACGGCCGAAGCGCAGCAGAACCGCGCGTTCGGTTTGCGAGACGATGTAGAAGCTGTTCCAGGCCACCACTGCCACGACTACGCCGACAATAAGGGCGATCAGCGATTTATTGCTCATCAGCGGCTCTCCCTGGTACGCGGCTGTTGCGGCAGATCGGTGCTGACATGTGAAGCAGCATCGTTATTGGTGCTCGCGGCGGCGGCAGAACCGCTTGCCGGCGTGCTCTTGCCATTACGGCCTTCAATCATTTTGTCCAGTGGCAGATAAAGCAGGTTGCTCTGGCCGTTTTTGTTGCCGGTCACGAGTACCTTGCTGGTATTGCTGAAGACGTCCTGCATGGTGTCCAGGTACAGACGGTCACGCGTGACTTCCGGTGCCTTGCGGTACTCGGCAACCAGCTTGGTAAAGCGATCAGCCTCACCCTTGGCGCGCGAAACCACTTCGTCACGGTAGCCGTTGGCATCTTCAATGATGCGCTGGGCCTGACCACGTGCTTCCGGCACCACACCGTTGGCGTAGCTTTCGGCCTGGTTACGGGCACGTTGCTCGTCTTCACGGGCACGGATCACGTCATCAAAGGCTTCTTGCACTTCACGCGGTGCGGCGGCGTTTTGCACGTTGACCTGAGTCACGGTGATACCGGTTTTGTAGGTATCGAGGAAGCGCTGCAAGCGTTCCTTGATCTCTATCGCCATCTGCTCACGGCCTTCGGTCAGCACCTTGTCCATCGAGGTCGAACCCACGACGTGACGCAAGGCGCTGTCGGTCGCCTGTTGCAGACTGACTTCCGGTTGATCGACATTCAGCACGAAGTCGCGCAGGTTGCTGATCTTGTACTGCACGGTCAGCGGCACTTCGACGATGTTTTCGTCTTCAGTCAGCATCTGGCCCTGCTTGGTGTACGCACGCTCACGCGTGACGTTTTCCATGTACTTTTTATCGAACGGCGGGAAATAGATATTCAGGCCCGGTCCTACTGTGTCGTAGTACTTGCCCAGTCGCAGCACCACGGCTTGCTCCTGCTCATCGACCACGTAAACAGCGCTGTACAGCCAGACGGCTGCCATGACGACCAGCACGATACCGAGCACGCCAAAACCGGCGCTTTTGCCGCCGTTTGAACCGCCATCGCTACCGCCTGTACGTTTTTTCCCACCACCGAACAACCCATTCAGGCTTTCCTGCAGCTTTCGGAAGGCCTCGTCGAGATCTGGTGGTCCCTTGCGGTCGCCATTTTTAGGGCGTTTGCTACCCCAAGGATCCTGATTGTTCGAGTTGCCACCCGGCTCATTCCAAGCCATAGCGCTCTCCATCTGATAAAGCAAAGACGCGCCCACGGCGCGCCGACCAATGCTACAGAATGCCTATCACAGCGGCACGACCGCTTTGCGAGGCTTTTATTGCAAAGTGTGTTCTTCGATGAACACCGCTGGTTCCATCCCTTCGCGGCTGACCAGGCGATTAAGCTCGGCTCGCGGCAGGCGTACATCCAGCAGGCACACGCCTTCATCGTCGTGTTCTTCTTTTTGCACCGCGCCCAATTCAAAGAATTGGGCACGCAGTCGAGCAAAACGCTGCGGCAAGCGCAAGGTACCGACAAACAATTCGTTGCCCAACAACTCGGCAATGGCCTGTTGCAGCAGGTCTAGCCCCTCGCCGTCGCGGGCCGACAACCAGACCCGTTGCGGCTTGCCATCGGCATCCCGCTGGATCTGCGGCTCGACCGCTTCAAGCAAATCGATTTTGTTGTAGACCTCAAGGATCGGCAAGTCCTGGGCGCCAATCTCGTTCAGCACCACCATCACCTGCTCGATCTGCGCCATGCGCTCCGGTTCGTGCGCATCAATCACATGCAGTAACAAATCCGAATTGCTCGACTCTTCGAGCGTAGACCGGAAAGCTTCAACTAGCTTGTGCGGAAGATGACGAATGAAGCCCACGGTGTCAGCCAGTACGATTGGCCCCAGGTCGTCCAGATCCAGACGGCGCAGGGTCGGATCGAGCGTGGCGAACAACTGGTCGGCGGCGAACACCTCAGAACCGGTCACCGCATTGAACAGCGTGGACTTGCCCGCGTTGGTATAGCCCACCAGCGACACTGTAGGAATATCGGCGCGTTGGCGCCCTCTACGGGACTGCTCGCGTTGACTGCGGACTTTTTTCAGACGGGCCTTGATCTGGCTGATGCGCACGCGCAGCAGACGCCGGTCGGTTTCAAGCTGGGTTTCACCCGGCCCGCGCAAACCGATACCGCCACCCTGACGTTCAAGGTGAGTCCAGCCGCGCACAAGACGCGTGCTCATGTGATCAAGCTGGGCCAGTTCGACCTGCAGCTTGCCTTCATGGGTACGGGCACGTTGAGCGAAGATATCGAGAATCAGCCCGGTACGGTCAAGCACGCGACACTCGAAAACACGTTCGAGGTTACGCTCCTGACTGGGCGTGAGGACGTGATTGAAAATCACAATGTCGACCTTCTCGGCCTTGACCAGGTCGCGTAATTCCTCGACCTTGCCACTGCCAATCAGGTACTTGGCCGATGGCCGATGACGCGGCACGTTAAAAAACGCGACGGTCTCGGCGCCGGCCGACACAGCTAACTCCTGGAACTCCTGCGGATCTTCGCGCGCCTCAGGGTCCTGACCTTCCAAGTGAACGAGGATTGCTCGCTCACCACCACCGTGGCGCTCAAAGAACAAAGCAGACTCCTATCAGGCGTTACCTGGCTCAGCGTCTGCTTGTTCCGATTCTGCTGCGCTTGGCAGACGAATTGGACGCACAGGAACGACTGTCGAGATAGCGTGTTTGTAAACCATTTGGCTGACGGTGTTTTTCAGCAGAATCACGAACTGGTCGAAAGACTCGATGGTCCCCTGCAGCTTGATCCCGTTGACCAGGTAGATGGAAACGCCAACCTTCTCTTTACGCAAAGTATTCAAGTAAGGGTCTTGTAGCGAATGCCCTTTTGACATATGCCGCACTCCTGTAAGGATAAAAAAAGAAACAAAATTTAGAGGGTCGATGACGCCACACCCATAGGATAGACGGCATTTCCGGAGACTCAGCTCAATATGGAGACCGATCCCAGGTATTTCAAGGCTCGTGGCAGATTGTCGCAGGCCAGGCTATCAAGCCAATGCAGGTCATCCCAGCCGCGCAACCAGGTGAACTGCCGCTTGGCCAACTGGCGCGTGGCAATGATGCCGCGCTCCTTCATCTCGGCCTGCGACAGCTTGCCGTCGAGGTAGTCCCAGACTTGTCGATAGCCCACTGCACGTATAGACGGCAACCCCGCATGCAGGTCACTTCTATTACGCAGGGCTAGGACCTCATCTATGAACCCCTGTTCCAGCATTTGCCCGAATCTTTGTGCAATTCGTTCATGCAGTACCTGACGTTGCGCCGGAGCGATGGCCAGATGCGCGACAGTATAGGGCAATTGGCTAGCGCCTGAAGCCGCTGCTTTAGTAGATTGCTCAGATTGTTTCTGGCGATGCGCAGTCATGCTCAGACCGCTGACGCGATAGACCTCAAGCGCACGCGTCAAACGCTGGGGATCGTTGGGATGAATGCGCGCCGCGGACTCGGGATCGATCGCCGCCAACTGATCGTGCAAAGCCTGCCAGCCCAGGCGCTGCGCCTCTTCTTCGAGCTGTGCACGCACCTCGGGATCGGCGGCCGGCATGTCTGCCAGCCCGTCAATCAACGCTTTGTAATAGAGCATGGTGCCGCCCACCAGCAGCGGAATATTGCCGCGCGCGGTGATATCGGCCATGGCCTTTAACGCATCCGCACGAAAGTCGGCCGCTGAATAGCTCTCGGCGGGATCGAGAATGTCGATCAATTGGTGCGGATGTTTGGCCAATATGTCGTGCGAAGGCTTGGCAGTGCCAATGTCCATGCCGCGATACACCAGCGCCGAGTCAACACTGATCAGCTCGCAGGGCAGCACTTTGCTCAGCTCAATGGCGAGGTCGGTCTTGCCGGCAGCCGTCGGCCCCATCAGAAAAATGGCGGGGGGTAATGCGTTGGAACCTGTCATCAGCGACCGCGCAAAAAGAGTTTGTCCAAGTCGTCCAGACCCATTTGGGTCCAGGTGGGACGACCATGATTGCACTGACCACTGCGCTCGGTGTTTTCCATGTCACGCAACAAGCCGTTCATTTCCGGGATCGCCAAGCGGCGATTAGCCCGGATCGCACCGTGGCACGCCATGGTGCCAAGCAGTTCGTTGAGGTGCGCCTGAATCCGGTCACTGGTGCCGTATTCCATCAAGTCGGCCAGCACGTCATGCACCAGACGCTGAGCTTCTGCTTGTTTGAGCAAAGCCGGAATCTGGCGGATGGCCAATGTTTCCGGGCCCAGACGCTGCAATTCAAAGCCCAGGCGCTGGAACCATTCGGCGTGTTCTTCAGCGCAATCGGCTTCGCGCTGACTGACGGCGATCGACTCGGGCACCAGCAACGGCTGCCCGCTCAAACCTTCGCTGGCCATGGCGATTTTCAGCCGCTCGTACATGATCCGCTCATGCGCGGCGTGCATGTCCACCAACACCAGGCCCAGCGCGTTTTCGGCAAGGATATAAATGCCCTTGAGCTGCGCAAGCGCAAAGCCCAGCGGCGGGATGTCGCCCTGCCCTTCAGGCAGTGGCGAGGCATTGGCTTCGGGCAGTGGCGCGAAAAATTCGCGGTAGGCAGTGCGTGCTTCTTCGGCGGGCACCGAGGGCGTGGAAGGCTGTGGGCGGTACTGGTACTGATACCCCGCTCCGGCGCCTGATCCGGCAACGTGCGGGGTGGGCGCGGACTGCGGCTGTTCGAGCACATGGGCGGCCAAGCGCATTTCACCTTGCGGACCAAACTCCCCCGCGTCCAGACCGGTCGGGCGCTCAGCCCCTGGCACGGGTGCCGGAGCTGCCAGTTGGTCCTCGGGGCGCACATCACCCAGCGCGCGGTGCAAGGTGCCGTACAAAAAGTCATGCACCATGCGCCCGTCGCGAAAACGCACTTCGTGTTTGGTCGGGTGAACGTTCACGTCGACCACCGAAGGATCGACCTCGAAAAACAGCACAAACGTCGGGTGACGCCCGTTAAACAGGACGTCGCGGTACGCCTGACGCACCGCATGCGCGACCAGCTTGTCGCGCACGGCCCGGCCATTCACGTAGAAGTACTGCAAGTCGGCCTGGCTGCGCGAGAATGTCGGCAAGCCCACCCAGCCCCATAAATGCAAGCCGTTGCGCTCGACTTCAATCGGCAGCGCCTGCTCCAGGAACGCCGAACCGCACACCGCGGCTACGCGCCGGGCACGCGCTACGTCGTCACGCGCTTCGTGCAGGTTGAGGATCGACTTGCCGTTGTGGCGCAAATTGAAGGCCACGTCGAAGCGCGCCAACGCCAGACGCTTGATGACTTCTTGCAGGTGATCGAATTCGGTTTTTTCAGTCTTGAGAAACTTGCGGCGCGCAGGGGTGTTGAAGAACAGGTCGCGCACTTCAACCGACGTGCCCACGGGATGGGCCGCTGGCTGAACCCGGGGCGCCATGTCGCGGCCTTCGGTTTCGACTTGCCACGCCTGATCGGCACCACGGGTGCGCGAGGTCAGGGTCAACCGCGCGACGGAACTGATGGACGCCAGCGCCTCACCGCGAAAACCGAGGCTCATCACCCGCTCAAGGTCTTCAAGGTCACGAATTTTACTGGTGGCGTGTCGCGCCAGCGCCAAGGGCAAATCGTCGCTTGAGATACCGCTGCCGTCGTCGCGCACACGCAACAACTTGATACCGGCTTGCTCAACGTCCACATCAATGCGCTTGGCGCCGGAGTCCAGGCTGTTTTCCAGCAGCTCTTTGATCACCGACGCGGGACGCTCAACCACCTCGCCCGCAGCAATCTGGTTGGCCAGGCGCGGGCTGAGCAGTTCAATCCGCGCACTGCTCGTGAGTTCAACGTCACTCATTGCTTGGACACCAGTTCAGCAGCCGGAATGCTCAGGGTCTGGCCCACTTTGAGTTCATCGCTTTTCAGGCTGTTGCTGGAGCGCAACGTGGCCACGCCAACCTGATAGCGCACGGCGATCATGGCCAGCGTTTCGCCCGGCAACACACGGTGCTCGCGGGCGCTTTGGGCGATTTTGCCCGTGTCTCGCAACCAGGCGATGTACGTGCCCGGCGGCGGGTTTTGCTGGAAGAACTGGCGAACACCGCTGCTGATCGAGCGCGCCAGTGCTTGCTGGTGATTCGCCGACGCCAGCTTCGAGGCTTCGTTGGCATTGGAGATGAAGCCGGTTTCCACGAGGATCGACGGGATGTCCGGGGATTTGAGCACCATAAACCCGGCCTGTTCCACGCGTTGCTTGTGCAACGGGGTCACGCGGCCAATGTTGGTCAGGACTTTCTGGCCCACGTTCAAGCTGGAGGTCAACGACGCCGTCATCGACAGGTCGAGCAGCACACCGGCCAGCATGCGGTCTTTGTCGTCCAGGCTGACGTTACCGGCACCGCCGATCAAGTCAGAACGGTTTTCACTGTCGGCCAGCCAGCGTGCGGTTTCAGAGGTGGCGCCGCGTTCAGACAACGCAAACACCGAAGCACCAAACGCAGCCTTGGAAGGCGCGGCGTCAGCGTGAATCGAGACAAACAGATCGGCGCCCTTTTTACGGGCAATTTCAGTACGGCCGCGCAGAGGGATGAAGTAATCCCCCGTGCGGGTCAGTTCGGCGCGAAAGCCTTTCATGCCGTTGATCTGACGCTGCAATTCTTTGGCAATGGCCAGCACCACGTCTTTCTCGCGTTGACCGCGTGAGCCGGAAGCACCCGGGTCTTCACCACCGTGACCGGCGTCAATCACCACCACAACACTGCGCTTGCCACTCGGGATTGGGGGCAATTTGACATCAGGCTGCGCAGGGGTCACCGGCACCACAGGCACCTTCGCCACGTTGGTGGCAGGCAGACTTGGCGCCAAGTCCACGCCCTGGTCATACAGGTCAACCACCAGACGGTTGCCGTACTGGGCATTAGGCGCCAGCACGAAACTCTTCGGGGTGACGGCCTTTTTCAGGTCAATCACCACGCGCAGGTCGGTGGGTGTGCGCTGTGCCGAACGCAAACTGGTAATCGGCGTGTTGGCCGTCGGCACATTCAATGCACCGGCCAGAGTGGCGCCGTTGATGTCGATCACCAGACGGTCAGGCGATGTGAGGGTAAATACGCTGTGTTGCACCGGGCCTGTCAGGTCAAACACCAAACGGGTGTTGTCCGGGGCACGCCACAGCCGCACGCTTTTTACCTGAGTCGCGGCCAAGGCATTGACGGCCATGACACTGAGCAACACTCCAACGACACTCACTAACGCGCGAAAGCGCATACCAAACCCCATCATTGATTGTTTTCCGGTGCCAAGGCGGCACACCAAGACTCGCCACGCGAACCTTGGGGCGTCAGCTTCAGCAAACGCCCGGTGTTATGCGGGGTAATGGTAATGGTCAGGTCGGGCTTTGGCAAAAAGCCTGCACCCTTTTCGGGCCACTCGATCAAACACAGTGCGTCATCTTCGAAATAGTCGCGAATGCCCAGAAATTCCAGCTCTTCAGGGTCAACCAAACGGTAAAGGTCGAAATGGAAGGCGCGGATGTCGCCAATCTCGTAGGGCTCAACCAACGTAAAGGTCGGACTTTTAACCGCGCCCACATGCCCGAGCCCGCGGATCAGGCCGCGTGACAGGGTGGTCTTGCCCATTCCAAGGTCGCCTTCAAGGAAGATCAGACCATGGCCTTGCGTGATGCCCGCCAGCTTTGCGCCAAACGCGGTCATGGCCGCTTCATCGTCCAGTTGCAGTGTTAATTCGTGCACGGTGCGTGTTCCTCCAACAACTGACGAATGGCTGGAATCAAATCAGTGGCCGCCAGCCCTCGGCCCAAAGTTCCTTGTTGCTCTCCGGCGCTGGCATGCAGCCACACCGCCAGACACGCAGCCTCAAACGCTGCCATGCCTTGTGCCATGAAGGCGCCAATCACCCCTGCCAGCACATCACCCAACCCGGCGGTGGCCATGGCAGGGTGACCGAGATCGCAGCGCGCCAACTGACCCTCCAGCCCGGCAATCAGGCTGCCTGCGCCTTTCAGCACGCACACAGCTGAGTATTTTTTAACCAACGCCCGCGCCGCCGCCGGACGATCGGCCTGCACCTGTTCAGTGCTGATGCCCAGCAACCGCGCCGCCTCACCAGGGTGCGGCGTCATCACCGCGCCCGGAGCCAAGGCAAAGTCAGCGTTGGACAACAGATTCAACGCATCGGCATCCCACACCTGCGGGATTTTTACCTGCGCCGCTGCGGACAACACGCTACGGCCCCATGCCGCCTGCCCCAAACCGGGGCCGACCACCAACACCGAGGCTTGCGCCAAAAGGCCCATCACCTGATTGGCCGACGACACGCCTGAAGTCATCACTTCAGGCAAGCGGGTCAACGCCGCGGGCACATGCTCAGGGCGTGTGGCCAGCGACACCAGCCCGGCGCCGCAGCGCAAAGCCGCCTGAGCGCTCAAGATAATCGAGCCGCCAAAACCTCGGTCGCCACCGATAAGCAGCACGTGCCCGAACTGGCCTTTATGGGCATCTGGCGCGCGTGCAGGCAGGCGTGGCAGCGTGGCTGCACGCAGGAGGTCGGGTTCAGATAACAGGTGTTTGGTCTGCGGCATACGTGTCGGGCTCCGATGTCTGGCAGAATTATACGCATCTCAGCCCCGGTTTCTCTTGCCTCATGCCTGCTAATACTGTCGACCTGCCCGCTCTCGCTCAATCCATTAAGGAATGGGGCCGCGAGTTGGGCTTTCAACAAGTCGCCATTGCCGGCCTCGACTTGGGGGAGCACGAGCAACACCTCGAACGCTGGCTCGCGGCGGGCTACCACGGCGAAATGGACTACATGGGCGCCCACGGCAGCAAACGCTCGCACCCCGAAGAGCTGGTACCCGGCACCTTGCGCGTGGTCTCGCTGCGCATGGACTACCTACCCGGCGACACGCACATGGCGCACTTACTGGCCCAGCCTGAAAAAGCCTACGTGTCGCGTTACGCACTGGGGCGTGACTACCACAAACTGATCCGCAAGCGCGTGCAACAACTGGCAGACCGTATTCAAGCCCAGATCGGGCCGTTCGGCTTTCGCGCTTTCGTCGACAGCGCCCCGGTACTGGAAAAAGCCATCGCACAAAAGGCCGGTTTAGGCTGGATCGGCAAGAACACCTTAGTTCTCAATCGCAAGGCCGGCAGTTACTTCTTTTTGAGCGAACTGTTCGTCGACCTTGCGCTGCCCGAAGATGAACCCCACGAAACCGAGCATTGCGGGCGCTGCACAGCCTGTCTGGACATTTGCCCGACCAATGCCTTTGTCGGGCCGTATGTGCTGGATGCGCGGCGGTGTATTTCATACCTGACGATTGAGCTCAAGAGCGCCATCCCGGTCGAACTGCGGGCCATGATCGGCAATCGGGTGTTTGGTTGCGATGACTGCCAGATCGTGTGCCCGTGGAACCGCTTCGCCCGTACCACGGCCGAAGGTGACTTCAAGCCACGGCACAATCTGGACAACGCCGAACTGGCGCAACTGTTCATGTGGGATGAAGCCACGTTCCTCAGCAGCACAGAAGGCTCGCCGCTTCGCCGCGCCGGTTATGAGCGTTTTCTGCGCAATCTGGCCGTGGGGCTGGGCAATGCGCCGTCGACCATTCCTGTGCTGGAAGCATTGAAGGCACGCCGCGATTACCCCTCAGCGCTGGTGCAGGAGCATGTGCAGTGGGCGCTTGATCAGCACGCGGCGCGTTAGGGGTTTTGGCTTACTTTTTCATCAGGGCGTGCCCGCCCACCTGGAGTATTTCTACTGAATCCTTGTGCAATAAAAACGTTACGCGGTCCTTTCCACCTATTCGAATCTCATATTGATGTACGTTTTTAGCCGTGCCACTCATTTTTGTGTACTTGGCGTCACCCAGTTTTTGCGCAGCTATACCCGGGTGTAAATTTTGCTCTTCAATACTTTTAACAAAACGCTGATAGTCATTCATGGCACTCTCACTCAAATCCGAACGTATATTTTTCGGCTTGGGCGCAATAACTTTCCATTTGACTGCGGGTGCCGTCGCTTTCCCCTTGGCACCTCTTGCCATTGCCTTTCCCGCCTTTAGTGCCCCTTTTCCATCGAGCCCACCCTTAAAGGCATCGTGCAAACGATTACCAACATGGCTGAGAGCTTTGCCCATGGCAGCAAGGCCTATACCCACTGATAGAAGCCCAAGCCCCAGACTTACATAACCCAATATTTCGCCTGCACCTGACTCCGGGCAAGCCCCTTGGAATACAGCACTGGCAATCCCTGCGATGCCACTGGTCACGCCCGCCACCAGTCCCGCGATCGCCAGCGGTGTAGCCACACCAAAAGTTGCAATGCTTGCCAGGATACCCAGCGCGGCCATACCGGCGCCTAGCAGAGCTTCCCAAACGGAATGCCCTGTAGGATCGCTTCGATTGATCGGATCACCCAAACAATAGGCATAGGGATTCAACCCTCCGGCTCCAAACGGACTCTGGTTGTCCGGACTTTGAAAACGCATCAGTAAGGGATCGTAAGCCCGATAGCCATTCCCCAGCAGGTAGCACTCAGTCACCGAGTCAAGCCGCTCGCCATTGAAACCGAGCCCGGTCAGCACCTCACCCTGCATCGACCGGTTGCCATAAGGGTCATATGCAACCGAAGAAAAATGATCAGTCACAGAGGCTCCCAGTACGGTTTTCTGTGAATCACCCGCCAATAAGACTGTTCGTACCGCTGCCCCTTGCTCCTCCTGCCCCAGCAGCATATTTCCCATACGGAAAAACGTCTTGGTATCCGACCCTTTCACTTCATTGACCAAACAGTCATCGCGGTAAAAAAAATGCCTGGGCGCCGTGCCGCTATCGATCACCTCAACCAACCGATCCCCCGCGTCGTAGCCGTACTTGCGAACGGCAGCATTAACCGCCAGCGATACCTGTGTGAGACGACCCAAGCCGTCATAACTCAACGTCCGACCGGCAGCATCCAGAATCAGATGCCCATTGGCGTCATAGCGCAATGTAACCGCCGGTGGATAGTCCGCGTGAGAGTGCTCAACCTTGATCAACTGCGTCGGATCACTCTCGCTCATGGTGTAGGTCGTAGTGTTTTGACCGCCCTCAAAGTCTGTCTGCAGCAACACAATGTTGTCCCAGGCATCAAATTCGAAGCGCTGGGCCACAATTTCTTTCCCGAACGGGTTGCAGGGGCGCTGGGAGCCATTACACCGGTAATGGATAAGTCGTCCCCGACGGTCATAGTCGAAATGCTCATCGCGCAGGACGACCCCGTTATTCAACAGGCTGCGCTGAGCAACTTTACTGGCACGGGTGTAACGGGTTTTCAGGGTGAATTTTTCGATGCCATTGGCCTGCACCACGCGCTGCACTTCCCGTCCCAGCTCGTCATGATTCAAGGTCGTTATGAGCTGTTGGCGCGCTGCATCACTGGCTTTGATGATGTGCATCTGCCCCTGGGCGTTGTACTCGCATTCAGCCTTTAAGGCACCGTTACTCATGGTTTTCAGCCGGCCGTATACGTCATAGCCGTGTTCGCTTCGCGAACCGTCTACACCAACCTGGCTCAGCACGCGCCCCCCCAGAGAGTAGGTGTAGAAAGCCTCGTACAACTGCCCCGCCAAGGCCCATTGCTCGCGCTTTAGCCTTCCTGCACGGGAATATTCATAGGTGCTGGTTCGTTCTTGTTCGCTGGCGCGAGTGAGCAATCCGGAACGGGGGTCATAACCATAAACGGCGGTTTGACTCGCGCTCGTACGTCCAACCACTGCGCCATCAAGCTGCGCCTCATAGTCGCGGGTGCTGCGCTGACCATCGGGTCGACTGACTGCACGTGGCAGTGAGCTACCCGGCGCATATTCATAGGTCGTTTTCCGCCCCCCGGTGTTGCTTGCGACCAAACGGCCCAAGCCATCGAATGTCTGGGTGCCGATCACTTTGTTAGCCGCTTGAATTTGCACCGGCAGTTCCTCGCTACTGAACAAGGCATACCGGGTTTCTACAACCGTCGCGTCGGGCAAAGTGCTTCGACAGAGGCGCCCAAAGGCGTCGTACTCAAATGCTGTCTCATTGCCTTCGGGGTCTGTTTGCCGGGTGCATCGGCCAAAGCCATCGTAGACATGGGTGGTTTTGGACTGGCTAACGCCCTGCAAGTCGAAGGTCTCCACACTGACAGGCTTGCCTTGGGTATTAAAGAACGTGACCGTTTTACCTTGCCCCTGCCTCCAGCAGATCTCCGATAAATTTTCAGGGGATCGCTCGACATGTGCCTGCACACCATCAGGGTGCAGCGTTGTTTTGACCTGCCCCCAATCGTCATAAACATAGCGTGTCTGAAGCACCAACGGCGTGCCTCCCAGCCAGTCTGTCACTGTTTCGCTCTGAAGCTGACCCAGGCTGTTGTACTGGTTGCGCTTGATAAGCCGCAGTGGCTGTTCGGTCGAAGTACTTTCTACGTCTTGTTCCTCGATCGTGCAGACACGGCCAATACCGTCGTATGTGACTCGCTGCTGCATACCATTGACATCAGTAATGAGGAGCGTGGGGTACTGCGACTCGGATTGGGGAAGCTGGTAAGTCCGTGTTTTTGAGGCTTCGTAGGATGAAGCCTTGGAAACGGTTTCGCGTATCACCCGCCCCAACGCGTCATATTCATATTCGACAGGCGCCTTGTCCTCTTCGCTACGCGATAAACATGCCCCCGTTACTGCGCAGTAAACAACGCGGTCCGTTGCGCGGCTTTCGTCATGGCCCGTCAGTACAGTTTCTACCGTCACTGCTTGATGGCTGATGGAGTAGTTACTCGTTTCTTTGGTAGCCAAGCCGTTGAGGGTCGACGTTTTGGCGACTTGGCGACCATGCAGAGTGGGATCCTGAGGTGTTGCGGCGTATTCATAATCGGTTTGCTCATGCAAAACCTCGGTTTCACCCACACGTACAAAAAACTGCTCGCGCACGGGAACAACCGAAGCAACTGTCGAGCCCTCCAGCAACGGTAAGGCGGTATACCGAAATCGCGTGATGTGATGAGGGTCTTGCGCGTGGGCGCCAGAGAAAACCGTTTTTTGACGTGGGAACCGTACAAACGTCAAGGGGTCCGCCGGGCAATCGACAGCGCCTTCGCTGGGAAAATAGTCCGTCAGCGTGGTAAGGCCATCAGGCGTTATACGTTTGACTTCATTGCCAGACGCGTCGAATTCAAACTGTGTGACCTCTTCACGCAAAGTGCCTGTCTTGACATCCTCGTAGCGCTTCAGCGAGCGCTTTGGCAGTCGACATTGAGCGGGCTGGTCCCTGAAGCACTTGCCTGGCTCGGTGTGATAATCCACCCGCTCGGATATTTTTTTAGCACCACACTGAGTCACTTCAGCGTCCAGCAAATGAAACGTGTTGAAGGTGCGCACTGTCTCACTGTGCACCTCACTCCCTGACATCAGGGTTTCGGTCGATGCATAGCTGTAATCTCCAACAACTTTGTACAGCCTGTCGCCAGACGTTTCAGATGAGAAACCGGCCGCGCCAAAGCCCAGAAAGTTGGTATCTGAAAAGCTGAAGCGCTTGTGAATATAGGGCTGCCCATGACCCGGGAATACAGAATGTGTTGCCACCGAAGCCATTGCAGGCATGCCGCTCCCCTCAGGAAAGCGCAGACCCATTGTTTTGTAACTTATGTGTTCAACTGCCCCCAAGGGTGAGTACAAACGCGACACATAGGCCAGCCCGTCGAGAACCAGATAACGTATTTCCCATCGCCCCCCCTCGGGCAAAGTAATACTTGAGAGGCGGCTATTAACTAGATGAATAACGAAAGTGGCTTCCTCAGCGGAGCCGGGAAAGCGCTTGAGCTCTAATCCAGCGCCCGTACGCGTGATCGACAACAGCGTGCGACGGCTATCGCGCACCTCGCTCAGCATCGGATGACCGTTATAAAGCGTGTAAGCCAGTTCAAGACTTGCCCCGTTGGCACTCCATATTCGTTGCGTCACTGCAACGTTGCTGAGCCCCATCATGGCCAGTTCTTCACGTTGGCCATTTTGGGCAGTCAAGAGGAAGCGGTTTTCCCCTATTACAAGCAATTTGTGGCGCTCGAGTTTTTGATCCGTCAGCAGAACCCTGGACGGTAACTCCTGCGTTTTATAGGTTTCTCCGCCTGCCAGCGATAGCGTTTTAGCTGTCCGATCATAACGCGTACCCGTCAGCGTCCAGCCGAGACCAAAACCGCGATCAACGGTATTAAGCGGGTTGAAGTGAAGGCTCAGCGGCAGGGCTGGACCATTGAGCGCATGAGACTGGAGGTTGCCCAGCGACAATCTGCAACTGTAAATACCTGTGCGAGGATCCACACCTCCCGACAGGAAACTATCGAAGTTAAAAGCATTTGAATAAATGTCGCTATTTTCCGTGACTGGCATTACGCACCCCTTTCAAATTTTATATATCACGCGAATAGAACTCCCCCTTTTCGTTATTTCAACTCGAAGCCTTGCTCATACTCATTAACGACAATATGCAGCGCATGTTCCGTCCCGTACTCGTCAATAACGGTGATGAAACAAGGATTTTTTTTCACCGGACGAGATCGGTCCCCCCATCCAGAAAGCCCTTGAACAATGGTTAATTCGCCAGCCCTGTCATTCACATCTACGATGTAGTTCTGCCTGAAACGCCCTGAATATTCTGCCGAATCTGTAGGCAGCCAGAGATGAGCCTGCTTGTTCCTGGTAGGCGTTAGAGTAGCCACAACATACAAGGGAGAGTTGATTGTGCCTCCCGTCCAAGCATCGCAGTAAAATGGCTGCCCTCTAAATACATCTATATCTTTAGTAATCCATTCTTGAAGGGCAATGTTGCTTGCACCCACACGCAATCCCAAATACCACTTGTAAATTTTGTGTCCTCGACCCGCAGGCTCAGCAACTTTCTCCAATCTGAAATACTCGGCGCCATAACGAACAGGTGCAATCGCCTCCAATGTCACTGAACTGTCACTGCCACCCATTAAAGAGTGAGGGTTATTGCTTTTCACCACCTGACCATTGGGGAGGGTAATAGCGGCAGCTATCCTGGTTTCATCCAATTGATCACAGCTGACCCAGCGCTCAACCACCACCCCGTTTTCATCTTCATCGCTGGCGTGACGACGCTGACGCCCTCCCGCGCCTGAGATGTCATGCCTGTATTGGTTGGGCACTTCACGGACAATCCACTGCGACCCAAGATCATGCCCGCCATGATAGTGAATCAGTTTAAGGCTTTTGAGCATGGCATCCGGAGGGCGAACATCTCGTCCATTGTTATCGATGCAGCTTATTAATACGGTGATTCGCGCTTGCATCCTCGCATTCGCATAAATTTTTTTAGCCACATTATTGGGGTGTGAGTCAAAAACCACACTTAACTTTGAAACCCCTGCAATGTCGTTCACATCGACTGCAGCACTATCCTTTAATAATTCGCTCATCAGTACGCTCCCTGTCTAATTTTGACCGCACAGATCCTTCCATGCCTTTGCAGATTAGCTCAGCCACTCAGCAACAGAGAACCGTATGTTCTCTACAAGCTGTAGGCTGATTCTCCGCAATCGCATCAGACTAAGTTGCTCAGCTAGCGAATACCGTTCACGCGCCTTTAAAAAGAACATTCAGTTCAGAAAACTATTATCAGGACAATTGAGTTATGCACCGTCGCACACAGGGAGTATTTAAATCCACATGACGGGCAAACTTCCGCCTACAAAAAATAGCGTTGAGTTAGAAAAGTTTCCCACATAAATTGCAACGCCTGCACCTGCATCGTCGCTTTCGTTTGCGGGATGTTTCCTTGAAAGTCCGCACCACCTTGGGCGTTGGAAGTGCGCGGATAGTCTCGCCAAGACGCAGAGATCAGTGACCGGTTTTGACAGACCGCATGAGAACGAGCAAGGCAATCGCAAGCCATTTCACCGTGTCATGGCGATTGTGTGCGGGGCACTTTCGGGTGCGCCGGGTCTTGGTTGTTCTCCCCGGCCTGTCAACCTGCACACAACTGCCACCTTTCGATTGACCGCGAAACTGCAGCAGCTCTTCCAACTTGAATGTGGGAACAAATCGATGAAAACAATCGTCCCCGACCCACCCCTCCATTCCCTGCACACCACGGCCCATTCCGGCTCCTCTTTATTCAGCATCAACCCCGGCGTCACGGCTCAGGAAGCCTTGCAGCAGATCTCGCTGTTGCTCAAAGGGGCAGAATTGAACGCCGACGACATCAGCTCCCGCCTCAACCACTTTGAAGCTGAACGGTTGTGGAGCGTGATTCACAACGTGGAGATGGCGCGCGCCGTGGTCGACGCGCTGTTGGCAGGTGTACAGCCGACTCAGTGCGCGTCGTTGTAGACGAACTTGGGCATTTCCCAGTTAAAGCGGATTGCCAACAGGCGCAACAAAAGCCCACCGAACAGGGTGACAAAAATCGCCTGCTCGTTGGGCATGTTCCAGTAGGTACACAGCAGAAAGCACCACGCAGCCGCAAATGAAACGCTGGCGTAAAGCTCACGGCGGAAGATCAATGGGATGTCGTTACAGAAGATGTCTCGCAGGATGCCGCCAAACACACCGGTAATCACGCCACTGACGGATGCGACCAGCATGCCTTGGCCCATTTCCAGCGCGGTCATGCAGCCGATCAGGGTGAAAGCCACCAGCCCCAGCGCATCGAGCACCAAAAACAGTGAGCGCAGGTGACGCATCAAGGGGGCAATAAAGATCGTGACCAGCGCTGCAAACGTGGTCAGGACCAGGTATTCCGGGTGTTTAACCCAAGTCAGCGGGTAGTGACCGAGCAGCATGTCGCGCACCGAGCCGCCACCGAGCGCCGTGACGCACGCAATCAGCACCACACCAAACCAGTCCATGCCCCGACGCCCGGCAGACAGCGCCCCGGTCATGGCTTCGGCAGTAATGGCAACTAAATAGAGCATCAGCAACATGGCGGCGTTCCTTGCAATAAGGCGCGCAGTCTACTCAGTTGGCGCGGGCACCAAAAGGGGGCGGCGTGGGCACGACTGTTGTGAAGGTTGTCGGCAGGCCACGCCACCGCTGAAAACGGGTTGCCGCTGCGCCCTTAGCAGCCTGGGGTAGCGGCGACCGGCACGTGCTTCAGAACTTGATGAAGTGTTTGCGGTAGTGCTGCAACTCGGCAATCGACTCACGGATGTCGTCCAGCGCCAGGTGCGTGCCTTTTTTCACCAGGCTGTCGCGCACTTCGGGTGCCCAGCGAGCCACCAGTTCCTTGAGCGTCGAGACGTCAAGGTTGCGGTAATGAAAGTAGCTTTCCAGGGTTTTCATGTGGGTATAAAGAAAGCGTCGGTCCTGGCAGATGCTGTTGCCACAGATCGGCGACTTGCCTTTGGGCACCCATTGTTCGAGGAAGGCAATGGTCTGTGCCTCGGCCTCGGCCATGCTGGTGGTGCTGTCTTTGACGCGCTGGGTCAGGCCGCTGTTGCCGTGGGTGCGGGTGTTCCACTCGTCCATGCGCGCCAGTACGTCGTCGCTGTGGTGGATGGCGATGACCGGGCCTTCAGCCAGGGTGTTGAGGTTGCTGTCGGTGACGATGGTGGCCATTTCGATAATGACGTCGTTGTCTGGGTCCAGACCGGTCATTTCCAGGTCAATCCAAATCAAATTCTGTGGGTTTTGCATAGAAGGCTCCTGGGCTTAGTCGCGCAGTTTAGCTTAGGCACGCAGCCCACGTGCTAAACTCGCCAGCGTTTTACCCTCCTTATCGTTTTATCAACACGGAACACCCATGGCCAAACGCCAGCTCAACCGTCGCCAAAACTGGCGCATCGAAAAGATCCAGGGCGAGCGCGCTGCCCGCGCCGCCAAACGCGAATCCAGTGCCGTCGAAGCGCTTGAAGGGGGCGATCTGGGCCCCGAGCAACTCGGGCTGGTGATCGCGCACTTCGGTGTGCAGGTCGAGGTCGAGGCCCAGGAAGGCGAGCTCAAAGGCCAGATGTTCCGCTGTCACTTGCGTGCCAACCTGCCAGCCCTGGTGACCGGTGACACCGTCGTATGGCGCGCGGGCAACCAAGGGATTGGCGTGATCGTCGCCCAGTTGCCCCGCAAAACCGAACTGTGCCGCCCGGACAGCCGTGGCCAGCTCAAGCCGGTTGCCGCCAACGTCGACATGATCGTGATTGTGTTCGCGCCGATGCCCGAGCCACACGCCAACTTGATCGACCGTTATCTGGTCGCCGCCGAGCATGCGGGGATTCGTCCGTTGCTGTTGCTCAACAAAGCCGACCTGATTGACGAGCAAAACGCCCCTGCGCTGAATGCGCTGTTGGGGGTTTATCGTCAGTTGGGTTATCCGGTGCTGGAAGTGTCCGCACATCACGGCGACGGCATGCAGCAGTTGCAAGCCAAGCTGGACGGGCACATCAGTGTGTTTGTGGGTCAGTCGGGCGTGGGCAAGTCGTCGCTGGTCAACAGCTTGCTGCCCGAGGTCAACCTGCGGGTCGGACCACTGTCCGAAATTTCCGGTCAGGGCACGCACACCACGACCACGGCGCGGCTGTTCCACTTCCCGGGTGGCGGCGAGCTGATCGACTCCCCTGGTATTCGCGAGTTTGGTCTGGGCCACGTGAGCCGGGCGGATGTGGAAGCCGGGTTTATCGAGTTCCACGATTTGATCGGCCGTTGCCGTTTCCGCGACTGCAAGCACGACCGCGAGCCGGGCTGTGCCTTGCTGATGGCGCTGGAAGATGGCCGCGTGCAGCAACAACGCATGAACAGCTACCGCTCGATTATCGCCAGCCTGCCTGAGTCGAGTTACTGAACGGTGCCTTCACCCTCTGAGCGAGGGTGAAGGCATGCGGCATCAAGGCTTCGGTGTTGCTGGCGCCTTGTCATCAAACAGGTTCAGTTTTTCCCGTTCTTCATGCATGGCGGGTGGCACTTGGTCAGCCGGCAGGGTGATCGGGTCAATCGGGGTGGTCGGCGCCTGCGGCGTGGCCATCTCGGCGCCCTGCTCACCCTCAATCGCCTGCTGCGCTTTCTTCGTCAACACCACGATGTCGATGCGGCGGTTAATCGGGTTCAGCGGGTTGACCTTGTCGAACAGCACCGACGAGGCGTAACCCACAATCCGCGCGACCTGGTCCTGGGGATAACTGCCCGCGATCAATGCCCGGCGCGCTGCGTTTGCGCGGTTGGCCGACAATTCCCAGTTACCAAACTCCGCATCGCTGGCATACGGCGTGGCATCGGTGTGCCCGCTGATGCTGACTTTGTTCGGCACGGCTTTGATGGTGTCCGCCATGGCCAGCAATATGTCTTCGAAGTAAGGCTTGAGGCGCGCACTGCCGACGTCAAACATCGGACGGTTTTCCGCGTCCATGATCTGGATGCGCAGGCCGTCAGGCGTGATTTCGAACAACAGCTGGTCTTTGAATTTGCGCAATTGCGGATTTTCTTCGACCTTGTTCTGCAACTCCTGAAGCAGCAGTTCAAGCCGTTCTTTCTCGACCTGCTCGGCCATGCCTTCGACCTGATCGGTGTCGACCGTGATCTTGTCGGGCTGGGGCTGCATTTTTTCTTCAGGATTGAGGGTGGTGTCCGGCGCCAGGGTCGGCGTGCCCCCCAAGTCGATGATGTACGGCGTGCCGGTTTCGGTGAACCCGATCGGGTCTTTGAAGTAACCGGCAATGGCGATTTTCTGTTCCGGGGTGGCCGTGGACATCAGCCACAGCACCAGGAAGAACGCCATCATCGCCGTAGCGAAGTCAGCGAACGCAATTTTCCAGGCGCCACCGTGGTGGCCCGCCGCGAAGCGCTTGACGCGCTTAATGATGATTGGCTGATTGTTTTCCATGGATCAGCGACCGCGGACTACTTGTTCCAGCTCGGCAAAGCTCGGACGGTGCTTGGGATACAGCACTTTACGACCGAACTCGACCGCCAGCGACGGCGGCATGCCCGAGGCCGAAGCGACCAGCGACGCCTTGATGGATTCGTACACGTTGAGTTCTTCTTTCGCATCGTGGGAGAGCGAGGTCGCCAGCGGGCCGAAGAAACCGTAGGCCGCCAAAATACCGAAGAACGTACCGACCAGCGCCGCACCCACGTGCACGCCGATCATCGCCTGATCGCCGTCGCCCAGCGAAGCCATGGTCACCACGATACCCAGTACCGCAGCCACAATACCGAAGCCCGGCATGCCATCAGCAATCCCGGTCACGGCGTGGTACGGGTGCTCAAGCTCTTCTTTGAGGCTGAACAGCTCCATGTCAAACAAGCCTTCGAGTTCGTGGGGCGCCATGTTGCCCGACGACATGATGCGCAAGTAATCGCAAACAAACGCGGTCATGCGGTCATCTTTGAGCACGGAAGGGTATTTGGCGAAGATCGGGCTGGCCGCGGCGTCTTCAATGTCGCCTTCGATGGCCATCATGCCTTCGCGACGGCTTTTGTTGAGGATCTCGTAAACCAGCCCCAGCACTTCCAGGTAGAACGTGTGGGTGAAGCGCGAACCGAACATGCCGAGCGATTTTTTGATCACGTGCATGGTCATGTAGCCGGGGTTCGCCTGCAGGAACGCACCAAACGCCGCCCCGCCGATAATCAAGACCTCGAACGGCTGAATCAGCGCCCCGATCTTGCCGTGGGAAAGCACGTATCCGCCGAGCACGCTCGCGAACACGACAATGATGCCGATAATTTTAGCCATAGGAATTCAGGTACTTCTGCGTCGGGTTCAAGGTCATATTCGAGAGTTAAAAAACTCTTCTTCTACTTATCGGCAAAACTGCGCCAGACTATAGGCCATAAAGGCGAAAAGCCAGTTGGGCCCACTCCGGGCGTGTAAACAATGGATGATGACCACTCTCCCATCATGGCTAATGAAACCGGCAACGCGACTCCAATCCCCAATACCCTCGATGCGTGGGTCAAGCAGCTTGACGCTGTTCGCCTGCCCATCCCGCAAGACAGCCACGAGCGCGTCTGCAAGGCAATCAACGACAATCGCCGCTCGTTACGCGACATTGCCGAGCTGATGCAGGACAGTCCTGCATTGGCACTGAGCTTGATCCGCGACGCCAACCACCACACACACGGCAGTTTGAGCGAGCCGGCCGAGAGCCTGGAAGTGGCGATCAACCGCCTGGGGCTGGCCCGCACACAAGAACTGCTTGAACGCCTGCCCGCGTTGCCGTGGGAAGAAATCCCGCAGGCTTTTCGCCAGATTCAACTGATTAGCCAGCACGCTGCGCAACAAGCCAGCGGCCTGTTTGGCAATCGCCTGGCGCGCCTGTGGCAAGAAATCTATTGGGGCAGCCTGCTGTTTCTGTCGCCGCTGTGGGCCATGGCACTCACTCACCCCGAACAGCTCGAAGAGTGGGAACTGCGGGTGATTCACAAAGGTGAATGCGCAAGCAAAGTTGAACTCACACTGTTCGGCGTGCGCCTGTTTGAAATATGCCGCGCGCTGGCGCAATTGTGGCGACTGCCCGAATGGGTGCTGCAAGGTTACGCCGTCATCACCGACGAACAGCGCACGCTGGTCAGGGTGTTGCATATCGCCCGCGACAATCATCATCGTTTGCGTCAGCAGCAACGTCTGGACGCTGACCCGGCACTGCGCCGCTGGTTGAATCAGCCGTCGAACACTGTATTGCTGGCCAATGGCCTGGCCCTGTCGGCCCAGCAGGCCTGGGACACGCCTCACAACTTGCGCTGGCAATACCTGACCAGCCTGTACATGCAAATGCCGCTGGAAGAACTGCAACAACTGGTTCACCAGAACGCGGCCAGCAGCGCGCGCTATCACTCGATGCCCGACCTCTGGCACCCGGCTCAATCCCTGTTGTGGCCGTGGGGCGTGCGTCGCATGCACCGAGGCTTATTGCCTGCCCCGCCGCCGTCGGCCGAATCGCTGGTGGTGTGGCGCAAGCAATGCGGGCAACTGCTGGCCGAACCGAGTTCGTTCACCAATTCGATGCACCTGACCACCTGCGCCCGCGATGCGTTGGTGGCCTGCGGCATGCGCCGGGTGCTGCTGTTGATGGCCGATAAAACGTCGACCAGCCTGAGCGTGCATCAGATTGCCGGATTGCCCAAGGCAGCCTTCGACTTGAGCCTGCAAATTAACCAGAGCGCTGTCCTGCAACGCTTGATGACGCAACCGGCGCAATTTCGCCTGACACCCGAAAACAATGCGCAGATCACAGCGGTCCTGCCAAAAAGTTTGCGTAGCCTGTTTCCCGGCGAACACCTGCTGTTACGCTCGATCAGCAACAACGGCCGCGTGGTGATGCTGGTGCTGGCCGATCAGGGCGGCGGACCGTTTTCTGAGACCACCGTGCAGGCTTTCGGCAAAACCGTGCAATGCATCGAAAAAGCGCTCAACAGCTTTACCACGCGCGGACGTTGACGCTTGCGCTACAATTCGCCCCCTTTTCGCCCTGGAGACCTCACATGCCTGACTTCTCTGGCTTGCCGTTGGTGATTGAGCCCAAAGACCTGCATGATCGGCTCGACGCAGCGAACCTGATTATTGTCGACCTGACCAGCGAGGCACGCTACGCCCAAGGCCACGTGCCAGGCGCGCGCTTCGTTGATCCCAAGCGCACCCAACTCGGCCTGCCGCCTGCTCCGGGCTTATTGCCCGCGCAAGCCGCGCTCGAAAAACTGTTCAGCGAATTGGGGCACAACCCTGACGCGGTCTACGTGGTGTATGACGATGAAGGCGGCGGTTGGGCGGGACGCTTTATCTGGCTGCTGGATGTGATCGGGCACAAGGCGTATCACTATGTAGACGGCGGTATTCACGCATGGATCGCCGATGGCCTGCGCCAATCAACCGAGGTTCCGACGCCTAAAAACGCACCGGTCACGCTGACCCTGCACGACGAACCCACTGCCACCCGCGAATACCTGCAAAGCCGGTTGGGCGCTGCCGATCTGGCGATTTGGGACGCTCGCAGCCCGGCTGAGTACAGCGGCGAAAAAGTGCTGGCGGCCAAAGGGGGTCATATCCCCGGCGCGAAAAATTTTGAATGGACCGCAGGCATGGATAAAGCCCGCAGCCTGCGCATCCGCACGGACATGGCGCAGATCCTTGAGGATCTGGACATTACGCCCGACAAAGAAGTGATTACCCACTGCCAGACTCACCATCGTTCTGGCTTTACGTATCTGGTGGCCAAGGCGCTCGGTTACCCGCGCGTCAAAGGCTACGCAGGCTCCTGGGGCGAATGGGGCAACCACCCCGACACCCCCGTCGAACTGCCTGCCAAACATTAAGGACCCGTCATGAAAAAGCGTTTGTTTCTCCTCAGTCAGTACCTGTTGCCGCATCACCTGCTGTCGCGCCTGGCCGGCTGCGTTGCCGAGTGCCGCGTGCGCTGGTTCAAAAATGCCTTCACCACCTGGTTCGCCAAGCGTTATCAGGTGGACATGTCTCAGGCCCTGGTTGAAGACATCACCGCTTACGAGCACTTCAATGCATTCTTCACCCGCGCCCTGAAAGACGGCGCACGCCCGCTGGACCAGACGCCAGGCGCCATTTTGAGCCCGGCCGACGGGGCGGTCAGCCAACTGGGCGCGATTGAACACGGTCGCGTGTTTCAGGCCAAAGGCCACAGCTACAGCGTGCTGGAGCTGGTGGGCGGCGATCCGGCCGTGGCCTCGCCGTTCATGGGCGGTGAGTTCGCCACCATTTACCTGTCGCCCAAGGATTACCACCGCGTGCACATGCCGCTGGCCGGTACGTTGCGTGAAATGATCTACGTGCCGGGCCGCCTGTTTTCGGTCAACCAGACCACGGCTGAAAACGTGCCGGAACTGTTCGCCCGCAACGAACGCGCCGTGTGCATTTTCGACACCGAACGCGGCCCGATGGCCGTGGTGCTGGTGGGCGCGATGATCGTGGCTTCGATTGAAACGGTGTTCGCAGGGTTGGTCACGCCGCCCAAACGCGAGCTGAAAACCTTTCGCTATGACGAAGCGGCGCGTGCGCCGATCCATCTGGAAAAAGGCGCCGAGCTGGGCCGCTTCAAACTGGGTTCGACCGCAATCGTGCTGTTCGGGCCAG
The DNA here is from genome assembly GCF_036668715.1 of Pseudomonas sp. ESBL9. Lineage (NCBI taxonomy): Bacteria > Pseudomonadati > Pseudomonadota > Gammaproteobacteria > Pseudomonadales > Pseudomonadaceae > Pseudomonas > Pseudomonas sp. ESBL9. Next base: position 396,062 of record NZ_JAZEVV010000003.1, on the reverse strand, counting down.
AACAGGTGAAATGGGCGCAAGAGCTGGCGGCGGGTTCGCCGGTGATGATGGGCCAGAAGATCGGCGAGTAAATCCTGGCATCGCTGCCGCAGGGTGCGGCAGCGACGACAGTGGCGGATTAACCCTGGCTGTTGCGGTCGCGCTGACCTAACAGATACAGCACGCCATCCAGGCCCAGCGTTGAAATCGCGTGCTTGGCCGACTTCTTCACCAGCGGCTTGGCACGGAACGCGACCCCAAGACCCGCGATGGCCAGCATGGCCAGATCGTTGGCGCCGTCCCCGACCGCAATGGTCTGCTCCAGGCTCAAACCTTCCTTTTGCGCCAGTTCGCGCAGCAAGTCTGCTTTGCGCTGCGCATCAACGATCGGCTCGACTGCCACGCCGGTCACTTTGCCGTCCACCACTTCCAGCTCATTGGCGAACACGTAGTCGATGCCCAGCTTGGCCTGCAACTGCTTGGCGAAATAGGTGAAACCGCCGGACAGAATCGCGGTTTTGTAGCCCAGACGCTTGAGTTCAGCGAACAGCACTTCTGCGCCTTCGGTCAAACGCAGCGATGCGCCGATGGCGTCCAGCACACCGACGTCCAACCCCTTGAGCAAGGCCAAGCGCTCTTTGAAACTGGCCTTGAAGTCCAGCTCACCCGCCATGGCACGTTCGGTGATTTGCGCCACTTGATCGCCCACACCCGCGGCTTTGGCCAGTTCGTCGATGACTTCGGCTTCAATCAGGGTCGAGTCCATGTCGAAAACAGCCAGACGGCGATTACGACGGAAAAGGGTGTCTTCCTGCAGCGCGATGTCGACGTTGAGCGCCTGCGACAACTCGAAGAACTCGGCACGCAAGGCATCAAGGTCAGCCACTTCGCCCGTGACGCGCAGCTCGATGCAGCTCTTGCTCAGACGCGTCGGCGCATCCAGCGGCACGCGGCCGGACAGGCGATCGGTCTGTTCAATGTTCAAACCGTGCTGGCTGATCACCGACGTCACGCGTAACAGCTCCTGGGCGGTGACCTGACGGCTCATCAATGTCACCACGTGACGCTTCTGGCTTTGTTCGTTCACCCAACGCTGGTAATGCGCTTCGCTAATGGGGTCAAAACGCAGTTGCAGCCCTTCATTGGCAATCAGGGGTTGCAGGTCTTTGAGCACGGCCGACACTTGATCGGCTTGCTCGATTTCAACCAGATACCCCAACGACAAAACGCCATGAATGACGGCCTGGCCGATGTCGAGCATGTTCACACCATTGTTGGCCAGCACCCCAGTGATGGCCGCAGTGAGACCCGGACGGTCTTCACCCGTGATGTTTATCAAGACGATTTCGCGCAAGGCACACCCCCATTCGCTAAAAAAAACGCATTCTACCCACTTTCAGTGACCATCGGGCATCGCCAAGGCTTTGCCGCCTGTGGGCCGCTCGCTATACTGCGCACCAATTTAACGGACTAAGAGCCGCGCTCAGTGAACCGGCCATCGCCTGTCAAAACCGATAACTTCTTCCTGCTGATCTTCCGGGCCCTGCGCGATCGCCGCATTCCGCTGGCTCTGCGTATTGCCAGCCATAACGTGATTCTGGTCGCCCTGGCGCTGGTGATTTACGCCGTGGTCATGGGCCTGCAATTCAAGCAGGCCATGCATGATCAGGCCGACGCACTGGGTCAGAGCCTGACCACGCAAACCGCGACGTCTGCCACCGAGCTGCTGGTGTCCAATGACATCCTCAGCCTCAACGTGCTGCTCAATAACCTGACGAAAAACCCGTTGGTGGCGCACGCGGCTATTTATAGCGTTGACAACCGCATCCTCGCAGAAGCCGGTGAACGACCGAAAAACGGCCTGCTGGGCGAAGCCGAAGGCATGTACCAGACCAAGATCACGTTCCAGGACGTGACCGCCGGGCATCTGCGCATCAGCCTCGACATGAACCAGTTCCAGCAACCGATGACCATCAGCCTGCAAAGCATGGGCATCCTCAGCGCAATTTTGCTGGCGCTGGCACTGGCCTTGAGCCTGCGTCTGGGGCGTCACATTTCCACCCCGTTGTTGCAATTGCGTGTGTGGCTGCGCGAGCCTGATCCCTACACCCCGGCGATCAACCGCCAGGATGAAATCGGTGATCTGGCGCGCCAGCTTCACACTCGCCTGGCACCGCCTGCGCCCGAGCCCGAGCCCGAGCCCGAACCTGAGCCCGATTACGACGACAGCGACTACGAAGACGACGAGCCAGAGCCCTCGTTCGAAGTGCGCAACCTGCGCGACCCGGACTTTGACGAAGCGCCTGCTGCGCCAGCCCCCAAAGCGGCCCCGCGGCACGTGGTTCATGCTGAAGAAGACGACAGCGACGAAGACCCTTTTGCCGAGCTGCGCGACACGGGCAGTGCCGCCCCGGCGACCCTGGCCAAGCCGCAGCCGACCGCACCCTCCACACCACAGCCGAGCGCTGTGCTGGCCGTGCAACTGGGTGCGCAGGATCAACTGCGTCGCCTGCCCCGCGCCCGCCTGACCGAATTACTGGAACGTTATCGCGACTGCCTGGAGCAAGCCGCCTCGCTGTATGACAGCGAGCTGCACACGCTCAACGATGGCAGCACGCTGATGCTGTTCCACAGCGAAGACAGCGGCGACGACTACCTGACCAACGCCATTTGCTGCGGTGAGCTGTTGCGCGCACTGGGTCACGCCTTGCAAATCGAAGTGGCAGACAGTGGCATCACCTTGCAGCTGCAATTGGGGCTGGTGGTGGGCGAAGGCCTGACGGGCATGAGCCAGATCGACTTGCTGCTGACTGAAACCGCGCAAGACGCGCTGGCGCTGTCACAACACAGCCGCAACTTGCTGCTGGTTGAGCGCAAGATCAGCGACGATGCGCTGATTCGCCAGCGCGCCCGCATCCGCCCGATTGCCAGCCCTGAAGGGGCGTGCTGTGTAGAGCGCTTGATGGAACCGTACCCGTCGATGCTTGAACGCCAATTGGCGCGCATGCACGAGAAGCGCGGGTAAATCCACAAACGCACTCACCCTCTCCATCCGGGTGAGGGCTGGGGTGAGGCGCTTTTGACCTGCAAAAAAAATCCCGCTCAGATGCGGGATTTTTTTGTAGTGGTCACTGACTCAGAAGCGAAACACTTCCATGTCGGTGCGAATCGGTGAAGCCATCGGAATGCGGGGCTTGTCTGATTCTCCTTTGCGGGCCGGCTTTGGCTCCGGCTTGCGGGACTCCACCAACGGCGGCTGGTTGGCCAACGGTTTAAGGGCCACCGCCAATTGCTGACTCATCTGTTGCAACAACTCGCCTTGAGCCTTGACCTGAGAGGCCGTGGTGCCATCGTGCTGTTTTTCCAGATGCACCATGCGGTTATCACGCACCTGACCGCGACGGTCAATCAGACGCCATTGCGCATCAAGGATGGCCGGCTGATTTTTGCCAGAGTCCAGACGCGTAATCGACAACAGCACTTGCACGTCCGGGGCGAAGCCCGCAGGGGCCGGGGCCAATACCACGCGCTGGCTGTCCAGACGCCAGGCCAGTTGGCGAAGCAGCAGTTGATCGATATCCGCCGACAGGCTACCTGCCCAACGACCATCGGTGGCCGCGCTCAGGCTGCCGTCGGTTTGACGTTGCAGCAGGGTTTCACGTTGCAGGTAGTCAGCCACGGTGACCGGGCCGAGTACCACGGCCATGCCGGCGCTTTGCGCGGGCTGGCCGGGGGTGCCGCTGTCCAGTTGGTACAAGGCCGCTGGCTGATGCGTGGAGCACCCCGCCAGACCGAGCACACCGGTCAGCAACGCAATTAAAGGAAGGCGCAGAACGTTCATCATTCCATCCAGGTGGCAGCCATCGGGCGCGCCACAGTGTGATTCTCGAAAAAGTCGCTGGCCACAGCGCCAAGGGGCGGTGCCGCAAGTGCGCCATATCATCCGCGAATATCCAGCCCGACTCCAGCGCCGCAGAGCCGATCTACGTGAAAAAACGCAGATCGGGCGCTCTAAACCGGCTTAATTGGGCGTTTCTACCAACATCGCGTCCACGCGCTGGAAACCACGGGGCAATTTGTTGCCTCGACGTCCGCGTTCGCCTTTGTAATGTTCGAGGTCATCAGGCTTGAGCGACAGGTTGCGTTTGCCAGCCTGCAACACCAGCGTGGCGTTGTCGGGTAACACGGCAATATCGGTCACGTATTCTTCGCGACTGGCCACGCGATCGCCGGGTATACCGATGATCTTGTTGCCTTTACCTTTGCCCAGCTGCGGCAAGTCGCTGACCTTGAAGATCAGCAAACGCCCTTCCGTGGTTACCGCCGCCAGCCAGTTATGCTCGCGGTCGGTGACCGGGCGCGGCTGCATGACCTTGGCGCCCTTGGGCAGGCTGAGCAAGGCTTTACCCGCCTTGTTCTTGGCTTGCAGGTCTTCACCCTTGACCACAAAGCCATAACCCGCGTCGGAGGCAATGACGAACAGCGCGTCGTCTTCAGGCAACAGCACGCATTCAAAACTGGCACCCGGTGGCGGCGTCAGGCGACCGGTCAACGGTTCGCCCTGACCACGGGCCGAGGGCAAGGTGTGCGCCGCCACCGAATAACTGCGCCCGGTGGAGTCGATGAACACCGCAAACTGGTTGGAACGCCCCGCCGCCGCGGTTTTGTAGCCGTCACCCGCTTTATAGGAGAGCCCGGTGGCATCGAGGTCATGGCCTTTACCGCACCGGACCCAGCCCTTTTCAGACAGCACAACGGTCACAGGCTCAGTCGGGACAAGCTCGTTTTCCGACAGAGCCTTGGCTTCTGCACGGGCCACGATAGGCGAACGACGGTCATCGCCGTAGGTTTTGGCATCTTCCAGCAATTCGCTGCGCACCAGTTTTTTCAGCTTGGCTTCGCTGCCGAGCAGGGCTTGCAACTTGGCCTGTTCTTTACGCAGGGCATCCTGTTCGTCACGCAGCTTCATCTCTTCGAGACGCGCCAACTGGCGCAAGCGCGTGTCGAGGATGTAGTCGGCCTGTGTTTCGGTCAGGGCAAACCGTGCAATCAATTCAGCCTTGGGGTGCTCCTCGGTGCGGATGATGTGAATCACTTCATCGAGGTTCAGGTAAGCCGTCAGCAAACCGTCCAACAGGTGCAGGCGACGCTCGACTTTATCGAGGCGGAACTGCAAGCGCCGACGCACGGTGTTGATACGGAATTCCAGCCATTCCACCAGCAGCGCCCGCAGGTTTTTCAACTGCGGCTTGCCGTCCAGGCCAATGATGTTGATGTTGACGCGGAACGTGGACTCCAGATCCGTCACGGCGAACAGGTGCTGCATCAGTTCGTCGAGGTCGACCTTGTTATTGCGGGGAATGATGACGATGCGGCACGGGTTTTCGTGGTCCGATTCGTCACGCAGATCAGTCACCATCGCCAGCTTGGTCGGCTTGGCCTGCATCAATGCGGCAATTTGCTCCAGCACCTTGGCGCCCGAGACCTGATGCGGCAAGGCGGTGACGACGATATCGCCGTCTTCCACGTGATACACCGCGCGCATGCGCACCGAGCCACGACCGGTCTGATAGATCTTCAGCAGGTCGGCGCGCGGGGTGATGATTTCAGCTTCGGTAGGGTAGTCCGGGCCTTGAATGTGTTCGCACAGTTGCTCAACCGTGGCCTTGGGCTCATCGAGCAAACGCACGCAAGCGGTGGCGACTTCTCGCAGGTTGTGCGGCGGTACATCCGTGGCCATGCCCACGGCAATACCGGTGGTGCCATTGAGCAGGATATTCGGCAAACGTGCAGGCAACACAGCCGGTTCGTCCAGCGTGCCGTCGAAGTTGGGTACCCAGTCCGCCGTGCCCTGACCCAGTTCGCTGAGCAGGACTTCAGAGTAACGCGACAAGCGCGCCTCGGTGTAACGCATGGCGGCGAACGACTTGGGATCGTCCGGCGCACCCCAGTTGCCCTGACCGTCAACCAGTGTGTAGCGGTAGCTGAACGGCTGCGCCATCAGCACCATGGCTTCGTAACAGGCCGAATCGCCGTGGGGGTGAAACTTGCCGAGCACGTCACCGACGGTACGCGCCGATTTCTTGTGCTTGGCGTCTGCGTCCAGCCCCAACTCGCTCATGGCGTAGACGATACGCCGCTGTACAGGCTTGAGGCCGTCGCCGATGTGCGGCAAGGCCCGGTCCATGATCACGTACATGGAGTAGTTGAGGTAGGCCTGTTCGGTGAAGTCGGCCAGTGACCGGCGTTCTACGCCGTCCAGGCTGAGATCAAGGGAGTCGCTCATGCGGACCTCATTCAGTTCGTTGTCTGGCGCAGCAGCATGGTGCCGCCGCGCTGGGTGAATTCAAGTTTTTTCAAAGCGCTCATGCCCAGCAACACCTGTTCGCCGTCCAGCCCCGGCGCAGCCACTGCGCGCACGTTGCGCAACACAATGGCACCCAGTTGCAGGCGGTCGATGTGCGTGCGATAGCCCTGCGCCTGCCCGTTGGCGGTATTGAGGGTCACGGGCACGCCCTTGGGCAATGCCAGTTGCCGGGCCAAATCCAGCGGGACCGCCACGTCGGTGGCCCCGGTATCCAGTAAAAATTCCACCGGCACGTTGTTGATACGGCCGCTGGCGACGAAGTGCCCCTGCACGTTGGCTTGCAGCTTGACGTCGATGAAGCCTTCGCCCTGTTCCGAAACCACGTCGCGGTTGGGGTTCTCCTGACGCTGCTCCCAGCGCCCGAAAAACTGGGTCGCCAGGTACAGGCCCGCACACCAGGCCACGATCATGAAGACACGACCGGCCCGTTTGCCCGGTGGCTGCTGGCTCATGACCGGGCGCCCCAACCACCGGGCGGCGCCGCAAAGCGGTAGACCACCGGACGCGCCTCGCCATCGGCACGCACGTGGTTGCCATTGTCGACACCGATCCAGGCCCCTTGAGCGTCGACGCTCAAGGCTTCGGCATTGCCGTAGGCCGAGGCGTAGCGGCGCGCGGCGGTCAGTGCGTCATTGGCGAACGACCAGCAGCGCTCCACGTGCCCGGTGGCAGGCGTTCGGCGGCACACGCGATAGGCCATGCGTTCGAGGGTGAACAACTTGCCTTCGAACACCGCCAGATCTGCGAAATCCTTGGCCTGCGATTTGGCTTTAAGTTGCGGTGGCGGCTGTTGCGGCCCCGCTTCACTCATGATCACGCAGCTGTCTTCACAGGCCCACACGCTTTGTTTTTTGTGCAGGGTCAGCAAGCCACGGCGCTCGCGCTCTGCCGCCAGCCAGATCTGATTGCCTTGCGGGTTGATCGCAATGCCTTCAAACAAGGCATTGAAATGCAGCAGCATGCCGCTGGCCCGCGCCTGACGCACCAGACCGGCGTCGATTTTCAGCCAGGAGGCGTTGCCCTGCGGCGCGATCAGCACCACACCGGCATGGGATTCACTGACCACGTAACGATTGCCCGCCGCGTCGCAGGTGATGCCTTCAAAATCCAGATCGCCACCGCGCAGCGGGCTGATGGCTTTGCCCATCATGCGCACGCCCCACGGCAAACCGGTCTTCGGCGGCTGGGGTAAGTGGAGGCTCACGGCTTCAGCCAGCCACTCGGGATAACGGGTATCGAGCCGGTAAATCTGATCATCATCGCGGTCAGACACAGCCCACATTTCACCCTGGCACACCGCCAGCCCCGACAGATTGCCGCCGCGCATGCCTTCCACCGGGTGCTCAGACTGCAACACCAGTGCTGGCCATGTTTCGGCCATTACCGGGGTCGCCAGCACCTGCAGCGCCAACAAGGCTCTGCGCATCAGGCCAGCACCTGCGCCAGATTGCCTTTGGATTCCAGCCAGGTCTTACGGTCGCCCGCCCGTTTTTTCGCCAGCAGCATGTCCATCATTTCGGAGGTCGCGGCGAAATCTTCCAGCGTGAGCTGCACCAGGCGACGCGTGTTCGGGTCCATGGTGGTTTCACGCAGTTGCGGCGGGTTCATTTCACCCAAACCCTTGAATCGCGTGACCTGCGGCTTGCCGCGTTTTTTCTCGGCCACCAGACGGTCAAGAATGCCATCACGCTCAGCCTCGTCGAGGGCGTAGAAAATCTCTTTACCCAGGTCGATGCGGTACAACGGCGGCATGGCCACGTACACGTGACCGGCGTCCACCAGCGGCCGGAAGTGCTGCACAAACAAAGCGCAGAGCAACGTCGCGATGTGCAGACCGTCAGAGTCGGCGTCGGCAAGGATGCAGATTTTGCCGTAGCGCAGCTGGCTCATGTCGGCCGCGCCCGGGTCCACACCGATGGCCACGGCAATGTTGTGCACTTCCTGGCTGGCCAGCACTTCGCTGCCATCGACTTCCCACGTATTGAGGATCTTGCCGCGCAACGGCAGGATCGCCTGAAACTCTTTGTCCCGCGCTTGCTTGGCGGAACCGCCAGCGGAATCGCCTTCCACCAGAAACAGCTCGGCGCGCATCGGGTCCTGGCCCGCACAGTCAGCCAGTTTGCCCGGCAACGCCGGCCCCTGGGTGATGCGCTTGCGCTCGACTTTTTTACTGGCCTTGAGGCGGCGACCGGCGTTGTTGATCGCCAGCTCAGCCAATTGCATGCCCAGTTCAGGGTGCGCGTTGAGCCACAGGCTGAACGCGTCTTTGACCACACCTGAGACAAACGCGGCCGCTTCGCGGGACGACAGGCGCTCTTTGGTCTGGCCGGAGAATTGCGGCTCCTGCATTTTCATCGACAGCACGAACGCAATGCGCTCCCACACGTCTTCCGGGGCCAGTTTCACGCCACGCGGCAGCAGGCTGCGGAATTCACAGAATTCACGCATCGCATCGAGCAGGCCCTGACGCAAACCGTTGACGTGGGTGCCGCCCTGCGCCGTCGGAATCAGGTTGACGTAGCTTTCCTGAACACTGTCGCCGCCTTCGGGCAGCCACAGCAGCGCCCAGTCAACGGCTTCTTTATTGCCCGCCAGGGTGCCGCAGAACGGCTCGTCGGGCAGGCGCTCGAATTCACTGACAGCGTCCACCAGGTACGAACGCAAGCCGTCTTCGTAATGCCACTCGACTTTTTCGCCGGTGTTTTTGTCCTCAAACGTGACCAGCAGACCGGGACACAACACGGCCTTGGCCTTGAGGACGTGCTTGAGGCGGCTGACCGAGAATTTGGGGGAGTCGAAGTATTTCGGGTCCGGCGCAAAGTAGACGCTGGTGCCGGTATTGCGCTTGCCGACGGTGCCGATGATTTCCAGGTCGGTGGCTTTGTAGCCATCGGCGAAGGTCATCTGGTACTCGTTGCCATCACGCTTGACCTTGACCCGGACCTGGGTCGACAAGGCGTTAACCACCGAGATCCCCACGCCGTGCAGGCCGCCGGAGAACTGGTAGTTCTTGTTCGAAAACTTACCGCCCGCGTGGAGCTTGGTGAGGATCAGCTCGACGCCCGACACGCCTTCTTCGGGGTGAATGTCCACTGGCATGCCGCGCCCGTCATCGCTGACTTCCAGCGAGTGGTCGGCGTGCAGGATGACGTTGACCGATTTGGCGTGACCGGCCAGGGCTTCGTCGACACTGTTGTCGATGACTTCCTGAGCCAGGTGGTTGGGCCGACTGGTGTCGGTGTACATGCCGGGGCGTTTGCGCACCGGGTCGAGGCCCGAGAGGACTTCGATGGCGTCGGCGTTATAAGAGCTAGCGCTGGGAGTGGCCATAGGGTCTCGTCGTCAGTCGTAAATAAAGAAAATAAAGGCCATTCGCCGGTGCCTCACAGGGCCGCGAAGTCGATGGCCTGGTACTGTTCTGCTGCTACTCCGGCAAAGCTCAGCAGCGCGGGCAGTTGCCGGGCAAAACCTTGATAACTGTGATCGCCCCCGGCCTGAATGCGCAAGGCACACGCTGCGTAGTACGTTTCAGCGTAGCGGTAGTCGAGGGTTTCATCGGCGGTCTGCAGCCACACTTGAATGCGCTGCGGATCGCGGGGCGCCGGGACTTCAAGCTCGGCCAGGGCGTTCACGTGATCGTGGGTCAGCTCCCAGGTCTCGCCGCTGTACAGGTTGGTCTGGGTGCCCAGATAACCGTCAAACATGCGGTGCGGGCTGACGGCCGGGTTGACCAGCAAGGCTTTGAGGCCGTGGCGCTCGGCAAGCCAGGTCGCATAGTAGCCGCCGAGGGAGCTGCCCACCAGCAGCGGGCTGCCCAGCTCGCCAATGGCGGCCTCAAGCTGTGCGATCGCCTGTCGCGGGTGATGGTGCAGGGCTGGCACACGCAGTTGCTCACCAAGACCCATTTGCTGCATCACCGACGTCAATTGCGAAGCCTTTTTGGACTCGGGCGCGCTGTTGAAACCGTGGATATACAAGATGGAACCCGACATGCCATTACTCCCGAGTACAAATTCAGCCAGACACAGCCTTGAGAAAGACGCGCAGTTTAGCCTGACTCGGGGTGAATGACTCGACCCATCATCTGTAAGTTTGTCCAGTGGTCAATATTTGTCTTGGGAGTAGTCGGGTTCGAAGTCAAAGCGCGCCACCCGCGAGATCCCGGTATGCAAAGTGCCATCAGGGTTCAGCTGCAGCCAGCGGTAGCCGGGCGCCTCGCTGCTGACCTTGAAATCCTCGCTGTGGGGCGCGAACTGGAAACAGGTCGAAGGGGTGGCCAGCAACCTGACCGCCTTGCGCTGCTGATCGAAAGGCTGATGCACATGCCCCCACAACACCGCTTTGGCCTGGGGGAAGCGGTCTACCACCGCCCAGAACGCATCAGCATTGAGCAGGCCGATGGGCTCAATCCACTGGCAACCTACCGGGACCGGATGATGATGCAGGCAAACCAAGTGATGACGTTCCGGCGCTTCGCTCAGTGATTGCGCCAGTCGCTGGAGTTGGTCGTCCTCCAGATAACCATGGCTTTTATTCAGCACGTTGGAATGCAACAACGTGATGCGCCAGTTGCCAACATCGACACGCGGCTCCATCAACCGGCTTTGAATGGCCGCCTCGCGCATCTGCTGAACATCGTCATGGTTGCCCGGAATCCAGCGCGCCACGGGCGCCAACGCGGCGGTGGCCTGTCGAAAATACTGGTAGGCCGCGACGCTGCCGTCCTGGGCCAGATCGCCGGTGGCCAACAACACGTCGACAGACGGCTGCTCGGCACTGACCAAGTCGATCACCTGTTGCAGGCTGCGCGCGGTGTTAAGCCCCAGTAGGGAACCGTTTGCATCAGCAAACAAGTGGCTGTCAGAGAGCTGCACCAGCAGCACCGGGTCTTCAGTGGTCAGGGTGGAAACACTCGGCAAGGCGGCTCTCCCGGAGGGCGTCGATGAAGGGCGCGATTATGCCATTAGCCTGAGCGCCTGCGCTGTCGATCGCAGCCTCACGATTCGACAGCGACTTGAAGCGGTGTTACCTGACTTGTGCGTATTCGTGACCGCACGTCAGGCAGTGGCTCAACCACTCACCCAGAAACACATTGAGCTGGGCTTTTTCGTCAGGCTGGTGCATGGCGTCATTGGGATAAGGGTAGATGCTGCGAAAGCGTCGTGCATGCTCGGCGCCAATCACTTCGGCCATGCGCGCATCGTGATACACCTGAACCTGCAACTCGGGCACCGGCAACCACGGCAAGCTATGTTCCTGACGCACGCGCAGGGTGCTGGTGTACGGGCAGTCGAGCATCACTTCAAGGGTCAGTACGCCCAGCATCTGATCACCCTGGGTCACGGCAATGCGCCGCGCATCAGGCTGCTCGCGCATGTCGGGCAACAAACGCATCAGGCGCGCGTAATTGGCCTCGCAGGCAGCCTGCAAGCCAATCAAGTCGACCCGATAACGGTCGCGCACCCCGTTTACGACCATAACCCCCTCACCTCGGCGCGATTGAGCGCCAGCCATTGCAGGGCAATGATGCTCGCTGCATTGGAAATTCGACCATCGCGTACTGCCTGAAGCGCATCTTCGTACGCCCAAACTGTCACTCGAATATCTTCCGCCTCTTCCTCAAGGCCATGCAAGCCACCAATGCCTTCGGTGCTGCACCGCCCCACGTACAGGTGCACAAATTCGGTGCTGCCGCCCGGCGACGGGAAGTAGCGGGTGATCGGCCACAGCGAGGTGAAGGTCACACCGGCCTCCTCTTCACCTTCGCGGTGGGCCACGTCTTCAGGATTGACCTCGCCTTCCTTGTCGATCAAACCGGCCACCAGCTCGATCAGCCACGGCGTGTCGGTCTTGCCCATGGCGCCGACGCGGAACTGCTCGATCAGCACCACCTCGTCGCGCTGCGGGTCGTAGGGCAACACGCAAACCGCATCATGGCGCACAAACACTTCGCGACTGATCTCACGGCTCATGCCACCGGCAAACAGTTCGTGGCGCAAGTGCACGCGGTCCAGTTGGTAGAAACCTTTAAAACACTGTTTGCGCTTGACGATCTCGACTGTGCGGGGCGTAGTCGCCTTCGTGGTATCCGTCATTTCAAACCTCTTGCTGGCTAATTCCTGCCGGGGTGGCCCGCGGCATCGCGCATCCTAACGCGCATGAACGCCGCGATGCAGCCACTTTTCTGACACGGGGATAGACGGATCACCCGCAAACCAACTCTAATTGGCACCTTTAAGCTTAGTGGCGAACGGATGCCCTCGCAGGCAGTCGAACCTCCATAATTTTGCTTTTCTTTTGTTGATGAAGGACGACCATGTCGCTTTTAAAGTTTGCCTCCCTGACCTGCATCGCCCTGACCCTGGGCGCATGCCAGAGCGTATTTCAAGCGTCCGCGCCAAAACCGCTGGCCTTCACCCCTGATGCCTCGGAGCAGCTCAAGGCCGGGTGCAAGGGCCAGGATTGCCCGCTGGTGAACATCGACACCGTACACCCGCAGGGCGACCCCAAACTGGATGCGCTGATCGAAAGCCGCCTGCTGAAAATGACCGTCTTCTCGCCTGAAGACAAACTGGCGCCCTCTCTCAATGCCTACCGCGAACAGTTTTTGCGCACCGCCGACAGTCGCAACAGCAGCTATTTGCAGGCCAAGGTACGTGAGCAGCATGACGACCTGGTGATTATTGAGCTGTCGAGCTATCTGGACACCGGTGGCGCGCACGGCATGCCAGGCCGTGGCTTTATCAACTATTCGCGTAAGGATCAGCGGGAAGTGACCTTGCAGGACATGTTGATTCCAGGTCAGGAGAAAGCCTTCTGGGCTGCAGGAAAAGTCGCGCACAACAACTGGTTGATCAGCACCCGCTTCGGTAACGATCCCGAGTTCGTCAAAAACTGGCCGTTCCAGCAGACCCCGCACGTGGCCTTGCTCAAGGACAATGTGGTCCTCAAGTACGATGTGTACAGCATTGCGCCGTACTCCGAAGGCCATGTCGAACTGAAAATCCCTTACTCGCGCCTCAACGGGATTCTCAAGCCGCAGTGGTTCCCTGCACAACGGTGAGCCTCCCCAGCCCACCCCAACCCTCTCCCACAGGCAGAGGGTTGGGGTGAGGGGCTTTTAGCGGCGACGCCCAAAAGCCCAGTGCAATACCCCCGCCAGCACCAACGCTGGCAAGGTCGCACCCACATCCGGATACACATTGGCCAGCAGGTGATAAGTACTCACCCCGCCCGCCCACGCCAGCAATGCCGGCCAGCAGAACAACGCCGTGGTCACCTGCGCGCTGCGTTTGCGCACAAGGAAGTGATCCACCAGCACCACGCCAAACAACGGCGCAAACGCCGAGCCAATCAGCAACAAGAAGTTCTGGTACTGCGCCAGCGGCGCAAAGCAGGCGATAAGGGTGCAGATCCCCCCGATGGCCAACGCCAGATGTTCAACCTTCAATCGCCACAACACCCCGCCCGACACTGCCGCCGAGTGAATGTCCGCGAACGCGTTTTCCGACTCGTCGAGCAAGATCAGCAACAACGGAATCCCCAACCCTGCCCCGGCCAGCGCCAACAACAACGCATTCACCTCGCCACTGGGGGCAAACGCCAGGGTGTACGCCACGCCGAGGCTCATCAGCCAGACGTTACCCAAAAAGAAGCCCGCAGCCGTGCCGCCAAAGACCTTTTTCGCGCGTTTGCCGAAGCGTGAGTAGTCCGCGATCAAGGGCAACCAGGACAATGGCATCGCAATCGCGATGTCAAAGCCGACCGCCAGCGGCAGTGAACCGTCGCCCTTTTGCGCCCATAACGCGCCAAGGTCAGCTTTGGAGAACAGGTTCCACGTCAGCCAGAGACAAGCCGCCAACAGCAACCAAATCCCCCATTTGCGCAGGACTTTGCGCACAAACGTCAGCGGCCCGCTGACAGCCAGCAAGGTCGCCAGCGCCCCGAAAAACAACGTCCACAGCAGCGGGTTGCTGAACACGCTGGCGTCGCTGAACGCCCGGGCGCCGAGCAGGCTGGCGGCGTCGCGCATCACGATGATTTCAAACGCGCCCCAGCCAATCAGTTGCAGCACGTTGAGCAGCGCCGGGAGCAGCGCACCGCGACTGCCGAGGCTGAGCTTGAGCGCGGCCATGGACGACAGGCCGGTGTCGCAGCCAATCACCCCGACCGACGCCAGTAAGGCGACACCAACCAGCGTGCCGAGAAAGGTTGCCAGCAATCCACCCGACAGGCCCAGGCCGGGCGCCAGTAACGCGCCGGTCTGTAACACCATCAAGCCAATGCCGAGGGAAAACCACAGGGAAAACAGGTCGCGTGCACCGAAGACACGCTGGTCCGCCGGGACCGCAGAATCCGGGGAATACAGGCCGGGTACGTTCAAAGAATGTGTCTCGAAAAGAGGAGGACAACCCTGTCAGGGTCTGTGGCCGTTGCCTGATCAGGTAACCGCCGTCGAGGCGCAGTGACACACCTCGACAGGGGCTGCCCTGACGTCACACTTTTTTGTACAGCTGACTGCCTTCCTGCTTGAAGCGCGCGGCCTGCTCGGCCAGGCCTTGGGCCACATCAACGTCAACCGCGTCGATGCGCTGGTTGGCGGCATAGATGCGCACTTCCTGCGTGATTTTCATCGAGCAGAATTTCGGCCCGCACATGGAACAGAAATGCGCGACCTTGGCCGAATCCTTGGGCAGGGTTTCGTCGTGGTACGAGCGGGCGGTGTCCGGGTCCAGGCCGAGGTTGAACTGGTCTTCCCAGCGGAACTCGAAACGCGCCTTGCTCAACGCGTTGTCTCGGATTTGCGCACCCGGATGGCCTTTGGCCAAGTCGGCAGCATGGGCCGCGATTTTGTAAGTGATGATTCCGGTCTTCACGTCATCCTTGTTCGGCAACCCCAAGTGTTCCTTGGGCGTGACGTAGCAGAGCATGGCGCAGCCGAACCAGCCGATCATGGCGGCGCCGATGCCCGAGGTAATGTGGTCGTAGCCCGGCGCAATGTCCGTGGTCAGCGGACCCAGGGTGTAGAACGGCGCTTCGTCGCAGCACTCAAGCTGCTTGTCCATGTTCTCTTTGATCAACTGCATCGGCACATGGCCCGGGCCTTCGATCATGCACTGCACGTCGTGCTTCCACGCGATCTTGGTCAGTTCGCCCAGGGTTTCCAGCTCACCGAACTGTGCCGCGTCGTTGGCGTCGGCAATCGAGCCCGGACGCAGGCCGTCGCCCAGCGAGAAGCTGACGTCGTAGGCCTTCATGATTTCGCAGATGTCGTCGAAATGGGTGTAGAGGAAGTTTTCTTTGTGGTGCGCCAGGCACCACTTGGCCATGATCGAGCCACCCCGGGACACGATGCCGGTCACGCGCTTGGCCGTCAGCGGCACGTAACGCAACAGTACACCCGCATGGATGGTGAAGTAGTCCACGCCCTGCTCGGCCTGTTCGATCAAGGTGTCGCGAAACAACTCCCACGTCAGGTCTTCGGCCACCCCGTTGACCTTTTCCAGCGCCTGGTAAATCGGCACGGTGCCAATCGGCACCGGCGAGTTGCGGATGATCCACTCGCGGGTTTCGTGGATGTGCTTGCCGGTGGACAAGTCCATGACGGTGTCCGACCCCCAGCGGATGCCCCAGGTCAGTTTCGCCACCTCTTCTTCGATCGAAGAACCCAGCGCGCTGTTGCCGATGTTGCCGTTGATCTTCACCAGGAAGTTGCGCCCGATAATCATGGGCTCCAGCTCAACGTGGTTGATGTTGGCCGGAATAATGGCGCGGCCGCGGGCGATTTCTTCGCGCACGAACTCAGGGGTGATTTCTTTCGGGATGTTGGCGCCGAAGCTGTGCCCGGCGTGTTGCTGGTCCAGCAGACCCGCCGCACGCGCTTCTTGCAGTTTCATGTTTTCGCGGATGGCGACGTATTCCATCTCGGCGGTGATGATGCCTTGACGCGCATAGTGCATTTGGCTGACGTTGGCACCGGCCTTTGCCCGACGCGGGTTCTTGACGTGGGCGAAACGCAGTTGGGTCAGTTCGGCGTCTTCAAGGCGCATTTGGCCGAAGTTCGAACTCAGCCCCGGCAGGCGTTCGGTGTCGTTTCGGTCGTCGATCCAGGCCGAGCGCACATCGCCCAGGCCTTTGCGCACGTCAATCTGCACCGACGGGTCGGTGTAGGGGCCTGAGGTGTCGTAGATCAATACCGGGGCGTTGATTTCGCCGCCAAAATCAGTGGGCGTCACGTCCAGGCTGACTTCGCGCATCGGCACCAGAATGTCCGGGCGCGAGCCCTGTACGTAGACTTTTTGCGAGCGGGTAAAGGGCTTGACCGACTGTTCATCGACTTTGGCCGAATCACTGAGGTTGATTGCGTTTTTTAGTTTTGTCGTACTCATCACGGCTCTCCAGACTGCATCCAGGCGGATTGTCGGAGGGAGAACCTGAAAAATGTACGGACTGACCCAAGGACTGGGTGCTGAGTGACGGCCTCGAACGATTGATCATTTTTTGAACAATCGATCCCGGACGGTACTCAAGAGGACTCGCCGGGTGACGAGAAATCTTGTTCCCTACGCAGGCGTTAACCTGATCAGGTTCAACGGGATCCGAAATTATTCGATCTCAGCCTCATAGCAAGGCACCCCGACAAGAACCCGGCCAGTCTAGACAAGACTGAGGCAGAACGCCAACCCCGGAATAATCAGCCTGATAAAAGTCGCAACAACGGCATTGTTGCAAGGTGTCACCGCTACTACACTCGCTACGTCTTGACACCACGAGTGCCACACGAGGCCTCGGGAGTTTATTTTCTCCGCATTATTGAACTAGGGATCGCTCATGCTGCGCAAACTCTCACTGGCTATCGCCGTGTCTTGTGCGACCAACGTAATGGCCATGCAAACCCAGGCCCCTTTGGCCAGCCAGACAGGCCTGGTCAGCGTGTATCACGAGGCGGTGGATAACAACGCCGACCTGGCGGCCGCCCGTGCCGACTACGCGGCACGCAAAGAAGTGGTGCCGCAGGCCCGCGCCGGCTTGCTGCCCAACCTGTCGGGCGGGGCCGAGTCGAGCAGCGTTCGCACCTCCATTGACCAGCCTTCGTTGACCACTACACGCAGTGCGGTGGTGTATCAGGCAACGCTGGCGCAGCCGATCTTTCGCATTGACCGCTGGTTCCAGTTAAAAGCCGCCGAATCGGTCAACGAGCAGGCCGCGCTGCAACTGTCGGCCACGGAACAAAACCTGATCCTGCAAACCGCCGAGTCTTACTTCTCGGTGTTGCGTGCCCAGGACACGCTGGCCGCGACCAAGGCTGAAGAAGCGGCGTTCAAGCGCCAGCTGGATCAGTCTCGCGAGCGCTTTGACGTGGGTCTGTCGGACAAAACCGACGTGCTGCAATCCCAGGCCAGTTACGACACCTCGCGCGCCAACCGAATCGTGGCACAGCGCCAGGTCGATGACGCATTTGAGGCACTGATCACCCTGACCAACCGTCAGTACAACTCGATCGAAGGCATGCGCCACACGCTGCCGATCCTGCCGCCGTCACCGAACAACGCCAAAATCTGGGTGGAAACCGCCGCGCAGCAAAACCTCAATCTACTGGCCAGTAACTTTGCCGTGGACGCCGCGCAGGAAACCCTCAAGCAACGCAAGGCCGGTCACGCGCCGACCCTCGATGCGGTGGCGCAGTACAAGACCGGCGACAACGACGGTTTTGGCCTGAGCAACCCCAATGCCTTGCAGCAGCGCTACAGCGGTGACGTGTCGCAGCGCAGCATCGGCATTCAGTTGAACATTCCGATCTACAGCGGCGGCCTGACCAGTTCGCAGGTCCGCGAGTCCTACTCGCGCCTCGATCAGACCGAACAGCAACGTGAAGGCTTGCGCCGTCAGGTGGTCGAAAACACCCGCAACCTGCACCGCGCGGTCAACACTGACGTCGAACAGGTTCAGGCGCGCAAGCAGTCGATCATTTCCAACCAGAGCGCACTGGAAGCCACGGAAATCGGTTATCAGGTGGGCACGCGCAACATCGTCGACGTGCTGGACGCCCAGCGCCAGCTGTACAACTCGGTGCGTGATTACAACAACACCCGTTACGACTACATCCTCGACAACCTGCGCCTCAAGCAAGTCGCCGGCACGCTGAACCCCGGCGATCTGGACGCGCTGTCGCGTTACCTGAAAGCCGACTACAACCCCGACAAAGACTTCCTGCCGCCCGATCTGGCTCAAGCAGCCGAAGCAAATATGCGCTCACCAGGCAACTGAAGCCGTTGACCGGGATCTGGGCTACGGCTGCGATCCCGGTTTTCATCGGCATACCCCGCTACCACCTGTACCTGTCAATTGCAGTGGTTAATACGGCATCGGTCGTGTGACTTCTGGAACCCATAACAGGTACGCCTATGCCTACATCCCTTGCAATAACACCAGCCCCGGTTTCCCTCACCCCTGCTGCCAGCGCTGTTAAGGCTCAGTTTGCTGACCCGCCAGATCTGGAGGCGATGGCACGCACCCTGCTGAGCAGAGCGATTGTTGAAAAATACCCCTCTCTGACAATCGACCTGACACACACCAAGCTAGCGGTTCCGCGTGACACCTTGGGTTGGGACTTACAACCCTTTTTCCCCATGGTGCTGGACTATCTTGGTAATGGCACAGCGCTGGATTTCACCCCCCGCAACAATCAACCCTATTTCCTTTGCGACGACCCACCCCATAGGCTCGCGCCTGCTGACGGCACGCTGGACATGAACGTCATCAAGGAGGTGGTCGAAGAACTGACCTGGCGTCTGCCAATCAGCTTGCAGAACGCGCTGAGTGATTTCTGGTCAGCAGCCTCCAACACCGGTATCAGCCGCTGGCTATGGCTTAGCCATATGTTCAGAGACAACCTGACCATCAGCGTCGCGCAACAGCCCGACCTGACAAACGACACTCGTAGCGCCATCCAGCAACTTATCGACTACCCCGAGAGGAGGAATCGGCTCGCCCAGTATGGGTCAAAGGCTGCCCGCGCCTATTTGCTCAAGGCCACCCTCAGCAATGGGGGGGAGCGTTCGAGTTTGAGCTCAATCATGCTCATCGAAAGCCCTGGCCAATTGCTTTGCTGGTTCCAAAATGGCCAGATAGGTTCGTTCAGATCCTGGGATTCATTTACCCTTGCCTGGGGAACGAGAATGGGGATTTCCGGGACCGTAAAGAGCATTTACACCAAGCGCTTTGAGATCGATGGCGACGTGTTCGAAGCCCGCAGTGCCGCCGAACTCAACCAACAGCTGGAAAGCCTGATCCGGCTCAAATTACCGGCGAGTATTGGCTGGTACTCATTGCAAACGGTGTACAAGGAGATCGCTGATCCGTCTGTGCGATTCCTCACTACGGCCAAGGCTGACCCGCAAACACTCGCCACTCTCGAACAACACCTGCCGGACTGGCTCAAAAAAGCGTCACTCTCGGATCAGGCGCGCTACCGTCAGTTCAGCCTGGCGCTGGCGAGCACGAAAAAAAACCATCAAGGGAAAACATTCCTGAGTGATATCGCCGATATTCACGTTTATACCGTCGAGGTTTTGCATCAACTGCTGCGACGCGATTTACACAAATTTGAGCCTGACGCCAAGCATCGGAGCCCCGAAGACCGGTTGGCGCCCAACGATATTGAGCTGACATTTCACACCGTGACAGGGCTGCCCGGCACGATCGGCATCGAAGAACGGGTGCACATGAGCCTGACCGAACTGGCCCTGAAAAACCTGATGGGGCTTCCTACTGGCCGCTTGACCCTGCGTCATCGAACAGGGTTTGACCTGCCCGCCTGGTTGACCCCCGAATACATCACCCGTCGTAACGGGTTGATCGAGCAAGCCAATATCGGTGAGGTCTACCCCAAGCACCTCGAAAGCCTGCTCTTGAGTGATACCCCCGACACCCAGGAACGCCAACGTCTGTACGCCGAGTACCTGCGTCTACAGCTGCCATTGCTGGCGCTGGAATTGAGCCTCAAAAAAGAGAATGGCGTGACCGCCCGGGGCGCCCGCTATGTCGCTGCGCTGATGAACCGGTTGTCGGTTGATCGGCAGGTCGATGGGCAAACAGTGGTCATTCGTCATTTGGGATTTTTGCGCGAAAAAGAAGCGGTGCCGGATATAGTCAGCAACATGTTCATCATTGAATCGGACAGCATGGAGAGGGGCCCGCACCTGCTCTATCGCCCTTTTTACGCGCACCCCCTGATCGAGTTCACGACCCGCGCGACCTTAATGAGCGCAATCGCGGAACCCGGCGCGCTGCAAGACAGCGTGCTCACTTGGCTGAGTGACAGCGCCCGCCCGATCTACACCAACGGCGGCTTCAAAGAACCGCATATCGTGCGGTTTGGAGTCGGCGATGAGTTCGCCCCGCTCTCTGTTCCAGAACCTGCCCAACTCGCAACCAATGGCGCCAGCAACGAGTTATTGCTGTATTTACTGAACGGTCAGTTGATGCTGTCGCTGTACGGGAGTAACGCCAGAGCCCTGATCGACCAGGCCGAGGCGGCGTCCGTCTCCAACAGCGAAAGTCGATGGGGCATTTTTCTGGAAGGTGGCGGGCTGATTTTCAACAGCCTTATGCAACTGCCTGGTTTGCCTCGCCCCCTGATGTTAGCGGGCTGGCTGCTGGGCCTGGCTCAATCGGCGATTGGCGACATACCGGCACTCGAGAGCCATGACTCAAACGAAAGAGAGCTGGCATTGGTCGATGTGCTGATCAATGTCGGCCAACTGCTCTTGCACCTGGCTCCGAAGGGTAATCCAGAACGTCTGCCAGCGCTAAAACAACTGAAACAAAGCGCCGTACGTCCTTTTGCACCGCCTCGCGTTGCCGAAGAGTGGCCCGAACCGCCACCCCCTCGCATCCATGAGGGCGCCGTGGCCTTACCCGGAGAGTTCCCCAACAGCGAGAGCACGATCCTGGACTTCAGCTTTGCCAGCGCTCGCAATCGCCTGACCCCCAGCCAGCGCGAACGGCTGGTGGCCTTGCAGATCACCCGACCTACACCCTTTCCACCCGCCCACGCCAACGGAGCCGCCAAAGGGCTGTACTCCATTCAAGGCAAATGGCATGTGCTGATCGACACAGCGCTGTTCTTCGAAGTTGAACTGCAGCCTGAGGGGCATGCCACCATTGTTTCGCCTACGGGTATTCGCCACAGGGGGCCTAACGTTCGGGCAGACGCTAATGGTAACTGGTCCCTGGATTTGGGCTTGCGCCTGCACGGCGGGATGCCACCCAAGCGCATCGCCGCGTTCAAACAGCAAAAACAGACACGGATCAACGAACTGAAAGCCACGCTGGAAGCCTTTTTCGATCAAGAGAAACCGCTTCACGATAACCTGCGCACCACACAAGCCATCTATTTACACGCCAGCAAAGACCCCCGCTTTACGATTGAACAACTGACGCAGTTTCGCGATAAGTTCCAAGCTGCCATCGCCCGACAACAAACCGCGTTGCAAGAACTCCTGGACAGCATTAACGAGCGCAGCGAACTGCACATACCGTTTAGCGAACAAGTGGTCATTTCATTGCTGGAAAAGGCATTTGATAATCGCGCCGCAGCGTTGTTCGGCCTGGCTTCTGAACAAAGGGTGATCGCCCGGCAATGGCCACAGTTCACCACCCCTGGCCCCGCACAGGAAGTGGCCGCACACACCGCCCCTCAAGAATTCCTGCACTTCATCAAAGTGCAAATAGAACTTAATGAGCGCGCCGTCGACTACCTGGACACCCGCAACAGCTTCATCGAGCGACTAAACAACCTGAGCAACGCAGGGGTTGAGGCCGCGAATAAACTGATCGAGAGCCTCTCTGCAGAAGAACACAGCAGTCTGGCGCTCAAGAGTTTCCTGCTCAACTGCCTCAAGCTTGCCAGCTCCAAGAGCGGTGCCGGCATCAAGGTTGAAAGCAGCCTCGACAATGCCATCGACCCTCTCAAGGAATATGTTCAGACCCATAACCAACTCAACACCCTTGAGCTTGAGCCCGGTAAGCGTCTGGAAGTGCTGGATAGTGTTGTCGAGCACTACGGTCACGCGCTGGACGCCCTGCAAGGGATCGAACTGATCAACAGAGATGAACTGGACATCGATTACTTCAACAAACTTCGCCAACTGCTGACTGACCTCTACAAAGAGGCAACCGGGCAACTGGCCGCAGAAATAAAACCCCCTGCAAAACCTCGCAAAAAAACCCGCAAACGCACACCCTCGGTAACCGGCAAGCCACAACGCAAGGTGATCAATGCGCGCGGCAAAGGCAGTTTGATTGGCAGCGTTCTTCCGGCGGGTGGCGAATGGCCGATTGAGGTGATAGAGATACGCGCCGAGTACGACAACAAATTGCTCTCCACCTATGCACAGCACGGGGAGGAATGGGTCGAGATCCAGGCTTCACGTCCCGCCGCCCCCATTGTCAAACGCATGCTGGACGTGGTTAAGGGCCAGGCGCGCAAGCTCTACGCGATGTTTGAGCACATCAAACGCAGGGCCGCACGCTACAAACGCCAGGTACGCCACCCTGAAGAAATAGAAGAAATCCTCAGCCATGAAGCGTCCAAGTTCGACAAATTGGCAGACGAACTTAACGCGGCACTGCAGGAAAAGCCGGAAACAGACCGTTTGCCTGCTGATCAAATGTTGGTCAATGACATGCATAGCGCGGCCCAGCAACTGGATCAGACCGGTAAAGCACTGCGCCTTCAGCTCTGCCTTGAGCTACCACCGACCCAGGGCAACCTGCAATACCTGCTGGATGGCAGGCGGGTACAAATTGCGGGCCTGAGAGGGCGCGTTCAGTTAACGGGTGAACGGCGGGATTATATTCAAGAGTTTTCCATCAGTGAGCCGGGCAAGCCGCCCCTGTGGTATGCCCACTTTCACTACGAGCACGCCACCACGCCTAAAGAGAATTACACCGTGGCCCACCTGAAAACCAAAGAGCAACGCAAGCTGAGTTATTTTTCCCAACTGAACACGGCGCAAAGCGAACAAGCCATTGTGAACGTACACCGTGGTCAAATCGGTAAAAACATGGCCGAGCGCTGGTTCTTACCTTTAGCGCACTAAGGGTTCTGCGTCACCGGATGGATAGGCGATAGCAAACGCGCCAATCCATCCAGTAAATGCTGCAAGGCCCCCTGATTGGCCCGCATCACACTCAGACCCGCCTGAGCCATGTGCTGTGCATCCTGAGGCAACTCGAACAAACGCCGAACCGCAATGGCCAGCCCTTGAGCATCGTCCACTTCCTCCAATGCACCGGCCTGACGCAATAGCGCTGCAATTTCCAGAAAATTGAACAGGTGGGGGCCGCTCAGCACAGGCTTGCCCAGCGCGGCCGGTTCCAGCAGGTTGTGCCCGCCGTTGGGAACCAGGCTGCCGCCAACAAACGCGCTGTCGGCCAATGCGTACAAAAACAACAACTCACCCATGGTGTCCCCCAGCAGCACTTGAGTGTGCAGGCCGACCGGCGCGGCTGTAGAGCGGCGCACCGTATCGAAACCTTCACGCTGGCACAGCTCGAACACGCTGTTGAAGCGCTCGGGGTGACGCGGGACAAGAATCAGCAACGCATCGGGATAGTGGCCGAGCAGTTGTCGATGGGCCGCCAGGATGATTTCGTCCTCGCCTTCATGGGTGCTGGCCGCAATCCACACCGGGCGTTCTTGCGCCTGCCATTGTTCACGCAACGCTCGCGCCGCGGTGAGCAGTTGCGGGTCGATGGTCAGATCGAATTTGATCGAGCCGGTCACTTGCACACACTCAGGGCGCGCGCCCAACTGACGGAAGCGCTCGGCTTCGGCTTCGGTCTGTACCGCGATCAAGCTCATTTCTTCGAGCATGGGCCGGGTGAGTTTGGCGAAGCGCGCATAGCCTTTGGCCGAACGGGCCGAAAGCCGGGCATTGGCCAGCGCCACGGGGATCCCGCGCTTGGCGCACTGGTGGATGTGGTTGGGCCACAGCTCGGTTTCCATGATGACGGCCAGTTTGGGCTGCACCCGCGCTAAAAAGCGCGCCGCTGCCCACGGCAAGTCGTAAGGCAAATAACAATGCTGAATGCGCGGTTCATCGGCAAACAGGGCCTCGATCCGCTGTGAACCGGTCGGCGTCATGCAGGTCACAGTGATCGGCATCTGTGGATAACGTGTGAGCAGCGCCCGAATCATGGGCGCGGCAGCAATGCTTTCGCCCACTGACACGGCATGCACCCAGATCCCGCCCGGCTGCATCACGGGCAGGTTCAGGGCGAAACGTTCACCGATGCGTTTGGCGTAAGCGGGCGCCTTGCGTGCCCGCAGCCACAAGCGAATCGCTACCAGCGGCAGCCCCAGATGAAACAGCAAGGTGTACAGGGTTCTATTCATGGGCGCGGAGTTTACTTGAAAACGACATCCACGATGATGGCACCGAACAAGGCCCGCGCAAGGTGCAATAAAAATCGCTACACACTTTTACAATCACTAGAATGCCGTGCTGTTAAATTGCTGCGCCCCTCATTCAGGACTCCAACATGAACGCTTACTACTACTTGGCCATCGCCATTTGCGCCGAAGTGATTGCCACCGTATCGATGAAAGCGATCAAAGGTTTCAGCACGCCCTTGCCCCTTGTGCTGGTGATTGCCGGTTACGCCACGGCGTTCTGGATGCTGACGCTGGTGGTGCGCACCATTCCGGTCGGGGTTGCCTACGCTGTGTGGGCGGGCATGGGGATCGTGATGGTGAGCGTTGCCGCACTGTTTATCTACGGACAGAAACTCGACGTGCCGGCCATGCTGGGCATGGCGCTGATTGTGCTGGGCGTGGTGGTGATTCAGCTGTTTTCCAAAACCGCCGGTCATTAACCCGCTGCACGCCGTGGCGCTGAAGCGCGGCGTCGCAGGGTTAGCCTGATAGGGGCGCGATCAGGATGTATACTCCCGGCCTTGTCTTTGAACGCTGAGGTCGCCCATGCCATCTGTAATTTCCACCGACGTATTGATTGTCGGCGCTGGTGTCGCCGGCCTCTGGCTCAATGCCCGCCTGCGTAAACAGGGCTTTTCCACGATTGTGGTCGAGCGCGAAAGCCTGGGCGGCGGCCAAAGTGTGAAGTCTCAAGGCATCATCCATGGTGGCGCCAAGTACGCGCTGCATGGCGCACTGACCGGCGCCTCCGAAGCCATTGCCGACATGCCGCGCCGCTGGCGCGAAGCGTTGGCCGGTGACGGCGAGCTGGATTTAAACGGCGTTCGCATCCTGTCCCAGGCCCATTACCTGTGGTCACCGGGCACTCTGGCGGGCAACCTCACCAGCTTCTTTGCCAGCAAAGCCGTCCGTGGCCGTGTCGATCAGGTCAAGGGCGAGCAATTACCGCCGGCCCTGCAAGACCCGCGCTTCAAAGGCAAGGTGTACCGTCTGGCCGAGCTGGTGGTCGACGTGCCGAGCCTGATTGAACGGCTGGCCAACCTCGCAGGGGATGGCTTGCTCGCAGGGCAATCCATCGAGCCGCTGTTCGAGAACAACGATCTGGTGGGCTTGCGGGTCGACGGGCGCGACATCCACGCGCAACGTATCGTGTTCAGCGCCGGGGCCGGTAATGCCGAGCTACTGGCCAGTGCAGGCATCAGTGTTCCCGCGCAACAGTTACGACCTTTGCACATGGTGCTGGTCAAGGGGCCTAGCCTCAAACCGCTGTACGCGCACTGCCTGGGCGGCGGTCCCAAGCCGCGCATTACCGTGACCACCCACCCGGCGGCCAATGGCGAGTGGGTGTGGTATCTGGGGGGCGATATTGCCGAGGCCGACGGGGTGGCCCGCGAACCGGCCGAGCAAATCGCCGTGGCGCAAAAAGAGCTGAGCAACCTGCTGCCGTGGGTCGACCTGAGCCAGGCGCAATGGGCCACATTGCGGGTCAACCGTGCTGAACCCGCGCAATCGGGTCTGGTGCGCCCGGACAACGCCTTTCTGTCCGATCAGGGCCGCTTGCTGGTGGGCTGGCCCACCAAACTGGCGCTGGCACCGGATTTCTCGGACCGCGTGCTGCAAGCCCTGGAGCAGGACGGCATCAAACCGGGTCATGCCCCTGCCCTGCCTGAGCTGCCACGCCCGCCACTGGGCCAGACACCCTGGGAGCAACTGCTGCCATGAGCCAACCTACCTTGCACGACCTGCATCGCCCGCTGGGCAGTACCGGCCTGTCGGTGTCCCCGCTGGGGCTGGGCACCGTCAAGCTGGGCCGTGACCAAGGGGTGAAATACCCCAGCGGTTTTCAGATCCCGGATGATGACGAAGCACGCATGCTGCTCAAGCTCGCGCGCGACCTGGGGATCAACCTGATCGACACCGCGCCGGCCTATGGCCGCAGTGAGGAACGCCTCGGGCCGCTGTTGCGCGGGCAGCGTCATGAATGGGTGATCGTCAGCAAAGTCGGTGAAGAATTCGTCAACGGCCAGTCCAGCCATGACTTCAGCGCCGCCCACACCCGACAGTCCGTGGAGCGCAGCCTTCAGCGTTTAGAAACAGACGTCATCGATCTGGTGCTGGTGCACTCCGATGGCAATGATCTGGCCATTCTTAATGAGGGCGAGGTCTATGAAACACTGGCCGAACTCAAGCGCGAAGGTAAGATCCGGGGCTTCGGCCTGTCAGGAAAAACCGTTGAAGGCGGGCTGAAAGCCCTGCAAACCGGCGATTGCGCCATGGTCACGTACAACCTGAATGAGCAGGCCGAAAAGCCGGTTATCGATTACGCGGCGGCGCATGGCAAGGCAATTCTGGTCAAAAAAGCGCTGGCCAGCGGCCACGTCTGCTTGAGCCCGGGGGTTGACCCGGTGCGGGCCAGCTTCGAACTGGTGTTTGGCCATCATGGGGTTGCCAGTGCTATTGTCGGCACCATCAATCCTTTGCACCTGGCCCACAACGTGGCAACGGTAGCGCAGGTGTTGCGCACCCCCTGATGCCGCCGACGCGGCCGACCCCGACGCAAGAAGGAGCCGACATGCCGCGTTCACTTATCCGCAAGAATCCCAGCGACTTCAAAACCCTGGCTCTGTTTGTCGAGGCCACTGCCGAAGGCTTGAGTTACCAAAGCGTCGGCATGCCGCTCAATTTTGCGCAAACCCTGCAAAAGCGCCGACAGGTCGACGTGGCCGATACCGGGCGCTTCGGGCTGGAGCTGGCGAATCTGGGCGTGTCCGTACGCCTGACGCTGCAATGGCAGGGCCGCGATTACTGGGTATTGGTGCGCCAGCGGCGTCAGGATCGTGGCGATGTGGTGCTCAAGCTGATCTCCGGCTACGTCCCGGCCCATGAGGTGAATCTACCGCTGCACACCGCCATTCAGGAAGTGGCCGAAGAATGCCTGCTGGAAACCCCCGAAGGCTGGCTCGGCGGACGCTTCAACGAGACCTGGCTGCCAGCCCCCTACATCAGCGCGCTGCATTACCGCGAAGCCCTGCCCTTTCGCCTGACGCCCAACTCGGGCGCGGCGCGTCCCGTGCGCTGTGGCAGCCAGCCCCTGCTGGAACGTCCGCGGGCCTACGTGCATTTGCCGACGGCATCGCTGCAACTGGTCTATGACTTGCGCCTGGAAGTGCCCAAAGAAGCCAAATCCCTGAGCCTGTTTCATGTGGACGAACGGCTCGAAGGTGATCAACTGGTGGCGCGCCTTGATCGCAAACGGCCTGATTTGTACCTGATCCCGCTGACCGATGGCCAGCCGTGCGCCGAGATATACACCCTGAGCAAAGACACATTGCACGCGGCAAGTACCCGTGGGCTGCATCTGGCCGAAAGTTTTGCGCTTCAGGAGGGCTGGGTGGTGCGCGAAGAGCGGATTCGCTGGAAAGACTGGCTCAAACAGCAAGGCTTGAGCGAACCGGGAAAAGCGTCAAGGCTTAAACGCCTGACCGGCAAAGCGCGGCAGATGTTCAGAAAGGTAGTGAAGAGCAAAAGCCCTTCACCCTGACTTTCTCCTGGAGGGAGAGCGTCAGGATGAGGCCGCTTAGATCACTGACCGCGGATTTTCTCGACGATGGCCGTGGTCGAGCTGTTCTCAACCAGCCCCAGCACTTTCACCGTGCCGCCGTAGGCCGACACAATGTCAGCGCCGACTACCTGATCGATGCCGTAGTCGCCACCTTTGACCAGCACGTCAGGCTTGACCTGAGCCAGCAGGTTTTCCGGAGTGCCTTCAGGGAAGCTGATGACCCAGTCCACCGCGCCCAGCCCGGCCAGTACCGCCATGCGGCGGTCAACGCTATTGATCGGACGGCCCGGGCCTTTGAGACGGCTCACCGAGGCATCATCGTTGACCGCGACGATCAAGCGATCGCCCTGGGCACGGGCCTGTTCCAGATACGTGACATGACCGGCGTGCAGGATGTCGAAGCAGCCGTTGGTGAACACGATTTTCTCGTTGTGGGCACGTGCATCGTCGATAGCCAGCAGCAGTTGCTCCAGGCTCAACACACCCCGCTCGGACCCTTCTTCGCGCTGGATGGCGCGACGCAGTTCCGGCGCGCTGATGGCTGCCGTACCGAGTTTGCCCACCACAATGCCAGCAGCCAGATTGGCCAGCGCGACGGCGTGGGGCAGTTCTTCACCCGCGGCGATCGCGGCAGCCAAGGTAGAAATGACCGTGTCGCCTGCACCGGTCACGTCAAACACTTCACGGGCCCGGGCTGGCAAGTGCATGGCCGGGAAGCCCGGACGCAGCAGGGTCATGCCGTGCTCGCCACGGGTTACCAGCAGCGCACCGAGGTCGAGATCGGCCATCAGGCGGGCGCCCTTGGCAACCAGATCGGCCTCATCGGTGCAGCCACCCACAATGGTTTCGAACTCGCTGAGGTTAGGCGTGATCAAGCTGGCGCCACGGTACACCGAGAAGTCCTTGCCTTTGGGGTCAGCCAGCACCGGAATGCCTTTGGCGCGAGCGGCCTGGATCAACACTTGATGGTTTTTCAACGCGCCTTTGCCGTAATCCGACAGCACCAGCACCTTGATGCCTTCGAGCAAATGGTCGACTTCAGCACCCAATGCCAGCGCATCCGTGGCGAAGGGCTCTTCAAAATCGATGCGCAGCAATTGCTGGTGACGGCTCATGACCCGCAGCTTGACGATGGTCGGCTGATGGGCAATACGCTGAAACAGAGCGCGTACGCCTGCACCTTGCAGGCTATTGGCCAGACTGTCGGCGGCTTCATCATCGCCCGTCACGCCCACCAGTGAGGCAGGCGCACCCAGTGCAGCGATGTTGAGCGCAACGTTGGCAGCGCCGCCCGGGCGGTCTTCGATTTGCTCGACTTTGACAACCGGTACTGGCGCTTCAGGGGAAATCCGTGAGGTTCCGCCATGCCAATAACGGTCGAGCATGACATCGCCTACCACCAAGACAGGGGCTTGATCGAATCGCGGCATGGACAACTTCATGGAGAACCCACATACAAAATGAACAGGGGCGCGATATTAACACAGGGTGAACGCTGGTCAGTTCACGGTATTTATCGCGGGGAATGAGAATCAGACGTGGCTTACAGTACCCGTATCGACCTACACACGGGCAAACGCGGGAGAGGGCAAGCCCGTCTCCCGCGCAGGGTCAGGCGATGTCGCCCGAAGTCAGGGGCGCATCCAGCCCCATGGAGTGCAGGCGCGCGTAGTAACCGTTTTGCGCCAACAGCTCGGCATGGGTGCCGCGCTCAACGATCTGGCCCTGATCCATGACCAGAATCAGGTCAGCCTTCTCGATGGTCGAAAGACGGTGCGCAATCACCAACGTGGTACGCCCTTCCATGACGTGATCCAGTGCCGCCTGAATGTGGCGCTCGGACTCGGTATCCAGGGCCGAGGTCGCTTCATCCAGAATCAGCAGCGGCGCGTTTTTCAACAAAGCCCGCGCAATTGCCAAACGCTGGCGCTGACCACCGGAGAGCAACACGCCATTTTCACCGACCTGAGTGTC
Source organism: Pseudomonas sp. ESBL9 (assembly GCF_036668715.1). NCBI lineage: Bacteria > Pseudomonadati > Pseudomonadota > Gammaproteobacteria > Pseudomonadales > Pseudomonadaceae > Pseudomonas > Pseudomonas sp. ESBL9. The sequence goes on along the minus strand of NZ_JAZEVV010000003.1, from coordinate 365,738 downwards.
AAGGCCTTGGGGCAGTTGCTCGATGAAGTCCATGGCATAAGCGTCGCGCGCGGCTTTTTCAATGTCGGCACGCGGTGCGCCGGCCAGGTCGCCATACGCAATATTGTTGGCGACCGTGTCGCTGAACAGGGTCACGTGCTGAGTCACCTGCGCGATATGACGGCGCAGGTTAAGCAAGCGGTACTGCTCGATTTCTATGCCGTCGAGCAGGATTTCACCCGAGTTGTGATGGTAGAAACGCGGAATCAGGTTGGCCAGCGTCGACTTGCCGCTGCCCGAACGCCCGACCAACGCCACCATCTGGCCCGGCTCGGCCGTGAACGTCACGTCCTTGAGCACCTGACGATCCGTGTCCGGGTAGGTGAAGTTCAGGTGACGGACCTCGAGGCGACCGCTGACGTGATCGCGCTCCACCGTACCGGTGTCCACTTCCGGTTTTTCGTCCAGTTGCTCAAAGATGCTTTCAGCGCCCGCCACCCCTTTCTGGATGGTGGAGCTGACTTCAGACAGTTGGCGAATCGGCTTGGGCAACAGACCCGCCAGCGTGATGTAGGCAATCATGTCGCCCGCCGAGGCATCGCCGCGCATGTACAGCACCAGAAACATCAAGATGCCCATGGCCACGTAGATCACCAATTGCAGCATCGGCGTGTAGATAGCCCCGGTACGGGTCATGCGCAGTTGTTTGTCGGTGTTGCTCTGGCTGGCTTTCAGGAAGCGTTGTTGCTCGTACTTCTCGCCGCCGAAGCTGCGCACCACGCGGTAACCCTGGATCGTTTCGGACGCCACGTGCGTCACGTCGCCCATCGCCACCTGAATCTTCTTGCTCTGTTTGCGGAATTTTTTACTGGCCGTGCTGACCATGACCGCGATCAGCGGCAGGATGGCGATCATCACCAGCGTCAGACGCCAGTTCATCCACAGCAACGACGCAAACAGGAACACCACGGTCATGCCTTCACGGATGACGACCTTGATCGCATCGGTGGCCGCACCGGTGACCATGGTCACGTTGAAGGTGATGCGCGAGATCAGGTGCCCTGAGTTGTGCTTGTCAAAGTAACGGTTGGGCAGCACCAGCAGGTTGTTGAACAACTGGACCCGCAGGTCGTGAACCAGGCCCAACGAAACCTTGGCCAGGAAGTAGTTACCCAGGAACGAGCCAAAACCTTGCCACGCTGCAATCAATACGATCAGCAACGGGACCGCCTGCAGCAGGCGCAAGTCTCGCAAGTAGGGAACCGAGGGGAACAACACCGCATCCGGATTGGACAGGCCATCCACGAAGTACTTGAGGATGTAGCCCAGCATCGGCTGGGTGGAAGCAAAGATAAGGAAGCCGATGATGCTCAGCAGAAACAGACCGATATAAGGCCGGACATAACTGAGGAGGCGCAGATAGATCTTCAAGCTCGATTCGCTTGAGCTGGGGCTGGATTCGGTCATATCACGCGACAGTTGTGAAAAAAGGTTGCTGACTTTATCACAGCTTCTCTGGTGTACTGCCAGCCGGTTGGGACAAGGTCTCACAGGACGCCTAAAACGACATTAAATGGCCATTACGTTAATATGGTCATCCAAAACCTGGAATGAACCTTTCAGCATGCAATTCAGTTACTTGAGCTACTCAAAACATCGGATGTTCGATTTCATTTGCCTGTGGCTTTTGCCTGTCGGGCTTTTTTTGCTTCTATCTGATTTGTATTTTGTGCCCGACCGCAGCATCCACCACAAACTGTATTACGGTTTGTTCAGTATTCCGACACTGATTGCCCTTCTCTTGCGACCACGCGAGATGAAGACCTTGCTTCAAGAGCCCTTGATCCTGGGCATGCTCGCGTTTATCGCCTGGGCAATGATCACCCTGATCTGGAGCCCGACCGATAACAGTCCGCTCGGCCTGCTGAAGCCTCCGCTGCATATCCTGATGCTGTTTTTGGGGTGCTCGCTGCTGGTCAAATACCGCAGCGAAAGCCTACAACCCGTGTTCTTCGGCGCCGCCGTCGTTGCGCTGGTGATGACCGTTTACAACTTGTATGTGTTTGCCGGCATCTATTCACCAGAAGCGCGGATGGCGGGCACTGGTGCCTTCGACAACCCGCTCCTCAGTTCCCATGCGTTTGGTTTCTTTTGCATTTACTGGCTGACCCTCGGCATGACCAGCAAGCGCCAAGCCATTGTTCTGGCAGCGGCCCCCGCGTGCCTCATCATGTTTGCCGCGCTGCTGGCCACAGGCTCCAGAACACCGCTGGTGGCGGTGGTGTTGAGCATGATCTGGCTCAGTTTCATTTGCTGGAATCGTCGATCGCTGGCGCTTGTCGGCATGCTCATTGCTGGCGCCATTGTGGTTTTCACCCTGTTCTCAGACATGATTTTCAGCCGTGGCAGTTCCTTTCGTCTCGATATTTGGCAGATGGCGCTTGAGCTGATTGCCCAGAAACCTTTCATCGGATATGGGTATGAAGCCCCTGTATCGTTCGATCTTCCGGGGGTTGGCTATTCACTCAAAGAACCCCACAACTTTGCGTTGGGCGTACTGTATTACGTCGGAATTATCGGCTTCTTGCCTTGGGCGTTCATGCAGCTTTGGGGCCTGTACAACAGCTGGCGCCATCGCGTAAATCCCCTGTTCATTCTGGCTTCAGCCTGGCTGGTGTACGGCATTGGCGCCTCGCTGACAGAGGGCGGCGGAATCTTGCCACGCCCAAAGGAACACTGGTACCTGCTGTGGATTCCCTTGGCGCTGATCGCTGCATTGAGCGTGGGCCAGCGACTCAAGGCCATCCTAGACCGACCGGTCAAATGCCTGAGCAACGCCGATTACAAAGCGCTTGAAGTCAATGCCAAGGTGATCGAAGAAGACGGCCTGGGGCCAAAAGTCCTTCGACTGGAAAACGGCAATTTCCTGAAACTCTTCCGCGAGCGTCGCTGCTATACCTCCGGCAGTTTCAATCCTTATTCACAGCGCTTTGCCGTCAATAGCGAGCGCCTGCAAGCACTGGGCATTACCGCACCCGCCATTCTGGACCTGTATGTCTTTGCCGACGGCAGCAGCGGCGTGCTGTATCAGCCATTGCCTGGCCAAACGTTGCGACAAGTGATGCAGTCGATGGGCTCCGGCGCGATGCGACAGGCGCTGGTGGAGCGTTTCGGCAAGTTTCTGGCGTTGCTGCACGAACAAGGCGTTTACTTCCGTTCACTGCATCTGGGCAACGTCTTACTGATGGACGACGGTGAGTTTGGCCTGATCGACATTGCCGACCTGCACCTGTACCCGTCGCCCTTGAGGCTTGCTTTACGCCAACGCAACCTGCGCCACATGCAGCGTTACCCCGAAGACCGCCGCTGGCTGTTCGAAGAGCAGTTGCAAGCGTTGCTCGATGGCTATGCCAGCCTTGCGCCGGAAATTGCCGTTGGCCGCTTGAGGCGCCAGATTGAACAGCTGGGCCAGACTGGGAGCACCGTCAGTTGAGCCTGGGGAGCAACAACCCGTTATGGGCCGTGATTGCTTACGCACTGGCGATTACCACTTCAGCGTTGTTGCTCCGCTATTTCCCGCGAATCCGGGGAAGCCTTGAGCATGTCGGTGAAAACCGTTTTTCCAGTGTGGATGGACTGCGCGGGTATTTGGCGTTCGGGGTGTTTATCCATCACGTCGCCATTACGTGGGTCTATTTGCACACGGGTGAGATAAACGTCCCGCCGAGCAAATTTTATACGCAGATTGGCCTGGCCAGCGTCGCACTGTTCTTTATGATTACCGGTTTCCTGTTTTGGGGACGCCTGCTCAAGCATGGGCGCCACCACGACTGGCTGGCATTTGCCGTGTCGAGGGTATTCCGGCTTTATCCACTTTACCTGCCGCTATTGGCACTGGTGATTTTCAGCGTTCTCTACATTCAGGATTGGGAGCTGAAAGACTCGCCTGGCGAGGTGGTACGGCAAGTTTTGGCATGGCTCATTTTCGACCGTCCTGATATCAACCAGTATCCTCAGACCGGGATGCTGATCTCCAACGTCACCTGGACACTCAACTATGAGGTGTTCTTTTACATGGCACTGCCGCTGTTCGGTGCCGTGTTCCTGTACCGAAAACACTGGATTCAGGTGGTAGCGTGCCTGATCGGCATCTATGCCCTTTATCAAGTAATCGGCTGGGAACACTCGCTGAAAAAGCACATCCTGATGAGCTTTCTAGGCGGTATAGCGGCTGCCTACTGGGTGCGCAAGCCAGAGCGAATGGCGTGGGGGCAGACCCCGAAAGCAGGCCTGATTGCATTATTGGCGCTGGCCATTGAGCTCCTGCTGTTTCGTAAAAGTTTCGCCATTTTCCCGCTGATGCTACTGACCGTTTTTTTTACGATTGTGGCCTCGGGCAACACACTCTTCGGTGCACTGAGACTGCGCAGTATCCGCTGGATGGGAGAAATCAGTTACAGCACCTACTTGCTGCATGGCTTCGTCATCTGGCTATTGATGCAACGCTTGCCACTGGCGCTGCCATTCGACACCAAGGAACCCTTGGTTTTCCTGACTCTCACAGCCTTCAGCAGCTGTCTGTTGATAGCGGTCAGCAGCTTGACGTTTTTGCTGATTGAGAAGCCAGGCATTAATGCTGGCAAGCGTTTTCTGTCTTGGCTGCGCAGAAAGTCGCCAGACGATAGCCACGTCAAGCCAGCCTCTGAAACCCACAACGCAGACTAAACGCTGCGTTGTCTCGCATAGGCCAGAAAACCGTCAATGTCGTCACTGCACAACGCACCGACCACTTGCTCGAGCTCCGGTAATGGCCAGTCCCACCAGGCACTTTGCAGCAACGCGAGACGCTGCTCTTGCGGGAAGCGCCAGCGCAAAAAGCGCGCCGGATTACCGCCGACAACGGCATAAGGTTCTACGTCGCGAGTCACCAGCGCACCGGCTGCCACAATAGCGCCATGCCCGATGGTCACCCCCGACAATAAGGTGCTGTTAGAGCATAACCACACATCATTGCCAATCACGACATCGCCACGGGTACCGTTGTAATCAGCGATATGTTGCGCCGATTTGAGCATGGCAGGAAACGGGAACGTGGTGACCCAATCAGCACGATGATGCCCGCCCAAAAAAATGTTAACCCCCTCGGCGATCGAGCAAAAAGCCCCGATGCGCAAGGTTGAACCTTCCTTCCAGTCGTGCACCTGCGGCAGCCCGTAGCTGCCATAGCCGATGGCGTAATCCGGATACTGTTGCTTGAAACGCGCGACACCCCGCTCAATTTTTGGCAGTTTTCGAATAGCGCGCTTGGCACGCTTTTCCCGATAACGCTCCAGCCATCCCATAACGACTCCCGGTTCGCTCAGCTCTTTTCCAACGGCGAAAAATACAACCGCCCCAGACCGCGCCAGGTTTTGCCGGTCCAATGTTTGAACGGGATCTGCTTGAGCAGCTCTCGCGCCAGCGCCCGGTCACGGTTGGCTGTTTTGAGGAACATGGAGTTGAGAAACTTGTACCGCACCTCGTCGTAGAGCGGGTGATCGCTGAACAGGGCGTAGATGCGCAGAATGCTGTCGATCATGAACCGGTGATTTTTGTACGAGTTGGTCGCGTGCTTGCGGTATTGCGCCATCACCACGTTCAGGCCGTCGATAAAGTACCCGGCGTGGGTGATTTTCAGCTCGATGTACAAATCTTCCAGACGAATGCTCGGGTCAAACCCTCCCACCTTGTCCAGCGCTTCGCGGCGAATCATCAGCGTGGTCGCCGGCGGGTAAGGCTTGCGCTCAAGGAACATGTCATCAAAGTCCAGACGACGGAACGGCACATCACGGCGCTGGCGTTTCTCGGGATATAAATTGCCTTGGGCATCGATCAGTTCAATGTTGCCCGCGCAAATACCGACTTCGGGTTTGCCGTCCATGTATTCCACCTGAACCGCAATGCGGTCGGGTTTCATGATGTCGTCGGAACCGAACGGTACGATCAACGAACCCTTGGCCCGCGCGATAGCGCCGTTGAGGGTGTTGGTCAGGCCCTGATTCTGCTGCACGCGAAAATCAAACCCATGGACCGCCTGCAAGCGCTGGATACGCGCCACGCTGTCGTCGGTCGAGCCATCGTCGACCACCAGCAACTCGATGTTCGGATACGTCTGATCCAGAACGCTCTGAATGCTCTGTTCGATGTAGGGGGCGTGGTTGTACGAGGCGATGATCACCGTCACCAACGGTTGAGCGTGTGTCATGAGCGTTCCTTGCGAGCCTGACTCAAGCCTGAGTCGATCAAATCTAAATACGCCTGGCGGAACACCTCGATGTCATGGTGCTCTTGCAAATAGCGGTAAGCCTGTTCGCCCTTGGCGCGCAGGGCTTCGTCCGGCAGCGCCAGGTAGTCATCGAGCGCAGCGGTCAGGGTGGCGACATCGCTGGGTTTGACGGCCAGCCCGCCAGCGCCCTGAATCAACGGCAACATGGCCGGCACCTCGGTAGCAATCACCGGCAGGTGGCCGCTCATGCCTTCCAGCAATGCCAGCCCCAGCCCCTCGGCCAGTGACGGCATGGTCCAGATGTCGAAAGCGCGCACGTACTGCAAGGCGTTTTCCTGAAAGCCCAACAAATGCGCCCGGCCATTGAGGCCCAACTGCTGGATTTGCTCGCGCAAGCGCGACTCTTCTCGCCCGGCGCCAATAATCGCCAGTTGCGCGTTCGGGTATTTGTCTTTCAACGCGGCAAAAGCCTGCAACAAGAAGCGGTGCCCCTTGATAGGCACCAGTCGCCCCAAGGCCCCCACCATGCGTGCATCTTGATCCAGCCCGAGCTTTTCGCGTGCCTGAACGCGCGGCAATTGCAGGGCTTCGGCCTGCTCAATGTCGATGGCATTGGTGATCGCGTAGGTATTTTCGTCAGTAAAGCCGCATTTGCAGTCCAGCAAGTACTGCTTGACCGCAGGCGACACGCCAACAAAACGCCACGCCTTGTCGATCAGGCGTTTGGCCTGGCTGCGGCGGTACACGCGATCGTACTCACCAAAGCCGTGGGAAATTCCCACGCACAACGGAATTTTCAGCCAGCGATTAAGCTGCAACATCATGTTGACCGGCTTGAAGCGGTTGCAGATCACCACGTCGAATTGCTCTTTGCGGCAGAACTTGTACAACGCCCACATCGCGCGGATGCGCATGCCTTTGAGCGCCTTGTCGCTGAACTCGAAGTACACGGAATGATCCGCCTTGCTCACCGGCTCGCCCGGACCGGGACGCCCGCGCAAAAACGCGGCGGTGATCTCGTAACGCTCACGGGGCAGCGCACGCACGATTTGCTCGGCAAGGTCGGCAAAGTCGTGGGATTTGACGTTGTAATCAGGCTGCAACTGCAAAACCTTGGAACGTTTCATAGCTCTCCCCGGTGGAATCCGGTGGCATCAATAATCCAGGCGGGCTCTGCGGCCAGACGCTGGACAGTGACGGGATCGGGTATGGGCAAGGCCGCCCATTCATTGCGCTTCCAGCAGACGAAGTGAAAGTACGGAAAGGTGTGGTCACCGTCACGATCATTCGTTAATTGGCCGTTCTTCCAGAACCATTGGCCCGGGAAATTTTCTGTGCCGTCATGCCATTTGATGCAGCCACCCGGCGTACTGAACGCCTCGGTGAAATCGCTGGTACGACGCAACGGGTTGAACTTGCCCACAAGATCAAACAAAGGCTTCGGAAAATTCTTGCGCCACAAGAAGATGCGGCTGAATGCGCCTTCATCCAGCGCATGATGCTGATCATCGGTAAAACGCTGCTGCCAGTTTTCGATTTTCATGAACAGCTCGCGCTTGCAGCGCGTATTGCGCATCAGGCACAGATGGCCGGCCACGCGGCGCTCGTGGGTCGAGAACAGGTCATAGCGCGACAGACGCTCAGCCGTGAAGTAGCTGCGCAAGTTGCCGTACACCAGGTCAATGTCGCCAAACGCCCAGAAATCGTAACCCTGAAGGCGGTCTTCATGGATGTAACCCAGCGCGGGCTTGATGTCACACAACTTATAAGCAGCTTTGGGCGCGAAGTGGATATTCAGACGCTCAGACACAATGCGGCAATAGTCGCCAAAACTGATGCTCTGGATTGTTACGTTGGGTGGCAGGTTGTCAGGCACGCCGCAGTCGCTGAACAGCAGCCAGTCAATGTCTGGGTTGCGCCGGCAACTTTCCAGAAAAAAAGGCATCCAGAACGGCCACTGGCCGAAGTATGGAATGACAAACACAATACGCGGCGATGGTTTTATCACGGGGAACTCAATGTAAAGGTCGAGATAGAGGGCAATGCTATGCCCCTGATTACGGTGATTCTTATTATTTGAGCCGCCAAAACAACTCATGGTGGCGAACCGCTTTACGGAAAAACTCGTTTTCACCCCAAGGCGATGGCTTTCGGCCAGCCAAGAGTGTCTGTATCGACCGCCGCACGCGGCGCTTGAGCGCTGCACGCGGTTGCAGGTCATGCATCATGCCCAACGCCATGGCCTTGTCACGCTGCTGCTCTGAACTCAACAACAGGCAGCAGGGCTGCAACGTGAGTGCGGTGTCGAACACCGGTGGCAACGCGATGCCATCACCGCTGTTGCCCATCGGCCAGCGGTCATTGTCATGCAAATGGTTGGCGTAGCCCAAAATCGTCTGCGGCTGCCACTCCAGCCCTTCAAGCGCCTCAATGACCGCTGCATGGGCGCAGACATGGTCGGGGTGTGGATCGATGGCGGGATGCGGCAATACCAACACATCAGGCCGGGCCCGCAAGATCAATGCGCGCACATCAGCCAACAGGTTGTTCCAGGTCGGCGCACCGTCCAGGTCACCTGGCAGTGCGAACGCGTTCAACTGGCGAAACAGCCGAGTATCGGTCAGGTCGGCTTCGCGTGAAGGCACCGGCTGGTCAGGGGCTGCCTGCATGGCGGGCAGTTGCAGGCAGAAGTACCCCAGTTGCGCGCATTGGGCTTCGGGCACCCCGGCCCAGCGCGGCACAGCCAGACTGTCCCAGGCGCGCAAACGGCCCTTGAGCCGCGCCGCTTCGGCGCGTCCAAGGCCCATCTGCTGATAGTGCTCGGCCTCGATTTCGCCCGCCGTCAGGGTCACGATCCACGCCTCGTTGGCCTGACTGTACAAACCGAACGCCGCCAACTCGGCATCATCGGCGTGAGGCGCAATCACCATGACACGCTGCTCGCGGTAATCAGGCTGGCGCATAACCCACAGTTGAGGCGGGCCCATGACCCGGCAATAACGACCACGAAGGTTCAACTCACCTGCGATCAACGCGTCGGCATTGCCCGTGAGGTTCACATAGCGCAAGCCGTTAACGCCCCGCTCGAAGGTTTGGCGGTCATCGGAAAACACGACAAACGGGTCGATAAAACGTCCCAGCCAGCTGCTTTTGACCTTGAGCGCGAGGATCAGGGTTTCGTTGCCGCACAGGTCAATGGGCGCGTCCAGTACCAGGCGACTGCCTTCAAGGCGAACAGCCGGGCACTCGCTATCAGGTGTAAAACGGTACTGATAGTCGTCTTGGGGCGCGTAAAACAGGTGGTCGGCAAACCACGCTTCGTGGGCGATCCAGCCCAGGACGGCCAGTACTAACGGCAGCCACCAGGCCACCAGCACCCCGCAGGCAATCAGTATCACCAAGCCGATCAGCAAACTGATGCGCTTGTTGCGTCGATGGCGCTTTAGGAGTTGTTGCTTGCGAGTCATGACTGGGCTCTTGGTTGCTGGCGGTTTGCCTTTAGACGCGCGCTGACCCCGTGATGGCGTTAACCCGGTAGCTCACACACCGCACCGGCTGCATCGCGAGACGCGCGCTTGCGCGTCCATTCACACCTTGAAGACAGGCACCGGGTTGCACCAGCGCTCTTTGTATTCGCGGTCGGCGCGGCCGAACGAGAACCGCAGAGGCTTGTCGACGCTACGGGCCTGTTCCCAAGCCGACTGGGTATTGAGAAAACTCAGCACACTGCCGGGACTGAACGCACGGGTTTCGGGGTCGACGCCGCCATTGACGTATTCGACGCTGATCCATTGCGGCGATTCAACCCGATACACCAGCTGGATTGCAATCGGGGCATCGTTGAGGAAAATCACCGATCCCATCAAAAACTCGCGCAGCAGTTCAATCACCTCTGCCATACGCTCGGCCCCGGTGGCGACAAACCCCCAACGGCGCAGAAACAAATCGCAATAGATTGCCGACAGCTCGACACTGGAGAACGACGAAACCGGGTGTATCACGCCGCCCGCCTCTTCCAGCAAACGCAGTTCGCGACGCTGGTTGTAACGGAATTTCTTTGACAGCTCTTCCGGCGTGCGCGCCATGGCCAACTGTTCGGCTTGCGGCTGCAAGGTGCTGAAGCGCCCCTCATTGAGCTGCGACAAGTAGCGCCCACGATGGCGCAACGGCGCGTGTGCGTCTGCGGCGGCAGGCAGGATCAACTCGGCATTGCCCAGATCGAAGAGGCCTTTTTTGCCGTGACGCTTGAGCACATCTTTGGATAACGCCAGGTCGCGTCCCCAGGTCGGGATGGCAGCTTTCAGCTCGCCGTTGTGCTCCCAAGCCAGGTAACGCACCGGGATGCCGGCCAGGTTGGCGAGACGTTCCACCACCTGCGGGTGTGTTGCGACGCTGCCACCAAAACGCTGCCAGGCAGCGGCATAGGTGTGCGCGTCAACTGCACGCCAGCCGCGCTCGCGCCAGCCTTGAAATCGATTAAGCATCAGGACTCCGCAGTCAGGTCGGTGACGTGCGGCAACTGCCAGAACGTGTCGCGCACGGCCTGATCGCAGAAGCGTTCGTGCAGGCGCGCCAGCATCAGTTCACCGCACGCTTGACGCTGAGCGTCATCGAGTTGCGCCAAATGCTGTAAACCTTGAGCCAGATGATCGGCGTCGCCCAGCGGGAACAGAATCCCCACGCCCTCGACCACTTCCCTGGCACCACCGCACGCCGTGGCCAGCAGGGGAACACCCGCCGCCATGGCCTCAAGCAGCACCATGCCAAAAGGCTCGTGGTCCGAACTCAGCGCAAACACGTCGAAAGCACGGAAAAAGCGCCGGGCGTCGGGCACCTGCCCCAAGAAATTCACCTGAGCGGCGATCCCGAGCGCGTTGGCCAGTTCCTTGAGGTCCTGTTCCAGACGGCCCTTGCCCATGATCACCAACTGACTGCCAGTAGGCAGTTGCGGCAATGCCTTGGCAAACCCCTGGATCAGGGTGGCCTGGTCCTTGTCGGGATGCAGGCGGCCGACGTTGCCCACGATGAAGGCTTCAGCGGGCAGGCCAAGGTCGGCGCGAGCTTCGGCACGTGGCAACTGACTGGCTTGTACCGCCTGAATGTCGATACGGTTGTAGAGCGTACGAATACGCCCGGTCGGCCACTTGGGCAGGCACGCGCGCATGTCATCGCGCACTGCATCCGAGACGCCCAGCAGGCTCAGGCGCTTACGGAACAGGTGCGCGAACAGCTTGCGACTGCGACGCTGGTAGTCGCCAAACGCGTGATGCACGCCGATCACCGGCACGTCAGTGGCCAACAAGGCGATGTATATCGGCTTGAAACGGTGGGCGATGCAAAAACTGAACGAGCGCGAGGCGGCAATTTTGCGCATCTCGCGGATGGCCTTTAACTTCAGGCCACGAATGGCGCTGGAGCTGAATTCCATGAACAGCACTTCGTCCGACCCGCAGCCCGCCGCCACCTCGGGGTCGGCCGCCCCGGTCAGAAAGACCGTGGTGACCTTGTACCCGGTGCCCGCAAACAGGCTGGCGTATTGACGGGCGCAGTCCAGAAACGGCCCGTCATAGCCGTGGCAGAACTGCAACACATGACGCTCAGTCGAGCGAGTCATAAGCGTCCGCGCCGTCTTTGACTACCAGAATGTCTTCCATGATCAGGTACTGCAGATCCGAGCCGAAGAACATGTTCAGTGCGTCGGTCGGTGAGCAAACCATCGGCTCGCCACGGCGGTTGAGCGAGGTGTTCAGCGACACGCCATTACCGGTCAGCACTTCTAGGGCTTTCATCATGTCGTAGTAGCGCGGGTTGTATTCACGCTTGAGCACCTGAGCACGCGAAGTACCGTCTTCGTGCACCACTTCCGGCACACGGGTTTTCCATTCTTGCGCCACTTCAAAGGTGAAGGTCATGAACGGTGCCGGGTGATCGACCTTGATCATCTGCGGGGCCACGGTGTCGAGCATTGACGGGCAGAAAGGCCTCCAGCGCTCGCGGAACTTGATTTGCTCGTTGATGCGGTCAGCCACGCCTGCGCTGCTCGGGCATCCGATGATTGAACGGCCGCCCAATGCGCGCGGGCCGAACTCCATACGGCCCTGGAACCAGGCCACCGGATTGCCATCAACCATGATTTTGGCGATGTTTTCAGGCGTGTTGTTGATCTTGCGGTACGCCGGCTTGCCAGGGTGACGGGCACACGCGGCAATCACGTCTTCGTTGCTGTACGCAGGGCCGAGGTAGACGTGCTCCATCTTCTCGACCGGCACGCCACGGGCTTCGGACACGTAGGCTGCCGCGCCCACGGCCGTGCCTGCGTCACCGGAGGCAGGCTGCACGAACAGCTCCTTGACGTCAGGACGGGCGATGATCTTCTGGTTCAGCTTCACGTTCAGCGCGCAGCCACCGGCGAAGGCCAGCTTGCCGCTTTCCTTGAGGATGTCACCCAAGTAGTAGTCGATCATCTGCAGAGACAGTTTTTCGAACAGCGCCTGCATGCTGGCCGCGTAGTGGATGTAAGGTTCATCGGCGATATCGCCTTCACGCTTGGGCCCCAGCCACTCGATCAGTTTTGGCGAGAAGTAGAACCCCTTGCCTTTCTCTTTGTAACGACGCAGGCCGATCACGTTGGCGTATTCGGTGTTAATCACCAGTTCGCCGTTCTCGAACGAGGCCAGACGCGAGAAATCATATTTGCTGGCATCGCCATACGGCGCCATGCCCATGACCTTGAACTCGCCGTCGAGCATCTCGAAACCCAGGAACTCGGTGATCGCGCCATACAGGCCACCGAGGGAGTCCGGGTCGTAGAATTCCTTGATCTTGGTGATCTTGCCGTTTTCGCCATAGCCGAAGAAGGTGGTGGCGTACTCACCCTTGCCGTCGATGCCGAGGATCGCGGTTTTCTCTTTGAAACCCGAGCAGTGGTAAGCACTGGAGGCGTGCGCCAAGTGGTGTTCAACCGGTTCGATCTTGATTTTTTTCGGATCGAAACCCAGCTGCTCAAGGCACCAGACAATCTTGTTGCGATAGCGCTTGTAGCGACGATTGCCCATCAGGATGGCGTCGAGCGCACGATCCGGGGCGTACCAGTAACGCTTGGCATAGTGCCAGCGCGCCTCACCGAACAAGCTGATCGGTGCGAAAGGGATCGCGACCACATCAACGTCAGAAGGCTTGATACCCGCCTGTTCAAGGCAGAACTTCGCGGACTCGTAAGGCATGCGGTGCTTTGCATGCTTGTCGCGGACAAAACGCTCTTCTTCGGCCGCTGCTACCAGCTTGCCGTCGATATAGAGGGCCGCTGAGGGGTCATGGCTCAGGGCGCCGGACAGGCCAAGAATCGTCAATGCCACAGGTTGTGCCTCTTTTGAATGCAGGCAGGCGGCGGGCGCCTGAAAAAATGAAGTGCTTCCTGCACAGCAGGAAACAACTAAAGGGCGGGATTATAGCGTAAAGAGTGCCGCAATGACCCAGCGCTATTTGCCGCGCCCTGGCGCCCTGCCCGTCTACTTCAATAGCAAGCTGCCATCGCGGTTCTGCAGAAAAATCGTGTAGGGCAGCACCACCGAGTCGACGACCGCGCTGGCCAGCACGTCAAAAAAGAAAATCGGCACAAACCCTTCGGGCACGCCACTGACGGTATTGGGCGTGGCATTCAGCACACACAGGTCGAACGCCACGCCGCTATAAACACGCGGCACCGACTCACAATAGGTGCGCTGTTTTTTCAGGTCCCGGACCACGCTCGCATCGCTGCCGATCAGGGTTTTGGCGGTTCCGCAGCCGATTAACAGGCACGGCAAGACACACAACAGAGCACGTTTGCAGGTCATCAGATTGACTCCAGAAGGATTGGGCAACCTAGCACCCGGCTTACTTGATTTGCAGGTCATGGTTTCTGAAGTCCTCGTATGAACGCTCTTACGCCCGCTAAACTGCGCCCCCTCTGCTAGCCTGAAACCCGTCGCCCTGACGGGTCGCGTCACACGGAACCCCGATCCCCCTCATGAAATTTTTTGTACCCGCCCGTTTTGCCCTTTTGCTGCCGGGCCTGTGCCTCGCGCCCTTCAGCGTTGCTGACACACTGGAACTCGACCCCAGTGTCATCACGGGTTCGCGCAGCGCCAGCCCCAGTTTTGACCTGCCCTACTCGGTAGACAGCATCAATCAGCAGCAGATCAGTGATGGCCAATTGGGCATCAACGCGTCGGAAGTGCTGTCCCGCGTTCCAGGCCTGGTGGTGCAAAACCGGCAGAACTACGCGCAGGACCTGCAGATCTCGTCCCGTGGCTTTGGTGCCCGCTCCGCGTTTGGCGTGCGCGGCATCAAACTGATTGCGGACGGCATCCCCGCCAGCACACCGGACGGCCAGGGCCAGGCCGCGACCTTTAATCTCGACACCGCCGAGCGCATCGAAGTCTTGCGCGGCCCGGCAGCCACGCTTTACGGCAGCAATGCTGGCGGGGTCATTCAGATGTTCTCCAGAGACGGCGAAGGGCCGCCTCGTATTGGCGCCGAAACCCTCATTGGCAGCGACGGCCTGAGCAAAAACCACCTCACGGCCGAAGGCGCCGCCGATGGCGTTGGTTTTGTGCTTGATGCTTCGCGCATGGACACCGACGGTTACCGCGACCACAGCGCCGCCCGCCGCGATCAGACCTTTGCCAAGCTCAACCTCAAACCTGACGAAGACAGCAAACTGGCGCTGATCTACAGCAGCCTTGAGCAAAACGGCACGCAAGACCCACTGGGGCAAAGTTGGGACGCCTACAAAGCCGACCCACGCTCAGTCACGCCCAACGCACTCACGTACAACACGCGCAAAAGCATCGATCATCAGCAACTGGGCATGAACTACGAGCGCTACTTTGGCGACGCGACCTTGCAGGTCAATGCGTACACCGGTACGCGCAGCGTGATTCAGTATTTGGCGATTCCGAAGTACATCGGGAATACCAACACGCTCAACCCGGCAAACGCTCGCGGTGGAGGTGTCGTCCAATTTGATCGTAAGTTTTACGGTGCCAATGTGCATTGGATTCAGCCCATAGAAAGCGCACCGGGTGAACTGGTTATCATCAGCGGCCTGGACTTTGATCAGAGCCGTGATAACCGTCACGGCTATCAAAACTACAATGGCGACCAGCTAGGCGTTAAAGGTGAAATGCGTCGCGACGAAGTAGACACAGCACGCAGCCTGGACCCCTTCGTGCAAGCTAACTGGGCCATCGATGATTGGACACTTCAAGCCGGGTTGCGCTACAGCACTATGGAAATGGATGTCGACGATCACTTTTTGAGCAACGGTGATGCCAGCGGCACCAAGCGCTATGAAAAAGCCACACCGTCGATGAGCGTGATGTATGCCTTCACGCCCGAATTACATGGCTATATCAGTGCCGGAAAAGGGTTCGAAACACCCACTCAAGCCGAACTGGCCTACGCGCCGGGCAATCAGGAAGGCTTCAACTTTGGCCTGAAGCCTTCTGAAAGCACTCAGTATGAAGTCGGCCTGAAAGCACAACTCGACAACACCCGCATCAACGCTGCGATCTTCCAGATCACCACCGAGGATGAGTTGGTCGTCGCGGGCTCGGTGGGCGGGCGTACCAGTTACCAAAACGCCGGCCGCACCCTGCGCCGCGGTTTTGAGCTGGGCGTCGAAAGCCAGCTCAGCGAACACTGGACCACCACCCTCGCCTACACCCGTCTCCAGGCCACTTACGACAGCGACTTCGCCAGTAGCAAAGGCCCGGTGGACAAAGGCAACTACTTGCCCGGCGTGCCTCAAACCACGCTGTTTGCCGAAGTGAACTGGAAGCCGACCGACTGGGTCAGCACCGCCGTCGAAGGCATGTACCGCAGTAAGGTGTACGTCGAAGACACCAACAGCAAGAAGGCGGCACCGGCTTACAGTGTGTTCAACTGGCGGGCGCAGTTTGAGCAGAAGGTCGAGCACTGGACCTTCCACCAGACCCTGCGCCTGGACAACTTGCTGGACCGCCAATACGTGGGTTCGGTGATTGTGGCCGACGGCAACGACCGTTTTTACGAAGCAGCCCCCGGCCGCTCGTGGTACGCGGGGGCTGGCGCGCAGTACAGCTTTTAAGGCGTGTAAAGCGAGAGAACACCACCGGCAGTAACTATCTACCACCCTAGCCCGACTCCGTTCATATCTCCTGTCAGCACTGGCTCGCGCGATCCCCGCGCGGGCTCTGACAAGGACGTCATATGACCACGCACCTGGATCGCCTCAAAAGCGCTGAACATAAGCTGCACACTCTTCGTTTGCACGTGCCCACGCTGGAGGCGGCCTTTAATCATCGGCTGTGCAAAACCTTCCCGCGGCTTCCCCAAGACAGCCGGACCGAAGGTTTGCACATCAATCACGAAGCCCTGCCCGAGCCGGGGCAGTCCCCGGTGCTCGTCAGCAAGACCCTCAGCTCGCAGATCGAAGGCAGCTTTCTGGCACAAACTCCGCCTACCTTCGTACAAGGCCAACACCATGTTTACAGCCAGGCCTACTCCGTGGACGAGGCGCATCGAACTCCGGGCCTGACACCCGTCGACCTTGAAAGCTACCTTGAGCATGTCATTCGCAACTATGACCTTTGTGTTCAGGACGTTTGGGCTGACTTCTGGCAAACGCCGCATGCCGAGTTCCAAGCGATGCCGCCCCAGCAATGGTTGACCCAGTGTCTTCAGCATTTGCTGTTAGACGAGGCTGCGGTGCGCCTTGAAGACCAAACCTTGAGCCGCGCAGCGGCCGATGCAATCACTCACTGCTGCAGTTCGGTTATGCCTAAGCACTCCTCAACACAAGGGCTGTACGAAGTTTTCCTGAAGGCCGAAAGGCCTATGCCTGATATCAAGCTGAGGGGGGTGTTTGCGATTACCGACAAACACCTGAGCGACACGGACGACTCAAGCCTGCGCAATGTCGTGTTTTACACGCCTGACAACGGCCTTGAGGCGTTCGATTCGCTGCATCTGCTGACACAGGAACTCAACGCCAGGCTCAAGGACCCTGACCAGCGCGCCGCTTTACTTAACCTGGTGCTGGCCAAAGAACACCCACACACACAGGGTCTTGAGCAGGTCAGACTGGTCTCGACCGAACAAGAGGCCCCGTCCCTTTGCGCAAAAGGCTTAATCGAGAAGCTCAAGCACGACATGCTGCATGCCTGCGCCGAAGCCAGACGCAATCACCTCGCAGGGACAACATTCGTGTCCCCGCAACGGCTGTTCAAACGGATCGAACAGTCCGTGAACGCGAGCTGGTTCGTGAACCCGGCGGCCATTGTGCGTTCGCGCTATGCCCACCTGTTTGAGAAGCAGTTGCCGCACTGGCTCAAAACAGCAACCGACGATGAAAAAGCGCAATGGCGGCTGGCCGCAGCACGACTGATCCATGAACAGCAGGCCTGCGAAGCCCCGGATGCCTCCCCCATCACCGAAAGCGGTAAGAAACACACGCTGCTGGGTTACGCCCGCACGCAACTCAAGCAGCAGATCAAAGCCGACCACGGCATTGAGTGCGACCCCGACAGCCTGTGCATCCTGACCACTGAAGCGGTTCAAACAGGCCCCGTGATCTTCCCCACGTTTGGTTCGGCCTACACCGCCGGGAACAGCATCGACAGGACCGGCCCTACGATCAGCTATGTCACCCACCGCATGAGCCTGACCCAGCTGGCACTCTCCAATGTCGGTGTGTGGGACGTGACGTTTGCGCTCACGGCCCAGATCATAGAGGCCAATGGCACCCCGCACCCGGTCCTCACCAAGGACTACATCAAGACGCTGGTCCGCCAGCTGGATGTGGGCGACAGCTATATCAAACACTTGAATCATGTGTTGGTGACGTCGTCACAAGCCGGCTGGCGTAAAGAACGCTACGTAGCGCTAAAGCAGGCACAACTAAGCCTGGACCTGCTTGAAGCCAAATTGGCCGGCACCCTGAACGCCACGCAAGTGGCCATCGTACAAGCCGTGCTCGATCAGCCCGATGACGCAACACGTGCAAAGGTCGAGGGTGCGCAGGTCAGGGCACAGCTATTGATCGTGAATAAGAACGTGCTGCCCGGCGTGATGGTGTTCAGTTCGACCGCAAGCACCGAGCTGCTCTGTTACCTGCCTGATGCGCCCGACAATAGCCGGTTTCTGGTGGCGAACGCTCGTCAGGCGCTGGGGCAGTTAATGTCCCGCGAGCATTTGCACAGCTATGTGCAACAGCGTGTGACATCCGCTCGCCAGCCTTACCTCACGCCCCTGTTGAAAGCAGGCCTGGATGAATCCAGCACCCAGCTGCAGATCATCTATGACCATGCGTTCGAAGCGTCATACAACAATGAAGTGTCCTACGCGTTCCGGGACGCGGATGAGCAAACGACCTCCACCTACGAAAGTAACGTCAACACTGCCAAGGACGCGGTGCTGGCCGTCGTTGATGTGGTGTCCTTCGTATTGCCTGTCCGCGTGCTGCTGCCCATTGTGGCGCTGCGCTTCATTTATCAAATCACGCTGGGGGTGGACGCACTCGCACGCGAAGAAGAACACGAAGCCTTTTTGCACTTCATGGGGGCTATCGCCCATGTGACCGATGGCGCTTCAGATTTCGCGGGCTCCTCTGTTTTCGCGCGCGCCATCCGCCAGCGTGTCAAACCCCCAGCGGCAACACTCAGTCCCGGCGCGGCATGCGCGAAGCCCGGCAGCGACCTGCTTCTGAAAACGGGCGGGGCCTATGGCGGCGGTGTGTATGAGTCAGTTGCAAGCGCAACCGGGCCAACGCGGCACTATATAAAAGATGAAACCGGCAACGTGTACCGCGCTCGCTACGACACGCTGGAGAACACCTGGCGCGTGATTGATGAACGCAACCCCAACGCACCGTATCAGGCGCCTGTGCGGGAAGTCTCGGCCGGGCGCTGGGGCGTTAATGTGGTGGCACCATTCTTCCAACGAAAGAGCGCCCCTGTACGCCTCGTGGAAAGTGCACGGGTGACTGGCGTGAACCTGTCAGCTCATACGGCTGACAGCCAGGGCATCTATCACCTCAATAACAAGCGTTACATACAGGAAAACGGCCATGTATATGAGGTGTACAAAGGTTGGCTGGGCCGCAACGTGTATGTGCAAACACCCGGCGGATCAGCACAGCGTGCCGGCCCGTACAAACTGCGTAAAACTGCGGAGCACTGGGAAATCAAGCTGGGGCCAAACTGCTGGCGGTCACTGCGAAACCCCGATATTGAACTGCCTGCTGCCCTGCCCGTAGTGCCTGAAGGTCATTACGACGTACCTGCGCAATACAACAAAGCCCTGCAACTTCATATTGAAAACACGCCCAAGTTTCTGGACAGCCACTATATTTTCCCCAATCCCGAAATCGCACGGCTGGCTAAGTTCTTCACTGAGTTTCGGTTTAAGTTGCTGGCCGACGCTCAACACTTTTTCGCAAGCAACCCTATAAAGCCACGACCTGCACGCCCCACGTTGCCGGCGCCCATGGCGCCACAGGATTTTTTCAAGCGGTTACATGAAGACTTCAACGGCATCGTGGTCGGTGAATGCCACTCGGACATCGGCGCCAAAAAGATTCTTATCGAGAGCATGAAGTCTCTGTCTAAAAACAAGGTGAAGGTGATTTATCTCGAACACCTTCAAACCGACGCGCATCAACCGTTGCTCGATAAATACTTTAAAACCGGAAAGATGGATCGACCGTTAAAGCAGTTTCTTAAAAACCAGGATGCGGGTCACCAATTGCCCGAGGGCACCCCCTATACCTATAGCAACCTGGTACGAGAGGCGAGGCGTTACGGGATTGAAATGAAAGCCCTCGATTGCATGGCCAGTTACTACTCGCAGGACTTGCCAATAACCGCCTTTAATCTGGAACGGTATGAAATGTTCAGTTACGTCGCTTCTCGTGTTATCCAAAAACATATGGCAGACACCGGCGGACACAAATGGATCGCCTTGACAGGCAATTCACACGCCAACACGTTCAAAGGTGTACCGGGTCTGTCAGAACTTGAAGGGGCTGTTGGAATACGAGTGACCGATGCCGCTTGCGGCACACCCTACACCCTTCGCCAAGACATCAGTGACCTGATAAAGAGCAGGCCCGGCGCTGACTATAAATTGCTGAAAAACGATTATTGGCTTGAAGTAAACATCCAAGGTGCCCAGCCCAACAGGCCACCCTTGAGCGTAGAGCAGCTTGAACATCAACTGGATAAACCCGGCACATTCCTGCTCGACAACTCCCCGCAAGGCGCACGGTTAATACATCGATCCACTTCCAATGAAATCGTTTATACGCCTTTGAAAACAACCGAATCAGGGCACTTTTTTATCGAGCGCCCTCGCTGGCAACCCGTTCATGAAAAGCGCTACGTTTTCGTCAAAGACTTGATAGAAGACCTTCACGCTATCGGCCTGCGGCATGCCCCGTAAATTAACTACATAGCAGTCTGGCACGGCGCCTGTCTGTCAGGCACCGCCGAAAGGGGCGGGGCCTTGCAGAGGGGCGCGCGGGTCAACCCACATCGATCAGCACGTGGGCAGGCGCGCGTCCAGCAAACGATGCAACGCTGAAGCCTGGGGCCAGTTGCGCATAAAACGCGCCCTGTCACGGGCGTAGGCCGCGGAGAAGCTGGCAGTGCTGCGGTGCTGGCACATTGAGTCCAGATCAATCAGCGCCCAACGTCCGGGCGCCCGCGATGGGTCCCAAAACACGTTATGCCCCTTCAGATCACCATGGCTGATGCGCTCACGAATCAAGTCAGCAAACAGCTGATCCAGCGCCTGCAACTCGGCTTCTGGGGCATCGCCGCTCTCAACGTAAGGCGCAAAACGCTCAATGATGTCCGGCCCGGGCAAGTATTCAGTGACCAGATAGGCCTTGGTGCGCAACCACAAAAACCGGGTTTCCAGCAGTGCCAACGGCTTGGGCGTGGCGATACCGAGAAACGCCAGCCGATTGCCTTCACGCCATGAGTGCCAGGCGCGGCTCGGGCGCCAGAAGCGTTTAAGCCAATGGGCAACGCCCTTGATGTTGTAGCGTTTGATCACCAGCGTGCGACCGTCTACTTCAACCTTGCCGACACTCGCTGCGCCGCCGGTTTTGTAGAGATGGCCCTGATCGAGCAACGCATCAGCCCTGGCCAGCACCGGCAGCATCGCGGCCTCTTCTTCACGTCGCACAGCTTGAAAGGCCATCGCCCCACGTTGCACGCTGAACAACGAACAGTCGCGGCCGACCTTGTCGAGAAAGTCGTTCAGACGCCAGGCGCGCACTTTTTCGACGTGCTTGAGCAATGCTTCCAGCGGCAAGGCGTGCTCACCGTTACTGAGTAGGTAATGCACCAGCAACTCTTCGATAAACGGCTCAAGGTTTTTGGGCAACTGGGCGAAGAACACCCCAAGGTTTTCCAGCACCTTTTGTCGAGACAACGGCGTGCCCGCGGTTTCAACGCAAATACCGCCACCGTCGATGACGAACAGTTTGCCGTTTTGACGCAACAGGTTGTCCAGATGCAGGTCTTGCTGCCACACGCCTTTGAGGTGCATCCGGGCAATGGCTTCCAGAGCTTGCGCCAATACAGCTTGTTGCTCGTCTGCCAGCACCGGCAAATCCTCAACGGCGCGCCACGCGTCGCCCAAGCTCTCGGCGTGCTCCAGAAACTCAAACAGCAACCAGCCGCCCTCACCTTCCTGCAACCCGTCTGCCAGCAACAGCGGTGTAGTCAACCCCTGCTCGGCCAGCACGCGGACACCCGTCAGCTCACGTTCAAAGTTGCGCGCAGCCTTGCTGCCGACCATCAATTTGGCCAGCACGGTGCGACCACGCCAGACACCGGCGCCGACATAGCGCTGGCCCGGCAAGACGCGCAACAACGTCAGCAGTTGCAAGTGCGCGGGCCCGGCAGCGTCCGCCAGCTCAATACTCAGCGGCAATCCCGGGGCACGCCCGGTTTTTTGCAGTTCGGATAGACGCATCAGCGGTTCTCCTTTTGATTACGACGCACATTCAGACGTTGATACCACGCCTCGACCAAACCGCTGTCCAGGGGCTGATCGAGATAAGCCGCCAGCATCGTGCGCACGTCTGTTTCAGTCCAGACCTGCGCGCGGCGCAGTAACGGCTCAATATCCTTGACCCGGTCGCGCTGGCCCAACAGCAACGGCCGGGTTTTTTCAAGGTCGATCAACTGCGCGCGGTACGCCGGGCCATCAGGCTGCAAAAAGATGTGCTTGGGGTAGAAACAGCCATGCACCTGACGCACCTCGTGCAGACGCCGCGCCAGTTGGCCGCAGGCCTGCAAGATCGCCTGGCGCTGGGGTGCGCTCAACTGGGGCCATTGCTCCAGCAACGACTCGAGGTCATTCCAGCCATCTAGCGCACGGGTCATCAGAATGGCCCGACGCTCGCCCCCGACTTTGCGCTCACCAAAAAACACCGCTTCCAGCGCGGGAATGCCTAACTGCTGATAGCGCTGAATATTACGGAACTCGCGGGCGAAACTCGGCTCACCCAACGGGCTGTGCAGCGTGCGGGTCAGGTAGTTGCTTTGACGTTTGAGGTAAAACCCCTGACCGTCGAGGTCCATGCGAAACACGCTGCTCCAGCCACCGCGACTGGTGTTGGGTTCGTCCACCGCATCGAGTTGCAGGTTCCACAACGCATCGAAATCCGCCAGTCCATTGCGTTCCAGCAAGGCGCGATCAGCGTCTGCCACAAAATCAGTCATTCCCGGCCCTCAAAAAAACGCACGATATGACGGACGCGTTCCTTGTCCGCCCCAGTGAGCGTCGTCCGCCCGGTGTATTGGAAATAAAAGCGCAGGCGCTGGGTGGCCGACAGGTGGTATTTGGCCACTTTGTCGAGGCAGGCCAGGTCTTTGGTGATGCGGTACTTGAGCCAGAAACCGCGCCAGAAGTCGCCGTTGGGGCAATCGATCAAATACAGCTGCGCCTGATCGTCGATCAGCAAGTTGCGCCACTTCAAATCGTTATGGGTGAAGCGGTGGTCATGCATGGTCTTGGTGTAACGCGCCAACTGGCGGCTGACTCCATCGACCCAACGCCGGTCCTTGAGCAACGGGTCGTTGTTGTCGGCCAGCTCCGAGAGGTCGCGGGTGTTCGGCAGTTCGCGGGTAATCATGGCGCCACGGGCGTAGGCGAGGCCTTTACGCTCAAGGCCCCAGGCCACCACGTCAGCCGTCGGAATGCCCCACTTGGCGAACCGCTTGAGGTTCTGCCATTCGGACTTCACGCGCGGGCGGCCCAGATAGCGACGCAGCCCTTTGCCAGCCCCGGTGTAGCGCTTGACGTAATAATTCACGCCCTCGCGCTGAACGCGGATCACCTCCGACAGCGGATCGCGGGTCAGGTGTTCGCCCTTGAGCGCAAACACCGCGTCCAGGGTGCCAAAGTCTCGGGCCAGCGCGCTGTAGGCCGGGTCCAGATTCCAGCCCGCCATTACAGTGCATCCCCATAACGCACTTTGCGTTCGTAGAGTTTTTTCGCCTTGCCTTCCAGCCAGGCCAACAGACGGGCTTCATCGCGCAAGATCTGGCGCAGCGGCATCTGGAAATAACCGCGCAAAAAACGCAGCTTGTCGCGCGGGGTCAAGCCGATGTCCAGCGCCGAAAAATACAGCGCTGCCAAGTCTTTGTTGCGCCAGCGGCGGCTGATGACCGGGCGGGTCTGGGCGCGGTGCAAATCGATGATCGACAGACGGAAATTGTCCGGCGTCACCGGTTGGTCGGTGTGCAGCAAAAAGTGGCAAATGTAGCAGTCGCGATGGTTGACGCCTGCGCGGTGCATCATGCCGGTCATGCGCGCCACTTCAGCGATCAGCGCGTGCTTGAGCCGGGGCTGAGGCGGTTGCTTGACCCAGTTGATGCTGAAATCTTCAAGGCTGACCGTGGGCGCCAGTTCTTCGGTGATGATGAACGAGTGCTGTGCGGCCGGGTTGCTGCCTTTCTCGCCATAGGCCACGGCGGTCATGGTCGGAACGCCGACCTCATGCAGGCGATTGATCGCCCGCCACTCCTGACCTGCGCCGAGCACGGGCAATTTGGCGGTCAGCAGGTTCTTGAACACTTCGCCCCAGCCAATGCCCCGGTGGATTTTGACAAAGAAACCACGCCCGTCGACCTCAGTACGCAACGTGCGTCGGCCTTCCAGCTCGCGGTAAACCTCGCCTTCCAGACGCTCGACTTCGGTGAACGCATCGCGCCCGGCCCATAAGCGCTTGAACGGTTCGGCAAGTATCAATTTCATCAGTGTTGCTCCGCCAGAATCACATCCGCAGCGTGCTGCGGCATGCTATAGAGGTCGGCCGTCTGCGCGAAGGCCAGGCCGTTTTGGCTCCAGGCCGCGCGCGCAGCATCATCGGACAACATGTGGGTCAGGTACTCATTGAGTTGCGCCTGCTCGAACGGCTCATCCAGCACACGCCCCGCATCCGCTTCGGCAATGTAATGGGCGTAACCGCATACCGCGCTGACCAGCACCGGCAAGCCGGCCACCAGCGCTTCAAGCAGTACGGTGCCGGTGTTTTCGTTGTAGGCCGGGTGAATCAGCACGTCCGCGCCCAACAAAAAGCGCGGGATGTCGCTGCGCCCTTTCATGAACTGCACGTGCTCGCCCAGCCCCAACGTGGCACTTTGCAATTGAAAGACTTTGGGGTCGTCCTGACCGATGACAAACAGGCGGGTGCGTTTTTTAAGGTCCGCGGGCAATGCCGCCAGCGCTTTAAGGCTGCGATCCACGCCTTTGGTCTTGAAGCCAGAGCCGATCTGCACCAGCAACAAATCATCGTCTGCCAGCTTGAACTCACGACGGAAATCCGCCCGAATGTCAGCCGCATTCGGCGGCGCACGGCGATCCAGCGCAATCCCCGGCGGCAGCAAATGGAAGCGCTCGATCGGGGTGCCGTAGTGCTTGATGAACAACGGTTGCTGGACTTCGGAAATCATCAGAATGTCGGTTTTAGCGTGCTTGTCGAACACCGCGCGCTCGTACTCGGCAAAGTGCCTGTAGCGCTTGAAATAGCGGTACATCGAGTGCCGCAGGTTTTGCGCCTTGTCTTCAAAACAACCGTCAGCGGCGTAATAGACGTCCAGCCCCGGCATTTTGTTGAAGCCAATCAGACGATCCACCGGGCGCTTGGTCAGGTCAGCCTGCATCCAGGCGAGCATTTTTTCATTGCGCGTGTGGTTGAAGAACGCCTTGACCGGCGCCACCAGCACTTCAAAACCCGGCGGGATATCGCCTTCCCAGATCATGGTGTAGACGCGGATCTGGTGCCCGCGTTTCTGGCACTCCAGCGCAATGCGCATGAAGTCCCGTTGCAGACCGCCAAACGGAAAGTATTTGTACAGGACAAAAGCCAGTTGCATCAGCGCAGTTCCTCAGCCAGTAACAACGTGCTTAATCGACTTGCGACACGCTCAGGGTTCAAACGAGTGAAGCACAAGGGCCACTCGGTTTTCAGGTCAAACCGCTGCTGGTCCTGTGCAGTCGGTGGGTATGTGCATTTTTTCTGCAGGCAAGGCGCGCACGGGAAATCGCTGGCGAGGTGGATTTGCGACTTGCCATAGGCGCCCGTCAGACCGGGGTTGGTCGGCCCGAACAGGGAAATGGTGGGCACATCCAGTGCCGCCGCCAGATGCCCGAGGCCCGTGTCCACCGCCACGCAGGCACTGGCGCCGGCCAGCACTTTGGCGACGCCTGCCAGGTTCAACTTGGGCAGTACCACCACGTGAGGCAACTCCCTGGCGATACGTTCCGCGCGGGCCTTCTCGGCCGGGTTGCCCCACGGCAAACGCACCTGAACGCCCAGGTGCCCCATGCGAATGGCCAGGTCGCGCCAGTACACTTCGGGCCAGTGTTTGGTGTCCCACGTGGTGCCGTGCAGGAACAGGACAAACGGCTTCTGACGCGGCAACTCGACCAAGCGGTCGACATCCAGCCCGTAATCGCCCAAGCCTTTGGGCAAGTCGTAGCCCAGCGCAACGGCAAACAGCTGACGCAAACGTTCGACGGCGTGCTGGCCGCGCGCCACAGCCAGGCGGCGCTGGTAAAAACGGCTGGCCAGCGGCTCCCGGGCCGAGTCGCGATCAAACCCTGCGACGGGCGCCTTGACATAGCGGGTCAGCCACGCACTTTTGAGCAAACCCTGCGCGTCGATGACCAGGTCGTATTTTTCAGCGCGCAAGCGTTGCTTGAAACGTCGCCATTCGCCGCTTTTGATGGTTTCCCAGAGGTTCTTGCGCCAGCGGCGGATGGCCACGGGAATCACGTTGCCCACTGACGGGTGCCAGGTCGGAATCTCGGCAAAGCCTTCTTCCACCACCCAGTCAAACGTGATGCCCGGAATCGCCCGCGCGGC
The DNA here is from genome assembly GCF_036668715.1 of Pseudomonas sp. ESBL9. NCBI lineage: Bacteria > Pseudomonadati > Pseudomonadota > Gammaproteobacteria > Pseudomonadales > Pseudomonadaceae > Pseudomonas > Pseudomonas sp. ESBL9. The sequence goes on along the minus strand of NZ_JAZEVV010000003.1, from coordinate 339,084 downwards.
GTCGGTCAGCGCAGGCAATGCATGAATCACATCCCCAAGGGATGAGGTTTTCACCAACAGGACGCGCACCTAGTGAACCTCGACCGGTGAGCCCTGCAAACGCTGCAAGGCGTCTACGACGAGTTGCGGCATCAGTTCGCGCAGGCAGTTGTAATGACCGAAACGGCAGGTGCGTTCAAAGCACGGGCTGCATTCGAGCCCCAGGCGCACGATCTCGACCTTGTCGGCCAGCGGCGGGGTGAAACCCGGCGAGGTTGAACCATACACGGCCACCAGCGGGCGATTCAGCGCAGCCGCCACGTGCATCAGGCCCGAATCGTTGGACACCACGGCGTCGGCACAAGACAACAGATCAATGGCCTCGGCCAGCGAGGTGTCGCCGCTGAGGTTGACGGCCTCTTCACGCAAGCCGGGGATCAAGCGTGCGCGGATGTCTTCGCCCACCGCGTGATCGTTTTTCGACCCGAACAGCCACACCTGCCAGCCTTCGCGGATCTTCTGTTCAGCGACGTTGGCGTAGTGTTCAGACGGCCAGCGCTTGGACTCACCGAATTCCGCACCTGGGCACAGCGCCAGCACCGGACGGTCGAGGGTCAGGCCAAAGGTGTTGAGTGCCGCGTCGCGGCTTTGCGGGTCAATTTGCAAGGCCGGGCGCGGGTACGGCGTGGGCAACGCGGCGCCCGGCGCATACGCCAGCGCCATGAAGCGCTCGATCATCAGCGGGTAGCGTTCTTTGTCGAGCGTGCGCACGTCGTTCAGCAGGCCGTAGCGAAATTCGCCCCGCCAGCCGGTGCGCTTGGCGATCCCGGCGAAAAACGGCACCAGCGCCGATTTCAATGAATTGGGCAGCAGGATGGCCTGATCGTACTGACCCTTGAGGGACTTGCCGATCTTGCGCCGCGTGGCCAGTTCCAGTGCGCCGTGGCCGAGCGGAAAGCTCAAGGCCTGGCGAACTTCAGGCATGCGCTCGAGAATCGGCCGGCTCCACTCAGGCGCCAGCACATCGATTTCGCACTCTGGGTGACGCTGTTTCAGGCACTGGAACAGTGTCTGCGCCATCACCATGTCACCGACCCAGCTGGGCCCAACGATCAAAATTTTCATAAGTTTCCATAAACAAGCAAGGGAGGCATTCGCCTGATGCTCGCCAGTCAAGGGCCATCAGCCGCAGGAGTGAGCGAACTCGCTCGTGCAGGGGCAGCCTGTTCTTAACTGGCGGGTCTCAGGCTTTCGCCTCCCCGCTGTGATGCCATTTCGCTTTATTTGACCAGTGTACGCCACTCGGCGTGGGCCGACGTTTTGCCGGTAACCAGATCAAAGTAAGCCTTTTGCAGTTTTTCAGTGATCGGACCACGACGGCCGATCCCGATTTGACGCCCGTCGACTTCACGAATCGGCGTCACTTCAGCGGCCGTGCCGGTAAAGAACGCTTCGTCGGCGATGTACACCTCGTCGCGGGTGATGCGTTTTTCAACAAATTTGTAACCCAGCTCGGTGGCCAGGGTCAGGATCGTGCTGCGGGTGATGCCATTGAGGCACGCGGTCACGTCCGGAGTGTAGATGACGCCATCCTTGACCAGAAACACGTTCTCGCCCGAGCCTTCGGCCACGAAACCTTCCGGGTCCAGCAACAGCGCTTCGTCGGCACCGCCGGAAATCGCTTCCTGCAGGGCCAGCATCGAGTTGATGTAATGACCGTTGGCTTTGGCACGGGTCATGGAAATGTTCACGTGGTGGCGGGTGAAAGAGCTGGTACGCACCTTGATCCCGACTTCCAGTGCTTCGGCGCCCATATAGGCACCCCAGCTCCACGGCGCGATGATCACGTGGACTTTCAGCCCGGTGGCACGCAGGCCCATGGCTTCAGACCCGTAGAACACCATCGGGCGAATGTAGGCGCTGTCGAGGTTGTTTTCACGCACCGCCACGCGGGTCGCTTCGTTGATTTCGTCTTTGCTGAACGGGATCTTCATGCCCATGATGTGGGCCGAATCGAACAGGCGGTCAGTGTGCGCCTGCAGGCGGAAAATCGCGGCGCCCTGCGGGGTTTCGTACGCACGCACGCCTTCAAACACGCCCATGCCGTAGTGCAGGGTATGAGTCAGCACGTGGGTTGTTGCGTCACGCCACGGCACCAATTTGCCGTCATACCAGATCACACCATCACGATCAGCCATCGACATCATTACGCTCCTCAAAGAATCCAGCACCTGCGCCTTGAGACGACAGGCAAATTGGACGGACCTTATGGGCCCGCCGGATACGTTTTACAGCTTTAACTCTGTGTTCTGGCTGACCGGGCCCAGGCCCAGCTCAGACCAAATGCGCCGTACGTTCTGACGTTCGACGACAAACTGATCGCCCGTGACCACCCCGGCTTCCTTCTGCAAGGCCTGGCGGTGGGCAACGGCACGAAAGGCCTTGTAAGCCTCACGCAGCAGGCTGGCATCGGCGGCGGGCATTAACCCGGCCTCTTCCAGCCCTTCCAGAATGCGGATGTTATCGGTGAAACGGAGCAACTGCGGGTAGTCCCGCGCCCATGCAAGGGCCGCGTATTGCACCATAAATTCAATATCGACGATACCTCCGGCGTCCTGCTTGAGGTCGAACGGCACCGTGGCCTCGAAGGCGTTTTCACCCAGGCCGGCGGCGGTTATGCGCGTGCCGAGGTTGTCGCGCATCTTGGCCCGCATCTCGCTGACCTCCTGACGCAACGTGGGCAAGTCCCGCTCGCGGCCCAGCACGCTGGCGCGCACTTGCTCGAATGCACTGCCCACTTGCTTGCAGCCCACCAGCACACGGGCGCGCACCAACGCCTGATGCTCCCAGGTCCAGGCTTCGTTTTGCTGATAGCGCTCAAAAGCACCGAGGGAGCTGACCAACAACCCGGAAGCGCCTGACGGACGCAAGCGCATATCGACGTCATACAACTGGCCAGAGTTGGTTTGCGCGGTGAGCAAGTGAATGATCCGCTGCCCCAGGCGAGTGAAAAACTGTGCGCTGTCGATGGGTTTTGGCCCGTCGGTATCGGCGTTCGGGTCGCCATCGTGGATAAACACGAGGTCCAGATCAGAGCCGTGCCCCAGTTCGATACCGCCCACTTTGCCGTAGCCGACAATAATAAAGCCGGGGTCGCACAGGCTGCCGTCGGTGCGCTGCGGCGTGCCGTATTTGGCAACCGTCTGACGCCAGGCCAGCGCCAGCACTTGTTCCAGAATGGCCTCGGCCAGCCATGTCAGGTAATCGCTGACCTTCATTAAAGGCAGGCTGCCCGCGATTTCCGACGCCGCCACGCGCAAACGGTGCGCCAGTTTGAAATTACGCAGCGCTTCCATCTGCTGTTCCAGGTCATCTTCCGGAATGCGCGTCAGGCGCTCACGCAACTCCGCAGCCAGCTCCGGCGCCAGGGGCGGCTTGAACAGACGGCCTTCATTCAGCAACTCATCGAGCAGCAGCGGAAAGCGCGTGATTTGCTCAGCGATCCACGGGCTGGCCGCACACAAGGTCAACAGACGGCGCAGCGCGTCGGGGTTTTCGGTCAACAACACCAGATACGCCGAGCGACGGGCCACGGCTTCCACCAGCGGCAACACCCGTTCCAGCACCAAATCCGGGTTGGCGTGTTCAACCGCCTGGGCCAGCAGGCGCGGGATAAACGCGTCGAGACGTTCTCGCCCCAAGCGCTGCATCGCGCGCAATTGCGGACTGGAACGCAGACTGGCCAGTTGTTTCAGTGCCTTGGGCGCGTCGACAAACCCGGCCTCTTCAAGTTGAACGCACGCCGCTGCATCGTCCTGAACTTCTTCCCACAGCGGCAACCATTCCCCGCCGACAATCAGCTCACCGTCATCGATGTCTTCTTCGTCGTCCGGGTCGGCAATCACCTGACGGAAATGCCAGTCAATTCGCCCTCGCCACGCCATCAGTTGCGCGTGAAACGCGGCCCAACTGTCAAACCCCATCATGAACGCAATGCGCGCTTGGTCCAGCTCGCTGTCGGGCAGCATCTGGGTCTGGCGATCGGCAATCGCCTGAATCGCGTGCTCGGTGTAGCGCAAAAATTCATAGCCTTCGCGCAATTCAGCGACCACAGCGGCAGGCAAATAGCCTTGCCCCTCCAGAATGCTCAGCACTTTGAGCAGCGGGCGCTGTTGCAAGCTCAGGTCTCGCCCCCCGTGAATCAACTGGAAGGCCTGAGCAATGAATTCAACCTCGCGAATCCCGCCCGCCCCCAGCTTGATGTTGTCGGCCATGCCTTTGCGCCGCACTTCCTGCTGAATCAGCTGCTTCATGGTGCGCAGCGCTTCAATCGCCGAAAAATCGAGATAGCGCCGGTACACGAACGGGCGCAACAGATCGAGCAATTGCGCGCCCATGACTTGATCGCCTGCCACCACGCGGGCCTTGATCATCGCGTAACGCTCCCAGTCGCGGCCCTGGTCCTGGTAATACTGCTCCAGCGCATTGAAGCTCAGCACCAACGCCCCGGACGAGCCATACGGGCGCAAACGCATGTCGACGCGAAATACAAAACCGTCGACGGTCATGGGGTCCAGCGCTTTAATCAGGCGCTGGCCCAACCGAATGAAGAACTCCTGATTGTCCAGCGGGCGCTTGGCGCCGACCGTTTCGCCCCCTTCGGGGTAGGCGAAGATCAGGTCGATGTCCGACGACAGGTTCAGCTCCACCGCCCCGAGCTTGCCCATGCCCAGAATCACCATCGGCTGGGGCTCGCCGCTGCGCTGCCCGATCGGTGTGCCGAACTGCTGGCAATGACGTTCGTACAGCCAGCGATAAGCCTGATCGATGCAGGCATCGGCCATGTCCGACAGGTCGCGGCAGGTTTCGATCAAATCCGCCTGGCGGGTCAGGTCGCGCCAGATGATGCGCACTTGCTGCCGCGTGCGCTGGCGACGCAACACGCGAGCCAACTCCTCATCGGTTTGCGCCTGCTGCACAGCGGCAGCAATTTGCCCGCACAGCTCGCCAGGCGCGAAGTTACGGTCCAGCTCACCGAAGCTCGCCAGCTCCAGCAACATCAACGGGTCGCGTAACGCCTGCTCAATAAAGAAGTCGCTGGCCGCACTGACGCGACTGAACGCTGCCCAACGCGCGTCAGACCAATCGTCCAGCCCCGGCCCGCCGTCAAGCCCGGCCACTGCAGCGCGCCAGGACTGTTCGGCACGGTTCGCAACGGGCATTAAAAGGGAGGGGATTGGAGCAAGCGACGGAAGGCTCATGGTCTATCCTTGATCGGCGAAGGGAATGCCGGGTACGGTGACAGGAAGAAACAGCGGTTTAATCCGACTGTCGAACAAAGGTTATAAATAGCTGACAATTGTTTTTTATTGGCACAAAACCTGCGACAACTCGGCAAAAAGATAAATTTCGCACCAACAGTATCGATTTTTCACACAAGCAAACAGGGGGCCGTTGAAGCCTATCCTGTAGTTTTACTACTGACTCACCCATTTGAAAGGCTGAAATGGCCAACGATTTGTAGTAAAACTACACAACCCCGGAATCTACTTCCGGCTATCCAAGAATTTATGTCGTCTGCCCACAAGGCCAGTCGCAAACTCAGGCAACCGATTCTGGAAGCCTTTCCGCCCTGGAGCAAGCCATGCAAGACCTCGATCCCGTCGAAACCCAGGAATGGCTGGACGCCCTGGAATCGGTTCTCGACAAAGAAGGCGAAGACCGTGCTCACTATCTGATGACCCGTATGGGTGAGCTCGCTACTCGCACCGGTTCGCAGCTGCCGTACGCCATCACAACGCCATACCGCAACACCATTCCCGTGACCCACGAAGCACGCATGCCTGGCGACCTGTTCATGGAACGCCGCATTCGCTCGTTGGTTCGCTGGAACGCCATGGCCATGGTTATGCGCACGAACTTGAAAGATTCTGACCTGGGCGGTCACATCTCCAGCTTCGCTTCCAGCGCAACCCTGTATGACATCGGCTTCAACTACTTCTTCCAGGCCCCGACCGAAGAACACGGCGGCGACCTGATCTACTTCCAGGGCCACACCTCCCCGGGCGTTTACGCCCGTGCGTTCATGGAAGGCCGCATCACCGAAGAACAAATGAACAACTTCCGCCAGGAAGTCGACGGTCAGGGCCTCTCGTCCTACCCGCACCCTTGGCTGATGCCTGACTTCTGGCAGTTCCCGACCGTTTCCATGGGTCTGGGTCCGATTCAGGCGATCTACCAGGCACGCTTCATGAAGTACCTGGAAGCCCGTGGCTACATCCCGGCCGGCAAGCAAAAAGTCTGGTGTTTCCTGGGCGACGGCGAGTGTGACGAGCCGGAATCCCTGGGCGCCATCTCGTTGGCAGGCCGCGAAAACCTCGACAACCTGATTTTTGTCATCAACTGCAACCTGCAGCGCCTCGACGGCCCGGTTCGCGGCAACGGCAAGATCATCCAGGAACTCGAAGGCGTGTTCCGCGGTGCTCAGTGGAACGTGACCAAAGTCATCTGGGGCCGTTTCTGGGACCCGCTGCTGGCCAAAGACGTCGACGGCATCCTGCAACGCCGCATGGACGAAGTCATCGACGGCGAGTACCAGAACTACAAAGCCAAAGACGGCGCGTTCGTGCGTGAACACTTCTTCAACACGCCTGAACTCAAGGCGATGGTTGCAGACCTGTCCGACGACGAAATCTGGAAACTCAACCGTGGCGGCCACGACCCGTACAAGGTCTACGCGGCGTACCACGAAGCGGTCAACCACAAAGACCAGCCAACCGTCATCCTGGCCAAGACCATCAAGGGTTATGGCACCGGTGCCGGCGAAGCGAAAAACACAGCGCACAACACCAAGAAAGTCGACGTCGACAGCCTGAAGTTGTTCCGCGACCGCTTTGACATTCCGGTCAAAGACGAAGAAATCGAAAACCTGCCGTTCTTCAAACCCGAAGAAGGCAGCGCTGAAGCCCGCTACCTGAGCGAGCGTCGTACGGCACTGGGCGGTTTTGTGCCTCAGCGTCGCGCCAAGAGCATGAGCATTCCGACTCCGCCACTGGACACCCTCAAGGCCATCCTTGACGGCTCCGGCGAGCGCGAAATCTCCACCACCATGGCGTTCGTGCGCATCCTGGCCCAGTTGGTCAAAGACAAAGACATCGGCCAGCGCATCGTCCCGATCATCCCGGACGAAGCCCGTACCTTCGGTATGGAAGGCATGTTCCGTCAGTTGGGCATCTACTCGTCCGCCGGCCAGCTCTACGAGCCCGTCGACAAAGACCAGGTGATGTTCTACCGCGAAGACAAGAAAGGTCAGATCCTCGAAGAAGGCATCAACGAAGCAGGCGCCATGAGCTCCTTCATCGCCGCCGGTACTTCGTACTCCAACCACAACCAGCCAATGCTGCCGTTCTACATCTTCTACTCGATGTTCGGCTTCCAGCGTATTGGCGACCTGGCCTGGGCCGCTGGCGACAGCCGCACCCGTGGCTTCCTGATCGGCGGCACCGCCGGGCGCACCACGCTCAACGGTGAAGGCCTGCAACACGAAGACGGTCACAGCCACATCCTGGCTGCAACCATCCCGAACTGCCGCACCTACGATCCGACCTACGGCTATGAGCTGGCGGTGATCATTCAGGACGGCATGAAGAAGATGACCGAAGAGCAACAGGACGTCTTCTACTACATCACCGTGATGAACGAGTCCTACCAGCAGCCAGCCATGCCGGCCGGTGTCGAGCAAGGCATCGTCAAGGGCATGTACCTGCTTGAAGAAGACACCAAGGAAGCCGCTCACCACGTTCAACTGATGGGCTCCGGCACCATCCTGCGTGAAGTGCGTGAAGCTGCGAAGATCCTGCGTGACGAATTCAACATCGGTGCCGACGTCTGGAGCGTTACCAGCTTCAACGAACTGCGTCGCGACGGCCTGGCCGTTGAACGTGCCAACCGCCTGCACCCTGGCCAGAAGCCACAGGTCAGCTACGTTGAAGAGTGCCTGAGTGGCCGTAAAGGTCCGGTTATCGCGTCGACTGACTACATGAAGCTGTTCGCTGAGCAGATTCGCCAGTGGGTGCCGGTCAAGGAATTCAAAGTGCTGGGCACTGACGGTTTCGGCCGCAGCGACAGCCGCAAAAAACTGCGTCACTTCTTTGAAGTAGACCGTCACTTCGTGGTGTTGGCAGCCCTTGAAGCGCTGGCTGACCGTGGCGATATCGAACCCAAGGTGGTGGCTGAAGCCATCGTCAAGTTCGGCATCAACCCGGAAAAACGCAACCCACTGGACTGCTGAGGAGAATATTTGTGAGCGAACTCATTCGAGTACCTGACATCGGCAGCGGTGAAGGTGAAGTCATCGAACTGTTTGTAAAGGTCGGCGACCGCATTGAAGCCGACCAGAGCATCCTGACGCTGGAATCGGACAAGGCGAGCATGGAAATCCCTGCGCCCAAGGCCGGTATCGTCAAGAGCCTGAAAGTTAACCTGGGCGACCGCCTCAAAGAAGGCGACGAACTGCTGGAGCTGGAAGTCGAGGGCGCCAGCGCGGCGCCTGAAGCCGCCGCTCCGGCCGCCGCTGATGAGCCTGCCAAAGCCCCTGCCGCACAAGCGCCAGCCGCCCAGGCACCCGCCGCTGCGGCCCCGGCAGAAGCCACCGTGCAGGACATTCACGTCCCGGACATCGGCTCGTCGGGCAAAGCCAAAATCATCGAGATTCTGGTCAAGGCTGGCGACACCGTTGAGGCCGATCAATCGCTGATCACCCTCGAATCCGACAAGGCCAGCATGGAAATTCCATCGCCAGCTGCCGGTGTGGTGGAAAGCATTTCGGTCAAGCTCGATGACGAAGTCGGCACTGGCGATTTCATCCTCAAGCTCAAGGTTCAAGGCGCGGCGGCACCTGCTGCACCTGCGCCAGCCGCCCCGGCGCCGGCCAAAACTGAAGCGCCTGCTGCTGCAGCCCCTGCGCCAGCCGCCAAAGCCGAGGCAGCCCCTGCCCCGGCCGCCGCGCCTGCGCCAAAAGGCGCCAAAGTTCACGCAGGCCCTGCTGTGCGTCAGCTGGCCCGCGAGTTCGGCGTCGAGCTGAACGCCGTGAGTCCGAGCGGTCCGCACGGGCGCGTCTTGAAAGAAGACGTGCAAGCCTACGTCAAAGCCATGATGCAGAAGGCCAAAGACGCTCCGGCCGCCGGTGCAACCGGTGGTGCTGGCATTCCGCCGATTCCGGCTGTCGATTTCAGCCGTTTCGGTGAAGTCGAAGAAGTGGCCATGACCCGCCTGATGCAAATCGGCGCGTCGAGCCTGCACCGCAGCTGGCTGAACATCCCTCACGTGACGCAGTTCGATCAGGCTGACATCACTGAGCTGGAAGCTTTCCGCGTCGCGCAAAAAGCCGTGGCTGAAAAGGCCGGCGTGAAACTGACCGTACTGCCCCTGCTGCTCAAGTCGTGCGCCCACCTGCTCAAGGAAATGCCCGACTTCAACAGCTCGCTGGCGCCAAGCGGCAAAGCCATCATCCGCAAGAAATACGTGCACATCGGCTTCGCCGTGGACACACCGGACGGCTTGCTGGTCCCTGTGATCAAGAACGTTGATCAGAAGAGCCTGCTGCAACTGGCTGCCGAAGCCGCTGCGCTGGCTGCCAAAGCCCGCGACAAGAAGCTCACCGCTGACGACATGCAAGGCGCCTGCTTCACCATTTCCAGCCTCGGCCACATTGGCGGCACCGGCTTCACGCCGATCGTCAACGCGCCGGAAGTGGCGATCCTGGGTGTCTCCAAGGCAACCATTCAGCCTGTCTGGGACGGCAAAGCCTTCCAGCCCAAACTGATGCTGCCCCTGTCGCTGTCCTACGATCACCGTGTGATCAACGGCGCTGCCGCTGCACGTTTCACCCAGCGTCTGAGCCAGTTGCTGGCCGATATCCGCACCATCTTGCTGTAAGCCAGACCCCGGTCTTCTTCACCGAAGACCGGGGCCGCGCACTGTTTTCCGAGCGCCACGCTCGTACCTCAACCCCGCCCATTTGGCGGGGCTTTTTTTGCCCGAAAAACACCCCCCATTACATAATAGCTAAAGGCCATTATGCGCAACTTTTTGCACACCTCACTGTGGATAAGTGTGTGGATACATCGCTGAAGCCCATACTGTTCAATACATACAAGCAAGTGCGCAAGAAGTTGCACAGTACTGCGCAACTTCTTGCGCACTTTTTCGAACTTTCCCTAACTTTTCACGGGTAAATTACCCCTCTAAAAATCCAAAAAAAAATAACTCCCGTATAAACAAGGCTTTAAAAAACAGTGGCATGAAAGTTGATTACCCACTTAGTTCCCATTCAGGCCTGCGGGGCTGAATTCACTCTTTTCATGGGTAAAAAACATGTTCGCGCAGGCCAATACAGCTCACTTTTCCTTGCTCATCCCGAACGTGCGTAACGACTTCAAAGTCTTGGCATTCAACGGCAAGGAAGCGATCAGCCAGCTGTACGCCATTCGCATCGAGTTGGTCAGCGAAAATTCGAATATCGATCTCGAATCATTATTGTGCCAGCCCGCTTTTCTACAGTTCGGCCATAAAGGCGAAGGGCTCCACGGCCATATCGAAGAGGTATACGTCGGGGAATCCGGCAAGCGCCTGACGCGTTATAGCGTCAGCCTTGTACCCGCCCTGCACTATTTGCAGTTCAGCCAGAACCCGCGCATTTTCCAGCACCTGAGCGTGCCGCACGTGCTGGCCAAGGTGCTTGGGGGCCATGGCATCCAGGCAGATGCTTACGCCTTCAACGTCCACCACAGCCCGGTGCGTGAATACTGCACGCAATACGCCGAGACTGATTTTGAGTTCTTGCAGCGCCTGTGCGCCGAAGAGGGTATCGCCTGGCATCACCAGCACAGTAAAGACGGCCACTTGCTGGTCTTCACAGACACCCAGACCTACTTCCCTCTTTTGGGAGAAACGCCTTACCAACAAGGCACTGGCACCGTGGCTGACCACCCAGTGATTCAGCAGTTCTCCCAGCGCCTGAGCACCCGGACCAGCACCGTCACGCGTCGCGACTACGACCTCAAGCGCCCCAGCCTGCTGCTGCAAAGCGATTTCACGGCAGACTTTGCCCCCGCGCTTGAGGACTATCAGTACCCGGCGCTGATCGACAGCGAGAAGCGCGGCAGGCAACTGGCCCGGCAAGCCCTGGAGCGCCATCGCAGCGACTATCGCCTGGCTGAAGGCCATAGCGATCAGCCCGTGTTACGCAGCGGCCACTTCTTCACCCTGACCCAACACCCGCGTAAAGCCTGTAACGACTTGTGGTTGCTGCTCAGCGTCCATCATGAAGGCCTGCAGCCCCAGGCGCTGGAAGAGTCCGTCAGCAGCGATGTGCAACCCGCAGACGGCTTCACCCAGGGTTACCGCAACCAGTTCAGCGCTATCCCGTGGGACGTGTTCTACCGCCCGCCCCTGACACCCCCGCGCCCTCCGCTCGTGACCCAGACCGCCCGTGTGACCGGCCCGGAGGGCCAAGAGATTTTTTGCGATGAACTGGGACGCGTGCGGATCGAGCTGCCATGGGACCGGGCCGAACTGGACAGCGACAAAAGCAGTTGTTGGGTACGCGTGTCATCGAGCTGGGCGGGCAAGCATTTCGGGGCCAGTACCCTCCCCCGCGTCGGCATGGAGGTGGTGGTCACCTATGTCGAAGGAGACCCCGACAAACCGCTGATCACCGGCTGCGTGCCCAACACATCAACACCTGTGCCCTACCCGCTGCCGGCCAATAAAACCCGAACAGTGATGCGCAGCCACAGCTCGCCGCACACCGGCGGTTACAACGAACTGTCAATTGAAGACCGTGCCGGGCAGGAAAAAATCTTTCTGCGGGCACAGCGCGATCTCGAACACATCGTGCTGAACGACAGCGACACAACAATCGGCCGCGACCGCGCCGAACACATCACCCGCGACAGCCGCAGCCTGATTGATAACGACCGTTTCGAGCAGGTTGGCGGCAACAGCACCAGCCTCATCAAAGGAAACGAACAGCACACCACCCAAGGGCTGCGCGACACCGTGATCGAAGGCAACGAGCAACTGTCGGTCACCGGCAACAGCAGTACCCAGGTCGACGGCACGTGGGTGATGCAGGGGGGAGCCCACGCCCATGTCACCGCGACCCACGTGGTCATCAACGCCGGGGCCAGCTTGACCCTGAGCGCGGGCGGCCAACACATCGTGATCAATGGCGGGGGGATTTTCAGCAGCGTGCCGATCGTGGTCGGCGGTGCGCCCGTGCCCGGCGTCGCGCCATTACAGGCAGCCCAGGCGCAGGCCATCGCTGCCAAACCTCTGATTGCGCCCACACTGGCGGCCCTGATGAAGGCCAGTAAAGCCAAGGGGACTGACTTCTGCCCCCTCTGCGAGGCGTGCAAAGACGGCGTCTGCCTGCCGCAAGGAGCCACATCATGAGCCTCACCACCGTCGTGCAATGGATGAGCGAACAGCGTCAACTCGGCCAGGCCATTGCCCTGGTGCTGGACTCCGAAGACGAGCGCGAGACCCGTCAACAGTTGTTGCTAAGCTGCGATTACGAACGCTACTGCGGGGTCTATCACCAGACCCCGGTCAGCGAACTGGCCGATGCAGGGCCCTTTATCTTCATCATCGAGCCCCGGGAATACGCCGTGCTCGAAACACTGCTGGCCGAGCCGCAGCGCCACTGGGGCTGGCTGGCCAGCCTGCCCCAACAGCAACTGCCCGCCCTGACCCGGCACTGGCGCGAACGCATCATCACCGGCACCCGCCCGAATCAGGCGCTGTACCGTTTCCACGACAACCGGGTACTGGCCCGGGCGCTGGCGTTCATGCCAGAAGACTCTCGGCCCGGCTACCTGGGGCCTGTCACCAGCGTGTGTTACTGGGCCCAATCGCGCTGGGACGTCACCCACAACCCCGCGCCCGGTGAACACCCCGTGCCCGACCAACCGGCGTGGCTCAACGTCCCGGCCCCGCCGTTGCTGGCCATCGACATCCTGCACACCAATATCTACCGCTACCTGTGGGCCGAACGCAGCGATGAAATGCTCGCACTCAGCCAGCATCGAGACCCGGACGAGTGGCTGGCCGAGCAACTGACCCAAGCGCGGCACTGGAACTGGAACACGCCCGAACAGCTGCACTTTTTAGTGCTGCACCGTTTAGAGACCCTGGAGCGGCCGCTGATAAAAAACTGGTCCCCCCGCGACCACGAAACACCCCAGGCCCACTTTGAGCGACTGTTGAGCGAAGTGCAGTTCTGGGCGGGAGAAACTCCCCTATGAAGCCTAACCTGCGTGCATGGCTCTTGAGCACCAGCATGAGCCTCCTTACCGGCTGCTCACTGACCCCACCCAAAACCTTCACCTTTCAGGCTGACGTGCCTGAAAACTTTACGGTGACGGGCACTGCCAACTACAAACCCGCGCCCGGTGAAACCTGCATCGCCCCCACCGGCGAAGCGTTCACGACAGGCAGCCTGTTTTTCAAGCCGGAGCAACCCAAAACAGCCCATCAGGTTGAGTTCAAAGTCCCACTGACCGACGACGACCATGGCTGCTCGATGATACTGCGAGGGCTGAAGCTGACTATTGAGGGGCAATGGGGGCCCCGCGAATTAGATATGGGACAAGAAACAGCCAGTTTTTCTGTTTCAGACGACCCCTCAGAACAAACGCCCGTAGTTCAAGTGTTCAAAGGGCAATGCCAGTGGTTATTCAGAACCATGGGCCCGTATCGCTACATCGTAAAAATTCCAAAGTGCAGAGCCTTGAATGCAAACGGCGACATGGAAAAACGCATGATCGGCGGCCGCTTGCATCGCGATCTGTTGGCGGACTCGACAGTCAAGTTGGTGTTGTCTGTGGCGAAGGAAGAAGAACCAGCCGTTGGAGATAACTGGGTTAAGTTTCCTCAGGGATGGAAACGCTGTATGGGAGAAGATCTTGACGATAGGGATGCCTTCTGCTTTGGGAACACCACCGATTTCAAACCCTTCAAAATGCCCGACGGTCGCGATTGCACTGTTTATCCCAACTGCACTGAACAAGAACAATAAACAATGAAAACACGTCTAAATATTTGCGATGGGAACGTGCGAATACCCGCCATCAACTGGGTGCAAACCGTGTGCCTGGGCGCTTTTGCTTTGGTGATGTCGGGCTGCTCAATGACCCCGCCCAAAACCTTCACCTTTCAGGCTGACGTACCTGAAAACTTCACAGTGACCGGCACAGGCAATTACATACCTGCGCCCGGAGAAACCTGCACGGGCCGATCCGGCAAACCGTTCCGCGTCGGTCGTCTGCACTTCAAACCGGAACAACCCAACACGGCCCATCAGGTTGAATTCAAAGTGCCGCTGACTGATAACGAACATGGTTGCTCGTCAGTGCTTCACAGTTTGAAGCTGACCATTGAGGGGCGGTGGGGGCCAGGCAGAGAGCATACTTCACAAGAATCTGCCAACTTCTCTATTTCAAATGAAACCTCGCAACAAGCCTCTACGCCTCAAGTGTTTGAAGGGCAATGCCAGTGGTTATTCAGAACTATGGGTCCATATCGCTACATCGTAAAAATCCCCATGTGCAGAGCCTTGAATGCAAACGGCGACATGGAAAAACGCATGATCGGCGGTCGTTTGCACCGCGATCAATTGGCGGACTCGACAGTCAAGTTGGTGTTGAGCGTGGCCAAAATTGAAAAGCCTTACTACAAAGGCTGGTGGATTGAAACTCCAAAAGGGTGGAAAGCCTGTACAGGCGTTTGGGGCACTCAAAATGAGGAGCCTTGCACCAAGCCGTATAAATTTCTTGAGTCTTTCAAAATGCCGGACGGTCGCGATTGCACTGTTTATCCCAACTGCACTGAACAAGAACAATAAACAATGAAAACACGCCTAAACATTTGCGATGGGAACGTGCGAATACCCGCCATCAACTGGGTGCAAACAGTGTGCCTGGGCGCTTTTGCTTTGGTGATGTCGGGCTGCTCAATGACCCCGCCCAAAACCTTCACCTTTCAGGCTGACGTGCCTGAAAACTTTACGGTGACCGGTACAGGAAATTACATACCTGCGCCCGGAGAAACCTGCACGGGCCGATCCGGCAAACCGTTCCGCGTCGGTCGTCTGCACTTCAAACCGGACCAGCCAAAAACGGCCCACCAAGTTGAATTTAAAGTGCCACTGACCGACAACGAACATGGTTGCTCGTCAGTGCTTCACAGTTTGAAGCTGACTATTGAGGGGCGGTGGGGGCCAGGCAGAGAGCATACTTCACAAGAATCTGCCAACTTCTCTATTTCAGATGAGACCTCGCAACAAGCCTCTACGCCTCAAGTGTTTGAAGGGCAATGCCAGTGGTTATTCAGAACTATGGGCCCATATCGCTACATCGTAAAAATCCCCATGTGCAGAGCCTTGAATGCAAACGGCGACATGGAAAAACGCATGATCGGCGGTCGTTTGCACCGCGATCTGTTGGCGAACTCGACAGTCCGGTTAGTGTTAAGTGTGGCAAAGGAGGAGGAGCCTTATTTCAATCGCTATTGGATTAGGACAGCCGCTGGCTGGAAACCCTGTAAAGGGAATTGGGGCCGGGATATAGAAGAATTGTGCGTAAGTCCCCCGCAATTTAAAAACTTCAAAATGCCTGATGGTCGTGACTGCACTATTTACCCCTACTGCACTGAATAAGGACATTAAAAAATGAATAAACATGTAAACACGCCAAATGGGAAGCCGCTGATGCCCACCATCAAATGGGGGCAGGTTGTGTGCCTGGGCGCTTTGGCTTTGGTGATGTCGGGCTGCTCAATGACCCCACCCAAAACCTTCACCTTTCAGGCTGACGTGCCTGAAAACTTTACGGTGACGGGCACTGCCAACTACAAACCCGCGCCCGGTGAAACCTGCATCGCCCCCACCGGCGAAGCGTTCACGACAGGCAGCCTGTTTTTCAAGCCGGAGCAACCCAAAACAGCCCATCAAGTTGAGTTCAAAGTCCCACTGACCGATGACGACCATGGCTGCTCGATGGTACTGCGAGGGCTGAAGCTGACTATTGAGGGGCAATGGGGGCCCCGCGAATTAGATATGGGACAAGAAACAGCCAGTTTTTCTGTTTCAGACGAACCCTCAGAACAAACGCCCGTAGTTCAAGTGTTCAAAGGGCAATGCCAGTGGTTATTCAGAACTATGGGCCCATATCGCTACATCGTAAAAATCCCGATGTGCAGAGCCTTGAATACAAACGGCGATATGGAAAAACGCATGATTGGCGGCCGCTTGCATCGCGATCTGTTGGCGGACTCGACAGTCAAGTTGGTGTTAAGTGTGGCGAAGGAGGAAGAGCCTTATTTTAACCGCTACTGGATTAAGACAGCCGCTGGCTGGAAACCCTGCAAAGGAAATTGGGGTAGGGATATAGAAGAGCTGTGTGTGACTCCGCCGCAATTCAAAAAATTCAAAATGCCCGATGGTCGTGATTGCTCTGTCTATCCCAATTGCACTGAATAAGGATGCTCGTTATGAGTACATACGAAAAAAAAACCGATTGGGAAGAACCCGTATTCAGTGCGGATATGCTCGCGTGTCCTTTGAAAGAAAACTGGGTAAGTTTTCAACTCGTTGACGAACAAGGGAAGGGAGATGCCTATGCAGGGCTGAGCTATACCTTGAGAGATAGTGCAGATCAAATATACCGAGGCACTCTGGATTCTGAGGGTTTCGCGAAAATCAAAGAGTGTTATAAGGGCCCTGTAATTTTATGCCTTGATACTTCCTACGCTGGCAGTGAGGTGACGTATAACGACCTGAAAATTAGAAAATCTTACCCGCTCCCCATCACCGAACTCCAAGTCCGAGCAGAAAAAACCCAATTTTTCCACAAAGACGGCTTCCGTACCGAGCACAACCCTGCCAATAAGAACGACGGCAATTTCATTCAGGTGGAGGTTCGCGACCTGGTTAAAAACGGCGCGCATTTACCGCCGGTGGTTGACCGTCACTACCCGCCCAAAAAAGCACTGCTTGACGCAGTGGCTCAGTTATCGCCGGGGCAAGACGCGTCCGACCTGTACGGTGTCGGGCTAATGCCTAATCGCCATACCGTGCTGGAAGTTCGCCCTCTGCGTGCCTTCAGGCCCCTGCTTTCAACCGCGAATGAATTCAGCGCCTTGAATTTGTATCAGCTCTCCATCATGGCCGGGCTGAGTTATTCGGATTTCGGCCAAAAGCCGCCCGTCAGGCCTACTCATACTGTCGAATTCAAATTTAACCCCAGTGTCGGCAACTTTTTCGGGGATGCCCTGGCAAACTTCCGCCAAAGCTGGAGGGTCGAAAAAGACCAATCTTCGGTCACCCGCTATTACCCTCTTTATGAAGAGGTGCCCTACTCCAAACGCTTCGAAATCCTGCCCTTCGACCCCACGCTTTATGAAATGAATTTGCCGGAGAAAGAAGAAGAGCAAGAGCATCCGGCCAATCTTCATTTTTTCACCGATCACAATAAGTACTGGCTGAGCGGTAAAAGCACCCAGGCCTATATCACGCACCATGATGAAATCATCCTGATCGGCATACGTGGCACGCTTGAAAAGTCAGACTGGTGGCGTGATGCCGATGCTGTACAGGTGCCTTTTGAAGAGGGTACAGGTCATGTTCACCACGGTTTTTACGATGCCTACAAGGCGCTAAAAAAATTCATTCAAAAATATCTGCTTCAGTTCTTCACTGGTCAAAAAATCGTTATTACCGGCCATAGTTTGGGCGGGGCAATTGCACTGATCCTCGCCGAGGCCTTGCGCAACGATAAAGAGCAACAGTACGACATCCTCCTCTACACCTACGGCGCGCCACGCGCGGGTGATGCGGCTTTCGTCGAGGCCGCCAGGCCGCTGGTTCACCATCGTATGGTCAACAACGACGACGTGGTGCCCAGCGTACCCGCGCCCTGGATGAATGCCCGGCGTACCATCTGGCTTCCGGGGCTCGCTTCGCTGTTTGTGATCAACCCGGTGATGGCCATTTTGATTTTTGTCGGAGGCCTGGTGCGGGTCGGCGGCAAACCGTATGAGCATCACGGCACGTTGCACCACTTCATGCCCGTGCGTTTCGGCGCCGAGGAAAAATCTTCCATTCTCTGGAACCCCGGTTGTGCCTCTATCGAAGAGGCCGCTTGCACCCGCGCCCTGGCCAAGGACGGGGACCTTCCTTGGCGCGGTGGTTTAATCCAACAGTTCATGAGTTTTGGGGATCACAGTTTGGCGGGCGCTTACATCCCGTTCTCATGGGCCACCTTGCGGCGCTGGCAGCAAACCGAGAAAGACAGTCAGACGGTGGTCACCAACCGTGAGTACAGGCTGGTGAGTGAGGCGCTGCAAACCATGCGCAAACAGGTGTTGAACAAGAGCAGAGAAGCCGCCGACACCAAGGGGTATGCCAATAACGAGCCCGACTACATTCAGACCGTCAACGACTATTCAGGCGAGTACGGCAAGCTGGGCACGGCCCTGCAACGCCTCAAAACCCAGAACGATCGTTACCTGACCCTTAAGGATGTCTACGGCACCGCCGCGCAGTCTGACCAGTTGCAACCCACGCTGGATCGCTGGATGGCCCAGCGCGAGAACCAGGTGCAGGTGCAAATCGCGATGATCCCTCAGCTCACGGGGTATGACTTGGAGGTCGCTTCAGCCGGGAAGCCATATTTCCTGGACTTAGACTCCATTGTGTAACGCCTCGCCAGCAGCCCGGTTGCGCCAGTCACCGGGCTGGAAGTTGTGTTTTGCGGTGTTCATATCGATAGGGTCACACAGGCGCTGATCGCTGCGGCCTACAGTTCGCGTCGAACTCACGGACAGGTCATCCCGTGGGGCCACTTCTATGTTTAAAAAAAGATTTTTTTAAACATCAGAAAGGATTTCGATGTGAATGGACCCACTGTCGGCCCGATTCTGGGCTACACCACTGCTCACCATGCGCGCATTTTTCTGCGCGGCGCCCCCAGCCAGGATGACCCGGTTTTCGCAGGCATTCGGCATCGTAAACGCGGCGAACCGCTGTGGTCTTCGGGTGTTTATTCAAAGCTCGATGACGCCTACGACATGTCCGACACCCTGGTGCTGGACAACCTTGAAGCCGACACGCCCTACGAATACCAAGCGGGCTGGTTCAACACCACGCACCCCGACCACACCGCCGAAACCGTGGCAAAGATACCGCTGCAATGGCCACAAACCGTTTACACCTTCAAGACTGCAAGCACCGAACGCAATCGGGCACGTCGTTATATCGTGGGGTCTTGTCGCTACCTCAGGCTCACCTTGGGCGTGCCGTCTGCGCCCGAACTCGGGGACGCCATTTTCAGCGCGATTCAGTCGCTGTCAGCCCACCAACCGCTCGATGCGCTGCTGATGATCGGCGATCAGGTCTACGTTGATGATTTGAACATCGTGGCGCCCGACCGTGATTACCCCTCCATCGCGCACAAATACCGCTGCGCCTTTTCTCAGCCTCACATCCGCACCTTAATGTCGGGCACACCGACGTACATGATTCTCGATGACCATGAAATCGAGGATAACTGGCCCGCCAATCAAAGCAGCACCGACAAAGCGCTTTATCAAAATGCCATCCGTGCTTATGAAATCTATCAGTGCAGCCATGGCCCGGCGCTTGAGCGGCTGCCCGACGGACACATCAACCGAAAGGCATCGCGCTATTGGTACTCGTTTGCCGACGGCGACAGCGACTGGTTTGTCATGGATTGCCGCACGCAGCGCACACTGAAGGGCAGCGACAAACGCATGCTGGGCGTCGAGCAGGAAAACGCGTTACTTAAATGGCTGATCCAGAGCCCGGCCAACGTGAAATTCATTGTCAGCAGCGTGCTGGTCTTCCCCGACCAAAACAAACATGGCGACGATGGCTGGCAGGCTTACTCAGCCCAGCGCACACGTATTCTTGAGACCATTCGTACCAACAAGATCAAAAACGTCATTTTTGTATCCGGCGATATTCATGGCTCGTTGACCAGCCAATTGCGGCATAGCCAAGACCCTGACTTCCTCGTACACAGCATCGTTTCTTCGCCGCTGTGCAACTCAAAAATGCTGCCCTACGCCAAAGCCAACAACCTGATCTTCGACCGCCCCTTGGCCACCAACAGTGCCGGCGCTTATGAGGTCTCAATGACCAGCCGCATGATCAGCGAAGACAATTTCGCTTGCCTGACGCTGCAAGCGGACCAGTTAACCGTGGACTTTCACGATAAAAAAGGCAGAAAAATCGAATCCGTGACCCTCGCCCTGATGTGAAAGTCATAAATCTGAAACGTACGACAGTCGGCATGCAGGAATGGGACTGCCTGCCGATAACCCCATATAGCACTTAGCCTGCATGCTCACTTGTCAGCGCAGTGAGCATGATGCAACCTTGCTCAAACCGCAGTAACAGGCGCCAGCCCATGCGTAAACAGCATTTGTGAAGCGAGTTTCCCGATGAAAAGCCAACCCGATGCTGTCCCGCGAGCGGCAGCCGAGGTCGTCACGCAGTTACCTGTGCCTTCCCGGCTCGGGATGCTGCGTTTCGAGCGGCTTAATGACGCCAGCTGGGCACTGCTTTACCTGGACCCTAATTGCGAGCGCCAATTCGGCTTGCCGGCCGTGGAGCTGTGTTCGTTGCTGGGGTCGCCTTATGCCAGCCTGATGGAACCGCAAGCACGCTACCGGTTGCACGACGCAATCCAACTCCAGTTGGGGGTCAACCCGTATTACGTGGTGCATTACACCCTGCACACCTCCTTGGGCGCGCTGAGCCTGATGGAACTGGGCGAAGCCTACAAACAACATAATCGGCACCTGTTACGTGGCTACCTGCTGGTGGTTGAGTCGGCCGTCAACAGCGCGCCCCCGGTGCCGCTGGATGATCTCGAAACCCAGAACTCCCGCTTGCAGATTGCCCTTGAACTCAACCAGCGCGCCCAGCAAGAGCAACTTCAGCACCTGGAGCGTGTCCGCGCCCAGCAAGACTTGATCCTGCGCCTGGCCCGCCATCGTTATAGCCAGAACAACTCCCTGCAAGAAGCCGCGGAGCTGATCACCCGCAGCGCCTGCGACATCTATCAAATCGACGGCGCCAGCCTGTGGAACCTCGAAGGCAACCGCCTGCTGCCTATTTCCGCTTACGAGCGCGAAAGTAATGCCTACGTCGCCCACGATATTTTCGATGCCAGCGACTTCCCGGATTACCTCGAAGCCCTGCACACCAGCCGCTCGATTGACGCGCAAAACGCCACCCGTGACCCACGCACCCGCGAACTGGCTGCCAGCCTCAGCCGGAGCGATGTTAACGCCATGCTCGACGCCAGTATCCGCATCGATGGTCAGGTGGTGGGCGTGCTGTGCCTTGAGCAAACAGGCAGCACCCGCGTGTGGCAGGCCGATGAAATAGCCTTTGCCGGAGAGCTGGCCGACCAGTTCGCGCAGGTCATCAACAACCACAACCGGCGCACGGCCACCAATGCGCTGCATCTGTTCCAGCGGGCCGTGGAACAAAGCGCAAATGCCTTCTTGCTGGTCAATTGCGATGGCGTGGTGGAGTACGTAAACCCCAGTTTTACAGCCATCACCCAATACAGCACCGAAGAAGTGCAGGGTCACAAACTGTCCGAGCTGCCCGCGCTGGAGAACCTCAGCGAACTGCTGTTCGACGCGCAATCAAGCCTGAGCAAAAGCAACAGTTGGCAAGGCGAATTCAAAAGCCGACGTAAAAACCTGGAACCCTACTGGGGGCAACTGTCGATTTCCAAGGTCTACGGCGACAACCGCGAGTTGACGCATTACATCGGTATTTATGAAGACATTACCGAGTCCAAACTGGCCCAACAGCGCATCGAGCGCCTGGCCTATACCGACAACCTGACGAATCTGGGCAATCGCCCCGCCTTCATTCGCAACCTTGATGAACGCTTCAACCGTCACGATGATGCCCCGCTTTGCCTGCTGCTGGTGGACATCGACAATTTCAAACGCATCAACGACAGCCTCGGTCACCAGACCGGCGACAAACTGCTGATCAGCCTCGCACGCCGCCTGCGCAATAGCCTGAGCCCTAGCGGCAGTCTGGCGCGGTTTGCCAGTAATGAGTTCGCGGTGTTGCTCGACGACACGGACCTTGAAGCCGGCCAGCAGATAGCCTGCCAGTTGTTGATGACCCTCGACAAACCCATGTTCGTCGACAACCAGTTAATCAGCGTGACCGGCTCGGTAGGCGTGGCCAGCGCACCGCTGCACGGCCGCGACCCGCAAACCTTGATGCGTAACGCAGGCCTTGCCCTGCACAAAGCCAAAGCCAATGGCAAACATCAGGTTCAGGTGTTTACCGAAGCGCTGAACGCCGAAGCCAGCTACAAGCTGTTCGTCGAAAACAACCTGCGCCGCGCCCTGACCCAAAACGAGCTTGACGTCTTTTACCAGCCCAAACTGTGCCTGCGCACAGGCCGGTTGCTGGGGATGGAAGCGTTGCTGCGCTGGAACCACCCGGAGCGCGGCATGATCCGCCCTGACCAGTTCATCAGCGTGGCCGAAGAAACCGGCCTGATCATCCCTATCGGCAAGTGGATTGCACGTCAGGCCTGCCGCATGAGCAAGCAGTTGAGCGCCGAAGGCCTGGGCAACCTGCAAGTCGCCATTAACCTGTCGCCCAAGCAGTTTTCCGACCCCGACCTGGTTGCCTCGATTGCCAGCATCCTCAAGGAAGAACAACTGCCCGCGCGTTTGCTGGAGCTGGAACTGACCGAAGGCCTGCTGCTCGAAGCCACCGAAGACACTCACCTGCAGCTCGACCAACTGAAAAAACTGGGCCTGACCCTGGCCATGGACGATTTCGGTACGGGCTACTCATCGCTCAGCTACTTGAAGAAATTCCCGATCGACATCATCAAGATCGATCGCAGCTTCATCAATGAGATCCCGGACAACCAGGACGACATGGAAATCACCTCAGCCGTGATCGCCATGGCGCACAACCTCAAGCTCAAAGTCGTGGCCGAGGGCATTGAAACCGCCGAGCAACTGGCCTTCTTGCGCCGCCATCGCTGCGATGTGGGCCAGGGCTACCTGTTTGACCGACCGATTCCTGGCAGCGAACTGGTGGAAAAACTCAAACGCTACCCGCGTGGCCCTCTGGACTGACAGCGCCGCAACACTCGGGCACACTGGCGGTCTACATTTTTACAAACTGACTGAGAGGGCTTGAAACATGGTCTTGCGCTCGGAAATCCTGGTGAATAAAAACGTGCTACCTACCCCTGAACAAGCCCTGCCGGGCCGTGAAACGCCTATGGTGCTGCCCGAAAAGCATTTCGTGTTCGAAAACACCCCGCTGCTGGGCCCTTTTATTGGCAATGTCGGCTTTGCCATTTTCGGCCTGGGTTGTTTCTGGGGCGCGGAACGCAAGTTCTGGCAAAAAAATGGCGTGGTCAGCACCGTCGTGGGCTATGCGGGCGGCTCGACCCCCAACCCGACGTACGAAGAAGTGTGCTCGGGCCTGACTGGCCACACTGAAGTCGTGCTGGTGGTCTACGATCAGGACAAGGTCAGCTATGAAGCACTGCTGAAAATGTTCTGGGAGCTGCACGACCCGACTCAGGGGATGCGCCAGGGCAACGACATCGGCACCCAATACCGTTCGGTGATCTATTGCACCACGCTTGAACAACTCGCAGTCGCCAAGGCCAGCAAAGAGGCCTACCTGGCCGAACTGACCAAAGCAGGTAAAGGCACCATCACCACTGAAATCGATAAGGCCCCGACGGTGTACTTTGCCGAGGCTTATCACCAGCAATACCTGGCCAAAAACCCTGAGGGTTATTGCGGGATTGGCGGCACAGGCGTGACCTGCCCGATTTAAAGGGCTACAACGCGCGCACCGCAACACGACGCCGCCTCACGCAGCGGGAGGCGGCGATTCGATTCCGCCGCCCCAGCCATCAGTGCGGTCGGGCAATGACCTACTCCGCGATCAACCATTCCATCTGCCAGCCGCCCTGGGTTTGCCCCAGTTTTTTGGCCAACCACGGCAACAGCTCGCGCAGCTCTTCTTCCAGACCCCAAGGCGGGTTGGCAATCGCCAAGCCCGAGCCATTGAGGCTATTGGGCGTGTCGAGCGGGTGGACAAACAACTCCACCTGCAAGAGCTTCGGCGCGCCTGAACCCGCCAGGTCCTGATAAAAACGACGCAGCTGACGCTTGTCCTTGATCGGGTACCAGATCGCGACAACGGTCTGACGCATCCGGCTGATGGCATCTTTGAGCGACTCTGCGCAGCGTTTCATTTCGTCGAGCTTTTCAAACGGCGGATCAATCAGCATCAGTCCGCGCTTTTCGGCCACGGGCAGCAGCGCACGCGGCACGTGCCAGCCTTCACCCAAATGCACCGCAACGCGGCGATCGCCCTTCATGTTGTCTTTGAGCAACACACCATCTTGCGGGTGTTTCTCGTTCAATAACACGCGGTCCTGAGAGCGGGTCAAACGCCGCGCCAATTCAGGCGAACCCGGGTAGTAACGCAACTCACCGTCCGGGTTCATCTTGTGCAGCACGTGCATGTAATCCGCTGTCACGGCGGGCAAGTCTTTCTGCCCCCACAGGCGTGCAATGCCCTCCAGGTACTCGCCGGTGCGAGTGGCCTGATCCCCTTGAAGGTCGTACAGACCAATGCCCGCATGGGTATCCAGGTAGGCAAAGGGCTGCTCTTTACGCGACATCAAGGCGATGAGGCGGGTCAAAACAATATGTTTAAGGACGTCAGCATGGTTGCCGGCGTGGAAGGCGTGACGATAGTTCATGGTTGCTCCTGCGCAGGGGGCGAAGTTTACCCTGTGCAGCCCCTACCGTCAGGCGTTATGCCCAATACAGTGCCAGACGGTTTAGCAGGTCAAATCGCCTGAGGCTCCAGCACCAGATGTTGCGTGCTTGGGGCATCGTTTTGCCAGGCAGCCGAGAAACTGTGATCCGCATCTGCAACCAGCGCACTTCCATCGAGCACCTCTACGCGAATGACGTAGTGTGCAACGCTTTCAGGGACATGGTCATCGTCGAAATGAAACGCAAAATCCCACGGTTCCCTGATGGAGGTGGGCTCACTGATAAAACCAATCTGCTTTCGAACACCGTCAGCCTGGAGAATAAATAGCTGGATCGTCCAAACGTAATGGCGTTGAAACTGAAACGGTATTTTATGAAGTGAAATATCACCGCGAAGTACTTTAGTGCTCATCTGCTAACTCCTGAATGAAGGCGCTCAAAAGCGAGCGCTGATGAGAGGCTAGTCGAGATCATTCGGGCAAAAACAGTCTCAGACGCTTCCCGGCAGTCACCCGGATTTTTCATACGGCAAGCCGGTCTGTGCGCCTTATCCGCAAAGCCCACTGCAAAAAAAACCGCCTCCAGAGAGGCGGTTTTTCAGGTGTCGACACTTGAGCAAAAGCTCGATGGACTTATTGGTTCAGCTTGAAGTCTTTCTCGGCAGCATCAAAGCGCTCAATCATCTTGCTGCTTGGGCCTTTGCCCATGGAGCTGACCGCCAGAATGGCGATGCTGGCGAAGATGAAGCCCGGGATGATCTCGTACAGGCCCAACAATTCGAAGTGCTTCCACACGATAACCGTGACAGCGCCGACCACAATACCGGCCAATGCGCCGTTACGGGTCATGCCTTTCCACAGCACAGAGATCAGAACCACGGGGCCGAACGCGGCACCGAAGCCTGCCCATGCGTAGCTCACCAGGCCCAGAACGCGGTTGTCAGGGTTGGCCGCCAGTAAGATGGCGATCAACGCAACCACCAGCACCATGGCGCGACCGACCCACACCAGTTCTTTCTGCGAAGCATTTTTACGCAGGAAGGCTTTATAGAAGTCTTCGGTCAGGGCGCTGGAACATACCAGCAACTGGCAGCTCAAGGTGCTCATCACGGCAGCCAGAATAGCCGACAGCAACACACCAGCAATCCATGGGTTGAACAGCAACTTGGCCAGCTCAATGAATACACGCTCAGGGTTTTCGGTCACGGGACCAGCCACTTCAGGGTGTGCCGAGAAGTAAGCGATACCGAAGAAGCCCACGGCAACCGTACCGGCCAGGCACAGGATCATCCAGGCCATGGAAATGCGACGCGCCTTGGCGATCGATTTCACGGAGTCGGCAGCCATGAAGCGCGCCAGAATGTGCGGCTGGCCGAAGTAACCCAGACCCCAGCCCATCAGCGAGATGATGCCGATGAAGGTCGTGCCTTTGAGCATGTCGAAGTTGCTTGGGTCTTGCGCTTCGATCGCCAGGAAGGTGGTATCCACGCCGCCGGTCGCCAACAGCACAATGATGGGCGTCAGGATCAACGCGAAAATCATCAGGGTGGCCTGAACGGTGTCCGTCCAGCTGACCGCCAGGAAACCGCCGACGAAGGTGTAGGCGATGGTCGCTGCAGCGCCCGCCCACAGTGCGGTTTCGTACGGCATGCCGAAGGTGCTTTCGAACAGGCGGGCACCGGCCACGATGCCGGAAGCACAGTAGATGGTGAAGAACACCAGAATCACGATGGCAGAGATGATCCGCAGCAGGCCGCTCTTGTCTTCAAAACGGCTGGCGAAGTAATCCGGAAGGGTCAGTGCATCGCCGTTGTGCTCGGTCTGTACCCGCAGGCGACCTGCCACAAACAGCCAGTTCAGGTAGGCCCCGGTCACCAGACCGATGGCAATCCAGCTTTCCGACAGGCCGGAAACATAAATCGCACCCGGTAAACCCATCAACAACCAGCCGCTCATGTCGGAGGCGCCAGCGGACAATGCCGTCACAACGCTACCCAAACTACGGCCGCCAAGAATGTAATCAGACAGGTTATTGGTGGAGCGATAGGCCATGAAGCCAATCAGCACCATTGCCACGATATAGATCACGAACGTGATCAGGGTTGGGTTACTAACACTCATTGAATTAAGCCCTGGCATTGTTTTTATGTTTAGCAGCGGTCTGGTGGGACGCTCACAAACGTCCTGTTTGAGACGAAGAACATAGCCGCGCATTTATAACTGACGTTTCCCCAGGAAAATCATCAGCCGATGAACCAAACAGTGAAGCGGTTGCACCTTAGCGGCGAATGCTATGCAACAAAGCAAATCAGGTGCAACCAGTTTTTGTCTGACAAGTTGCACCTTGTCGCCTTTTCATCTCAATTCGGTTTTTTTGCTCCTTTTCGGAGCAAGAACCGCACATAAGCAAAGAAAAAGCACCAACGCTGTGCAAAAAAATCCAGCCAAGGAAAATTCCTGACGAAGTGTCGAACAATCCTCAAAAAAACGGGTTGCACTAGGTTGCACCTCGTTGTGCGCGGAGCTAATCTTGCCGCCAGCTGCTGCCGCGCAAATGCGGCACCCATGAGGATAAAAATATGGCTACCACCACCCTTGGGGTCAAACTTGATGACCCGACCCGCGAGCGCCTGAAGGCCGCCGCGACTTCGATTGATCGCACGCCCCACTGGCTGATCAAGCAGGCAATCTTCAATTACCTGGAAAAACTCGAGGGTGGTGCAACCCTGACCGAGTTGAGCGGTATCCCTGGCGCGGCCAGCGATGACGCCGACGACGTGCAAACCGATCACGCTCACCAGTGCTTCCTGGAGTTCGCAGAAAGCATCCTGCCACAGTCCGTACTGCGCGCCGCGATCACTTCGGCTTATCGTCGCCCGGAACCCGAAGTGGTGCCGATGCTGATTGAACAGGCCCGTCTGCCTGCACCAATGTCCGAAGCCACGCAAACCCTGGCAGCCTCGATTGCCGAAAAACTGCGCAATCAGAAAAGCGCCGGCGGCCGTGCAGGCATCGTTCAGGGCCTGCTGCAAGAGTTCTCCCTGTCGTCTCAGGAAGGTGTGGCCCTGATGTGCCTGGCCGAAGCGCTGCTGCGCATCCCGGACAAAGGCACCCGCGACGCGCTGATTCGCGACAAGATCAGCACCGGCAACTGGCACCCGCACTTGGGCAACAGCCCGTCGCTGTTCGTCAACGCCGCGACCTGGGGCCTGTTGCTGACCGGCAAACTGGTCTCGACCCACAACGAAGCAGGCCTGACCTCCTCCCTGAGCCGCATCATTGGTAAAAGCGGCGAGCCGATGATCCGTAAGGGCGTCGACATGGCCATGCGCCTGATGGGCGAACAGTTTGTAACCGGCGAAACCATCGCTGAAGCCCTGGCCAACGCCACGCGCTTTGAGGCCAAAGGCTTCCGTTATTCCTACGACATGCTGGGTGAGGCAGCACTCACCGAGCTTGACGCGCAAAAATACCTCGCGTCCTACGAGCAGGCGATCCACTCCATCGGCAAAGCGTCGAATGGCCGCGGCATTTATGAAGGCCCTGGCATTTCGATCAAGCTGTCGGCCCTGCACCCGCGTTACAGCCGCGCCCAGTACGAGCGTGTGATGGACGAGCTGTACCCGCGCCTGCTGTCGCTGACCTTGCTGGCCAAGCAATATGACATCGGCCTGAACATCGACGCCGAAGAAGCCGATCGCCTTGAGCTGTCGCTCGATCTGCTGGAGCGTCTGTGCTTCGAACCACAACTGGCGGGCTGGAACGGCATCGGCTTCGTGATTCAGGCTTACCAGAAGCGCTGCCCGTACGTGATCGACTACGTCATCGATCTGGCACGCCGCAGCCGTCATCGCCTGATGATCCGCCTGGTAAAAGGCGCCTACTGGGACAGCGAAATCAAACGCGCCCAAGTGGAAGGCCTGGAAGGCTATCCGGTCTACACGCGCAAGGTGTACACCGACGTGTCGTACCTTGCCTGCGCGAAAAAACTACTGGCCGTGCCAGAAGCCATCTACCCGCAATTCGCAACCCACAACGCCCAGACACTGTCGGCCATTTACCACATCGCGGGTCAGAACTATTACCCCGGACAGTACGAGTTCCAATGCCTGCACGGCATGGGCGAACCGCTGTACGAGCAAGTGGTGGGCAAAGTCTCCGAAGGCAAGCTGAACCGTCCTTGCCGCGTGTACGCACCGGTCGGCACCCACGAAACATTGCTGGCGTATCTGGTGCGTCGTCTGTTGGAAAACGGCGCCAACACCTCGTTCGTGAACCGCATTGCCGACCACAGCATTTCGATTCAGGAGCTGGTGGCCGACCCGATCGCGCAGATCGAGCAAATGGCTGCGCAGGAAGGTGGCTTCGGCTTGCCACATCCGCGCATCCCGTTGCCACGCGACCTCTATGGCAGCGAACGCGCCAACTCCAGCGGCATCGACATGGCCAACGAACACCGCCTGGCGTCGCTGTCCTGCGCCTTGCTGGCCACTGCCCACAATGACTGG
Source organism: Pseudomonas sp. ESBL9 (assembly GCF_036668715.1). Lineage (NCBI taxonomy): Bacteria > Pseudomonadati > Pseudomonadota > Gammaproteobacteria > Pseudomonadales > Pseudomonadaceae > Pseudomonas > Pseudomonas sp. ESBL9. The sequence goes on along the minus strand of NZ_JAZEVV010000003.1, from coordinate 309,707 downwards.
AAAGCCGCGCCGATGCTCGGTTGCGCGTCCAGCACTGAAACCCCGGCCCCTGTGTTCAACCCGTCCGATCTGCGTGACGTGGTTGGCCACGTGCAGGAAGCCACGGTTGAAGACGCCGACAACGCGATCCAGTGCGCCCTGAACGTTGCGCCGATCTGGCAGGCCACCCCGCCCGCCGAACGCGCGGCCATTCTGGAACGTGCTGCTGACTTGATGGAAGCCGAGATCCAGCCACTCATGGGCCTGTTGGCACGTGAGGCGGGCAAGACCTACGCCAACGCCATCGCTGAAGTCCGCGAAGCCGTCGACTTCTTGCGCTACTACGCCGTACAGGCACGCAACGACCTGACCAATGATGCCCACCGCCCACTGGGCCCAGTGGTGTGCATCAGCCCGTGGAACTTCCCGCTGGCCATTTTCAGCGGTCAAGTGGCTGCCGCGCTAGCTGCCGGTAACCCGGTACTCGCCAAACCTGCCGAGCAAACGCCGCTGGTGGCGGCACAAGCAGTGCGCATCCTGCTGGAAGCCGGTATCCCGGAAGGCGTCTTGCAACTGCTGCCGGGCCGTGGCGAAACCGTGGGTGCCCGTCTGGTCGGCGACGATCGCGTCAAAGGCGTGATGTTCACCGGCTCCACCGAAGTCGCCCGTCTGCTGCAACGCAACATCGCGGGCCGTCTGGATGCCCAAGGCCGTCCAATCCCGCTGATCGCTGAAACGGGTGGCCAGAACGCCATGATCGTCGACTCCTCGGCGCTGACCGAACAAGTGGTCATCGACGTGGTGTCTTCGGCCTTCGACAGTGCCGGTCAGCGTTGTTCGGCGCTGCGTGTCTTGTGCTTGCAGGAAGATTCGGCTGATCGCGTCATCGAAATGCTCAAAGGTGCCATGGCCGAATCGCGCATGGGCAACCCTGAGCGCCTGTGCGTGGACATTGGCCCGGTGATCGACGCCGAAGCCAAAGCCGGCATCGAAAAACACATCCAGGGCATGCGCGACAAGGGCCGCAACGTGTACCAGATGGCCATTGCCGACATCGAAGAGTGCAAGCGTGGCACCTTCGTCATGCCGACCCTGATTGAACTCGAAAGCTTTGACGAGCTGGAGCGCGAAATCTTCGGCCCGGTGTTGCACGTGGTTCGCTACAAGCGCAAAGACCTCGACAACCTGATCGCGCAAATCAACGCGTCGGGCTACGGCCTCACGCTGGGTGTACACACGCGCATCGACGAGACCATCGCCAAAGTGGTCAACAGCGTCAATGCGGGCAACGTCTACGTGAACCGCAACATCGTCGGCGCCGTGGTCGGCGTGCAACCGTTCGGTGGTGAAGGCCTGTCAGGCACTGGCCCGAAAGCCGGTGGCCCGTTGTACCTGTTCCGCCTGCTGTCGACCCGTCCGGCCGATGCCATTGAGCAATCGTTCGCGAAAGTTGACGCCATCAGCGCGCCAGACACCCAGGCCCGCGAAGCCTTGAGCAAACCCCTCAAAGCGCTGCAAAGCTGGGCACAAAACAATCAGCAAGCGGCCTTGGCCGAACTGTGCAGCGAGTTCGCCGCCCATTCGCAAAGCGGTATTACCCGCCTGCTGAATGGCCCGACGGGCGAGCGCAACAGCTACGCCATCCTGCCGCGCGAACACGTGCTGTGCCTGGCCGACACTGAAAGCGACCTGCTGACTCAACTGGCTGGCGTTCTGGCCGTGGGCAGCTCGGCGGTCGTGCCGGACAGCGAATTGGCCAAAGCCTTGCTGACCCGCCTGCCCAAAGAAGTACAGGCACGCATCAAACAGGTCGCTGACTGGACCAAGGACGAGGTGGTGTTCGATGCCGTGCTGCACCATGGCGACTGCGACCAATTGCGCGATGTGTGCCAGCAAGTGGCCAAACGTGCGGGCGCTATCGTCGGTGTGCAAGGTCTGTCCCAAGGCGAAACCAACATCGCACTGGAACGCCTGGTGATCGAGCGCGCTCTGAGCGTCAACACCGCTGCAGCGGGGGGTAACGCCAGCTTGATGACCATCGGTTGATGCCGTAACCGTCAGCTGAAAAAAACCGGGCACCTGTGAAGGTGCCCGGTTTTTTATGGCCTGCGAACAATCAATCAATCCCGCAGGTGCGTTTATTCAATGGGCATGTCAATCACAAGTGACGACGTCACGATCAACAACACCCACATAACGCCCCCACCGACTGCGCACACGCTTTCGCCAAGACTCAGTGCCTGGTTCTGTTTGCCTTGAAGGTCGTTGTGCAGAAAATTGATCGCCTTCTGAGCCCCTGCCAGTCCCCAGCAGCAGAGCGCCAACACCCCTGCGTGAAGCACAAACAGGACGGGTTCCGGCTCCATCAACAGGGTGGCGTTCGAGACGATCCAAGCGGTAAACAGCACGATGGCGCGGGCGGTCGGAAACCACTCATAGTCGCGACCGGACTCAACGAGTGCGCGCTGCACTTTGCTGAAGAGTGAAAAAACATACAACAAACCGATACCACTTCTGAAGGCAGGCCACACATTAACGCCGGTCGAACGCTTGTACTGCCTCCACTGCACATAGAACCAAATTATCAAGTACCACCCCATGGTGATGGCGTACATGAAGATGAACTTTTTGATCGACATCACATGAAACTCGGCGGGCTTAACGCCCGCGAGTGCTGTGTCCTGTGTCATAGGGGAGTTCCAGACGAATGAAAGCGGCGACATTGCTCCCTTCCACAGCGCCGAAACATCATCCTGTTCCGAGTTTTATGCAGGACAAATCTCAACCATATGAACGACTCAGTCGTTAATCAAACCCGATCCGGGACTTCAATATTGAAATACCCCAGCACGTTTATGCCCTTGCCATAGGCCTCGTGCACCTGCGCACTTTTTTGCAGCAACTCGGCGCTGGGCTTGGCATGGTGTTTCGGTGGGAGTGATGTCGACCATTCAACAATGGACTTCGGAAACGTCGCCTTGGGCCGCGTTTTTAGCCATTGAGCCAGTCGGCAGGGCAAGGTCCAGCCGCTACACCACTGAACCATCAAAAATCCAAAGCAGTACGCCAGCGCCGAGTGGGTGTCGCGGTATACCCGGCGGCACTGATGGAAGTGGGCAACAGTGCCGGGGGTGCATGCTTCATCCGTCAACAACGTGTCCCGCATCCCCCGCAGCTGCCCTTCTTCCATATAAACCCGCAGTGCTTCCCACTCGCTGATCGCCAGTTTCAGGTTATCCCTGGGAATGCTCATCCATTGCAGGGCGCCACTGGCGCGGTCATGCAATCCGATCATCAACGAAGCAGTCACCTTTACGTGTTCATTGACAGTCCGGCTGAACGTAACCCCGGCAACCACTTCCTCCCACGGCACGATAAACGGCGGCTGGCCGTGTTTGGGCGCATACGCCACTTCGCGGCGCTGGCGATTAAAACGCATGCAGGGATGAGTCATATCGCGTTTGACCCACTTATAGAGAAACATCCCAACGGCGATCAACAGGAACCCTGCACCCCCCAGCACATAGGCATTGTTAACGTTATCGATCAGCACACGCCTGAAACCATGCCCTTGGGCGTAAGCGCCTAAAGAAATAATCACATTCAAAATCGTAAAAATTAAAGCCACACTCACTAAGAATCCCGCAGCCAGTCGAAACTCAAACTCGAAATTACGGACGCCAGGTCCCACATCTATAAACACATCACTCGTGTGTCGATTTATCTTCTGAATACTAAAGGGCGTAAACCCCGTTGGAACCGGCTTGGGCGCTAGAAACAACATTTCACAATCAGCGGCTTTAGCATGGTCGCCCGCGCGCGGTGTGTGCTCATATCGATCTTCATTCATTTAAATCACCCTTTTTGACTGCTGCCGCAGGCCCTCACCTCATGACGAGCCCGTACTCCAAACCGGAGGGTTAACCCTGCGACTTGGCTCTCTACCCCATCAACCTCCAGCGCCTTCGCCGCCTGTTTGAACCCTTGTTGTTTAATCTCGGGATGCACTGTCGCCTTCACCCAACAGGGGACATAGGCCTGCCAGCACCAAGGGTATGGGCTTTATCTCGCCCTGCGCTCATGCCGTGAGGTCCTCAACGCAGTGGCTGCGAGCGAGCGCCAGTTCGGCGGCGTGTGTAATGCGCTGGGCAGGCGTGAGCGAGGACGGTCGGGTCAGCAATTCGACGATGTCGGGATGCTGTGTCACCCCGTCATGCCCTAATAACACTTGCACGTTGGCGTACAGGCAGATGTCGTGTTCACTGCTGAATCCCAACCCATACGCCTCCTCGGTGATTTGGCGAATCCACGCCCAGCGCGCTGGCGCGTCCTGACCGATCGGCGCATGCGGGAATGTTCCACGCACGTGCTGATGCAGGTTGATCCAGGTAGCCCGCAGACGAACCTCATCAAGCAAGGCCACCTGGCGATCACACAGCGCATACGGTTGAGGCCCCAAGGGCTGAGGCAGATCACCGTTGCGCACATGGTGGTGCCACGCATCGCTGACCACATCCGGCAGCACCACCTGCTCCATCGGGCCGAACATGTGTGGCGTGTGCGCGCTGGCGGCATGGGTGAGCAAGGCGTGCATCACGGCGGGGTCAGCCACCCGCAACCAGACATTCGGCCCTTGCGGGTACTGCGCATTGAGCAGCGCGCGCAAATGACAGATGACCTCATAGGCGCTGGCCTGGCTGAAAATCAGGTAGCCCCATTCTTCAGCAATCTGCTTGAAATAAGGCTGCAAGCCCGACGTTTGCAGGCCGTTGAGCGTAACCAGGCAGGGAGAAACGGCATTGCAGGACGCCAGCGGTGTGTTGGCATACAACAGCTGGAAATCCGGCGCGTCGAACCACTCGTGCAACCGGACGCGTAGGTTGCTCACACTGATACCGTCCAGAAACAAATAGGCATTGCGCTGCCAAGGCAGGTCGCGAGGCAAGGCGTCAGGCGTCAGCATGAGCGCCTCCCACTGCAACGGTCTTTTTCAAGGTTTCGCACTGCGGACACGCCGGTGCCTTGAGGTTCAACGCCTGTATCTGGGTCGCCGGGTCCAGCTCAACACTGTGCAAGACCTCCACCGCGCCCGGTGTTAACGGCATCGCCGGCGTGCCCGGTATTGGCACGCCTCCCAGTTGGATGGGCGAACTGCAATAAATCCCCGCCGCACTGATGACGATATGCTGCCCGCCCGCCTTCAGCGTCAGCGCTGCGCCCGCTTCCAGCACCACCATGGCGCCCGCCTTGAGGTGGATTTCCTGCCCGGCTTCGGCCAGCACGCTCTGTCCGGCACGGGTATGGGCACTGGTTGCAATGTGCAGATGATCGCTGCCCAGGATCTGCACTTTGCGGTCCGCGCTGACGGTGCGCTGTTCTTCGGCCTGGAGCACGCTGATGCTGTTGCCGGTCACGGTTTCGCTGCGCTGGCCGTCGACCTGCAAGCGGCTGTCGTGTTTGATGTGTTGCTCAAGGTCACGCTGCGCATGCAGGTAGATCAGCTCCTGGCCTTGGCGGTCTTCGATGCGCAGTTCGTTGTATCCGTCGCCGCCGGGGGTGCTGCGGCTGCGGAACACGCTTTGGCTCTTGTTGGCCGGCAAGTCCAGCGGTAACGGGTTGAGGCTGTTGGCCAGGCACCCGGAAATGATCGGGCAGTCCGGGTCGCCGTTGACGAAGTCCACCAGCACTTCCATGCCGACCCGCGGCACGCTGACGCCGCCATAGTGCGCCCCGGCCCAGCTCGACGAAACCCGTAGCCAGCAACTGCTGCGTTCATCGGTGACGGGGCTGCGGTCCCAATGGAATTTGACCCGCACCCGGCCATACGGGTCGCAATGGATTTCTTCGCCAGCCGGGCCGGTGACGCGGGCGGTCTGACTGCCGAAAATGCGCGGCTTTTCGTACACCGTCGGGGCACGAAAGGTGCCGATCTCCGGCGTTCCTTCAAAGGTGTTGCGATAGCCCTGAAACCCTTCGTCGGCGGCGGGCGCCGCTTCTTCCAGCACTTGCGGCTGGTGGCCTTCATGCCGCACGCGGGTCAGCAGCCACTGTGCGTTGTTTGCAGGGGTCGGGTGCTCGCTGAGGGTCAGAAAATGCCCGCTGAGCAAGGCGGGCTGATCGCTCTGGCCGCTGACCACGCAGTGTTGGGCCTGATGGCGCTCCAGCGTGCGCAGGCTATGACGCTGGCCTTCTTGATCGCGGGTGAAGCGGCCGGGGTAGGTGTAGCGTTCCAGCGGGCGCATGCTGGAGGGCGAATGGCTGTCTGCCTCAAGGGTGCGCCCGGCTTTGTCGAAGTCGTAATCGCGGGTAAACGTGCGGTTGGTGCAGGCTTGCAGGCTCATCTGAAAGTCATGGACGACAGGGCCTTGCGCAACCAGGCCATTGCCTGGCACGTAAGGGGTCGGCATTTTGAGCGGGGTAAAGGCCTGTTGTTTATCGCCGAATACCAGCTCATGCCTGTCAGGCGAATGCCTGAAGTAATAGTGAAAACCCTCCTCAAAACACAGCCGCTGGATGAAGTGCAGGTCCGACTCGCCGTATTGCACGCAATAGTCGCGAGGCGGGTACTCCGAGAACCCGGCAAAGCTATAGACGTCACTGAACAGGCCGTGCTCTTCAAGCACCTGCCGGATGATCTGCTGCACGCTCATCTGCTGGAAAATCCGGTGGTTGGTGCGATGCGCGAGGTACGCAAGGCTTGGGACCAGGGTCAGGCGGTAATGGGTCAGGCGCTTGCCGGTACTGGCGCGGGTGATGCGCTCAATCTGGCCATGAATGCCGTGACCGGGGCCAAACGAGAGCCATGCGGGCTGGTGCAAGAGGGTTTCGAGGTCAAGACTGGCCTGCTCACTGACCAGTTGAATGTCAAAGGAAAAGGGCTCGCTGATGGCCTCTTCGCCTTTGAATGCCAGCACCGAAAAGGGCTGGTCGCTGCCCATGAGGGTCAGCTGGAAGCGGGTTTGGCGGCTAACGGTGGACATCCTTGGTTCCTCAGAAACTGAGGGTGCGCCTCATCATGAAGCCACCCCTCGGCAAAGGAGGTAAACGCTAACGGATACACCGTCATAGCCTTTGTAGGAGGATTCCTAAATTTCTAAAAGAACGGCGCCAATCTCTGCTACAAACCCTCGGCCGTGCTTTCACAAAACCTTTTTGACAGCCCGGCAATCGCGCAGGTTAGAATCGCTGGCACGCAAACTGCTAGATCGGTATGCGCCCTGCCTTTGAGTTTTCTGGAGTACTGCCTTTGAATGCGACGACCATCAACAGCCTGTTCTTGATCGGCGCGTTGCTGGTGGGTGCAAGCATTCTGGTGAGTTCCCTGTCTTCCCGCCTGGGGATCCCGATTCTGGTGATCATTCTGGCCGTGGGCATGGCTGCTGGCGTCGACGGCGGCGGCATCATTTTTGATAACTACCCGACGGCCTATCTGGTGGGCAACCTGGCGCTGGCGGTGATCCTGCTCGATGGCGGCTTGCGAACCCGGGTTTCCAGTTTCCGCGTTGCGCTCTGGCCCGCGTTATCGCTGGCCACGGTCGGGGTGATGATTACCACCGGGCTGACCGGGCTGATGGCCGCCTGGCTGTTCAACCTGAACCTGATTCAAGGCTTGCTGATCGGCGCCATCGTCGGGTCCACCGATGCCGCGGCGGTGTTCTCCCTGCTGGGCGGCAAAGGGCTGAACGAGCGGGTGTCGGCCAGCCTGGAGATCGAATCCGGCAGTAACGATCCGATGGCCGTGTTCCTCACCGTGACCCTGATCGACATGCTGGCCAGCGGCGAAACCAGCCTGCACTGGAGTTTGCTGCTCAATTTGCTGCGTGAGTTCGGCATTGGCTGCACCATCGGTCTGGCGGGCGGCTGGATGATGCTGCAACTGGTCAACCGCATAAACCTGGCCAACGGCCTGTACCCGATTCTGGTGGTAGCGGGCGGCCTGGTGGTGTTTGCCCTCACCAACGCCCTGCACGGCAGCGGCTTTCTCGCGGTGTACCTGTGTGGTCTGGTGATTGGCAACAGCCCGATCCGCAGCCGCCACGGCATTTTGCACATGCTCGACGGCATGGCCTGGCTGGCACAGATCGGCATGTTCCTGGTGCTGGGTTTGCTGGTCACGCCTCACGACTTGCTGCCCATCGCGGTCCCGGCACTGGCCTTGGCGTTGTGGATGATCCTGTTCGCCCGCCCGTTGTCCGTGCTCGTGGGCCTGCTGCCCTTCAAAGCCTTCCACTCCCGTGAAAAAGCCTTTATTTCATGGGTCGGGCTGCGCGGCGCGGTGCCGATCATTCTTGCCGTGTTCCCGCTGATGGCCGGGCTGTCGAATGCGCAGCTGTATTTCAACCTCGCGTTCTTTATCGTGCTGGTCTCCCTGTTGGTGCAGGGCACCAGCCTGCCGTGGGTCGCCAAACTGCTGAAAGTGACCGTACCGCCCGACCTGGCCCCCATCTCCCGCGCAGCCCTTGAGGTTCACGTGACCAGTGAGTGGGAGTTGTTTGTGTACCGTCTGGATGCACAAAACTGGTGCATCGGTGCCGCGTTGCGAGAACTGAAAATGCCCGAAGGGACGCGTATCGCCGCGCTGTTTCGCGGCCAGCAACTGCTCCACCCGTCGGGCAGTACGACCCTTGAAATTGGCGATTTGCTCTGCGTGATCGGCCACGAACACAACCTGCCGGCCCTCGGCAAACTGTTCAGCCAACCGCCGACCCGTGGTCTGGACCTGCGCTTCTTCGGTGACTTCGTGCTTGAAGGCGACGCCCATCTGGGCGCGGTATCGGCGTTGTACGGCCTCAAGCTCGACGGGATCGACCCCAACTTGCCGCTGAGCAGTTTCATTGCGCAGAAGGTCGGCGGAGCGCCCGTCGTAGGCGACCAGGTGGAATGGAACAACACCATTTGGACCGTGGCCGTGATGGACGGGAACAAGATCGCCAAAGTGGGCGTCAGATTCCCCGAAGGAAGTGCCCCGGGTCCGGGGTTGTTCCTCTAAACTGCCCACTTCTGTCCCTCGTATGACCGGAATCTATGCCCACTCTGCGCACGTTTTTCGCCACCGTCTTGCTCGGCCTGAGCCTTTGTGTGGGTTCGCTGCAAGCGGCTGAACCCCTGACCGCCGAGTCGGTTCAGCAAAGCCTGGATAAAATTGCCGATCGAAAGCTGCCCGACGCCGACCAAAAGGCCCTGCAAGCGGTCCTCGAAAAGACCCTTGCCCAGTTGGCCAACAAGGCGGAGTACGAACAGAGCCTGAGTGAGGTCAAGCAACTGCTCGGCACTGCGCAGCAGCAAACCCTCGAAAACCAGCGCGAACTGGCGCGACTCAAAGCCAGTACTGTCGTGCCGGTGGCCCAACGCTACAAAAATCTGAGCGTGCCCGAGCTGGAGCAACTGGTGGCGGATCGCACCACGCAGCAGGGCGAACTGCAAAAAGCCCTGGCCAGCGCCAACAGCATGACCATCGCGGCCCAAACCCGACCTGAGCGGGCGCAGGCCGAAATCAGCACCAGCCAGACGCGCATCCAGCAGATCAACACCACCCTCAAGCTGGGCCGCGATAACGGCAAGTTGCTGACCCAGGATCAGCGCAACCAACTCACCGCTGAGGCGGCTGCCCTCACCTCGCTGATAGCGTTGCGCCGTCAGGAACTGGCGGGCAACAGCCTGCTGCAAGACCTCAGCGGCAGCCAGCATGACCTGCTGCTGGAAAAAACCGCGCGCCAGGACCAGGAGATTCAGGAGCTGCAAACCCTGATCAACCAAAAGCGTCTGGCGCAATCGCAACAAACCGTGACCCAACAATCGCTGGAAGCGCAAAAGTCTGGCAGCAGCAGCCTGCTGGCCACCGAGAGCGCGCTCAACCTCAAGCTTTCCGACTACCTGTTGCGCAGCACCGACCGCTTGAACGAAGTCACGCAGCAGAACCTCGAAACCAAACAACAACTGGACAACGTCACCCAAAGCGATCAAGCGCTGGATGAGCAAATCAGCGTGCTGAAGGGTAGCCTTCTGCTGTCCAAGATCCTTTACAAACAGAAACAAGCGCTGCCGCGTCTGCAAAAGATGGACAAGAACCTGGCGGACGAAATCGCTGACATCCGCTTGTATCAATTCGAGATCAACCAGCAACGCGAACTGATCAGCAACCCGGTTACCTACGTGGACAACCTGCTCAGCACGCAACCGGCCGATCAAGTCACCCCGCAACTGCGCAAAACCCTGCTGGAACTGGTGGGCACCCGTGGCGAACTGCTGGAGCGCCTGAACCGCGAACTGAGCGCGCTGCTCAACGAAACCATCACCCTGCAACTGAACCAGAAGCAGTTGCTGAGCACCGCCCAAAGCCTGCGCGCCACGCTCGATGAGCAAATGTTCTGGATCCCGAGCAACAAGCCGCTGGACCTGGAATGGCTCGAAACCGCCCCGCACTACCTCAAACAGCAACTGCTGACCTTGCCCTGGACTTCCGGCCTGAGTGAGCTTCGCGATGGCCTGGCCCAGCGCCCGTGGCTGTTTTCACCACTGGCATTGCTGATCGTGGCCCTGCTGTGGAAACGCCGTTACCTCTACGGCAAGTTGAACAACATCCATCAGGACATTGGCCACTTCAAACGTGACAGCCAATGGCACACGCCGATGGCAATCCTGATCAATGTCCTGCTGGCCATGCCGATTTCGCTGGCCCTGGCTTTGTGCGGCTATGCGTTGCAAACCGATGCCCGGGGCATGAACGCCAACCTCGGCGCGGCGCTGATCCAGATGGCCCAGGCCTGGCTGGTGTTTTACACCGCCTACCGCATCCTGGCGCCGGGCGGCGTGGCGGAGCTGCATTTCCGCTGGGAAAAACCACTGGTGGCGTTCCTTCAGCGCTGGGTGCGCAAGCTGGGCTTTGTGGTACTGGCGCTGGTGGCCGTGGTGGCATTTGCCGAACAGCAACCGGCCGCGCTGGCCGACGACGTGCTGGGCATCGTGATCGTGCTCAGCTGCTACGCCGCCATGGCGTGGCTGCTGTGCCGCCTGCTGCTCAATGATTTCGAAACCGAGAAAAAAGCCTACCGCCTGCGCAAACTGCTGGGCTTCGCTTTTGCCCTGCTGCCGCTCGCCCTGTTTGTGGCCGTGTGCTTCGGCTACTACTACACGGCGCTCAAGCTCAGCGACCGCCTGATCAACACGCTTTACCTGCTGATGTTCTGGCTGGTGGCAGAAGCCGCCTTTGTGCGCGGGCTCGCCGTGGCGGCCCGCCGTCTGGCTTATCAACGCGCACTGGCCAAACGCCAGGCCGCCAAGGAAGCCGGCGAAGGCAACGAGATCATCATCGAAGAACCCACGCTGGACATTGAACAGGTCAACCAGCAATCGCTGAGGCTGATCCGTCTGGCGCTGCTCGCAGCGTTTGTCGGCGGTTTGTACTGGGTGTGGGCCGACCTGATTTCAGTGTTTTCGTACCTCGACAACATCACCCTCTACGAATACACCAGCGGCACTGGCGCCAACGTCAGCATGGTGCCGATCAGTATTGGCGACATGCTTGGCGCACTGATCATTATCGGCATCAGCATCGCACTGGCGCGCAACCTGCCGGGGCTGCTGGAAGTGCTGGTGCTGTCGCGCCTCGATCTCGGGCAAGGCAGCGCTTACGCCACAACCACCCTGCTGACCTACGTGATCGTCGGCGTGGGCTTTGTCGCCACCCTCTCGACCCTCGGCGTGAGCTGGGACAAGTTGCAGTGGCTGGTGGCCGCACTGTCGGTCGGTCTGGGCTTCGGGATGCAGGAGATTTTCGCTAACTTTATCTCCGGCATCATGATCCTCTTCGAGCGCCCGGTACGGATTGGCGACACCATCACCATCGGCAACCTCTCCGGCACCGTGAGCAAAATTCGCATCCGCGCCACGACCATCACCGACTTCGACCGCAAGGACATCATCGTCCCGAACAAAACGTTCATCACCGGTCAATTGATCAACTGGTCGCTGACCGACACCGTCACCCGTGTGACCCTGAAACTGGGTGTCGATTACGGCTCCGACCTGGACCTGGTCAAACAGCTGCTGCTCAAGGCTGCGCAAGAAAACCCACGTGTGCTCAAAGACCCGGAGCCGCTGGTGTACTTCCTCAACTTCGGCCAAAGCACCCTCGACCACGAACTGCGTATGCACGTGCGCGATCTGGGCGACCGCAACCCGGTGATTGACGAGGTCAACCGCTTCATCAACCGCGAGTTCAAAAACCACAGCATCAACATCTCGTTCCAGCAGATGGAGGTGTACCTCAAGAACTTGCAGGGCCAGGAATACAAACTGGTGCCGGTCGGCCCTGAAGTGCCGCAAGCGCCGAACACGCCCGACTCGCCTCCGCGACTGGACAAGCCCGACGCGCCCAAAACCCTGTAAGCGCCCAAAGCTGCGATCGGGCCCGCCGGGATCTCCTTAAAACGGGTGGCCCGGCACCCCGTCGCCGCCCGCTGCAGCGACGCCATTCATTTATGTGGGAGACGGCCATTGAAAGCCCTCGACGAACTGACCTTCGACAACCGCTTTGCTCGCCTGGGCGACGGGTTTTCGACCCACGTCCTGCCCGAGCCCATCGACGCGCCACGCGTGGTAGTGGCCAGCCCATCGGCCATGGCACTGCTTGATCTTGACCCGGCCGTGGCCGACGACCCGATCTTCGCGCAGCTGTTTGGCGGCCACACCTTGTGGGCCGACGCCGAACCGCGCGCGATGGTGTATTCCGGCCATCAATTCGGCTCCTACAACCCGCGCTTGGGCGACGGCCGCGGCTTACTGCTGGGCGAGGTCTACAACGACGCGGGCGAGCATTGGGACGTGCACCTCAAAGGCGCGGGCATGACCCCCTACTCGCGCATGGGTGACGGCCGTGCCGTGCTGCGTTCGTCCATTCGCGAATTCCTCGCCAGCGAAGCGCTGCACGCGCTGGGCATCCCCAGCAGCCGTGCGCTGTGTGTGATCGGGTCCGACACCCCGGTGTGGCGCGAAAAACAAGAACGCGCGGCGATGGTGCCACGGCTGGCGCCTAGCCATATCCGCTTCGGGCATTTCGAATACTTCTATTACACCCAGCAACCGGAACAGCAAAAACAGCTGGGCGAACACGTCCTGGCCCTGCACTTCCCCGAATGCCTGGAGCAACCGGAGCCCTACCTTGCGATGTTCCGCGAGATCGTGGAGCGCAATGCTGAACTGATCGCCAAGTGGCAGGCCTACGGGTTTTGTCATGGCGTCATGAACACCGACAACATGTCGATCCTGGGCATTACCTTCGACTTCGGGCCGTTCGCCTTCCTCGACGACTTCGACGCCACATTCATCTGCAACCATTCCGACCATGAAGGGCGTTACGCCTTCAGCAACCAAGTGCCCATCGGCCAATGGAACCTCAGCGCGCTGGCTCAAGCGCTGACGCCGTTCATCAACGTCGACGCCTTGCGTGAAACCCTCGGCCTGTTCCTGCCGCTGTATCAAGCCCATTACCTGGACCTGATGCGCCGCCGTCTGGGCCTGACCACGGCTGAAGACGGGGATCAGGCGTTGATCGAAACCCTGCTGCAACGCATGCAAGGCAGCGCCATCGACTACACCCTATTCTTGCGCCAACTGGGTCAGCTCCCGGCAGCCCAGGCCGTGGCCCGCCTGCGGGATGACTTTGTCGACCTTAAAGGCTTTGATGAATGGGCGGCGCACTACGTGGCCCGGGTTGCACGTGAAGGCCACACCGACGAACAGGCGCGTCGCGAACGCATGCACGCCGTCAACCCGCTGTACATCCTGCGCAACTACTTGGCGCAAAAAGCCATCGACGCCGCCGAGTCCGGGGACTACAGCGAAGTTCGCCGGTTGCACACCGTCCTGACGCAACCCTTCACCGAGCAACCGGGCATGGAAGCCTACGCCGAGCGGCCCCCTGAATGGGGCAAGCACCTGGAGATCAGTTGCTCGTCATGAACCCGATCAATGCGTGACAGGACCTCCCGCTCACTCGCGCCCCTCAACGGGTCAGTGGCAGGTTGAGCATTCATCTGCTGAACTTGCACGCCATTGGCCTGGAGCCGCTGACGAACAGCGCAAGCGTGAGCGCGTCGTGATCCATTTTTTAAAGGAGCTACCCCATGACTGACCCGCTGCTGATCCCCTGCCCTCACTGCAACGGCCTGAACCGCATCCCCGCCGCGCGCGTGGGCGAGCATCCCAAGTGCGGACGCTGCAAAAATGAGGTGTTGCTGAGCAAACCGTTCGACTTGAATCAGGCCGATTACGTCAGTCAGATCAAGGGCGATCTGCCGTTGTTGCTGGATGTGTGGGCCCAATGGTGCGGGCCGTGCAAGTCGTTTGCGCCGGTGTTTGAACAGGCGGCCAGTCAATGGGTCGGCAAGTGCCGTCTGGCCAAGCTCGACAGCGAAGCCAATCCGCAACTGGCCGGGCAACTGGGCATCCGTTCGATCCCCAGCCTGATTTTGTTCAAGAACGGCCGGGAAATCGCCCGCCAAAGTGGCGCCTTGCCATTACCTCAACTCAAAGCTTGGCTCCACAGCCAGGGCATCAGTGTTTAAGCGTTCTGGTCCAGAAAGTCGTGCAGCTCGATAAATTGCTGGGTCAGCTTATGCCGGGGGTCGTAGTGCACCAGCGGCTGGCTGGCCTGGTGCGATTCGCGCATGCGCACAGAGCTGCTGAGGTAGACCGGCAACACCGGCAAGCCTTCTGCTATCAGCTCATCCAGCATTTGCTGCGGCAGGCTGGCACGGGCCTGAAACTGGTTGACCACGATGCCTTCGACCAGTAGGTCTTCGTTGTGGTCGTCTTTTAGCTCTTCGATCCCGGACAACAAACCGTACAGGGCTTGCCGGGAAAAACTGTCGCAATCAAACGGGATCAATACGCGATCACTGGCGATCAACGCCGATACCGCATAAAAATTCAAGGCAGGCGGGGTGTCGATGTAAATGCGGTCGTAATCCTCTGCCAACTCATCCAGCAGTTTTCGCAGTTTATTGATCTTGTGCTTGGCTTCCAGCTTGGGCTGTAGGTCCGCCAGTTCTGCGGAGGCCGTGATGACGTGCAAGTTTTCGAAAGGCGTTTCGTAAATGTCGACCCGATTCTTCTTACTCCCTACCCCGGCGGACAAGGTCTGTTTGAAGAACTCTGCGATGCCCATCGGGATGTCGTCGCCGGTCAATCCGGTGAGGTATTGAGTGGAGTTGGCCTGGGCATCGAGATCCACCAACAGGGTTCTGTAACCCTCGCTGGCGCTGACGGCCGCCAGGTTGCACGCGATGCTGGACTTGCCCACACCGCCTTTTTGATTGAACACCACGCGACGCATTTGAAAACCTCCGTGTATCAATGAGAGCCCGAGTGTAGATGCCCTTCGCGCGTATCCGCTACCTCGCAGCGAAACGAACTACAGCTCTAGGTCGCTTATCTTCGAATACCCGCAAATATCTCCTATTCCTGTGACAGTCTTGCCTGACTCATAGACCAATACTGGCAAAAAGACAGTGTCTTTTTTGTAGATCGCGAAAAAACCATACTCAAACTGTAAGCAACATTTGCTACCAGCTAACTGCACCGGGATAATGCCGCCCATCTGTTACAGGTGCGGCGTCGATCGATGCTCACTTTCGCATCAAGGAAGCCTGCAAAGGCGGGATGAACTCCAGTGATCAATTTCAATATCGCCGCGTGGCGTGCCTGGGCTCCGGGCCTCGACAGCGTGGCCGATTGGCAGGCCTGGAGCCAGCAACCCAGCCTGTTGGCCGCCAGCGGTGCAGCCCCCGACGTCTCGTTTTTACCCGCCATGCAACGCCGCCGCTTGAGCCGTCTGGCACGCATGGCGTTCAGCGTCGGCTGGCCACTGGCTGAAGGCCACCCTGCGCTGCCGCTGGTGTTTGCCTCGCGCCACGGCGAAACCCCGCGCACGTTCGAGATCCTCAGCGACCTCGCGGCCGAACAGCCCCTGTCCCCCACGCAGTTCAGCTTGTCGGTGCATAACGCGGTGATTGGCCTGTGGTCGATCCTGCGTGGCGAAACCAGCGAGATGACGGCGCTGGCCGCCGCCGGGGATGGCCTGGAACACGGCCTGATTGAAGCCTGCGCACTGCTCAATGAGGGCGCGCCCGCCGTGTTGCTGGTGATTACCGAAGAACAACCGCCCGAAGCCTACGCCTGCTGGATCGATGACGTGCCCTTCCCCTATGCCGTGGGCCTGCTCCTGACCCCCGGCACACAGTGGCAAGTGACTCTGGAGACGGGCCCGGCAGACGCCGAACACGCGCCGTGGCCTCACGCCCTGAACCTGCTGCGCCACCTGTTCGACGAGCAGGCCTCATTCCAACACGCCTGGAAAACCCGCGTATGGACCTGGCAACGCAACCTGTGAGCACGCGCCGCGATGCCTGGTGCTGGCGCCTGATTGCCACGGCGATCAGCTTCGGCCTGTTCGGTCTGGGCTGCCTGGGCCTGCGCCTGATTATTTTCCCGCTGCTGAGCGGCCTGCCCGGCACTGCCGTTCGTCGCCGTGAACGCGCCCGCGCCACCGTCAGTCGGCTGTTCTGGCTGTTTATCCGCTCAATGGCGCGCATGGGCGTGCTGACCTATGACGTGCAAGGTGCCGAGCGACTGGGACGGCCGGGGCAAATGATCATTGCCAACCACCCGTCGCTGATCGACGTGGTTTTTTTGATCGGCCTGGTGAGAAACGCCAATTGCGTGGTCAAACAGAGCCTTTGGCAAAACCCGTTTACCCGCAGCCCGGTGCGCGCCACGCAATACATCAGCAATGACGGCAGTGTCGACATGCTGGACAACGCCGCCCAGGCTTTGCAAGAAGGCCAGACACTGATCATTTTTCCTGAAGGCACACGCACGCCGCCGGGGCACACGCCCGCCTTTCACCGTGGCGCCGCCTCGATTGCACTGCGGGGTGCGAAGGTCCTGACCCCGGTGATTATCAAGGTCAGCCCGACCACGCTGACCAAGGCTGAACCCTGGTATCGCATCCCGGATCGCCGCGTGCACTTCAGTTTTCGCGTGGGGGCCGATATAGACCCACACACCTTTGCCGCGCTGGGCCCGCCACCCAAGGCCTCGCGACTGCTCAATGACTTCGTGCATGACTACTTTATTAAGGAGCTCGCCACAGATGAGCGATCTGAACACGCAAATTAAACAACTGATCATCGATGCCCTGGGCCTCGAAGACATCACCCCCCACGACATCGGCGACGAACAGACCCTGTTCGGCGAAGGCCTCGGGCTGGATTCGGTCGACGCGCTGGAGCTGGGCCTGGCCATTCAAAAGACCTACGGCATCAAAATAGACGCCGACGCCAAAGACACCCGCGATCATTTTTCCAACGTGGCCAGCCTTGCGGCTTTTGTCACTGCCAAACAGGCCGCCTGAGACCGAACCATGCAAACCCGTGACGACATCTTCAACACCCTGCGCGACGCTCTGGTCGAACTCTTCGAGCTGGAACCCGAGCGCGTCACCCTGGACGCCAACCTGTATCAGGACCTGGAAATCGACAGCATCGACGCCGTCGACCTGATCGATCACATCAAGCGCAAAACCGGCAAAAAAATCGCCGCCGACGAATTCAAGTCAGTGCGCACCGTCAATGACGTGGTCGAGGCGGTTTACCGTCTGGTTCACGCGCACGCATGAGTCGCCTGATTGGCCTTGGCCTGCTGCTGGCCGGTCTGCTGTACCCCTTTGCGGTGTATTTCGGCATGGCCCATTTCGCCCCGTGGCAGTTTGCGCTGTTGCTCGGCGGCCTGTGGCTGGCCCGCGCACTGACCGGCGAACGTCGCCCCGGCAGCCTGTGGATGGCGGTGGTCGCCCTGGCGTTTTGTGCGCTGCTGGCGCTGTTCAACAGCCCGACGCTGCTGCGCTGGTACCCGGTGTTGATCAGCGGCTTCATGCTCAGCCTGTTCGGTGTGAGCCTGAAATTCGGGCCTCCGGTGATCGAGCGTCTGGCGCGCCTGCGCGAGCCGGTACTGCCTGACATCGCGATTCACTACACGCGACAGGTGACCAAGGTCTGGTGCCTGTTTTTTCT
The DNA here is from genome assembly GCF_036668715.1 of Pseudomonas sp. ESBL9. Lineage (NCBI taxonomy): Bacteria > Pseudomonadati > Pseudomonadota > Gammaproteobacteria > Pseudomonadales > Pseudomonadaceae > Pseudomonas > Pseudomonas sp. ESBL9. Next base: position 291,657 of record NZ_JAZEVV010000003.1, on the reverse strand, counting down.
GCTCAACGGGTTCGTCGCAGCAGGGTTGACGCTGTGGGCGCCGCTGAGTTGGTGGACGTTGTACAACGGCCTGATCGCCTACGGGCTGATGGGGCTGCTGTTTGCCATTGAATGGCTGATACGACAACAGGTAAGAGGCCGGGCATGAATTGGATAAAACTTGAGCAATTGTTGCTCAAGGGGCACGCAGGACGCACCGTCGCCGTTGAACCCGCACTGGACCACGCCGCCCTGTGCGAACAGGCCTTGCGCCTGGCCGGCGGCCTGCAACAACGCGGCGTGCAGCGCATTGCCGTGTACCTGGAAGACGCCGCCGAGCTGGCCGTCACCTTGCTGGGCGCGTGGCGGGCCGGGGTCAGCGTGTTATTGCCCGCCGACCTGCAAACGCACACCCGTCAACGCTGGGACGCTGACGTCGACCTGTGGATAACTCAACACAGCGAGCTGTACGGGTTGTCCGCCGAGCCGCTGACCCCGGCGCCCCTGGACCTCGACGCCTGCCAGCTCAGCCTGTGCACCTCAGGCTCCAGCGGCGCCCCCAAGCGCATCGACAAAAGCCTGCGCCAGATCGCCAACGAAGTGCAGGCACTGCAAGCGTTGTGGGGCGCAGAGCTGGGCGACGCGTGCGTCATTGCCAGTGTCGCGGCGCAACACATCTACGGGTTGTTGTTCCGCGTGCTGTGGCCGCTGTGCGCGGGCCGTCCCTTTGTGCGCCGCCAGTTAGCCTTCCCTGAAGACATGCAACGCGCCAGCCGCGAACACCCTGCTTTCGTCTGGATCGCCAGCCCGGCCCTGCTCAAACGCACCGCTGACAACCTCGACTGGGCCGCCCTGAGCCGGGTGCGCCGGGTGTTTTCATCGGGCGGCGCGTTGCCGGCCGATGCCGCCGCTGCCCTGTTTGAACGCCTGGGCCAGTGGCCCACCGAAATCCTCGGCAGCTCGGAAACCGGCGGCATCGCCTGGCGCCAGGGTCAAACCCTGTGGCAACCGTTTGCCGATGTGCAACTGAGCCAGGGCGAAGACGGCGCCTTGCGCATTGCGTCGGCGTACCTGCCCGTGGGCCATGTCGAACACACCGCCGACGCGGCGCGCATTGAGGCTGACGGACGTTTCACGCTGCTCGGGCGCCTGGACCGCATCGTCAAACTCGAAGAAAAACGCATTTCCCTGCCCATGCTCGAACAGGCACTGGTCAGCCATGACTGGGTGGCCGACGCCCGCCTGGGCGTGGTCAACGAAAACCGGGCTTCACTGGGCGCGCTGCTGGTGCTCAGCGACAGCGGCCTGTTCGCCCTGCGCGAACACGGGCGCCGGGCGCTGACCCACGCCCTGCGCCAGCACCTGAGCCAGCACTGCGAAGCCCTGGCGTTGCCGCGCCGCTGGCGCTTGCTGCGCCAATTGCCGTTCAACAGCCAGGGCAAAGTGCCTCAGGCCCAGGTCGATGCCTTGTTAATGGCGCCGCGCCCGAAAATGCCCGAGGTCCTGAGCCAGACCGAAACCGACGGCCAATGGACGCTGAACCTGTCGATCCCGCCGGATTTGGCATTTTTCAGCGGGCACTTCCCCAAAACCCCGGTCCTGCCGGGCGTGGTGCAAGTCGATTGGGCGCTGGCGCTGGGTCAGCAACGGCTCGACCTGCCGCCACGCTTTGCCGGGATGGAAGTGCTCAAATTCCAGCAACTGGTGCGCCCCGGCGACGCCATTGAGCTGACCCTGCGTTTCGACCGCGAGCGTCAGAAGCTGCACTTCGCCTACCGCAACGACACGGCTGCGTGCTCCAGCGGCCGCATCCTGCTGGAGGCGGCCTGTGGATAACGCATCACGTCGCGCCCCGGTGCCACCCGCTCGCCCACAAGGCTCTCTTATGCATAAGCCCTGCGCCGTGATCCCGGTCTATAACCACGAAACCGCCGTGCCTGCGGTGGTCGATGCACTGCTCGCGGCGGGCTTGCCGTGTGTACTGGTGGACGACGCCAGCAGCCCGGCCTGCTGCGCGGTGCTTGAACAACTGGCCGTGCGCGAACAGGTGTTTCTGATTCGCCTCGCGGTCAACCAGGGCAAAGGCGGGGCGGTCATGGCCGGTCTGCGCGAAGCCGCGCGACTGGGTTTCACCCATGCCCTGCAAGTGGACGCCGACGGCCAGCATGACCTGCGTGATGTCGCCACGTTCCTGCACGTCTCGCGGCACAACCCCGAGGCGCTGATTTGCGGTTATCCACAGTACGACGCCAGCGTGCCCAAGGGCCGTTTGTATGCACGCTACCTGACCCACGTCTGGGTCTGGATCAACAGCCTGTCGTTGCAGATCCCCGATTCAATGTGCGGCTTCCGGGTCTACCCGCTGACCCCGACCCTGGCGCTGATCAACAGCGTCAAGCTGGGCAAGCGCATGGATTTCGACCCTGAAATCCTCGTGCGCCTGGCGTGGCGCAACCAACCGATGCGCTGGCTGCCGACCCGGGTCCACTACCCGCAGGACGGCCTCTCGCACTTTCGCCTGTTCCACGACAACGCGCTGATTTCCAGCATGCACACCAAGCTGTTTTTCGGCATGTTGCTGCGGTTGCCGAGCATCCTGTGGAGACGCTGCACAGCATGAGCGACCCTCAACAGCATTGGGCTGACCACAAGGAGCGCGGCAGTTTCCGGCTGATGAAGCTCACCGCATGGGGCGTCAAACTGCTGGGCCGTCGCGTGCTCGCGCCGGTGTTGTACGCCATCGTGCTGTACTTCTTTTTGTTTGGCGGGCGCGCGCGGCGCAGCATCTGGCAGTACCAGCAGCGCCTGGCCGACTGGAGCGGGCAAGCGGCGCTGCGCCCCACGCGCCGCCGCGTGTTCGCTCAATTCATGTGCTTTGCCGACGCCCTGCTCGACAAGCTCGACGTGTGGAACGGCAAGCTGAGCATCCACGACATCGAAATCGTCGACCCGGCCCGCCTGCGCGATCAACTGCGGGGCGAACGCGGGCAAATGCTGGTGGGCGCGCACCTGGGCAACCTTGAGGTGTGCCGTGCCCTCGCTGAACTGGGCGAGCAAGTGACCATGAACGTGCTGGTGCACACCAAGCATGCCGAGCAATTCAATCGCCTGCTGGGCGAAGCGGGCGCCAGCCACCTGCGGCTGATTCAGGTCAGCGAACTCAACCCCGCGGTGATGCTGCAACTCAACCAGCGCCTCGAAAACGGCGAGTGGCTGGCCATTGCCGGGGACCGCGTGCCCCTGCATGGCGGGCGCAACGTGCAGGTCAATTTCCTCGGCCATCCGGCGGCGTTTGCGCAAGGCCCGTGGCTGTTGGCCGGGCTGCTCAAATGCCCGGTCAACCTGATGTTTTGCCTGAAACAGGCGGGCCGCTATCGCGTGATCCTCGAACCGTTCGCTGACGCCGTGCACTGGCGACGCAGCGACCGCGAACAAGTGATTGCCGACTGGACCGCCCGCTACGCCGAACGCCTGGGGCATTACTGCCTCCAGGCGCCGCACCAATGGTTTAACTTTTACCCATTCTGGAAGACCGATGACGACGCATCCGCATGAGCCAGTAACCTTCGGCCAAACCCCTTTGCGCATTGAAGACGTGCTGGCGCTGGCCAATCGTCAGGCGCCGACCCGGCTGCAAGACGACGCCGAGTACCGCGAGCGCATCGCCAAGGGCGCGCGTTTCCTCGACTCGCTGCTGGACAAAGAAGGCGTGATTTATGGCGTGACCACCGGTTATGGCGACTCGTGCGTGGTGGCGGTGCCGCTGGAGCACGTCGAAGCGCTGCCGCGTCACCTGTACACCTTCCACGGCTGCGGGCTGGGCAAATTGCTCGACGCCCAAGCGACCCGTGCCGTGCTGGCGGCGCGCTTGCAGTCGTTGTGCCACGGGGTGTCCGGGGTGCGCATCGAACTGCTGGAACGCCTGCAAGCCTTTATCGCCCACGACATCCTGCCGCTGATCCCCGAAGAAGGCTCGGTGGGCGCCAGTGGCGACCTGACGCCGTTGTCCTACGTGGCCGCGACCTTATCCGGTGAGCGCGAAGTGCTGTTCAAGGGCGAGCAACGCTTTTCGGCCGACGTACACCGCGAACTGGGCTGGACGCCGCTGGTGCTGCGGCCCAAAGAAGCGCTGGCGCTGATGAACGGCACCGCCGTCATGACCGGGCTGGCGTGCCTGGCCTACGCCCGCGCCGATTACCTGCTCAAACTGGCCACGCGCATCACCGCGCTCAACGTGGTCGCACTGCAAGGCAACCCGGAGCACTTCGACGAGCGCCTGTTCGCCGCCAAGCCGCACCCCGGGCAGATGCAAGTCGCGGCGTGGATTCGTGAGGACCTGGCCATCGACGCCCCGGCCGCGCCGCTGCATCGCCTGCAAGACCGTTACTCGCTGCGGTGTGCGCCCCACGTGCTCGGCGTACTGGCCGACAGCCTGAACTGGCTGCGCGGGTTTATCGAGATCGAACTCAACAGCGCCAACGACAACCCGATCATCGACGCTGAAGAAGAGCGCGTGCTGCACGGCGGGCATTTCTACGGCGGGCACATCGCTTTTGCCATGGATAGCCTCAAGACCCTGGTGGCCAACGTTGCCGACCTGCTCGACCGCCAGCTCGCCCTGCTGGTGGACGTGCGTTACAACCACGGTTTGCCGAGCAACCTGTCGGGGGCCAGCGCCGAACGCGCCATGCTCAACCACGGGTTCAAAGCGGTGCAGATCGGCACCAGCGCCTGGACCGCCGAAGCACTGAAAAACACCCTGCCCGCCAGCGTGTTCTCGCGCTCTACCGAATGCCACAACCAGGACAAAGTGAGCATGGGCACCATCGCCGCCCGAGACGCGATCCGTGTGCTGGAGCTGACCGAACAGGTCGCCGCTGCCACCTTGCTGGCGGCCAATCAGGGCGTGTGGCTGCGCAGCCGCGCCGAAGACGCCCGCCCGCTGCCACCGGCGCTGGCCGCGATGCACGCCGAACTGGCCAAAGACTTCCCGCCGGTGGTCGAAGACCGCGCCCTGGAACGCGAACTGCGCCTGTGCCTGAGCCGCATCGCCCAACAACACTGGAGGCTGCATGCGTAGCAAAGGCGTGTTGCACGTAGATACCGAAGTGTTGGTGCCGTTTTTCGACATCGACACGATGCACGTGGTGTGGCACGGGCATTACGTCAAATACCTCGAAGTGGCGCGCTGTGCGCTGCTCGACCACATCGGCCACAACTACACCCGGATGCAGGAAGCGGGCTATGCGTGGCCGGTGATCGACCTGCAACTGCGTTACGTGCGCGGCGCCACGTTCGGCCAGCGCCTGAACGTGCGCGCCAACCTGGTGGAGTGGGAAAACCGTTTGAAGATCAGCTACCTGATTACGGACCTGGCCACGGGTGAGCGTTTGACCCGTGCGTGTACCGTGCAAGTGGCGGTCGAGATTGCCAGCCGCGAGATGCAACTGGCGTCGCCTCAATGCTTTATCGAGGCGGTTGAGAGCGTGTTGCCATGATGCTGCTGTTAAACGCCAAAGGCCCTCACCCTCGGGGTGAGGGCAAGCGCCGTACGCGCCTCTGCCTGCTGATCGCCGCCCTTATGGCTTTCTCGCCGCTGGCCCACGCCTTCGACCTGCAACAGCTCAGCGAACAACTGGCCAAGCCGCACGTCATCCACGGCGACTTCATCCAGGAAAAACACCTGCGCGCCCTGCCCAAACCCCTCACCAGCACCGGCACCTTCGTGCTGGCCAAAGACCACGGCCTGCTCTGGCAACTCAAAACGCCGTTGCAACAGGACTACCGCATCACCCCCCAGGGCATCGCCCGGCGTGACGGCACGCAGTGGCAGATGCTTCCCGGCAAAAGCGCTGGCGCGGAACAGAACCGCTTGTTCCTCGCGGTGTTGCAAGGCGACAGCAGTGGCCTGCAACGGGATTTCGACCTGCAACTGCAAGGCCAAGCCGATCACTGGAACCTGACCCTGACCCCGCGTTCGTTGCTGCTCAAACAGGTGTTCAAGCACATCGACATCGAAGGCGGCGCGCTGGTGCAACGCATCGAGCTGCACGAAACCCAGGGCGACAGCACGCTGCTGACGATGCACAACAGCATCAGCCATCAACCGTTGACGGCAGCGGAGCAACACGACTTTGCGCAGTGAACGCTGGTTGCCACGGGGCTTTTTGATCCTGTTGCTGGCCGTGCTCGCTGTGGCGGGCTGGCAGTGGCGCCAGGGCGCGCCCTTGTCGGCCAACCTGATGGCGCTGGTGCCCGGCGACGCCCCCGACGCGCTGCAATTGCGCGCCGAACAGCGTATGCAAGAGCCACTGAACCGCGAAATGCTGGTGCTGGTGGGCAGCGCGGATCGTCAGCAGGCCATCAACATGGCCCAGCAACTGGGGGAGCAATGGCAGGCCAGCGGCCTGTTTGAACAGGTGCAATGGAACCTGCAAGCCGATCTCCCGGCGCTGCGCGAACAATTGCTGCGCGGACGACTGGCGATGCTCTCGGCCGCCGACCGCGAACAGTTGATCGCGCACCCGGACGCCTTCATTGAGCAACGGGTTCAGGCGTTGTTCGACCCCTTCACCGGCTTCAGCCTGGTGCCCAGTCAAGACGATTGGCTGGGCCTGACCGGGCGCATACAGAACAGCCAGCCGCAGCGTGGCGCGGTGCAGTTGGACATCGGCAGCGGCGCGCTGATGGCCCATGCCGACGGCAAACAGTGGGTGCTGTTGCGCGCCCGCACGCAAGGCAATGCGTTTGACCTGACCCTGCCCATGCAGGTCGCGGCCTTGCTGGAGCAGAGCCGGGCGCAGGCGGCCACGCAACAGGTCGAGCTGCTGGCCGCCAGCGGGTTGCTGTACGCCGCCAGCGGTCAGCAACAAGCCAGCCGGGAAATCACCTGGGTCGGCGGCGGCGCCACGGTCGGTATTGTGCTGCTGTTGCTGCTCGCATTTCGCCGTTGGCGCGTGCTGCTGGCGTTCGTGCCGGTGCTGGTGGGCATGCTGTTCGGTGCCGTGGCCTGCGTGGCCTTTTTCGGCAGCATGCACGTGATGACGCTGGTGCTGGGCTCCAGCCTGATCGGCGTGGCGGTGGATTACCCGCTGCATTACTTGTCCAAAAGCTGGAGCCTGAAACCCTGGCGCAGCTGGCCCGCCCTGCGCCTGACGTTACCCGGCCTGAGCCTGAGCCTGGCCACCAGTTGCATCGGTTATCTGGCACTGGCCTTTACCCCGTTCCCGGCGCTGACCCAGATCGCCATTTTTTCCGCCGCCGGGTTGGTCGGGGCCTACCTGAGCGCCGTGTGCCTGTTGCCCGCCTTGCTCAATGGCGTGGTGCTGCGACCTGCGCAGTGGCCGTTGAACGTCGCCCAATTCTTGCTCAACGCCCGCCAAGCCTTGCTGAAAAAAGTCCCGACCCCGGCGCTGCTGGCGCTGCTGCTGATGTTCTGTGCGGCAGGGCTGTGGCAGTTGAACAGCAAAAACGACATCCGCCAGTGGGTTAGCGCACCGCCGCAGTTAATGACCCAAGCGCAAGCCATCGCCCGCATCACCGGGTATCAGCCCACCAGCCAGTTCTTTCTGGTGCGCGCCGACTCTGAGCAACAACTGCTGGAGCGCCAGGCCGCGCTCAGCGAACGCCTGGACGCGTTGGTCGGCAAGGGCACGTTACAGGGCTATCTGGCGCTGAATCAGTTGGTCAGCCCGCCGCGCGAGCAACAGCGCTTACGGGCAGCGCTCAGTGCGTTGCCCCGGCATTGGCAACCGCTGCTGGCGCTGGGCGTGCCGCTTCCTGCGCTGCAACACGAACTGGCCCAGTTGCAAGCCCTGCCCGAGCAACGCATCGACGCTGCGCTGAGCGGGCCGCTGGCCGAGCCGTGGCGCCTGTTGTGGCTGGGCCGTGACGCCGACGGCGTCGCCGCGATGGTCAGTCTGCAAGGGTTGAACGATGCCAGCCTGCTGCGCGAGCAAGCCCGGGATTTGCCCGGCGTCGAGCTGGTGGACCGCTTGGGGGACCTGAACACGGTGTTCGCCGCCACGCAAATCAGCGCCGCCGAACTCAAGCTGTTGTCCTGCGCCCTGATCGTGTTGTTGCTGATTGCACCGTTCGGGTTGGGCGGCGCCGTGCGCATTGTCGCCCTGCCGCTGCTGGCCGCGCTGTGCAGCCTCGCCAGCCTCGGTTGGTTGGGCCAGCCCCTGACTCTGTTCAGCCTGTTCGGCCTGTTGCTGGTGACAGCGATCAGCGTCGATTACGCGATTCTGATGCGCGAGCACATCGGCGGCGCGGCCGTCAGCTTGCTCGGCACATTGCTGGCGGCGCTGACCACCTGGTTGTCGTTTGGCTTGCTGGCCGTGTCCAGTACGCCCGCCGTGAGTAACTTTGGCCTGTCGGTGAGCCTGGGGCTGGCGTTCAGTTTCATCCTCGCGCCGTGGGCCGCACGTCAGGAGCCTACAGCGTGATGACCCTGGTGTTCTGGCTGCTGGCCCTGGCGCTGTTTGCGCTGGCGACCCGTGTAGGGCGCCAGTTTGGCGTGATCCCGATTGTCAGCCAGTTGCTGCTGGCCTCCATCGGTTTGCCGCTGCTGATGCTGCTGTGGATCGGGCCGCACTGGCACCTGAGCGGCGCGCAACTGGTCGCCCCGACCTGGCTCAAGGGCTTGTACAGCCTGAGTTTCGCCTTGTTGCTGGGGCACATTTTGAGCGACGTGATCGACCTGCGCCTCGACCGCCAAAGTGTAAAAATCGCCCTGCCCAGCTTTCTCGTGCCGTTCGCCTGCGGACTGGCCTGCGCCGTGTGGCTGTTGCCCGAGCAACCCTGGCTGAGTTCGCTGGCCGTGGGGCTGGTGTTTGCCATCACCGCCATCCCGGTGCTGTACCTGTACCTGCGCCACATCGGTTATCCGCCCGCCGCTACCCGGCGGCTGGTGCAAAGCGCGATCCTGATCGACCTCACGTGCTGGACCCTGTTCGGGCTGGCGCAAGGCAGCCTGGACCTCGCCAGTTTGCTGCTGCCGCTCGCCGGGGCCCTGTTGCCGCTGGCTGGGCGCCTCCTGCGGATTCGTCAGCCGTTGTGGTACAGCCTGAGCTTTTTTGCCGGGCTGGTGGTGGCCGAACATTACCGCCTCAATGCGCTGATTTTCGGGGTCGGCTATCTGTTGTGCATGGCCGCGCTCAAGGTGCCGCTAGTGATGCCGTTAAACGCTGTCTGGGCTGAACGTTTACACACCTGGCTGGCGATCCCGCTGATCCTCACATTTGGCATTGTGCAGATCAACGTCCACAGCGCTTTGAGTGACATCAGCCCGCTGCAAATGAGCGCGCTGTTGCTGTTGCCGGTGGTGAGCAAAGTGCTGGGCAACTGGCTGGGCCTGAGCTGGGCCACGCCGTCGTTTGCCGGTGCCAGCCGCTGGCGTGAAAGCCTGTTACTGAACATTCGCAGGTTGAGCGAGATCGTGTTCCTCAACCTGTTGTTGCAACAACAGCTCATCAGCCCCGCGCTGTACTTCGCGCTGATGCTGATGGGCCTGATCGCCACGCTGTTACCGGCGCTGGCGGGTATGAACAAAACCCCGTTGAAGTCTGCCGTAGTCCCCGGCAAGGAGCCCTTGTGTCAGTAGTAGAAATGGAACGTCGTCAGGTGGTGGTGATTGGTGCCGGGCCGTCCGGCGCGATCGCGTCGGCCTTGCTCAAACGCAACGGTCACGATGTGTTGATCGTCGAGCGCCAGCACTTCCCGCGTTTCTCCATCGGCGAAAGCCTGTTGTCGCATTGCATCGATTTCATCGAAGAAGCCGGCATGCTGGACGCCGTACAAGCCGCGGGTTTCCAGTTGAAAAACGGCGCGGCCTTCGCCTGGGGCGATCACGTCAGCGCGTTCGACTTTGGCGACACGTTCAGCAACGGCAAACCCACCACCTTTCAGGTACAGCGCGCCGATTTCGACAAACTGCTGGCCGACCAGGCCGCGCTGCAAGGGGTTGAGATCCGCTACGGCCACACCGTGATCGCCACTGACATTGAGCGGGCCAAACCGCGGCTGGAGATCGAGCGCGAAGACGGCAGCCGCTATCAGGTCGAAACCGATTTCATCCTCGACGCCAGCGGCTATGGCCGCGTGCTGCCGCGCCTGCTTGACCTGGAAGCACCGTCGAATTTCCCGGTGCGTCAGGCGGTGTTCACCCACGTCGAAGACCGCATCGCGTGCGACGGTTTTGATCGCAACAAAATCCTCGTCACCACCCACCCGACCCAACGCGACATCTGGTTCTGGAGCATCCCGTTCAGCAATGGCCGCTGCTCGGTGGGCGTGGTCGCGGCGGCGGAGCATTTCGCAGGCCGCAGCGAAGACCTCGACGAGCGCCTGCGCAGCTTTATCGACGAGACCCCGAGCCTGCAACGGGTGCTGGCCAACGCTGTGTGGGACACCCCGGCGCGCACCCTCAGCGGGTACTCGGCCAACGTCAAAACCCTGCACGGCCCGGGCTTTGCGCTGTTGGGCAACGCCGCCGAATTTCTCGACCCGGTGTTTTCTTCGGGCGTGACCATTGCCATGCGCTCAGCGAGCATGGCCGCCGCCGTGTTGCACCGCCAGTTGCAAGGCGAAGCCGTGGACTGGCAAACCGAGTTCGCCGACCCCCTCAAACGCGGCGTCGACACCTTCCGCTGCTACGTCGAAGGCTGGTACGCCGGCACCTTCCAGGACGTGATTTTCCACCCCGGCAGCTCGCCACAGATTCGCCGCATGATCAGCTCGATTCTGGCGGGCTACGCCTGGGATGAACGCAACCCTTTTGTCAGCGAACCCAAGCGCCGGTTGCGCATGCTGTCCGATATCTGCGCCACGGAGCCCGCATGAAACCTCTGAGCGACACCTACGTTGAAGAAACCCGTTTCGGCTTTTGGTTTTTGCGCAGCCACACGTGGCAGCACCACGTGTTGCGCGTGGCCATCAACGACCTGCGCAGCCTGTTCAGCGACCCGCTGCCTGCCGCGCCGGTGCTGCTGGACGCCGGGTGCGGGCAGGGCAAGTCGTTCCAGTACCTGCACCGGACGTTCGCCCCAGGCCGTCTGATCGGTCTGGATGCCGACCCGCTGAGCCTTGAGATGAGCCGCGAAGAAGCCAGGCGCCAGGGGCTAGACATCGAACTGATCGGCAGCGACTGCGCCGAACTCGACATGCCCGATGCCAGCGTCGACCTGCTGTTCTGTCACCAGACGTTTCACCACCTGGTGCAGCAGGACCGCGCACTGGCCGAGTTCTACCGGGTGCTCAAGCCGGGCGGTTACTTGCTGTTTGCCGAGTCCACCGAAGCCTACATCGACACCTGGGTCATCCGCTGGCTGTTCCGCCACCCGATGCACGTGCAAAAAAGCGCCGCGCAATACCTCGAGATGATCCGCGACCAAGGGTTTGAGTTTGACGCCCGCAACGTGTCGTACCCGTACCTGTGGTGGAGCCGTTCCAAGGATTTCGGGCTGCTGGAGCGCATGGGCCTGCGCCGTCCAAAACCGGTGGGCCAGCGCGAAGAAACCCTGGTCAACGTCGTGGCGCGCAAGCCCCTGCAAGGCGCCTCGGCATGATGCGTGCCGACGTGACCATTGCGCGCTCGGCTCGCAGCCGGGGGATGCTGGCGCTCTTGACGTGCCTGTTGCTGTTGCTCACAGGGTGCAGCGCCCTGCCGCTGCCCCGTCAGACACCGACCCTGGCGCTGCCGATGCAGCTGCATGTGCAGCGCCAGCAAGCCGATCAGCGTCAAGACTGGCTGCTGGTGATCCAGCAGGAAGACGCCGGGCTGCGCTGGTCGTTGATGGACCCGCTGGGGATTCCGCTGGCGCGCCAGTTGCTCAAGGACAACCGCTGGCACGCCGACGGCTTGCTGGCGCCCAACCCTGAGGCCCGCGAGCTGTTCGCCGCGCTGCTGTTTGCGCTGACCCCGGCCGACGAATTGAAACGTAATTATCCACAGGCCAAATCCATGTCCACTGTGCGCGTGTTGCCCCACCGCTGGATGATTCAGTACGAACAGACGCAGGCGTTTCGTATCAATACCCAGGGCGATGTGTATTACGACATCAGCCCGCTGGATGACGAGGCCAGCCGATGACCGCCTACCTGAATGCCTTGGGTGTTGTGTGCGCGCTGGGCCGGGGCCAGGACGAAGTGGCGCGCAACCTGTTTGCCGGTGATTGCAGCGGCATGCAGCGAGAAAGTGGCTGGGTGCCGGAACGCTCGCTGACCGTGGGCGCGGTGCGCGGCGCGCTGGCGTCGATCCCGAGCGGGCTCAATCAGCAAAGCAGTCGCAACAACCAGTTGCTGCTCGAAGCCGCGTTGCAGATTGAAGGCGACATCCGGCAGGCGATTGACACCTACGGCCCTGACCGCGTGGCCATCGTGCTGGGCACCAGCACCTCGGGCATCGACGAAGCCAGCCGTGGCATCGCCCACTACCTGCAAACGCAGCACTTCCCCGGCGACTACGACTACCAGCAGCAAGAACTCAGCGCCCCGGCGACCTTTTTGGCCGAGTGGCTGAACATCAGCGGCCCGGCCTACGTGATTTCCACCGCCTGCACCTCCAGCGCCCGCGCCCTGATGAGCGCCCAGCGCCTGCTGGACATGAACCTGTGCGACGTGGTGCTGTGCGGCGGTGTCGACAGCCTGTGCGCGCTGACCCTCAACGGGTTCTGCTCGCTCGAAGCAGTGGCCGATGAACGCTGCAACCCGTTTTCAATCAACCGGCGCGGCATCAACATCGGTGAAGCCGCCGTGCTGTTCGTGATGAGCAAGCAACCGGCGACCACTCACGCCATCGCCCTGCTGGGCGCGGGCGCCAGTTCTGACGCGCACCATATTTCCGCCCCCGAACCCTCCGGGCGCGGCGCCGTGCAGGCCATGCACACGGCCTTGAGCCGGGCAAAGGTGCAGCCGCACCAGATCGCCTACCTGAACCTGCACGGCACCGCCACCCAGCACAACGACGCCATGGAAAGCCAGGCCGTGGCGCAGGTGTTCCCGGACGGCGTGCCGTGCTCCTCGACCAAACCCATGACTGGCCACACCCTGGGCGCGGCCGGTGCGCTGGAAGCTGCTTTTTGCTGGCTGAGCCTTGAGCGCAATGCGCTGGCGCCGCACGTGTGGGACGCCCAACCCGACCCGGCGTTGCCCGCCCTGCAGTGGGTGACGCCCGGCCAACCCCTGACCTCAACCGCTGAGCGCTGCCTGATGAGCAATTCGTTTGCCTTCGGCGGCAATAACGTCAGCCTGATTATCGGAGACGCCCCATGATCGATTGGCCGCTCGCCGAATTACTGCCCCACGCCGGTGACATGATCCTCATCGATCAGGTGCTGGCGTTTGATGAAGAACAAATCCACACCCGCCTCACGGTGCGCGCGGGCGGTTTGTTCAACCGTGAAGACGGCAGCCTGCCCGCCTGGGTCGGTGTCGAACTGATGGCGCAAAGCGTGGCCGCCTACGCCGGTTGCCGTGCGCGTCTGCTGGGCGACCCGGTGGTGCTGGGCTTTTTGCTCGGCACGCGCAAATTTGAATGCAACGTTGAACACTTCCCGGCGGGCACCGAGCTGCACATCCACGCGCTGCGCTCGCTGGAAGACGACAACGGCATGGGCGTGTTCGAGTGCCACCTCACCGGCCCCGGCATCCATGCCACCGCCCGCCTGAACGTGTTCCGCCCGCCTCAGGCCGACCATTACCTTGCTCAACCCACTTCGGAGACCCGCCATGTCTGAGTCCATTTTGGTCACTGGCTCCAGCCGTGGCATCGGCCGCGCCATCGCCCTGCGTCTGGCGCAGGCCGGTTTCGACCTGGTGCTGCATTGCCGCAGCGGCAGGCCGCAAGCCGATGCCGTGATGGCCGAGGTGCACGCCCTGGGCCGCAGCGCCCGCGTGCTGCAATTTGATGTGTCGGACCGCGCCGCCTGCAAGGCCGCACTCGACACCGACGTCGAGACCCACGGCGCCTATTACGGCGTGGTGCTCAACGCCGGGCTGACCCGTGACGGCGCGTTCCCCGCGCTCAGCGAAGACGACTGGGACGTGGTGATGCGCACCAACCTCGACGGTTTTTACAACGTATTGCACCCGGTGATGATGCCCATGATCCGCCGCCGCGCCGCCGGGCGCATTGTGTGCATCACCTCGGTGTCGGGGCTGATCGGCAATCGCGGGCAGGTCAATTACAGCGCCTCCAAGGCCGGGCTGATCGGCGCCGCCAAGGCCCTGGCCATTGAGCTGGGCAAACGCAAGATCACCGTCAACTGCGTCGCGCCGGGCCTGATCGACACCGCCATGCTCGACGACAACGTCCCCGTAGAAGAATTGATGAAAATGATCCCCGCGCAACGCATGGGCACCCCGGAAGAAGTCGCAGGCGCGGTCAACTTTTTGATGTCCGCCGAGGCGGGCTACATCACCCGCCAGGTGCTGGCCGTCAACGGAGGCTTGTGCTGATGAAACGCGTTGTCGTCACCGGCATGGCCGGCATCACCTCGCTGGGCAGCGACTGGGCCAGCATCGAAGCCAACTTCATGGCCGGGCGCAGCGGCATTCGGCGCATGGACGAGTGGGACCGGTTCACTGAACTCAACACCCGCCTGGCCGGGCCCATCGATGACTTTGCGGTACCCGCGCATTGGACCCGCAAGCAGCTGCGCAGCATGGGCCGCGTGTCGCGGCTGGCCGTGGGCGCCGCCGAGCAGGCGTTGCAAGACGCCGGTTTGCTGAGCAACCCGATCATCCGCGACGGGCGCATGGGTGTGGCGTGCGGGTCGTCCACCGGCAGCACGGACGAGATCAAAGCGTTCGGCAACATGCTGCTCAACTCCGTGGCCGAAGGCCTGAACGCCAACAGCTACGTGCGCATGATGCCGCACACCACGGCGGCCAATATCAGCATCTTTTTTGGCCTCACCGGGCGCCTGATCCCGACCTCCAGCGCCTGCACCAGCGGCAGTCAGGGCATCGGCTACGCCTACGAGGCGATCAAGTTCGGGCGCTTGCCCCTGATGCTCGCCGGCGGCGCCGAAGAGCTGTGCCCGACCGAAGCCATGGTGTTCGACGCCCTGTACGCCACCAGCCTGAAAAACGACGCCCCCCAGACCAGCCCGCGCCCTTACGACAATGGCCGTGACGGGCTGGTGATCGGTGAAGGCGGCGGCATGCTGGTGCTCGAAGAACTGGAACACGCACAGGCGCGAGGCGCGCACATCCATGCCGAAATCGTCGGTTTTGGCAGCAACGCCGACGGCCAGCACACCACGCGCCCGGAGGTCAGCACCATGCGCCGGGCGATGGAGCTGGCGCTCGAAGACGCCGGCCTTGAGCCCCGGGCCATCGGCTACGTGAACGGCCACGGCACCGCCACCGAGCAGGGCGACATTGCCGAAACCCTGGCCACCCATGCGCTGTTCGGGGCGCGCATGCCCATCAGTTCGCAAAAAAGCTTTTTGGGCCACACCCTCGGCGCCTGTGGGGCGCTGGAGTCCTGGTTCAGCATCGAAATGATGAACCGCGACCGCTACGTGCCAACGCTCAATCTGGACCACATCGACCCGCGGTGTGGCGAGCTGGACTACCTGCGCGGCGAGTTTCGCCCGATGCACAACGATTACGTGATGAACAACAACTTTGCGTTCGGCGGGGTCAACACGTCGTTGATCTTCCGTCGCTGGGCGTGAACCCGCTGGAGCCCATGCAATGACTTACCTGTTACGCGCAACCCTGATCGCCCTCGCACTCCTAAGCACGGTGGCGTGCAGCAGCAAACGCCTGCTCACCCCGGACCGCACCCTGCCCGTGACCCTCAAGACCGACCGCGCGCAAATGCAACAGGCGATCGTCAAAACGCTGGTGGCGCGCCAATGGACGGTGCAGCAAATCACCCCGAACAGGGTGCAGGCGCAGATCACGGTGCGCGGCCAGTACCACGCTGAAATCGACATCCCGTACAGCGCCGACCACTACCGCATCCAGTACCGCGACAGCCGCGGCCTGGACTACAAGGACGGCAAGATCCACAAGAACTACATCCGCTGGGTGCGCCTGCTGGACAAGGGCATCTTGCGTGAACTCAAAGACCACCAAAACGAACTGACAGCCCGACAGCTGTCTGAATCGGCTTTGGCCACACCGCAGTAACGCACTCATACAACGTCATGGAGACTTCAATGCGATTCAACACTCTGGCAGCCGCCACCACCCTGCTGCTGTGCACCCTGCCTGCCGTCAGCCAGGCCCGCGACACCGCGCTGTACCTGCCCTTCGATCAGGTTGTGACCGAAGCCATCAGCACCGGCAAGATCGACGGCAGCGTCAAGTTCTACCTGGCCGGCAACACCCCGCGCGGCAAAGTGACCGTGGTCAGCCCGGGCGCGGTGACCAACAAAAAAACCAACGCCTTCAACAAGAGCGACGAACAAGCCTGTTCGTGGGCCCTGCAATCGGCGCTGATCACGATGCATGAAGCGGCGAAAAAAGTCGGTGCCAACGCCGTGACCAACATCGCCAGCTTCTACAAACGCAACGAACGCAAAGACCCGAAAACCTACGAGTGCCATGCGGGCGCCGTGATTGCGGGTGTTGCGTTGAAAGGTGATCTGGCGAAGGTGAACTGAAGCCTGGTGACACGGCAGGCGATTAGAGGGAAAGGTGCAGCTTTAACCCCAGCGCCTTGGCCACTTTAAGCAGCGTGCCGAACTCGGGGTTTCCTTCCCCGGACAGCGCGCGGTACAGGCTTTCTCTGGAGAGTCCTGCATCGCGCGCCACCTGACTCATGCCGCGCGCTCGCGCAATGGTGCCCAGTGCCTTGGCAATAAAGGCAGGGTCGTCGCCCGCTTCTTCCATGCAGGCTTGAAGGTAATGACCGATGTCCTCTTCGGTCTTGAGGCCTTCAGCCGTGTCCCAGCGTGAGAAATGTTCAGTCACAGGTTTTGCTCCTTCCACGCATGGGCAATCAGCCTGGCGTGCTTGATGTCGCGCATCTGGGTGGTCTTGTCGCCTGCACAGAGCAGGAGGATCCATTGGCGGCCAGGTTGCATCACGTACAGCCAGCAATTTGTAGCCCACAAGCAACATCTTCGACATCATCCACTGCGATTTCCTTTCGTCAGAAAGGGCTTCTCGTCAGGTAGCCGTTGCCAAGCTGCGGGCCGGGTCGGAGGGGTTGTCGCTTTCCTTTGCAGGACGTTTCCTAGAGAATCCACGGGCCTTGCGTCTGTCTCTTTCGATCGATAGCCTCCGGTTCGTCATCCCCCATGGGTGGCCGGACGTGCAAGTTCGAAATACGCAAATGTCACTTTCAGAAGCCCGATTTATGGCGGCTGTATGTGGGAGGTCTTTGGCCTGCCGGTTTGCGTTCCTCCGGTCTTGCACACCCGCATACAGCTGCCACCCTCTTTGTGTGCAAGCAAATGGCGTCAGCTCTTATCACTTAAGGAACTGCGCATGAACCACACCCCCGAATACGAACAACACCTGGAACACACCCACGAATTACTGCGCTGCGCGCTTGCGACGGCGTACGCCTCGGCGGACAACCTGCAAGGCTTGAACCGCGATGTGGCGCTGGCGGTGGTGCACCTGATTCAACAGGCCCGTACGGCAATGGACAGGTTGCTGGCCTGACTCAGACCGGGGCCACGGTTTGGCGGGTCAGCAGGTCTGCAAACGCCGTGGCCATCGGTGACTGACTGCCCTTGCGCTGCACCAGCCACACCGCGGTGTTGGCGTCCGGGTCCAGCAGCGGCCGGTACACCACGCCTTTGATGCGCATGTGCTGGAACGAGGCGGGCAATACCGAGACGCCCAACCCCGCCGACACCAACCCGATGATGGTCATGGCCTCGCCGGCTTCCTGGGAGAAGTGCGGGCTGAACCCGGCCTGCCGCGCCAGGCTCAGTAATTGCGCGTACAAGCCGCTGCCATAGCTGCGCGGGAAGAACACAAACGGCTCTTCGGCCAGCGCCGCCAGGTGCAGCCCCGCTTCACTGCCGTCAGCCAGCGGGTGATCGGCGCGGATCACGGCCACCAGCGGTTCGCGAAACAACTCCACGGCGTGCAGCGAATCGGGCAAGACCAACGGCCGCATCATCCCCACTTCGATGGATTCGTCCACCAGCCCGTCGGCCACTTCGCGGCTGCTCATTTCCTTGAGGTGCAAGTGCACCGCCGGGAACGCTTGCCGGAAGGCAAAAATCGCTTGCGGAATGCTGGAGCTGAACGGCGCCGAGGAGGTAAAGCCGATCTTCAGTTCGCCCAGTTCACCCAGTTGCGCCCGCCGCGCCACGTCGGCGGCCTTGTCGACCTGCGCCAGCACCCGACGGGCCTCTTCGAGAAACAGGCGCCCGGCTTCACTGAGGGCGACGCGGCGGTTGGTGCGCTCGAACAGACGAGCCCCCAGTTCCTGCTCCAGCGCTTGTATTTGCTGGCTCAGCGGCGGTTGCGAGATGCCCAGCAACTGGGCGGCACGGCCAAAGTGCAGCTCTTCGGCCACGGCGATGAAGTAGCGCAAATGACGCAGTTCCATACCCTCTCCAATGAGTCGTAAAACCTATCAAACAGGTCGAACAATATATTGGAAAGAATCGTTAGCCGCCTATATTCTTTTGCCATTGCCGCTCGGCTTTACGCGCTTTTTGAGGTCCCCCGTGAAAACTGCTGTCGCCCCGCTCGCCCACGAAGTCCGGCCGTCTGCGCTGGATGATGGTGTCGCTGAACTCAATGATGTGTTTATCGAAAAAGGCACCCCGATGTTTATGCGCACGGTACTGGCGCTGTTCTCGGGTGGGTTCGCGACGTTTGCGTTGCTGTATTGCGTGCAGCCGATGATGCCGGTGCTGTCCCATGAATACGGGATCAACGCGGCGCAAAGCAGCCTGATCCTGTCGGTGGCCACGGCGATGCTGGCCATTGGTCTGCTGATTACCGGGCCGATTTCTGACGCCTTCGGCCGTAAACCGGTGATGGTGTTTGCGCTGTTTTCGGCGTCGATCTTTACCGTATTGAGTGCGCTGATGCCCACGTGGGAAGGCGTGCTCATCACACGGGCCCTGGTGGGGTTGTCGCTCAGCGGGCTGGCGGCCGTGGCGATGACGTACCTGAGCGAAGAAATTCACCCGCAGCACATCGGGCTGGCCATGGGCTTGTACATCGGCGGCAACGCCATTGGTGGCATGAGCGGGCGTTTGATCAGCGGCGTGCTGATCGATTTTGTGAGCTGGCACACGGCGATGCTGGTGATCGGCGGGCTGGCCATGGCGGCCGCGCTGGTGTTCGTGAAAATCCTCCCCGAATCGCGCAATTTCCGGCCGCGGGCGATGAACCCGCGCAGCCTGCTGGACGGCTTCACCATGCACTTTCGCGATGCCGGTTTGCCGTGGCTGTTTCTCGAAGCCTTTTTGCTGATGGGCAGCTTTGTGACGCTGTTCAACTACATCGGTTATCGCTTGTTGGCCGATCCGTACAACATGAATCAGGCCGTGGTGGGCTTGCTGTCCATCGTGTATTTGTCAGGCATTTACAGCTCGGCACAGATTGGCGCGCTGGCTGACAAACTGGGGCGTCGCAAAGTGCTGTGGGCCGTGATTGTGTTGATGCTTGCCGGGATCGCCCTGACCCTGCTGGAGCCCATCGCGTGGGTGGTGATCGGCATGTTGCTGTTCACGTTTGGCTTTTTCGGCGCGCATTCGGTGGCCAGCAGTTGGATCGGCCGCCGCGCCACCAAGGCCAAGGGGCAAGCGTCGTCGCTGTACCTGTTCAGTTATTACGCCGGGTCGAGTGTTGCCGGGACGCTGGGCGGTGTGTTCTGGCACTTGGCGGGCTGGAACGGCATCGGCCTGTTCATTGGCGCGCTGTTGGTGGTTGCCCTGTTGGTGGCGCTGCACCTGGCGCGTTTGCCCGCCCTGCCGGGCAATATCAAACACGCTTGATGACGAGCCGGGCTTCAAGCAGGCGGTCGCGTTTTTCCAGGTGCAGGCTCTGGAACTCGGCGCCTTCATGCTCGATGCGCGCCAGCCAGGTCAGTAACGCGCCGGCCTCGGCACTGACGGTCACGCGCAGCACGTCGGTATCCATCTCAAATTGCTCGACGTTCAACCCGGCGGCCACGGCGCTTTCACTAAGGCGGGTGGCCAGCGGTTGATCGGGGACTTTCATCGGCTGGGCGGGCCGTGTGCGCTGTATTTCACCGGCCAGGGCGAGGTTTTTGTAATAGAGCGCCTGCGCCGTTTGCAGGCGCTGCTGCGCCGGTTGCCACAGCCCGTACACGGCCAACACGCCCGCCAGAAACACCGCCAGCGCCACACACAGTTGGCGGTCGCGGCGCGGCAGTTGCTGCCACGTTTGCACCCCATCACGCAGACGAGCCTTCATAAAATATCCTCAAGTGTGAGTAAGGCTTGCACCCGGTTGCCGTGCTGACGGGCATTGCCCACGTTGATCGGCAGCGCACTTTGCTCGCCCCGCTCACGCAACCGCTCAAGCTCAGCGAAGCTGGACGCCGTGATGGTCAAGGCCCAGCCGCCATGTTCACGCCACTCAAGGCGCTGGACATCGACGCTGCTGGCGCCGATCACCTGTTCGACCAAATGGGCCAGACGCACCATGTGGCCGTCGGCGGGCGCCCCGCCCCGTTGCTGTAACCCTCTGAGCTGCGTCGCCAAATCCAGACGGCTGGTTTGGCCCGGATAGAGGATGTTGAAGCGCTCTTCACTCAGTGCGTACAGGCGGGCGGCCTGGGTTTCGAGGTAGCTGCTGCGCGCATGGGTGAAGCCCAGCGCAATGACCAACGTCAGCCCCACGCAACAGCAGACGCTGCGCCACGGCAGGGCTTTGGCCGCCGGACGAAAGGACCCTTGCAACAAGTTGATCGCCTCGCCGCCGGACGCACTCAACAGCGTGTTGAGGCGCTCGCCCGGTAATTCGATGAGGTCGGCGGGTAGCCCGGCTTTCACGGTGTCGTAGTCTTGATCCGAGAGCGCCAGCCTGAGGTCCTGCGCGCCGCCGACGAGCCAGCGCCCGTGACAGCGCGCTGCGCAGGCCTGTTCGCGCGGCAGCAGGTCGGCATCCACCCGCACGCTGGCGATGTCCAAGCCCAGCGCCTGCAACTGGTCGAGCACGCGGCTGAAGCGCTGTTTGTGCGTCACCCATAAGGGGTAGCGGCGCTGCGCGTCCATCGGGCCGACGGCGATATGCAGCGCGTCGAGATCGTCAGCCAGTTGTTCTTCAACGGCGAAGGCCAGCGCCTGAAGGCCGGGCCGTCGCTTGTTGGGCCAGGGCTCGGTCAGCAACCAGCTGCACATTTCCATGGGCACGATCACCTGCACGGGGTGGTGCCGGAACGCCGTGGCGGCGTCGTGCAGCCCGCCACGGCACACGCCGGTGTCGTCCTGCCAGAAGTGAACGCAGGCACGTGTGAAGTCGATGTCGTCGCTGCGGGCAAAGTCTTCGGCGGGGAGGTAGAGCCAGCTGTTCATTCGTGAGGTTCGCTGTGTAGGGGCGCGAGAAAGCGTCGCTGCAAAAGACGCCATTGGCCGGTGGTGGAGTGGCGCGCGACGTCACTTTCCAGACGCAAGCGACTTTGACCCAGGCGCACGTGGGTGGTGATCCGAAACCGGTGGCTGTCGATGCCCAGGCCATTGGCCGGAATACCAAGCCCCCTCAGCGCCGGGAGAAAGGTAAACGCTTCGACGCTGGCATAGCCTTGAGCAGGCCGCTCGGCCACCAGGCGGCGGGCCAGATCGGGGGTGATCCCCGCCAACGAGGACAGCAGCGTGACGGAGGCGGTGTTGAGGTTGAGCCGCGCGCCTTTGTCCAGCAGGGCGACCCAAGGTTGCATCCGCGCCCACCATTGGGCATCGACCCCCGGCACCTGCCGCAACTGGCTGATGTCACTCAAGCTCAAACCCTGAAATGCGGTGGCCTCGATCGCCGGGACCTTGAGCTGTTTTTGCAGGCGCAACCAGCGCTGGGCGACGGCGGCGTCGGGCGGGCCTTTGGTCAGCAGAGCGGTGACGTTGAAACGCCCGCTGAGGTCTTCGATGTCAACCTCCACCCGGCCGTCTTCGAGGCTCAAGCCCGGTTCGCCCTCGGCCCAGGCTTGCCCGGCCGCCACCGGTGACGCGGGGTCGGGCAACAGCGTGCGCAAGCGCTCGCGGCCCCAGGCTTCGCCGACGAAACCCAGCTGGCGCAACTGCAATTGATGGATTTGTTGGGCGTTGCTGTGCAGCGACAGCCGCTGGCTGCGCAGCATCCCGGCCGTCATCAGCAAGGCCAGGCTCATCACCAGCAACACGGTGATCAGGGCCACGCCTTGCTGGGCGCGGCGCTTCATTCTCCCTCCGGCAGCAACATCACGCGGCGCACCTGCTCAAAACGGCCCACTGATATCTGGAGCTCAAGGGCTTGCGGGGTCTTTTTTCCATAGGCCTTGCGGGTGGGCCACGCGTTGAGCCAGCCGGTCTTGGCATCAAACAGGCGCCAGCGCACGGCGCGCACATCGCTCAACAGTTGCTGTTTTTGCACTCCGGCCACGCCCACGCCCTGGCTGTAACGCCACAGCACGCCCTGCTCCAGCCGGTAGCTGACGTCTTGCAGTTCGCTGCGCGGTTGGCCCAGCGGATTGCGCCAGTTACCCCGGCGCAGGTTGAGCCGGTCGGGATAGAGCGTCAGGCCGGGCGACTTGGCCGAAGTGTGCACGTGCAAGGCATCGCGCTCGATCAACGCCACCGCCCGTTGCAAGCTGCGCAGCGCCTGTTCATGGGCACTGCTGGCACGCTCGGCGCGCACCACCCCGTCAAACAGGCGCCAGCAGCCAATCCCCAGCAGGGTAAAAATGGCCATGGCGATGACCAGTTCGAGCAAGGTAAAACCGGCCTGGGCGTTAGGGCGCATGGTGGACTGCCAGCCAATGCACCCGCGACTGCATGACCTGTGCGCTGCCCGCCGGGCTGACCTCCAGCTCAACCCGCCACAGCCCTGTGCCGGGCTCGCGTGCGAGGCGCTGCTGCACGCGCCAGTCCCGCTGCGCAAACGTGAGGTTAAGGACCGTTTGCCCTTCTGCCAGCGGCTGCGGGCGCAGTTGCAAGTCGCTCAGGTGGTTGTCGGCCAACCAGGCGGCGAACAAGCGCGACTCGACCCGTGCGCTGTGCCCCAGCACATAGCTGCTGGCCGACATGATCGCGGCCGACAGGGTGGCGAAGACGGCCAGCGCGACCATGATCTCCAACAAGGTGAAGCCTTTTTCAGCCTTCATGGTGGTGAGCCGTTGTCGTCGATGCGCGCGTCGTTCAGACCGTCGCTGACGATGCTGCGCCAGCGCACCGGCGGGCTCTCAAGGTGCAGATCAAAGGCGGTGTTTTCGTCGCTGCTCAGCCATATCAACTGTGGCCGGTGGGCGCTGTCGTGGAGCGGGTGAGACTGGCCTTCAAGGGTCAAGGCCAGTTGCAGCCCGTCGGGCAGTGGCACGGCAGGTTGCAAGGGCTGCCATTGGTCCTGCGTGAAGCCCATCAGTTGGTAGGCCGTCGGCTCCAGCCGCAAGCCGAATTCGAGCCCTTCGAGCACGGCTTTTTCACGTAGGCCGTGCATCAGGTTCAACAGCACGTCAGCCTCCTGACGCGCCAGCCGCGCGTGGTTGTCGCCCTGACTGATGCGCACCATCGACGCCATCACGCCGATCAGCACAATGACCACCATCATTTCGATCAAGGTAAACCCTGCCACCGCGCGCCGCATGGCTCACTCGCTCCAGTTACCGATGTCGGCTGCATAGCCCTCGCCCCCGACCACGCCATCGGCGCCGAAGGAAAACAGGTCGTAACCGGCCGAATGGGTGCCGGGGTTGGAATACTGATAGGGCGTGCCCCAAGGGTCGAGCGGCAGGCTTTTCAGGTAACCCTGAGGGTTCCAGTTTTTCGCCACCGGCGTACCGGACGGGCGTTTGCTCAACGCGTCGAGGCCTTGCTGGGTGGAGGGGTAGTTGAAGGTGTCCAGGCGGTACATTTCCAGCGCCGTGGAAATGGCCTGAATGTCCGTGCGTGCCGCCGTGACTTTGGCTTGATCCGGGCGGCTCATGAATTGCGGCACCACAATGGCGCCGAGCACGCCGATGATGACCACGACCACCATGATTTCGATCAGGGTGAAGCCGCGTTGGGTCGATTTCGAGGGGGTATTCATCAGTCAATTCACCAGTTGATTGAGGCTAAGAATGGGCAGGAGGATGGCCATCACGATCAATAAAACGACGCCGCCCATGAGCACCAGCATGATGGGTTCGAACAGGCTCACCACCAGGGCGATGCGGGCGGCGAGGGTTTTTTCCTGTTGCTCGGCGGCCCGGGCCAGCATGTTGTCCAGCTCACCGGCGCGTTCGCCGCTGGCAATCAGGTGCAGCATCATGGGCGGGATATCGCCGCTGCGTTCCAGGCCCCGGGCCAGGGTCCCGCCTTCACGCACCGAACGGGCGACCTCGTGCAGGCGTTGGCGGATCGCCAGGTTGGCGATGACCGTGGCCGAGATTTCCAGCGCATCCACCAACGGCACGGCACTTTTGCCCAGGATCGACAGGGTGCTGGCAAAACGCGCCGCTTCCATCGCCCGCAGTACGCCACCCACCACCGGCGCGTCGAGCAGCAAGCCATGCCAGCGCAAGGTCAGCCGGGGCTGGCGCAAGGCCCAGCGGGCAGCGCCCACCCCGGCGATCAGGACGATCAGCAAGAGCACGCCGTAGCGGCGCAGCCCGGTGCTCAGGGCAATCATGGCCTGGGTGAGCACCGGCAGGGCCTGGCCGCTGTTTACGAAAATTTTCACCACGTCCGGGACCACATACCCCAGCAAAAAACCGACGATGGCCAACGACGCAAACAACAAGATCATCGGGTACACCAGCGCCAGTTGGATCTTTTGTCGCGCCGTATGGCGTGCTTCGGTGTAGTCGGCCAATTGTTCAAGCACGTGCCCCAGATGACCGCTGCGTTCGCCTGCCGCGACGGTGGCGCAGAACAACGCGGGGAACGCACGGGGGAACGCCGACAGCGCGGTGGCCAGCGAATGGCCTTCCATGACACGGCTACGCACCGCCGCCAGCAAGCTGCCGACCTTGCGCTTGTCGGTTTGCGCGGCCACGGCCAGCAACGCTTCTTCAAGGGGCAGGCCGGCGTGAACCAGCGTCGACAATTGGCGGGTCAACAAGGCCAGATCCGGCACGCCCAAGCGTGTGCCGGGCTGCCCGAAACGCCCCGCCGTCCGGCCGACGCTGGCTTCGCTCACCTGAAGGGGGCGCAAGCCGCGCTCGCGCAAGCGTTGCCGCGCATGCCGTGCGCTGTCAGCGTGCTGCTGGCCCCGGTAGGTGCGGCCATTGGCGTCCTGCGCGCGATAGTCGAACGTGGGCATGGTCAGTCTTCCTGCGTCACGCGCAGCAGTTCATCCAGGCTGGTGCGGCCTTCGAGCACCCGCCGTTGACCATCCTGAAACAAGCTCGCCGAGCCCCCGCGCGCTTCGCGGGTTAACTGCGCCTCGCTGGCGCCTTGATGAATCAGGCCCGCCAGCGTCGGGGTCACACGCACTAACTCGTAAATCCCGATCCGCCCCCGATACCCCTGCTGGCACTGGTCACAGCCCTGCGCGCGATAGAGGGTCACGGCCGCCTGCGGATCAAGCCCGAGCCGTGTACACAGCGCCGGGTCGGCGGTGTACGGCAGCTTGCAGTCGGGGCACAAGGTGCGCAGCAGACGCTGGGCCAAGACCCCGACCAGCGATGAAGCCAGCAAAAACGCATCGACGCCCATGTCGATCAGTCGGGTGACGGCGCCAATGGCGCTGTTGGTGTGCAGGGTGGACAACACGAGGTGCCCGGTCAGCGAGGCCTGCACGGCAATTTCGGCGGTTTCCCGGTCTCGGATTTCCCCAACCATGACCACATCCGGGTCCTGGCGCAAAATCGCCCGCAAGCCACGGGCAAAGGTCATGTCGACCTTGGTGTTGACCGGCGTCTGGCCAATGCCCGGTACGTGATACTCCACCGGGTCTTCAACGGTCAGGATGTTGCGCGAGGTGTGATTGAGATGACTCAGCGCGGCATACAGGCTGGTGGTTTTGCCGGAGCCGGTTGGCCCGGTCACCAGAAAGATCCCGTGGGGCCGCGCCAGCACCTGCTCAAAACAGGCCAGCGTGTCGGCGGGCATGCCCAGGCGTTCGAGGTCCAGCCGACCGGCCTGTTTATCGAGCAATCGCATCACCACCCGTTCGCCGTGGGACGAAGGCAGGGTCGAGACACGCACATCCACCTCATGACCGGCCAGGCGCAAGCTGATGCGGCCATCTTGTGGCACGCGCTTTTCAGCGATGTCCAACCGGGCCATGACCTTGATGCGCGAGACCAGCAGATTGGCCAGCTCACGTTTTGGCCTGAGCACCTCACGCAACTGGCCATCGATGCGCATGCGCACCGACAGGTAATGTTCGAAGGTTTCGAGGTGAACGTCGGACGCTTTTTCACGCATGGCTTCGCGCAGCAACGCGTTGATCAGACGGATGATCGGCGCGTCCCCTTCTTGCTCCAGCAAGTCGGCGGTCTGCGGCACCTGTTCGGCCGCGCTCATGAGGTCCAGTTCGCTGTCCAGCCCCTGCGCCACCTGCTCGGCGGCGCTCTGGCCCGCGCTGTAGGTACTGGCCAGCGCGGTATTGAAGTCGGCATCAGACACCCGTTTGAGCACCAGCGCTGTGGCCATCCTGCGCCGCACTTCGGCCAATACGCTTAACGGGGTGTCACTGCGCATCAACAGCGTGGCCGGGGTGCAAGACGCGTCCAGCACGACGCCAAAACGCCGTGCAAAACTGAAAGGCAAACGCGCACTGGATTGGGTCATGGCTGCGCCGGCGTCGACAGGTTGCCGTCAAACATCTGCTGCGGGTCGCGGGGCAGCAGCAACGAGTTTTTGTCTTTGGCCTCAGGCTGGCTGAGGGCGCGCAACGCGTCGTAGCTCTTTTGGCTCATGGCGTGGATGTCTTCTTTGCTGCGCACGATGGTCGGGCGCAGGAAGACCATCAAGTTGGTTTTGGTCTGGGTGTCTTTGTTCCAGCGAAACAACGCCCCCAGATACGGGATGCTGCGCAAGAGCGGAACGCCGCTGACCTGAGTGCGCACGCTGTCTTTGATCAGGCCGCCGATCACGATGATTTCACCGTCCTCGGCCAGGATGGTGCTTTTGAGTTTGCGCTTGTTGGTGATCAGGTCACTGGAGCCTTCGGGCGCTGGGGCAAGCTCGGAGCTTTCCTGCTCGACTTCCAGACGCAATGAAGAACCGTCATTGATGTGCGGCTTGATCTTGAGGCTGATGCCGATGTCTTGACGGGTGAAGTTGGTGACCGGGGTTTGTGAACCCTCGCTGGGCGGTACGTAGCTGCTGGTCTTGAAGGGGACGTTTTGCCCGACCAGAATTTCGGCTTCCTGATTGTCCAGGGTCAGCAGGCTCGGGGTGGACAACACGTTGTTGTTCACATCGCTGGCCAGGGCCGAAATCAACGCATTGAAGCGATCACTGCCGATCTGCAAGACCGCCCCTTCGGGTAATTGGGTTTTGCTGTCCGAGAGTTGGCCGATTTGGATATTGGTCCCCGGGAAGGTGATCGCGCCCTGCCCGCCGCCAGTGTTCACGCCCCATTGCACGCCCAGGGTTTTGTTAATGTCGCCCGAGATTTCAACGATGGCTGCATGAATCAAGACCTGTGAGCGCGGCTGATCGAGCTGTTTGACGATGCTCTCCAGGGACCGCACCTGCACCGGGTCCGCCATGATGACCAACGCGTTCTGGCTGATGTCGGCCGCCACCATTGCTTCGCGCTTGCTCACAGCGGCTGTCGCGCCACCCAACGGAGCATTGTCCTGAACGCCCTGCCCGACAGCTGCCAGCACTTCGGCCAGCTGTTTGGCATCGCTGTGCCGCAGACGAATCACCCGCGCATTTTCTTGCTGGAGGGTGGCGGGTTTATCCAGTGAGTGCGCCAAGGTGTTCAAGCGCATGCGCACCGATTCCGTGCCGATCACCACCAGACGATTGGAACTGCTGTCAGCGATGACCTGCCCGCCACCGGCGTTCTTTTTGTCGATCGTTTTCTCGATGACCGCGGCGATGTCGCTGGCCAGGCCATGGCGCAATTCGATGACCGAATGCCCGAACTGCCCGCCGGCATCGAGCTGGCGCGCCAATTGGACAATCCGTTGGGTATTGGCCGCTGTATCGGTGACGACCAGCGCATTGGCTGAAGTCGAAGGCCCAACATAGCCATTGTTCGACACAAGGGGGCGCAATAACCCGGACAAGTCGGCGGCGAGGCTGGTGTTCAGCTCGATGATTTCGGTGACGAATTCTTCATCCAGCGCTGGGCGAGTGCCGGCCGTGCTGGCCCGGGTTTTGGCGTCTGCCGCCGGAATAATCAATAAACGTTCGCCCTGATCGACCACCGCAAACCCTTGGGCCTCCAGCACCGAGTAGAACAAGTTGCGCACGCCTTCGCGATCAAGCGGCTGATCGGAGATCACCGTAATGCGCCCCTGAACACGCGGGTCGAGCACCACCGTGGCGCCCAGCACGCTGGACATGTGCTGCACCACATCACGCAACTCGGCGTCTTTCATTGCCAGTTGCCATGATGGCTCTTGAGCATGCCCCGGGCTTGCAAAAAACAGCGCGGTGCACAGCGTGCTACGCAGCAGTAAGCGGCCGATGCCGAACCTGTGTGGCCTGTTCATGGTGAGTCTCTAAGGTTGTTCGGCAACGGGCCGCAAATAAGTGGAAGCAGGCTGCGCTTTGGGGGCATCAGCCCGTGTAACCGGCAGCAGGTACTGCCCGGCGGATTCGAGGACCAGGCTTTCTTCCCGGCCATTACGCCAAAGCACCACGCGGGACACTTCAATACGGCGTAAAACACTGCCGCCCGGCAGGCGATCACCCACGCTGTAAAAACGTGCCTCGCTGGTACCGGCCAGCAGCGCGCGGGACTGGCCCTGGCTGGAAACCAGACTGGCGCGTAACGTCAGCGCCTCGGCACTGCGCACGGCTACGCCCTGTGGGGCAAAACCCAGGACCGTCGCGATGCCATTCGGGTTGAACACCATGGGCTTCGAAGGGGGGGCAGCCTCAAGGGGCGTCAACGCGGTCAGGCCGGTCAATGCGGTGCGATACGCCCACTCTTGCCAGGCATGCCAGAGCGTCACGCCTACAGGCAGCGCAATCAGGCATAGCGTCAGGATCAGCCGTGAAGAACGCCTCGCTAAAAATGCTGAAATACTCAAATCCTGAACGTCCGCCTGCTGTGTGCCCTGCTATTGATCGGGTGCCTTGTGCAAAGGCCTAGAAAAACATGCCCTTGAGTACCGGCCTGCCCGTGAGGTGATGCTTGATCACTGCGGCTACGTGCATGAACAGCAACAGCGCCAGCCCATAACAGGTCAGGGTATGAGAGTCAGAAAACCATCCATGCAATCGCGGATCGGTTATCACGGCAGGGATGTAAAAGAGGCCGAACATATCGATGTCGCGATTCATCATCAGAAATCCCGACACGATCACGATCAGCGTCGTTATATAAATCAGGTTGTGAACAAGAAATGCGGCATACCGCATGACATCCCTTGATCTCAATACGTCGGCATAGCCTTTACCGAACGACACATACATTCGAAACAGGAATACGGGTGCAAACAACGTGGCCAACGCAACATTAAAGGCACTCACCGCACCTTTTACTTCGGGGATATGCGTGATAAGTGCAGCGTAATAACCGGAGGCCATCAACCACACAATGATCATCATCGAAATAGCATGTAACCCTTTCTGCAACCCCGAATACGTCGAATGAATCACAGCGTCAATCCCGAACATTTTAAAAGACATCGACTTCTGATTAAACGCAAGCACTCACACGAAGGCCAAGCCGCGTTAGTCACGCAACTTGGCCTGTCGTTGCTTTAGTTCAGCTCAGTCCAGGCATCCATCCAGCTCGACCCCACACCGGGCTCGTAACCGTTGGACGTCGGCGAGTACTGAGAGCACCAGCCCGAAAACGGGAACGGCTTGCACTCGTATACCTTGTCGTTCTTCGGCTGAAGCACCTTAGTGCCCTCATCGTATTGCTTCACCCCTTCAGGGAACACGAAATCGAAGTCATGCTCGGCAGCTTCGCCGGTCAGGTTCAACGCCTTGGCTTCCTGGAAGTTTTCACGACCGTCCTGGCTGCTGGCGATCAGTTTCAAGGTATGCACGCCCGGCGCGCTGATCACAGGAACAACGACTTGTTCGGTGGATGCATTCAGGGTCTGTTTGACAGTGCCGACGGACTTGTTGTTGGCATCGTAAACGGTGGCATCAACGTTG
This sequence comes from Pseudomonas sp. ESBL9, assembly GCF_036668715.1. NCBI lineage: Bacteria > Pseudomonadati > Pseudomonadota > Gammaproteobacteria > Pseudomonadales > Pseudomonadaceae > Pseudomonas > Pseudomonas sp. ESBL9. The sequence continues at coordinate 261,304 of NZ_JAZEVV010000003.1, read as the reverse complement.
ATTTCCTTGTTGGTCATCAAGGTGAAGCCTACGTTGCCGCGGCCTTTTTCAAGGACGTATTGCGGCTTGACGTCATGCACATGCATGTAGGCATCCGGGTCCGGGACCATCGTGGTCTGCATCTGATAGCTGGTCACGCCTGTTTGCGGCTTGACGTAAAAGATGTTGGTGCCCTTGATCGGCTCGATTTCGCCTTGCGCATTGCGAACGCCTGCACGCACCGATTTGTCAGCCGCATTCACCGCTTGGGCCAACTTGAGCGACCAGTTTTGCGGCTGGCCTTCTTCAACCGAGTCGATGCCTACCGAGAAGCTGTACTCGGCGCTCTCGGCACTTCCGGTAAAGGCGCGGGCCTTGACCGAATCACCCGGCATCAGCGCTTGGGTGGGGGCAAGGGCACTCACACGCTGCCAGCCATCCGGGTCGGGTTCGTACTCGGACTCTGCCGTGATATTCACGTCAACAACGTCATAGAACGTGGCGCCGGTGTCATCGATGGTCCAAGCACCCAGGATGATGTGGTGGCCGCTGCGATCACCGGGAATGGTGCACGCGTGTTTCTGCTTGAGCGGGCCATTGCCGCCAGCCCCCCCGTCAATCGGAACCGCGCCGCCCGCCTCAACGGAACAGAACGGCGTCAGCTCAAAAGTGTCACGGGCCAATGGCAGGTTGGGGTTCCAGCCCGTTTTGGTAATGAAGTATTCCCACTTGGTCGTTTTGTGAGCCGCGGTGAAAAACCAGCTGAACGTCGCGTTGCGGTCGTTGATTTCGGTCAAATGCCAACGGTCCGGGGACTGGGCATCCATTGCTGCAAACAAGGCGTTTTCACCACTGGCGATCTTGCCGTCGGCCGGGCCCAATGCCGGGAAGCCTTTGGGGGCTTCACCGACGGTTTGAGGTTCAAATTCAGCAGGGCCGCAGTCGGCATTCAATTTTTGCTGACAGGCATAAGCGCGTGAAGGCGGGCTGTCCATGTAACCATGGGCCGCAACCTGTTGCGATGCAAACATCGCGGCCATCAGCGTTAACGACGATATACAACCCGTTAAAGATAACGACCTTGAACGTGAAGACTTCATATGTAACCTCATATTATTTTTTATTCAAACGTGATGCACGTTCGCGCATTAATCAAACGCACGCCCATCAGTAACTCAACAACATGAACAATCAACTTCCTAAATAAAAACTACAAAAAACAAAGAAAATTCCTTCAATACTTTTCTTCATAGCAGTTTAAATTCAGTCGGCGCTCCCCCGGGAGGTGGGAGATTTTACCGTCTTACATGGATTAGTCTGTAAGGCAATACGTTACTTAAGGTAGGGAATTTCTTATGGCTTGTAAGTTTAAGCTCAACGCATTTAGTTGATCAGCGGTTGTTATTGAGTGTTTTAAAACACGTCTTCACGGGCGCGCCGTACACACAAAAATGCCCGGCATTAGCCGGGCATTGGGTGTAATGCGAAATACTTAAACGTGGTATTGCGCCGAAAACTCATGCACTGCGCTGATGAAGGCGCCAGCGTGTTCGGGTTTCACTTCTGGGGTGATGCCATGGCCCAGGTTGAACACGTGCCCAGAACCGTTGCCGTAGCTGGCCAGAATGCGTTTGACCTCGGTACGGATCGCTTCCGGGTTGGCGTACAGCACGGTCGGGTCCATGTTGCCCTGCAAGGCGACTGTGTTGCCGACGCGACGGCGGGCTTCGCCCAGGTCGCAGGTCCAGTCCAGACCCAATGCATCCGCGCCTGCATCGGCAATGCTTTCGAGCCACAGGCCGCCGTTTTTAGTGAAGAGGATGACGGGCACTTTACGGCCTTCGTGCTCGCGGATCAGGCCGCTGACGATTTTGCGCATGTAGGCCAGGGAGAACTCCTGATAGGCCGCCGAGGACAGGTTGCCGCCCCACGTGTCGAAGATCTGCACCGCTTGCGCGCCCGCGAGGATCTGCCCGTTGAGGTACGACGTCACCGACTGCGCCAGCTTGTCGAGCAGCAAGTGCATGGCCTGCGGGGTGTCGTAGAGCATGGCTTTGGTTTTGCGGAAGTCTTTGGACGAACCGCCTTCGACCATGTACGTGGCCAGCGTCCACGGGCTGCCGGAGAAACCGATCAGCGGCACGCGGCCGTTGAGTTCCTTGCGGATGGTGCTGACCGCGTTCATCACATAACCGAGGTCTTTTTGCGGGTCAGGGATCGGCAGGGCTTCGATGTCGGCCAGGGTGCTGACAACCTTTTTGAAGCGCGGGCCTTCGCCGGTTTCAAAATACAGACCCTGCCCCATGGCATCAGGGATGGTCAGGATGTCGGAAAACAGGATCGCGGCATCGAGCTGCGGGAACCGGTCCAAAGGCTGCATGGTGACTTCGCACGCGAACTCGGCGTTCTTGCACAGGCTCATGAAATCACCGGCCTTGGCGCGGCTGGCGCGGTATTCCGGCAAGTAGCGACCGGCCTGACGCATCATCCACACAGGCGTTACGTCAACGGGTTGCTTGAGCAAAGCGCGAAGGAAACGGTCATTCTTGAGATCAGTCATGTCAGCATCCGGAAAAAAAGTGCGGGCATTTTCTCAGAGACGGACACAAAAGGCACGGCAAGAGCCGTGCCTTTTATCTATCGGGGCGATTTGCCGCGGTGGGGGGGCAGTTTTTCCCTCGCCCCAGCCCTCTCCCACAGGGAAAGGATTAGGGTGAGGGCCGGGTCAGACGCCCAAGTAATCCAGAATCCCTTCCGCCGCCGTACGGCCTTCAAAGATGGCGGTGACGACCAGGTCTGACCCACGCACCATGTCACCACCGGCGAAGATCTTCGGGTGGCTGGTCTGGTGTTTGAACGGTGACTGCTCGGGCGCAATGACGCGGCCCTGGCTGTCGGTCCGGATGTCGAACTGTTCAAACCACTGCGCCGGGCTCGGGCGGAACCCGAATGCGATGATCACAGCATCCGCCGGGATGATCTCTTCAGAACCGGGAATCGGCTCGGGGCTGCGACGACCACGGGCATCCGGCTCGCCCAAACGGGTCTCGACCACTTTCACGCCTTCAACCCGACCTTCACCCACAATGGCAATCGGCTGACGGTTGTAGAGGAATTTCACGCCCTCTTCCTTGGCGTTTTTCACCTCTTTGCGCGAACCCGGCATGTTGGCTTCGTCACGACGGTACGCACAGGTCACGGACTTGGCACCCTGGCGGATGGAGGTGCGGTTGCAGTCCATCGCAGTATCGCCACCCCCCAGCACCACAATCCTTTTGCCTTTCATGTCGACGAAATCGTCCGGCGACTTTTCAAAGCCCAGGTTGCGGTTGACGTTGGCAATCAGAAAGTCCAACGCGTCGTGCACGCCCGGCAAGTCTTCACCGGCAAAGCCGCCTTTCATGTAGGTGTAGGTGCCCATGCCCATGAAGACCGCGTCGTACTCGTCCAGCAGCTGTTGCATGCTGATGTCTTTGCCGATTTCAGTGTTGAGGCGGAACTCGATGCCCATGCCGGTGAAGACTTCGCGACGGTGGCTGAGCACGGTTTTTTCCAGCTTGAATTCCGGAATACCGAAGGTCAGCAGACCGCCGATTTCCGGGTTTTTGTCGAACACCACCGGGGTCACGCCGCCACGCACCAGCACGTCGGCACACCCCAGGCCCGCAGGCCCGGCACCAATGATGGCGACGCGCTTGCCGGTCGGCACGACCTTGGACATGTCCGGGCGCCAGCCCATGGCAAAGGCGGTGTCGGTGATGTACTTCTCGACCGAACCGATGGTGACGGCGCCAAAGCCGTCATTGAGGGTGCAGGCGCCTTCGCACAGACGGTCTTGCGGACACACCCGGCCGCACACTTCGGGCAGGGTGTTGGTCTGGTGCGACAGCTCGGCGGCGGCCAGGATGTTGCCCTCGGCCACCAGCTTGAGCCAGTTGGGAATGAAGTTATGCACAGGGCATTTCCATTCACAGTACGGATTGCCGCAACCCAGGCAGCGGTGGGCCTGCTCGGCCGACTGCTGGGGTTTGAACGGTTCGTAGATTTCCACGAACTCTTTTTTGCGTTGACGTAACAGTTTCTTCTTCGGATCTTTGCGCCCGACATCGATGAACTGGAAGTCGTTACTCAGACGTTCAGCCATGGTTAAAACCTCATCACACTCTTCAGGCGCATATCACTGCGGGTTGGCACGGATGCTGGAAAGCAACGATTTCAAGCTGGCAGCCTTGGGCTTGACCATCCAGAAACGACGCAGGTAATCATCGAGGTTTTCCGAGAGATTACGGCCCCACTCGCTGTGGGTTTCCTCGACGTATTCGTCCAGCACGTGTTGCAGGTGGTTGCGGTAGGCTTCCATCGCTTCGCCACTGATGCGCTGGATTTCAACCAGTTCATGGTTCACCCGGTCAACGAAGGTGTTGTCCTGATCCAGCACGTAGGCGAAACCGCCGGTCATGCCTGAACCGAAGTTGTAACCGGTTTTGCCCAATACGCAGACAAACCCGCCCGTCATGTATTCACAGCAGTGATCGCCCGTGCCTTCCACAACGGTGTGGGCACCTGAGTTACGCACCGCAAAACGCTCACCCGCCGTACCCGCGGCAAACAACTTGCCGCCTGTGGCGCCGTACAGGCAGGTGTTACCGATAATCGCGCTGTCCTGGGTTTTGTAGACGCTACCGGTCGGCGGTACGATCACCAGCTTGCCGCCGGTCATGCCTTTGCCGACGTAGTCGTTGGCATCGCCTTGCAGGTAGAGGTTCAAACCTCCGGCGTTCCACACACCAAAGCTCTGACCCGCCGTGCCTTTGAAGCGGAATGTGATCGGGGCCTTGGCCATGCCCTGATTGCCGTGGGTGCGGGCGATTTCACCGGAGATCCGCGCGCCGATCGAACGGTCGCAGTTGCAGATGTCGAGGTCGAACTCGGCACCGCTCAGGTCGTTGATCGCCGGGCGCGCCATGTCGAGCATTTTTTCGGCCAGCAGGCCTTTGTCAAATGGCGGGTTGCGCTCCACTTCGCAGAACTGCGGCTTGTCGGCAGGCACGTTGTCGCTGCCCAGCAACGGGGTCAGGTCGAGGTGTTGCTGCTTGGCGGTTTCGCCCGGCAGGATGTCCAGCAAATCGGTGCGTCCGATCAGTTGTTCAAGGCTGCGTACACCGAGCTTGGCCAGCCACTCACGGGTTTCTTCGGCCACGTAGGTGAAGAAGTTGACCACCATGTCGACGGTGCCGATGTAGTGGTTTTTACGCAGTGATTCGTTCTGCGTTGCCACACCGGTGGCGCAGTTGTTCAAGTGGCAGATCCGCAGGTATTTGCAGCCCAGGGCGATCATCGGCGCGGTGCCGAAGCCGAAGCTTTCCGCCCCAAGGATCGCAGCCTTGATCACGTCGAGGCCGGTTTTCAGGCCACCGTCGGTCTGCACCCGCACCTTGCCGCGAAGATCGTTGCCGCGCAGGGTCTGGTGGGTTTCAGCCAGCCCCAGTTCCCACGGAGCGCCCGCGTATTTGATGGAGGTGAGCGGCGAAGCGCCGGTGCCGCCGTCATAACCGGAAATGGTGATCAGGTCGGCATAGGCCTTGGCCACGCCAGCGGCGATGGTGCCGACTCCCGCTTCCGCCACCAGCTTCACCGAAACCAGCGCCTTGGGGTTGACCTGCTTGAGGTCGAAAATCAGCTGCGACAAGTCTTCAATCGAATAGATGTCATGGTGCGGCGGCGGCGAAATCAGGGTCACGCCCGGTACGGCATACCGCAGCTTGGCGATCAGGCCGTTGACCTTGCCACCCGGCAGTTGCCCGCCCTCACCCGGCTTGGCGCCTTGGGCCACCTTGATTTGCAGCACTTCAGCGTTGACCAGGTATTCCGGGGTCACGCCAAAACGGCCGGTGGCCACTTGCTTGATTTTCGAGCTTTTGATGGTGCCGTAACGCGCCGGGTCTTCGCCGCCTTCACCGGAGTTGGAGCGTGCGCCCAACCGGTTCATGGCTTCGGCCAGCGCTTCGTGCGCTTCGGGCGACAACGCGCCCAGCGAGATACCGGCCGAGTCGAAACGCTTGAGGATTGACTCCAGCGGTTCGATCTCTTCGATGGCCAGCGGCGTGTCGAGGGTTTTGACCTGCAACAGGTCACGGATCATCGACACCGGGCGCTTGTCGACCAGTGACGTGTATTCCTTGAATTTGTTGTAGTCGCCCTGTTGCACGGCGGCTTGCAGGGTCGCGACCACGTCCGGGTTGTAGGCGTGGTATTCGCCACCATGCACGTATTTGAGCAGGCCGCCTTGCTGGATCGGCTTGCGCGCACTCCAGGCTTCGGCCGCCAGCAGTTTTTGCTCGGCTTCAAGGTCGACAAACCGCGCGCCCTTGAGGCGGCTCGGCACACCACGGAAGCTCAGGTCGCAGATTTCTTCGGACAGGCCGATGGCTTCGAACAGTTGCGCACCGCGGTATGACGCGATGGTCGAAATGCCCATCTTCGACAGGATTTTGAGCAGGCCTTTGGTGATGCCTTTGCGGTAGTTCTTGAACACCTCGTAAAGGTCGCCCAGCACTTCGCCTGTGCGGATCAGGTCGCCCAGCACTTCGTAGGCCAAAAACGGGTACACCGCCGACGCACCAAAGCCGATCAGCACCGCGAAGTGATGCGGGTCACGGGCAGTCGCGGTTTCGACCAGGATGTTGCTGTCACACCGCAAACCTTTTTCGGTCAGGCGGTGGTGAACGGCGCCGACCGCCAGCGAAGCGTGAACCGGCAACTTGCCGGGCGCGATATGGCGGTCGCTGAGCACAATTTGTGTACGGCCCGCACGGGCCGCTTCTTCGGCCTGATCCGCGATGTTACGCACGGCCGCTTCGAGTCCCAGGCGCTCGTCGTAGTTGAGGTCGATGATCTGACGCTCGAAGCCCGGCAGGTTGAGGTTCATCAACGAACGCCATTTGGCAGGCGAGATGACCGGCGAGCTGAGGATCACGCGCGAAGCGTGTTCAGGGGATTCCTGGAAAATATTGCGCTCTGCACCCAGGCAGATTTCCAGCGACATGACGATGGCTTCACGCAGCGGGTCAATCGGCGGGTTAGTCACCTGCGCAAATTGCTGGCGGAAGTAGTCGTACGGCGTGCGCACGCGCTGGGACAGCACGGCCATCGGCGTGTCATCGCCCATGGAGCCGACCGCTTCGTAGCCCTGCTCGCCCAGTGGGCGCAGCACCTGATCGCGCTCTTCGAACGTGACCTGATACATCTTCATGTACTGCTTGAGCTGATCGACGTCGTAAAACGCCGAACCGTGGTCGTGGTCATCGATGGTGGCCTGAATGCGCAGCGCATTCTTGCGCAGCCATTGCTTATACGGATGGCGCGACTTCAGGCGGTTGTCGATGGCGTCGGTGTCCAGCACCTGACCGGTTTCGGTGTCGACAGCCAGAATCTGGCCCGGCCCTACGCGGCCTTTGGCAATCACGTCTTCGGGCTGGTAGTTCCACACGCCGATTTCCGAGGCGATGGTGATGTAGCCGTTGGTGGTCGTGACCCAGCGCGCTGGGCGCAGGCCGTTGCGGTCGAGCAGGCAAACGGCATAGCGGCCATCTGTCATGACGACGCCCGCCGGGCCGTCCCACGGCTCCATGTGCATGGAGTTGTACTCATAAAACGCCCGCAGGTCGGGGTCCATGGTTTCAACGTTTTGCCAGGCCGGTGGAATCAGCATGCGCACGCCACGGAACAGGTCGATGCCGCCGGTGACCATCAACTCCAGCATGTTGTCCATGCTTGAGGAGTCGGAGCCCACGCGGTTAACCAGCGGGCCGAGTTCGTCCAGATCGCCGATCAGGTCGTTGGCGAACTTGGTGCGACGGGCCAGTGCCCAGTTGCGGTTGCCGGTGATGGTGTTGATCTCGCCGTTGTGGGCGAGGAAGCGGAATGGCTGGGCCAGCGGCCATTTCGGCAAAGTGTTGGTGGAAAAACGCTGGTGAAACACGCAGATTGCGGTTTGCAGGCGCTCGTCGCTGAGGTCCGGATAGAAGGCGGTAAGGTCCGCCGGCATCATCAGGCCTTTGTAAATGATGGTCTTGTGGGAAAAGCTGCAGATGTAGTGGTCGGTGTCGGCGGCATTGGCCACTGACGAACGACGACGTGCGCTGAACAGTTTGATCGCCATGTCCTGATCGCTCAGGCCTTCACCGGCAATGAACACTTGCTCGATCTGCGGCAAACGCTCCAGCGCCAGACGACCCAGCACCCGTGTGTCGATTGGCACCTTGCGCCAGCCCACCAGTTGCAGGCCCGCCGCGAGGATTTCGCGGTTCATGTTATTGCGGGCCGCTTCGGCCTTGATCGGGTCCTGGTTGAAAAACACCATGCCGACCGCGTATTGCTTGGGTAATTGGCTGCCGAAGTGTTGCTGGGCGATTGCACGCAAGAACACATCGGGCTTTTGAATCAGCAGGCCACAACCGTCGCCGGTCTTGCCGTCTGCGTTGATCCCACCGCGGTGGGTCATGCAGGTCAGTGCCTCAATGGCTGTTTGTAGAAGGGTATGACTGGGTTCGCCCTGCATGTGGGCAATCAGGCCGAAACCACAGTTATCCTTGAATTCGTCGGGGTGGTACAGACCTGCTTTCATAGACACTTTCTCACCAGGCTGCCCCAAAAAGGGGCAAATTTCTTTTTAATTCAACCACTTGCTTCCCGCGCTGAACGTACGCCAGCTTGGCAGGGGCAAAAGGGTGGTCATTCTACACACCGCCAAAAACGCCCACAAATTGAGCGGCTATTAACCGTAAATTCGTGTCGCATTTGTGAAAGGTTTAAAGAGATTACTTGTGCTAGTCAAAACATTTTTGATGTTGACTGCCACAAGGCGCAGACACCACGAGGCACACGGCTTAAAAGCCGCATGCTCAAGCAGGCATGTTTAGGTGTGAAGCGCGGCGACCTGGGTAAGGTCGCCGGAGCATCAGCGAGCTGCTGCCAGTTCTTGTTGGACGCTGGCGACAGTGCGAGGCCAAGGTTTACCAGCCTGAATCTTCGCTGGCAAGTTCTTGATGGCGGCGGTGGCCGCGGCGTGGCTTGGGAAATTGCCGTAGGTCACGACATACAACGGTTTGCCGTTAAGCATTTTTTTGAAGTAGCGGGACTCGCCGCCCACTTCTTTCACGACATTTTGCGCCGAGGCTTCAGAGCTAGTGCCCACGATCTGCACCACGTAGTTGCCCGCGGGCTGGCTGGTGTACCAGCTACTGCCCGGTGCGGCCTTGGCCAGGGTGACGGGTTTCTCGGCCGGTTTGGCTGCCGGTTTGACCGCAGGCGCGGGCGCAGGCTTGGCCGCCGGTGCAGGCGTTGGCACTGGTTTGGCTGCCGCCACTGGCGCTTGCTGCACCGGACGTGGCGCTGGAGCCGGAGCAGGTGCCGGGACTGGCTCAGCCCCCGCAGGCACGCCCACAGGCGGCGCTGTGGTGGTCACGGTAGGAGGCACATCGGCGCCCCCGTCAACCGCTGGCACGCCACCATCATCCCCTTCAGAAATACCCCCGGCCGCTTCGGCCAGCGGGCCGCGCATGACCGGCTGCGACTGACCCACCAGTGGCAGCGGCATGGGTTGTGAAGAACCGGCGAAATCCACCGACGGGTTGGCACCGCCATTGGGCGCGGCTTGCCCCAGCGGCAACTGCGCCTGTTCAGCATTAGGGGTGGTCGGCGTTTTGCCACGGCCCGGAATCAGAATGGCAGCGGCGACGGCCACTACCACTACGGCACCAATGGCCAATACGTGTTTTTTCGGCATGTTGAACCCCATACTTGGACGCTTGACCGCAGTGCGGCTGGCAATCATGGCTTCGATCATTGCATCGCGGGCAACCTGGTTGATGTTCCCAGGCCAGCCGTCGGAGCTCTCGTGAATATCTGAGATCTGTTGTGCGCTCAAGAGTTCGATTCCGGCCCCGGCACCTTCAAGACGCTGTGCCAGGTATTCGCGGGTCTCTTCTTCGCTGTAGGGCTGCAATTCGATGACGTGGAAGCGCTCTTCGTCCGCGCTGAGCTGCTCAAGCCCGGCGATCATTGAAGGCTCGCCAAACAGGAACACATGCGGACGGCCTTCCGGCGTCCCGGCCGCCAGCGCCAGCAGGGCTTCGAGGGCCGAGTCGTCAAGCTGCTCGGCGTCATCGATCAGCAGATAGACTTCCTGGCCGGTCAGGGCCAGTTGTACCACTTGCGCCAGGATCGATCCGATGTCGGCATGGGCGACGTTCAGGGTTTGCGCAATCTGACGCAGCACACCGGCTGCATCACCGGCACCACGCGCCGAAACCACAACACTTTGCACCGACTGTTTGTTGGTGCTGGCGACCAGCGCCTGACGCAACAACGTCTTGCCGCTGCCTTCAGGCCCGGTCACCACCAGCAACAACTGGCTGTAACGGGCGAGGTGGTGCAACTGCCCCAGCACCGGCTTGCGCTGGGCCGGGAAGAACTTGAACCCCGGCACCCGTGGAGCAAAGGGGTCGTGGTTGAGTTGAAAGTGACCGAGAAACGCCTCGTCGGCATGCAAACTAGTCATCGGGATCTTATTAACCTTTGAGCTGAGCCAGCGCGCGGTAATCCGCACCCAGCGTGGCCTGTAGAACCTCTTGTGGATAATCGTCGGTCACTGTGGCTTCGCCCATGCGGCGCAACAGCACCAGGCGCAAGCGGCCGTCGATCACTTTTTTATCAATTGCCATGTGTTCCATGAAATCGGCAGGCGTCATCTCCTCAGGCGGCACCACCGGCAGACCCGCACGCTGGAACAGGCGAATACCGCGGTCACGTTCGGCCTCGGTGATCCAACCCAGTCGCGCTGACATCTCCAGCGCCATCACTGTGCCTGCCGCCACCGCTTCGCCGTGCAACCACACCCCGTAGCCCATATGGGTTTCGATGGCATGACCAAAGGTGTGGCCCAGGTTGAGCGTGGCGCGCACGCCCGATTCACGCTCATCGGCGCCCACCACGGCGGCCTTGGCCGCGCAGGAACGCTCAATGGCCGTGGTCAGCGCGGTCTGATCCAGCGCGCGCAAGGCGTCAACGTGTTCTTCCAGCCAGGTCAGGAAAGGCTCGTCGCAAATCAGGCCGTACTTGATCACTTCCGCCAGCCCTGCCGACAGCTCGCGGGCTGGCAAGGTGTTCAGGCTGGTGGTGTCGATGAGCACCAGATTGGGCTGGTAAAACGCACCCACCATGTTTTTGCCCAACGGGTGGTTGATGCCGGTTTTGCCACCCACCGACGAATCCACTTGCGACAGCAGCGTTGTCGGCACCTGGATGAAGTCCACCCCGCGCTGGTAACACGATGCGGCAAAGCCGGCCATGTCGCCGATCACGCCGCCGCCCAGTGCAATCACCGTGGTACGGCGATCATGGCGCGCCGTGAGCAAGCCATTGAAAATCAGTTGCAGGGTTTCCCAGTTTTTGAAGGATTCGCCGTCGGGAAGGATGATAGGCAGCACCGAATACGCCGCCAGGCTGCGGGTCAGACGTTCTAGGTAGAGAGGCGCCACGGTTTCGTTGGTCACAATCGCCACTTGCCGCCCGGCGATGTGCGGGGCCAGCAACTCAGGCTGATCCAACAACCCCTCGCCAATGTGAATCGGGTAGCTGCGCTCGCCTAGATCAACCTTCAGTGTCTGCATGAATCCCCGCATTGAAAAAGGACGACGGGCGCCCTGTCTCGCAATTATCAAGTGTTGGCCACGCCGGTGGGGGGCGCAGCCCAGTCGCTTTAGGCCCTACCGCTGTGCGGGCAAGGCCGGCGCCGAGGATAGCGCATTTTGTACCAAGCTTTAACGGGGAGGAAGCTGGGCCAGACGCTCAAGAATGTCCAAAACCACCATCCGCGGCGGCCGTTCATCGGTTTCGACGATGACGTCGGCGATTTCACGGTAGAGCGGATCACGAATGGCCAGCAAATCGCGCAGGATTTTCTCGGGGTTCGCATTGCGCAGCAGGGGGCGATTGCGATCGCGCGAGGTGCGCGCAACCTGCTGCTCAATGGAAGCATGCAGATAAACCACACGCCCGCCTGCATGCAGGTACTCGCGATTGACCGGGCGCATCACGGCACCGCCCCCGGTGGCGAGCACAATGCCATCTTCGTTACATAACGCTTTGATCATGGCCGTCTCACGATCACGAAACCCCGCCTCGCCTTCTTTATCGAAGATCCACGGGATATTCGTGCCGGTGCGCAGTTCGATTTCCTTGTCGGAATCTTTGAACGGCAGCCGCAGCTCCTTGGCCAGCAAACGTCCAATGGTGCTTTTACCTGCGCCCATCGGCCCAACAAGAATCAAATTTCGCACAGAATCAATGACTCGCAGCAATCGCCAGGTCGTTCATGATACGCGGAGTCAAGAACACCAGCAGCTCGGATTTTTTTTCGAGGACCAGGTCCCGACGGAAAAGTCGGCCAACATACGGCAGATCGCCCAAAAATGGCACTTTATCTACCACCTTGCTTTGCGTATTTGAGAACACGCCCCCAATCACAATGGTTTCTCCGTCCTTGACCAGCACCTTGCCCCGGACTTCATTTTTCTTGATGGGCGGCACGTTGTTGACCATGTTCATGTAGTCCGGCTCGTCCTTTGTCACCACCACCTGCATGAGAATACTGTTGTCCGGGGTAATCTGCGGGGTCACTTCCAGCGACAGCGAGGCCTCTTTGAACGACACGGACGTGGCGCCGCTGGAGGTGGATTCCTGATACGGAATTTCAGTGCCCTTCAGGATTTTGGCGGTCTCCTTGTCGGAAGTGACCACCTTGGGCTGCGAGATGATTTCACCGTTGCCCGTTTTTTCCATCGCGCTCAGTTCAAGGTCGAGCAACACATTGTTGGTGATGAAGGCGATGCCCAACCCTGAGGTGTTATTGGCAACCCCCAGATCCACGAAAGGCGCGCTGACCTGCGCCGCCCCTTCTGCTGCCGGCCCGCTGATCCCGCCCGCTTTCCAGTTGCCAAGATTGCGAAGCTCACCGCCCCAACGCACCCCCAGCTTCTTTTCGAAATCCACGCCCGCCTCAACGATGCGCGCTTCAATCATCACCTGGCGCATGGGCACATCGAGCTGCGCCACAATGCGTCGAAGCTCACCGAGGCGTTCGGCCGTCTGGAACGCGATGATGTGGTTAGTCCGCTCATCCACCGTGATCGAGCCTTGGTCTTCCCTACCCGCCGCATTGCCCGTGGCAGACTGAAACAGTTTGGCAATGTCAGCAGCCTTGGCGTGATTGACCTGCACCACGTCTCGGCGCAAGGGCGCAAGGTCGGCCAAGAGATTGCGCGCCTCCAGTGCTTGACGCGCTTGAGCGGCGATTTCATCCGCAGGTGCGATCAACAGCACGTTGCCCTCCCAGCGTTTATCGAGGCCTTTGCTCTTGAGCACCAGGTCCAGCGCCTGATCCCAGGGCACATCTTGCAGGTTGAGCGTGACATTGCCTTCCACGCTATCGCTGACCACCAGGTTGAACCGGGTGAAGTCCGCCAGAATCTGCAGCACGGTGCGCACTTCAATGTCCTGGAAGTTGAGCGACAGCACGTCACCTTCATAGGTGTGCGCATTGCCAGGCGCAAGCTGCTCGACCCGGGAGGTCGACGCATCGGGAAGTATCACAGGCGCACTGGCGACTGCTGCCTGTGAATTCAGCGCACTCCATAGCGCCAGTCCACAGACCGGGAAAATCCTTTTCATGGTTTGTTTCCGTTAAGACTGCTGTTTCAAAGGAAGGGTCAGGGTTCTTTCCAGCCAACCACCCCGACCATCAGAAATCACTTCAAACACTTCAACGTAGTGCGGGTTGAGGGCCACAATGCGGCCGTTCTGGCGACCCAGATAGTCGCCGGATTGCAAGCGGTGCACCACGCCGCTGACGCGCAACAGGACGCTGTCTTCGTACTGATCTGACAGCGTGCCGACCATCTCGAACTGCTCAAGGTCAATGCTTTCCAGCCTGCTTTTGCTGCGCTCGCCCTCAGCGCTGTGGTCCGTATCACTGACCTGCCAGCGTGCCCCTTCATCCCCGTGCTGACCTTGAAAAGGGCTGCGCAGCGCAGTGGCGTCATAAGCAAACGCAGGGTGCTGCACACGGGTCGGCATCGAGGGTGCGGGGACGCCCGCTGCCCCACGAAGCGCCTGCAACTCCTGCTCAAGGGACTCAATACCCGGCGGATTGTCGCAACCCGCCAACAGGGCCAGCGCACCGGCCAGCCCACATCGATACTTCACACTCACGGGATCAATCCTTGATCGTTGGCGCGATAGGTTTTAGCCAGTAACGTCATGCGCAACGGGCCGTTGGCCGCCGGTGTGGCCGCCGTCAGGGTGAAATCATGCAGCGTGACAATGCGTGGCAAACCCGCAATACCACCGAGAAAAACCCCAAGGTCGTGATACCCGCCCACGACCTTCAATTGCAGGGGGAGCTCGCTGTAAGCGGGTTGCAGTGTTTCAGGCAACCACTGGATCTGCTCGATGATCAGGCCGCTGTTTTGGGCAAGCCGGGACACTTCGTCCAGCAGCCCCGGCACCTGTGACTGGCGCGGTAGTTGCCGCATCACCTCGTCGAACGCCGTTTGTAATGCTTGAAGGTGCTGGTGATGGTCAACCAGTGACGCCGCCTGTTGGGCACGGGTTGCCAGTTGGGCTTTGAGTACCGGCTCGGCGCTGCGTTGCTCATGAAGCCGGGCCAGTCCGGGCTGCAACCAGAGCGCATAACCCGCCAGCACCAGCAACACCACAAACCCGGTCGCGACACCTGCTTTACGCTTGCCCGACCACGTCCCGGCCTGCTTGAGATTCAATTCATGCAGGTCAACCGTACGCAGGCTCTCCAGCCATTGCGCGACCATCAGAACTGCCCGCCATCATGGCCGTTTTGCGATTGCTGCACGGTCATGTGAAATAACCGTGCAGGGCTGCCGTCCTGGGCGTCTTCGGCGCCCACTTCAATCAACGTGGGGGCTTCAAGCCAATGGGAGGCGTCGAGATTGCGCATCAACTCGGCGACCCGTGCAGTGGACTGCGCCACCCCTGTGATCGCAATGGTGCGCTCGGCCATCTTCACGTCAGTGAAATACACACCTTCCGGCAAACTGCGCGCCAATTGATCAAGCACGATGCTGCTGCCCGAACGATTGCCTTGCAGGGTCTCGATGGTTTGCATGCGCTCCAGCAATTGCTCGCGACGTACTTTCAGCTGATCGATCTGCTGCGCACGCCCATCCAGCTGGACCATGGCGCTCCTGATCAGGTCATTACGCGCCAACTGCCGCTCCACGGCGCGGTCCACAAAATGATCCAGCACAAACAAACCCGCAGCCGTGACTACCAGCAACGCCACCAACATGCCCACATACCTTTTGCGGCGCTTTTCGCGCAGCCACTCACGCCATGGCAACAAATTGATTCGCGCCATCAATCGAACCCCCTCAAGGCCAGACCACAGGCTGTCAACAGCTGCGCAGCATCGCAGAAGAGCGCTTCGGGCGCGAGGCGGGGATTGATATTGACCCCGGCAAACGGGTTGTCCGGCTGATAACCGGGCACGCCACTCAACCAGTGCAGGCCCCGGGCATGGGCGTGATCGCGCACATCAATGACCTTCGCCTGCAAGCCGGCCTGCACCAGTACCGATTGATGCCACTCAAGCGCTTGCTGGCGGCACACCACCAGCAACACGTTCGTGCGGTACGGGTCATCGGCGCAAGGCCCCAGCACCTCGAAATCCAGCGCGGCTTCATCGAGGTTGTAAGGGACGTAGTGTTCCGCTTCAAGGCGCACGTGCAGTTCAAGGTCCTGCTCGTTCAGGCCGGTTTCAACTTGAATGGTTTTACACATCACCAGTGTGTCTGGCATCGACATCGCGGCACTGCGGGCCTGGATGCCTGCCTTGCTCAGCGCAACGGACAACACGTGGGCGACACTTTTTGCCGTGTCGCCGGTCAGATCGTGCAACGCCATGGTCGGCAAGGGCTCAATGGCATAGGCTTGCAGCTCAAAGCCGCTGCGCGACTGGCTTAATTCGACCACATTGATCGCGTGTTGGCCGACCTCGACACCCGCGTAACGCTGAGGTTTTTGTGTGAACAATCCGGGCACTGCTGTTTTCCCTAATGCAATCCGTGACTTACGGAGGGTGAAAAATGAGATCCGTTCATAACCCGACCCGATATGAGGCCCATGACGCCCATGACCGAAAAATGCTTATAATGCCGGGCGTTTTTTCCCGCATTGTCGACCCGTCGCGCCTGCGCACTGCCCTGACGTGCAACCCACTTCTTAATCTGGAAATCCAAAAGCCTTGATTCGTCTGCTGAAGTTTTTCGGGTGGTCATTCGTTGCTGTGATCTGCGGGCTCGTGCTCGGGTTGAGTGGCGCGTTTCTCTATCTTAGTCCTGGCTTGCCGTCCGTAGAGTCGTTGAGAAGCATCCAGTTGCAGATTCCTTTGCGGGTCTACACCAGCGACGGAAAGTTAATCGCAGAGTTTGGCGAAATGCGCCGCTCTCCGATCAAGTTCGCCGACATTCCCCCCAACTTCATCAATGCATTGCTGTCGGCCGAAGATGACAACTTCGCCAATCATTACGGGGTCGACCCGAGCAGCCTGATGCGTGCCGCGACCCAGTTGGTAAAAAGCGGACACATACAATCGGGTGGCAGCACCATCACGATGCAGGTGGCGAAGAACTATTTCCTATCCAGTGAGCGGAGTTTTTCCCGCAAAACCAACGAAATTCTGTTGGCACTGCAAATCGAACGCGAGCTGACCAAGGACGAAATCCTTGAGCTGTACGTGAACAAGATTTACCTGGGCAACCGCGCCTACGGCATCGAATCGGCCGCCCAGGTGTATTACGGCAAATCGATCCGCGACTTGAGCCTGGCGCAGATGGCGATGATCGCTGGCCTGCCCAAAGCCCCCTCGCGCTTCAACCCGCTGGCCAACCCGGTACGCAGTAAAGAACGTCGCGACTGGATTCTGGGCCGCATGTACAAGCTGGGTAAAATCGACCAGGCCAGCTACGAAGCAGCGATTGCCGAACCGGTCAACGCCAGTTATCACGTGCCGACCCCGGAAGTGAACGCCCCTTACATTGCTGAAATGGCCCGTGCCGAAATGGTCGGTCGTTATGGCAGCGAGGCCTACACCGAAGGTTATCGCGTCACCACCACGGTGCCGAGTGACCTGCAGGAACTGGCCAACAAGTCCGTCGAAGACGGGCTGATCACCTACGACCAGCGCCACGGCTATCGCGGCCCTGAGTCGCGCTTGCCCGGCAAGACGCTGGCGGTCTGGAAGCAAGAGCTGGCCAAGCAGCGCTCGATTAGCGGCCTTGAGCCAGCCATCGTGACTGAGGTCGACAAAGATGGCTTACATGTCCTGACCCGCACGGGTGAAGGCCGCGTGAGCTGGGACAGCATGAAGTGGGCGCGACGCTTCCTGAACACCAACAGCATGGGCCCGTTGCCCAAACAGCCAGCCGACGTGGCGCAGGTGGGCGATCTGATTCGCGTCCAGCCGCAAGCCGACGGCAGTTTCAAGTTCAGCCAGGTGCCGACCGTACAAGGCGCGCTGGTTTCACTTGACCCCAACAATGGGGCCATCCGCGCCTTGGTGGGCGGGTTCGCGTTTGAGCAGAGCAACTACAACCGTGCAATGCAGGCCAAGCGCCAGCCAGGTTCAAGTTTCAAGCCTTTCATTTATAGCGCAGCACTGGATAACGGCTACACGGCCGCCACGCTGGTGAACGATGCGCCGATTGTGTTTGTTGACGACTACCAGGACAAAGTCTGGCGGCCGAAAAACGACAACAACACCTTCCTCGGCCCTATCCGCGTGCGTGAAGCGCTGTACAAGTCGCGCAACCTGGTGTCGATCCGCCTGCTGCAAAGCCTGGGCGTCGACAAGACGGTCGACTACATCAGCAAATTCGGTTTCAGCAAACAGGACTTGCCACGCAACCTGTCGCTGGCACTGGGGACCGCGACCTTGACGCCCATGGAGATCGCCATGGGCTGGAGCACCTTTGCCAACGGCGGTTATAAAATCACCCCGTACCTGATCGACAAGGTTGAAAGCCGTAATGGCGAGACCCTGTTCGTGGCCAACCCGCCGAGCGTGCCTAAAGAGGCCCGCAAAGACGTGCCGCCCGAAGCCGAAGCGCTGACCATCGACACCCTCAATGCCGCGCCGGGCTTGCCGACCACTGAAACCCAGGCCGTGGCCGAGCGCATTGTAGACGGGCGCACCACGTACATCCTGACCAGCATGCTGCAAGACGTGATCAAGCTCGGCACTGGCCGCCGCGCCTTGTCGCTGGGGCGTACCGATCTGGCCGGTAAAACCGGGACGACCAACGAATCCAAGGATGCGTGGTTCTCGGGCTATAACGCCGATTACGTGACCACGGTGTGGACCGGCTTCGACCAGCCCGAAAGCCTCGGTCGTCGCGAATACGGCGGCACGGTGGCGCTACCGATCTGGATCAACTACATGGGCGGTGCACTGAAAGACAAGCCGCCTCACACCCAGGCCGAACCTGAAGGGATTCTCAGCCTGCGGGTTGACCCGATCAGCGGCCGCGTGGCGTCGCCAGGTACACCGGGCGCGTACTTCGAGCTGTTTAAAAGCGAAGACACGCCGCCGTCCAACAGCGAGTTAGGCAATGGCGTTGCACCGGGCAGCCCGCTGCCCGCAGAGGATGGCGCCCCGATCGACTTGTTCTGACGGCATCACCCTTCGCCAGAGGCCGCGCCCTTCGGGGTCGGCCTCTCATGCCGACAAACCGCCCGCCTGGGCCATGCCCTTTCTCGCAGAACCAAAAAAGCCCCGACACTCGCGTGCCGGGGCTTTTTGTTTAGCGCTGTCGAACCTTAGCCGTTGAACACGTCATCCACGCTTTTAAGCGGGTAGTTCTTCGGGTACGGCAGGGTGGCAACGCCGGTCTCGATGGCGGCTTTAGCCACAGCATCGGAGATCACGGTGATCAGGCGAGCGTCCATTGGTTTAGGAATGATGTACTCACGACCGAATTCCAGCTTGATGCCGCCGTAGGCGTCACACACGTCCTGTGGCACTGGCAGTTTGGCCAGTTCGCGCAGGGCGTTGGCCGCAGCGATCTTCATCTCTTCGTTGATGCGCTTGGCGCGAACGTCCAGTGCCCCACGGAAGATGAACGGGAAACCCAACACGTTGTTGACCTGGTTCGGGTAGTCCGAACGGCCGGTGGCCATGATGACGTCGTCACGGGTGGCGTGCGCCAGTTCCGGGGCGATTTCCGGATCCGGGTTCGAGCAGGCGAACACGATAGGGTTGGCCGCCATGGACTTCAGGCCTTCAGCGCTCAGCAGGTTAGGACCCGACAGGCCAACAAACACGTCAGCGCCTTCCAGGGCATCGGCCAGGGAACGCTTCTCGGTGGCGTGAGCAAACACTGCCTTGTACTGGTTCAGGTCATCACGGCCGGAGTGAATCACACCGGTACGGTCAACCATGAAGATGTTTTCGATGGTTGCACCCATGCTCACCAGCAATTTCATGCAGGAGATGGCGGCCGCACCAGCGCCCAGGCAGACGATTTTGGCGTCAGACAGGGTTTTACCGGCGATTTCCAGGGCATTGATCATGCCGGCTGCGGTCACGATCGCGGTGCCGTGCTGGTCATCGTGGAATACCGGGATGTCGCACTGCTCGATCAGCGCACGTTCGATCTCAAAGCACTCAGGGGCCTTGATGTCTTCGAGGTTGATACCGCCGAAGGTGATGGAAATGCGTTTAACGGTATCGATGAAAGCCTGTGGGCTCTCGGAATCGACTTCGATATCGAACACATCGATACCGGCGAAGCGCTTGAACAGGACGCCCTTGCCTTCCATCACAGGTTTGGAAGCCAACGGACCCAGGTTACCCAGGCCCAGAATGGCGGTACCGTCAGAAATAACGGCAACCAGGTTGCCCTTGCCGGTGTACTTGTAGGCCAGCTCGGGATCGCGGGCGATTTCGCGCACTGGTTCGGCTACACCCGGGCTGTAGGCCAACGCGAGATCGCGGGCAGTTGCGGTGGGCTTGGTGAGCTCGACACTCAGTTTCCCTGGACGGGGCTGGGCATGATATTCGAGAGCGGCGGTTTTCAAATCAGACATGTGGGCATTCCGCTTTTTTGCTGTTGGACAGACGGATCGCCGAGCATACGCGTGTCGCAAAGTCCCGACAAGACTGGCCGATCAGCAGTGTCAAGGGCTTTACCCTACGACTTTGGGCCAAGAGCCGCAGCCCGCAAGGGCTGGAGTGTTCACAATCCACATTTAAAATTGTCTACAATTTTTAGCGAGAAACGACTTTCAGCATCCCCGGATGCGTCAAAGGCAACATCCAGCGTGCCTGCCCCGCTTTCAAACCGCCCCGGCGCGAGCGATCAAGTACCCAGCCACGCGCCTCAAGCTGCGCCCCTTGTAAACCGGATAAGGTTTTTGGGTCGAAACTGGCCAGATGATTGGGTGCAATGTGCAGCACCAATCCCCCTTCCAAGTCGATCCAGAGCCCACCGCGATTGCGTTGCACCTTGCTCACCGTACCGCTCACCAGCAAGAAGCCCGAGCGACTGATTTGCGACGGCGCCTGCACCGGCGAATGCCGCCACAGCCCCGCCCCCGCCGAACGCGCGCGCTGTTCAGCCGTTTGCTGGCAAGCCAGCAGCTCTACGTTGGGCGCAATCGCCACCTGATACGCCAAGCCGTCGGCCAGCAATTGCGCTTCGAAATTGCTGCCATCTGCGCCGAATACGTGGGCAAGCGTGCGACCGTAGCGGTCCTTGGGTTGCATGCCCGCCAGCACCCCGACCCGCCCGTCGCTGCGCGCCACCAGCGCCTGCAAACGCTTGCGGGCCGCATCCGCATAAGGCTCGGCGCTTTGCCCCTTTTTACCGGTCTCCGGCGCATTAAGGCCGATCATGCGCACACTGCGTCCGTCTTTGAGCCGCAAGGTGTCGCCATCGACCACGCGCTCGACCTGAGCGGGCGTTACCGCACGCGGCGCCGGGCACAACACCTCGGCCTGAACCGAAGAAAGCCAAATCGCGGGCACAAAAAAGGCGCCCGCAAGGGACGCCTTTTTCAATAACCCGGTCAGACCCAAGAGCCTGTCCAGAGTCATACGCCTTACTCGGCGGCTTTTTTGGTAGTACCGAAAGCACCGAAACGAGTTTTGAAACGATCAACACGACCGCCAACGTCCAGAGTTTTCTGCTTACCGGTGTAGAACGGGTGGCACTCGTTGCATACGTCAGTGTTCAGTGGCTTGCACAGGTTCGAACGGGTTTCGAACTTGTTGCCGCAGCTGCAAGTTACTTCGATCACTTCGTACGCTGGATGGATATCGGCTTTCATGGGTATTCCTCAGGCTAGCGTGCCGCCACTCAACACCATTGTTGAATACCGCACGTAAATTTAGGGCGCCGATAATACCAGACCTTTGCATTGACGCAAGCGGCCAAGCATGCTCCTTCCAAAATCATTGCGCTTTAAACAGCCTGCCTTTTAGTCCCCAAGTACGTTGTCTGCTAGTCTGCGGGCCATCTTTGCCGTTCATCACTTGAGAGCCTCGCGTGCCCGACGCCATTTTGCGCCTTGCCCTGCCTTCCCCTTTGCGCCGCTTGTTTGATTACCGGGCGCCTGCGGGCGTGCGCCGCGATCAGTTGCAGCCGGGCATGCGCTTGCGGGTGCCGTTCGGTCGACGCGAGATGATTGGCATATTGGTTGAAGTGGTCGATCACAGCGATGTGCCCGCCGATAAGCTCAAGCCCGCGATTGCGCTGCTCGACACCACCGCGCCCCTGCCCCCTTCGCTGTTCAAACTGTGCCTGTGGACGTCGCAGTACTACCAGCACAGCCTGGGCGACACCCTGAGCTGGGCATTGCCGGTACTGTTGCGTCAGGGCGAATTGGCCGAAGCGCGTCAGGAACGCTTTTGGCAGGTGGCCCCCGGTGCTCGCCTGGACGACCCGCGCATCGCCCGCGCACCCCGTCAGCGGGAGGCACTGGCGACTTTGGCGCAGCACCCCCATGGCGTTGCGCACGCGCTGTTGAGCAAGTTGATGCTGAGCAAAGACAGTCTGGACCTGTTGCTGGCCAAAGAGCTGGTCACCGTTGAAATCCGCCGTCATGCGCCAAGCCAGCGCCACGAACACTGGCTGGCGCAGCCCGAACTGCCGCTCAACAGCGAGCAACGGGCCGCGTATGAGGCCATCCACGCCGGGCTCGGCAGTTTTCATGCGTTTTTGCTGGCCGGGGTAACGGGCAGCGGCAAGACCGAAGTGTATTTGCAACTGATCCGCGAGACCCTGGAAGCCGGCAAGCAGGCGCTGGTGCTGATCCCGGAAATCAACCTCGGCCCGCAAACCCTGGCCCGCTTTGAGCAACGCTTCAATGCGCGCATCGCGCTGGTGCATTCGGCGGTCAATGACCGTGAGCGCCTTGAAAGCTGGCTGGCCGCGCGCGATGGCGAAGCCGACATTATTATTGGCACCCGCTCGGCACTGTTCACCCCGATGAAAAACCCGGGGCTGATCATCATCGATGAAGAACACGACGGCTCTTATAAACAGCAGGAAGGCTTGCGTTACCACGCCCGCGACCTGGCACTGGTGCGCGCACGGCAGGAAAACATCCCGATCGTGCTCGGATCTGCCACCCCGTCGCTCGAAAGTCTGCATAACGCCTACACCGGCCGTTATGGGTTGCTGCGCCTCAATGAACGCGCGGGGGGAGCCAAACAACCGCGCTTCCTGCGACTCGATGTAAAAAGCCGTCCGCTGGACAGCGGTATTTCCGGCCCGATGCAACAAGCCATTGGGCAGACGCTGGCAGCAGGCCAGCAAGTGCTGGTGTTTCTCAATCGCCGGGGTTTTGCCCCCACACTGCTGTGCCACGATTGCGGCTGGATGTCGGAATGCCAGCGTTGCGACGCACGCATGACGGTTCACCAGCGCTCGGGCGAGTTGCGGTGCCACCATTGCGGCTATGTCGAACGCGTCCCGCGCAACTGCCCGCAATGCGGCAAGGTTGACTTACGCCCCGTCGGCGCGGGCACCGAGCGTGCCGAAGAGCGGCTGGGTATTCTGTTCCCGGATTACCCGGTGCTGCGCGTCGACCGGGACAGCACCTCGCGCAAAGACGCGATGAACCAACTGTTTGCCACCATCCAGAAAGGCAAGCCATGCATTTTGATCGGCACGCAAATGCTCGCCAAAGGCCACCACTTCCCGCGGGTCACGCTGGTGTCAATTCTGGACGCCGATGGCGGTTTGTTTTCCGGCGACTTCCGCGCCAGTGAGCGCATGGCGCAGTTGATTGTGCAGGTGGCCGGACGCGCCGGGCGCGCCGAGGAGCCGGGCAAGGTGATTATCCAGACCCACCTGGCCGACCACCCGTTGCTGATCCAGCTGACGGAGCAAGGCTACTTCGCCTTTGCCGAGCAAGCGCTCAGTGAACGCCGCGCGGCCGGGTTGCCGCCGTTCGCGCACCTGGCCTTGTTGCGGGCCGAAGCGCATAAACCGGGGCAGGCCGAAGGGTTTCTGGATCAAGCGTGCAGCGAGGCAGAGCGCCTGCTGGGTGAGCTGAACCTGACCGGTGTCGAACTGCTCGGCCCGGTGCCCGCGCCAATGGAACGCCGGGCCGGGCGCTACCGCGCGCAATTGCTGCTGCAGGCCAACGCCCGCGCGCCGTTGCACCGGTTGCTGAATCAATGGCTGCTGGTGCTCGAACAAATGCCCGCCGGGCGACAAGTGCGCTGGTCGCTGGACGTTGATCCGGTTGACCTCTATTGACCGCACAGTCGTTGATCGAGAGCAACTGCACCCCTATCTATATAGGCACCCTTAAAGGTGTGAATGGATCCCGGATCACGCAAGGATCGTCACCACAGATCCATTACCCGACTGCCAAGGTTGGCAAGGCCGACCCGGCAACGGATAATGCCCAGTTTTTCCACCTGCGCACTGAAGCGCTACCGCGCTTGCGGTCGAAAGAGAAGACCATGAAAGACACCATTCGCCAGCTTATTCAACAAGCCCTTGCTCAACTCGTCACAGAAGGTGTGTTGCCTGAAGGCCTGACGCCAGCGATTCAGGTGGAAAACGCCCGTGACAAGACCCACGGTGACTTCGCCAGCAACATCGCCATGATGCTGGCCAAGCCTGCTGGCCTGAAGCCGCGCGACCTGGCTGAAAAAATCATCGCTGCCCTGCCGGCCGATGAGCAGATCAGCAAGACTGAAATCGCCGGCCCCGGCTTCCTGAACTTCTTCCAGAACACCCAGGCGCTGGCATCGCGTCTCGACGCCGCGCTGGCCGACGAGAAAATCGGCGTGCGCAAGGCCACCCCGGCCATGCGCACGGTCATCGACATGTCCGCCCCCAACCTGGCCAAAGAGATGCACGTCGGCCACCTGCGCTCGACCATCATTGGTGACGGCGTGGCGCGCGTGCTGGAATTCCTTGGCGATGAAGTGATCCGTCAGAACCACGTGGGCGACTGGGGCACCCAGTTCGGCATGCTGATGGCTTATCTGGAAGAAAACCCGATCACCAGCGACGAGCTGTCTGACCTCGAAAACTTCTACCGTGCCGCCAAACAGCGTTTTGACGAGTCGCCGGAGTTCGCCGACCGTGCCCGTAGCCTGGTGGTCAAGCTGCAAGCCGGCGACCCGGACTGCCTGGCGCTGTGGTCCAAGTTCAAGGACATCTCGCTGTCGCACTGCCAGAAGATCTACGAACTGCTGAACGTGAAACTGACCATGGCCGACGTGATGGGTGAAAGCGCCTACAACGACGACCTGATCAACGTGGTCAACGACCTCAAGGCCAAAGGCATGCTGGTCGAGAGCAACGGCGCACAATGCGTGTTCCTCGACGAGTTCAAAAACGCGGAAGGCGAGCCGCTGCCGGTGATCATCGTCAAGGCCGACGGCGGTTACCTGTACGCCACCACTGACCTGGCGGCCATCCGCTACCGCAGTGGCGTTCTGAAAGCCGACCGCGCGCTGTACTTTGTCGACCAGCGTCAGGCCCTGCACTTCCAGCAAGTGTTTGCCGTGGCGCGCAAGGCCGGTTTCGTGACGCACCCGATGGACATGGAACACATGGGCTTCGGCACCATGAACGGCGCTGACGGCCGCCCCTTCAAAACCCGCGACGGTGGCACGGTAAAACTGATCGACCTGCTCAACGAAGCCAAAGAGCGCGCCTATACGCTGGTTAAAGAGAAAAACCCGGAGCTGCCGGAAGAAGAACTGCGTGCCATCGCCAAAGTGGTCGGCATCGATGCGGTCAAATACGCCGACTTGTCCAAGCACCGTGCCAGCGACTACAGCTTCAACTTCGACCTGATGTTGAACTTCGAAGGCAATACCGCGCCTTACTTGCTGTACGCGTACACCCGTGTGGCGGGCGTGTTCCGCAAGCTGGGCAAAAACTTCAACGAAGTTGAAGGTCATATTGTGCTGCAAGCACCACAAGAGCTGGAGCTGGCCGCCAAGCTGGCGCAGTTCGGCGAGGTGCTGAACAATGTGGCCGAGAAAGGCACGCCGCACATTCTGTGTACCTATCTGTACGAAGTGGCAGGCCTGTTCTCCAGCTTCTATGAGAACTGCCCGATCCTGAACGCAGAAGACGAAACACAAAAGCAAAGCCGCCTGCGCCTGGCTGCCCTGGCGGGCCGTACCCTCAAGCAAGGTCTGGAATTGCTGGGCCTGGAAACTCTGGAGCGCATGTAAGTTGGCCGCCAAGAAAAAACCTGCACCCAAGCGTGGCGCCAGTCGGTATCAGGCGCCCGCCAAACAACCGATTCCCGGTTGGCTGTGGATGGCCATCGGCCTGACCGTGGGCGCATTTATCGTGTTTCTGATGAAACTCGAACCCGGCAAGGGCGACGACGTCAAACGGGTCAAGCAAGAGCAGCAGAAGGCTTCGCAAACGGCACAAGCCAATAAAACACCGCCAAGCCCGACGCAGCCGGCCAAGCCAAAGTACGACTTCTATACCTTGCTGCCCGAGTCTGAAGTGATCGTGCCGCCAGAAGCCGTGCCGGAAAAAACCCCACCGACACCGCAAACCGCGCCGCTGGCACCCGTGACCCCCGCCGAGGCGGCCAAGATCGACACCGCGCGTGCCCAGGCGGCATTGAGCGGCATCACGCCACCGCCTGCACCACCGGTGGCCAAAGCAGCGCCGGTCACCAAGTTCTTCTTGCAGGCGGGCTCGTTCCGCAAGCAGGCAGACGCGGAAAAGGTGCGCGCACAGATCATCCTGCTCGGCCAGACCGCCACGGTGGAAGCCGGGACAGTGAAGGATGAAACCTGGTATCGCGTGCTGGTGGGTCCGTTCAGCAACCGCGACCAGCTCACCGTCGCCCAAAAGCAATTGGCGGGCAGCGGCTTTAGCAACCTGTTGCTACAGCAGCGCCGCTAACCCTCGCCAGCCCGGCGCCCCTGCAGATCCCACGCAAGATCTGCAGGGGCCGGCTGACGGGCGATTGTTTGTTCACCACTCATCCGCATTCCCTCCCCACAGTTGAAATACTCGACTGCACCCCCATATGTATCTCCATCAGGCATTTTCGCCCCGCTGCGTGGAGACTCTTCCCTTGACCACCATCGTTTCAGTACGCCGTCACGGCAAAGTTGTCATGGCTGGCGACGGCCAGGTTTCACTTGGCAACACCGTCATGAAAGGCAACGCGAAAAAAGTCCGTCGTCTCTATCACGGTCAGGTCATTGCCGGTTTCGCTGGCGCCACCGCTGATGCATTTACCCTCTTCGAACGTTTTGAAGGCCAACTGGAAAAACACCAGGGCCATCTGGTTCGCGCTGCCGTCGAGTTGGCCAAAGAATGGCGTACCGACCGCTCGCTGAGCCGCCTTGAAGCCATGCTGGCCGTAGCCAACAAAGACGCTTCATTGATCATCACGGGCAACGGTGATGTGGTTGAGCCCGAAGACGGCTTGATCGCCATGGGTTCGGGCGGTGCATTCGCTCAAGCCGCTGCACGCGCCCTGCTGATGAAAACCGAGCTGTCGGCCCGCGAAATTGCCGAAACCGCTTTGGGCATCGCGGGCGACATCTGTGTATTCACCAACCACAACATCACTATCGAGGAGCAGGACCTCGCCGAATAAGCCGCCTGCCGGGTCAATTCACCGACCCGTATGTGCCCTTCATTCAGCTAGAGGAACGCCAACTACTATGTCCATGACCCCCCGCGAAATCGTCCACGAACTCAATCGCCATATCATCGGCCAGGACGATGCCAAACGCGCCGTCGCCATTGCCCTGCGTAACCGCTGGCGCCGCATGCAGCTCCCTGAAGAGCTGCGCGTCGAAGTGACCCCCAAGAACATCCTGATGATCGGCCCGACCGGTGTCGGTAAAACCGAAATTGCACGTCGCCTGGCCAAACTCGCCAATGCACCGTTCATCAAGGTAGAAGCCACCAAGTTCACGGAAGTGGGCTATGTGGGCCGCGATGTGGAGTCGATCATTCGTGATCTGGCAGACGCTGCCATCAAACTGCTGCGGGAACAGGAAATCGTCAAAGTTCGCCACCGTGCCGAAGACGCGGCCGAAGAGCGCATCCTCGACGCCCTGCTGCCACCGGCGCGCACCTTTGGCGAAGAAGCCGCTGCCCCGCAGGACACCAACACTCGCCAGCTGTTCCGCAAGCGCCTGCGTGAAGGCCAACTGGACGACAAAGAGATCGAAATCGAAGTGGCTGATGCCGTTGGCGTCGATATCTCCGCGCCCCCAGGCATGGAAGAAATGACCAACCAATTGCAGAGCCTGTTTGCCAACATGGGCAAAGGCAAGCGCAAGAGCCGCAAGCTCAAAGTCAAAGAAGCCCTGAAAATGGTGCGTGACGAAGAAGCCGGCCGTCTGGTGAACGACGAAGAACTGAAAGCCAAAGCGCTGGAAGCCGTTGAGCAACACGGCATTGTGTTCATCGACGAAATCGACAAAGTGGCCAAGCGCGGTAACGTGGGCGGCGCCGATGTTTCCCGCGAAGGCGTACAGCGTGACCTGCTGCCGCTGATCGAGGGCTGCACCGTGAACACCAAGCTGGGCATGGTCAAAACTGACCATATCCTGTTCATTGCCTCGGGCGCCTTCCACCTGAGCAAGCCCAGCGACCTGGTGCCTGAGCTGCAAGGCCGTCTGCCGATCCGCGTAGAACTTAAAGCGCTGTCGCCGGAAGACTTCGAACGCATCCTTAGCGAGCCGCATGCTTCACTGACCGAGCAATACCGCGAGCTGTTGAAAACCGAAGGCCTGAACATCGAGTTCATGCCGGAAGGTATCAAGCGTCTGGCCGAAATCGCCTGGAAGGTGAACGAAAAAACCGAAAACATCGGTGCGCGCCGTTTGCACACCCTGCTAGAGCGCCTGCTGGAAGAGGTATCCTTCAGTGCAGGTGATATCGCCAGCGCGCAAAAAGATGAACCGATCCGGATCGACGCCGAGTACGTCAACAGCCACTTGGGCGAGTTGGCAGAAAACGAAGACCTGTCGCGCTACATCTTGTAAGTCCACTGGCCCGCAAGGGCAAACATGACACCTGTAGCCGCTGCCGCAGGTTACGAAACGGGTTAACGCCTGTTCGTAACCCGCGCCAGCGGCTACGGTGTTTGTGAAGACCAAAGGTTATGACCATGATTCCTAGCGCCATCAACCTGCATAAAGCCTCGAAAACACTCACGCTGAAGTACCCCTCGGGCGAGGAGTACGATCTGCCTGCCGAATTCTTGCGCGTGCACTCACCGTCCGCCGAGGTACAAGGCCACGGCAATCCAATCCTGCAATTTGGCAAGATCAATGTAGGTATCAGCCACGTCGAGACCGCAGGGCAATACGCACTGAAGATCACCTTTGATGACGGCCACGACAGCGGGCTGTTTACGTGGGAGTACCTGTACCAGTTAGGGCAGCGTCAAACTGAACTCTGGGCGGAGTATCTGGCAGATCTGAAAAAAGCCGGGAAGTCTCGCGACCCGTCCGAGTCCATCGTCAAATTGATGCTGTGAAAAACGCTGCTATCGCACTTCGACCCTATTTCACCCTGTGTAGTCGCCAACGCTTCATACGCAGCGGACATCAGTCGGAAACTGCGAGGCTGCGCTGTAACGCCATATGAAACTGGCCGCAGACTCGCATTGCTCGTCAGGACGCCGGGGTTTCCGTTTTTGGCGCGCTAGCAGCAGGCGCTGAAACGGTTGGGGTTTTGGGCGCTGCCGGTTTTTTGCTGGCGGCGGGCTTTGAAGCCGCGGGTGTAGCAGGTTTAGTCGTTGCCGGTTTAGTCACAGGTTTACTGGCAGACGCAGGGGCTTTTTTGGGCGCAGGTTTTGCTGCCGGTTTAACCGCTGGTTTGGCTGTGGTTTTGCTGGCAGGTCTGGCGGGCGCCGCTTTGGCCGCAACCGGTTTGGCCGCAGGCTTTGCAGAAGCCGGTTTGCTGGCCACCGGTGCTTTGGTCCCCGCCACTTTGGCGGCGGCAGCTGACAGCTTTTCAATGTGCTTGGTCAGCGTCTCGACTTTGGCCTGCAACACTTTCACTTCATCGCGACTGGGGACACCCAGCCGGGCAATTGCCCCGCTCAGACGCTTATCAAACGCCTCTTCCAGTTCACCCCATTTACCCAGTGCCAACTCTTTAACATCCTCGACCTTGGAACGGGCGGACGACTTGGTTGATTTGGGTTCAGCCGCTTTAGTCAGCTTCTCGGCTTTCTCGCCATCCTTGACCAGACTGTCAAACAGCTTGCTGCCGTCGGTATCAATTTTCGAATACACACCCAAGCCTGCCAGCCAGATTTTGCGTGAATACGCTTCTACCTTGCCTACCCATGAGTGGCTTTCATTAGCAGGTGCAGCTTTTGCAGATGCAGCCGGTTTTTTAGCAGCCATCGTGTTCCCCTCAATGTTCAGTCGCGACATCCGTAGCCAAACTGTCGAATCATCAAGATGAACAAAATGTTCACCTCCATCAGGTTTAGACGCTAAAGCCGTGTATTTCAAGGGTCGGAGGTGGGCGCTAAAACCATGGCCTGCGAAGGCCATGGTGTTCAAACAACAAGCGTTAAAGCCGCCACGCCCTAAATCAGTTCTTTCGCCAGGATCGAATTGATCGTGGACTCAATAACGCCCTTGAAAGCGCTTTGCAGAAAATTCAGTTCAACAATCACAGTGACCGTTTTTTCGGAGACTTCCAGCGTCCCGGTGATACCGGTCATTCCATGTTTAACCGTCACGCCCTTATCAGACCAAGAGGTTTTCAAACCATACTGCTCGGCCAAGCCATCGACCAGGCCTCGCGCTCGGATCATAGCCTGTGCAATACCCAGATTATGCTCACGTGTAATTTTTACATTCGCCATAACAAACATCCTTTTAAAATTATAGGGGTGAATTAACATAACCACGCGCCATCCTGGCGCCCGGCAGAGCAACTACTGCAACCTCATGCGATATTAATAACTTCAATTTCGCGTTCACATGAGCGAATAACACAGTCATTCAGAACCACATCACTGTGGATTGGCGAATACCAAACCGCCTCAAGCACGACTGTAATCGAACAAAACACTGACTGATGAGCCATTGCTGTATTCGCTATAAATAACTGTAGCGCCCCTTGTCCAACATACAAATACATCAATTTGACTACCTGTTTACGGCGAACGCTCTAATACGCACTTGACATAGCTTTCACTGTTTTAACTTCATGCTTTACAGCGCTTTAAAGTAAAACCACCTACCGCCTGGAGCACCAATGCGCGTTTACATCCCTCTATAAACCCAACATTGCTGGCCTGTGCTTCAGCCAGCGGTTAATCCATTGGCGAAGCGCTCAGGGCCAGGCGTGCTCTCTGTGCCTTTCGCTTCCTCCTTCGATACATCCCATCTCAGCGTCAACCCCCACTGCAACGTACAAAACGCCATCCCATTGAAGGGATAGCGTTGTTGATAAAGCGTGACGAGGGGTTAATTAATGCAGGCGTGAATTCGGAAAGGCTTCTTCCATCAGATCCGTCGCATCAATTTCCATACGCCAGTTATCTTTCTCGGCGACGGGGCCAGCCAAGGTAAAAATCACACTATTGCGATAAACAATAAGGCTACCGACATCTGCTTCTTGGGTGTCTTGGAGAATAAATTTGGTGAGGTCTTCATCACCGCGCTGCTCATCCACTCGTAGATGTTCACGATCTTTGACGAAAGCATGGATAAGGGCACGTGACTTTTCAAGCGCTTCTTTATGTTCAATTTTAGGGCCGTACGCGAGCATATAACGATAGACAGACATTTAATAA
Organism: Pseudomonas sp. ESBL9; assembly: GCF_036668715.1. Taxonomy (NCBI): domain Bacteria; kingdom Pseudomonadati; phylum Pseudomonadota; class Gammaproteobacteria; order Pseudomonadales; family Pseudomonadaceae; genus Pseudomonas; species Pseudomonas sp. ESBL9. Next base: position 229,936 of record NZ_JAZEVV010000003.1, on the reverse strand, counting down.
TCCCATGGTGGTTTTTGAGTCCTGAAAAACAATAACCACTGACAGAGCATTATCAAAACGAACAGCCCGCCTCATGCCGCCCCGATAAAACTTAAACAAATAAGTCACTTAAGAAAATTCTCAAGCCTACTTCCATCGTTAGTGCATTGATCGCTGATGACTCTCACACAACAAAGGGCATTGCGCTAACACATGAATACGCGAACCACGGTTCACTTGCTGCCCGTCTGGACATTCACCTGCAGGGGCAGCAAGCCGTATCCTCTTCAAGCCAATGCTTTATCCAGCGAACGCTCGATTTCAGATTTGATCATGCCGCTCATCGCTGACATCAACATGCCCAGTTTCACGTCGACCTTGACGGTGTTCTCGCTGATCTCCAGCACACCATCCACACCTGAGCGCTTGAAGGCGACCTTGTCTCCCGACCATTGAGGTTTGAGCCCGTATTGCGACTCAAGCTTGGCAACCACGTCCCGCGCCTTCACGCGTGCGACCTCCAGGCCAAGGGTGTGGGTGCGTTCAACGTTGATGTGCGCCATGGCGGTTCTCCTCATAAATAAGCCGCTCACTATACTTACATTGACCCTCGCCAAGACAAAGTCGGCCACCGGGATTAGAATGGCCAGCATTCTCTTTTGGTGACAGCGATATGACTGATCAGCGCAAAGGCAGCGATGCCGAACCCACCACGCACTTCGGCTTCAAAAACGTTCCGGAAAGCCAGAAAGCGGAAAAAGTCGCCGAGGTGTTCCATTCCGTCGCGGGCAAATATGACCTGATGAACGACGTTCTGTCGGGCGGCATGCACCGCCTGTGGAAGCGTTTCACCATCGAGCTGTCGGGCGTTCGCCCAGGCAATAAAGTGCTGGATATCGCCGGTGGTACGGGCGATCTGGCGCGCAAGTTCTCGCATCTGGTCGGCCCGACCGGGCAAGTGGTACTGGCCGACATCAACGCCTCGATGCTCAAGGTCGGCCGTGACCGCCTGCTGGACAAAGGCGTGGCGGGCAATATCGAATTTGTTCAAGCCGACGCTGAAAAGCTGCCGTTCCCGGACAACTACTTTGATTGCGTGACCATCGCTTTCGGCTTGCGCAATGTGACCCACAAAGAGGACGCCCTGCGTTCGATGCTGCGCGTGCTCAAGCCGGGGGGTCGTCTGCTGGTGCTGGAGTTCTCCAAACCGACCAATGCCCTGATGTCGAAGGTTTACGACGCCTATTCGTTCGCCTTTATGCCGATGGTTGGCAAACTCATCCTCAACGACCCGGAAAGCTACCGCTACCTGGCCGAATCGATCCGCATGCACCCGAATCAGGAAACCCTGAAATCGATGATGGTCGAAGCCGGTTTTGACCGCGTGACGTACCACAACATGACCTCGGGCATTGTTGCCCTGCATCGCGGCATCAAGCCCTGATGTTGCTCAGCGGCCTTCTCGCCAGCGTCGAGAGCGGTGTTAACCGTGTCTTGCGCCTGGACAGCACTGCACTGGCGCGCATGCGGCCTTTGACCGGCAAGGTCATCGCGGTCGAATGCGCGAGCCCCGCATTGCACCTGTTTATCCTGCCCAGCGATGAAGGTTTGCTGCTGGCTGCCCAATGGGCGGCCGATGCCGATTGCACCCTGCGCGCCCCGGCGTCCAGCTTGCTGCACCTGGCCTTGAGCAAAGACAAAACCGCTGTGTTACATGGCCCGCAGGTCGACCTCGAAGGCGACAGCCATGTGCTGATGGAACTGGCGGCCATCCTTCAAGATCTGGAGCTGGACTGGGAGTTCGAGCTTTCGCGCTGGATTGGCCCGGTCGCGACCGCCCTGATTGCCGGTCATGTGCGCAGCCGTGCCAACTGGTATCAACACGGGTTCGCCAGCCTGAATCAGAATCTGGCCGAATACCTGAGCGAAGAAGCCCGCACTTTGGTCGGAGAACGTGAAGCGCAAGCGCGCTTTGACGAACTGGATCAACTCAAACTCGACCTGGACCGACTCGAAGCGCGTGTTGAACGCCTTTCTCGATCCCTCAATACCAGCGATCCCGCATGAAGCTGCTTGCCATTCGTCGCCTGTTTCGCATCCAGCGCGTTGTCATTCGTTACCGACTCGATGACCTGCTATTCGCCCTGCCATTGCCCTGGTGGATGCTGTCGTTGCGCTATGTGTTGCCGTGGCGTTGGTTCCCGCGCAAAAAGCTTGAGCTGAGCCGCGGCGCTGCGTTGCGTCTGGCGTTGCAGGATCTGGGGCCGATTTTCATCAAATTCGGGCAGATCCTCTCCACCCGCCGCGATTTGCTGCCGCCCGACATCGCCGACGAGTTGATGCTGCTGCAAGACCGCGTACCGCCGTTCGACCCGCAAGTGGCGGTGAAGCTGATCGAAGAGCAGTTGGGGGCCACCATCAGCGACGTGTTCAGCCGCTTCGATATCGAACCGCTGGCCTCGGCATCCGTCGCGCAGGTTCACGCCGCCAAGCTCAAGACCGGCGAAGAAGTGGTGGTCAAGGTGGTTCGCCCGGGCCTGAAGCCGATCATCGGTTCGGATCTGGCCTGGCTGTTCATTCTGGCCAAGACCGCCGAACGCCTGAGCGCCGATGCGCGTCTGTTGCACCCGGTGGATGTGGTCAGCGATTACGAAAAGACCATTTACGACGAACTCGATCTGTTGCGCGAAGCGGCCAATGCCAGCCAGCTCAAGCGCAATTTCGACGGTTCGCCGCTGCTGTATGTACCGCAGATTTACTGGGACTGGTGCCGCCCGAAAGTCTTGGTCATGGAGCGCATTTACGGGATTCAGGTCACGGACCTGGCCGCCCTCGCTGACCAGCGCACTGACATGAAGCTGCTGGCTGAACGCGGTGTCGAGATTTTCTTCACCCAGGTGTTTCGCGACAGCTTCTTCCACGCAGACATGCACCCCGGCAATATTTTCGTCAGCACCGTGAGCCCCTGGAGTCCGCAGTACATCGCGATCGACTGCGGCATTGTCGGCAGCCTCACGCCTGAAGATCAGGACTATCTGGCGCGCAACCTGTTTGCGTTCTTCAAGCGCGACTACCGCCGTGTGGCGCAGTTGCACATTGATTCGGGCTGGGTGCCGGCGCACACCAAACTCAACGAGTTCGAAGCTGCTATCCGTACCGTGTGCGAGCCGATCTTCGAGAAGCCGCTGAAAGAGATTTCCTTTGGCCAGGTGCTGATGCGCCTGTTCCAGACCGCGCGGCGCTTCAACATGGAAGTCCAGCCGCAATTGGTATTGCTGCAAAAAACCCTGCTTAACATCGAAGGCCTCGGGCGTCAGCTTTACCCCGACCTCGACCTCTGGAGCACGGCGCAACCCTTCCTCGAGCGCTGGATGCGCGAACGCGTCAGCCCGAAAACCCTGCTGCGCAACTTGCACAGCCAGGTCGAGCAGATTCCGCACCTGGCAGGCATGACCCGCGACCTGCTCGAGCGCCTCTCGCAGCCCCATGCGAAAAACCAGAAGTTGGTCGTGACCGAGCCGCGGGACAGCTGGTTCTTGCGTTTGCTCGGGGCGGGACATTTGGCCGCAGGTGCCTTGTTGGCCTCCGTTGGCCCGCTGCACACCCTGGGCTATTGGCCGGCTGGCATCATGCTGGCCGTGGGCTTGTATCTGATCGTGCGCCGATAGCCAGCCCCAGGCGAGGCTGGCAAACTGTGCATTCGCCGGTCCGGACCATCAGGTGCGGGCCCGTTGTCGGAGTCATACATGAAAGACTGGCTGGACGAGATCAAATGGGACAACGACGGCCTGGTGCCAGCGATTGCCCAGGACCATAAAACCGGGCGCGTCTTGATGATGGCCTGGATGAACCGCGAGGCCTTGAGCCTGACTGCCGCCGAGAACCGTGCCATTTACTGGTCACGTTCGCGTGGCAAGCTGTGGCGCAAGGGCGAGGAATCGGGCCATGTGCAAAAACTGCACGAGATGCGCCTGGACTGCGACGCCGACGTCATCATCCTGATGGTCGAGCAGATCGGCGACATCGCCTGCCATACCGGACGTCAGAGCTGCTTCTACCGCGTGTACGAAAACGCCGAGTGGAAAACCGTTGATCCGGTCCTGAAAGACCCGCACGCCATTTACCAAGCAGGGCACACCCATGACTGACACCTTGAGCCGCGTTGCCCAAGTCATCGAAGCGCGCAAGAATGCCGAACCGGGCAGCTCTTACGTCGCCAGCCTGTACCACAAGGGCTTGAACAAGATTCTGGAGAAGGTCGGTGAAGAATCGGTCGAGACCATCATCGCCGCCAAGGACGCTGCCATCAGCGGCGATTGCAGCGATGTGATCTACGAAACCGCCGACTTGTGGTTCCACAGCATGATCATGCTCGCCCAACTGGGGCAGCATCCGCAGGCTGTACTCGATGAACTGGAGCGTCGCATCGGCACCTCCGGCCACGTGGAAAAAGCCTCACGGCCGTCCGCCTAACCTCTTTTGCAAAGGAACAGATCATGGGCATTTTTGACTGGAAACACTGGATCGTCATTCTGGTAGTCGTGGTACTGGTCTTCGGCACCAAAAAACTGAAAAACCTCGGCACTGATGTCGGCGAATCGATCAAGGGCTTTCGCAAGGCCATGAACGACGACGAAAAACCGGCCGAGCCTGTGGTGCCACCTGCGCAGCCAACGGCCGCGCCGCAGCCGCACACCACCTCGACCCTGAACGAGCCGCACACCATCGACGTGCAGGCCCAAAAAGTCGAAGAGCCAACCCGTAAAGACGTGTGAGCCAAAACCCATGTTCGGTATCAGCTTCAGTGAACTGCTGCTCGTCGGCCTCGTGGCCCTGCTGGTGCTCGGCCCCGAGCGCCTGCCGGGGGCCGCACGCACGGCAGGGCTGTGGGTCGGGCGCCTGAAACGCAGTTTCAACGCGATCAAACAGGAAGTTGAACGTGAAATCGGTGCCGACGAAATCCGTCGACAACTGCACAACGAACACATCCTGTCGATGGAAGAGGAAGCCAAGAAGATCATGGCCCCCCTGCAGGACGCCATGAAGCCGATCACGCCGGTCGAGCCGCCTGCGCCGCCCGCCGCCGTGCCTGCCGAACCCGCCAGCCCCGCGCCTGTGAGCCTGAGCAAAACCGCGTCCGAACCTGCGCCTGAACCGGCAGCGCCACACGACCCAACCCTGCCACCGCGAGCCCCTTAAGCGCATGAGCGACATTCCTGAAAATGACCAGCCAATGCCGCTGGTCTCGCACTTGACCGAGCTGCGCACCCGCTTGTTGCGTTGCATCGCGGCGATTTTCATCATCTTCGCCGGCTTGTTCGCCTTCACGCAGCAGATCTACACACTGGTCTCCACCCCGCTGCGTGAATACCTGCCGGTGGGCGCCACGATGATCGCCACCGACGTGGCGTCGCCCTTCCTGACGCCGCTCAAGCTGACCATGATGGTCTCGCTGTTCATTGCCATCCCGGTGATCCTGCACCAGATCTGGGGCTTCATTGCGCCCGGCCTGTACAAGCACGAAAAACGCATCGCCGTGCCGCTGCTGATCTCCAGCATCTTTCTGTTCTACGCCGGGATGGCTTTTGCCTACTTCCTGGTGTTCCCGCTGGTGTTCAAGTTCTTCGCCGCCGCCACCCCGGAAGGCGTGGCCATGATGACCGACATCAGCAGCTACCTCGATTTCGTCATGACCCTGTTCTTCGCCTTTGGCGTGGCCTTTGAAATCCCGGTGGCCGTGGTGTTGCTGGTCTGGATCGGCATTGTCGACGTCAAATACCTGCGCAAGATCCGTCCGTACGTGATCATCGGCTGTTTTGTGGTCGGTATGATCCTGACCCCGCCGGACATCTTCTCCCAGACCCTGCTGGCGATCCCGATGTGGATGCTGTTTGAAATCGGCATTCTGTTCGGCAGCCTGGTCAGCAAAAACAAACGCGGCAATGACGCAGACGAGCAACCGGCTGACCAAAACGCCCAACCGCCAGCGCCGCACGCGTGAACCTTCTGCTCCTCGAAGAGGCTGACTTCATTGCCGCCGACCGCGTGATCCTGCGTGATCGGCGCCTGACGCACATGCAGGAAGTTCACCGTGCCGCTGTCGGTGACAGCCTGCGCGTGGGTCGGATTGGCGGCTTGATGGGCAGCGCCGAGCTGGTGCGCCTGGAGCCCAAAGAGGCTGAGCTGGTGATACACAGCCTCGACCAGCCGCCACCGGCCAAACTGCCCCTGACCCTGCTGCTGGCCCTGCCGCGACCAAAAATGTTGCGCCGTGTGCTGCAAACCGTGGCCTCGATGGGCGTGCCCAAGGTGGTACTGGTGAACAGTTACCGGGTCGAAAAAAGCTTTTGGCAGACCCCGTTCCTGGAGCCTGAGGCGATTCGCGAGCAACTGATCCTCGGGCTGGAGCAGGCCCGCGACAGCGTGTTGCCTGAGATCATTATCGAAAAGCGCTTCAAACCGTTTGTCGAGGATCGCCTGCCTGCCCTGGTGCAAGGCACGCGCGGACTGGTGGGCCATCCCGGCGATTACCCGCCCTGCCCGCGCGGGCTGGATGAAGCCGTGACCCTGGCCATCGGCCCGGAAGGCGGCTGGATCCCTTACGAAATCGACCTGTTGGCCAACGCCGGGTTGCAACCGGTGCAACTGGGCGCTCGCATCTTGCGGGTCGAAACCGCCGTCACCGCCCTGCTTGCCCGTCTTTTTTGAGGCTGTAACCGCCCACAGCCTCGCGCCTCCACAGCCTCTGCAACGACAGCAGTCAAATTTTGTAATATTTTTCATTTAATACATTCTGTACATATCCCTCAAGTTCACCGCTTGAGGGCCGATAGCCAAGCTCCGCAAAAGATACTCAGTGGCCATGGACGGCTTATATCGATGTGAATCGATCAGATAAGGAGCATCACCATGAATACTTGGTTGACCACCACGCTTGGCAACATCAGCGTCCATCGCAAACTCAGCCTGGGCTTCGGCCTGGTGCTGATGCTGACGCTGTTAATCACACTCACAGGCTGGATAGGGCTGGCGTCGATCATCGATCGGAGCAACAAGCTCAGTACCATTTCCGACACCGTGGCGCTGGCCAAAGACCTGCGCATCGCCCGCGTATCCTATGATCGCGACAACGGCGTAAACGGCCCCGCCGAGGTCAACAACCTGTTGAACCGGATCGAAGACAACCTCAAGCAAGCCCGCACGCAGTTGGTCTTGTCGCAAGACCTGGCCCTGATCAATCAGGAACTACAGGCCATCGCGCAGTACACAACTATCTTCAGGCAGATCGATGAAGCCACCCAGGCCCGCGAGGTAAGCCGAACGCAACTGGGCGCCAGTGCAGACAGCGCTGTGGCCCGCATCGAAGCCATTGAGCAGGATGTGCTCAAAGGCAATGACCTGGCCCTGCTCAATCGGGTCGATCAACTGGCGCGCCACATACAAAATGCGCGCTTTCAAGTACGCGGTTACACCTACAGTGGCGCGGCCGAAACCGCGCAACCGGCGCTGGACGCGATCAACCAGGCGCAGGCCCAACTCACCCGCCTGTCGGCCACCCTGCCTGCTGAATACGCCCTCCCGTTGCAACACATCAAAGAAGCACTCACGCGCTACGGCGATACCTTTGTGCAGTTTCGCGACTCGCAAATGCTCAGCGATCAGCAACAGAGCACCCTCAAAACCCTGGGCGACAGCCTGGTGGACGTCAGCCATCAATTGGCTGACCTGCAAACCGAGAAACGCGACAGCGATGCGCAACAAGCCAAGACCGCACTGACCCTGTGCGCCACGCTGGCACTGGTGTTGGGCACATTGGCGGCCTGGCTGATTACCCGCCAAATCGTCAACCCGCTGCAACACACCCTGCGCATCGTGCAAGCCGTGGCCGCCGGCGACCTGACGCAGGATCACCCCACGCAACGCCGTGATGAACTGGGTCAGGTGCAGAACGCCATTGCCCGCATGACCGGCGAGCTGCGGGAGCTGATCGGCGGTATCTGCGACAGCGTGACCCAGATCGCCAGCGCCGCCGAACAGCTGTCCGCCGTGACCGAGCAGACCAGCGCCGGGGTCAACAGCCAAAAAGACGAGACCGATCAAGTCGCCTCTGCAATGCATGAAATGGCCGCCACCGTGCAGGAGGTGGCACGCAACGCTGAAGATGCATCGGTGGCCGCCGTCACCGCCGACCAGCAAGCGCGCGAAGGTGACACAGTCGTGGCTCAGGCCATCGAGCAGATCGAGCATCTGGCCGCCGAAGTCGAAAACTCCACTCACGCGATGACGCACCTGCGACTGGAAAGCAGCAAGATCGGCAGCGTGCTCGATGTCATCAAGTCGGTGTCACAACAAACCAATCTGCTGGCCCTCAACGCGGCCATCGAAGCGGCCCGCGCAGGCGAAGCGGGACGCGGCTTTGCCGTCGTGGCCGATGAAGTACGCAGCCTGGCGCAACGCACTCAGGCGTCCACCGAAGAAATCGAAGAGCTGATTGTCGGCCTGCAAACCGGCACTCAACGGGTCTCCGCGAGCATGGACAACAGCCGCGTGCTGACCGACAGCAGTGTCGAACTGACGCGCCGCGCCGGTGCCTCGTTGAGCACCATCACCCGCACGGTGTCGACCATTCAGGGCATGAACCAGCAAATCGCAGCCGCCGCCGAACAGCAAAGCAGTGTGGCGCAAGAAATCAATCGCAGCGTGCTCAACGTGCGCGATGTGTCCGAGCAAACGGCGTCCGCCAGCGAAGAAACCGCGGCCTCCAGCATTGAGCTGGCCAGGTTGGGCACTCACCTGCAAGCGCTGGTCGGTCGATTCAAGGTGTAACGCCTTAGCGCGAAGTTGCGTGGGCCACCCCCTGCAGCTTCGCGTTGCCCAACAGCGCCTACACGCGTGATGGCATAAAGCCTGCGATGTCCGTCACAGTCTGACCATCGGTGCTTACAGTTCTGCGCGGGCGCGCCGATGACCTGAGAACTAATAAAAGACCGCGATGCACTGGACAGCCTGCCATGGAGTCGATTCGGTCAAAAAGGAGCACCGCCATGTACCGTTGGTTGGCCCACACGCTAGGCAATATCAGTGTCAATCGTAAACTCAGCCTGGGCTTTGGCCTGATATTGCTATTGACCCTGCTGATTACCGCTACCGGCTGGAATGGCCTGGTGTCTGTGATCGATCGTGGCGACAAACTGGCGAATATCTCCAAAATCATCGCCCTGACCAAAGACTTACGCATCGCCCGTATGACTTACGAAATGGACAGGGGCGAACACGGCCCCGCCGACCTCAACGGCCGCTTGACCGAGCTGGACGAGGTGCTGGAAAAGGCCCGCCACCAACTCACACAACCTGCGGACATCGCGCTGGTGCAACAACAATTGACGGCTGTCGCTGACTATCGCCGCGCCGTCACTGAAATAACTCAAGCCAGCCAGACACGCGAGAACAGCCGCACCCAATTGGGTGCGACCGCTGACAACGCGGTGGCCAAGGTCGCGGACATCGAAAAATCTCTGCTACAAGGCGACAACCTGGCGCAGTTCAACAGCGTGATCGAACTGAGCAAATTGCTGCAACAAGCCCGTTTCCAGGTGCGAGGCTACACCTACAGCGGCAAACCCGCAGCCGAACAGCCGGCGATGGACGCCATCGACAACGCCATCAAATACGCCACTCAGCTGGCTGGCAAACTGCCCGTTGAGTACACCGTCAACTTGCAGCAAGCCAACCAATCGCTGCAAGACTACCGCGCCGCGGTTACCAGCTTTCGTGACGCGCAAATTGCCAACGCGCAGACCTTAACGCGCATGCAGGCACTGGGTAATACGCTGATCGACCTGAGTAAACAACTCTCGGGCATGCAAACTGCCAAGCGTGATATCGACAGCCAGCACGCGAAAAACCTGTTGTTCGGCTGCACCGTGCTGGCGCTGCTGCTGGGCGTCATCGCGGCGTGGAGCATCACACGCCAGATTGTGATCCCGTTGCGTCAAACCCTGATCACCGTCGAGCGCGTGGCTGGAGGCGACCTGACGCACAACTACGACACCCCGCGCCGCGATGAAATGGGCCAGTTGCAACGCGCCGTACAGCGCATGACTGTGGGCCTTCGCGAGTTGATTGGTGGCATCTGCGAGGGCGTGACGCAGATCGCCAGTGCAGCCGAAGAGCTGTCAGCCGTGACGGAGCAGACCAGCGCCGGGGTCAACAGCCAAAAGGTCGAAACTGACCAGGTGGCCACCGCGATGCATGAAATGGCCGCCACCGTGCAGGAAGTGGCGCGCAATGCCGAAGAAGCGTCCGAAGCGGCGGTCGCCGCCGACCAACAGGCGCGTGAAGGCGACAAGGTCGTGGGGGAAGCCATCGCCCAGATCGAGAAATTGGCGATGGAAGTCGGCAATTCCACCGAGGCCATGAGCCATCTCAAACGCGAAAGCGACAAAATCGGTAGCGTGCTGGACGTGATCAAGTCCGTGGCCCAGCAAACTAACTTGCTGGCGCTCAACGCAGCCATTGAAGCGGCACGGGCGGGCGAAGCGGGACGCGGCTTTGCCGTCGTGGCCGATGAAGTGCGCAGCCTGGCGCAACGTACTCAGCAATCGACTGAAGAAATCGAAGAGCTGATTGCGGGCCTGCAAAGCGGCACGTTGCAAGTGGCCAGCAGCATGGACAGCAGCCGCAGCCTGACCGACAGCAGCGTCGAGCTGACCCGTCGCGCGGGTGAGTCGCTGGGCAACATCAAACGCACGGTCTCAACCATTCAGGGGATGAACCAGCAGATCGCGGCGGCTGCCGAACAGCAAAGTGCGGTGGCTGATGAGATCAACCGCAGCGTATTGAACGTGCGCGATGTGTCAGAGCAGACCTCCGCCGCCAGTGAAGAAACGGCTGCATCGAGCATCGAATTGGCGCGGCTGGGCACGCATTTGCAAGGGTTGGTGGGACGCTTCAAAGTGTAGACAGGCCGCTGCCCTCACCCCAGCCCTCCCTCAAAGGGAGGGGGCCAAGGTGAGGGCGACGTTTACAGCACCTGCCGCAAAAACGCCTGGGCACGCAGGTCTTTGGGCGAGTTGAAGAAGTCCTCCGGAGCAGAGTCTTCAAGCAATTTGCCGTGATCAAAGAACAACACGCGGTTGGCCACTTCCCGGGCAAACCCCATTTCGTGGGTCACGCAAACCATGGTCATGCCTTCAAGCGCCAGGGTTTTCATCACGTCCAGCACTTCACCGACCATCTCCGGGTCAAGCGCGGAGGTCGGCTCGTCGAACAGCATGACCTTGGGCTCCATCGCCAGCGCGCGGGCAATGGCCACCCGTTGCTGCTGTCCACCCGAGAGGCGCGACGGATATTCATTGGCTTTCTGCCCGATACCGACCTTTTCCAGCAGGGCACGGGCCTTGGCTTCGCGCTCGGCCTTGCCCCGTTTGCGCACGACTTTCTGCGCCAGGCACAGGTTCTCAAGCACGGTCATGTGGGGGAACAAGTTGAAATGCTGGAACACCATGCCGACTTCACGACGGTAGGCGTTCACGTCCGTTTTCGGGTTGGCGAGGTCGACCCCGTCGATGCTGACCGAGCCCGAATCGAAATCTTCCAGGCCATTCAAACACCGCAAAAACGTCGACTTGCCCGACCCGGACGGGCCAATTACCACCAGCACTTCGCCCTTGGCGACCGTGGTGCTGACGTTATCCACCGCGCGAACAACCTGCCCGCGGGTGTCGAAGACTTTTACCAGTTCGCGGACTTCAATCACTTTGCGCGAGCCTCCGCTCAAGACGGCTGGCCAGGTTGGACAGCGGCAGGTTGATCAACAGGTACAGGCCCGCCACGCAGAACAAAATCTCGAACGGCGAGAACGAGGTGGTAATGACTTCGCGCCCGCTCTTGAGCAGCTCGGTAATGGCAATCACCGACACCAGCGAGGTGTCTTTGACCAGGCTGATGAACTGCCCGGCCAGCGGGGGCAGCACGCGTTTGAAGGCTTGCGGCAACACCACGTAACGCATCGACTGGGTGGCATTGAGCCCCAGCGAACGCGCCGCTTCGTTTTGCCCACGAGCAATGGACTGCACGCCCGAACGGACGATTTCAGCCACGTACGCCCCCGTGAACAACGACAGCGCGGCAATGCCGGCAAACTCGCGGGACAGGTTGAGTACGGTGCCAATGAAGAAGTAGAAGATGAAAATCTGCACCAGCAGGGGCGTGCCCCGTACCAGCTCGACGTACAGGGTCGACAGGTCGCGCAGGGTCGGGTTATTCGACAGCCTGCACAGGCCGGTGGTCAGGCCAATCATCAGGCCCAGCACCCCCGACACCAACGACAACCACACGGTGGTCCACAACCCCAGCAACAACGGGCCAGCGGCCCAGTGCCGGGTCACGCCAATCACATCGCCTTCGGCAACGTCGTCGCCTTCAGCCAGTTGCACACTGTTGTCGGCCACTGTCAGGCGTTGCTCGGTGCCATCATCGGCGCGCAACACCACTTCAGCCTGATCGCCTTTGCGCACCAGCTCGATCACGGTCGAGGTTTCAGCGGCTCGCTGAGCTTCCTCCGCCTGATAGACGAAGTACTGCGGAACTCGGTTCCAGCGCCACTCGTAGGACATCAGCGAGGTGGCGTAATACAGCGCGCCCGCCAGACCGATGAGCACCAGCACGGTCAACACGTGCCAGGGCCACTGTGCTTTTTTTTGTTTGATCACGTTGCAATATTTCCGTCGAGGTCAGCGCGGCAGACTGTGTGGGGTCGCTGCCGCAGGCTGCAATGGGCTGCGTGACAGCCCTGATAGCAGAAGGCCTTCGGGCCTTGGCGCAGCCTTGGGCAGCGACTACAGGAGACCGCGTTTATTCCATGTCTTTGAGCCAAGTGGTGTCTTTGAACCACTTGTCATGGATGCGATCGTAGGTGCCGTCTTCGTGGATCTGGTGCAGGAAGTTATTGATGAAGTTAAGGCTGTCGTAGTCGCCCTTCTTCAGACCGAAGGCCAATGGCTCGTAGGTGAACGGCTGATCGAGGAACACCAGTTTGCCGTCGCCGAACTTGTTAACGGCCACCACGTTGTAAGGCGCGTCGTAAACAAAGGCATCGGCCTTGCCGTTCACCACGTCGAGTACGCCTTCAGGCTCGTTGTCATAGCCGTGGTACTGGGCCTTGGACATCAGCTTTTTGGCGATCATTTCGCCTGTGGTGCCCAGCTTCGAGGTCAGGCGGTATTGCGGGTCGTTGAGGTCTTTGTAGCTTTTGACCTTGTCAGCCAGTTCCTTGCGGATCAGCAGGGTCTGACCGACCACGATGAACGGTTCGCTGAAGTTCAGGCGCAGGTTGCGTTCCTGGGTCAGGGTCATGCCGCTGCCGATCATGTCGAATTTGTTGGTCATCAACGCCGGGATAATGCCGTCATAGCCGGTGGAAACCAGCTCCAGCTTGACGCCCATGGACTTGGCCATGGCTTTGAGCAAGTCCACTTCGAAACCAATGATCTGGCCACGCTTATTGGTCATTTCGAACGGCATGTAGGTGGGGTCCATGCCCACCTTTAACGTGCCGCGTTTGACCGCATCATCAATCGCGCCTGCGTGGGCTGCGCTGACCGCCAGTAGTGCAGTGACACCGAACAACAGTTTCGACAGAAACTTCTTCATCATCAACTCCCCGGAACCTACTCAATAAAGGCGTTGGCCAACGGTGGGCCCGATACTCAAAGCCAACACAGCCGGGCATTCGCCCACTCGGAGACGGATGCTAACTCAGAGCAGAGAGAGCACAAAGGTTTTGCGTAAGAAAAGCGCAGCGCACGCCGGGATATGTACCCGCCATTGCTGACGAAGGGTGCGCTAACGCCTGTGGGCCTTTGTGATAACGGCTGGTGGTATCTCGCCTCGCCGGCGCCGGTGGCGACTTCAGACGCACCGTAAAAAGCCCAAAAAAAACCCCACCGAAGTGGGGTTTTGTCTGCATCAAGCGGCCGGTTGCAACGGCAACAACGGCGCGTGAGGATCAGCGGCGATCGACTCACGCCACGCGTTGAGCCAGTCTTCATGGCCTTCGTCCCACACCAACGCGTGCAAGCGTGCCAGGGCGACAGGGTCGCTCAGCAGCGCCATGCGCTCGTTGTTGTTCAGACCGCCAGGTCCGACTTTCAGGGCGTGACGCACCCGCTCGGCACGCAACCATTCAATCGGTTCGGCCTGACGGTGACGCGACGTGGCCAATGCACAGGCCAGCGCGTTCTGCTGCGGGTCCACCACTGAACGGATAAACCCGTCATGCAAAGCGTGGTAACGATTTTCGTGGGTGTATTCGGCGGTGGCCGACAACTCACGGGGCGGCGCGTATTCCTCAGGGATCAGGAACAGGCTGGCGTCACGGGACTTGAGGCCCAGCTTCACACGGCTGGAAATCACCGACACCGGGATCGACAACATCAACGAACCCACAATCGGCACCAACCACCACAGGAAGCTCGGGTTCAACCACAACACCAAGGCCGCCCAGGCTGCACCCAGCAGGGTTTGCGGCCCATGGCGACGTACCGCTTCGCTCCACGGCGTGGAGTCATCGTCACGTTGTGGCGAGTTCCACGTCGCGGCCCAGCCCAAAAATGCAGCCAGTACGAAACGGGTGTGGAAGATCATGCGCACCGGCGCCAGCAGCATGGAGAACAGCATCTCCAGCAGCATCGACAGCGTGACCTTGAACTTGCCGCCAAACTGTTTCGCGCCTTTGGCCCAGATCAGAATGATGCTCAGCAACTTGGGCAAAAACAGCAGCACGATGGTGGTCGAGAACAACGCCACGGCTTTTTCCGGGTGCCACTGCGGCCACAGCGGGTAGAGCTGACGCGGTTCCATAAAGTACTGCGGCTCCATCAGCGTGTTGACCGCCAGCAGCGCCGTCGACAGCAGCAAGAAGAAGAACCACAACGGCGCCGACAGGTAGGACATCACGCCCGTCAGGAACACGGCACGGTGAACCGGGTGCATGCCCTTGACCAGGAACAGGCGGAAGTTCATCAGGTTACCGTGGCACCAGCGACGGTCGCGCTTGAGTTCGTCCAGCAAGTTGGGCGGCAATTCTTCATAGCTGCCCGGCAAGTCGTAGGCAATCCACACGCCCCAGCCCGCACGGCGCATCAACGCCGCTTCAACGAAGTCGTGGGACAGAATCGCACCCGCGAACGCCCCTTTGCCCGGCAACGGCGCGAGGGCGCAGTGCTCGATAAAAGGCTTCATGCGGATGATGGCGTTGTGGCCCCAGTAGTGGGATTCACCCAACTGCCAGAAGTGCAGACCGGCCGTAAACAGTGGGCCGTAAACCCGCGTGGCGAACTGCTGCATGCGCGCATACAGCGTGTCCATGCCCGACGCCCGTGGCGCGGTCTGAATGATGCCCGCGTCCGGTGTGGCTTCCATCAAGCGCACCAGGCTGGTCAGGCATTCGCCGCTCATCACGCTGTCGGCGTCAAGCACCACCATGTACTTGTAATCGCCGCCCCAGCGACGGCAGAAGTCGTCGAGGTTGCCGCTTTTACGTTTCACACGGCGACGGCGACGGCGATAGAAAATCCGCCCGAAGCCTCCGGTCTCGCGGCACACATCCAGCCATGCCTGCTGTTCAGCCACGCAGATGTCCGGATCGTTACTGTCACTGAGGACGAAGAAGTCGAAACGGTCCAGGTCGCCGGTGGCAGCCACCGATTCGTACGTTGCACGCAAGCCCGCAAACACGCGGGTCACGTCTTCGTTACAGATCGGCATGACCAACGCTGTGCGAGCGTCTTGCGGGATCGGCTCATTACCGGCGCTGGCGCCCGAGATGCGGTACTTGTCGTGACCGGTCAGCAGTTCCAGAAACCCCATCAGGGCGGTCCAGAAACCCGCCGATACCCAGCAGAACAGAATCCCGAACAGAATCAGAATGCTGGTTTGCAGCGCATACGGCAGTACTTGCTGCGCGGTTTGCAGCAGCGGCTGATGGATCACTTCGTCCAGATCGACGAACGACCAGCCCTGATACGGCATGATGCCTTTCATGTACCAGCCGGCAACGATGGTCTGGCCGAGCATCAGAATCAGCAAGATGTAACGGCGGATCGAACCCACCGTGCGCCAACGCGCCTTGGGCAACACGCGTTCATCTTTGGGCGGTGCCGGCGGATTGCTGCGTCCGGTCAGGCGCCGCCAGCCACGCACCAGGATATTGGTGCGCCACGGCTCGGGCACCACTTTGGTGCGACGAATCGGCGGCGTGGCCTTGAGCATCACTCGGCCGCTGGCATCGACGCCGAGCATTTCGGCGTCTTCCAGCGCTTGCGCCGAACTGAGTTTAAGGCGCGAGCCCACCGACGCCTGAGCGGCCTCGGCGGTGCTCACGTCGTGATGGGCCGACAGGCGCTCGTGCAACGCCTCGAACGATGTGCAACTGGCCAGCTCGGCGCGCTGCTCATCGCTCAAGGGTAGGTGCGCCAGGTACTCGCTGAGCGAGACTGACTCTGCGTGAGCATTACTCATCGGCTGGCAACTGGTAGCTCCAGGTCTCGGTCAGGACTTTTTCAGTCTTGACTGGCGCTGGTGTGGCTGGGGCAGCTTCGGCCGCAGGCGCTTTGGCGTCCTTGGCTTTGTGCTGTTCTTTCTTTTCCTGAGCCTTGGCCGCCGCTTTCTCGGCCTTGGTCAGCGGGGCGGCAGGGGCCGGTTCTTCATCGGCGACCAGCGCGGCACGCAGCTCGGTGGACTTGCTCGGGTCTTTGACCTTCAAGCGCAACGTCAAACGCCAGCCCTTGGTTTCCGGGTTGTGGCGCAGGTTGTTTTCCACCAGCTCGGCGTTATCGCCCACGCTGACCTGGCTGCGCACGGCGGCGTCTGCTGGCAACTTCTCAAGCGACGGGCCTTCGAAGTCGATCAGGTAAGCCACGCTGCCGTCCGGTTGACGGATCAGGTTGGACTGCTTGACGTCACCGGTCGAGCGCAGTGTTTGCTGGGCCCAGGCGCTGTCTTTAGGGTGCAGGGCGGCTTCGTCCATCGTCCAGTGCAGGCGATAAGCGAAGTCGAAAGGCTTGAGCGGCTCAGGCTGAGTTTCCGGGCTCCAGAACGCAACGATGTTGTCGTTGGTCTCGTCAGCAGTCGGGATTTCGACCAGATCCACCGTCCCCTTGCCCCAGTCGCCTTGTGGCTCGATCCAGGCACTTGGACGCTTGTGGTAGTTGTCGTCGAGGTCTTCGTAGTGGCTGAAATCACGGCCGCGTTGCAACAGGCCAAAGCCCAGCGGATTTTCAACCGAGAAGTTGCTCACCGACAAATGTTTGGGGTTGTTCAGCGGACGCCAGATCCACTCACCGTTGCCGGCGTGAATCGCCAGGCCCGACGAATCGTGCAGTTCGCGGCGGTAGTTGAGGACTTTGGACGGCTGGTTGGCGCCGAACAGGTACATGCTGGTCAGCGGGGCGATGCCCAGCTTGCCGACTTTGTCACGCAGGAACATTTGCGCCTTGACGTCGACCACCGTGTCGACACCCGGGCGCAGCGTGAAGCGGTAAGCGCCGGTAGCACGGGGCGAATCCAGCAGGGCGAAAATCACCAGATGCTTGTCACCGGCTTTCGGACGTTCAATCCAGAACTCGGTGAAACGCGGGAATTCTTCGCCGGACGGCAAAGCGGTGTCGATGGCCAGACCACGAGCCGACAGGCCGTAGGTTTGGTCCTTACCGACAACGCGGAAATAACTGGCGCCTAGCATGGTCATGACTTCGTCCTGCTTATCGGCTTTGTTCAGCGGATAAAGGACGCGGAAGCCCGCCCAACCGAGGTTCTCGGTGGCTTTCGGGTCAAATTGCACATCACCGAAATCGAAACGACTGGCGTCGTACTTGATCTCTTCCACCTTGGTGGCGGTGACTTCGTTGATTTTCACCGGCGTGTCGAAATGCATGCCCTGGTGATAGAACGACAATTTGAAAGGCGTTTTGTCGTCAGCCCACTGCGCTTTCTCGTTGCGGAAACGAATCTTCTGGTAGTCCGCGAACTTCATGTCGCGAAATTCGTTAGGCAGATTGCTGCGCGGAGCTTGGTACTTCTGCTCGGCGAGGGTTTTAGCCTCCGCCGCCACGTCATCCAGACTGAATGCCCACAGTTGACCCGCACCGAACAAGCAAAAGAGCGCAGAGCCCGTCACCAGTGCGTTGCGTAACCGCTTGGCAGACTTTTTTGGTGCATTAAATGGACTAACAATCACGAGCAAACCTCGCCGAATACAGATGATGAAACCAACCGCCAGCGATTGAATGCCGGGTTGGCGAGCACTGTTCCGACCTTCAAAGGAATGAATGATTCCCCCAACGCGCCGGATTAGTCTCTGTGTAGCGCGCGATTATCTAGTAGCCCGCGTTACAACGCATCTAGTGACAGCAAGTATTTGTGCTTAAAAAACCCTGTTTTCTGACGAAATTACGGTTTTTCAGGGTTTTAGGTTTGTAACAAAAATGTCACGGGGCCATCATTGACCAAATGCACCTGCATATCGGCACCAAAACGGCCTGCTGCCACGTTCGGATGCAGCCGTTTTGCCTCGCTCAACAGGTGGTCAAACAACGATTCGGCCAGAGCCGGTGGCGCAGCCGTAGAGAAACTCGGCCGCAGGCCACTTTGGGTGTCGGCGGCCAGCGTGAACTGCGACACCAGCAGCAAACCGCCGCCGATATCCGCCAGTGACAGGTTCATTTTGCCTTCAGCATCGCTGAACACCCGGTAATTGAGCAGCTTGTGCAGCAGCTTCGCGGCATTGGCCCCGGTGTCGCCGGGTTCGACAGCCACCAGCACCATCAACCCTTGATCAATCGAACCGACGATCTCCCCCGCCACTTCAACCCGCGCGCCGGTCACCCGTTGTAAAAGTCCCTTCATGCTTCATCCGGTTGCAGGTTGAGCAGACGACGCGCCATCTCTTCGGTGGCCCTGACCAGTGCGTCGGTGATCCCGGGCTCAGTGGCGGAGTGGCCTGCTTCGCGAATGATCTGCAGCTCGCTGTCCGGCCAGGCCTGATGCAACGCCCATGCGTTATCCAGCGGGCAAATCACGTCATAGCGCCCATGCACGATCACGCCCGGCAAATGCGCAATCTTGGACATGTCACGGATCAGCTGGTTGGGCTCAAGGAACGCGTTATGGGTGAAGTAATGGCATTCAATGCGCGCAATCGACAACGCACGCTGGGCCTCGCAAAAGCGTTCCACCACTTGCGCATTGGGCCGCAGCGTGGCGGTGCGCCCTTCCCACGTTGACCAGGCTTTGGCGCAATGCATTTGCGCGATCTGATCATTGCCGGTCAGGCGCTTGTAGTAGGCCGTGAGCAAATCATGGCGTTCGTCTTCAGCGATAGGCGCCAGGTAGTCTTCCCAATAGTCGGGAAACAGGCGGCTGGCCCCGGCCTGGTAGAACCATTCAATTTCTTGCGGGCGGGCCAAAAAGATCCCGCGCAGAATCAGACCATGCACGCTTTCCGGGTGGCTTTGCGCGTAGGCAAGCGCCAGCGTCGAGCCCCACGAGCCACCGAACAGCACCCATTTCTCGATCCCCAGATACGAGCGGATCCGCTCCATGTCGGCGACCAGATCCCAGGTGGTGTTGTTTTCAAGGCTGGCGTGGGGGGTGGAGCGCCCACACCCGCGCTGGTCGAACGTAATGATGCGGTACTTGCTGGGGTCGAAATAGCAGCGACTGTTGGCATCACAGCCCGAGCCCGGCCCCCCGTGAATGAAGACCACCGGCAGGCCATCGGGCGAACCGCTTTCATCGACATAAAGAACATGCGGCCCATCGACAGCCAGATCGTGCCGGGCGTAGGGTTTGATCTGCGGGAACAAGGTCTGCATTGCGCGCTCCATGGGGTTGAGGTCATCCCTGTGGGGGACTTCAAAAAATGTGCCGTCTGGCATCATAAACCCGATTCGCAGGAATGAGCATGCCCTTATAGAAGCCAGGGTTGAAGAGCCACACGATGCCCTGGCCCTCACCCCTGCGCACGAGGGTCCAGCTGACGGCCTGTCACTTCAGGCACGCCCATAGCGCTCATGTCCCCACGCGATAAACCG
This sequence comes from Pseudomonas sp. ESBL9, assembly GCF_036668715.1. Classification (NCBI taxonomy): domain Bacteria; kingdom Pseudomonadati; phylum Pseudomonadota; class Gammaproteobacteria; order Pseudomonadales; family Pseudomonadaceae; genus Pseudomonas; species Pseudomonas sp. ESBL9. The sequence continues at coordinate 209,864 of NZ_JAZEVV010000003.1, read as the reverse complement.
CTCCAGCAATTGCCTGAGCACCACCTGCGTGGGCTTTGCCAGATCCTCGCGGTAATCAAACGGTTCAAACTCCTCCATATAGGTGCTCTGCGCCAACTCCAGTTGCACGGCATGAATGTTGTCCGTCGGGTTGCCGTAATGACGAGTGATATGCCCTCCCTTGAAACGGCCGTTCAGCACATGGCTGTAGGCCCGGTGTTCGGCGCAAATCCCTTGCAGCTCAGTCGCCACGTGCGGATCGCAGCTGGCGCCATTGAACGTCCCCAGGTTGAAGTCCGGCAGTTTGCCGTCAAACAGGTGCGGGATGTACGAACGGATCGAATGCGCATCAAACAGCAATGCATAGCCGAACTCGGCTTTAAGTCGCGCCAGTTCTTGCTGCAAGGTCTGGTGATAGGGCTTCCAGATCTGCTCAAGGTACGTCGCGCGCTCTGCCTTCGAAGGCGCCAACCCCTCGCGAAACAAGGGCACCCCGGTGAACAGCGTGTCCGGGAACAACCCGGTGGTCGCGCCCACGTACATCGGCGCATCGTCCTGCGGGCGGTTGAGGTCAATCACAAAACGCGAATACTCGGCCGCCAGTGTGCTGGCCCCCAACTCGCTCGCGAACGCATAGAGCCTGGGAATGTGCCAGTCCGTGTCGGGCAGGCTTTGCGCCTCGGGAATCAGCCCGGCCTTGACCTCTGGCGTCAGGCGCAGTCCCGCGTGGGGCATGCTAATCAGCAATGGCACACGGCCTTGTTTGAATGTCAGAACCTTTTCCACACGCGTTTCTCCTAAAGCACTACGTCGGCGCCGTTGCGCACGACGCGTTTATCCAGATCACCGCCCAACCAGTACGCCAGGTCCGCCGGGCGATCTATATTCCAGGCCACGAAATCCGCCACTTTGCCCGGCTCCAGCGAGCCATGGGTCTCGCCCATCCCCAACGCCGTGGCCGCGTGCAGGGTCACGCCTGCCAGCGCTTCTTCAGGCGTCATGCGAAACAGGGTGCAGGCCATATTCATCATCAAACGCAATGACAACGCAGGCGAAGTACCCGGATTGAGGTCGCTGGCGATGGCGATTTTCACACCGTGCTTGCGCAGGGCCTGCATCGGCGGCAACTGGGTCTCACGCAGGAAATAAAACGCGCCCGGCAACAGCACCGCGACAGTGCCCGCCGCCGCCATGGCCATGGCGTCTTCTTCGGTCATGAACTCCAGATGGTCCGCCGACAACGCGTGATAGCGCGCCGCAAGGCTGGAGCCGTGCAGCGACGACAGTTGCTCGGCGTGCAGCTTGACCGGCAACCCCAAGCCCTGCGCCACCTTGAACACCCGCTCCACCTGCGCCGGGGAGAACGCCAGGTATTCGCAGAAGGCATCCACGGCGTCGACCAACCCTTCGGCTGCCAGCGCGGGGAGCATTTCGTTGCAAATCAGATCGATGTAGTCGTCTGCACGGTCCTTGTACTCGGGCGGTAATGCGTGGGCCGCCAGACAGGTACTGCGCACCGTGACCGGCAGCGTGTCGCCCAGACGGCGAATCACGCGCAAGATTTTGCGCTCGCTTTCAAGGCTCAAACCGTAGCCGGATTTGATCTCGACGCTGGTCACACCATCGCGCAGTAGACACATCAAGCGCTGACGCGCGCTAGCAAACAATTCCTCCTCGCTGGCAGCACGGGTCGCACGCACGGTGCTGGCAATTCCGCCCCCGGCGGCCGCAATGTCGGCATAGCTGACGCCTTGCAGACGCTGCTCGAACTCACCGCTGCGGTTGCCGCCGAACACCGTGTGCGTGTGGCAATCGATCAGGCCCGGCGTCACCCACGCGCCTTCCAGGCCATGGGTCTGGCTGTACTCACCGTGAGGCACGTGCAGCCTCGGGCCGATCCACTCAATGAAGCCTTCACACGTCACAATGGCGGCGTCCTCGATGATCGAGTACGCACCCTCGGCCATGGTTGCGACATTGCAGTGTTGCCAAAGCGTTTTCATTCACTCACTCCGCCGTTAAACGTTGGGATCAGGACAACTCGGGCTGGGCTTTGACCACATGCCCGGCCAACGGTTTTACCCACAACCGATACGCCACGATCAGCAATACAATCCAGACGGCGCCCACAATCAATGCCGCACGGGTGTCAGGGAAGTAGCCCAGCACGCCGAAGATAAACACCATGAACACCGTGGCCGCTATCGGAGCATACGGCCAGAATGGCACCGGAAACTTGAGCTGCGCCACTTCTTCGGCCGTCATCGAGCGGCGCATGGCGATTTGCGTGACCAGAATCATCAGCCACACCCACACCGTGGCGAAGGTCGCAATCGAGGCAATGATGAGGAAGATGTCTTCCGGGATCAGGTAGTTGAGTACCACACCGGCCAGCAACGTCACGCCCATCACCAGCACGGTCATCCACGGCACGCCATGGCGCGAAATCTGTGCGAAGCCTTTTGGCGCATGGCCTTGCTGGGCCAGGCCATACATCATGCGACCCGCCCCGAAGATGTCGCTGTTGATCGCCGACACCGCCGCAGTAATCACCACGATATTGAGCAGGGTCGCCGCCGAGCTGATGCCCAGGCTGTCGAAAATTTGTACAAACGGACTGCCCTGGCTACCGATCTGCGTCCAAGGGTAAATGGCCATCAGTACAAACAGGGTCAGCACGTAGAACAGCAAGATACGCAACGGCACGGCGTTGATCGCTTTGGGGATCACACGTTGCGGGTCTTTGGCCTCACCGGCCGTGATGCCAATGATTTCAATGCCGCCGAACGCGAACATCACCACCGCAAACGAGGCAATCAACCCGCCCACGCCATTGGGCATAAAGCCGCCAAACGACCACAAATTGCTGATCCCGGTCGCGGCGGCGTCTGCACTGCCCGCGCTGCCGATGCCAAACAGCATGATGCCGAAACCGGCCAGAATCATCGCCACGATGGCGGCGACTTTGAGCAGCGACAGCCAGAATTCCATCTCGCCAAAGACTTTGACGCTGCACAGGTTCAGGCCGCCAATCAGCAGCACGATGCCCAGTACCCAGATCCAGCGCGCCACGTCGGGGAACCAGAACCCCATGTAAATGCCGAATGCCGTGATGTCGGCCAGGCACACGATGATCATTTCAAACGCGTAGGTCCAACCGAGGATGAACCCCGACATCGGGCCCAAATAGGTGCTGGCGTAATGGCCAAACGACCCGGACACCGGATCGCGCACGGCCATTTCGCCCAGTGCGCGCATGACCATGAATACGGCGGCGCCACCTATCAGGTACGCCAGCAAGACCGCGGGGCCAGCCATCTGGATGGCCGCAGCCGAACCGTAAAACAACCCCGTCCCGATCGCTGAACCCAGCGCCATGAAACGGATGTGGCGAGCCGTCAGCCCGCGCTTCAAACCTTGAGCTTGCTTGTGCATTTCGCGCGTCCTTAATTATTTTTGTCGGCGCACACCACCGCACAGAGGGCTCAAGGCCCTCTGCGGCGACGTGATTACAGGCTTGGCAGCATCCGCGCAGGCACCAGCGCGTTCAGGCAACGCGAGGCCAGCAGTTGCATGGCCGCATCGATGTCCGGGGCGAAGAAACGGTCTTTTTCATAGAACGCCACTTTTTCACGCAGCGTGGTGCGCGCAATTTCCAGCTTCGGCGAGGTTTTCAGGCCATCGCGCAAGTCGAGCCCCTGACAAGCTGCCAGCCACTCGACAGCCAATACACCGCGCACGTTTTCAGCCATTTCCCACAAGCGCTTGCCCGCAGCAGGCGCCATGGACACGTGGTCTTCCTGGTTCGCCGACGTCGGAATGCTATCGACACTGTGGGGGTGGGACAACGCTTTGTTCTCGCTGGCCAAAGCTGCGGCGGTCACTTGAGCAATCATGAAACCGGAGTTGACGCCGCCATTGCCCACCAGAAACGGCGGCAGTTGCGACATGTGTTTGTCCATCATCAGCGAGATGCGACGCTCGCTCAGCGAGCCGATTTCAGCGATGGCCAGCGCCATGTTGTCGGCTGCCATGGCCACGGGCTCGGCGTGGAAGTTACCGCCGGAAATCACGTCGCCCTGCTCGGCGAACACCAGCGGGTTATCCGACACAGCGTTGGCCTCAATACCGAGCACCTCGGCCGCCTGACGGAACTGGGTCAGGCAGGCGCCCATCACCTGTGGCTGACAACGCAGGGAGTACGGGTCCTGCACCTTGTCGCAGTGCTTGTGGGACAGCGACACTTCACTGCTGTCGCCCAGCAGGTCGCGATAAATGGCAGCAGCGTCGATTTGCCCACGCTGGCCACGCGCGGCGTGAATGCGCGGGTCGAACGGCGAGCGCGAACCCAACACCGCCTCAACAGTCAGGCCGCCACACGCCATGGCCGCGGCAAACAGGTCTTCGCCTTCAAACAAGCCGCGCAGCGCAAAGGCGGTGGACACTTGCGTGCCATTGAGCAACGCCAGGCCTTCTTTGGCGGCCAGGGTCAACGGCTCCAGACCGGCCTGTTTCAAGGCAGCACGTGCGTCGAGCCATTCACCTTTGTAGCGCGCTTTGCCTTCGCCCAGCAGCACCAGCGACATGTGCGCCAAGGGCGCCAGGTCACCCGATGCGCCGACCGAACCTTTGAGCGGAATATGCGGATAGACCTCGGCATTGATCAGCGCGATCAAGGCATTGATCACCACCCGGCGGATACCGGAGAAACCGCGGCTCAGGCTGTTGACCTTGAGCACCATGATCAGGCGCACCAGCGCATCACTGATCGGCTCACCAATCCCCGCTGCGTGGGACAACACCAACGAACGCTGAAGGTTTTCGAGGTCATCGCTGGCGATTTTGGTCGACGCCAACAGTCCGAAACCGGTGTTGATGCCGTAAGTTGTGCGGTTTTCGGCAAGAATCTGTTCAACACACGCGACACTGGCATCGATCTGCGCCGATGCACGTTCATCCAGCGTGAGGACCACTGGCTGCTGATAAATGTCTCGCAGTTGGGCAAGGCTCAGCTGGCCGGGAATCAGGTTTAACTCAAGCACGTTAATACTCCTTCACGCGTGTTGATAAATGATGTTTTTGTTGTGGGCTGAGGTGCTCGCAGGGGGACGGATCCACGCCTGCGCACGCGCGTCAGCAAAATACAGCTCAGCCGTTGATCATCGGCAGGTTCAGGCCCTGTTCGTTGGCGCAGTCGATGGCGATTTCATACCCGGCGTCGGCATGGCGCATCACGCCGGTGGCCGGGTCGTTGTGCAGCACGCGGGCGATGCGTTCGGCCGCTTCGTCGGTGCCATCACACACAATCACCATGCCCGAATGCTGCGAGAAGCCCATGCCCACGCCACCGCCGTGGTGCAGCGAAACCCAGGTCGCGCCGCTGGCGGTGTTGAGCAAAGCATTGAGCAGCGGCCAGTCGGACACCGCGTCCGAGCCATCCTGCATGGCTTCGGTTTCGCGGTTGGGGCTGGCCACGGAGCCGGAGTCCAGATGGTCGCGGCCAATCACGATCGGCGCTTTCAGCTCGCCGCTGCGCACCATTTCGTTGAACGCCAGGCCCAACTTCGCACGCTGGCCCAAGCCAACCCAGCAAATACGCGCCGGCAAACCCTGGAAGCTGATGCGCTCGCGGGCCATGTCCAGCCAGTTGTGCAGGTGTGCGTCGTCGGCGATCAGTTCTTTAACCTTGGCGTCGGTCTTGTAGATGTCCTCGGCGTCCCCCGACAGCGCGACCCAACGGAACGGGCCTACGCCACGGCAGAACAGCGGGCGGATGTAGGCCGGTACAAATCCGGGGAAGTCGAAGGCGTTTTCGACGCCGACTTCTTTGGCCATCTGACGAATGTTGTTGCCGTAGTCGAAGGTCGGGATGCCCTGTTTCTGAAAGGCGAGCATGGCTTCGACGTGTTCGCCCATCGACGCCTTGGCGGCGCTGACCACGGCCGCCGGATCGGTCACGGCGCGGTCGCGGTACTGCTCCCAGGTCCAGCCTTTGGGCAGGTAGCCGTTGAGCGGGTCGTGGGCGCTGGTCTGGTCGGTGACCATGTCCGGGCGTACACCACGGCGAACCATTTCAGGCAGCAGCTCGGCAGCATTCCCACACAGTGCAATGGAAATGGCTTTGCCTTCGGCGGTGTAGCGGGCGATCCGCGCCAGCGCGTCATCCAGATTGGTGGCCTGTTCGTCAACATACCGGGTGGCCAGACGGAAATCGATGCGGCTCTGCTGGCATTCGATGTTCAGCGAGCACGCGCCCGCCAGGGTGGCGGCCAGGGGCTGCGCACCGCCCATGCCGCCCAGACCCGCTGTCAGGACCCACTTGCCCTTGAGGCTGCCGTTGTAATGCTGGCGACCGGCTTCGACGAAGGTTTCGTACGTGCCTTGCACAATCCCCTGACTGCCGATGTAGATCCAGCTCCCGGCTGTCATCTGGCCATACATGGCCAGGCCCTTGGCATCCAGTTCGTTAAAGTGTTCCCAGGTCGCCCAGTGCGGCACCAGATTGGAGTTGGCGATCAGCACGCGCGGCGCATTGCTGTGGGTTTTGAACACGCCCACCGGCTTGCCGGATTGCACCAGCAAGGTCTCGTCGTCATTGAGGTGAGTGAGGCTTTCGACAATTTTGTCGTAGCAGTCCCAGTTGCGCGCTGCCCGGCCAATGCCGCCATACACCACCAGCTCGGTCGGGTTCTCGGCCACTTGCGGGTCGAGGTTGTTCATCAACATCCGCAGCGGGGCTTCGGTCATCCAGCTTTTAGCCGTAAGACGGGTGCCACGGGCGGCGCGGATTTCACCGTCGCGGTGACGGGTGAACTCGGCTGGCGATTTAGGGGTAGTTGAAGTCACGGGTCACTCCTCAGCGATGGGCAGACGCACACTTATGTACTTGTACATACAAGCATATGCAAGTAAGCGGCCAATCTTTGAATTTTCAACCTGAAAATGACGAGAGCCCCGCAAACATGGGCTTTGAACAACGTGAAAGGTGTCTTACAAAAAAAGAGAGAACGCAGGGAGGTGTTACGAGGGGGCGTTTTTGCGCTGTTTTGAGGCATTCGGTAACAAATCGGCCTCAGGGTCAGTGCGTAGCAGCGGCCGAGGGCTGCTACGCGATGTGGGTCAGACAGCACGTAACTCAATCACGCAGCAGCGGCCTGTTACGGTGATTTCCAGCAAACGGTCGGCATTGCTCAGTTGCAGGCAATCGTAACGACCCAAATGTTCATGGTGCGTTTGACCGACCCCCACATGCACTTGCTCGCTGGCACTGAACACCAGCACGGTAGTGGCCGAGCTGAAAAAGCGTTGTGGCGTGGTAGCCGCCAGCCATTGCAGCCGGGCGCGGTAACGATCCGGGGCATAAATCAGGTTGAAATCGCGGATCGGTCCATCCAACAGCGTGCAACTCACTGCGCTTTCACCCCTGAAGGCAAACGCATCGAACGGTAACAAGGCACGCGTGTGCGCACCGTCCACCTGCAAATTCATGCCCGCGCCTTGCAGCACGCTGATGATGCGCTGGTAGCCCTCAAACTGCGAAAAACCGCCCGACTCGCCAATGTCAGCAATCGACAGGCGCCAGCCAAAGCCTTCAAGCCCCTCGCCTGCATCACGGGTGATTTCTTCGGTGCTGCCGCCGCCGTTTTTCCACGGCATGCGCGGGTAATCAGCGGCGCGTAAAACGGTCAATGGGTTCATTTACTGAAACGTCCTTCAAGGCGATGACGGGAACCGGGATGAATCAGGCGAGCCGCCGTCACCGGCTGACGGCCCGACCAGGTACGACGACGAACCAGCAGGCAGGGCTCGCCGGGTTCGATTTGCAGCAGCTTGCACTCTTTCGGATCAGCCAGAATCGCTTCGACGACGTGTTCGCCCTCGGTCAGGGGGGCGACTTGAGACAGATAGGCGTAGGGCGTTTGCAGCGTGAAGTCCTGCTTGAGGTAATCCGGTGCCACCAGGGCATTCACAAAACGGTCCTCAATTTGCACGGGAATTCCATTCTCGTAATGCACGATCAACGAATGAAACACCTTTTGCCCTTCGCGCATGTCCAGCACCGCCGCGCGCTCGGAACCGGCGGCCTCTTCACCCAGGCTGATGACCTTGCAACTATGTGCATGGCCACGGGCGGCAATCTCGTCGGCAATGTTGTGGACTTCAAACAGTGCGGACTGGGTTTTGGGTTCGGCCACAAAGGTGCCGACCCCTTGCATGCGCACAAGCAGGCCGTCGGCGGTCATTTCACGCAGGGCGCGGTTAATGGTCATACGGCTGAAGCCCAATTGGCTGACCAGCTCACTTTCGGAGGGAACGCGATAATGCGGCGGCCAGTTACCACTCTTGATTTGCTGAGTGATCATCTGTTTGACGCGGGCGTACAGGGGCGCCGGACTTTCGCCCATTTGGGCAGCCAGCGGGTTCACGGCAGGCGGAGTCGGCACGGGCATTCCTTGTTTATGAGTAAAGACGCGTAGCTTGCCGGAGTTTACCGAGCAGGCAAACGTCTGTATATGTATATACAAATAACAAACGATAGGGTACGAAACCGATGTCCGTTTTCTTTGCCGAACGTGCGCTGTTACCCACAGGCTGGGCGACCAATGTCCGAATAGAGGTCGGCGACGATGGCCGGCTCACGTCCATCCAGCCCGATGCCCACGCACAAGGTGCCGAACGCGTGAATGGCCCGTTGTTGCCGGGCATGCCCAACCTGCATTCCCACGCGTTTCAGCGCGCCATGGCCGGTTTGGCGGAAGTGGCTGGCAACCCCAATGACAGTTTCTGGACATGGCGCGATTTGATGTATCGCCTTGTGGGAAAAATCACCCCGGAACAACTGGGGATCATCGCCCGACAGTTGTACATCGAGATGCTCAAGGCCGGTTACACCTCAGTGGCTGAATTTCACTACGTTCACCACGATCTATCCGGCAAGCCCTACGCAAATCCGGCTGAATTGGCATTAAGAATCAGCGAAGCCGCACGCTCTACGGGCATAGGTCTGACCCTTCTGCCGGTGCTTTACACACACGCCGGATTCGGTGGACAAGCCCCGAATGACGGCCAGCGGCGCTTCATCAACAGCACCGAGCATTACCTGAAAATGCAGCAACAGTTAGCGCCGCTGTTGGCCAGACAACCGGCCCAAGCCCTGGGCGTGTGCTTTCACTCATTGCGCGCCGTCACCCCGGAACAAATCCATGACGTCATGGGGGCCAGCGACACCACGTGCCCGGTACACATTCACATCGCAGAACAGCGCAAGGAAGTGGATGACTGCCTGAGCTGGAGTGGCAAGCGCCCGATTGAGTGGTTGTATGACAACGTTGAAGTCGACGCGCGCTGGTGCCTGGTGCATGCCACCCATGCCAATGCCGACGAAGTGGCACGCATGGCCACTAGCCAGGCCGTGGCAGGGCTGTGCCTGACCACCGAAGCCAATCTGGGCGATGGTATTTTCCCGGCAGTGGAGTATCTGGCACAGGGCGGGCGCTTGGGGATTGGTTCCGACAGTCATGTGTCCCTGAGTGTGGTGGAAGAACTGCGCTGGCTGGAATACGGCCAGCGCTTGCGCGATCAGCGACGCAACCGGTTACACCGCCCCGATCAGCCCATGGTCGGGCGCACGCTGTTTGACGCCGCACTGGCTGGCGGCGCGCAAGCCATGGGGCAGCCTGTTGCCGGGCTGGCGGTGGGCCAGCGCGCCGATTGGATCGTGCTGGACGGCAACGACCCGTATCTGGCCACGGCGCACGAAGATGCCATTCTCAACCGCTGGCTGTTTGCGGGCGGTGATCGTCAGGTGCGTGATGTGCTGGTCAATGGCAAGTGGGTGGTGCGCGAAGGTCGCCATGCTGACGAAATCGAAAGCAGCCACGCCTTCACCCGCGTGCTTAAAGCGCTCGTGGGGTAAGCCGCAACACTGACTTCAAACGGCTAAGGAAAGCATTCCCATAGCGGCCAAATCTCCTTCTGATGCAGGAACTGTCCGATAGTTACCTTGCGTTCTCTCCAATGAACGCAAGGATTTATCGTGACTACAGTAACTGTTTACTTCTGCGGCACCGGCTCCACCAAGTTCGACGCCACCCACGAGAACTATTGGAATGGCGAGCTGATTTCGACGCTGGCGGCCCACAGCACAGGCCGTGAGTTTGCTGAATGGATCGTCGTGGATGGGCCCGGCAGCGGCAACTTGCAGGCCGATGAAATGTTCGTGCAGAACAAGGAATACGGCATGACCGGCAGCCTGTTCGGCAAAGGCTGGGAAGAGAACGTGAAGCACGCGCTGAGCATTCTCAAAGGCAAGTGCGAATGGCAACGCGAGAAGCTCACCGAAGCGGAATATAACCGCCTCAAAGCGGCCGGAATTCCGATCGAAGACGTGACCGTGACCGGTTCGTGGATGTGGCGCAAATACGATTACGGCAACCGCAGCGTGACCCAGCAACAACTGCAAGAACAACTGATCAAAACCTTCCGCAAGGACGGCGTGATCCCGACCCGGGTCAACCTGGTGGGCTGGAGTCGCGGCGCCGTCAGCTGCCACATGCTGGCCAACGCCATGCTCAACGACAGTGAGCTGAAACATATTCCGGTCAATATTTTCGCCGTGGACCCGGTGCCGGGCCCGCTGAACTTCCAAAGCGCGCGGGTTGAGCTGGGTAAAAACGTTGAGGAATACGTGGGCTTCTTCGCTCGTGATGAACGCTCTAAAGGGTTTTCTTGCGTCGTTCCGGAAACCGCCTCCAACACGCGTGTCCACATTTACCCAATGGCCGGGCGCCATGCCACGCTAGTGGGCAACGCGGCGCCTGATGGTGACAAAGGCGACAAGGTGCTGGTCGCACCAGGGATGGTGGTGCGCCATTTCGCAGAAACCTGCCTGACCCGCTGGGGCGTGGCGCTGGATAAACGCTTGAACCTGTCCGCTGCGGATCTGGAAGCACGGCACAAGACCCTCGTCAGTGACGAAGCGAAATACGCGGCCATGCATAAGTACTCCTACACCAAGATCACCGAGTCGGAGAAGAACGAGCGTTACGCGTCACTGGGCAGCAAAGGTGTCGCGTTCAGCGCCATTAAAGGGGCGCCCTACCAGCCAGCCGCAGGGTTATCGCAAAGCCTTGCGTATAGCCCGAGCACCTACAAAGACATCCTGTGATGTGACGCGTTAAAGCCAACCCTCAGGCAGGGGGGGTTGGCTTTTTTGTGTGCCGGAGTTCGGCTCAGGCGCCTTGCACATGCAGCGCGGCCCACTCACGAACCTGCGCGTAGGGATAAAGCTCAAGGGCGGCAAACCCCGGAATGGCGCGGGCTTTGATTTTGGTAAAGATCGGCACGCTGATGCCGCACAAGAAGCGGGTCAGGCGTTCCGGCGGGGGATAACTGCCTGTGTATTCCTGATGCCTGTGGATAAACGGGCCGCACAGGCCTTCAAAGTTTTTATCCACAAGCGGCGCAAGCGCAGGCGGCTCGGGCAATTGCGCCACCTGTCCGGCGCACACCGAACAATGCCCGCAGCGTTGCGGTGCGTTGTCGTCGCCAAAATACTGCGCCAGGCGATGGCTCAAGCACGTGTCACTGGCAAACAGCGCCAACATGGCGTGAATCCGCACGATTTCGGCATTTTCATGGGCGCTGAAGTAGCGATGCAGCTCCAGGCTTAACGCATCGACGTCCACCTCGTTCACCCGCACGCTGTAGACCTCGGTCATCTGCTTGCTTTCCAGCTCGATCCAGCCTTTCTCCTGAAAATAGTCGAGCGCCTTGACCACGCGATTACGCTCGGCCTGATGCTGTTCATACAGCGCATCGAAATTCACCGTCCACCAGGTTCGGGCGCGGCTGGACGTCTGGATGATGCCCGCGACAAAGTCCCGGCGTTCGCCTTCGAACCTGGCCAATAACGCGTCGGGATCGATCAGGCACTTGAAACGGTACTCGGCGAAGTAGGCATAGCGCGGCGCAATCAGCCCACGCAGCTCCAATTGAACCAGCAGGGTTTTGAGCGGCAACTGACGGATATTGCTCTGATCGGACAAAGGCAACAGCATGAATTCCCACTGACCTTCAGCGATGGCCGCACGCAGGTCTTCCAGCACCGTGCGAATCCCCTGCAACTCGGGCGTGTCGCCATAAACGAAGTTTTCCAGCACGTTGAGGCTGTCTCGGTTGGCCAGCACCAGGCAGTCCGACGCCTGCCCGTCGCGCCCCGCCCGGCCGATCTCCTGGCTGTAATTTTCGATCGACTTGGGCAAATCAAAATGCACCACATTGCGAATGTCGCTTTTGTCGATGCCCATGCCGAAAGCAATGGTGGCGACGATGCAGTTCAACTGCCCGCCCATGAACTCACGCTGGATGCTTTCGCGCTGATCGTGGGGCAAACCGGCGTGATAGGCGCTGGCACTGATCCCGTGCTGATTCAAGTGCTGGGCGATGTGCTCGGCCGTCTTCTGCAAGGTGACGTAGACAATACTCGGTTGGCCCTGACGCTCACCCATCCACTGCACCAACCGCTGACGCTTGGCAGCGCCGGTAACAGGTTCGACCCACAGATTGAGATTGGCGCGATAAAAACCGGTGGTGACGACATCGGATTCAGCAATCGCGAACTTGGTTTGCATGTCCACAATGACCGCGGGCGTGGCGGTGGCCGTGAGCAACAACACTTGTGGGATATTGAACTGACGCTGGTAGTCCGGAAGCTTCAAATAGTCCGGACGGAAGTTATGGCCCCACTCCGAAATACAGTGCGCCTCGTCCACCACCAACAAAGAAATCGGGACTTGCTGCAGAAAATGTCGGAAGCGCTCATTTTTCAGGCGCTCGACCGAAATCATCAAAATTTTCAACTCCCCCGACTTGGCCCGCGCCATCACCGAACTGGCTTCATCGCGGCCTTGTGCCGAGTCAATACTGGCCGCCGGAATGCCGTGGCGCTGGAGAAAGGCCAGTTGATCCTGCATCAGCGCCAGCAGCGGCGAAACCACCAGCGTCAGGTGTGGCAACAGCAAAGCCGGCAACTGATAGCACAGCGACTTCCCGGAACCCGTAGGGAAAATCGCAGCCGCTGAGCGCCCAGCCAACACCGCGCTGATGGCCGCCTCTTGGCCGGGACGAAATTGTGGATAACCGAAAACCTGTTCCAGGGTGTTGTGCATTACTGTCACTCCATTGACCGTTGCAACGGCCGCCAGGCTAACGCCCGCTGCGCAACGGATCGAGAAAAGGTCAGGGGAAATTGAAAGGGAATGATACAGGGTCGAGTTCAACTGTTCGGTGTTGATCGATCAAGGCAGACCTTCAGCCGGGAATACGCCCTGCCCTGCTGTGCTGACGAATTCACCGCTCGCAACCTTTCGCAACTTCTTGCCTCGACCAGCCCCCTCAAGCGCATAAGCCCGGTCACCGTAGAGCCGCTATTGCTGTACCCATCCTTCAACTCTTGAACACCTTCCCAAGCACTGATAACGCCCTCACTTACGTCCCGGATAACAGCATTCACATAATTGGCAATCACTGCGCTGAATTTGATTTGCAAGACACTGTCAGGCAGATACGTACCGCTTGAAGTACAGCCGAAAAACATCAGATCTGTTGCCGATTTAGTCACATCATGAATGTCATATTGTGGGTCGCTCATAGTTGGACTTCCTAGGTACTGTATGAACGGGCACCGGCTTGTACGTGTGTCCACGTCATATCGCGATAACGGACAGCAATAATTTCTTGTGGCTGACCGTCTGCCATATTGATGCTGTGAGGGACATGGGCGTTCATAGAGGCAATCCGAGCGCCGGACAAACGAACCGTAAAATACTTTTCCTGACTGCCTACCGAAGACGTACGGTAAAAATCAATGGAGCATTCGATTTCTTCCCCATCATGCAATGCGCCGGCAATCAATGGCGAAGATTTGTCGATGTTCTTGGTAATGACAACTGGCTTGTGTTGCCCGCGTCCGCCAGTGACGCTCCCATCACTACCTGCCACCCTGTCATGGGAATACGCTAACACCATGATTTCATCAAAGTGACCCACTTGGCATTTGTTACCGATTGAATCTTGGCTGGAGCAGCCGGAAGAGATGAGCCCTTGTTTTTTCCAATGATTGACATGTAACCATGATGAGCCATTTTTACCCTCCCCCGAGTTGGCTAATCACTGTATGGCAGGAAGTAGCAATCGGTTGTAGGAATATCCTTAAGTTCAACCAAAGACACAAAACCGAGGTTTGCATTCCGTTCTGAAGCTTGAGCGGTTAAACGGCAGCCAATGTGAGCACGCGCAAATCGAATGCAGGCCGACGAGGCTGAAGGTAAGCTCGCCCGCAATGACGGTGAGCCGAACACTGCGCTTATGGCGAGCACGGCCATTTTCGATTGCAAGCCGATACAACTGGGTAACGGCGTTGTACTTCATCAACCTTGGGTTTACGGACACACCACATGAAACTCGCCACCGACCTCCCCGACACGCCCGTCTTGCGTGAGCTGATGCAATTGCTACACGAAGAAATCGGTCTGCCGGAGCACAAAACCGTCAGTTTGAAGACGGCGATCAATCTGGACCTGGGCTGCAATGGCCGTGACGCCCAACAGCTGATGGAGGCGCTGGAAGAGCGCTTCGGGTTGACGCTGGATGATTACGACGCCTATCGCTACTTTCAGCCCGCAGGCCATGACCCTCACCTCAAGCGCAGCGCCAAGGGCCGGGAAAGCAAAGTGCCCTTGACGATTGGCATGCTTTACGCAGCCATCGTGGCGCAACACTGGGACACCGACAGCCTTGAAGGCTGATTCGCAGGTATAAAAAAGCCGCCCTCTCAGGCGGCTTTTCGTGAATCAGCGTTCGGTGCGAAGGGTTATGCCTTCGGGCCAGCCGCCTTGATTGCATCGCTCACGTCAAACTTCTTGAAGTTTTCGGTGAACAGGCCAGCCAATGCCTTGGCGGCTTCGTCGTACGCAGCTGGGTCAGCCCAGGTGTTGCGCGGGTTGAGCAGAGCCGTGTCGACGCCCGGTACGGTTTTTGGCACGTCCAGGTTGATGATGTCCAGGTGTTCGGTTTCAGCACCGATCAGCGCGCCGCTCTGGATCGCAGCGATCACGGCACGGGTGGTCGGAATGTTGAAACGCTTGCCCACGCCGTAACCACCGCCGGTCCAGCCGGTGTTGACCAGGTAAACCTTGGAGCCGAAACCGCGGATGCGCTTGATCAGCAGCTCAGCGTATTCACCGGCAGGACGTGGGAAGAATGGCGCGCCGAAGCACGTCGAGAAGGTCGACTTGATGCCGCTGCCCGAACCCATTTCAGTCGAGCCCACCAGTGCGGTGTAGCCAGACAGGAAGTGGTAAGCCGCTTGTTCTTCGCTGAGGATCGACACCGGCGGCAATACGCCAGTCAGGTCGCAGGTCAGGAAGATCACGGCGTTAGGCTCGCCGCCCAGGTTCTTCGGAGCGCGTTTTTCGATCAGTTCACGCGGGTAAGCGGCGCGGCTGTTCTGCGTCAGGCTGTCATCCGAGTAGTCAGGCTTTTTGTTGGCATCCAGTACCACGTTTTCCAGAACGGCGCCGTGCTGGATGGCCTTCCAGATGACCGGCTCATTCTTCTCCGACAGGTCGATGCACTTGGCATAGCAACCGCCTTCGATGTTGAACACCACGCCCACGCCCCAGCCGTGTTCGTCGTCACCGATCAGGTAACGGCTTTCATCAGCCGACAACGTGGTCTTACCGGTGCCGGACAGGCCGAAGAACAGGGTCACGTCGCCGTCTTCACCCATGTTGGCGGCGCAGTGCATCGGCAGGACGTCAACGGCTGGCAACAGGAAGTTTTGAACGGAGAACAGGGCTTTTTTCATTTCGCCGGCGTAACGCATGCCTGCGATCAGGACTTTTTTGGCCGCGAAGTTGATGATTACGCAACCGTCGGAATGGGTGCCATCACGCTCAGGCACGCACTCGAAGTTCGGTGCGTTGATCACTTGCCACTCATCTTTGCCAGCCGGGTTGTACTGTTCAGGGTTGATGAACAGGCAACGGCCAAACAGGTTGTGCCAAGCGGTTTCGGTGGTCATTTTCACGGGCAGGTAGTGCGCCGGGTCAGAACCTACATGAACGTGGGAAACGAAGCGCTCGCGCTCACCGAGGTAGGCCGCAACACGGTCCCACAGTGCGTCGAACTTGTCGGCCGGGAACTTGCGGTTGATCGCGCCCCAGGCAATGGCGTCCTGAGTCGTAGGCTCTTCAACGATAAAGCGGTCAGCTGGCGAACGGCCGGTACGGTGGCCCGTTTTAACAACCAGTGCGCCATTGTCGGCAAGCTCACCTTCACCACGGTTCAGGGCTTCTTTGACCAGATCGTCGATGCTCAGATCGGTGTACACGGCGTTATTAGCTTGCGTCATGAGGTTCCCCGTCGGCCATTGGCCGATTGCGCCAAACGTTTTGTAGTAGAAAATTTTGCACTACTACCGCGAAAAAAGTGGGCCGGATTATGCCAGAAACGCCCAAAAAAAGTAGGGCCCACCTGTCAGAACCGCGTTATACCGGGCTTTGACAGGGGTTTTACCTGCGCTGAAACGTTTTAGTGGTGAGTGCCTGAAGGCGTCTCTACACCTGCGCCCGCGAACAATTGATCGACATCGGCGGCATCGAACAAGTAGCGCTCGTTGCAAAATTGGCAGTCGATTTCAATATGGCCGCCGTGCTCTTTGACCAGCGTAAGCGCATCGTCATGGCCCAGGCTGGACAACGCATTGCCGGAGCGTTCGCGCGAGCAGCTGCATTTGAATTCGATGCCATCCTTATCAAAAAGACGCACTACATCCTCGTGGAACAAGCGATGCAGAATTGTTTCGTTATCCAGCCCCAGCAGTTCTTCGACCTTGAGGGTATCGCCCAACGCATTCAGGCGGTTCCAGCTCTCGGCACGTTCTTCTTCGTCTTTGATCACTTCGGCCGGCAGTTGCTGCAAGAGCATGCCGCGCGCGCGTTTGCCATCCGCCGCGAGCCAGAAACGCGTAGGCACCTGGTGCGACATTACGAAGTAATTGGTGAAACAGGCCGACAGATCATTGCCGTCCAGGTCCACGATGCCCTGGTAGCGCTTACCGACAGTCGGGTCGATGGTCAGGGCCAGGACGCCGTTGGGCATCAGGTCGCTCAGGGTCGCGGCGGGGGTGATCTGGTCCGCGTCAAATCGGGCCAGGCCGCGAATTTCATGTTCGCTGGTGATTTCAATCATCAGCAGCGGAACCGCGCCTTCGGAACGGGCTTGCAGGCTCATCAGGCCGTCGAATTTCAGGGTGCTGACCAGCAACGCCGCGGCGGCCATCAGCTCGCCCAGCAACTGTTGAACCGGCTCAGGGTAAGCGTGCTTGGCCAGTACCTCAGCGTAGCTGTGATCCAGCGACACCAGCTCGCCGCGGGTATCGCTGTTATCGAAAATGAAGCGCTGCGTAAAGTCGGTTTTGCGTAAATCGGACATAGGAATAGGGTTCTAAATTGGTGACAAAATGTTTATGAGTCTTTATAAAGGCGCGTTTTTAGCACCTATCGAGTGCAAAGACCCAGCCAAGGGGGCATGTCATGAACAATCCCACTCTGTTCCAAACAAGGTGGAACCTCAGAGCCCTAGCGGGGTGTAATTTACTCGCTCTGGGGCTTTTGTGTTTCTGGTTATGGCCATTCGGCCAAATTCTCTGCCTGACTTTCGACGACTGGCTGTTCCATCTGCTCAATCGTCCATTGGCTGATAACCCTATATGGCTCCACATATGGGCAGTTGCAAGCCTTCGACCTTTCGATGTGGTAGTCGGGGTCATCATGCTGGCCTTGCTGATCAAAGGTAACTGGGTATTTGAGGCCACTCAGGTGCGTCGCGCGCTGTTTGGTTTTCTGGCGATCCTGTTGCTGTTGGTGGTGATCCGCGCGCTGTTTTCCAAACTCACGGCCGCGATGGGTTGGCAGCACAATAGCCCGTCGATGGTGTTTGAAGATGCCATTCACCTGAGCGACTTCTTTCCGGGCCTTGAAAAAACCTGGGAACTGAAAGACCGCTCAAGCCAGAGCTTTCCGGGCGATCACGCGTCGGTGCTGCTGATCTGGGGCATGTTCATGAGCGTGTTCAGCCGCACCATTGGCCAGAAGGTGGTGATCTGGGGCCTGACGCTGCTGTTCATGATGCCGCGACTGGTAGCTGGCGCCCATTGGGGCCAGGACGACTACATCGGCGGCTTGTTGCTGGCATTCCTGGCGTTGGGCTGGGGCTATTACACCCCGTTCGCGGCCAAGGTTTCAGGTGCGCTGATGCGCGTGACGGCACCGATTTTTTCGCTGTTGCAGCGTCTGCCGCTGGTGTCACGCATGAGCGTGGTACGCGGTTAAGCAACGCGCGTCATACACCGTTTAAACCTCCGCTCTACTCGGCGCCACTGGCATCCTGAAACTGATGCAGTTGGCGCCGTTGTTTTTTGGTCGGTTTACCGTCCGTCGTGATGCCCATTGCTCCGGATTTGCGCATGGCGGCAGCGTGTTCACGCTTGGCAATACTGTGCTCAGT
This sequence comes from Pseudomonas sp. ESBL9, assembly GCF_036668715.1. Lineage (NCBI taxonomy): Bacteria > Pseudomonadati > Pseudomonadota > Gammaproteobacteria > Pseudomonadales > Pseudomonadaceae > Pseudomonas > Pseudomonas sp. ESBL9. Next base: position 191,315 of record NZ_JAZEVV010000003.1, on the reverse strand, counting down.
TTCGGCGTACAACAATTGCGCCTCGGGCGCGCCACGACGCACGACTGACAGCGCTTTGACTTCGACCGTGCGCTCTTCCAGGCCCACGCGTATTTGCAGCTCATCGCCCAGTCGAGGCTCTTTACTCGGTTTGCAACGCTCACCGCGACAATGCACTTTGCCACTTTCAATAGCGGCCTTGGCCAGCGCCCGGGTTTTGAAAAACCGCGCCGCCCACAACCATTTGTCCAAACGGACCTTTTCATCTTCTTCTTGCTTCTGAGCCATTGGAATTCCTCTTCTTTGACAGAGTCAGAACTGTACTACCGTTTCTAATGAATAGATGAATCTGGCATCCGGCTAGAATGCCGTTCCTCTCAGCGCCTTTGGCGAGGTTATGTCCCATGACGTTTTTTCCCGATTCCCTGACGGGCGCCAAAAGCCGTTGCGACGCTTGTCGACAAGCCACGCCGCTGGGGTTCGATTTCCAATTTGCGTACCAACCGATCGTGGACTTGCGCGATCAATCGGTGTTTGCCCACGAAGCACTGGTCAGAGGGCCTGCCGGTGAAGGCGCACTGGATGTTTTACGGCAGGTAAATGACACCAATCGTTACCGCTTCGACCAGGAGTGTCGCACGCGTGCAATCAAGGGCGCGGCCGCGCTGGGCATGCAGCAACACCTGTCCATCAACTTCATGCCCAACGCGGTGTATCGGCCGGAACTGTGCATTCGCAGCACCCTGGAAGCCGCCAAAGCCCACGATTTCCCGCTCGACAAGCTGATTTTCGAAACGCTGGAAAGCGAACACATAGATAACTATCGCCATTTGACCCATATTCTGCGTGAATACCGCGAATTCGGTTTCAAGACAGCCATCGATGACTTCGGAGCAGGTTATTCGGGGCTCAATTTATTGGCGGATTTTCAACCTGACCTGATCAAGCTCGACATGGCACTCATCCGCGATGTCGATCAGGATCGTGCGCGTCAGGCTATCGTGCGCGGCGTTGTCATGATGTGTTCTGAATTGAACGTTACAGTCATAGCCGAAGGCATCGAAAGCGCTGGCGAACGGGATTTCCTGGCCGATTGTGGAATATTTCTGATGCAGGGTTACTGGTTCGCCAGACCGGCATTTCAAGCGTTGGCCGAGGTTCGACCTGCGGCCTGGATACGTTAATCGCGGTTACTCATATTGAAGACATTTGATCATCTGACCGTTGTCGGTCTGCGCGAGTGGGTGGCGCTCCCCGATTTGGGCGTCGCAGGCTTGCGCGCCAAAATCGACACCGGCGCCAGTACGTCCAGCTTGCACGCCACTGAAATCGAGCCTTTTGTGCGCGATGGTGCCGAGTGGGTGCGTTTCAACGCTCATTTGGGCACCCTGGTGCAACTGCGTCATCGCCGTTGCGAAGCCCCCCTGGTGGCGATAAAAACCATTAAAAGTTCTAACGGTCATGCGCAGGTTCGCTATGTGATCCGCACCCGCCTCGCACTGGGTGATCGGGTCTGGTCGGTGGAGTTCACCCTCGCCTGCCGCCAGTCCATGCGTTACCGTTTACTGCTCGGTTCAAAAGCCCTGATCGATGGCCAACTGGTGGTCAATCCGGGGCTCAAATACGTTCAAGACAAGCCGGTTTTCCCGGTCTCTACCCTTTCTGCCACAGGTGCTGCATGAAGATCGCTGTGCTGTCGCGTAACCCGCGTCTGTATTCCACTCGTCGCCTGGTCGAAGCCGGGACGGAACGAGGCCACGAAATGGTAGTGATCGATACCCTGCGTGCCTATATGAACATCGCCAGCCACAAGCCGCAGATCCACTACCGGGGCAAGCCGCTGGAAGGCTTCGATGCCGTGATTCCGCGCATTGGTGCCTCGGTCACGTTTTACGGCTGTGCGGTGTTGCGCCAGTTCGAAATGATGGGGGTTTTCCCGCTGAACGAATCGGTGGCCATCGCACGTTCGCGGGACAAACTGCGCTCCCTGCAATTGCTGTCGCGGCGTGGGCTGGGGTTGCCGGTGACGGGCTTTGCGCACTCGCCGGATGACATCCCCGACCTGATCGAAATGGTCAATGGCGCACCGTTGGTGATCAAGGTGCTGGAAGGCACTCAGGGCATCGGCGTTGTGCTGTGCGAAACCGCGACGGCGGCAGAATCCGTGATCGAAGCCTTCATGGGCCTCAAGCAAAACATCATGGTGCAGGAATACATCAAGGAAGCCGGCGGCGCCGATATTCGCTGCTTCGTGGTGGGTGACAAGGTGATTGCGGCGATGAAACGCCAGGCCAAGCCGGGTGAGTTCCGTTCCAACCTGCACCGTGGCGGCAGCGCCAGCCTGATCAAGATCACCCCGGAAGAACGCATGACCGCCATTCGGGCCGCCAAGGTGATGGGGTTGAGCGTGGCAGGCGTGGACATCCTGCGCTCCAATCACGGCCCGTTGGTGCTGGAGGTCAACTCCTCACCGGGTCTGGAAGGGATCGAAACCACCACGGGTAAAAACGTGGCCGGAATCATCATTGAACATCTGGAGAAAAACAGCGGGCCGAACCTGACAAGAACCAAAGGCAAAGGCTGACGCCCGCCGCCACGACCAAAAAAAACGCGAGGCTGCCTCCATCGGCAACCTCGCGTGTGGTTAGCTCAGGTCATTACACCGCGCCACGGGGCAACATCAGCCCCAATGGCAACCTGACCCGCGCTTCAAGCCCACCGCCGGAACGGTTGCGTAACTCGACATTGCCGCCATGCATCGACGCGATGCGCTTGACGATGGCCAACCCGAGCCCGGTCCCCTTTCCGCCGCGGGCACGATCGCCGCGAATGAACGGGTTGAAGATGTCTTCAAGCTCGGAAGGGTCGATGCCTGCACCACGGTCCATCACGCTGAGCACCACATACGGCGCGCTCACATCGCCTGACACATAGGCGGCCACTTCCACATCCTCACCCGCATGATGCAACGCGTTGCCGATCAGGTTGTTGAGCAAGCGCTTCATCGATACCCGGCGCAGCGGAAACGGCTGAATCGGTTGCAGGCGCAAACGCACCCGCTCTTCGTTCTGGTTGTAAGGTGCCACGACCTCACGCACCAGCTCGCACAAGTCCACCTCTTCGACCAACTCGTCGCGGCCATCGCGAATAAAGGCCAGGAACTGATCGAGGATCGCGTCCATGTCTTCGATATCGCGCACCATGTCGTCCGTCAGGTCGTTGTGGTTGCCCATCAATTCCAGCGACAAACGCAGACGCGTCAACGGCGTACGCAAATCGTGGGAAACCCCCGCCAGCATCAACTCTCGCTCGCGACCCGCTTGCTCCACGTCTTCGGCCATTTGGTTGAACGCGCTGTAAACCTCCGTCATCTCACTCGGCGTATCACTGATCGGCAACCGCACGCTGCGGCCCTGACCCAGTTGACGCGCGGCATACACCAGGCGCTTGAGCGGCTGGTTAAGTTGACTGACGAAAATCCACGCCGACGCCGTTGAGAGCAAGCCAATGGCCAAGAACCAGCCCAGCACGCTCCATATTTTTTGCCCGCGCAGCGGGTGCGGGTACAGCGGCACTTTCAGCCAGCCATCCCCCAGACTCGGCGCCCGAACCCACAAGGCGGGTGGCGAATGCACGCGCAAGCGAACCTCGGTATCAGCGCCCAGCTCGGCCTGCATCTGACGTTGGTAAGCACCGCTGTAAGGCCAATGTTGCTCACCCTCGGGCACGCCGCCACCCACCACCCGGATCAACCCGGCGGCATCGGCAATTTTTTCGCGGTTTTCCTCATCGGCCGCCCAGTAGGCACGCAGCGTAAGCGCAACGCCGTGGCTATACTGACGATCAACCAGGACATCTTCATTCATCAGCAAGTACACCAACGTCAGTGCCTTGGAGAACAGAACGACGATCAATACCAGCCAGAGGGTGCGCGAGAAGAAACTTTGGGGGAACCAGAGAGGGGTTTTCATAGATTGATGCTTTTGCAGTTTGCAGGAGCGCGTAGGGATACCCGCAGAAATGAAATTGCGGGCCACTCAGGTGTTGAACACCCTGCGTGGCCCGCTCCTACAAATGATCCATCACTTGGTGGCGTTGCCGTCCGGCACAAATACATAACCCACGCCCCAGACTGTCTGGATGTAACGCGGTTTGGACGGATCCGGCTCAATCATGCGGCGCAGGCGGGAGATCTGAACGTCGATCGAACGCTCCAGCGCATCCCATTCACGGCCACGGGCCAGATTCATCAGCTTGTCACGCGTCAACGGCTCGCGGGCATGCATGACCAGCGCTTTAAGCACCGCAAACTCACCAGTAGTCAGCATGTGAACTTCATCACCGCGTTTGAGTTCGCGGGTGGCCAGTGACAACTCGTAATCACCGAACGTGACGCTTTCGTCTTCGCTGCCCGGCGCACCCGGTACGGGCGCGGACTGGCGGCGCAACACGGCTTTGACTCGCGCCATCAGCTCATCGGGGTTGAAGGGTTTGGCCAGATAGTCGTCGGCCCCCAGTTCAAGGCCCTTGATCCGGCTCAGCTCATCGCCTTTGGCAGTGAGCATGATGATCGGCACGCCATTGTTCGCAGCGCGCAAACGGCGGCAGGCGGACAGACCGTCTTCGCCCGGCAGCATCAAGTCCAATACCACAAGGTTAAACACCTCGCGGGCCAGCAAGCGGTCCATTTGCTCGACGTTGGGGACCGCGCGCGCGCGATAGCCCTTGCTGGTGAAAAAACGTTCCAACAGGCTGCTCAGGCCCGGGTCGTCGTCCACGATAAGAATTTTTTCGCCTTCAGCAGTGTGTGCAGTGCTGCTCATTAGATGCTCCTGTGATCTCGGCGCGCATTATGGCGTAGCTGCTGTTATACGCATCGTGTGCATTGTTAGCAGATTTTTCCTTCACAGCCAGTACACAGATCATGGCGCGCGCTGCACGCAGTGCCCTGAAGACAGGAACGCTGGTTATAATGCGCCGCCTTTTGTGTCAGGCAACCTCGGATTTTCAATACGTGCGGCGCGATTATTTTTTTCAGCACGTGCCGTATTTTGCAGACTTCACGGGTCAACAGGCTGCCCTTTTGGCCCCGGTAGCGGTTTTTTTTCAAGCCGCTCAACCCGCCTCGCAAGCCTTCAAGCTCGGGCCTGCGAGCCTGCATCACAATTTGTCAGGTGGTTTTATGGACAGCATCAACAGCCGCATCGCCGAAGAACTTGGCGTGCGCCCGCAGCAGGTCGAAGCGGCCGTCGCACTTCTGGATGAAGGCTCCACCGTACCCTTCATCTCCCGTTACCGTAAGGAAGTGACCGGCAGCCTGGATGACACCCAACTTCGTCATCTGGAAGAACGCCTGCGCTACCTGCGAGAACTCGACGAACGGCGCATCAGCATCCTCGCCAGCATCGAAGAGCAAGGCAAGTTGACGCCAGAACTGGCGCGCGACATCAAACTGGCCGACACCAAAACCCGCCTTGAAGACTTGTACCTGCCCTACAAGCAAAAGCGCCGCACCAAGGGCCAGATCGCCCTTGAAGCCGGCCTCGGCGAACTGGCTGACGGCCTGTTCAATGATCCGAACCTGAACCCCGAAACTGAAGCCGCCCGTTTCGTCGACGCCGAAAAAGGCGTGGCCGACGTCAAGGCAGCCCTCGACGGCGCCAAATACATCCTCATGGAGCGTTTCGCCGAAGACGCCACCCTGCTGGACAAACTGCGCAGTTTTCTCAAGCAGGAAGCCACCCTCAGCGCTCGCGTCATCGCCGGCAAAGAAGAGGAAGGCGCCAAATTCCGCGATTACTTCGAACACGACGAGCCGCTCAAAAGCATGCCGTCGCACCGGGCGCTGGCGATTTTCCGCGGGCGCAATGAAGGCATTCTCAGCTCGTCGCTCAAAGTGGGCGAAGAATTGCCCGGCACGATGCACCCCGGCGAACTGATGATTGCCGAGCGTTTCGGCCTGCAAAACCAGAACCGTGCGGCCGACAAATGGCTGGGCGAAGTGGTGCGCTGGACGTGGAAGGTCAAGCTGTACACCCACCTTGAAACCGATCTGCTGGGTGAGCTGCGCGACGCCGCAGAAACCGAAGCCATCAACGTGTTTGCGCACAACCTGCATGACTTGCTGCTGGCCGCGCCAGCGGGCCCGCGCGCGACACTCGGCCTGGACCCGGGCCTGCGCACCGGTTGCAAAATTGCCGTGGTCGATGCCACCGGCAAACTGCTCGAACACGCCACCGTGTACCCGCACGTACCGCACAACAAGTGGGACCAAACCATCTCGATCATGGCGGCCCTGTGCGCCAAACATTCGGTCGAATTGATCGCTATCGGCAACGGCACGGCGAGCCGCGAGAGCGACAAGCTGGTCATCGACCTGATCAAAAAATACCCGGCACTGAAAGTCACCAAAGTCATGGTGTCCGAAGCCGGGGCCTCGGTGTACTCGGCGTCGGAACTGGCTGCCAAGGAATTCCCCGACCTGGACGTGTCGATCCGTGGCGCGGTCTCGATTGCCCGCCGCCTGCAAGACCCGCTCGCCGAACTGGTCAAAATCGACCCCAAATCCATCGGTGTCGGCCAATACCAGCACGACGTGTCGCAGCTCAAGCTGGCACGGGGCCTGGACGCGGTGGTGGAAGACTGCGTAAACGCCGTGGGGGTGGACGTAAACACCGCCTCGGTGGCGCTGCTGGCCCGGATCTCCGGCCTCAACGCCACACTGGCGCAAAACATCGTGAACCATCGCGATGAAAACGGTGCGTTCAAAACCCGCGCCGCGCTGAAAAAAGTCAGCCGTCTGGGTGAAAAAACCTTCGAACAGGCCGCCGGTTTCTTGCGCGTCATGAACGGCGACAACCCGCTGGACGGCTCGGCGGTTCACCCCGAAGCCTACCCGCTGGTCAAGCGCATCGCCTCCGACACCGAGCGCGACATCCGCTCGCTGATTGGCGATGCCAGTTTCCTCAAGCGTCTGGACCCTAAGCAGTTCACCGATGAAACGTTCGGCCTGCCCACCGTCACCGACATCCTGCAAGAGCTGGAAAAACCCGGCCGCGATCCGCGTCCGGAGTTCAAGACCGCCGAGTTCCAGGAAGGCGTCGAAGACCTCAAAGACTTGCAGCTGGGGATGATTCTGGAAGGCGTCGTCACCAACGTGACCAACTTTGGTGCATTCGTCGATATCGGTGTCCATCAGGACGGTCTGGTGCACATTTCGGCGCTGTCCGAGAAATTCATCAAAGACCCGCGTGAAGCCGTCAAAGCCGGTGACGTGGTCAAGGTCAAGGTGATGGAAGTCGACATCCCCCGCAAACGTGTGGGCCTGTCGATGCGCATGAGCGACACCCCCGGCGAGAAAATCGACGGGGCCCGCGGCGCACGTCCCGGCGCTTCGGGGCGCCAGCAAAATACCGCGCCGCGCAAAGAAACCGTGGCCGCGGCCCCTGCCAACAACGCCATGGCCTCGCTGTTCGCCAATGCCAAGCAGTTGAAGAAGCGCTGATGGAAATCCCCGCCGGGCTGACCCAAAGCGCGTTCAGTGAGCTGATCGGCTGTCGCGTGGTGCAACTGGATGAAGGCGCGGCCCATGTCGCCCTGAGCCTGGAGCCGCACCTGCGCAACCGTGGCGGCAAACTGCATGGCGGGGTGTTGTTCAGCCTGGTCGACATCAGCATGGGGCTGGCCTGTTCCAGCACCCATGGCTTCGATCAGCAAAGCGTCACGCTGGAATGCAAGATCAACTACATCCGGGCAGTGTCCGAAGGCGATGTGCTGTGCATCGCCAGGGTCATCCACCCCGGTCGCCGCACGCTGGTCGTCGAAGCTGACGTCTGGCAGGGCGACAAGCTGGTCGCAAAAGCGCAAGGCACCTTCGCTGTCCTGTAGCGGTTACCCGTCGATTTAGGTTAATTTCGGCACTGCATACGCGGTGCCGAAATGCGCCCGGAGCGCCCGGGGCCGATACAGGGACGGGGCTGAGCACTCCTTTTAAAAGTCAGGCGACCACGCCGGCTTCAACTTCACCCTTGTAGACCGTCCTGACCACCCCCATATTGGGGCGACTGACGCGTGAAGGAATCCAACTTGAGCCAACTTCTCAACCGCCGCCTGGCTCTGCTCAGCGAGCGCGCTAACCTCACTCTGCTGGAGCAGTGCCTGCACGGGATCGAGCGCGAATGCTTGCGCGTCACCGGCGAGGCCCGCCTGGCCCAGACGCCGCACCCCGAAGCACTGGGGTCGGCCCTGACCAACGATCAAATCACCACCGACTATTCCGAGTCGCTGCTGGAGTTCATCACCCCGGCCCTGCCCGACCCGGCAGAGACGCTGGCCAGCCTCGACAAGATCCACCGTTTTGCCTACAGCAAGCTCGGCAACGAGTACCTGTGGAGCCCTTCGATGCCGTGCCCGTTGCCGGCCGAAGCGGACATTCCAATTGCCTACTACGGCACGTCCAATATCGGACAGCTCAAGTACGTTTATCGCAAGGGCCTGGCCCTGCGTTACGGCAAAACCATGCAGTGCATTGCCGGCATTCACTACAACTTCTCGTTGCCTGAGGCCCTTTGGCCTGTGCTCAAAGCGGCAGACGGCTTTGTGGGCACCGACCGCGATTACCAGTCGAGCGCCTACATCGCGCTGATCCGTAACTTTCGCCGTTACAGCTGGCTGCTGATGTACCTGTTTGGTGCTTCGCCTGCACTGGACGCGGGTTTTCTGCGTGGCCGGGCTCACCAGCTCGAACAACTGGACCCCGACACGCTCTACCTGCCGTATGCCACCAGCCTGCGCATGAGCGACCTCGGCTACCAGAGCAACGCCCAGGCGGGCCTGACGCCGTGCTACAACGACCTCAACAGTTACACCGACAGCCTGCGCAAAGCCGTGGCAACGCCCTACGCGCCGTATGTCGAAATCGGCACGCACCAGGACGGCGAGTGGGTGCAACTGAACACCAACATCCTGCAAATCGAAAACGAGTACTACTCCAACATTCGCCCCAAGCGCGTGACCTACAGCGGCGAGCGCCCGATTCAGGCGCTCATGTCCCGTGGCGTGCAATACGTTGAAGTGCGTTTGCTGGACATCAACCCGTTCCTGCCGGTGGGCATTGACCTGCCCGAAGCCCGCTTTCTGGATGCTTTCCTGCTGTACTGCGCGCTGCAGGAAAGCCCGCAGTTCGACAGTTCGGAATGCGGCAGCTGCACCTCCAACTTCCTCAGCGTCGTCAAGGAAGGTCGCCGTCCGGGCCTGCAATTGCAGCGTGACGGTCAGCCGGTCGACATGAAGGCATGGGCAGCCGAACTGCTGGAACAGATCGCACCGTTGGCCGCGCTGCTGGACCAAAGCCACGGCGGCGATGCCCACAGCAAGGCGGTGGACGAGCAACTGGCGAAAATCAGGGACGTGTCCCTGACCCCGTCGGCCAAAGTGCTGGCCAGCATGGCCGATCACAAAGAAAGCTTCGCCCAATTCTCCCTGCGCCAAAGCATGGCCCACGCCGAATACTTCCGCAGCCAGCCACTCAGCCCTGAAGATCAGGCGGCTTTCGAAGAAAAAGCCCGCAAATCGATCAACGACCAACTAGACATTGAAGACACCGAAGAAGGTGATTTCGACCTGTTTGTGGCGTCGTATCAGGCGAGCATTTTGGCGATCAGTAACTGAGTGATGGCGGGCGGGCAGCCCGCCAGCCAACCCCCGAAGACGTTCAGGTCTCGCCGTGTCAGGGGGCGCGCACGCAAAGGTGCCGCCTCCTACACGAACTGCGGCAACGGATGGCTTCGGGGAGTTGAGTGCAGGCGTACCGTACACCGCCGCTGAAATAAACAGTGGCCGGGCCTGGAAACCCGAGTAACAATTACGCGCCTTAGCGCCATGTACCCTTCGGGGAGTTGGCGTTTTTTGTGCGTCAGTCTTCATCTTATGACGGCTGTGCGCGGGAGGTCTTCGGACCTGCCGGGTTTGCCTAATTGTCCCGGTTTCCAGCCTGCGTACAGCTGTCACCTTCGCCTGGACACGAACCTGACAGCTCTTAAACATATTAGGAGCACACTCAATGACCACCCCTTCCCCGATCAACACCCTCGGCGTCGTAACCTTCGGCCCGTGCGGCGAAAATGACCAACCTCTGTTTTGCGTTAACCCCGGTATACCTTTGCGTCAGGCGCTGGAGCACGTCTCGGCGTTGTTGTTTTGCGCCAAAAAGCTGGCCCTGGATGCCGCCCTGGAGAAAGACGGGGAACGCCATCCCTGGGCGTCGCACGACTTGTGCGACATGGGCAAGGCCGTTATTGATGATGTGTGTTTGCAGGCGTTTTAACGACGCACCGAAGCCGCCGCTCGACGCAGGTGTGCGTTGAACGGCGGCTTCAGTCGGCCGTGCAGGCGTTACAGGGCTTTTTCGAAGATTTTCGAATTGCGTTGAAAGTTGTACAACGAGGCGCGGGCTACCGGCAGGCGTTCCACACTGCTGGGCTCGAAGCCGCGCTCGCGGAACCAGTGAGCAGTGCGGGTGGTTAAGACGAACAGGGTTTTGAGCCCCAGCGCCCGCGCACGGTTTTCGATGCGTTCGAGCAGTTCGTCGCCGCGGCGGCCATGGCGGTATTCCGGGTTCACGGCCAGGCAGGCCAGTTCGCCCGCCTCGGAATCGGCAATCGGGTACAACGCCGCGCAGGCGATGATCATGCCTTCGCGCTCGACCACGCTGAATTGCTCGATTTCGCGCTCCAGCACTTCGCGGGAACGACGCACCAGAATGCCCTGCTCTTCCAGCGGGCTGATGAGGTCCAGCAAACCGCCGACGTCTTCAATCGCGGCTTCGCGGATTTTTTCGAACTGCTCCTGCGCCACCAGCGTGCCGCCGCCGTTACGGGTGAACAGCTCGGTCAGCAACGCGCCGTCTTCGGCGTAGCTGACGATATGGCTGCGGGCCACGCCGCCCCGGCAGGCCTCGGCGGCCGCTTCCAGCAGTTCAGCCTGATAATCGCTGCCCAGGCGCTTCATGTGGGCGGGCACTTGTTGCGGCCGCAGCTCGCGCACCAGACGCCCGTCTTCATCGAGCAAGCCCGGCTCGGCGCCAAACAGCAGCAATTTGTCGGCCTCCAGATCGATGGCGGCACGGGTGGCGACGTCTTCGCAGGCCAGGTTGAAGATTTCGCCAGTCGGCGAATACCCCAGCGGCGACAACAGCACGATGGAGCGCTCGTCGAGCAAGCGGTTAATGCCCTTGCGGTCCACCCGCCGCACTTCGCCGGTGTGGTGGTAGTCCACGCCATCGAGCACGCCAATCGGGCGCGCCGTCACCAGATTGCCGCTCGCCACGCGCAAGCGCGAACCCTGCATCGGTGAGGACGCCATGTCCATCGACAGCCGCGCTTCAATCGCAATGCGCAGCTGGCCCACGGCGTCGATCACGCATTCCAGCGTCGGGGCATCGGTGATGCGCATGCCTTCGTGGTAATGCGGCGTCAGCCCGCGAGCTTGCAGGCGGCTTTCGATTTGCGGACGCGAGCCATGCACCAGCACCAGCCGAACGCCCAAACTGTGCAGCAGCACCAGGTCGTGAACGATGTTGCCGAAATTGGGGTGCGCCACGCCATCGCCGGGGAGCATGACGACGAAGGTGCAATCGCGGTGGGCATTGATGTAAGGGGACGCGTGACGTAGCCAGTTAACGTAATCGGGCATAACCGGAGCCTGTAAAAAAGTGAGTCGCCTAAAAAGGGCACAAACAGCAAACGCACAACGGGCTGGTAGTTATCGTCGAAACTGACTTGGCGACACGCGTGCTCTCCTTGTGTGGACGGGTTGGACCTGCGGCGATTTACGGCGCCGGGGTCAGGCAATAGTGTTCGATCAACTGACTGAGTAGACGCACGGTCGGCTGCAAACGTGACATTTCGAGGTGTTCGCCCGGCTGATGTGCGCAGCTGATGTCACCGGGGCCGAGCACCAGCGTCTCACAGCCAAGGCGCTGAAGATAAGGCGCTTCGGTGCCAAACGCTACTGCTTCGGCACGATGCCCGGTCAGGCGCTCGGCCACGCGCACCAGTTCGCTGTCGGCCGCCTGCTCAAAGGGGGCAACGCCTGCCGCGAGCGGGGCGAAGTCAATCTGCACCTGATGGTGCTCAGCCAGTGGCTGGAGCTTGCTGCGGATGATGGCACGCAGCGCATGGGGGTCCATGCCCGGCAAGGGGCGCAGGTCGAATTCCAGCGAACACTGGCCGCAGATGCGGTTCGGGTTATCGCCCCCATGGATGCAGCCAAAGTTGAGGGTCGGCTGCGGCACGCTGAATTGCGGGTTGCGGTATTCGTGCAGCCATTGTTGGCGCAAGTCCTTGAGCGCGCTGATGACGTCGTGCATGGCCTCCAGTGCGCTGTGGCCCAGGCGTGGGTCCGAGGAATGGCCACTGCGCCCCAGAATGTCGATGCGCTCCATCATCACGCCCTTGTGCAGGCGGATCGGCTTGAGCCCCGTCGGCTCACCGATCACCGCCGCACGGCCCAGCGGGCGCCCGGCTTCAGCAAGCGCACGGGCGCCCGCCATGGAAGTTTCTTCGTCGCAAGTGGCCAGAATCAGCAAGGGTTGCCGGAACGGCTGATCCAGCAGAGGCCGGACGGCTTCGATGATTAAGGCGAAAAAGCCTTTCATGTCACAGCTGCCCAATCCGACCCAGCGGTTATCCACTTCTGTCAGTTTGAGCGGATCGGTCTGCCACAGCGCTTCGTCGTACGGCACCGTGTCGCTGTGGCCTGCCAGTACCAGTCCGCCGGGGCCGCTGCCATAACTGGCGAGCAGGTTGAATTTGCCGGGGCTGACAGGCTGGATCTCGCAGGCGAAGCCCAGATCACCCAGCCACGTGGCCAGCAGGTCGATAACCGGGCGATTGGTTTGATCCAGATGCGGTTGGGTGCAACTGACGGACGGTGCGCTGATCAAGGCAGCGAATTGCTCTTTGAGCGTGGGTAAAGGCATGCGCTGACTTCCTGTTGGCGGGGCGAGGCCCATCATAGGGCCATCTGAGCGGCAGAATAAACCCATGCGGGGCGCCGGGGCGGCGAGTCCTGTACACTGCACGGCCTTGGCAGCCACACCTTTCCCCGGCTGCGCACCGTTCCTGGATTTTCCGGCCATGCAGAAAGAAACCGAAATCAAACTCCGCGTCAGCCGCGAAACCCTCGCCGCCTTGCGCGAGCACCCTTTGCTGAAAAAGCGCAACAAAAGTGGCTGGGAAAGCCGTGAGTTGCTCAATCAATATTTCGACACCCCGGAGCGCGACCTGGCCAAGGCCAAGGTTGCCCTGCGCTTGCGCCGTGATGGCGAAGACGTGATCCAGACCCTCAAGACCCGTGGCGAAAGCGTTGCTGGCCTGTCTGTGCGCAATGAATACGACTGGCACCTGCCCAAAGCCAAACTGGACGTCAAAAAACTCGACGGCGAGTGCTGGCCCGAGGCGTTGGCCGAACTGGACAAAAAAACCCTCAAGCCCATTTTCACCACCGATTTCGTGCGCGAACGCGCCGAGATCTCGTGGGGCCGTGGCAAAGCCAAAGTGGTGATCGAAGCCGCGCTGGACGTGGGGCACGTGATTGCCGGCAAGCAGAAAGAAGAAATCTGCGAGCTGGAGCTTGAACTGCGCGAAGGCGAACCGGCTGCCTTGCTGGAACTGGCCGCCGAGCTGGCTGAAAAACTGGCCTTGATGCCGTGCGACATCAGCAAGGCTGAGCGCGGTTATCGCCTGTTCGACGCCAATAGTTATTCGGTGAGCCTGCCAGCCCCTGAGCTGACGCCGGAAACCCCGCTCGATGACGCGTTTGCCGCGCTGGCGTGGCATTTGCTGGCCAGCAGCCAGCGGTTGGCCGAGCAATACCGTTTCAATGGCCACTGGCGCCTGTTGCAAGACTGGGTGCAGCAACTGATTGACCTGCGCGCGCTGGTCAGCAGCCTGGGTCAGGCCGCGCCACGCCAATCCACCAGCACCTTGCGCGCCTCGCTCGACGCACTCCTGGAAGACTGGCGCCCGCTGGTGCAGATCGGTCAGGACGACGAAGACGTGCGCAAAGCCGCGCCCGAGCAGTTCCTTGAAGAGCTGGAAGACCCACGCTGGGGCCAGTTCTCGCTGAACACCTCGCGCTGGTTGATGGACCGCAGCTGGACCGTGGATCGCGGCACCACCCGTGGCAATCGTCAGGGCGCTGCACAACTGAGCAGCTGGCTGCCGCGTTTGCTGTCGGATGAAGCCATCGCGCTGCGTCTGAACCGTTACCAGCAGCAACCGGAAGACTTGGCAGAGCAACTGCCGCGCATCGAGCGCATTCAAGCGTGGCTGCGTTTGGCCCGTGGCGTGCTGGAGATTGCGGAAGTGGATCGCTTGTTTGGCGAGATGAACAAGCTGCAAGAGCTGGCGAATCAGCCGCTCACCGACGATGTTGAACACAACGAAGCATTGCTCGATGCCCGCAAGCATCAGGCGATCGCGGTGTATCAGAACCGCGCCTGGAAGACCTTGCTGCGCGCCTGAGCGTGAAGCAAAAGGCCCTCAGCGCTCGCTGAGGGCCTTCGGCCCTTTATTTCGTGGTCTTGGGCATGTCCGCGTCGGGCGTGCGCCAGATCAGACGTGTGGTGTCGTAGCCTTGCTGTTGAGCCTTGCTCAGCAACTCGTCACGGGTTTGCTGGTCGATGGTCGGTTTGCGCGACAGCAACCACAGGTAGCGACGGTCCGGGTTGCCTACCAGCGCCGTGCTGTAGTTGTCCCCCAGATACAGCACCCAGTAATCGCCTTTGGTCACACCCGGCAACAGTGTCGAGACCCAGTTATCAAACTCAACCCACAATTTGTCGGTCTTGCCCGGGACTTGCGGGGTGGCGGTGCCTTTGGCTTCCTGCCACTCACCGTCCTCGGTCAGGCAGCGGTTGAGCACGGCCACGTTACCGTCGGGCTTGAGGGTGTATTGCGCCTGGGACTGGGCGCAATTGCGCTGGAAGAACATCGGCAATCGCGCCTGTTCATACCAGGTGCCCTGGTAGCGCTTGAGATCGACGTTATCGACGGTTTTGGGGGCCAGTGCATCGCTGCCGGAGCTGGAACACCCGGCCAATACCAATGCAGTGCCCAGACACGCTAAAAGTCGCTTCATGGTTAACGCTCCTGTTCAGTCTTATTTCAAGCCCTGACCCGAGAACATCAGCACTTTGTCGCCTGCATATTGCACGCTGATAAAGCTGTTTTTATCGCCCCAGGTGCAGCTCGACATACCGAGTGCGCCCGAGCAGTCGGTCGGGCTGCCCAGCAGTTTCTCCACCTCGGCCTTGGGCATGCCGGCCGACAGCTTGGAGTAGTTTTCCTGATTGACCTTGCTGCAGGCCGCCAGTAATACACAGAACGACAACAACGCCAAAGAACGCAACTTCATGGAAAAGCTCCTGAATGGGAAGGTTGGCATTGCTGCCTCGGTGAGAGCTTAGAAGAGAAAAGCGCAGGGTGGTTCCCGCAGGGCACGGGTTTAGTTGCAGGCAGGACACGTTGAGGGGAGGCAATGAGGGGGTGTCGCCGCCGGGGAATGGCTAAACGTCAGAAGAACGGGGGGCGTTGGCCCCCCTTCGCAGCCTGCGGCGGCGAGTGCGCGCTTAGGCTTTGTGGTAAGCGGTGATGCGCGCGACTTCTTCTTTGGAGCCCAGGAATACCGCAACACGCTGGTGCAGGCCTTCAGGCTGGATGTCGAGGATGCGCTGGTGGCCGTCAGTGGACGCGCCGCCTGCCTGCTCCACCAGGAACGACATCGGGTTGGCTTCGTACATCAAGCGCAGCTTGCCTGGCTTGGACGGCTCACGGCTGTCACGCGGGTACATGAACACGCCACCACGGGTCAGGATGCGGTGCACGTCAGCCACCATCGCCGCCACCCAACGCATGTTGTAGTTCTTGTTCAACGGCCCTTCTTCGCCCGCCAGCAGCTCGTCGACGTAGCGCTGTACCGGGGCTTCCCAGTGGCGCTGGTTGGACATGTTGATGGCGAACTCCTGAGTGGACTCAGGAATGCTGATGTCTTCGTGGGTGAGCACGAAGCTGCCCATTTCGCGGTCCAGGGTGAACCCTTTCACGCCGTCACCCAGGGTCAGCACCAGCATGGTTTGCGGGCCGTAGATCGCATAACCGGCCGCCACTTGGGTGGAGCCCGGTTGCAGGAATGCTTTTTCGCCCAGGTCGCCGTTCTCGGCCAGGTGGCCTTCAGGGCAACGCAGCACGGAGAAAATCGTACCGACGGGCGCGTTGATGTCGATGTTGGACGAACCGTCCAGCGGGTCGAATACCAACAAGTAGGCGCCTTTCGGGTATTTGCCCGGGATCTGGTAGGCGTTGTCCATTTCTTCGGATGCCATACCGGCCAGGTGACCGCCCCATTCGTTGGCTTCGAGCAGGATTTCGTTGGAAATCACGTCGAGCTTCTTCTGGACTTCGCCTTGCACGTTTTCGGTGCCCATGCTGCCCAGAACACCACCCAGGGCGCCTTTGGACACGGCGTGGCTGATCTCTTTGCAAGCACGCGCCACCACTTCGATGAGGAAACGCAAATCAGCAGGCGTGTTGTTGCTGCGGGTCTGCTCGATCAAATAGCGACTCAGGGTAACGCGGGACATGTAAGGCTCCGAACTAGGGGGAGGGGGCAAAAAACCCGCGCAGTTTAACGCGTGTTGCCGTGCAAATCTTCTAATCAGACTCAGATCCGGCCGAGCGGGTTCAGTTGACGGCCAAAAACAGCCAAAACCCGTGGCCACCGCCCCGTGACGAGGCTGCGTGCGCTCGCAGCCTCGGGGGTTGGACAGCCGCTATAAGGCGGTTACAGCGCCTTCCAGATCTCGGTCGCGTATTCACGAATGGTGCGGTCGGAGGAGAACCACCCCATACGTGCCGTATTGAGCACCGCCGCGCGCCACCACGCGTCCGTGTCGTGCCACAGATGTTCGACGCGCATTTGCGCATCCCAATACGCGTCGAAGTCGGCGCAGACGTGAAAGCGGTCGTACTCAGTCAACGCGTCAATCAGACCGGTGTAACGCGCCGGGTCATCGTGGGAGAACACCCCGCCGCGAATCGCCTGCAAGACGTCGTTGAGTCGGTGGGACGCGGCGATCTCCGGCCCTGCGTTGAACTCGCCATTGCGCTTGCGCGCTTCGACCTGTTGCGCGGTCAGACCGAAGATAAACATGTTTTCTGCGCCCACCCGCTCGCACATTTCGACGTTGGCGCCGTCCAGCGTGCCAATGGTCAACGCCCCGTTGAGCCCGAATTTCATGTTGCTGGTGCCGGACGCCTCATACCCGGCAGTGGAGATTTGCTCGGACAAATCGGCCGCCGGGATGATGTTCTCCGCCAGGCTGACGTTGTAGTTGGGCAGGAACACCACTTTGAGCAGACCGCGCACAGTGGGGTCGTGGTTGATGGTGCGCGCAATGTCGTTGGTCAGCTTGATGATGAGTTTGGCCTGTTGATAACTGGCCGCCGCTTTGCCGGCAAAGATCTTCACCCGCGGCACCCAGCGGTTGCCCGGCTCGGCGCGTATGGCCTGATACAGCGCCACGGTGTGCAGCAGGTTCAGCAACTGGCGTTTGTACTCGTGGATGCGTTTGACCTGCACATCGAACATGGCTTCGGGGTTGACCACGATGCCCAGGCGCTCATAAATCAACGCCGCCAGGGTGCATTTGCTTTGCAGGCGCTGTTCAGCGAACTGCTTGCGGAAGTCCGCGCGCCCGGCGAACGGTTCCAGTTGAATCAGGTTGTGCTCGGGATCGTCCTGAAACTGCGGGCCCAGCGCATCGACCAACAGCGCCGTCAGCGGCGGGTTGGACTGGTAAAGCCAGCGTCGGAAGGTCACGCCGTTGGTTTTGTTGTTGATACGGTCCGGGTACAGCTTGTGCATGTGCGAGAACACGGTGCTGCGCATCAATTGCGTGTGCAGCCCTGACACGCCGTTGACGCTGTGGCACCCCAAAAACGCCAGATTGCCCATGCGCACGCGGCGGCCGTTGTCTTCCTCGATCAAGGACACGGCGCGCAGCACGTCAAAGTCATGCACGCCCTGTTCGCGCAGCGAATCGATGTGCAGCCCGTTAATCAGGTAAATGATCTGCATATGCCGGGGCAGCAAGCGCTCCATCAGCCCCACCGGCCAGGTTTCAAGCGCTTCGGGGAGCAAGGTGTGGTTGGTGTAGGCCAGGGTTTGGACCGTGACCTTCCAGGCGGCGCCCCACTCCACCTCGTGCTCATCGACCAGCAGGCGCATCAGCTCCGCGACAGCGATGGACGGATGGGTGTCATTGAGCTGAATGGCCACGTGGTCGCCGAGGTCAAGCAAGGCGAAGCCCTGATCGAGATGGCGCCGGATCAAGTCCCTCAACGACGCCGCCACGAAGAAGTATTCCTGACGCAGGCGCAGTTCCTGCCCGGCTTCATTGCTGTCCGCCGGGTACAGCACCCGCGAAATGCTTTCAGCACGCACCACTTCCGCGACCGCGCCCAAGTGGTCACCGGCATTGAAGCGTTCGAGGTGCATCTCATGCACGGCCCTGGACCGCCATAAGCGCAACGTGTTGACGCTGGCACCGCGCCAGCCCACGACCGGGGTGTCGTAAGCAATCGCACGCACGGTTTCGCCCGGCCACCAGACCTGCCGCGGATGCCCCTGTTCGTCGATTTTGGTTTCGACCGCCCCGCCGAAGCCAATGAGGTACACCACCTCCGGCCGCTCAAACTCCCATGGGTTGCCGAAGTCCAGCCAGTTTTCGGTCTGCTCCTGTTGCCAGCCGTCGACGATGCTCTGGCGGAACAACCCGTGCTCATAGCGAATACCGTAGCCGTGGGCTGCGACGCCCAGGGTGGCCATGCTTTCCATGAAACACGCCGCCAGACGGCCCAGCCCGCCATTGCCCAGCGCGGCATCGGGTTCGAGCAGGCGGATCTGCTCCAGGTCGACCCCCAGCTCGGTCAGCGCTTGGCGAGCGATATCCAGCAAGCCCAGGTTGCTGAGGCTGTCGTACAGCAAACGGCCGATCAAAAATTCCAGCGACAGGTAATACACCCGCTTTTGGCCTTTGCGGTAAATCTGCCGCGTGTTGTCCATCCAGTGCTCGACCATATGGTCGCGGGCGGCCAGCGCAATGGCCTCGAACCAGTCATGGTCGAACGCGTGTTCCGGGTCCTTGCCCACCGCGTAGGTCAGTTTGGCCAGTACGGCGGCGCGGAAGGCCGCCACTTGTGCATCACAAACAAGCGGTTCCTGGGACATCGATGCAACCTCAAGCGAGATGAAGCGATTTTAAGAACGAATGGTGTCAGCCTAGACGCTCTGACAGAAGGTGGCGGGTTGTGTTCGAGATTTTTGCGCGCGCCTGCGGCTAAAACGGGCGAGGAAATGGCGCACCGGATTGGGGCGACAAGCGGCACTGCCGGGGATTGAGCAAAAAACCGGCAAATGGTTGTTCAATTCTTGTTCAACCCCGGTATGATCGCGCGCCCTGTTACACGCTGGAATATAAGCCTGATGAAGTCCAACCTGATCGCCGCCGCGGAAATCGACCGTCTCGATACGTGGGCCAAATACACCGCGCCCATGTGCGGCTCCTGCATTTCCAGCTGCTGCACCCTGCCGGTCGAGGTCAAGGTCAAAGACTTGATCCGCATCGGGCTGGTGGATGAATTCGAACTGGGCGACCCGCCGAAGAACATCGCCAAGCGTCTGCAAAAAGAAGGGATTGTGGAACGTTTCAACCAGAAGTCGGGCATCTTCACGTTGCAGCGCATGAGCAACAACGACTGCCTGTACCTGGACCGCAAATCGCGCATGTGCACCATCTATGACAAGCGCCCCGACACCTGCCGCAACCACCCGCGCATCGGGCCGCGCCCAGGCTACTGCGCCTATATCCCCAAAGCGGTTGAGCGCAAGAACAGCAGCGTTAAATTGATGGATTTTTAAGCCGCACAGCCCCTCACCCTGGCCCTCTCCCAATGGGAGAGAACGGGGGGGATGAGGCAACAATGCCCCCAAACGACGAACATAAAAAAACGCCCCCGACCGCAAGGTCGGGGGCGTTTTTGTAACCGCTAACTAATTAACTTAGTTTTTGGCTTTTTTGGCAGCGCGGGTACGCTCGCCTTCGTCCAGGATCTTCTTACGAAGACGGATGGACTTAGGCGTCACTTCGCACAGCTCGTCGTCCTGGATGAATTCCAGAGCCTGTTCCAGGGTGAAGCGAACAGGTGGAACCAGAGCGATGGTTTCGTCTTTACCCGAAGCACGCATGTTGTCGAGCTTCTTGCCCTTGGTAGGGTTAACGCCCATGTCGGTGTCACGGCTGTTCAGGCCCACGATCTGACCGTTGTAGATCTCTTGACCGTGCTCAACGAACAGCTTGCCACGCGCCTGCAGGGTTTCCAGGGAGTAGGTCAGCGCCTTGCCTGTTTCAACCGATACCAGAACGCCGTTCTGACGGCCGGACATGTGGCCGGACTTCATCACGTCGTAACGATCGAAGATCGAGGTCAGGATGCCAGCACCGTTGGTCAGGGTCAGGAACTGGTTACGGAAACCGATCAGACCGCGAGCAGGGATGTTGTATTCCAGACGTACACGGCCCTTGCCATCCGGCACCATGTTGGTCAGGTCGCCCTTACGCAGGCCCATCTCTTCCATCACCTTGCCCTGAGATTCTTCTGGCAGGTCGATGGTGACGTTTTCGAACGGTTCGTGCTTAACGCCGTCAACCATGCGGATGATCACTTCTGGACGGCCAACGCCCATTTCGAAGCCTTCGCGACGCATGGTTTCGATCAGAACCGACAGGTGCAATTCACCACGGCCCGATACTTTGAACTTGTCAGCCGAGTCGCCTTCTTCAACGCGCAGAGCAACGTTGTACAGCAGCTCTTTGTCCAGACGTTCCTTGATGTTACGGGACGTCACGAACTTGCCTTCTTTACCGCAGAATGGCGAGTCGTTTACCTGGAAGGTCATGGAAACGGTTGGCTCGTCAACGGTCAACGGCTTCATCGCTTCAACGTTCATCGGGTCGCACAGGGTGTCGGAGATGAACAACGAGTCCATACCGCTGATACAAACGATGTCGCCGGCAGCCGCTTCTTCAACGTCTACACGGTGCAGACCGTGGTGACCCATCAGCTTCAGGATACGACCGTTGCGGCGCTTGCCGTCAGCGTCGATGGCCACAACCGGGGTGTTCGGCTTGACGCGACCACGTGCAATACGGCCAACGCCGATAATGCCCAGGAAGCTGTTGTAGTCCAGTGCCGAGATTTGCATCTGGAACGGACCGTCACGGTCAACAGACGGCGCAGGTACGTTGTCGACGATCGACTGGTACAGCGGGGTCATGTCTTCAGCCATGTCGGTGTGGTCAAGACCAGCAATACCGTTCAGGGCAGAGGCGTAAACCACTTTGAAGTCCAGCTGTTCTTCAGTAGCGCCCAAGTTGTCGAACAGATCGAAGATCTGGTCCAGAACCCAATCAGGACGCGCGCCCGGACGGTCAACCTTGTTGATAACCACGATTGGACGCAGGCCGGCTTCGAACGCCTTCTTGGTCACGAAACGGGTTTGCGGCATAGGGCCGTCTTGAGCGTCAACCAGCAGCAGAACGGAGTCAACCATCGACATTACGCGTTCTACTTCACCGCCGAAGTCGGCGTGGCCCGGGGTGTCCACGATGTTGATGTGGTAGCCGTTCCAGTTGATGGCGGTGTTTTTCGCCAGAATGGTAATACCGCGCTCTTTCTCCTGGTCGTTGGAGTCCATCACGCGCTCGTCGTTGAGCTCGCCGCGCTCCAGAGTGCCGGATTGACGCAAGAGTTTGTCTACCAGAGTGGTTTTACCGTGGTCAACGTGAGCAATGATGGCGATGTTGCGTAGATTTTCGATCACTTGTGTATCTCGATCAGAGGATTCGGTGTGCTGACAGGTCGTGGCAGCGATTAACAATAGAGTCAGGCCTTGCCGTTACAACTTGACGGCGGCGTCGGGGGGCCGGTGACGCAGGCCACAGGCATACAGCCCCGGGCTCTTAGCTCGGTCGATAAACGCGCACATTGGCATGTCCCTCACTGAGCAAATGGTGAGCATGCAGGCGACTCATCACGCCTTTGTCGCAATACAACAGGTACTGACGGGTGTCATCCAGTTCCTTGAAGCGGCTGTTCAGAGCATAGAACGGCAACGCTTGTACTTCGATGCCAGCCAGTTCCAGCGGCTGATCTTCCTGGGCATCCGGGTGACGGATGTCGAGGACGATCTGTCCCGCCAGCACTTCGCTGACCTCTTCGACTTGCAAGTCCTGGCCCAATTCATCGATGACCCGATCAATCGGCACCAGTTTGGCCCGCTCAAGCGCACGCTCAAGCACGGCCATATCAAACTGTTGTTCTTCGTACTCCACGCGCGGACGTTTGGCGTGGGTCTTGGGGTTGACCGAAATCACCCCGCAATATTCAGGCATATGTTTGGCGAAGTCGGCCGTGCCGATCTCGGTCGCCAGATCGATGATGTCCTGTTTGTGGCTGGCGATCAGCGGGCGCAAGACCAGTTTGTCGGTCACGCAGTCGATCACGGACAGGTTGGGCAGCGTCTGGCTGGACACCTGCGAGATCGCTTCGCCCGTCACCAGTGCGTCGATATCGAGCCGGTCCGCAATACGGGACGCAGCGCGCAACATCATACGCTTCAAAATGACGCCCATATGACTGTTATCGACTTTGCCGAGAATTTCGCCCAGCACTTCTTCGAACGGCACGCTGACAAACAGCACCCGCTGCGAGCTGCCGTACTTCTTCCATATATAGTGCGCGACTTCCATCACGCCCAGTTCATGGGCACGGCCGCCGAGGTTGAAGAAGCAAAAATGGCTCATCAGGCCGCGGCGCATGATCTGGTAGGCCGCGACGGTGGAGTCGAAACCACCGGACATCAGCACCAGCGTCTGTTCCAGCGCGCCCAGCGGGTAGCCGCCAATGCTGTCGTGCTGGTTGTGAATCACAAACAACCGTTGGTCGCGAATTTCGATCCGGACTTCGATTTCCGGGTTTTTCAGCGAGATTCCGGCCGCACCGCACTCACGACGCAGCTTGCTGCCCACATATTTCTCGACGTCCATCGAGGAAAAAGGGTGCTTGCCCGCGCGCTTGCAGCGCACCGAAAAGACCTTGCCGGCCAGCGAATCGCCGAAGTGCAGTTTGCACTTCTCGACGATGTCGTCGAAGTCGCCCAACGGGTACTCATCCACCTGCAGAAAATGCGCGATGCCCGGCATGCAGCTCAGGCGTTCGGTCATCTCTTTCAGGGCTTTGGGGTCGCTCACACGCGTTTGCAGCTCGATGTTGTCCCACACACCGCTCACTACCACAGCCGGGTCCAGATCGCGGAGCACGGTACGGATGTTTTTGGCCAATTGACGGACAAAACGCATCCGAACCGGGCGGCTCTTGATAGTGATCTCGGGGAAGACTTTAACGATTAGTTTCATGAAAACAGCGCGCGAGCAGCCTGCCAAAAAAGGGGGGCGCGGATTATAGCGGAAATTGCTCAAGGTTTAACCAGTTATCGTACAAACGGTTTTGGTCGCACCAAAATAGAGCAAAAGGGCAGGTTTTCGCTTCATTTGAGTGCGATAACAGGCACGAATCGGTAGGCTGCACCGCTTACCTGCCTGAGTTTGGCGCATTACACCCAAGTCAGGGCACTGGCATGCAATTTGCTCCCTTGTGAGGCAGGTTGCCTTGGCAGAGTATTCGCGCCGGCATCAAGCACATTACTAAGGGCGCACCACTACTTACCCGCCCGAAGCCACCCCGGAGGACATATGTCGAAGTCGGTTCAACTCATCAAAGATCATGACGTCAAGTGGATTGATCTGCGCTTCACGGACACCAAAGGTACTCAGCACCACGTGACCATGCCGGCCCGTGATGCGCTCGATGAAAACTTCTTCACCGACGGCAAGATGTTCGACGGCTCCTCCATCGCTGGCTGGAAAGGCATCGAAGCTTCCGACATGATCCTGCTGCCAGACGACAGCACAGCGGTCCTGGACCCGTTCACCGAGCAGCCAACGCTGATCCTGGTGTGCGACATCATCGAACCTTCGACCATGCAAGGCTATGACCGCGACCCGCGCGCGATCGCCAACCGTGCCGAGGAATACCTGAAGTCCACCGGTATCGGCGACACCGTATTCGTTGGCCCAGAGCCTGAGTTCTTCATCTTCGACGAAGTGAAATTCAAGTCCGACATCTCCGGCTCCATGTTCAAGATCTACTCCGAACAAGGTTCGTGGATGTCCGACCAGGACGTTGAAGGCGGCAACCGTGGCCACCGTCCAGGCATCAAGGGCGGCTACTTCCCGGTTCCACCGTTCGACCACGACCACGAAATCCGTACCTCCATGTGCAACGCCATGGAAGAAATGGGCCTGGTCATCGAAGTTCATCACCACGAAGTGGCAACGGCTGGCCAGAACGAAATCGGCGTGCAGTTCAACACCCTGGTGAAAAAGGCTGACGAAGTTCAGACCCTGAAGTACTGCGTACACAACGTGGCTGACGCTTACGGCCGCACCGCGACCTTCATGCCCAAACCGCTGTACGGCGACAACGGTTCAGGCATGCACGTGCACATGTCCATCTCCAAAGAAGGCAAGAACACCTTCGCTGGCGAAGGCTATGCCGGCCTGTCCGACACCGCTCTGTACTTCATCGGCGGCATCATCAAGCACGGTAAGGCCCTGAACGGCTTCACCAACCCGTCGACCAACTCCTACAAGCGTCTGGTGCCAGGCTTCGAAGCGCCGGTGATGCTGGCCTACTCGGCACGCAACCGTTCTGCCTCGATCCGTATTCCTTACGTGTCCAGCCCCAAGGCTCGCCGTATCGAAGCCCGTTTCCCGGACCCGGCAGCCAACCCATACCTGTGCTTCGCAGCACTGATGATGGCGGGTCTGGACGGTATCCAGAACAAGATCCACCCGGGCGACGCCGCCGACAAAAACCTGTACGACCTGCCGCCTGAAGAGGCGAAAGAAATCCCGCAGGTGTGCGGCAGCTTGAAAGAAGCGCTGGAAGAACTGGACAAGGGCCGTGCGTTCCTGACCAAAGGCGGCGTGTTCAGCGACGACTTCATCGACGCTTACATCGCCCTGAAAAGCGAAGAAGAAATCAAAGTACGCACCTTCGTACACCCACTGGAATACGAGCTGTACTACAGCTGCTAATCCCGTGACACCGGCGCTGGCCGCGTGAATAAAAAAACCTCCTTCGGGAGGTTTTTTTTGCTCGTTCTTACACCGATTCCAGCCCCGGCTTGCACGGCAGATCTCTCCTGACCGACAGCCAGTCCCCGCCGTTCTGCGTAGCGTGAGTCCACTCAATCACGGTTTCAAAACCACGCAAGGATTCGCTGATGGTGCGCTCACGTCTTATCCCCTCCTCCCTGTTCATCACTGCCTGCCTGAGCTTGACGGGCTGTGCGCAGACCTCAACCGCCGTACAGACCGAACAGCTCCTTAAAACCGCACACGCCTGGGAAGGGACGCGCTACGAGGCGTACCCCGAGGGGCGGCCAGAATTAAGCGTGTTGAAAATTACCATTCCCGCCAAAACCACCCTCAACTGGCACACCCACCCAATGCCCAATGCGGCGTATCTGATTTCCGGCGAACTGCTCGTAGAAACCCGCGACGGCAAACACACCCGGCTCAAGCCCGGTCAGGTGCTGCCTGAGGTGGTGAACGTGCCTCACCGCGGAACCAGCGGCAACACGCCCGTGGAACTGATCGTTTTTTACGCGGGCGCCACAGGCCTGCCGCTCTCCAAACCCGACTGAGCCAGCCATGCATAGCCTGCTGCTGCTGACCCTTGGGCTGATCGCCGTGCCCGGTGCTGCGCAACCTTACACCTACATCGACGAGGGCGGCACACCCCACTACACCGACACGCCCAGCCGCCATGTGCTCAGCGCGCCGGTGGTGCTGACACCCCTCAATCGGCTCCCGGCACGGGCAATAGCCCCGCAGACCAATCCGCAGGCGTTATTACCCGAGCGTGAAAGCCCGCCGGTGCTCTTCAGGTACACCATGCTGGAAGTCAGCGGCCTGCCCGAAGGTCAAGCCCTGAGGGCCAACAACGGGACGTTCAGCGTTCAGGTGCGGGTCGAGCCGCCGCTTCGAGCGGGGCACCGCCTCCAGTTAGTACTGGACGGCACGCCCTACGGTGTTCCCGGCCGCTCACGCGAGATAAAGCTGGATAACGTTGACCGGGGAGAACACCGCCTCGCCGCGCGCATTCTGCACGGCAACACCGAGGTGCAACGCAGTGCTGACGCGACATTTCACCTGCAACGCGCGCGCTTGCGTTAGCGCTCTTCACGCGCTGACCCGACCCTGTGCAGGCGAACTGAATGCTTTCACCAAAAATTGCACTATATTGGTGCATAGATAACCGTTTCTTGAAGCCCTGCGGTCCACTTTGGTTCGACTCGCAGCGTGAAGCCTTCGTTTTCGCCCTATAAACCACCTGTAACCCCTTATTTCTGGCGAATCGCGCTTCTTTTCGGAGCCTTGGTTTGGTTTTTGCATTTTCCTCGTCTCAGCGTGTAACCCGCGCACGTAATCCGGGATCGGCCCATGACCATCAGTGATGCCTTGCACCGACTGCTACTCGACAACCTGACCACAGCGACCCTGCTGCTCAATGCCGACTTGCGCCTTGAGTACATGAACCCCGCAGCCGAGATGCTACTGGCCATCAGCGGTCAACGCAGTCATGGGCAATTCATCAGCGAACTGTTCACCGAATCCACCGAAGCCCTGCATTCATTGCGTCAGGCCGTTGAACAGGCACACCCGTTTACCAAGCGTGAAGCCATGCTGACCTCGCTCACCGGTCAAACCCTGACCGTGGACTACGCCGTTACGCCGATCCTGAGCGCCGGCACCACGCTGCTACTGCTCGAAGTGCATCCGCGTGACCGCTTGCTGCGCATCACCAAAGAAGAAGCCCAGCTGTCCAAGCAAGAGACCAGCAAAATGCTGGTGCGCGGGCTGGCACACGAAATCAAGAATCCCTTGGGCGGTATCCGCGGGGCCGCCCAGCTACTGGCTCGCCAGTTACCGGACGAAGGCTTGCGTGACTACACCAACGTCATCATTGAAGAAGCAGACCGCCTGCGTAACCTCGTGGACCGCATGCTGGGCTCCAACAAGCTGCCGCTGCTGGCCATGACCAATGTGCACGAAGTCCTGGAACGGGTCTGCAACCTGGTCGAGGCCGAGACCCAGGGCAGCATCACCCTGGTGCGCGACTACGACCCCAGCCTGCCCGACCTGCTGATCGACCGTGAGCAAATGATTCAGGCCGTGCTCAATATCGTGCGCAATGCGATGCAGGCCATCGGCGGCCAAAACGAACTGCGGCTGGGGCGTATCACCCTGCGCACCCGCGCCATGCGCCAGTTCACCATTGGCCATATTCGCCATCGACTGGTCACCAAAATCGAAATTATCGACAACGGGCCGGGCATCCCGGCCGAGTTGCAAGACACCCTCTTCTTCCCGATGGTCAGCGGCCGCCCGGACGGTACCGGACTCGGGCTGGCCATCACCCAGAACATCATCAGTCAGCATCAGGGGTTGATCGAGTGTGAAAGCCACCCCGGCCACACGCTCTTCTCGATCTTTCTGCCACTGGAACAAGGAGCCGCATCGACATGAGCCGAAGTGAAACCGTGTGGATCGTCGACGACGACCGTTCAATCCGCTGGGTCCTGGAAAAAGCCTTGCAACAGGAAGGCATGACCACACAAAGCTTCGACAGCGCCGATGGTGTCATGAGTCGCCTGGCTCGCCAGCAACCGGACGTGATCATTTCCGATATCCGCATGCCGGGTGCCAGCGGCCTGGATTTGCTGGCCAGGATCCGCGAGCAACACCCGCGCCTGCCCGTGATCATCATGACCGCGCACTCGGACCTGGACAGCGCAGTCGCGTCCTATCAGGGCGGCGCCTTTGAGTACCTGCCCAAGCCATTTGACGTCGATGAAGCCGTGTCGCTGGTCAAGCGCGCCAATCAGCACGCGCAGGAGCAGCAAGGCTTGTCTGTGGCGCCTGCGCTGGCTCCAACGCCTGAAATCATCGGCGAAGCGCCAGCGATGCAAGAAGTGTTTCGCGCCATCGGGCGCTTGAGCCATTCCAACATCACCGTACTGATCAATGGCGAGTCGGGCACCGGCAAAGAGCTGGTCGCCCACGCCCTGCACCGCCACAGCCCGCGTGCTGCCTCGCCCTTTATTGCGCTGAACATGGCCGCCATCCCCAAAGACCTGATGGAGTCCGAGCTGTTCGGCCACGAAAAAGGCGCGTTTACCGGCGCAGCCAACTTGCGCCGCGGGCGCTTTGAGCAAGCCGACGGCGGCACCCTGTTTCTGGATGAAATCGGTGACATGCCGGCCGATACGCAAACCCGCCTGCTGCGAGTGCTGGCCGACGGCGAGTTCTACCGTGTCGGCGGGCACACACCGGTCAAGGTCGACGTGCGCATCATCGCCGCCACCCACCAGAACCTCGAAACCCTGGTGCAGGCGGGCAAGTTCCGCGAAGACTTGTTCCACCGGCTGAACGTCATCCGCATCCACATCCCGCGCCTGTCGGACCGCCGCGAAGACATCCCGACCCTGGCCCGCCACTTCCTCAGCAGCGCGGCGCAAGAGTTGTCCGTCGAGCCCAAGCTGCTCAAGGCCGAAACCGAGCAATACCTGAAAAACCTGCCATGGCCCGGCAACGTGCGCCAGTTGGAGAACACTTGCCGCTGGATCACCGTGATGGCGTCAGGCCGCGAAGTCCACATCAGCGACCTGCCCCCCGAACTGCTCAACCTGCAGCACGACGCATCGCCCGTCACCAACTGGGAGCAGGCCTTGCGCCAGTGGGCCGATCAGGCGCTGGCCCGGGGTCAGTCCAACTTGCTGGACAGCGCTGTGCCGACGTTTGAACGCATCATGATCGAGACCGCCCTCAAGCACACCGCCGGGCGCCGTCGCGACGCCGCCGTGCTGCTGGGTTGGGGACGCAACACCCTGACCCGCAAGATCAAAGAACTCGGAATGAAGATTGACGGCGACGAGGACGACGGTGAAGACACCTGATTCACCGCGCCAAAAGACCGGCCTCGCACCCTTGGCTGGCAGCATGCACCATTTGCGTGCACCGCTCTGACTCAAGGGTTTGAGGCTCACTGCGTGCCATAAACCGCGACCTGACAAAAAAGCCCCGGAATCCGGGGCTTTTGCGTCTGTGGTCATTTTTTTGTGAGCCCGTTGCAAAAACTGGCACGCACCCTGCAATAACCCTGATAACGCTTTAGGGGACCCTGGTACAGGCAGGCCAGGACTCCCCACTTTTACACCCGCGACCTTGATGCCCTGTGCATGAACGCGCACCCCGGTTTGGGGAACTCGGTACAGGCAGGCCGGACTTCCCTCTTTTATTGCTCACGCAGATTGACCTGCAAACGCCAGCGCCCGTCCTGCGGCGCACCGACCCAGTCGCCCTGCAGCGCACGGGCCGCCACCACCGTCAGCAACAACCCACCGTCGGTGCGTCGCACCCGCCAGTTCACCTCTTTACCGTTGAGCGTGAACTGACCGTTCTGCGCCTTGCCCTGGGCATCGAACAACAGACCCACCGTGCCGTCGACCATCTCCCCATGCAGCTTGGGCTCATCGCTGAACCACACCGCCAGGGCGCCCGGCAACACCTCTACGTGCTGCAATTGAACCGGCTCGGGCGTGGTCAACCGACCAATCATCATGCCCACCATTAACCCGACAATCGCCAAAGAACCCAAAACACGCGGCCAGAGTTTAGGTCGCGGGTCCTCTTCGGGAGTAGAATCGTGCCCATCTTTACGTTCGGAGCCGTGCATGTTTCACGTCATCCTTTTTCAACCAGAAATTCCGCCGAATACCGGCAACATTATCAGGCTGTGCGCCAACAGCGGCTGCCACCTGCATTTGATTGAGCCCATCGGCTTTGAGCTCGACGACAAGCGCCTGCGCCGCGCCGGGCTCGATTACCACGAGTATGCGCCGCTCAAGCGCCATGCCGATCTGGCCAGTTGCCTTGAAAGCCTGGGGCATCCGCGCCTGTTCGCCTTCACCACCAAAGGCTCAAAGCCGTTTCACGACGTTCAGTTTGCCGAGGGCGATGCCTTTATCTTCGGTCCTGAAAGCCGTGGTCTGCCGCCTGAAGTGCTCGACGCACTGGACGGCGAGCACCGCTTGCGCCTGCCGATGCGCGAAGGCTGCCGCAGCCTGAACCTGTCCAACACCGTGGCCGTCGCGGTGTATGAAGCCTGGCGTCAGTTGGGCTTCAAGTAATACAGGGCCAGCCCCATAAAAAAAGCGCCGTTACGGCGCTTTTTTTGTCACATCGGCTGTTTATTGAACAGTCGGTGTGCCTTCTTCCTGCATGCGCTGCAGCTCTTGCGCGTACAGGGCATCGAAGTTCACCGGCGACAGCATCAGGGCCGGGAACGAACCACGGGTCACCAGGCTGTCCAGGGTTTCACGGGCATAAGGGAACAAGATGTTCGGGCAGAACGCGCCCAACGTGTGGTTCATCGAGCCCGCATCAAGGTTTTTGATCAGGAAGATGCCAGCCTGTTGCACTTCAGCAATGAACGCCACTTCTTCAGCGTTTTTGACCGTGACCGACAAGGTCAGCACGACTTCGTAGAAATCACCTTCCAGCGGCTTCTGACGAGTGTTCAGATCCAGCGCAACGGTCGGTTCCCACTGCTGACGGAAGATAGCCGGGCTTTTCGGCGCTTCGAACGACAGGTCACGCACGTAGATACGCTGCAGCGAGAATTGTGGGGAAGTATCGTCTTCAGTCGCAGCGGTGTTCTGTTGGTCAGTCATCACAGATCCTTGTTGATCTTGGGGCTTATAGAGAATGAGAGTCAGACGTGCAGCAGCGCGTCCAATTTACCGGCACGCTCAAGCGCAAACAGGTCATCGCAGCCGCCAACGTGCGTGTCACCGATCCAGATTTGCGGCACGGAGGTACGGCCTGCTTTCTGGGCCATGTCGGCGCGCACCTGTGGCTTGCCATCGACCTTGATTTCCTCAAAGGCGACGCCTTTCTTTTCTAGCAGGGCCTTGGCCCGCATGCAGTAGGGGCAATAGTCGCTGGAATACACGGTGACCTTGGACATGGTTACTTCACCACAGGCAGGTTATCGGCGCGCCAGCTGGCGATGCCACCGGACAACTTGGCTGCGTTGTAACCGGCTTTCAACAGTTCACGCGCATGGGAACCGGAGTGCTGGCCTTGAGCGTCAACCAGGATCAGGGTCTTGCCCTTGTGCTTGTCCAGCTCGGCAATGCGCGCCATCAGCTTGTCTTGCGGAATATTCAGCGCCCCCACGATGTGGCCGGCAGCGAAGTCCTTGGCCGGGCGAATATCAATCACCACACCCTCGTCGCGGTTGACCAGGCCGGTCAGTTCGCCGGTGCTGATGCTACGTCCGCCACGGCTCATTTCGTGGGCAATCAACAACGCCAGCAGGATGACAAACGCGCCCACCAACAGGTAGTGAGAAGTGGCAAATGCAATCAGGTGATCAACCATCAGAAGGTTCCAGGGTCGTAAAATGTGGGCCAGTATACACAGCCGCCTTGGTCGGCCAAACCCCGCCCGGCGGTGACGCCACATGAACTTCGCTTTAAACTGCCCGTCCTCTGCAACCCTTCTTCTAAACCAGCCACGAGTGGGATCTATGACTACCACGCCTAAACCTTTGGTCCTGATCATCCTGGATGGCTTCGGTCACAGTGAAAGCCACGAATACAACGCCGTTTATTCGGCCAAGAAACCGGTGCTCGATCGTCTCTGCGCAAGCATGCCAAACGGCCTGATCTCAGGTTCAGGCATGGATGTCGGCTTGCCGGACGGGCAAATGGGCAACTCCGAGGTTGGCCACATGAACCTGGGCGCTGGCCGCGTGGTGTATCAAGACTTCACCCGTGTCACCAAATCGATCCGCGATGGCGAGTTCTTCGAAAACCCGACCCTTTGCGCGGCGGTCGACAAGGCTGTTGCCCAGGGCAAGGCCGTGCACATCATGGGCCTGCTGTCCGACGGTGGCGTGCATAGCCATCAGGACCACCTGGTGGCTATGGCCGAACTGGCGTTCAAGCGCGGCGCCGAAAAGATCTACCTGCACGCGTTCCTGGATGGCCGTGACACCCCGCCCAAAAGCGCGTCCTCTTCGATTGAGTTGCTGGACGAGGCCTTCAA
The DNA here is from genome assembly GCF_036668715.1 of Pseudomonas sp. ESBL9. Lineage (NCBI taxonomy): Bacteria > Pseudomonadati > Pseudomonadota > Gammaproteobacteria > Pseudomonadales > Pseudomonadaceae > Pseudomonas > Pseudomonas sp. ESBL9. The sequence continues at coordinate 158,974 of NZ_JAZEVV010000003.1, read as the reverse complement.
AGACCTCGGCAAAGGCCGCATTGCGAGCTTGATCGGTCGCTACTTCGCCATGGACCGCGATAACCGCTGGGACCGCGTCGAGCAAGCGTACAACCTGATTGTCGATGGCAAAGGCCAGTTCAACGCCGCCACCGCCCAAGAAGGCCTGGAAGCGGCGTACGCCCGTGGCGAAAGCGACGAATTCGTCAAAGCCACCACCCTCGGCGAGCCGGTCACCGTTGAAGACGGCGATGCCGTGGTGTTCATGAACTTCCGCGCCGACCGCGCCCGCGAGCTGAGCCGCGCGTTCGTCGAAGACGACTTCACGGCGTTTGCGCGTGCCCGTCAGCCAAAACTGGCCGACTTTGTGATGCTGACCCAATACGCGGCCAGCATTCCGGCTCCGAGCGCATTCGCGCCGGGCAGCCTGGAAAACGTGCTGGGCGATTACCTGGCGAAGAACGGCAAAACCCAGCTGCGCATTGCCGAAACCGAAAAATACGCCCACGTGACCTTCTTCTTCTCCGGCGGCCGCGAAGAACCATTCCCGGGCGAAGAACGCATCCTGGTGCCCTCACCGAAAGTCGCGACCTACGACCTGCAGCCTGAAATGAGCGCGCCCGAAGTCACCGACAAAATCGTCGATGCCATTGAGCACCAGCGTTACGACGTGATCGTGGTCAACTACGCCAACGGCGACATGGTGGGCCACAGCGGCGTATTCGATGCCGCAGTCAAAGCCGTGGAATGCCTGGACACCTGCGTGGGCCGGATTGTCGAAGCGCTGGAAAAAGTCGGCGGCGAAGCCCTGATTACGGCCGACCACGGCAACGTCGAGCAGATGTCCGACGCGTGCACCGGCCAGGCGCACACGGCTCACACCTGCGAGCCGGTGCCGTTCATTTATGTCGGCAAACGCAACTTCAAGGTGCGTGAGGGCGGCGTCCTGGCCGACGTGGCACCGACCATGCTTAAGTTGCTGGGCTTGCCACAGCCAGCAGAAATGACCGGCAAATCGATCCTGGTCGACTAATGTAAACCTGTGACGCTGGCACAGGCTGCCCACAAGGACGGTGCAACGCTCAAGCAAACCGGCGTATGCACCGCCCTTCACAGCCTGCGGCAGCGACTACGGGTATTTCATCTCACGGATTTCTCATACTTAACGAGGGCGGGCATACTAGGCCGTCCCATTCCCCAGGTGTCGCCCGCCCCATGCTCCGCGCCCTTATAGCCCTGACTCTCACGTGCATGCTGCAACCGGCCTTTGCCGATGAGCGTGCGCAAACCCAACAACAGCTTGAAGCCACCCGCCAGGACATCGGCGAGCTGAAAAAACTGCTCGGCAAACTCCAGGAAGAAAAATCCGGCGTGCAGAAAGACCTGCGCAGCACCGAGACCGACATCGGCAAGCTGGAAAAACAGGTAGAGGAGCTCCAAAAAGAACTAAAAAAGAGTGAAGGCGAGCTGCTGCGCCTTGATAGTGAGAAAAAAAAACTCAACAGCGCAAAAGTTGAACAGCAACGCCTGATCGCCATTCAGGCCCGGGCCGCGTATCAGGGCGGCCGTCAGGAATACCTGAAAATGCTGCTCAACCAACAACACCCCGAAAAATTCGCCCGCACCCTCACCTATTACGACTACCTGAGCCAGGCCCGCCTGGAGCAGCTCAAAGGGTTCAATGAGACCCTGCGCCAACTGGCCAACGTCGAAGCCGACATCAACCAGCAACAGGCGCAATTGTTGACGCAAAAAAGCGACCTCGACAGCCAGCGCGCCGAACTCGACAAGGTCAAAGCCGAGCGCCAGCAAGTCCTGGCCAAGCTCAACAAGGACGTCAAAGACCGCGACCAGAAGTTGCAGGCCCGCGAGCAGGATCAGGCAGATCTGGCTAAAGTCCTCAAGACCATCGAAGAAACCCTGGCGCGTCAGGCACGCGAAGCCGAGGCCGCACGCCAGAAAGCCTTGCTGGCCCAGCAAGAAGCCGAACGTAAACGCCAGCGCGAGGCTGAATCGGTTGTGACCGACGCCCCGCGTAAACCCGTCAAATCCACACCCGGCGCACTGGTCTCCAGCGCCGGGGTTTCGTATGGCGGACCTTTTTCTCAGGCACGCGGCAAACTTCCGTGGCCCGTTGATGGTCGATTGCTTGCGCGCTTCGGTGAAAGCCGTGGCGATGATGCCCGTACCAAGTGGGATGGCGTGATGATCAGCGCAGGCGCGGGCACTCAGGTGCACGCCGTGCATGGCGGACGCGTGGTGTTTGCCGACTGGCTGCGCGGTGCGGGCCAGTTGGTCATCCTGGACCACGGTAATGGCTACTTGAGCTTGTATGGCCACAACCAGACGCTGCTCAAGTCGGCTGGAGACATCGTAAAAGCCGGGGAAGTGATTTCCACCGTGGGTAACAGCGGTGGCCAGGCCACGCCAGCGCTGTATTTTGCTATTCGTCAGCAGGGCCGCCCGAGCGACCCCGCACAATGGTGCCGCGCTCAAGGATGAGCCCATCACCTTTAATACGTAGGAGTTCGCTCAACATGCCGCACTTGTCCCGCCTCAACTCGCTGGCCCTGACAATCGCCCTGGTGATTGCTTCGCCTCTGGCCCTGGCGGCCGGGCAGACCGCCCAGCCCGCCGCCGCTGCCGCCAGTGCCAGCGCCAAGGCCCCGCTGCCGCTGGATGAGCTGCGCACCTTTGCCGAGGTCATGGACCGCATCAAAGCCGCGTACGTTGAGCCGGTGGACGACAAGACCCTGCTCGAAAACGCCATCAAAGGCATGCTCAGCAACCTTGATCCGCACTCTGCGTACCTGGGCCCTGAGGATTTCGCGGAGCTGCAAGAAAGCACCAGCGGCGAATTCGGCGGGCTGGGGATCGAAGTCGGCACCGAAGACGGCAATATCAAAATCGTGTCGCCCATCGACGACACCCCTGCCAGCAAGGCCGGGATTCAGGCAGGCGACTTTATCGTCAAGATCAATGGCCAGCCGACCCGCGGCCTGACCATGACCGAAGCCGTGGACAAGATGCGCGGCAAGGTCGGGCAAAAAATCACCCTGACCCTGGTACGCGATGGCGGCACGCCGTTTGACGTGAACCTCACCCGCGCCAACATCCAGGTCAAAAGCGTGAAAGCGCAATTGCTCGAAGACGGCTACGGCTACATCCGCATTACCCAGTTCCAGGTCAAGACCGGCGAAGAAGTCGCCGCGGCCCTCGCCAAGTTGCGCCGTGACAATGGCAACAAAAAGCTCAAGGGCATCATTCTCGACCTGCGCAACAACCCCGGCGGCGTGCTGCAATCGGCAGTCGAAGTGGTGGATCACTTCATCACCAAGGGCCTGATCGTCTACACCAAAGGGCGGATCGCCAACTCCGAACTGCGTTTCTCGGCCACCGGCAAGGACCTCAGCGAAAACGTACCGCTGGTGGTGCTGATCAACGGCGGCAGCGCCTCGGCCTCGGAAATCGTGGCAGGTGCCCTGCAAGACCAAAAACGCGGCGTGGTCATGGGCACCACCAGCTTCGGCAAAGGCTCGGTGCAAACCGTGTTGCCACTGAACAATGACCGGGCGCTGAAAATCACCACCGCGCTGTATTTCACGCCCAACGGCCGCTCGATTCAGGCCCAGGGCATCGTGCCGGACATCGAAGTCAACCGCGCCAAAATCACCCGCGAGCAAGACACCGAGTACTTCAAGGAAGCCGACCTGCAAGGTCACCTCGGCAATGGCAACGGCGGTGCGGACAAGCCGACCGGCTCTGGCGTGAAAGCCAAACCGATGCCACAGGATGACGACTTCCAGTTGAGCCAGGCGCTGAGCCTGCTCAAGGGGCTGAGCATTACGCGCGGCAATTGAGATGCGTTTTTCGCTCGTCCTCAGTCTGCTCTGCTGCCTGACCGGTGCCGCCCACGCGGCGCCGGCCAGTCATCCCGCCACCGCGCACAAGGCTTACCTGAGCCTGATCATCGATGACCTGGGGCAAAACCTGCCACGCGACCGCCGCGTGCTGGGCCTGCCCGGCCCGGTCACCACGGCGATCATGCCCGACACGCCCCACGCCGCCGAATTTGCCCGCGAAGCCTACAAGGCGGGCAAGATCGTCATCCTGCACATGCCCATGGACCCGGCCACCGGCCCGTTTGCATGGCACCCCGACTTGCCGCTCGACGAACTCGAAAAACGCCTGAACGCTGCGTTCAAGGCCGTGCCCTACACCAGTGGCATCAACAACCACATGGGCAGCCGCATGACCTCCCAACCCCAGGCCATGGCGTGGTTGATGGGCGACTTGCAGCGTCGGCACAAGTTCTTTGTCGACAGCCGCACCAGCGCGCAAACGGTCGCCGCCGCCGAGGCGCAAAAAATTGGCCTGGCGAGCGTGTCGCGGGACGTCTTTCTGGACGACGTGCGCACCGAGCAAGCCATCACCACGCAGCTTGAAACCGCGATCAAACTCGCCCGCAAGCAAGGCTCGGCGGTGATGATCGGCCACCCGTACCCACAAACACTGGCGGTACTGGAGCGCGAACTGCCCAAGCTCAAAGCCCAGGGCATCGACTGGATTGATATTCGGCAAATGATCGGCGTGCGCAGCAACAAGGCCATGGCCGGGCACGGCAAGGACGGGGTTTACCGCTAAAAGCGCGTGTCGCTGCGGGCTGAGGTGGTGGCGGGTTAAGCCGCCGCATGCCCAGAGAGCGACGACAGGCAGGGCGTGAGTTACAAATACTTCGCGCGGATTTTCTCAACCACGCCTTCGGCCCGCAGTTCATCGAGCGCGTTCTGCAATTTGGCCACCACGGCGTCAGGCACTTCTTTATTCAGCGCCAGATACAGTTCGGCCTGATGGAATCGCAACACCGTCTTGAACCCTGAAATGCCCACTTGTCGCGCCAGAAAACGCCCGGCCGGATCGCCCGTGGCCCACAGGTCGATCTTGCCCGCTTGCAGCCTTCTCGCGTTGTCCTGATCGCGCAACACAATCACGGGGTTCAGGCCTTTTTTCTGAAGGTCGAGCGCAATCACGTCTTCTTTGTAGGCGCCGATCCGGTATGGCCGGGCCTGCTCCAGCGAAGTCAGGCTGATCGGACTGTCGGCGCGGGCCAGTAACACCCAGTCATCCGGGCCGATGGGCCCGACCCATTTGAACAACGCCTCGCGCTCCGGCACACGGGCGGTGACGAACACGCCAAAGCCGGGTTTTTCCAGGGCAAGGTTGTAGATACGCTCCCAAGGGAACCGCAGGGTCATGCTGTAGGGAATGCCCGCACGGGCAAAGGTAGCGCGCAGTACATCGACGGCGATGCCTTCGAGGTTCTGGTCTTGAGCGAAGTTCTTGCCGTTTTTCGCCATGTTGTAAGGCGGAAAATTCTCAGTCAGCAACACCAGCGACGTTCGTGGAACATCCGCAGCAAACACGGCGCTGGCCAGCAACAGAGTGGCGCTGGCAACAACGGGCACTATTCGTTTCAACATACGGGCGACCTGAATCCATGGCGTGCCCAAGAGTGCCGTGGGCTCGCCATGCTTGTCCAGTAGCCTTTCGGGTTAGCGCACCACGATCCCGCGCTCAGCCATGTAGGCCTTGGCCTCGGGCACGGTGTATTCGCCAAAGTGGAAAATACTCGCCGCCAACACAGCACTGGCGTGGCCTTCAAGGATGCCATCGGCCAAATGCTGAAGGTTGCCGACGCCGCCCGAGGCGATCACCGGAATCCCCAGTGCATCACTGATGGCGCGGGTCACGCCCAGATCGAAACCGCTTTTCATGCCGTCCTGATCCATGCTGGTGAGCAGAATTTCACCCGCGCCCAGCCCTTCCATCTTCATCGCCCACTCAACGGCATCCAGCCCGGTTGGCTTGCGCCCACCGTGGGTGAAGATTTCCCAGCGCGGGGTTTCGCCCGGCAAAGACACCTTCTTGGCGTCAATCGCCACCACGATGCACTGCGAACCGAAATGCTGCGCGGCCTCGCCCACAAACTCAGGGTTGAACACGGCGGCCGTATTGATCGAGACCTTGTCTGCGCCCGCATTCAGCAGGTTGCGGATGTCCTGAATGCAGCGCACGCCACCGCCCACGGTCAGCGGGATGAACACCTGGCTGGCCATGCGCTCAACGGTGTGCAGCGTGGTGTCGCGACCATCGACGCTGGCGGTGATGTCGAGGAACGTAATTTCGTCGGCACCCTGCTCATCGTAGCGACGGGCGATTTCGACCGGATCGCCCGCATCGCGGATGTTCTCGAACTTGACGCCCTTGACGACCCGGCCGTTATCCACGTCCAGGCAAGGGATGATGCGTTTGGCTAACGCCATGACGTTCTCCTCAGGCCTTGTAGCTGTCGCAGAAGGCTTGGGCCTCGGCCACATCCAGCGTGCCTTCATAGATAGCACGACCGGTGATGGCACCCACGATGCCCGGCGCCTTGGCGTCCATCAGGGCCTTGATATCGCCCAGGTTGTGGATGCCGCCCGAAGCGATCACAGGGATGGTGGTCGCGGCCGCCAGTGCAGCGGTGTAGCTCACGTTGCAGCCCTGCATCATGCCGTCTTTGGCGATGTCGGTATAAACGATGGCCGACACGCCGTCTGCTTCAAAACGCTTGGCCAGATCGATCACTTGCACGCTGCTGACTTCTGCCCAGCCATCAGTGGCCACAAAGCCGTCTTTAGCGTCCATGCCCACGATGATCTTGCCGGGGAAGGCACGGCAGGCCTCAGCCACGAACTCAGGGTTCTTCACCGCTTTGGTGCCCAGAATCACGTAGCTCACGCCCGCCTTGACGTAGTGCTCGATGGTTTCCAGCGAGCGGATTCCGCCGCCGATCTGGATCGGCAAATGCGGATAGCGCTTGGCAATGGCCGTGACCACGTCGCCATTGACCGGCTGGCCTTCAAACGCGCCGTTCAAGTCGACCAGGTGCAAGCGGCGGCAACCACCGTCTACCCATTTGGCGGCCATGCTCACCGGGTCATCGGAGAACACCGTGGAATCTTCCATGCGGCCCTGGCGCAGACGTACACAGGCACCGTCTTTTAGATCGATAGCGGGGATAATCAGCATCTGGCAAACCTTTAAATTCGGGAGTCAACGACTCGGAAATCAGTTCTTTTCGAGCGCCCACAGGTCGCTTTCGATGCTCTCGAACCTCTCTTTGAGGTGCGCCTGCACATCGAAAATCGCGCGATTGTAGTAATGCGGCGCGATTTCGCGGGTGAACAGCTCAAGGATTTCAGCCGCCTCGAACGAACCGAGGTCCAGTTCGAAACGGTCTTCCATAAAGCGTTTGATCTTGCTGTTGGCTTCGTTCTCTTGCTCGGGGGTGAGCGTGAGAATCGGCGGCTTTGGCTTGCGCGCCATTACCAGCGCCCGTCCCAGGCCACGAAGTTTTCCAGCAACTGCAAGCCGTGGGTATGGCTTTTTTCGGGGTGGAATTGCACCGCGAAGCGCGAGCCTTCAGCCAGCGCGGCGGCAAAATCGACGCCGTAATGCCCGCCACCCACTACCTGCCGGGGGTTGCCCGCTGCGATGTAGTAGCTGTGAACAAAGTAGAAGCGCGCCAGGTCCGGGATGCTGTGCCACAGAGGGTGATCGACCTTCTGTTGCACTTCGTTCCAGCCCATGTGCGGCACTTTGAGGTGCTCGCCGTTTTCGTGCAGGTCTTTGCCAAAAAACTTCACCTGACCGGGGAACAGGCCAATGCAGTCGACCCCGCCGTTCTCTTCACTGCTGTCGAGCAAGGCTTGCATGCCGACACAAATGCCGAGGAACGGACGGTCCTGACTGACTTCGCGCACCAGCGCGTCGAAACCCAGGCGACGGATTTCCGCCATGCAGTCGCGAATCGCGCCCACACCGGGAAACACCACACGGTCGGCTTCACGGATCACGTCCGCATCGCTGGTAATCAGCACGCGACCGGCGCCGACGTGTTCCAGCGCCTTGGCGACCGAGTGCAGGTTACCCATGCCGTAATCGATGACCGCCACTGTCTGCATCAGAGCACGCCCTTGGTAGAAGGCATTTGCCCGGCCATGCGCTCATCGAGCGTAATCGCCATGCGCAGCGCGCGGCCGAACGCCTTGAATACGGTTTCGATCTGGTGGTGCGTGTTGGTGCCGCGCAGGTTGTCGATGTGCAGCGTCACGTTGGCGTGGTTCACGAAGCCCTGAAAGAACTCCTGAAACAGGTCAACGTCAAAGCCGCCAACGGTGGCGCGGGTATAGGGAATATGCATTTGCAGGCCCGGACGGCCGGAAAAGTCGATGACCACACGCGACAGCGCTTCATCCAGCGGGACATAGGCGTGGCCGTAGCGGGTCATGCCTTTTTTGTCGCCAACCGCTTGGCTGAAGGCTTTACCGAGGGTAATGCCGACGTCTTCGACGGTATGGTGATCGTCGATATGCAGGTCGCCTTTGCACTCGATGTCCAGGTCGATCAGCCCATGTCGGGCGATCTGGTCGAGCATGTGCTCAAGAAAAGGCACACCGATATCGAATCGGGCCTTACCGGTACCATCCAAGTTGATCGAGGCTTTGATCTGGGTTTCCAGAGTATCGCGCTCGACTGACGCCTTACGTTCGGCCATCACCAGCTCCGCAAAATCATTGGGCGAAAAAGGTGGCCATTATAGGCACGGGTCCGGCAAACAGAAACACGCAAGGGGATAAGTCTGACAGAGAGGGGTTCGCGCCTCAGGCACAGCGGTTGCCCGAGGCCGCGAGAGGGGCGCCACCCTTGCGGCGGCGCACGACGGGATTATTGAAACAGCACCGCCGTCTTCTGCACGGTGACCCACACGCCCCACAGCAGCGGAATCCCCACCGCCAGCCAGGCGGCCACGGTCAACGGCAAGCTGCCCGGCGCGGCTTTCCACTCCAGCGACGTCGTGGCGTCAGCGCCTTTGTCGTGCCCCAGCGCCTGCTCGGCCGCCAGTTGTGCATCGGTCATGAAGTACTTGTCATCCACCGGGCGCACCAGCAAGTTGCAGATAAAGCCCAGCACCAGCAAGCCCGCCAGAATGTACAGCGTGATGTCATACGCCGCGGCGCGTTCCACGCCGATGCTCAACTGATATTCACGCAAGTAGTTGACCAGCACCGGCCCCAGCACGCCCGCGGCTGCCCAGGCTGTCAGCAGACGACCATGGATCGCCCCCACCATCTGCGTGCCGAACAGGTCCGCCAGGTAAGCCGGAACCGTGGCAAAACCACCGCCGTACATCGACAGGATGATGCAAAACGCCGCCACGAACAGCGACACATTGCCCAGATGCCCCAGGTTGGGCACCAGCGCGTACAGCGCAAAACCCAAGGCAAAGAACACGAAATAGGTGTTTTTGCGCCCCAGGTAATCGGAGAACGAGGCCCAGAAAAAGCGCCCGCCGATGTTGAACAGACTCAACAGCCCGGTGAAGCCCGCCGCAATTGCCGCGATCTGCGCCAGTTGCGCCGCATCCAGTTGGCTGAACGACAGCTCATTGCCCAACAACTTGCCGGCAAAGACTTCCTGCAACAACGGCGAGGCCATGCCCAGAATGCCGATACCCGCCGAAACGTTCAGGCACAGCACCAGCCACACCAGCGCAAACTGCGGGGTTTTCCAGGCCACGCTGACGTGAACGTGACGCTGGGTAATCATCGCGTTCGCGGCTTTTTTCGCCGGTGGCGTCCAGCCTTCAGGCTTCCAGCCGGTAGGCGGCACCCGGTAAGCCAGCGCGCCACCGATCATGAACACAAAATAAATCGCCGCCATGACCACAAAGCTCTGCCACACGCCCACGCTGTCCGGGGTCGCAAAGTGGCCCATCAATGCCGCCGCCAGAGGCGCGCCCACCATGGCACCGCCGCCAAAACCCATGATGGCCATGCCCGTGGCCATGCCGCGCTTGTCCGGGAACCACTTGATCAGGGTCGAGACCGGCGAGATGTACCCCAGCCCCAGCCCGATACCGCCAATCACCCCCGAGCCCAGCCACATCAACCAGATCTGATGGGTATAAATGCCCAGCGCCGAAATCAGCAAACCGCCACACCAGCACAGCGCCGACACTACGCCGGCCTTGCGCGGCCCGGCATGCTCAAGCCAGCCACCCCAGACCGCGGCCGAACACCCCAGAAAGATAAAGAACAAGGTGTAGATCCAGCCGAGCATCGAGATCGGCCAGTCGCATTGCGACGAAAACACCTGTGCGATGAAACTCATGTCGGGCGCACACGCCACCGGCGCGGTAACCCCCAGCGCCTTGGACAGCGGCAGCCAGAACACAGAAAAACCATAAGCCATGCCAATGCACAAATGGATGGCCAGCGCGGCAGGTGGAACCAGCCAACGATTAAAACCGGGTGTTGCGACGATGCGTTCTTTGGACAGGAACGCCGGCTGTGAGGCAAGGCTGCCCGCAGCAATGCTGGTGCTCATTGATATTTCCCCCATGAAATAGAAGGTTCTCCAGACACGCTCATGCCCTGACTTTGGCGCCCTTAAGCGCACAGTCTTGTTATTGGCGTAAGTTCGAGGCGCGACAATGCGCCGCAGAAGGCCCGAAAAACAGGCGGAGATTACCATTTGGTCGTAGGAGAAAGATCAAACTGATGCGGTCTTTTGCGTCAAAACTGATCTTATTTTTCAGACTCAAAACTGATCAGCGGTCTAAACCGCACTTCACCGCTTTAACCCCAACGGCTTCGACTCAAGTCGCATCGGGTCACAGGCGGCTGACGCGTGGCGCTATACTCTGCGGCTAAATTTAAAACTGACCTTCACACAGACTTACAAGGATCCGCCCATGAAAGCGTTCGGCAAAATCCTGGGTCTGGTGCTTCTCGGATTGTTGCTGATCATCGTGGCTCTGGGCTTTGCCTTGAGCCATTTGTTTGATCCCAACGACTACAAAGACGAGATCCGCCAGATAGCCCGTGACAAAGCCCACATTGAGCTGACTCTCAATGGCGACATTGGCTGGAGCCTCTTCCCCTGGCTCGGCCTTGAATTGCACGACGCCAGCGTGGCCACCCTCGCCGCGCCGAACAAACCGTTCGCTGACCTGCAAATGATTGGCCTGTCCGTGCGCGTGCTGCCGCTGCTGCGCAAAGAAGTGCAAATGAGCGACGTGCGCGTTGAAGGCCTGAACCTGCGCCTGACCCGCGACACAGCCGGCCATGGCAACTGGCAAGACATCGGCCAGCCCGCACCGACCACCGCCAGCACTGAAACACCGGCTCAACCGGCAGCGCCCGCGTCGAGCGCCAAACCCGACACCGCCAGCCAGCCGATCAAACTCGACATCGACAGCCTGACCGTGAACAACGCGCGGGTTGAGTACAACGACGAACAAAACGGCAAGCAGTTCAGCGCAGAAAGCATCCAGCTGAGCACCGGCCCGATTCACGAGGCCACCAGCACCCCGGTCAAATTGACCGCGTTTCTGGGCACCAACCAGCCTGTTATGCGCGTCAAGACCGAAGTCGACGGCAAACTGCGCTTTGACCGCGTCCTCAAGCGCTACCAGTTCGAAGACATGAGAATCACTGGCGAAGCGTCGGGCGAACCGCTGCAAGGCAAAACCGTCACCTACGCCGCGCAAGGGCAAATACTGGTCGATCTGGCTGCGAACGTCGCTGAATGGAGCAGTTTGAAGATTTCCGCCAACCAGCTGCGCGCGCTGGGTGAGCTAAAAGCCCACAGCCTGGACACCACTGCGCAGATCAGCGGCGGCCTGTCGATTGCCCAGCTTGACCTGGCCAAGTTCCTCGACAGCATCGGCCACCCGTTGCCGCCCATGGCGCCGGGCAGCCTGAGCAAAGTCGAAATGGTCAGCCGCCTGTCCGGCACGCCCACCAGCGTGACCTTCGATGAGCTGAACCTGAAAGTGGACGACAGCACCTTTACCGGCCGCATCGCCGTCGAAGACTTCGCCAAACAGGCCCTGCGCATCCAGCTCAAAGGCGACACGTTTGACGCTGATCGCTACCTGCCACCCAAAACCGCAGAAGCCACCAGCGCCACCGCCGCACGCCAGGCCGAAGTGCAATCGAGCGAGGCTGGCGCACTGGCCGCTTCGGGCGACACGCCTTTGCCCGCTGCACCGACCAAAAGTGGCTGGAGCACCGCCAAGCTGATTCCGGTCACTCGCCTCAAGGCGCTGGACCTGACCGCCGACATCAGCTTCGGTCAACTGACCATCAGCAAACTGCCGATCCAGAACGCAGCCCTCAAAGCCAACAGCCAGGGCGGCCTGCTGACCCTCGAAACCCTGCGTGGCGATCTGTACAAAGGTCACTTTGCCGCCAACGGCAGCCTGGATGTGCGGCCGATGCTGCCGCTGGTGAACCTGCAAACCCGGATCAACAACGTACCCGTGGAAAAAATCCTGCAGAGCCAGGGGCAAAAACCGCCAATCAATGGCCTGCTGACCCTCGACAGCAACGTCACTGGCAGCGGCAACAGCCAGAACGCGCTGATTGAAAGCCTCAACGGCACCGCCAATTTCGTGCTCAACGACGGTGTGCTGCTCAACGCCAACCTTGAACAGCAACTGTGCCAGGGCATCGCCACCCTCAATCGCAAAACCCTGAGCGGCGCGCCCCGCGGCAAAGACACGCCCTTCAAGGCGCTCAAAGGCAGCCTGGTCTTCCACAACGGCGTGGCCAGCAACCCTGACCTGATCGTGCGCATCCCCGGCATGAGCGTCAAAGGCGATGGCGACATCGACCTGCGCGTTCTGGGCATGGATTACCGCATCGGCATCACCGTTGAAGGCGACAAGAGCGCCATGCCTGACCCGGCGTGTCAGGTCGGTAAAAACTTCGTCGGGGTCGAGCTGCCTTTGCGCTGCCGTGGCCCGCTGGAGCTGGGCGCCAAGGCCTGCCGTCTGGACAAGGAAGGCCTGGGCAAAGTCGCGGCCAAAGTGGCGGGCAACAAAATCAGCGAGAAGCTTGAAGAGAAACTCGGTGACAAAGTCAGCCCGGAACTCAAAGAGGCCCTCAAGGGGCTGTTCAAGCGATGAGAGACGAGCAGTTCGCAACTGTGGTGCTTGAGTGGTTCGATCGCCACGGCCGCCACGACCTGCCCTGGCAACAGGGCATCACCCCTTACCGGGTGTGGGTCTCGGAAATCATGTTGCAGCAAACCCAGGTCAGCACCGTGCTGAACTACTTCGACCGGTTCATGGCGTCATTGCCGACGGTCCAGGCGCTGGCCGCCGCCCCCGAAGACGAAGTGCTGCACCTGTGGACGGGGCTGGGTTACTACACCCGGGCCCGCAACCTGCAAAAAACCGCCAAGATCGTCGTCGAGCAATACGGCGGCGAATTCCCCCAGGACGTCGAAAAACTGGTGGAGCTGCCCGGCATCGGGCTGTCCACCGCAGGGGCGATTGCCAGCATCAGCATGGGCCTGCGCGCCCCTATCCTGGACGGCAACGTCAAACGCGTGCTGGCCCGCTACACCGCGCAAGAGGGGTATCCGGGCGAGCCCAAAGTGGCCAAACAGCTGTGGGCCACCGCCGAACGCTTCACCCCCCACGACCGCGTCAACGCCTACACCCAGGCGATGATGGACATGGGCGCGACACTTTGCACGCGCACCAAGCCGAGCTGCCTGCTGTGCCCGCTTGAAACCGGCTGCCAGGCGCACATGCTGGGCCTTGAGACCCGCTACCCGATCCCCAAACCGCGCAAAGCCGTGCCGCTCAAACGCACCTTGATGCCGATGCTGGCCAATGGCGAGGGCGCGATCTTGCTCTATCGCCGCCCGTCGACGGGGCTGTGGGGCGGTTTGTGGAGCTTGCCAGAACTCGACGACCTCAAGGACATCGAACACCTGGCGCTGCAACACGCACTCACGGTCGGCACGCAACAGCCCATGCCCGGCCTGACCCACACGTTCAGCCACTTCCAGCTGGCCATCGAACCCTGGCTGATCCACGTCAAGGAGTCCGGCCATCACGTGGCCGAGGCTGACTGGCTCTGGTATAACCTCGCCACCCCGCCGCGCCTGGGCCTGGCGGCGCCGGTGAAAAAACTGCTCAAGCACGCAGCCGACCTATTGAACGCAGGAGAGTCGTCATGACCCGCACCATCATGTGCCGCAAGTACAAAGAAGAATTGCCCGCGCTGGAACGCGCGCCCTTTCCGGGCGCCAAAGGTCAGGACATATTCGACCACGTCTCGGCCAAGGCCTGGGCCGACTGGCAAAAACACCAAACCCTGCTGATCAACGAAAAGCGTTTGAACATGATGAACGCCGAAGACCGCAAATACCTGCAAGGCGAGATGGACAAGTTCTTCAGCGGCGAGGAATACGCAAAAGCAGAAGGCTACGTTCCGCCAAGCGAATAAACCCCGGTTTTAAAGGGTTTGGTCTGTAAGCGACGGTAATAATTAAATATTTTTCAAAAAAGTGTTTGACGGATTATCGAAAAAGGCTTCTAATGCGCCCCGTTGCCCAGATAGCTCAGTCGGTAGAGCAGGGGATTGAAAATCCCCGTGTCGGCGGTTCGATTCCGTCTCTGGGCACCAAAATACCGAGAAACCCCCAAGGAACCATGTGTCCTTGGGGGTTTTTTATTGCCTGCGATTTTAGGGTTGCTGGACCAAGGCGCTTTAGGCGCGGGATTGAAAGCCGTCCAACTGACTTTCGGTACCAGCCCCAGCACTGAATAGTTTTAATCTGAATACAGTTTTCAGCTTGAGAGCCTCCCTCAGACACGCTGAGACGTCGGCCACGCTGCCCACCCCCGCGCAGCCCTTTCGTTTCCCCAGGCGCGCCACAGGGCCTCTAAGCACTTTACCGCCTCGCGCCCCAGACACTTGCAAGTCACGCGGTATGCGCGGCGGCAGGACGCTACAGCACATATCAAGAACCGAGAATCAAGACAAACGAGCGGCTCTCCCTCTCAAGTGAAAAGCCCAATAGCGTTGACCCTCCTTTTTAGTTCAAGCGCCTATCCGCCTGTTCGGTGGGCGGATAAATCCAAATCTGGGGTGCCTGTGGAGCGCCTTCTAACGCTAGAGTACCTAAGGTGTTGGACGGGTCAGCGGCGGGGGTCCATATCAGGGTTACGCCATCGCCCAAGTCAGCCACTTGCCGGGAGCCTTGGGCAACGAACTGCACCACGGGAATCATTTCCCAGTCGCGACGCTTCTGGGTGTTGTACCCGTACCCCTTCAAGGTGCCATCGGCCTGCTGCTCAACGTGCAGGCGAACACGCGTACGTCCTTCTTTGAGCGTCTGGAGCTGTTCTTCGGTATATAGGCTGCTGTCGCCCAAGCTGGATGGCCACAGCAATGCAACCACGCCCACCAAAAGACCCGCAGCAACACCCGTGGTGGGCCCGGACGCCACAGCGCCAGCGGTGCCAGTAGCCACACCAGCCAATAGAAGTGATCCCAGTGAAGCGGGTCGTCACCTATTGCGAATTTTCTCGCTTTCTTTCAGCACGAACTCAAAGCCGATACCTGCACCTTTCAGTAGGTCAGTAACTCGGTCTATAAAGGTTTGGCCTTGTGCTGGCAGCTCATACAAACCGTTAACTCGGATGATGGGTAGCTTGTCTTTCGCGGGCGGGTAGCTTTCCAATAACTCTGCGCTCTCAATGAACGCAACGTAGCTGTTGATCTTTTCTTGAAGCAGTAGCAGGTGTTCGCCTTGTTGCGCTTTATCACCCCACTCAAGGTGGTCAGTGATTACCAAAATTACGTTTTCAGGCTCCCACTCGGGCACCGCAATAATATCGACTACTTTTGTTTCGGTGATGGACATGTCTGCCCCCTCAGAGGCTGGGGTTGGGTCGAATGATGTCAATTCTGGTGCCTCCGGGGAAGCCGGGTTTTCCTTTACCTACAACCGTACCTGAATCCCGGCAAGCCTTGAGCAGCGCGCCACGCTTTCACCGTCTTGGTGATGCCTGATGCCGAATCATCAGCGCCGTCTTCTGGGTAGAAAATCAGGTCGGACCCGGCAGGATGCTCGCTCACTTCTTCGAAGAGAAACACCATCTTGTCTACTTCCAGCTCCGTGCCATCGTGGCTAATGATGCGCTGTAGCAGGGCTTCGAATTCGCTTTCTGTGTATTCGCTGAATGTGTTTTTCATGATGTCAGCCTGTCTTCCTTATGAATTTCAACGTGACGCTTTGGCGTGGCTACGCAGAGGTTATCAATGTCGTAAATAGCGCCCCCATGTTGAATGTGTTCGATGTGGTGTATCTCGTAACGACCGTTCCCGCCGTTGCGTTCCGCTTTCGGTGCAAACGGTGAATTGCCTTTCGCTAGCCAGCCTTGGTTGGTGGAGTTGAACTGCCTCAATAGTTCGGGATCATTGCCTATGGCAGTCCAGAGTGCAGCCCTGAAATCATCGAAACGCTTAAATGTCTGTCCCCGCAACTGATCGGCAATTCTCGTTGGTATCGGTGAGCCAAACCCTGTGCCAGCGCCAGCAAGCCAGATGCCGGATATGTCTTGTCCTTGGCCAGTGACAGCGCCTGTTGAGTGGCGAGCACCCACTACGATGTACAACGACTGCACACCAGAATCAGCCGGGAATACCAGAATGAAATCTTTGTAAGCGTCCGGGTAGAGCGGACTGACGATGATGTTATCCGCCTGTTCGGTGGGCGGATAAATCCAAATCTGGGGTGCCTGTAGAGCACCCTCTAACGCTGGAGTACCTAAGGTGTTGGACGGATCAGCGGCGGGGGTCCATATCAGGGTTACGCCATCGCCCAAGTCAGCCACTTGCCGGGAGCCTTGGGCAACGAACTGCACCACGGGAATCATTTCCCAGTCGCGGCGCTTCTGGGTGTTGTACCCGTACCCCTTCAAGGTGCCATCGGCCTGCTGCTCAACGTGCAGGCGAACACGTATACGTCCTTCTTTAAGCGTCTGGAGCTGTTCTTCTGTATATAGGCTGCTGTCGCCCAAGCTGGATGGCCACAGCAATGCAACCACGCCCGCCAAAGTACCAACAGCAACACCCGTGGTGGTCCCGGACGCCACCGCGCCAGCGGTGCCAGTAGCCACACCACCCAATAGAAGTGATCCCGGTGAAGCGGGTCGTCACCTATTGCGAATTCTCTCGTTTTCTTTCAGCACGAACTCAAAGCCGATACCTGCACCTTTCAGTAGGTCAGTGACTCGGTCTATAAAGGTTTGGCCTTGTGCTGGCAGCTCATACAAACCGTTAACTCGGATGATGGGTAGCTTGTCTTTCGCGGGCGGGTAGCTTTCCAATAACTCTGCGCTCTCAATGAAAGCAACGTAGCTGTTGATCTTTTCTTGAAGCAGTAGCAGGTGTTCGCCTTGTTGCGCTTTATCACCCCACTCAAGGTGGTCAGTGATTACCAAAATTACGTTTTCAGGCTCCCACTCGGGCACCGCAATAATATCGACTACTTTTGTTTCGGTGATGGACATGTCTGCCCCCTCAGAGGCTGGGGTTGGGTCGAATGATGTCAATTCTGGTGCCTCCGGGGAAGCCGGGTTTTCCTTTACCTACAACCGTACCTGAATCCCGGCAAGCCTTGAGCAGCGCGCCATTTTTTGAGTGTGCGCGTGATGCCTTCGGCTGAGTCGTCAGCATCGTCCTCGGGGAAAAATATCAAGTCCGAGCCTGCTGGATGTTCACAGATCGTGTTGAAGTGATGCACGAGTCTGTTCTCTTCCTCTTCGCTTGCGTCGTTCCCGATAATGCGTTGAAGCAGCTCTATGAATTCCTGTTCGGTGTAGTCGGAAACACTGTTTTTCAAAATCATTGTCTGTCTTCCTTGTGAATCGCTACGTGTCGTTTTGGCGTCATTATTGCGAGGTTGTCTACGTCGTACACCGCGCCGCCATGCTGAACGTTTTCAATATGATGGATCTCGTAGCGAGCGTTTTCACCGTTGTGCTCTGGTCTTTGAGCGAAGGGGGCTTTGCCATTTCGTAGTTTGTTTTGGTTCGTGAGCTTGAACTGGCTCAATAGCGCTGGGTCATTGCCCACGGCAGTCCAGAATGCCTTCCTGAAAGCATCGAAACTGCTAAAGCGTTTTCCGATAAGTTGACTGGCAATACTTGTGGGTACGGGCGCTCCGAGTCCAGAACTCGCCCCGGCTAACCAGAGGCCCGTCACATCTTTCCCCTGTCCTGTAACGGTACCGGGGGCAAGCCGGACATTCATCACGATGTACAGCGGCTGAATGCCAGAGTCAGCCGGGAACACAAGGATGAAGTCTTTGTACTCGGGCGGGTAGATCGGGTTGACGATGATGCTATCCGCTTTCTCAGATGGCGGATAAATCCAGATTTGTGGGGCTTGAGGTGCACCCTCTAACGCTGGAATACCTACGGTGTTGGACGGATCAGCGGCGGGGGTCCATATCAGGGTTACGCCATCGCCCAAGTCAGCCACTTGCCGGGAGCCTTGAGCAACGAACTGCACCACGGGAATCATTTCCCAGTCGCGGCGCTTCTGGGTGTTGTACCCGTACCCCTTCAAGGTGCCGTCGGCCTGCTGCTCAACGTGCAGGCGAACACGTATACGTCCCTCTTTAAGCGTCTGGAGCTGTTCTTCTGTATATAGGCTGCTGTCGCCCAAGCTTGACGGCCACAGCAATGCAACCACGCCCACCAAAAGACCCGCAGCAACACCCGTGGTGGGCCCGGACGCCACAGCGCCAGCCGTGCACAAACCCCCACAAGACACACCGCCAGCGGTGCCAGTAGCCACACCACCCAATAGAAGTGTTCCCAGCGACGAGGGTACGGAGCCGCTGATTTTCTTAAGGGGAATGTTTCCTTGTGCATCCGTTTCACGGCCACCCAGCAAGGCAAACTCGCCATATTGGCTAACCGGATCGGTGGGGATGGCTCCGCCGGGACTGATGTAGTTAATGGTCCCTTCTGGCAGCGTGCAACGCTTGGCAAAGACGCATCCGCGTGAGGCCACCACATCCGGCTTCTTGATCGAACGCCTGCGTGCGTCAGCTTCCCGCTCGTTCCGTGCATTCGCCGCCAGTGTTCTATCCCAAGCGGCCTGTGCTTGCTCTGTCGCCTCCCTATGTCGCCGGTTGCCGTCTATCCCATTACATCCCAGGGTATTGGGGAAAATGTTCTTAACCGCCATAACACCGCCTCTGCAATTTGACGATCCGTATTCACCGCCTAAGTGCAACAGGACGCTACTTCACAGGTGTTTGGCTTGTCGGTAGGAAGATTCTCAAGATTTATAAAAAGTCGTCTATCAGGCCTACCGGTTGTGGCCCGGGTTTACAGGGGTGAAGGGAGATAGAGCACGGATATCCAGCCACTTCGCTTGGCGATTGCGAAGAGATGGAGTTCAATCCCCTCCTCAGCCTCCACAGGACACACGTTCATGGCAACGCCAAAGAAACAGCACAAGCACGCGCAGCGGGCCAAGTCCAAAGCCAAACAGAATCGTATGGGCAAGCCAGCGAAAGCCTCGGCTTCGGCCCTGATCGATCATCCGTTCGATGACGTCAAAATCGACCTCAGCACTTTCGACTTCCAGGACATCAAGGAAAACGGCTTCGAGCCTGAGGATTTCGACGACCTGTTCCAGGCCATGAAAGCCGCTGAAACCCGCGGCCTGCAAGCGATGTGCAGTGTGTTCCTGCAATACCCGGTGCTGGAGCTGGTGATTTCGGAAGAAGAGGAAGAGGACGCCACCGATTTTCTGATGGGTTTGCTGATTGCCTTCCGCATGACCGTGCACGGTGACGACGAAGACGCCGCGCTGGCATGGGTCGAAACCCCGACCTTCCAGACCGCTTACGTTGAAGCCTCGCGCCTGCTGGCCGAGCGCAGCGCCCGCAACACGCTCTGACAGTCAGGCTGCGCACCGGTGCGCAGCGCCCGATTTGCCAAGTCAGTGTGCGAGGGATAAAGTCCGCAGCGTCACGGTCAATCCCGTGGCCGGGCGTAGGAACCCGATTCAAAGTTGGCGCGTAGCGCCCAAGACTGTCTTTCCGGCGTTTTTTTATGTCCGGAATAACGCTCTATGGCAGCTGTGTGCGGGCAGACTTCGGTCTGGCCGGGTGCCAACTTTCCCGGTATTCCTACCCCGCACATGGCTGCCACCCAATCCCGTAGGAAGGAACGTGGCAGCTCTTACTGAAAAGTTGGAGATCTTCATGCCGCACCTCACCACCCCGCTCGCCTTCCACGAAACCGGCCCGGCCCATCACAACCACCTGCTGTTCAGCGTGACACCCGACATCCCCGCCGTTCACGCCTTGCACAGCGCCAGCGAACTGCTGTCCGCCGCCACCCACACGCTGGACGCAGCCGCCACCGGCACGCTGTGTATCGACGCCCATCAGGCGTTCCTGCTGAGCCACGCCTTGCGCGCGGTCAAAGCCACCGTGGACGCCCTCGGGCAGGCGCCCGCCGACTGACCGCCCTCAGCCACCCAACCGAACGGCCAGCGCCGCCAGGGTGATCAGCAACACGGGCACGGTCAGCACAATGCCGACTTTGAAGTAATACCCCCAGGTGATGCGGATCCCCTTGCGCGCCAGCACGTGCAGCCACAACAACGTGGCCAGGCTGCCAATCGGTGTGATTTTCGGGCCCAGGTCGCTGCCAATCACGTTGGCGTACACCATCGCCTCCTTCACCACGCCCGTGGCGCTGCTGGCGTCGATCGACAGCGCGCCGATCAGCACCGTCGGCAAGTTGTTCATGATCGACGACAATAGCGCCGTCAGCAGCCCCGTGCCGAAGGTGGCGCCCCACACGCCATGTACGGCGAATGCGTCGAGCCAACCGGCCAGCGCCTGGGTCAGCCCGGCATTGCGCAGGCCGTAGACCACCAAATACATGCCGAGGGAGAAAATCACGATCTGCCAGGGCGCTTCCTTGAGCACCTTGCGGGTTGAAATCCGGTGCCCGCGTGCCGCGATCAACAGCAGCAAGGCGGCGCATAACGCCGAGATGGCGCTGATCGGGATGCCCAGCGGCTCCAGCGCAAAACACCCTGCCAGCAGGATCCCCAGCACCCACCAACCGGCCATGAACGTGGCGCGGTCGTGAATGGCCCTGGCGGGCGCATCCAGCTCGGCCGGGTCGTAGCGCGCCGGAATATCGCGGCGAAAGAACCACAGCAGCATGCCCAGCGTCGCCGCCACGCTCACCAGGTTGACCGGCACCATGACCGCTGCGTATTGGTTGAAGCCGATCTTGAAGAAGTCGGCCGACACGATGTTCACCAGGTTCGACACCACCAGGGGCAAACTGGCGGTGTCTGCGATGAACCCCGCGCCCATCACAAACGCCAGGGTCGCCGCAGGCGAGAAGCGCAGCGCCAGCAGCATGGCGACCACAATCGGGGTCAGGATCAGCGCCGCGCCATCATTGGCAAACAGCGCCGAGACCAGCGCGCCGAGCAGCACCATAAAGGCGAACAGCCGCTTGCCACGGCCCTGCCCCCAGCGCGCCACATGCAACGCCGCCCACGCGAAAAAACCCGCCTCATCCAGCAACAGGCTGATGATAATCAGCGCCACAAAGGTGCCGGTGGCGTTCCAGATAATCGACCACACCAAGGGAATGTCGCTCAACTGCACCACGCCAAAGGCCAGCGCCAGCACAGCCCCCATCGAGGCGCTCCACCCCACGCCCAAGCCGCGCGGCTGCCAAATGACCAACACAATCGTGAACACAAAAATAGCACTGGCTACCCACATCGAACTGTCCTCGCCGCTCAGCAGCACGGGTTGCGTAGCGGGCGGTCGCCCATGGCGCCCAGCCGTTGCACATCGCTGTGCAGCCAGGCCCGGTTGGCGTTGAGGGTGATGTCCAGCACCGCCGAGACCCACGCGGGCAAGGCCGGGTTGAGGCGGTAATACACCCACTGGCCCTGACGGCGATCCAGTAACAGCCCGCACCGGCGCAAGTGCGCCAGGTGCCGGGAGATTTTGGGCTGGCTGTCATCGAGCGCACACATCAGCTCGCACACGCACAGCTCGCCTTCCTGCGCGAGCAGCAGCGCCAGCCGCGCACGGGTGGGATCCGCCAGGGCTTTGAACACCGACGGCGGGGAAACGGTTTGAGTCATGACACAGGACCTTACAGAGGGACGCCAGAATATATGGACTTCCATATGTAACGGCAAGCCCGCCTCAGGCGCCGGGTGCGCACCCCTGCGGTTTATTGACCCGCACCGTGGACGCCGGATGCCGGGCCAGCTTGCTGGCCGGACGACGCGGGCGAGGCAGCAGTTCACCGCCGCAGTTGGGGCACAGGCCGCCCAGCTTCTGCTCCGAACACGTCGCGCAGAAGGTGCATTCGAACGAACAGATACGCGCCTGAGAGGCGTCCGGCGGCAAATCGCAATCACAGCATTCACAGTTGGGGCGCAGTTCAAGCATGGTAATTCCTCGCAGTCACGGGGCCATATCAATACGTGTTCAGGTGTACCGTCGATCCTGTGCGGTGTCATTGGGGTCGCACAAGGTGCTGTCAATCTGCCAGAATTTTGGGCTAAGACCTGTCAGATTTATTGCACTTTTTTCATGCCATGGCTTCAGAAAGTCATGAGCGCCTATTTTTTGCGCACGCAGAGAGCCCTGTTACACGGCATGCCACCAGTCCAATCTCCCCCCGCCGCGCCCAGCGTCCTGAACGATCTGCGCGCCGGTACACACACCCTGCATGTTGCGTTAGAGCAACGGCTACCGTTTTTTTCAGACACGCTCGACCTTGAGTATTACACCCGCTTGCTGAGTGCCTATTTCGGGTTTTATCAGGCATTGGAAGACCGGCTGACGCACAGCGCGTTCATTCCGTCAGGGTTTGACCTGGCGGCGCGGCTCAAGACGCCTGCGTTGGTCCAGGACCTGCGGGCGCTGGGCGTAGACCCGCACGCACTGCCCCGCTGCCAGCACCTGCCCACCGTGCGCAGCGAAGCCCAGGCACTGGGGGTTTTGTATGTGCTCGAAGGCGCCACGCTGGGCGGCAATGTGCTGCGCAAACGGGTGGCTGAGCATTTGGGCCTTGATGCCGATAACGGCGGTGCGTTCCTGTTTGTGTATGGCGAGGACACTGGCCAGCACTGGAAAGCATTTATTGAATTTCTGGGCAGTGTGCCGCTCGATGCCACAGGGCGAAGCGAAGCCGCACAGGCTGCCTGTTCAACGTTTAGCTGTTTCGAGCAATGGCTCGATCGCCAGGAGGTTTTGCTATGAATTCACTCGACACTGAGGCGTTTGAAGCCCTGCTGGTCAATTGCGCCGACGAACCGATCCGCTACCCCGGCGCCATCCAGCCCCACGGCGTGCTGGTGACCTTGTCCGAGCCCGCGCTGTGCATCGAGCAAATCAGCCACAACGTGCAGGACCTGTTCGACCTGAACCCCCATGCGCTGCTGGGCCAACCGCTGAGCATGCTCACCGGCCCGACCGCCGCGGCCGCCATTGCGCAGGCCGCCGGGTTCGCCGCGAACGTGGACGCGCCGCCGCTGGAGCTTGACATGCAAGGGGTTGCGTACGAAGGCCTGTTGCACCGCGAAAGCGGCGTGCTGGTGCTTGAGCTGGAACTCAAGCCAGACGCGTTACAAATCAAAAGCACGATGGACAAAGTGCGCAACCTGAGCCGCATGCTGCAACGCCTGCAAGCGGCCAAAACCTTGCCTGCCCTGTACGACATTTGCGTCGAGGAAATACAGGCCCTCACCGGCTACGACCGTGTGTTGATCTACCGCTTTCAGGAAGAAGGCCACGGCCAGGTGATCGCTGAAGCCTCGGCGCCGTCGATGGAGCTGTTCAACGGGATGTTCTTCCCGGCCTCCGACATCCCCGAACAGGCCCGCGAGCTGTATCGCACGCACTGGCTGCGCATCATCCCCAACGCCGATTACCAGCCGGTCGAACTGGTGCCGCGGCTGCGCCCTGACACGGGCCAAGCGCTGGACTTGAGCGGCGCGGTGTTACGCAGCGTGTCACCGATCCACTGCCAGTACATGCGCAACATGGGCGTGCTGTCGTCCATGAGCATTTCGCTGATGGACGGGGAGCGGCTGTGGGGCCTGATTAGTTGCGGGCATCGTCAGCCGCTGCACGTCCCCCACGAGCTGCGCATGGCCTGCCAGACCATCGGCCAGGTGCTGTCGCTGCAAATCAGTGCCCTGCAAACCCTGGAAATCAGCCGCCAGCGCGAAGCCAAAATGGAGGCGCTGGTGCAGCTCAACACGGCCATGGTCCACAGCCAGGAACACGTGTTTGACGGCCTGGCCGCCGAGCCTGAGCGGCTGATGTCGCTGACCGGCGCCAGCGGCGTGGCGATCCTGGAAGACAAGGTGCTGCACCGTTACGGCGAGTGCCCGCCACCCGATGAAATCCGTGCCTTGTACCAGTGGTTCAAGGCGTCGGGCGAGTCGGTGCTGTCGAGCCATCACCTGTCGACGGTCTATGCGCCCGCCGCCGCGTACAAGGACATCGCCAGCGGCCTGCTGGCCATGACCCTGCCCAAGCCGGTGGACAACGCGGTGCTGTGGTTTCGCAAAGAGGTGAAGGAAAGCATCCCGTGGAGCGGTGACCCAAAAAAGCCGCTCAATCTGGAGCCCAGCGCCACGGGCCTGCGCCTGAGCCCGCGCACGTCGTTTGAGTTGTGGAAGGTCGAAATGGACGGTATTTCCAACAAGTGGAGCCATGGCGACCTGTTCGCCGCCAATGACTTGCGCCGTTCGGCGCTGGAAAACGACCTCGCCCGTCAGGTGCTGCGCGAGCAACAGGCCGTGCGTGCCCGGGACGAGCTGGTGGCCGTGGTCTCCCACGATTTGCGCAGCCCCATGACCATCATTTCGATGCTCTGCGGCATGATGCAAAAAGCCTTCAGCAGCGACGGCCCGCACACCTCGCGTCGTATCACCTCGGCCATCGACACCATGCAGCAAGCCAGCAGCCGCATGAACGTGTTGCTGGAAGACTTGCTCGACACCTCCAAGATCGAAGCCGGGCGCTACACCATCAACCCGCAGCCGCTGGACGTGGCGCAGATCTTCGAAGAAGCGCTCTCGCTGCTGGCGCCTCTGGCGCTGGACAAGTCGGTGGAACTGACCTTCAACGCCGAGCCCGACCTGAAGATCCACGCCGACCCGGAGCGTCTGTTTCAGGTGCTGTCGAACCTGATCGGCAATGCCATCAAGTTCACCCCGGCCGATGGCAAGATCGGCGTGGCGGCCATGTCCAATGGCGATGAAATCGTGTTCAGCGTGCGCGATTCGGGCAAAGGCATTGCGCCTGAGCAGTTGCCGCACATCTTCGAACGCTACTGGACAGCCAAGGAGGGCAACGCGACCGGCACGGGACTGGGGCTCTACATTTCGCAGGGCATCATTAAGGCCCACGGCGGCCAGTTGCTGGCCGAGAGCAAGCCCGGTGAAGGCAGCGAGTTCCGCTTTACCGTGCCCAAGGTTGCCTGACAGCCCTCAGGCCTTGCCAGCTCACCTTTAACCGGTAGCGAGGCAAGGCCTGTAGGCAGGTCAGGCGAAGGCGTTGATGAACCAGGTGATCATCGGGATTGCCACAATGTCGATCAACACTGCGCCACACAACGGCACGATGATAAAGGCTTTGTACGAAAACACTTTGTAGTGGTCGCAGATCGCGCCCATGTTGGCCACTGCATTGGGCGTGGCGCCCAGCCCGTGCCCCATGAAGCCTGCGCACAGCACCGCCGCGTCATAGTTGCCGCCAAACAGGCGGAACAGCACGAAGATGCACAGCAACAGCATGATCACCACCTGCACCACCAGAATCACCAGCAACGGCATGCCGAGCTTTTCCAGTTCCCAGAATTTGAGACTCATCATGGCCATGGTCAGGAACATGCCGAGGCTGACATCGCCGAGGGTGCTGACCGCATGGTCGGGCAGCTCTACCACCTGAGTGCGGTCGTTGAAGTTGCGTAGCAGGATCGCCACGAACATGGCGCCCACGTAGCTCGGCAACACGATGCCAAGGTGCTGTTGCAGACTGCCGCCCAACCAGAAGCCCACCACCATGATCACCACGATGCAGGTCAGCAGGCGCAGCAGGGTCGGCGCGTCCAGTGCCGCAGGCGGCGTGTGGACAACCCCTTCGAAGGCTTTGAGGTCCCCGGCGTCTTCGGCTGTGACGCTCAGCGTGTTACGTTCGATCAACCAGCGCGCCAGCGGGCTGCCGAGCAAGCCGCCTGCCACCATGCCGAAGGTGGCCGCCGCCAGCGCGGCGGTGGTCGCCCCCACGGTGCCCAGGTCTTCGGCAATCGGGCCGAACGCTGCCGCCGCGCCGAACCCGCCTTCCAGCGAGACCGCCCCTGCCATGATCCCCAGCAACGGGTCGATGCCCAGCGCCTTGGCCACGCTCACGCCGACCACGTTTTGCACCAGCGCCAGCCCCCAGCACGCACCGAGGTAGATAAACAGCAACTTGCCGCCCTTGCGCAACAGCCCCAGGCTGCCGCCCAACCCGACGGTGGTAAAGAACGCCACCATCAAAGGGGTTTGCAGGCTGGTGTCGAGGGTCAGGTCGAGCAGTTGCCGATCGCGCAGCAACCAGATCAGCAAGGCAAAACCGAAGCCCCCGATCACCGGGGCGGGAACGCAGAGTTGGCGCAGCCAATAACTGCGTTTTTTCAGTTGGGCACCCAGGCCCAGCAGGAGCAGCGCGAGAGCCAGGGTGCTCAGCGCATCCAGTTGGAATGTCAGCATGGCGAATTTCTCTTTTTTTTATGATTCAACAAGCGGGTTCAGGGACGAGCGAAAAACTTAATCAATCAGGCTGGCCAGCAGCCGCGCACCAATGCGGGCGGTCCGGTGGTCCAGGTCCAGGCCGGGGTTGAGTTCGGCAATGTCGGCCATGCGCACTTTGCCGCTGGCCTTGGCGCGCCGTACCAGGTGCTCAACGATGTTCAGGTCGACCCCGTGTGCAGACGGCGCACTCACGCCCGGCGCCTGACTGGCAGGCAGCACGTCCAGACAAAGCGTGAGGTAGAGGTGGTCAACGCCACTCAAAAACTCATCCAGCGCGGCCTCCAGCGCGGGCATGTCCCAGCTGTTCATGTGCCGGTCGAGGCGGTAACGCACGTTCAGCCGCTCGGCCTGTTCGAACAGGGCTTGGGTGTTGTTCAACTGGCTAACGCCCAGGCAGCAATACGCAAACGGCATGTCGGCGCGCTGGCAGTACTCGGCGATTTGCCGGAAGGGCGTGCCGGAACTGCTTTGCTCGGCGTGGCGCAGGTCAAAGTGCGCATCAAAATTGAGAATGCCGATGCGCGGTGCAGGGGTTTGCCCGCGCAGGTAATCGGCCAGCCCGCTGAAACTGGCGAAGGCGATTTCATGCCCGCCCCCCAGCCCCAGCGGCAAATGCCCTTGGGTCAGCAGCTCAGTGACCTGCGCGGCGTAAGCGTGTTGTGCGCCTTCGAGGTCGCTGCCCACACAGGCCACGTCCCCGGCGTCATACAACGGCGCGCTGCCGTGCCAGGCCAGATTGGCCAGCGCCGAGCGCAAGGCCGGTGGCCCCAGACGCGCGCCCGTGCGGCCTTGATTGCGTTTGACGCCTTCATCACTGGCCAGACCAATGAGCGCCGCGCCCGCCGGCATACCCGGCGCCAGCGGTTTGATCCATTGATGCCAGCGAAGGGCGCCCTGCCCTTCGGCGGCGTCAATGCGGCCTGTCCACAGGGTCATGTCAGGTACAACGGTCATGCGAAAACTCCCATTACATTCAATCCAGGCGAGCGCTCAGGCGCAGCGCGACGTCCTGCGTCCAACGGATCAGGCGTTCGCTGCGTTGCTGGGCCCGAAAGGCGGGGGCCATAAGGCTGATGGCGCCTTGCAGGCGCTCGCGGCTGTCGATCAACGGGGCGCTGACGCCCCAGATGCCGTCGTCGATTTCACTGAGGCTGACGGCGTAACCCTGAGCGCGGATCTGTTCAAAACTGCGCTGGTAGTCGGCGCACGCGGGCGCGTCGACGCCCTGGCTGTGCAACAGGGCGAGGCTGTGAGCCGGATCCATGTGCGCCAGCAGCACCCGCGCCGAGGCGCCGACCAACAGCGGCTGGGCCAACCCTTTCTGGTAACAGCAGCGCAGCGGCTGCGGGCTGTCGACCAGTTCGATGCAGATCGCCTGGCCATTACTGGGCACCATCAGCGCCACGCTTTCCTGGCTCAGGTCGGCCAGCCGTTTGAGTTCGGGCTTGGCCAGCGTGACCAGAACCGCCTCGCGGTCGAATTTTTTGGCCAGTTGCAAACAGGCCGGGCCGGGCAGGTAGCGGCCCAGTCCGTTTTCTTCGGCCAGCCCCCAACGCAGCAGGGTTTTGAGGTGGCGGTAAGTGCTGCTCAGCGGCTGGCCCAATTGTGCGGACAGCTCGCGGGCGGAGATGGCCTCGCCCGATTGCCCCAGCGTGACGAGGATGTGCAGCAAGCGATCTGTTGGCGTGTTGTTGTTCATTGTCGGCCCCATGCTCTTGCTCGCATGGTGCACGGAGTTTCCCATTAGCTGAAATTGCATTCCCACAGAGTGAGAAATACCCCGCAGATAGTGATCAACGGTCATCCCGGTGGGCTTTGTTCGACGCAAAAAAAAGACCGCCATCAGTGTCGATGGCGGTCTGGGTGGCACTCAGCCGGTTGTGCCGTCCTGGCGTCAGTTGAGTACCGGTGCCCCCATTTTTTCAATGCGTCGACGACGGGCGACCAGCAGGCCCGCCGTGACCACAAAGATGCTCAGCAGGCCGGTGGCGATGATCTCGACCTGATGCGCTTCCTGAAACAGCATGACGGTCAAAATCGCCACGATGAACACGATCACCGCCCAGGTCAGGCCCGGGAACAGCCACATTTTGAACGCGATTTTTTCGCCTTCGGCGGTGCGCTTTTGGCGCATGCGCAGTTGCGACACGGCGATCACCAGATACACCAACAGGGCGATGGCGCCGGAACTGGCGAGCAGGAATTCAAACACTTGCGACGGGGCGACGTAGTTGGCGAATACCGCGAGAAACGCCGCACCGGTGGACATCATCACCGCCCAGTAAGGCGTGCCGCTGGCGTTGGTGCGTTTGGCCACCGCCGGGGCGTCGCCACGGTTGCTCAACGAGAACAGCATGCGCGACGAGGTGTAGAGCGCCGAGTTCAGGCAGCTGGTCACGGCGATCAGCACCACGATGTCCACGATCAGCTTGGCGTTCGGGATGCCCATGCGATCCAGTACGGTCTGGTACGAACCGACCTGCGCCAAGCCTGCGTCGTTCCACGGCACCAGCGCCACGACCAGGAAGATCGACACGAGGTAGAACAAGCCGATCCGCCAGATGACCGAGTTGGTGGCCTTGGTGATTTGCTTGCTGGGGTCTTTGGATTCGGCCGCCGCGATGGTGACGATTTCAGTGCCCATGAACGAGAACATGGTGGTCAGCATGGCAGCCAGTACCGCGCCCATGCCGTTGGGCATGAAGCCGACGGTGTCGACCAGATGGGAAACACCGCTGACCTGGCTGTTGGGTAACAAGCCGAAGACCGCCAGTACGCCCAAAATGATGAAGCCGATGATCGCCAGCACTTTGACCAGGGCGAACCAGAACTCGAACTCGCCGTAGTTCTTGACGCTGAACAGGTTGGTGGCGGTCAGCAATAAGGTGATGACCAGGGTAAAGACCCAGATGGCGGTGTCCGGGAACCACGCGTGCAAGATGGTAGCGGCGGCGTTGGCCTCCAGCGGAATCACCAGGACCCAGAACCACCAGTACAGCCAGCCGATGGTGAAACCGGCCCAGTGGCCAATGGCACGGTCGGCATAGGTGGAGAACGAGCCGGTATCGGGCGAGGCCACGGCCATCTCGGCCAGCATGCGCATCACCAGCACCACCAGCGTACCGGCGGCGGCGTAGGCCAGCAGCACGGCGGGGCCCGCCTGCGCAATGGCGTGACCGGAGCCCACAAACAGGCCGGCGCCGATGACACCGGCAATCGACAGCATGGTCACATGCCGTGGCTTGAGCCCTTGTTCCAGATGGTTAGAGGATTGCGTATTGCTCATTGCGACTACCTTTAATTGAAGCCATTCCGAGCACCTGCGTTGACATACGTAAAAAGTAACCAACACAGGCGTTTCGAATCCTTGACGCAATAAGTGAGCCAAAATGTGACAAAGTGCCGTTTTCCGCGGGCTGCAAAGGTGCGCAGAAAAATACACGGGCGCTTTAGCGCAAGGCTTTCGATGAATTCGTTACCGTAACACTCAGTTACACCTACCGAAAACGCACCCAGATTACCCATTTGCGCCACACAGGCCCCAAACCTGTGCGCATCTTTGACCTTTAGTAGGTTCGTGCTTCCAACGAAGGGCCAAAACTGGCACCATCGCGACCTTTTTTACGCGATACCTGTCTGGCCCGAGGGCAAAACACCGGCTTAGTTGTTGTCTACGCGACAGTCTGCTGTCGCAATGCGACCCACGACTGCCCCCAGCCTTTTTTGTACCCCTGAGACGGTTGGTGGCCTTTGCAGCCCTATGCTAGCTTGGCCTTCGCCAGGACGGCCGCCCAATAGCAGGATCGCACCCGAACACAATGAGGACCGCACATGGCTCTGGCCACGCCCGCGCTTGAAATCCGCAATTTGCACAAACGCTACGGCGAGCTTGAGGTACTCAAAGGTATCTCGCTGACCGCACGCGACGGTGACGTGATCTCGATCCTGGGTTCTTCCGGTTCCGGCAAATCGACGCTCTTGCGCTGCATCAACCTGTTAGAAAACCCCCACGAAGGCCAGATCATCGTGGCCGGGGAAGAGCTGGCGCTCAAAAAGGCCAAGAATGGCGAACTGATTGCGGCCGATGGCAAGCAAATCAACCGCATGCGCAGCGAACTGGGCTTTGTGTTTCAAAACTTTAACCTGTGGCCGCACATGAGCATCCTCGACAACATCATCGAGGCGCCACGCCGGGTGCTGGGGCAGAGCAAAGCCGAGGCCATTGAAGTGGCAGAAGCGCTGCTGGCCAAGGTCGGCATCGCTGACAAACGCCACGCCTACCCCTCCGAGCTGTCCGGCGGCCAGCAACAACGTGCCGCGATTGCGCGCACGCTGGCCATGCAGCCCAAGGTGATTCTGTTCGATGAACCGACATCGGCGCTTGACCCGGAAATGGTCCAGGAAGTACTAAGTGTGATCCGCGCACTCGCCGAAGAAGGCCGCACGATGTTGCTGGTCACCCACGAGATGGGCTTTGCCCGTCAGGTGTCCACCGAAGTCGTGTTTTTGCACCAGGGTCTGATCGAAGAGCAAGGGTCGCCTGAACAGGTTTTTGATAACCCGGTTTCAGCGCGCTGCAAACAATTCATGTCCAGCAACCGCTAACGGAGCAACACGCATGCAGAACTATAAAAAGTTTCTTCTGGCCGCTGCCGCCACGCTGGTGTTCAGTGCGAACGCTTTGGCTGTGGATAAGTACAAAGTCGGCATTGAGGGGGCTTACCCTCCGTTCAATAACAAAAACCCTAGCGGCCAGGTCGTCGGTTTCGACTACGACATCGCCATGGCCCTGTGCGCCAAGATGAAGGCCGAGTGCGAGGTGGTGACCTCGGACTGGGACGGCATCATCCCTGCACTGAATGCCAAGAAGTACGATTTCATCGTGTCGTCGCTGTCCATTACTGAAGACCGCAAACAGGCCGTTGATTTCACCGACCCGTACTACTCCAACAAACAGCAGTTCGTGGCAAAAAAGGGGGTCGAGTTCAAAACTGACATCGACTCGCTCAAAAGCAAGCAACTCGGCACCCAGCGTTCGACCCAGGCCGCCACTTGGCTGGAAGACAACGTCGGTGGTGACATCAAGCTGTACGACACCCAGGAAAACGCTTACCTCGACCTGTCTTCTGGCCGGGTAGACGGGCTGCTGGCCGACAAGTACGCGATCTATGGCTGGCTGAAAGATGACCCGGCAGGCAAAGACTACGAGTTCAAAGGCAAGCCGATCAACGAAGACGACAAAGTCGGCATTGCGCTGCGCAAAGGCGAATCCGACCTGCGCACCAAGTTGAACCTTGCCCTCAAAGAAATCAAAGAAGACGGCACCTACAAGAAGATCAACGACAAGTATTTCCCATTCAGCATTGAATGACCTGCCTGACCGGCGCGCCGCAAGGTGGCGCCGGTCCCTAGCAAAGCCTGCCTATTTATGACTATCGACTTATACGGATTCGGCCCTGCGCTTGCCGCTGGCGCGCTGATGACCGTCAAACTGGCACTCACCGCGCTGTGTCTGGGCCTGGTGCTGGGCTTGCTCGGCGCACTGGCCAAAACCTCGCCCTACAAGCCGGTTCGCTGGCTGGGCAGCACTTATTCGACACTGGTACGCGGTGTGCCAGAGCTTTTGTGGGTGTTGCTGATTTATTTCGGCAGCGTGAATGCCGTGCGCGCGCTGGGCGAGTTCCTCGGCATGCCCGACCTGACCCTCAGCGCGTTCGCGGCGGGTGTCATCGCGCTGGGCTTGTGCTTTGGCGCGTACGCCACTGAAGTGTTTCGCGGCGCCATTCTGGCCATCCCCAAAGGCCATCGCGAAGCGGGCCTGGCGCTGGGCCTGACCAAGCCACGGATTTTCACCCGGCTGGTATTGCCGCAAATGTGGCGGATCGCCCTGCCCGGTCTGGGCAACCTGTTCATGATCCTGATGAAAGACACCGCGCTGGTGTCGGTGATCGGTCTGGAAGAAATCATGCGTCAGGCACAAAACGCCGTGACCTTCGCCAAACACCCGTTCACCTTCTACATGGTGGCCGCCGTGATGTACCTGGGCCTGACCGTGCTGGCCATGGGCACCATGCATGTGCTTGAAAAACGCGCAGCGCGCGGCTTTGTGAGGA
Source organism: Pseudomonas sp. ESBL9 (assembly GCF_036668715.1). Taxonomy (NCBI): domain Bacteria; kingdom Pseudomonadati; phylum Pseudomonadota; class Gammaproteobacteria; order Pseudomonadales; family Pseudomonadaceae; genus Pseudomonas; species Pseudomonas sp. ESBL9. Next base: position 126,144 of record NZ_JAZEVV010000003.1, on the reverse strand, counting down.
GAACGTAATGGTCTGGGAACTCTTCATCAAGTGGCTGCCCAAGCTGATTCAGGGCGCAACCCTGACCCTCGAACTGACCGCGCTGTCGGTGATCGCCGGCCTGATCGTCGCCATCCCGTTGGGCATCGCCCGTTCGTCCCGGCTGTGGTACGTGCGCTCGCTGCCGTATGCGTACATCTTTTTCTTCCGCGGCACGCCGCTGTTGATCCAGTTGTTTCTGGTGTATTACGGCCTCGGGCAATTTGAAGCGGTGCGCGACAGCGTGTTGTGGCCGTACCTGCGCAGCCCGTTCTGGTGCGCGGTCATCACCATGACCCTGCACACGGCGGCGTACATTGCCGAGATCCTGCGGGGCGCCATTCAGGCCATCCCGCCGGGTGAAATCGAAGCCGCGCGGGCGCTGGGCATGTCGCGCTTCAAGACCCTGATCCACATTGTGCTGCCGCGTGCTGCGCGCATCGGCCTGCCCGCGTACAGCAATGAAGTGATCCTGATGCTCAAGGCCAGTTCGCTGGCGAGTACCGTGACCCTGCTGGAACTGACCGGCATGACCCGCACCATCATTGCCCGCACGTACCAGACGGTGGACATGTTCCTGATTGCCGGTGTCATCTATCTGGTCATGTCGTTTGTGCTGATTCAGGGCTTCAAGCTGCTGGAGCGCTGGTTGCGCGTCGATGCCTGCCAGGGCCGATAAGGCCGACGTGTTGCGGGGAGCGTCATTGCTCACCCGCTTCCAGGCGCTGGACCGCTGGCTCAACCAGCATCAACACCTGTGGCGCCCGCGGCCATTCACGCAGTTGACTATGCCGTGGGAAGCGCAACACCCCGAACTGGCGCAGTGGTTGCGCCAGCGTTCGTTACAGGACGCCGAAGACAGCCACAACCAACCGCATCATCTGCCCGCCCCTGCACCGTTTCCGGCGCTGGCGGCGATGTCGCGTGCCTTGAGCGCCGTGTCGGCCTTGCCGACGCAAGGGTTCATGCCGGCGCTACCGCGTTTGCAAGTCGACGTGCCGGGGCGTAAATGGCAGCAGATCGACGCCTTCGCTCAGTGCCTGACGTTTCAGACCCCGCCCACTCATTGGCTGGACTGGTGCGCGGGCAAAGGCCATTTGGGGCGCCGCCTGCTCAGCTCCGGGCAGCGATTGACGTGCCTGGAATACGACCCGGCGCTGATTGAATCCGGTCAATTGCTCAGCCAGCGTCACCGCCTCAACGCCCGGCACGTGCAACAAGACGTGCTCGCAGCCGAGGCCGCCGCGCAGTTGACGGCCGACATGACCCCGGTCGCGCTGCATGCCTGTGGCGATCTGCACGTCCGGCTACTGCAACTGGCGAGCGCCGCCGGCTGTGGACAACTGGCACTCTCGCCGTGTTGTTACAACCGCATCAGCACCCCGACCTATCAGCCGTTATCCACAGCCGCCCGTGCCTCGGGCTTGTCGCTGAGCCGGGAAGACTTGAGCCTGCCCATGAGCGAGACCGTCACCGCAGGCAGCCGCGTTCGCCGCCAGCGCGATGAATCGATGACGCGGCGGTTGGGGTTTGATGTATGGCAGCGGCAGGCGCGGCAGTGTGACGACTACTTATCCACACCGTCGTTACCGAGCACGTGGCTAAACAAGCCGTTTGCGGACTATTGCGAGGACTTGGCGGCGCTGAAGCACTTATCCACAACCGGCACCGAAGACTGGGCAGCGCTGGAAGCGGCGGGGTGGCAGCGGCTGGCGCAGGTGCGCAACCTGGAACTGGTGCGCGGCTTATTCCGGCGTCCGCTGGAGCTGTGGCTGGTGCTGGATCGCGCACTGTACCTGAGTGAAAACGGCTACGACGTGCAACTGGGCGCATTCTGCGACCGTCACCTGACCCCGCGTAACCTGATGCTGCTGGCGCAGCGCTGTGGATAACTGACGCCAGCAGGGGACCTGCCTTTAGTGCTGCAAGGCCTAGGAACCGCGATAGGTCGAGAAGCCGTACGGGCTCAGCAGCAGCGGGATGTGGTAGTGCTGATCGACGTTTTTCACGTCGAAAATCACCGGAATCTCCGGGAAGAACGTGTCGCGCCCGGCCTTCTTGAAGTAGTCGCCGGTTTTGAACACCACGCGGTATTCGCCGGTTTCCAGGGCCTTTTTGGCCGGGAACAGCTCGCTGATGCGTCCTTGTTCGTTGGTCACGCCCTGCGCCAGCGGCTGCCAGTTCTCACCAACGTGTTGCTCCAGCGTCACGTTGACACCCGGCGACGGCAAGCCGTTTTCGAGGTTCAACACATGCACGCTCAATGGGTTGCCTGCGGCCAATGCCAGGCTGGACACCGCGCTGAGGCTCAAAGCGGCCATCGTCATACGTATAGATTTCATCGGTCATCCTCCAATTAATAACAATTAACGCGCAATCGTCAGGCCGACGGCTTGCGCGGCGTTGACGGCACAGGCTTCATCCTGCTCAGCCCCACCGGCACCGGCCACGCCCAGCGCCCCTACCAGCTCACTCCCGGCAAACAGCGGAACGCCGCCGCCCAACAGCAACAACTCCGGGATGGAATTGAGGTTGGACGCTTCAGGGTTGTTGCGTGCCCGCTCGGCAAACAGCCGGGTCGGGGTTTTGGTCGACAGCGCGGTATAGGCTTTGCGCTGGCTGGCCAATAAATTGTGCGGCCCGACGCTTTCAGGTCGCATGGTCACCAGTGCGTTGCCACCCCGGTCCAACACGCTAAAAGCACCGGTACAGTGCGCGAGGGTGGCATCGGCCAGTTGCCGCGCCGTGGTCAGATCCAGCTCCGCATGCCTGGGCAATGCAGGGGCGGCTTGAGCGTTGATGGCGACGATCATGGCAGCGCCTGACAGCAGGGTTTTCAGCATCATTGGGCTTGCTCCTGAATGAATGACGCCACCTTACCCGGCGCTGTTCGTCAGAACCCCGTCAGTTGGATTACAAGTTTGTAATAGGCAACACCCGCGAAGACGCCTAGCCTGTGCAGACGATTGATCGAGGTGTGCGATGCGTTTGTTAGTGGTGGAAGACGAAGCCAAGACCGCAGAGTTTCTGGCCAAGGGCCTGAAAGAATCCGGCTTTGCTGTGGATGTGGCGTTGAACGGGCTGGACGGGCGGTACTTCATTGAACAGCAGGAATACGACCTGATCATCCTGGATGTGATGCTCCCGGGGCTCAACGGCTGGCAATTGCTGCAATTGATTCGCCAGCGAGGCGCCACACCGGTGTTGTTCCTGACGGCCAAAGACGCCATCGAAGACCGCGTACGCGGCCTGGAACTGGGCGCCGACGACTACCTGCTCAAGCCCTTCGCCTTCGCAGAACTGCTGGCGCGGGTGCGCACCCTGTTGCGCCGTGGCCCGATGCGCGAAGCCGAGTCCTACACCATCGCCGACCTTGAAATCGACGTGCTGCGCCGCCGCGTCAGCCGGGGCGGCCAGCGCATCAGCCTGACCAACAAAGAGTTCGCGCTGTTGCATTTACTGGCCAGCCGACAGGGCGAAGTGCTGTCACGCACCCTGATCGCTTCGCAGGTCTGGAACCTCAACTTCGACAGCGACACCAACATGGTCGAAGTCGCCGTGCGCCGTCTGCGTTCCAAGGTCGACGACCCCTACATGCCGAAACTTATCCACACCGTGCGCGGCGTCGGTTATCAACTGGAAGCGCCCGATGAGTAAATCCATCGCCTGGCGTCTGGCGCTGGCGATTGCCTTGACCTGCGCACTGGTACTGAGCGTAATCGGGGTGTTTCTGTATCGCTCGTTGGCCTCGGAGCTGGCCCTGCGAGACGATCAGGCGCTGCTCGGACGACTTGAACAGATGCGCGCCTTGCTCCACGACAGTGACAGCCTCGAAGCCCTGCAAGCCCGCCCGCGCCTGTACCAGAACATGCTGGGCAATCAGGACAGCGTGCTGCTGGTCAACCGTCAGGATGGCGGGCAGCTCATCGCCATCAACCCGCATCAACAAGCCCTGCCCACGCTGCCACCCATCGCCAAAGACCGCGCGCCGCAACGGGCCGACATCCAGACCCGGGATGCGACCGTGCTGCTGGCGGGCATGGCGCAGGGGCCAGCCGGCGAGACCTTGAGCGTGATGGTCGGTAAACGCCTCGAAGAGCGCGAACACATCCTCGCCCGCTATCGCCTGAACCTGTACGTCGCCATCGGGCTGGGCACGCTGCTGGCCTTCGCCTTGGGCGGCCTGTTGTTGCGTCGCGGCCTGAAACCTTTGCACACACTGGCGCAGGCCATGCGCGGCATCAACCCGCGCAGCCTCGACCAGCGCATGCCTGTGGATAACGTGCCCACCGAACTCAAAGAACCTGTGCAGGCACTCAACGCCATGCTGGCGCGGCTTGAAGACAGCTTTGAGCGGCTGTCCCAATTTTCGGCCGATCTGGCCCATGAAATCCGCACCCCGCTGCACAACCTGCTGGGCAGCAACAGCCTGGCGCTGAACCAATCGCGCAGCCCGGCCGAATATCAGGACGTGCTGGCCTCGAACATCGAAGAATACGAACGCCTGAACCGCATGGCCGAAAACCTGATGTTCCTCGCCCGCGCCGAACACGGCCAGCGCCCGCTGCACCTGCACCCCGTGAACCTGCAGGACGTGGGCCAAGAGCTGTGTGATTACTTCGACGCCCTGGCCGAAGACCGTCAACTGCGCCTGGACAACCAGCTCCACGGGACGCTGACAGCGGATCTGCACTTGCTGCAACGGGCCCTGAGCAACCTGCTGGCCAATGCCGTGCGCCATGCCGAGCCGGGGTCGACGGTCAGCTTGCTACGACGAGATGAATCGGGGTACTGCTGGATCGGCGTTCACAACACCGGGCCAACGATTGATCCGCAGCACTTGAACAAATTGTTCGACCGTTTCTACCGGATCGACCCGTCGCGAGCGGAACCGGGGGACTCGGGCGGCCTGGGGTTGGCGATCGTGCGCTCGATCATGCACCTGCACGACGGCCAAGTCCGCGTCAGCAGCGACGACAGCGGAACGTTGTTTGAACTGGGGTTTGCCCACGCGTAATGCCCAAATCGGCTGATCTTTGCGAGTCATTCGACAGCCTGGAAAACCTCCACAACCCCGATGGCGCCAGCGTTGCGGCAGAGACTGTGAAAATAGTCTGATATCAGGGGTTTACAAGCCAAAACATCCCGGTATACTCGTCGCCCATAACGCCGGTATAGCTCAGTTGGTAGAGCAACTGACTTGTAATCAGTAGGTCCCGAGTTCGACTCTTGGTGCCGGCACCACACAAGGTTCCACAGACAGCTAGCAAAGTCTCTGAAACCCCCGAAAAACCCGCCTTCTGGCGGGTTTTTTCGTTTTGGCGTTCCGCCGGACTCCGCCAAAAATCTTATGGATATCAGCCGCGCTAAGGATACAGACAAGGGAAAGGTCGTTCGATAAAGGGAGCAGTACCCTTATGTCGCGTACCACTGCCCCATTCTCCGATTCGGCTTGTTGCTCAGCCAAACCCATTGACCGCGCCTACATGTTTTTCGGCGGCGACGGCCTCTCCCTTTTAGTCCAACCCAATGGCCGAAAACCGTCGCGGCTCAGGTATGCAAAGCCTGATGAAAACGAAGGACTTGTATCGTTTGGCAATTACCCAGTGGTCTGCCTTGATACATATGACCTTATGCAGTACTTGGCGCGAGGCAGGCTGTTGTTGCGGTTTTTTACGTACCTGCGAACTGCATGTCTCCCGCTGGAGCGAGTTCAGCCAGTAGCGCGCAACCTGAGAAATCCCGGACACACGGCCAGCGCCGGAGGGAATAGGCCGTTAGCCTACTCCTCATCCTGCCCACCTGCGTGCGCTTTGTACGCCTGCTTTTCATGAGTCGGCTTAGTCGGAAAAGCCAACTGAATCTGCCTGCTTTTTACCATTCCATTCAGGTACTGCTGACGGAGGGCATCTGGACTGCGCTTCACCAAATTAGCCAAAACGTTGAGCGTCAGATAGTGCCCCTTGCATAGGGTGATAATCACCTGTTGCATACGATCCTTTTGCATGCGCTCTCGCTTGCGCGGTTCCTCAGCCAGTATTTCAAGCTTTTCTCGAAATTCTGCATCAAGCCTGTCCAAAGCATCGATTAGGGGCGCGTCAATGTTATCGCTCAATACACAGCCATCATCGTTTCGCTGCATATCCAGCTCGGCCTTATGTTCGGAGCTAGTACCGTTATGTTCGGAGCTAGTACCGTTATGTTCGGAGCTGCTGGCGTAATGTTCGGAGCTCTGCACCGGACCTGCGAACACTTGCTCCGGCGTTGGCAGTTGTTCACCTGGCAGGTGATAAATCATGCCTCGTGAGCGCCCGTCAGGCACAAGGAATCCCTCGCGCACCAAACGCGCAAGCAGTTGGCTCAAGTCATGAGCATGAGTATCACAAATCTCAAGGAGACGATTATGACTGACCACCCGCTCAATCGCGGCCGTGGCCAAGATCAACCTGGCAGTGTGTTCCAAGCTCTCGAAACGAACACCAAATCGCTCTCGTAGCTGCTCCACCACCCCCTCTGGGAGCAAGTCCAACATGCGAAGCTCAAGAAGGGTTTGCTCGGGCTCGGGCTTTTCATAAAGGGCCGGCGGTCGCCAATGCTGGCTGCGCCATCCGCTGTAGATTTTTGGAACCCCAGAACCACCACGCTCGCCAAGGCCGATAAGAAGGAACATTTGGTGCATTAGCCTGTTACGGCAATCGCTGATGCCACCTTGCAACACCTGCTCAAGGGGTAAACGTAAGCCGCCTGGATTGCGAAAGCCAAACAAGTCAGGACGCTTCACGACTAACACAGAAACCCGCCCGGTATAGTCGGCATGGACCAAGGTATTAACCAAAGCCTCGCGCAAAGCCTCATGTACCGGAGTGTCATCTTGGCGCTGATCACCTTTGAGAGCGAAGGGTACTTTTAGGTCCTCAACCAACTTGCGATAAACCCGCCGGTAGAAATCAAACAGATTTCCTGACCACGTTCCATCAGGCACGAGTCTATCCACCCACCGTAGTTCTGTTTTAGCGTGGGGCCGTTCCTGATAGTCCACAAAGTAATGAGGAACACTCTCCTGGATTGAGAGCCAGCGTCCGAACATGAGTAAACCTGCCAGAGTCAGCCCTTCGACTCCGTTCGCGCGGTCCTTACGCCAACCTCCTATCTGTCGGAGAAACTCAATCCCTTGGTGCTCCAGCGCCGGATGGCCTGGCTTTATGTCGCTAAGCATCTGGCGGTAGATACGCAGACTGTCCGGGTCAATGTCCGCGAAGTCGTAATTCGGCAAAATCCGCTCATCCCGACAGTCCTCCACTTGCTCTGCGAACATGCGGCGCACATCTTCCTCAGAACAGCGCCGATCCCCCTCATGTAATCGACGATAAGTGTTACCTAGGGGCTGACCATTGAGAAATACCGGCTTCTGCTTACGTGACGCCGCCGGAATTTTCACTTCAAGTACCTGTTTTCCCTCCAGCTCTCTGACGACCACCTCCCGGTCAGTCAGCAGATTGACACTGACCTTGGCCGGATTGTTGAGGGTATTGAACAGGTCAGTACGGACTTTCTCGATATTTGATAGGCCTGCAACGCTGAACTGCCCATCCTTTTCGCGCACGCCAAGCAGTACCACCCCACCCTGAGTGTTAGCAAAAGCAGAGTAGGTCAACCAGAAATCCTTAGGCAACTCTCCCTTCCCATCCTGCCCCTGAGCGAGCTTGCATTCGAGCTCGACAGATTCAACCAGCGAGGGCAGGTCTTCAAGGGTGTGGGGATTGAGTGACATCAAAGACTTCCTAAATGATCAGCCCGCTTCACGTAGCTGCAAAAGGTCGAAGAAAAAAGATACGTGCAGGGATTGTACTCAGTCTTCTATACCAGTATGCAACTTGACGAGCGGAGACTGATCGTGGACGGGTGGAACCGATTCCCAGTGACCCATCAGCAGGAGGATGTCACTCCTCACGACTGTTTAGGCGCAGTCCATGCAATCAGTGCTGGGAAACCGGCCTAACTGCATACGAAACACCGAAAGAGGCTCACCGCAAGGTAGGCCTTTTTTGTGTGTGCTGAAAAACCCCCATCGTACGGCCTTCCCTGCCTAGCGACCCGAGGCATTCCCTGTTGCCTGCAAGCAGCCCGCTTACGGATTCGCAGCGCCCTGCCCGTCATGTCCCGTAGTGAATGATTGCCATCACTCAACAGTGTTAATTAGCCATCATCTCCTTTAAGATCGCCGCGCTTTTGTGTGTGGCGCTTGGCCATCATTCGCTTTAAAAAGCACATGCATGGAAGCGCCTGGATTATCAGCCGATGTTTAAGGAAGAATTTGTGTCCCCTGTTCTATTCCGTAAAAGCCTGCTTGCTCTCGCCATCACGACCTGTGCCCTGCCTGTTCATGCGCAAACGCTGCAACTGACCGATGCCGGCCTGACCCTCGAACGCCAGCAGTTCAGCGAAAACGTCGAAATCACCGGGTCGATGAATCACACCCAAGAGGGTGTGGACGCGCTTCATATCCTGGGTTCGGACTTCGCCAAAGACCTGGTCTTCAACGCCACGATTACTTCAAGCAATAGCTCGGGTGGCGGTATCGACATGGACAGTTGGTACAACCCCAACCCGTCGAACGGCGACGTGATGTGGGCCAACAACACGGTCGGCGGCAACCTGATCAATAAAGGCAGTGTTACTTCCCAAGGCAACGGCGCCACCGCGTGGCTGGTCGATCCTGCCGTCGTGGGTGGTGACGTGATCAACGAGGGTCTGCTGAGCGCCAAAGGTGACCCGGACGTAGGCGAGGATTACCGCGATGTTTCGCGCGCCCTGTACATTTCGGGCTCGACGCACATCAAGGGCGACGTCAAAAACACTGCCTCGGGCAAGATCATTGCTGAAGGCACCGATGCCAAAGCCTTTCAAATGGAAGGCGGCCAGCTGGACGGCCGATTCATCAACAACGGCCTGATTCAAGTGACCGGTGCCGGCAGCACCGCCGTTGATGTGACCAGCTCCGAGCGCTGGAACGGCGTGAGTAATGTCAACGACCGCGCCGATGTACGCGGGATCGAGAACAACGGCACCATCATTGCCATGGGCGAAGATGCCGAAGGCATTCGCGCCGACGGCGTCAGCTTTGCCAGCGAGCAAGCGCATATCGTTAACAACGGCCTGATTCAGACCCAAGACGCCGCCATTGTGATCGGCGGTTTTGATATCGATGGCATCAATCAGGGCGGCGCGCTGAAGGTTGTCAACAACGGCACCCTCTTGTCCCAGGACGAAGCGGTAGATGCGTCGGAAAGCGACGGCCGCGTGTACCTGACACTGGCTGACGGCAGCAAGACCACCGGCAACCTGATCGATCTGAGCATGATCGAAGTGACCGGCAACGCTGCGTTCACGGGCACCGACACCACGGCTGACGGCGCCAACATCCGCATGAAAAATAATGGCTGGGTGGATGTCGGCAGCGCCTCGTCGCCCGCGCACCTGGACCTCGGCCTGCCTCACACCACGCTGGACGGCAACCTGTACGTTGCTGGCAATTCGTCGCTGGGGCTGAACCTGAGCGCTGCCACCGATGCCCGCCGCCCAGTACTGGCGGTCAGTGGTACGGCTGAATTCGGCAAAGGTTCGCAGATCCAGCTGGCCGCCAAAGGCAATGATTTCCGTACCGATGGCACCACCTACACGCTGGTGCAAGCCAATGACCTGCAAGACAACGGGTTGACCGTCACCAGCAGTTCGTCGCTGCTGAATGTCGACAGCTACGTGGTCGAGAACAACCAGATTGTGAGCAAGGTCACTGCCAAAGGCGCGGCGGAAGTGGGCAATGTCATCGCTGACATCGGCGGCTCGCACAATGCGCAACAAGCGGGCGCCGCGTTCACCGAAGTCACTCGCCAATTGGCCATGCTGAGCCCGCAAGACCCGCTGTTCCAGCACTACGTCAACGCGTCCAATAACCCTGAAGCGCTGAAAAAGCTGGCGGAACAACTGGCGCCTGACGTGAACGGCGGCGCAACCCAAGCGGCGACCACCAGCCAGACCCTGATCAGCAACGTGACGGGCAACCGTACCGGCGGCGGACGCGGCCTGTCTTCGGGCGACACGCTCAAGGAAACCGGCGTCTGGGTGCAAACCCTGTACAGCGATGCCAACCAGGACATGCGCGATGGCGTGGCCGGGTTTAATGCGTACAGCCGCGGGATCGCGGTCGGTGCGGACGGCAAGCTCAACGATCAACTGACGCTGGGTCTGGCGTACAGCTACCTGAACACCGATGTGAATGGCAAGGCGGGCAGCAAGACTGAAGTCGACAGCCACGCATTCACGCTGTACGGCGGTTTTGAGCAAGGCAATTACTTCGTTGACGCTGCGCTGACGTACGGCATGAACGACAACGACAGCCAGCGCAACATCGGTAACACCAAAGCCAAGGCCGACTACGACAGCAACCTGTTCGGCGTGAACCTGGTGGGCGGTTACACCTACCACATCACGCCCGACCTGCTGATCGAGCCACGCATCGCTGCGCGCTACAGCCTGGTGGACATCGATGGCTACCGCGAAAAAGGTTCGTCGGCTGCCTTGAAGGTCAAGGATCAGCGCTACGAAGTGGCCGAACTGGGCGCAGGGTTCCGGGTCGCGGCCAGCTACCCGCTGGGTCAGGGCACCCTCACGCCACAGGCCAAGTTGATGGCGTTCCACGATTTTGCCGCTGACGAAGCCAGCAGCACGTCGACCTTCACCCTCGGCAACACGCCGTTCGTCACCAGCGGCGCTGGCGCTGTGCGTAACAGCTACGAAGCCGGTATCGGTGCCGATTACCGTCTGGGTGCCGTGACACTGGGCCTGAATTACGACTATGTCGGCAAATCAGGTTTCGACGCCGATACGTTCTCGGCCAAAGTGCGTTACGACTTCTGATGAAGCCTTCAGGCCCCAACCCGCGCTCGCGGGTCGGTGTCTGGCCGTGGGGCATGGCGCTGTGTATCAGCGCCCTGCTCGGCGGTTGTCAGACGCCACTTCAGGCGTTGCAGGAACAGGCTTCACGCCATCAGCAACGACTTGAAGTTATCCACACCCCACATTTCCCGCTGATGGTGGCCTTGCCTTCGTCAGCCCCCGTTTCGTCGCGCATTCGCGTGTACCTGGAAGGTGACGGCCATGCCTGGGCAACGTCGCGCCAGCCCAGCCTGGACCCCAGCCCTCACGACCTGATGATGGCTCGCCTTGCGTTCAGCGATCCCGTGCCCAGTGTGTATCTGGCCCGGCCGTGTCAGTTTGTCAGCGCCCGCGCCTGCACGCCGGTGATGTGGACGGACCGACGTTTCAGCCCCGAGGTGCTGTCGAGCCTCGATCAGGCGCTGGATCAGATCAAGGCACGGCTGGGCAATCAGGCGTTTGAGTTGGTGGGCTATTCAGGCGGCGCCGCGCTGGCATTGCTGCTGGCCAGCCAGCGCGAGGATGTTGCGCAAGTGCAGACCCTGGCCGGCAATCTCAGCCCGCGCCAGTGGGTGACGCTGCAACAGCTCAGCCCGCTGACCGGATCGCTGGACCCCCTGGACAGGCGCCAGCGCTTGACGCAGATCGTGCAGCGGCATTTTGTGGGCAGCGATGACCGCATCGTGCCGCCGCAATTGCTCGCCCGTTACCGTGACGCCTTGGGCACTGCGCGCTGTCTGCAAGCGGTTGTCGTACCCGGCGCCCGCCACGGCAGCGGCCTGGAACAGGCCTGGCGCCGGTGGCGCGATCAACCGATTACCTGCCAGCCCTGAACAGCAAAACGCCCCGACCGGTGATCCGGCTCGGGGCGTTTTTCGTTCAGCTGTTGCGCCTGTTGGTCAGGCCGACGGCATCAGAACACGTTGATCGGGTAATCAACGAAGACGCGCAGCTCGTTACCTTCTTTGTTGTACTTGTCGGCGTTGTTCGACACGCGCAACCACGAACCGCGTACACGCACGCTCAGGTCTTTGACCGGGCCGCTTTGTACAACGTACTTGGCCTGGTTGTAGATTTCGCGCTCGGTGCCACGGCCACGGTCGGAACCGTCGTCGATGTTGCTGCCGCGAACGTAAGCGATGTTGTAGGTCAGACCCGGAATGCCCACGGCGCCGAAGTCGAAGCCATAACCCGCTTGCCACGAACGTTCGTCCTTGGCGTTGAAGTCGGACCAGTAGGAGTTGGCCAGCAAGATGGTGTTGCCGCCGTCGCCCACGCCGCCCGCATTGCGATAGCCGCCGTACGGGTAGCCGATTTCACCGGTGCTTTGCTGGTACGCCAGGATCAACGAGTGAGCGCCAAATGCGTAGGTGGTCGCCAGGCTCCAGATTTTGTTGTCCTGACCGTCGACTTCCAGCACATCGCGCGCGTAATCGGAGTTGACGTGCGTGCGGTAGCCGTTGAAGTCAAACGTCAGCGACTGTTTGTCTTGCAGCGGCAGCACGTACGTCATGCCCAGGTATTGCTTGCGCAGCACGTCTTCCATGTCGGAGGCGTACAACGAGGCGGAGAAGTTGTCGGTGAACTTGTAGCTGCCGCCGAACACGTTGATGCTTTTCAGGTCGCCGCTGTCACGGGCGTCAGCGCTTTTACGCGACTCGGCAGTGAAGCGACCGACGTTGATTTCCAGACCGTCGATTTCTTTGGAGGTCAGTAAGGTGCCGGTGAAGCTTTCTGGCATCAGTCGCGAGTTGTCGTACATCAGCACCGGCAGAGCAGGCATTTGGTCGCCGTACTTGAGCACGGTGTTGGACACACGGAATTTCACCGCAGCGCCCGCTTTGGCGATGTCTTTGGCCGCTTTGCCGCTATCGCCCACCTTGAAGAAGTCGATACCGCCCGCGCCGCTGAGGTTACCCTCGCTGCCCAGACGAAGGGCGTAAATGCCGAAAGCGTCCACACCCACACCCACGGTGCCCTGGGTGAAGCCGGAGGTGAACGTGCCCAGGAAGCCTTGGCCCCACTCGGCTTTGCGGTCTACACCGTTTTTGTAGTCACGGCTGATGTAGGCGTTACGCGCCAGCACATTCAGATGGCTGTCTTCTACAAAACCTTTTGCGTCAGCTTGATCGTTAGCCATGGCCTGGGTAGCACTGAGTACGCCCAACGCGAGAAGACCTATCCGTTTGTTCAACATATTATTTTCCTTATTGCTGGATAAAGGCGCGCTGTGGGTTTCAAGCTGAAACATTGAGTGGTGGTTGCTTCACAAAAACAAAAAGGCCCGCACGAAGACGCAATGCAGGCCTTTCGAAGAGTTGGTGTATGGCTTATAGCCACAGGCGTTGGCAGGAATCCTAGCCGTCGTTACATCCGGGTGTCAATTTGATGAAACTTCTAGGGCCTTCGAATGTCGCGCGATCAATGGGGATCAACGCGTTCAGGGCTCTGCACACCCGTTCAGGCCGCAGGCTGGCGCAGGGTTGGAGGGGTCTTTGGCGCCCTCAGCGTCTTGTTGTCGCAGCCAGTGGGCAAAGGCCTGCGGCTTGCCCAGCCAGGGGCTCACATCCACGACGTGGTACTGCCCCGCCCGCTCTAGCACCAGGGTCGGGAAACCCTGCCCGCCGACATCGGCCAATAGCCGGCGACTGGCCTTGAAGTGCGCGTGCGTCACTTCGCCGTTGCACGCGTCATAAGCCGTTAGAAACGCGTCCACTTCCAGGCCCATTTCCGCCGCCACGGCCATCAGTACGTCTTCGTCTGCAATCCGGCGCCCTTCTACATAGTGGGCCGTCTGCAAACGCCCCAGCAGTTCAAGGCCGCGCCCGGCCAGTTGCTCGGCGGCCAAAATCGCAGTGGTCGGCGGCGCCGAGTCGAACACCGCGCGGGTGTCACGCAACAAACCTTCGAAATACGCGTCGCCAAACGCCTGTCCGGTGTACTCGGCAATGCGTTTGTCATGGGGCATTACATAGTCACGCAACTGTGTGGACACCGGGCGGCGATGACTGCCAGTCATCATGCCGCCGCTGTGGGCGACCACCGGCACAATCTCGCGGGCAGCGTCAATCAACGGCTTGGCGCCGTAGCACCATCCGCACAGGGGGTCGTAGATGTAATGCAAGGTTGTAGCAGCGGTCATGAACGGTCTCAAGCGAAGTGAAAATAAGGCGGCAAGCCTGGGGCTGTCTGCGTTTCATGGCAGCCGCGACGTGGCTTGCCTTGAAACGGGAACAGATCCTAGCGCCGAGACCTGCCCCGAAAAACGCTGAATGGGTGTTTAGTGTGTTTCGTGAATCGTTCAGATCGATTGTTTACTACGGGTTAATCGTTACAGCAACATTCAGACACAAACTTTCCGTTGAAGCGACTGGTAATGATAAACAGCTACTAACAAGAACCATTACCATTCGCACCCTAAAAAATAGAACCTGCCTTAACCTTCACGGAAGTTTCTCAACCATGCGTTCCCTCTGCCGCTTTACGCCCTTCACATGGGGGCTGTGTGCATGCCTGTACGTCGGATTCAGTTCCGCTGCCACCACCCTTCCCGAAACCTCGGTCAATGCCGCCGAAGCCGAACTCGATGACCCGCGGGTCAAAGAAGTCACGACCGCGACCCGTACCGCGACGCCTGCACGCTATGTGCCGCAGGCCATTGATTCGGTCAAAACCAGTCACGTGATGGTGTACGGCATCAACACGCTGGGCCAGGCCCTGAGCGGCATTCCCAACGTCAGCAGCACGGCGGACACACGCTTCGACAGCCTGCGCATTCGCGGCTTCGACGCCAGCAACGATTTCTACCTCGACGGCATTCGCGACGACAGCCAGTACGTGCGCGACTTGCACAACATTGAACGCATCGAAGTGCTCAAAGGCCCGGCCGCCGTGCTGTATGGCCGCGGCAGTCAGGGCGGGATCATCAACCGCGTCAGCAAAACCCCTCAATACGGGCGCCCGTCCAGCATTCAGGCGCAAGGGGGCACGGACGATTTGCGCAGCCTGTACGCCGACCTCAGCGCCGACCCGAGCGACACCCTCAGCCTGCGCCTGAACATGGGCAACGAAGACAAAAACAGCTTCCGCGATCACGTCAGCGGCAACCGCCAACTGTTTGCGCCGTCGATGAGCTGGCAAATCACCCCGAACCTCAATTGGTTGGTGCAGTACGAATACAGCCGCTACAACCGCACCCCGGACCGGGGCATCCCGAGCGTTGGCGGACGGCCTGCCGATGTCAGCCGTGGCACCACGTATGGCGGGCAAAACGATTTCATCGACGATAAGACCCAAAATCTGCGTTCGCGGCTCAGCTATGACGTGAACGAGAACTGGCAACTGCGCCACACCCTGGGCATTTTCAAACTCGACAGCCAGTTCGAAAACACCTACCTGACCGGCTACGACGCCAAGACCCGCAAGGTGAACCGCCAGAGCTGGCAGCAGGACATGACCACCCGCAATGTCTTCAACAATCTCGAAATCGAAGGCGTGTTTGATACGTTCGGGCTGGAACACCGCGTGCTGACCGGCCTGGAGCTGGGCAGCCAGCGCCGTGACCCCAAACTGTACAGCGCCAAGGGCGTGCCGGGCGTTGACCTGTACAACCCGGATCGCCGCCTTCGCCCGACCGGCCCGTTGGTGCTGTCCAGCGACAACCACACCGAAGTCGACAGTCAGGGCCTGTATGTCCAGGACCAGATCCGCCTCAACGATCAATGGCAGGTTCTGGCCGGTTTGCGCCATGACCGGTTTGAAGTCGACACCACCAGCAACCTGAAAAACCTCTCGGAAACCCGCAACAGTCACGGCACCAGCCCGCGCCTGGGGGTGGTCTGGACGCCGCTGGAAAACCACTCCTTCTATGCCTCGTGGACCAAAACCTTCTCCCCGGTGGGCGGCGGTTTGATCGGCATTACGCCGGGCGCCGCGGGCAACACCAACGACCTGAGCCCCGAGCTGACCAAGCAAAAAGAAATCGGCGTGAAAAGCGACTGGCTGAACGAGCGCCTGAGCACCACGCTGGCGGTTTATGAACTGGAGCTTTACAACCGTCGCACCAAAGACCCGGAAAACCCGGAAATCACATTGCTGTCGGGCTTGCAGCGTTCGCGCGGCATCGAGCTGACGGCCAGCGGCAAATTGGGCGGCAACTGGTACATGCGCGGGGGCGTCGGCGTGCAGGACGCCACCGTGGTCAAGGACAACAACGGCTTTGAAGGCAAGCGCATCAATGGTGTGGCCAAGCACAACGGCAGCTTGTTCCTGACCTGGAAACCGGAAATGGGCTGGTACGCCGAAACGGGTCTGACGTTGGTGGGGCAACGCTTTGCCGATAACCAGAACACGGTGGTATTACCGGGTTATGGCCGTTGGGATGCATTGGCGGGGTATCGGGAAAAAGACTGGGAAGTCAGCGGCGCGCTGACCAATCTCACTGACCGCGACTATTACGCGTCCGCCACCAGCGGCTCGCAAATCATGCCCGGCGAACCTCGTAGCCTGGTGGTAACCGGCAAATACAGCTTCTAACCGTTGAACCTGTCACCGTGGCGAGCAACGCGGGGTTGCCTGGGGCACCGTCTTCACGACCTCGTGCCTCGCCAACGGTGACAGTCAACCGTTCAACTCATCAATACTCCCGACAGGGCCTCCAGTTCTGCCTCGCTGAACAACCCGGCCGGGTAGCGTTCGCGAAGAAGTTGATAGGCAGACTGGCCTGGCGTGTTGCAAGGTCCTTTGCGTTTAAACCAATTGGCCAGAACGATCAGCGACTCGTGACTCACAGGTTGTGGTCGCGAACCTCGCTCGCACAATACGTTCATGACAGCGCTCTCCAGGTACTTGAGCGGCAAATGTACTCAAGGTGTGTGACAGAACATCGCCGCGAGCAGCGCGACATGCCCAGACATGGCTCCCTTTCAAGATTTTTAACAAACTCTTTTCACCCTTTTATACGCGTCATTACGGACTCACCTTTTGACCTGAAACAAAAAACCCGCCGTTCTGGCGAGCGGCGGGTTATTTATTCATCCAACAAGACGACGAAGCGTCTGGATCAAGCCTTGTGGGGGGCTGGCTGTTGTTGCGTCAGGCAGTGGATGTTGCCGCCGCCCAGCAACAATTCGCGGCCCGGCACCATCACCACTTCGTGCTGCGGGAAGAGGTCTTGCAGGATGGCCTTGGCTTGCGCATCCATCGGGTCATCAAAGCTTGGGGCGATGATGCCGCCGTTGACGATCAGGAAGTTCACGTAAGAACCGGCCAGCCGCTCCGAAGGATTGCGGTCCTGGCTGCCCACCACTTTGTCGACGCCGTCGCACTCTTCCTGGGTGGCGTGCAGCGGCCCCGGAATCGGCATTTTATGCACGACAAACGGGCGGCCTTTGGCGTCGGTGCTGGTCAACAACACCTTCATGGCCGCATGGCAGCGCACGTAGTTCGGGTCGCGCTCGTCGTCGGTCCAGGCCAGCAGCACTTCGCCGGGGCGCACGTAGCAGCAGAAGTTATCCACATGGCCGTCGGTTTCGTCGTTGAACAGACCGTCCGGCAGCCAGATGATCTTGCTCACCGCCAGGTTGGAACGCAGCACGTCTTCGATTTCTTCGCGGGACAAATGCGGGTTGCGGTTGCGATTGAGCAAGCACTCGGCCGTAGTAATCAGCGTGCCCTCGCCATCCACATGGATCGAGCCCCCTTCGAGCACGAAACGTTCGGTGTAATAACGCGGGCACCGCTCGATTTCCAGCACCTTGCTGCCCACCTGCTGGTCGCGGTTCCACGGCGCATACAGGCCGCCTTCAAAACCGCCCCATGCGTTGAAATCCCAGTTCACACCGCGGACTTCACCGTGGTCGTTGATCACGAACGTCGGGCCGCTGTCACGCACCCACGCGTCATCGCTGGACATCTCGACCACACGAATATTCGGCACATTCAGGCGGGCACGGGCATTTTCGTACTGGCCGGCAGACACGCAGACCGTCACCGGCTCGAAGCGCGCGATGGCCTTGGCCACCGCCGCGTGCGCGGCCTGCGCCGGCTTGCCACCCAAACGCCAGTTATCCGGGCGCTCGGGCCAGATCATCCAGGTTTGGGTGTGCGGCGCCCATTCGGCCGGCATGTAGAAACCGTCTGCGCGGGGCGAACTGTGCAAAAGAGTGGTCATTGAAATCAGGACTCCGAAAATCCGTCGAGGTTGGATTGAGCCAGCGCACGGCCCGCCATCAAAGAACAGTGGACGCCGCTCAGAGGCACGTCAACACGCTGCCCACTTATAGCCGACAAATATCCATTTTTAAAACGCTTTCAGAGGATGGGCAGGATTTTTTTGGTCGTTTAACCGATATATATCGATAAATACCCCTGAAAAGCTTACCCCGCCTGTCACCTGCGCCCTTGTGGCCACACCGTAGCACTTGCACCGCCCTGCACATCCCCACAAGCTATGCGCCAATTGTTTGTACACCGTCAGGGAATAAGGGATATCCACATGCGCATTTTAGTCACCGGCGGCGCCGGGTTTATTGGTTCAGCTCTGATCCGTCACCTGATCCAGAACACCGGGCACGAGGTGCTTAACCTCGACAAACTGACCTACGCCGGTAACCTTGAATCGCTGCAAAGCATCGCCACCAACACCCGCTACGAGTTCGTGCAGGCCGACATCGTCGACCAGGCGACCGTCAGCGCCGTAATCGAGCGCTTCCAGCCAGAAGCGATCATGCACCTGGCGGCTGAATCCCACGTTGACCGTTCCATCGACGGCCCTTCGGACTTCATCCAGACCAACATCGTCGGCACCTACAGCCTGCTGGAAGCCACGCGCGCTTATTGGCTCACGCTGGCAGAACCGGCGAAAAGTGCGTTCCGTTTCCACCACATTTCCACTGACGAAGTGTATGGCGACCTGCATGGCGTCGATGACCTGTTCACTGAAACCACCCCGTACGCCCCCAGCTCGCCGTACTCGGCCAGCAAAGCCGCTTCGGACCACCTGGTGCGCGCCTGGAACCGCACTTACGGCTTGCCGGTGCTGCTGACCAACTGCTCGAACAACTACGGCCCGTTCCACTTCCCGGAAAAACTGATCCCGCTTGTGATTCTTAATGCCCTGGCGGGCAAACCACTGCCGGTCTACGGCAATGGCCTGCAAGTGCGTGACTGGCTGTTCGTGGAAGACCATGCCCGCGCCCTGCTTAAAGTCGTGACCGAAGGCGTGGTGGGCGAGACCTACAACATTGGCGGCCACAACGAACAAAAGAACATCGACGTGGTGCGCGGCATCTGCGCCCTGCTTGAAGAACTGGCGCCACAGCGCCCGGCGGGCGTGGCGCAATTCGCTGACCTGATTACCTTTGTCAAAGACCGTCCGGGCCACGACCAGCGCTACGCCATCGACGCCAGTAAGATCGAACGCGAGCTGGGCTGGGTGCCGGAAGAAACCTTCGAGACCGGCCTGCGCAAAACCGTGCAGTGGTACCTGGACAACCTTGAGTGGTGCCAGCGCGTTCAGGACGGCAGTTATCAGGGCGAGCGTCTAGGCTCTACAGAACCCAAAGACCTGATTGCATGACCGTGGGCTCGCCTGAATTGAAAATACTGATTAGCGGTAAAACCGGCCAAGTGGCCATGGAACTGCAAAAACGTCTGGCTGATATGGGCGAGCTGATTGTGCTGGGACGCGATGAGCTGGACCTGAGCCAGCCCGAGCAAATACGTGCGCAGGTGCGGGCCCACGCGCCCGACCTGATCATCAACGCGGCCGCCTACACGGCCGTGGATCAGG
Organism: Pseudomonas sp. ESBL9; assembly: GCF_036668715.1. Classification (NCBI taxonomy): domain Bacteria; kingdom Pseudomonadati; phylum Pseudomonadota; class Gammaproteobacteria; order Pseudomonadales; family Pseudomonadaceae; genus Pseudomonas; species Pseudomonas sp. ESBL9. Next base: position 106,400 of record NZ_JAZEVV010000003.1, on the reverse strand, counting down.
CCGAAAGCGACGTTGATGCCGCCAATGCGATCAACGCCACTGCGCCCGGCATCTTCGCTGAAGAAGCCAAGGCACTGGGCATCCCGCTGATTCATTACTCCACCGACTACGTGTTCGATGGCAGTAAAGAAACGCCCTACACCGAAGACGACATCACCCACCCGCTGAGCGTCTACGGCCACAGTAAAGCGTTGGGCGAAAAAGCCATCGCGGCGACGGGCTGCCAGCACCTGATACTGCGCACCAGCTGGGTGTATTCCTCCCACGGTAAAAACTTCCTGCTGACCATGCAGCGCTTGCTGCAAGAAAAGCCGGAACTGCGCATCGTGGCCGACCAGATCGGCGCGCCTACGTGGGCGGGCACCATTGCCCAGAGCACGCGCGCGTTAATTGAGCGCTGGCAAACAGGCCACCCCGGCCCCTGGGGCGTTTATCACCTCACGGCCCATGGCCAAACCTCATGGTTCGGGTTTGCCCAGGCCATCGGCGAACAGCTGATTGCCTTGGGCAAGCCGTGCGCCGTGCTCGAAGCCATCCCTTCGAGCGACTACCCAACCCCCGCCAAACGCCCGCTTAATTCACGACTGGATTGCAGTCGGCTAGCGGCCGACTGGGGCGTTACTCAGCCCGACTGGCACACGGCGTTGCGCACATGCATGGCCGAGCAAGGCTAAACATCGGGCGCGGATGGCTAAAATCCGCAGGTATACTGCGCCGTACTTTTGCGGCGTAGTTTCAACATGATCAAAACCCCTCCCGTGCCTCGCAGACCCCGCTGGCGCAGCCTCGCCTTGCTGGCCCTGTGCCTGGCGCCCTTGTTGTGGCCGTTGCAGCATCTGGCCGAACGCTATTACCGCAGCGAGCTGGCCGGGCAAAATCGCCAGACCCTGGATCTCTACGTCGCCAACCTGCTGGGCACGCTGCATCGCTATGAAGTGCTGCCGCAAATCCTCGGCGAACTGCCGGCCCTGCGCGCGCTGCTGGCAGACCCGGAAAACCCGAAAATCCTCAGCCACGCCAACCAGTTACTCAATGACATCAGCACCCAGACGGGTGCCGAGGTGATGTACCTGATGGATGCCCACGGCGACACCCTCGCCGCCTCCAACTGGGACAAACAGGACAGCTTTATCGGCCGCAACTTCGCCTTTCGCCCGTATTTCAGCGAAGCGATGGACGGCAAGCTGGGGCGCTTCTTCGGGCTGGGCACCACCTCGGGCAAACGCGGGTATTTCTTTGCCGCGCCCGTGCTCGACGGTGACAAGAAAATCGGCGTGCTGGTGGTCAAGGTCGACCTCGATCACACCGAGCGCCTGTGGGGCCAGACCCCGGAACAATTGATGGTCACCGACCCCAATGGCGTGGTCATTCTGACCTCGCGCCCGGAGTGGCGGTTCAGGGCCACCCGCGAACTGTCACAGCAGGAACAGCAGTCGATCTTTGCCATCCTGCCCTACCCGACCCGCGACCCGAAGCCGCTGAACCTGAACCTCAGCAACTGGCTGGTACAAACCCAGGACATCGACGAGACCGGCTGGAGCGTCAACATCCTCGCGCCGCGCACCTTGATCGACCGCCCCGTTCGCACCGTGCTGGCCATTGGGGGCGCCACGCTGCTGGTGGTCATGCTGCTGATCGGTTTGATGATGCAACGGCGCCGACATTATCTGGAGCGTATCGCCTTTGAAGCCAAGGCCCGCCGTGAGCTGGAAATGCGCGTGGCAGAGCGCACCAGCGACCTGGAAGGATTGAACCGACGCCTGCGTGAAGAAGTGCTGGAACGCGAACATGCGCAACAAGAACTGGTGCGCGCGCAGGACGATCTGGTGCAGGCCGGCAAGCTGTCTGCGCTGGGCACCATGTCAGCGAGCATCAGTCATGAGTTGAATCAGCCTCTGGCCGCCATCCGCAGTTATGCCGAAAATGCCGAAGTCTTGCTGGACCATCAGCGCATCGACGACGCCCGCGGCAACCTCAAGCTGATCAATGAGCTGACCGGGCGCATGGCCTCGATCATCGCTCACCTGCGCGCGTTTGCGCGGCGCGATCGGCACGCGCCGGAAAGCGTCGCGCTGCAACCTGCGCTGGATGACGCGCTGGCTTTGCTGGCCAAACGCCGGCGCAGCATGGAAGTCGAGTTGATTCGCGACTTGCCTGCCGCCACGCTCTGGGTTGAAGCCGGTGAAACGCGCCTGCGCCAAGTGCTGGGCAACCTGCTGGCCAATGCCCTCGACGCGCTGACCGAAAAAGGCCCGCCGAGACGATTGTGGCTAAGCGCCGAGTCCACTCAGGAAGGCGTCACGGTGTGCATCCGCGACAACGGGCCGGGGTTCTGCATGGAGGCGCTGGGCCGCGCGGGCGAACCGTTTTACACGACCAAGACCCGCACGCAGGGGCTAGGCCTGGGGCTGGCCATTTGCGACACCCTGATTCGTGCATTTGGCGGCGAACTGCTGTTTGCCAACCACAAGGAAGGCGGCGCCTTAATCACCCTTCGACTGCGCGCTGGCGCACCGGGCGTCAGCCTGCAAGCTTCAGAGGATTCCAGGTCATGAGCTCATTCATCGACTCAAACGTACAGGTCATCCTGATCGACGATGACCCGCATCTGCGCCAGGCGCTGTATCAAACCCTGGACCTCGCTGGCCTTCACGTCCTGCCGCTGGCCGAGGCCACCGGCATTGCCGCGCGCATCGAGCGCAACTGGCCCGGCGTGGTGGTCAGCGACATCCGCATGCCCGGCATGGACGGCCTTGAGCTGTTGGCCGAACTTCACGCCCAGGACCCGGAACTGCCGGTGCTGCTGATTACCGGTCATGGTGACGTGCCCCTCGCGGTCCAAGCCATGCGCGCCGGGGCCTACGACTTTCTGGAAAAACCCTTTGCCAGCGACGCGCTGCTGGAAGGCGTGCGCCGCGCCCTGGCCTTGCGCGCGCTGGTGCTGGACAACCGCAGCCTGCGCATGGCCCTGAGCGACCGCCAGCAACTGAGCACGCGGCTGGTCGGCCTCTCGCCCCCCATGCTGAGACTGCGCGAACAGATCGGCGCATTGGCCGCCACCAAGGCCGATGTGCTGATTCTGGGTGAGACCGGCTCCGGCAAAGAAGTGGTCGCAAGGGCATTGCACGACTTGTCGAGCCGCCGCGACGGTCCGTTCGTGGCAATCAATGCCGGGGCGCTGGCCGAGTCTGTGGTGGAAAGCGAACTCTTTGGCCACGAGCCCGGCGCGTTCACCGGCGCGCAAAAGCGCCGCATCGGTAAATTCGAATTTGCCAACGGCGGCACGCTGTTTCTCGACGAAATCGAAAGCATGAGCCTCGATGTACAGGTCAAGCTGTTGCGCCTGCTGCAAGAGCGTGTCGTTGAACGCCTGGGCGGCAATCAATTGATCCCGCTGGATATCCGCGTCATCGCGGCCACCAAGGAAGACTTGCGTCAGGCCGCCGATCAGGGCCGTTTTCGTGCCGACTTGTATTACCGGCTCAACGTTGCCCCGCTGCGCATTGCCCCGTTGCGCGAGCGCGGCGAAGACGTGCTGATGCTGTTCAAGTACTTTGCCGACGAAGCCAGCGCCCGCCACGGCCTGACCCACAACGTGCTGCAACCGGCCCAGCGCAGCTTGCTGCTGCGTCACGCCTGGCCGGGCAACGTGCGTGAACTGCAAAACGTCGCGGAACGCTTTGCGCTGGGCCTTGAGCTGGCCCTGGACAATGAAACGGCCGAGGCGCCGCCATCGTCTAGCCTTGAGGGTTCGGGCAAGCTGAGCGAGCAGGTTGAGCACTTCGAAAAAAGCCTGATCATGGCCGAACTCGAACGCTCTCACAGCTCCATGCGCAGCCTGGCCGAAGCCTTAGGCGTGCCGCGCAAAACCCTGCACGACAAGCTACGCAAATACGGTTTGCAGTTCGACAGCGGCAGCCACGCCCACCCCGATGAACTTGAGTGATTTGACCAAAGAGGCCTGCATGAACCGCGACAGTCGTTACCTGGAATCCATCCTCCACCACGACATCCCGCTGACCCGCGAAATGGGCCTCAAAGTCCTCGGCTGGCATGACCGGCAACTGCGCCTGCAGTTGCCGCTGACGGCCAACATCAACCACAAGAGCACCATGTTCGGTGGCAGCTTGTACTGCGGCGCGGTGCTGGCGGGCTGGGGCTGGTTGCACTTGAGACTACGTGAAGCGGGCATCGAAGACGGGCACATCGTGATTCAGGAAGGCCACATCAGCTACCCGCTGCCGGTCACGCAGGACGCGATCGTGCTCTGCGATGCACCGGCCGAGGCGGCCTGGACCAAGTTTGTGAGCATGTACACACGCCATGGCCGGGCGCGCCTGACCCTGGAAACCCGGGTCATCAATGCGGACGGCGAAGAAGACGCCGTCCGTTTCAGCGGCCAGTATGTGTTGCACCGTTAAGGCAGCGACGAGGGTCGATCCCGGTTACGGTCGGGCGGGCGAGCTGCAGTAGCGTCTCGCGCCAAGGCGCGTTTGCCGGTAACGCCAAAAACGAATCATTGAGCAGCGATGCCCGCGCCGGGTAAGTGAACGGCTGGCCGTCCAGGTGCAGCACCACACCGCCCGCGCCTTCGAGCACACCTTGGGCGGCGGCGGTGTCCCACTGTGAAGTCGGGGCCAAACGCGGGTAGCAATCGGCCGCGCCCTCGGCCAGCAAACAAAACTTGAGCGAGCTGCCGACGCTGGTCAGGGTCAATTCACCCAAATGCTCACTCAACCCGGCCAACAGTTTCTCTTGCTCCGGGCTGGAGTGACGACGGCTGGCGACCACTGTCAGCGGCTCGCCCGCAGGCGGGGTGGTGCGTACAGTGATGGGTTCGATCGTGTCGCCATCTGCGCGCCACGCCCCCAATTCTGCGCCGCCGTAATAACAGCGGCCGCTGGTAGGCATCGACACCACGCCAAACACCACACGGCCGTGCTCGATCAAGGCGACATTGACAGTGAACTCTTCAGTGCCGGCAATGAATTCCTTGGTGCCGTCCAACGGGTCGACCAGCCACCAGCGGGACCACTCGGCACGCACGTCTTGGGCGATGTTGGCATCTTCTTCGGACAAGACAGGGATGCCCGGATCGAGTGCAGTCAGGCCGTCGAGCAGCACGTGATGGGCCGCCAGATCCGCCGCTGTCACCGGCGAATCATCGGACTTGGCGGTGACCGCCACATCAGCGCGCCAGAACGGCAAGATGGCGTCACCCGCCTGATGCACCAGTTGAATCACACCCTGAAGCAGTTGAGGGACAGGCAGGCTCACAGCGTAAATTCCCCGCGCTGGGTCAGCAGATCCCGCGCCAGATACAGCGCCGCCAAGGCACGGCCCTCGGTGAATTGCGGGTTTTGTACCAGCGTCGACAGCTCGCGCAAGTTCACTGTCTCGACCCGCATGGGCTCCGGCTCATCGCCTTCCAGACGCGACTCATACAGGTCGGTGGCCAGCACCACTTGGATTTTCTGACTCATGTAACCCGGCGACAGTGACAGCTCGGTCAGGTGCACCAACTGACGGGCGCCATAGCCCGCTTCTTCCTTCAACTCGCGCTCAGCCGCTGCGAGTACGTCTTCGCCCGGCTCGATCAACCCTTTGGGCAGCGACACTTCGTATTCGTCGGTGCCGCCACAATATTCTTCAACCAACAGGGCATGCTCGGCATCGATCATCGCCACGATCATCACCGCGCCATAACCATTGCCGCGCCCCACCAGCCGTTCATACGTGCGCTCAACGCCGTTGGAAAAGCGCAACTGCACTTCTTCAACACGAAACAATCGGCTACTGGCAACAATTTCACGGGCGAGTACGGTGGGTTTTTGGCGCATAGCGGCTCCTCAATATGAACGGGTTACTATACCCCCGCTTTTCCGATTGTCTTGGTCGGATGTTTTTCAACTGCGGGAGAAGTTTTGCATGACAGCGTTACCTTGGCGCGACATTGATACCGTTCTGCTGGACATGGACGGCACGCTGCTCGACCTGCATTACGACAACCACTTCTGGCTTGAACATTTGCCCCAACGCTACGCCGAACTGCACGGTATCAGCCGGGCCATGGCTGAACTGGAGCTGATGCCGCTGTTTGAACGCAATGCCGGCCAATTGAAATGGTATTGCCTGGATTTCTGGAGCGCCGAGCTGAAGATTCCGGTGCGCGAGTTGAAACTCGAAACCGCGGACCTGATTGCCCTGCGTCCTGATGCCGATACATTTTTAGCCGCCATCAAAAACGCCGGCAAGCGGGTGATTTTGATCACCAACGCACACCGCGATTCGCTGTCTTTGAAATTGGAACGCATCGAACTTGCGCCTTACTTCGAAAGGCTGATCAGCTCACACGACTACGGTTTCCCCAAGGAAAGCCCACAGTTCTGGGATGCCTTGCACGCTGATATCGGGTTTGATCCGGCGCGCAGCCTGTTTATCGACGACACCCTGCCGATTCTGCGCAGTGCACGGGATTTTGGCGTGAGGCATTTGCTGGCCGTAAAACAGCCCGACAGCAAAAAAGGCCCGAAAGACACCGAGGAATTTGCAGCGCTGGGGGATTACCGCAACTTGCTGGAAGGGCTTTGAGTCAGGCCCGCTGAAGTGGGTGAGGGATCACCACCGCATACCTGGGCAGCGACACACGTGCATGCACACCTGCAGTCGCTGCCGAAACCGCGAGGGTTTACTCAGGGATACGCAGTGTCTGGCCCGGGTAGATTTTGTTCGGGTCTTTGAGCATCGGTTGGTTGGCTTCAAAGATTTTTTTATACTTGTTCGCGTCGCCGTATACCGTGAGTGAGATGGCGCTGAGGGTGTCGCCCTTTTTCACCACCACAAAACGCGAAGCTGCAACCACCGGGCCGGTGACTGTGATGTGGTCTTCAACGCTGGCAACACCTTCGATATTGCCCGCCGCCAGAATGATTTTTTCTTTCTCTTCCTGCGTCGCGACCTCGCCGGTCACGATCACTTTGTCGCCCTCAACGGTGGCGGTGATGTTCGGATTGCCCAAACCTACTTTTTCTACGTGCTTCTTGAGTTCTTCCGAGGCGTTGGCTTTGCCCGGTGTCAGCAAGTCGATTACTTTTTCGCCCGCTTCCTTGATAAAGCTAAAAATACTCATCGTTCACGCTCCTAGGGTTGGAATATCCAGACACACAGCGTAGACCAACATTGGACAGGCAGGTTCCGGGGCGGGCACGTTAAAATCCCCCGACGATTTGCACGTGGAGCGAGCATGGACATCAAACAACTGAAATTCCTGATCGCCCTCGATGAAACCCGTCATTTCGGTCAGGCGGCGGCCCGCTGCCATATCACCCAACCCACGCTGTCCATGCGCCTGCGCAGCCTTGAGCAAGAGCTGGGTTTGCAATTGGTCAATCGCGGCCAGCGCTTTGAAAGCTTTACCGCGCCCGGCGAGCGCGTGCTGGCATGGGCCAGAACCGTGTTGTCCGCCTACGACGGTTTGCAGGCCGAAGCGGCTGCGTGCCGCGGCAACCTGATCGGTACGTTGCGTTTGGGCGTGGTGCCGTTGTCGAGTTTTGACCCGCTGCCGTTATTGCAACAAATGCACAAGGCGCACCCCGAACTGCGGTTTGAGTTGTCCGCACTGAGTTCCGAACAGATCCTGGAGCAATTGGCCCGCAATCAGCTGGATGTGGGCGTCTCCTACCTCGACCGGCTAGACCATGAGCGTTTCGACTCGCTCACCCTGGGCGACACCCGCATGGGGCTTTTGTACGACCAACGGCACTTCACCTTCGGTGAGCAACCGTTGAGCTGGGAAGCGCTGATCGAATTGCCGTTGGCGCTGCTCAGTGGCGGCATGCATTTTCGCCAGTCCATCGATCACAACTTCCACAGTCGCGGGCTGACCCCGCAGCCCATGCTGCAAACCGATGCGGTTCATCAACTGTTGCAGGCCGTGCATGGCGGGTTGTGTTGCGCGGTCATGCCGCTTGAAGGCGGCCTTGAAGCCCTGACTGACGACCTGCGCCTGCACCCGATTGCCGATGCGCAAACCCTCGCCACGCTGGGTTTGATCATGCGCCGCGAAGCGCCACGGTCTGCGCTGGCGGAAGCCTGCTTCGCGCTGTATCAGAAATCATCAACCGCTTCTTGATCGACGGTATCTATCAATAGATCAGCACTAGCGATTAGACGCGACACAGTGTCGCGCCTACCCTTAGTCCTGAATATTCTCTCGGTACACAGCCTTATGAACGCCAAGCGCCCCACGTGCGCGGCGCCCGCCCAAGATTCGCCCGCGCCCGCTGCCAGTCAGCACTACCACTACGTCACGCTGGACCACAGCAGCGGTGCTGAAACGGCCCTCGCCGAAGAGGTCGCCTTGGCGATTGCCTTCAATGGCATCAATCAAGCGGTGATGCTGGTGACGCCCACTGACCTTGAGGATTTCATCGTCGGTTTCAGCCTGGGCAGCGGCATCATTCAAGACCCCAGCGATATTTATGACCTCACGCTCAGCGGTGCGGGCTCGGCGCAGTATGCCCACGTCGAAATCGCCAGCCGTGCGTTCTGGAACCTCAAACAGCAACGTCGCCAACTGGCAGGCACCAGCGGCTGCGGCCTGTGCGGCGTCGAAGCCGTCGAGCAAGCGCTGCCCGAGTTGAACGTCCTGCCCGGTGCGCCCTTGCCGCCCGCGCAGTGGCTTGACGGCCTGCGCCAGCGCATCAGCGCGTTTCAACCGCTGGGCCAGCACTGCGGCGCGGTGCATGCGGCCGTTTACATGGACGCCAGCGGCCACCTGCTGATGGGCCGCGAAGACATTGGCCGACATAACGCGCTCGACAAGTTGATCGGGGCATTGGTGCGCCAACGCATCGACCTGAACGGCGGCGCGGCGATTGTCACCAGCCGTTGCAGCCTTGAACTGATTCAAAAAGTGTTGCGCGCGGGCATCCAGACCCTGATCAGCCTGTCCTCGCCTACGGGCCTGGCACTGCAATGGGCCCGCCGCCACAACCTCAACCTTATTCATCTGCCGCAAAAAAGCGCACCGCGTGTGTACAGCCCGGTGCAGGAGAACCCCGCGTGAGCACTCATCATCAAGCCGACCAAACCCCAACCCCTCGCTACAAGCCCTATAAGGGCCCGGCAGGTGGCTGGGGCGCGCTGATCAGTGTGGCGCAAGCCTGGTTGACCAGCGACAACGCCCTGAAAAACCTGCGCATGATGCTCAAGACCAACCAGAACGGCGGTTTCGACTGCCCCGGTTGTGCCTGGGGCGACTCGCCGGAAAGCGGGCTGGTCAAATTCTGCGAGAACGGCGCCAAAGCTGTTAACTGGGAAGCCACCAAGCGCCGGGTCGATGCCACGTTCTTTGCCAAACACAGCGTCAGCGCGCTGCTGGAGCAAAGCGATTACTGGCTCGAATATCAGGGCCGCCTGACCGAGCCTATGCGTTACGACGCGTCCACCGACCGCTATGTACCCATCACGTGGGATGGCGCCTTCGCGCTGGTTGCCAAGCACCTGCTGAACCTGACGAGCCCCCATCAGGCGGAGTTCTACACCTCGGGCCGCGCCAGCAACGAAGCGGCGTATCTGTATCAATTGTTCGTGCGCGCCTTCGGCACCAATAACTTCCCCGATTGCTCGAACATGTGCCACGAAGCCAGCGGCGTTGCGCTTGCGCAAAGCGTGGGGGTCGGCAAGGGCACAGTCACGTTCGATGACTTCGAACATGCCGACGCCATTTTCGTGCTTGGGCAAAACCCCGGCACTAACCACCCGCGCATGCTTGAACCCCTGCGCGAAGCCGTGAAGCGCGGCGCCCAAGTGGTGTGCGTCAACCCGCTCAAAGAGCGCGGCCTGGAACGCTTCCAGCACCCACAACACCCGCTGGAAATGCTCACCAACGGTGACCGCCCGACCAACACCGCTTACCTGCGCCCGGCACTGGGCGGCGACATGGCGCTGTTGCGGGGCATGGCCAAGTTCCTGCTGCAATGGGAACGCGGCGCTCAGGCGGCTGGGGAGCCGGCGGTCTTCGACCACGCGTTCTTGAATGAACACACCGCCGGCGTGCTGGACTACATCGCCAGCCTGGATGACACCCCGTGGGACGCTCTGGTCGAGCAATCGGGCCTGACGCTGGCAGACATCGAACGTGCCGCGCGCATGTACCTCAAAGGCAAGAACGTCATCATGTGCTGGGCCATGGGCATCACCCAGCATCGCCACTCGGTGCAGACCATTCAGGAAATCGCCAACCTGATGCTGTTACGCGGCAACATTGGCCGTCCCGGTGCGGGTCTGTGCCCGGTGCGCGGCCACAGTAACGTGCAAGGCGACCGCACCATGGGCATTAACGAGCGCCCGCCCGTGGCATTCCTCGATGCACTGGAGCGTCGTTTCCAATTCAATGTGCCGCGTGAAAACGGGCACAACGTGGTGGAAGCCATCCACGCCATGCTTGAAGGGCGCGCCAAGGTCTTTATCGGACTGGGCGGCAATTTTGCCCAGGCCACGCCCGACAGCCCGCGTACGGCCCAGGCCCTGCGCAATTGCGACCTGACCGTGCAAATCAGCACCAAGCTCAACCGCAGCCATTTGATGCACGGCAAGGAAGCGCTGATCCTGCCTTGCCTTGGCCGAACTGACATCGACATTCAGGCGCAAGGCCCGCAAGCGGTCACGGTGGAAGACTCGTTCAGCATGGTTCACGCCTCTAATGGCCAGTTGCAGCCCTTGTCGAATCAAATGCGTTCGGAACCGGCGATCATTGCCGGCATCGCAGCGGCAACCTTGGGAAGGCACCCGATTGACTGGAACGGGGTCATCGAAGATTACAGCCGCATTCGCGAGCTGATCGCTGACACCATCCAAGGCTTCAAAGACTTCAATACCCGCGTACAACACCCCGGCGGGTTCTATCTGGGTAACGCCGCAGGTGCCCGCCAGTGGAATACACCTGCGGGTCGCGCCACCTTCAAACCCAACGTGCTGCCACGGGATCTGGTCGACGAACGCACACGTGCGACAGGCCGCCTGCCGGACCTGATCCTGCAATCCATGCGTTCGCACGATCAGTACAACACCACCATTTACGGGCTGGATGACCGCTATCGCGGGGTAAAGGGCCAACGCAACGTGCTGTTTGTGAATGAGGCCGACATTATTCGACTGGGCTTCAAGCCGGGGCAATTGGTAGACATTGTTTCTATTTGGGATGACGAACACGAGCGCCGGGTTAAAAATTTCACCTTGCTGGCATTTGATATCCCGGCAGGGCAAGCGGCCGCCTACTACCCCGAAGTCAACCCATTGGTGCCACTGGAAAGCACCGGGGATGGCAGCCACACCCCGACATCCAAGTTCGTGGCCATCTGCCTTGAGGCCGCCACGCCGTCGAAACTGATCATGGCCAAAGCGAGCTGACGCACAACGCCTGGAATCTCTGAAGCCACCGCGTCACCGAACGCCATAAAAACCCGCCAAGTGTCCCATTGCGATTCGAGGACAACCTTGGCGGCGGTGACGCGGGGGTGGGCAGGTAGGCGTTGGTGCCCGCATCAAACGGTTAGCTGCCTGGTGGTTATGGCGGGGGCTGTTCCCCCCTCACATACGCCAAGACGTCTGCAAGCGCTTCGCGACAGCATCGGTATGCTTTTTATAACAAAACGCCCCAGACCCGCGAGGCCCAGGGCGGTAAAGATGTCAAAGACTCAGTATCCCGATAGTCGCAAGGCTGCGCCGCTTAAGTGAACAGCATTGCATCTTCGGATGGTTTTTATGTGTGGCGACCTTGCTAATCAGCTTCTACCGTCATATCAAAATCTCCGTAAAAGTTAACATAACGAATGCTTGAATAGATCACAGAGTCGATACTCTTTATGAATGGCTTAATCGTTACCTCTTTATTGACAGGCCTGTACTCAAACTGAGGCAGGGTGTAAAGATGCTCATCAATATTTAACACCAATGACTGGACATGAGTGGCGATGCCTTTGAAAACCTCAACGTGCACAAGGTCTTCGAGCACGGGAATTAAATGACCGTACAGATCAGCAGCTCCGTTGTAGCCATGGAGTTCAAAATCAGGAAAGTAGGTCTCTGAATATTTTATTTTCACACTGTTTTCGGCAACCACATAGAGCTGCAGATGAATATCCAGAGGACGTTTAAATTCTATCCACCATTCAGGATCAGGCAGAACAGGAATATCAGCCCTCACCCGTCCACTCATCGTTATGAGCAGGGCAACAATATCGCCACCTAACTCCATCGAAAAATGATCAAGTTTAATGGTAGCGCCTTGCTGAGAAAAGCTTTTCTCTAAAGGGTTCCAAAACTCCTTATCCAAATAATCTTTTATTTTTGATTGAGTTATATGAGCGATAAACGTGTTTTCATTCAAATTGCTTTGCGCTAACGCTACCGGGGATTGTTCTGTGTTATCGGCGGGCAAGTCTGTGGCTGTTGGAAAAAAATTAATGCGCAAAATTTGCTCTGTTGGAATGTTTGGCGGGGTAGGCCACTTGACCAAATCGACATTGGCAATTTCCGGGAGAAATGGAGGAGGCACGATACGTATATTAAATAGGTTCAGATATTTTTGTATATATTGCTGGAAATTAGCTTTGTTGCGCTTAAGGATGGCATCGACGAACGGGTCATGCGGTGTAAGTACGATAGCCGAATCCTCTCCGAGCTGTAATGCAAATTGGTCCTCCTCTTTAACAAAGTCAATACGGGCACTGTAGGACGCCTGAATGTAGGGAGGGAGCAGGCCGTTGTGTTGTACGAAGATTACCATCGTGAACTTTAATGTGTCGATGTAGCCAGGGACGATCGTGGGGGCTGAGCTAAGCATCCACGTGATGGTCATCCCGAGTTCGTCATCTTCATATACTCCCCAAAGCTCATCAATGAGTAAATCGACGTATTGAGTGATTTTTAGATTAATGAAGGTATACGGTATGGTGAGTGCGAAATGTGCATTAGGGTTATGGTTGATACGTGCCGATGCAACGTTGGCCACCGCTCTCAAGTCGCCGAGTGCCAGGCGTGCATACTGGGTAGCCACCTGCGACAATCCCGCTAAGGATGCATCCGTCGACAGATGAATGTTCAGCTCATTGACGAACGTCTGGAGCTTGTCTTCACGATTAAGAATTTGTTTAATGACGCTTACAAAAATAGATTCTAATTCGATATCAATCGCGAGGTTTTCGTTGGTGACTTCGGGGTTAAACGAAATGGCCGTAAATTCAACCTGTGCCGTGTCCAACTGCTCCTCAACTTCAAGTATGGCGTTAAAGACCCCTTGCACATCGTTGACACTTTTAATCGTTAAAGCCAGTGTTCCTTCCGGCATTAAGTTACCGTCAATTCTAATAATCAGCCTGCCTGAACCAACAATTTCCGCAGGCACATCAGTTGGGCGGTCATACCCTGCCTGAGTGTTAGGGTGCTTGGCCTTGAAGCTGACCCGATTGCCGTCAACAATAATTTCAGGCTTGTTATTTGCGTCGAATCTTACTTGTGTATTGCTCAGACCTTTTAATACTATATCTGCGTAGACCACTTCAATCTTCGATTCGAGGATATCAAACGATCCCATGTCGATTCGTTCGATCACGAGAGGGTCAAGTGATTGCTTATCCGGGTCGTGCAATAAATTTGAAATATAGAAGTCGGAGGTCGGAGTGAGCAGGAGGTTTTTTAATGCTTGAACCAGCTGATTATTTAGCATGACACTCTCCCTAATTTAGTTTGTTTTGTAAGACTGTGCGCACTAAGCGTGTAAAGTTGGCAGACAGCTCGTTCTTTTGTTTTGCCAATGCCTCCATCAAGTGAGTTTTAATCGTGGTGTGGACCTGTTCTTTATCCAGCACTTTTTTGATGATTTGTTCTAAATAAGTGTCACGCGGCTCTAACGTAACCGTCATCTCCACCAAGCCTGTCTCCCATAAAAAAACAACTTCACTGACGATAATCTCAAGGTCGCTGACATTATTTCCGCCCAGCGCCAAATCAAGCTGCATGTGACTTTCAAGTAATGAGGCGGTGACAAGACCTTTGAGCGGCAGAGGCTCTATACCCTGTTGAACCAATGAGAAATGGCTTTGCATGGTTAAAGGTGGTGCTGGCGGTAAGGCCGCGCTGCCTTCGGGTAACACACCAAAATCTATAACCATGGCAATATCGGGTGATGTCAGAACACTGGTATCCAGTGGTATGAAGGCATTGGAAAGCCCAGTTAGGCTAAGGTTATTGAGTTGTATGTCGGTGTAGTCGAGCCCGCTCTGTTCTTGATCTGGAATCACTATGTGAGGGTTCGTATAAGGTTCCAATACCGGGTCTGAACTATTACGCAATAACAACGGTAAATACCAGTCATTGCCCGGCTCATTGAGTGCAACACGCAAACGATCGAAAAAATATACATCTAACGGTGTTGCGCCTTGCTGGTGATCACTGTCATCAGGCAAGCCTTGTGCGGGTAATACGCCAAATAGCCCATCCAGGCTAGCGTTCAGGTGTTCTGTAAGTTCAGCACTGATAGAAACAAGGTTGTCAGGTTTATTGAGCATGCTCGCAACGGTGTCGAGCATGCTCACTTGGCCGTCCGCTGCATTGAGCGCCATTTTGATATACATGATTAATGCGTCTTCATCCTCAAGACCATCTTCCAGTGTCAAATCGTCAAATGTCAGCTTGGGACGCTCACCTGTCATAGCGTCCAGGGACAAATTTCTCAGTGTGACTAAGGCTGAACGCGGCTCTGCGCTATCGACAGTCTCTAGCGTTAACGGTGCGTTCAGTACACAGTTACTAAATACCGCAGTGAAGGCACCTGTGCCTGTAATAGATTCCTTGCGACCTTCTTCGGTATCGGTGGGTTCGACCCACAACGCCTGAGTGATTCGATACCTGCCTTTAAGGGTCAGTGGCGGCATTTCCAGACCTTGGGTCGGATCCGGGTAATGGTTTGGCACGAACTTAGCCTGGATGTCATAGCCTTGCGTTACGGGCTGTGAGCTAGCCTGCTCAACCCATATATTTTGCAAACCGACCAGACTCACGTCACTCAACAACAACGCCGGATTCGGTAGGTCGGGGTCAACAATTGCATATCTACTGTTAAAGATGCTCCAGCTATTGGCAAATAGACCGGCTATGTAGTCGCCATGTTCGCCATTTAAAAACCCCAAATCCTGCTCCTTTGAACGGATAGGTAGCAGAGGGTTGCCGCCCTCGTCGCTCATTTCAGTCAGGAGACGTGGTAACCAAAGTTTGGTATTAGCGGGATCGTTCAGCCGTGGTTGTAAGGAATCAAGGATAAAACTCATTAACGTGCTCATGGAAAAGGGCCTCCTTTACCATTATTAAAGTTGCCCGTTTAAAGGACGATTGACGACATACAGGGCCAGGTCTTCCAGTGCTGAGCGATAGGCTGATAGAGGAAAGCCTTGAAGATAAAAGAGGGCTTGTTGCGCTTCGCGTTGCGCTTGTGTGTACGCCACGTCAATGGCTCCACATTCACGTAGCCCGTCGATGGCCTGCTCCAGCGCGTCACCACTTAACTGAACGTCGCCTCTGAGTGCTTGGCCGATAGCGTGCTCAGGCCCCAGTCGCTGTAACCCAAAAAGAACGGGTAAAGACAGCCGGCCTTGGACAAGATCAACGCCGCGCTCTTTTCCCGCAGTACCCTCGTGCTCTACAAGATCGAGCACGTCATCCATGATCTGGAACGCTCGTCCCAATGAGCGGCCAAAAAAGCCCGCCCGTCGAGCATCGCGCAAGCGTCCACCTGCCAGCTCAACGCCTGCATGGCAAGCCAAGCGAAACAATTCGGCGGTTTTTCGGTCGATGGTTTTGTAGTAGCGGGCAAGCGCTGCATCAATATCCGCGGGCAAACTGCGATCCAGTTCATCCAGTTCACCGCGGCAAATATCGAACGCCGTATCGAGCACCAGGCGCACAAGGCCCATATCTCTATCGGTCTCAACCGTGTGCGCAAACCCGCGTAACGCTTGTACAAACTGCAGGTCGCCCACCAGCAAGGCCGTTTTGATGCCACGGGCTGCCGAAACCGATGGCAGCCCGCGGCGCAACGCTGCTTCATCAACAATGTCATCGTGGATCAAGGTCGCCACATGCAGCATTTCCAGTGACGCTGCCCCTTTATGAACTTTTGGATTTAACGGGCTGGCACCGGCGATCATCCGTGCCGCCAACAGCATCACGACTGGGCGAATTTTTTTTCCGCCGGTAAACATCTGGCGCTCAATGTTCGTCAGATAGGGCGACTGGTCCTGAAGTGCCTGATCAATCTCCTGACGAAACAGTGCAAGATCGTCGCTGAGCAGCGTTTCACTGATCATGGTGAAAGGCGACTCGCCAGGTACTGGAGGAGGGCAAGCAAGGGAGCAAAAAGAGAGGTTTGGCATCACCCTTCCCGCCTGGCCAGTGCGCGCAGGTAACGAGTCAACTGCGAGCTGATGCGGTCAATCAGTAGCCCGCGAATAAAGCACGTATTGGCGTCGAAGGCAGGGCCTGTGCACAGTAGCAGTTCCGGAATTCTTAAGGTCGTGGCCCTGAGTTTGACGGTCAGCACACCGTCTGGCTGCTCAGTCAGCACATAATCAAACTCACTCTGTGCCAGATTGACTTCAAAGTTGGCGCTGCTGACTTCGATACGTTGTTTAGGGTCGCGTTGGCGGACTCCCGCTTGGTAAATTGCTTTCAGTCGCTGATGTGTTTCAGGGTCCATGACATAACCGTTTCTAGCGAAAAAGTCGATGTCATGGTCAGTTACAGTCTCTTGAGTAACGATTTTGCTAAACGCTGAATGCAGGGCCAACGTTTTGGCATTCGGGCCTTCAACCCGTGAGCGCCGAGAAGCATTGTTAACGGTGGCATAAACCTGTGAACGCGTCAGCCCAACCGTCTCGGAGTCTGTATTACCGGTCTCGGTTTCAATCATATCTTTAAATGTTAAGGCCGCTATCCCGGCTTCTTCAAAGCCTCCACCCATACACGCAAAATATAAATAAAGGCTCTGCGCAAAAGAAGTAGAGTTGTAGCTGGCGTTTTTACTACCAAAACCACGATCAGCGGGGTTGATCACACTTCCATTCTTTAAGGCCGCAGACGTATAGATGCCCATTTCTTCTGTGGCACCATCTTCTTCCCAGTGCTTGCGGAGTTGTTCGTTTTGGGTGAATACATCATGATAAGCATCGTTGTGCTCGTTATAACGACCCACTAACTCACGGCCATTGGCCGTTTCATTTAAATTGGCGCGCTCTTGCTCAAGCTGCACAAATCGGAAATAGCGCTCCTCAGTCCATTCTGGGGGGACTTCGCCGTTGGTACTGGGCAAACGGCCCAAGAGGCCGCCTGTGTCCATCGTAACCCGCGGATTCTCGAGGCAGAACAATTCGTAACGGCCTTTAAGTGCCGCTGGATTCAGCGTGACTTTAAGTTGACGCTTGTCGAATCCCGACTCAACAGATGCCAGACTCACAGGCGTCACCGAAAGTTCGTTTAACGACAACAGCAATTCTCCACCTATCTGACTTCCGGGAAGGTCGATATGTTGACGTAATGAATAAGGGCCGCACTCGCTAATTGAAAAAAAAGGTGGCAGAACCCCGTCAAGCGAATCGGTGCTGTGGGGGGAAGTGATAGATGAAACAAAGTGATCAAGGAGCATTAGACGATCTCCTTGTTAAGGCCGGCTGGAGCCGCTGTAACGGTCAGCTTAGGCAATATCTTAAAAACGTCTTCACCGTCTACGTCATGACTGCCTGTGCTGAGTGAGTCGAGCGACAGTTGCATGTTGTTAAATGGAATACTTTCGACTTTCATGACTTCGAATTTATTTGAACCTATTAGTTCCTCCAGGGCACCGGCATTATCATTCACTATTTTTTCTGCGATGGGCTCTAGTATTGTCGACATAATGGCTTCCATTCCACCGCCGCGCGGAGTCAGTTCAAACTCCACATCCGGCAATTCCCCTACGACCGCATTGATACTGCCGCCCTCAAAAACAATGCTCACCGCCATCCATACCGGCGTATTGTGAAACGCAACATCGTAATATAACTTCATAACGGTCTCCGTCACACACACACAGACAAGTAGTTAAACTATGTTCAGAAATAACCCCAGAGGGCGAAAGCGCATCCCTGAGGGGTTAGCATAAAAAGCGCCTCGTCCGTTAATGTAAGTTCAGCGTCTACGCTCATGTCGGCAGTGCCCTTTACAACTAAAGGTGAGACGGTATCCAATGCCAGGCTGGGGAGTGCTTTCACTGTGTAAGACCAATCTGCAAGACTATTAAAAACGCCTGTCTCTTCTTTAATAAATTCGCCGTTGGACGCGAATGCAGCCGTCAATGCACTATTGAAAACGTCTCGACTCAACAGGATAAAAGCCGGATCTTGCGCGATAGTAAGACTGGTAATATCCAAAGGGCTCTGATTGCTCTTCAACGTCGCTGCACCCAACAGGTATTTCTCTTTCAAGATAACCTGCAAGGGATTGAACTCCAACCCGCGGAGATCAATCTCCGGGAGTTTAATCACAGACAGTGCCTGTTCGGCCATATCGAAGATAACCGGCAGAACTAGAAGATTGAAGATCTGTTTATCCATATCCTGAAATCCACTTTGATCGATCCTGAGCGCGACCAACGTGATTTTTATCGCTGAATTTGAAAAATCCAGCGTTGCATAGGCGATTACATTGTGTGCCGTGCCAGATTGCAGTTCAGTGTCTTTAATTCCCCATTTGACATCAATAACAGGAATAGTTAACTGCAACATTGGGTCGCTGGGAACCGGGCGATTGGCTTCTTCATTAGTCTGGCCGTCTTTTCCTAGAGCAATAGCCCACGCACTGTCGACAGGGGTACCGAACACAAACTCAGGGGCTTGCGTAACATGCCATTCAAAAACCAGGGTCAACCCCATCTCCTCGATTTCTTCGCTGCCTTTGAATAGGCTATCACCGTCTGATGCGACATTATAATATTCGCTTAAATAACGATTTATTTCGGATGAAGATAACCCAATCGCCAAGTCGAAATTACTCATTGCTTGCCTCGTCCACGGTTAGGCATATCCATTCTGGATGTTGGATATAGTGTTTGGCTGCATACAGTGGTGCATGCTTCGGAATGTCGATGCGCTTATTGTTTTTTAGTTTTCGTTTCTCGCAACTGAAAACTAACGCTTAAAGACAATAATCTGCCCAACCCTATGGCTGCACCACATTTCGAGCCTTTTTTCAGGACAAGTCTAATAAAAGAAGTCTTGCAAAAAAGACAGGCTCAAATTAGTCGTTTTATTTATCAAAAGTCCCATTTCACTCAATGCGTCCTGAAGCATCCTCGACCTTTTTTATAAATAGCGCTACTGTCAGAAATGACAGTATGCGAAAGGATCATGTCCTTTGAATTTGCGCGATTGGATCAAGCCCATCAGCGCCGCTGACCCCTGACCGCTGCGCAGCGAACCTGCAAAGTGGCAGTTCTTACGTCCAGGCATGCAAGACATCCATTAGGGTTATGTGCATGCAATTGATTTCGCGTGCTCACTTTGTGCACGTCCACCAAACGTTGTTTTAGGTGTACGGTCCCGGAATGAAAGAGTGCGGATAGCACGGGGGTAAGTCAGTGGCAGTATTCTTGAAGGACTGTGGGTGGCGTCCAGATGAGGAGCACCCCGTTAAGTTCGGCTTCCAATGCAGTCTTGTTCGCGTTCCATTTCACCTGCACGGTGCGTACTGAGTCATCACCTGACGCGCCGGTGTGAATGCCGTAAATCTGCGTGACCCCTTCGGCATCACGTCGGAACTGAAAGCGTACCCGTGTTGTGGCCTTGCTCATGCTGCGCAATTGTTTGTCAGTGTGGAATGTGCCGTCACTCGCAACACGGGCCAGTCCGGGATCCGCACCGATGGCCACTGCCATGACCTCTGACGCGGAAGGCAAAAGCATGGAAGCCGGTTCGGTGGCGGTTCTTGCATCGGTGCAGCACCCGTTTTCAGCCACGCAGGATGTGGCGAAGACCAAATCAGTGCGTGGCTTGGGAGATGGCCACTCATCTTTTGAGCGATACACCGGCTCTGGCAGAGGCAGTTTTTGCCAAGCTGCCCAAGAGGCACCACCGTTTGGACGTTTCGGTTTCCAGAGGGGCTCGAAAAAAGAGTCGTCGTTACCTTCCTTCTTCATGCGAATTGCCTGTCAAATCATCTGAAGCAGGAAGGCTGCAGTCGAATCTGAGGCTTGGTCAGTTCGACCTCGTAACCGTGTGTGTCTATAAGTGAAGTGCAACACGGAGATTTAGCGTGCAATGACCGAGCGCGCGCTGTCGTCCCCCTACCCTCGCCTGAGCCCACATGACGCGATGCTTTTGTTTTAGACACAAAAAAGGCCGCTTTCCTGAGAAAGCGGCCTGTCCGAACTAATGCTCAGACCGTGCAAAATCCATTAAGTTCCCTTATAAAAACAATAACTTAGTAAATTGTGTACAACTCGTGTTACTGGTCGGATTTTGATTGTAACCAACCGCGTACAGCCTCAGGATCGCGCCGTCATCCCTTTGAGGCTTACTTATGAAGCTCACCTCGATTCTCTTGTTGTCCCTTGGCCTGGTCAGTGGCGTAGCCTCGGCCGGTGGCACCACCGAGGCCGGTGTAGGCGGCGCATTAGGCGGGGTTCTTGGCGCCGTGGTTGGACAACAACTCGGCGGCTCGACCGGATCGGCCATTGGCGCAGGCGTAGGCGGCGCGGCCGGTAGTGCCGTGGGTGCGGACAAACGCAGCCGTGGCGAAGCGGCCATCGGTGGCGCCCTGGGCGCAGCGGGCGGTAACGTCTTGGGCCGCAGCATGGGCGGCAGCACGGGCGGCCTGGTCGGCGCAGCCGCTGGCGGCGGCGCAGGCGGCGCGTTGGGCAACTACATGGGTAACAAAAGCGACGCCGATGATCGCGATTACCGTGATCGTGGCAATCGTCGCTACTACCGCGACGATCACCCAGGCCGGGGCCATGCTTACGGCCATCGCAAGAAGAACAAGCATCGTCATCATTGATGACACCCAAACGGGAGCCCACACAGGCTCCCGTTTTTGTTTGTCGGCAAGCCGTCTTCCGCCCCTAAATTGTTTCAATGCATTACGCCCGCCCCTTTCGCGTCAATCATGCAACCTGCATGACCCAGCAAAATACTCAGACTTCTAACCCATTGTTAAACATTGGTTTTTTATAAATCCGGTGTTGGCACACCCCCTGCAATCTCTTGAATGAAGGCTGCACTTCTCACCATTTCAGGAGCACAACAATAATGATCGGGACTACAGAACACTATCCCGCTGCCCTGCAAGACAGCTCTGGCCACTCCGGTGTGTCTTGGGCCGCGATCTTTGCAGGTGCCGCCGCTGCCGCTGCACTTTCCCTCTTGCTGCTGATGTTGGGCGCAGGCTTGGGCTTTTCAGCCGTATCGCCGTGGTCAGGCGAGGGCGTAGGTGCCAAAGGATTGGGCATCACCGCCATCATCTGGCTGGCCGTGACACAAATTATTGCCTCGGGCATGGGCGGCTATCTGGCCGGTCGTCTGCGGGTCAAATGGGCCAACATGCATGGCGATGAAGTGTATTTCCGCGACACCGCCCATGGTTTCCTGGCGTGGGCAGTGGCCACACTGGTGACCGCTACCTTGGTTGCCGGCTCGGTCAGCAGTGTGATTGGCAGCGGCGTACAAGCCGGTGCGAACGTCGCATCGGGTGCAGCCACCGCCATGAGCAGTGCAGCCGGTAGCGCTGCGGGCAACCACGCCAACAACGGTGCGGGCAACAGCTCGGATTATTTCATCGACACGCTGTTTCGCGATGATCGCGGCACCGCCGTCAGCGAAGACGCCGCACACGGCATCGTGACGCGCATTTTCGTCCGCAGCCTGGGCAATGATGGCCAACTGAGTGCTGACGACCGTACCTACCTGGCACAAATCGTCGCTCAGCGTACCAACCTGACTCAGCCTGAAGCCGAGCAACGGGTTGACCAAGTCTACGCCAAGGCCCATCAGGCCATTGAAGAGGCCAAAGTCAAAGCTAAAGAAGCGGCTGACACGGCTGCCAAAGTCGCTGCCTGGACCACCCTGTGGATGTTCATCACCCTGCTGATCGGTGCGTTCTTCGCCAGCCTGTGTGCCACGTTCGGCGGTCGCCGTCGCGACGCAGTGACTTACATCGACCACACCACGACCACCACGGTTGTCCGTTAATTCAGGAGAATAAAAATGCGCTCATTACTGCTGTTTTTCCTCGGTATCCCGATCCCGATCATCATCCTGATTGCGCTGTTTGTTCACTGACAGCACACCAACGGCCTTCCTTGTGAAGGTCGTTTTTTTGCGCGCTACACCGGCAGGCACGTGGTCGATTTGATTTCAGACAGCGCCACAATCGAGTTCACTTCCTGAATGCCCGGCACCAACGACAGTTGCTCGAAGAAGAAACGCTCATAAGCCTCGATGTCCGAGGTCACGATCCGCAACAAAAAATCCACCGATCCCATCAGCACGTAGCACTCCAGCACCTGCGGGAACCCTCGGATCGCATCCGTGAATTGGGTAAAGTTGGAGCGTCCGTGGGCATTGAGTTTTACCTCAGCAAAGATCTGCGTATTCAGGCCCACCTTCTTGCGATCCAGCAAGGTCACCTGCCCCCGAATGATGCCTTCCTCTTTCATGCGCTGAATCCGGCGCCAGCAGGGGGACTGCGACAAGCCCACTTTTTCTGCGATCTGTGCGCTGGACAGTGAAGCGTCTTCTTGCAGAAGGGCCAAAATCCTGCGGTCGTAAGCGTCCAGTTCACCTTGCATAAATATTCCCGATTATTAGCTCATTAGGAATTGATCAAGTCTTAATTGATCAAATTCCGATCATCATAGATAAATAATTTCCGACAATGCATGTGAATATTTCTCCAGCCGAAATCAGGAGTCATTGCATGCCACATCTTGAAGCCGTACCCACCGCGACACGCGCCGATGTCTGGGCCGTAAACACTGCCCCCTGCACAGTGCGTTATCAGATTGTGGCGGAGGCTGAAGCCGATGTGCTGTGCCGCGCACTGAACCTGTTTGCCTTGCAGCAGTTGATTCCCCAGCAGGTAGAGGTCATGCGCGAAGACGATGTATTACGCATAGACATCGTCAGCGATGAGCAAAGCTGGCACCGCGCCCAGGTGATCGGCGAAAAACTGCGCAACCTGGTGAGTGTCTGTGAACTGGTGATGCATCAGGTGACGTGCAGCCCGTCCCGCCTGCTAAAGCGCTCGCAATAGCTGGTATTGATTGGCAGTCGCCACAGCCCGGTGCGCGGCTAGGCTTGGGTATTCAAGGCCAGACAAGGACCTGTCTGCGCTTGTGCATTGCCAAGGAGTCTTCATGCACGCCCATCCTGCCGCCGATCGCCCGCTTGACCTTGAACAGCTGCTGCCGGGTCTTATTGCTCAAGGGTTAATCGCCCAGCCACTGGCCGATCAGGTGTTGACGCGTTATCGCACCTCCAGCCTGGACCCCGTCCACCCGCTGGTGTTTCTGGCGGCGCAGCAATTACCCGACCTGACGCGCCCCGGCAAAACCCTCACGCTTGAGCACCTCACGGCTTGGCTTGCGCAACAATGCGGGCAGCCCTACGTGCGCCTCGATCCCTTGAAAATCGATGCCGCCAGCGTCACGGGGCTCATGTCCAGCGCGTTCGCGCAGCGTCATCAAATTCTTGCGATTGCAGCCGATCAACACGCGATCACCGTTGCCAGTGCGCAACCCAATGTGAGGGGGTGGGAGGCCGATTTGCGCCAGGCCCTCAATCGCCCCATCAAGCGGGTTTTTGCCAACCCCCTTGAGATTGCCCGACTCGGAACGGAACTGTTCCGTTTGGCCAAATCCGTCACAGGGGCTGCACTGACGGATCAAAAAAACACCCACTTGCCCAACCTTGAGCAGTTGATAAACCTTGGCGCGGGCAATCAGGAACCCGATGCCAACGATGCCCATATCATCCATATCGTTGACTGGTTGTTTCAGCACGCGTTCGAACAGCGGGCCAGCGATATCCATATCGAACCCCGGCGCCAGCAAGGGGCCGTGCGCTTGCGCATTGATGGCATGCTGCACAGCGTTTATCACTTTCCGCCGCAGGTCACGACCGCAGTGGTCAGCCGCCTGAAAAGCCTGGGCCGCATGAATGTCGCTGAAAAACGCAAACCTCAAGACGGCCGCATCAAAACCAAAACACCGGCAGGGGCCGAGGTGGAGCTGCGTCTGGCCACCCTGCCCACCGCCTTTGGCGAAAAAATGGTGCTGCGCATTTTCGACCCCCACGTTTTACTCAAGGGTTTTGACCAACTCGGCTTCAGCGTTGAAGACATGCAGCGCTGGGACCGTATGACCCGTCAGCCCAACGGCATTATTTTGATCACAGGCCCAACGGGATCGGGCAAAACCAGCACGTTGTACGCAACGCTCAAGCAATTGGCCTCACCGCAGATCAACTTGTGCACGCTGGAAGATCCAATTGAAATGATTGAGCCTGCCTTCAACCAGACACAGGTGCAGCCCAACATAGATTTAACCTTTGCCAACGGGGTGCGTGCGCTCATGCGCCAAGACCCGGACATCATCATGCTCGGTGAAATACGTGACCTGGAAACCGCTGAAATGGCGATTCAAGCCGCACTGACCGGGCACTTGGTGTTGTCGACGTTGCACACCAACGATGCACCCGGCGCCATTAACCGTTTACAGGAACTCGGGGTGGCGCCCTATTTGATCAAAGCAACCTTGCTGGGCGTGATGGCCCAGCGATTGATACGAATCTTATGCCCGGACTGCAAAAGCGAACACCGCGTGTCACCCGATGACTGGCACAACTTCGCACCCGGCAGCCCGGCGCCCTCCAGCGTTTTTGCCGCCACAGGCTGTGATCACTGTCGGGAGACTGGCTACAACGGCCGAGCTGGCATTTACGAGATCATGTTGATGACTGACACGCTCACAGCATTGATTAGCCATGACACCGATATCAACGCCCTGCGCAGAGCGGCCTGTGAAGAAGGCATGCGCCAATTAAGACTGGCGGCGGCGCACAAAGTAACGACGGGCGTTACTTCCATGGATGAAGCCTTACGCGTCATTACCGCTTAGTTGAATTATTTTGAATAATATTTAACCGATTAAGGCGTGCGTTCGAGGGATACAATTTTTTCCGGATTTATCTCGAGTCACCTCAAACAAGGAATGGTTATGGAATTCAACTATGTTGTTTTGCTCTTTGTCGTATTGGCGCTGTCTTTGCTTTTTATGGGGTTCAAAGTTGTGCCTCAAGGCTATGAGTGGACAGTAGAGCGCTTCGGGCGTTACACCAATACGCTTAAACCCGGCCTGAACATCATTATTCCCGTCATGGATAGCATCGGGCGCAAGCTCAATGTTATGGAAAGTGTGCTGGATATCCCGCCACAAGAGGTCATTACGTCCGACAACGCTACGGTACAGATAGATGCCGTATGTTTTTTCCAGGTCGTTAATACCGCCCAGGCGGCCTATGAGGTCAACAACCTCGAACATGCCATTCGCAACCTTCTACAAACCAACATTCGCACGGTGCTTGGCTCAATGGAGCTGGATGCCATGCTCAGCCAGCGTGACGGTATCAATGAAAAACTGCTGCGCACGGTAGATGAAGCAACAGCGCCATGGGGGATCAAAATCACCCGAATCGAGATCAAAGACATCAGCCCGCCTGCGGATTTGATGGCCGCCATGTCAGGCCAAATGAAAGCCGAACGCATCAAGAGGGCGCAAATCCTGGAAGCCGAAGGCTTGCGAGCCTCTGCGATTTTGACGGCTGAAGGTAAAAAACAAGCCCAGATTCTCGAAGCCGAAGGCGGTCGGCAGGCAGCATTTCTTGCCTCTGAAGCCCGTGAACGCCAGGCGGAAGCAGAAGCGCGCGCGACCCAAGTGGTTTCCGAGGCCATTGCAACCGGCAACGTGCAGGCTATCAATTACTTTGTGGCGCAAAAATACGTTGATGCCTTGGGCAAAATCGCGTCTGCCGACAACAGCAAAGTGATCCTCATGCCACTGGAGGCCAGCCAAGTGATCGGAGCAGTGGGTGGAATCGGCGAAATAGTCAGAGCCTCATTCGATAAAACGAAGGGCTAAGACATGTTGGAACTCCTGCAAAACCTCAACCACTGGAACTGGCTGGCTCTGGCAGCAGTGCTACTGATCTTGGAGGTGTTCGGTACAGGCGGGTATTTGCTGTGGGCCGGGCTTGCCGCTGCTCTTGTGGCCGGGTTGAAGTTTTTGATACCCGAGCTGGCCTGGACGCTGCAATTGCCGCTGTTTGGCGTACTGGCCATCCTGACGGCGGTGTACTGGTGGAAACGCCAGCGCACTTCGCCCGCCTTGAGCGATCAACCTTTCCTCAACCGCAGGGGGCATGAACTCATCGGCCGCACATTCCTCGTTCAACAAGCCATTGTGGATGGACGAGGGAAAATCAAAGCGGGCGACAGTGTATGGATGGCCGAAGGGCCTGACGCCGAGGTGGGCACGGCCGTGCGGGTGGTCGCTCAGAATGGGGTCGTGCTCACAGTAGAAATTGTGACGTAAGGTTACGGAACTCTCTAACACTGACTAGAATCAAAGTTGGTAGTTCATTTATCCGGAGTTTCCCATCATGCGTCTCAAATATGCTGTTGCCGCTGCCGCTTTGTTGACCCTTCCTGTTGGCTCAGCGATGGCCGACAGCTTCTGGCGCAACGTCCTGTCGTCCGGTGCGACCACGGGTTCCACCTACCTGACGTTCAAAAAAGACCGTAAGGTCATCGCCGCACAAGATGACGCAGGCAGTTTTGTGGCCAGCAACGGCGAGATCCGTGGGCCATACCTGGAGTCGGCCATGCAGGAGGTTCGCGCGCAGAACCCGAACCTGAAAGTGAGTGACATGGACTTGGCCAACGCGATTCTGGCAAAAAACGCGACCGCTGAATAAAACCGGCCTGTCGCCTCTGACGTGCCGGCTCACTCGTCTGGCGGTGAAGCGTTGCCCTTCTTCACCGCCAGACGTTTGGTACACCCTCAGTGGCAAACTCTGATGGGTGTTTATAGAGTGCTCATCGACGCCATCGGAAATGTTGTTTGGGTGTGAGTATCCAGAGGGAATGAGTCAGCACCGCTGACCTTAACTTTCAAAAGCCGATTTTCAAGGCGTATTACACGTGAGATGAAAGAGGTGCTCATCGTCACTTAAACGCCTACCTGTTAATCCCTCGATGTCAGTGAGTTGGATAATGCACAACACCGTCAAACACTGTTAATCCGACAACATAGTTAGACTGTAAGAAAATTCCCCGAATGTACTGCCATATGATCGCTATGCCTCAACATCCCTGCATAACTTCAAGCCTGTTGGAAGGGCCTGACCTAAGATTTTTAAAATCTGCGCGGCCTGTTCACTGCTTAATAGCCATCCACCTTCTGCCATTGCGTTAAGACTTTTATGGCCGAGCGCTTAAACAATTGATCGTTAAAAAGTGGTTGATATCACGTTAAACACTTAATCAAATCATCGTCAGTAGGGTCAGGTATAAAACCACTGATACTCAGGCACATAAGCATTTCTGTATGACTGCTGTTTGATCGATTTTCCGTTTTATACACCCGTGGGGGCGCCATGCTCACCTACGTGTTTACCTTGCTTGTCGCAGACCTCAACGGCTCCATGCTGGTTGATAGTCCCCTTCATAACGCGCTTCATTCAGCCTTCATACAGAAATTTCACCTGATGTGATCCATGCTCTGGGTATGATTTGGGCCATGTGCTATTGCTCTATGGTCTCTCATTACTCATTCACATCGGACGTCACGCCTTTATGAGCTCGCTGCCCTTCTTGCCGTTTTCCAAACCAACCATCGATGAAGCCACCATTGCTGCCGTGGGCGACGTGTTGCGCTCGGGCTGGATCACCAGCGGGCCAAAGGTTCAGGCATTCGAGGCGCAATTGTCCGAGTACGTGGGCGGTCGCCCGGTGCGCACGTTCAACTCCGGCACGTGCACCATGGAAATCGCCCTGCGCATCGCAGGGATCGGTGCAGGTGACGAAGTCATCACGACGCCGATCTCATGGGTCGCGACTGCCAATGTGATTCTCGAGGTCGGCGCTACGCCGGTGTTTGCCGATATTGATCCGATCACCCGCAATATTGACCTGAAGAAAGCCGAAGCCGCGATTACGCCACGCACCAAAGCCATCATTGCGGTTTACCTCTCCGGCCTGCCGGTGGACATGGACGCCCTGTACGCTCTGGCCAAAAAACATAACCTGCGCGTGGTCGAAGACGCCGCTCAGGCCCTAGGCGCGAGCTGGAACGGGCAGCGCATCGGCGCACGCGGGGATTTCGTGTCGTTCAGTTTCCAGGCCAACAAGAACATCACCTCGTCCGAGGGCGGGTGTTTGGTGCTCAATAACGAAGAAGAAGCGCGGCTGGCTGAGAAATACCGCCTGCAAGGCGTCACCCGTACCGGATTCGATGGCCTGGATGTCGACGTTCTGGGCGGCAAGTTCAACATGACTGACATTGCGGCTGCCATCGGTCTCGGGCAGTTCGCCCATATCGAGACGATTACCGCGCACCGCCGTGAATTGGCCAGGCATTATTTCGAGTGTTTCGGCCCTGGCTTTGAAGCCGAATACGGCGCGCAATTGCCTGTGGCTGATTTCAGCACTACCAATTGGCACTTGTTCCAGCTAGTGCTGCCTGAGCGCAAGGACGGCCAACCGGCACGGGCTACGTTCATGAAAGATATGCAGGCATTGGGCGTGGGCGTGGGCTATCACTACCCGCCCATTCACTTGCTGAGCCTGTATCGCGCGCAAGGTTTCAAAGAAGGGATGTTCCCCGTCGCAGAACGCGTAGGGCGGCTGATTGTGTCATTGCCGATGTTCACGGCGATGACCAAAGCCGATGTGGAGCGGTCGGTTAAAGCCGTCAAGGCCGTGTTGCAGAACGCGTAACCGATTTCGCTGCCGGTAGAGAGGTCTGCCGGCAGCGACCGCCCCGCCGTGGCTTACTCGCCAATGGCGGCTTTGTAGCCAGCGGCATCCAGCAGTTTGTCCAGCTCAGCGGTGTTGCTTGGCTTGAGTTTGAAGATCCAGCTCGCGTAAGGATCGCTGTTCAGGCTTTCAGGGCTGTCGGCCAGCGTCTCATTGACCGCGATCACTTCACCGGACACTGGCGCATAGATGTCCGAGGCGGCTTTTACCGACTCCACGACGCCTGCAGTGTCGCCTGCGGCAAACACTTTGCCCACTTCGGCCAACTCAACGAACACCACATCCCCCAACGCTTCCTGAGCGTGATCACTGATACCCACAGTGACAGTGCCGTCCGCTTCCAGACGGGCCCACTCGTGACTTTCGGCAAAGCGCAGCTCAGCGGGGATATTGCTCATATTCAGTGTCCTCAATAAGAAATGTCAGCCGCTTGCACACAGCGCAAGCCTGCCGGTAAACGTTAGATCAAGGCTTTGCCTAGACGTACAAACGTGGGTTTGACCACGCGAACCGGGTACCACTTGCCGCGAATTTCGACTTCAGCACGGTCACCCGTGGCGATCGGAACGCGGGCCAAGGCAATCGATTTGCTTAGCGTAGGAGAGAAACTACCACTGGTTATCTCTCCTTCGCCAACACCAGCAATACGAACAACCTGATGAGCCCGTAGGACGCCTCGCTCTTCGAGCACCAAACCCACCAGTTTCAGCGGCACGCCCCCTGCTTTTTCGGCTTCCAGCGCTTCGCGTCCGATGAACAGGCGCGAAGCCGGTTCCCAGGCGATGGTCCATTCCATGTTGGCGCAAAGGGGCGAGACCGACAGGTGAATGTCTTGACCATAGAGGTTAAGACCCGCCTCCAGGCGCAACGTGTCACGCGCACCGAGGCCGATTGGAGAGATACCTGCACCGACCAGATCGTTGAAGAACGCTGGCGCCTGATCGGCGGGGAGCACTATTTCCAGCCCGTCTTCGCCGGTATAACCGGTGCGGGCAATGAACCAGTCCCCTGCGTCCAGTCCTTCGAAGGGTTTGAGCTGGTGAATCACATCGCTGCGGGCCTGGCTCACCAGTTCAGCGACCTTATGCCGGGCCTGTGGGCCTTGAATCGCCAGCAGCGCCAGCTCCGGGCGTTCCTGCAACTGCACGTCAAAACCGCGGGACTGGGCCGTCATCCACGCCAGGTCCTGATCGCGGGTCGCTGCGTTGACCACTAAGCGGTAACCGTCGGCCCTGAGGTAAACGATCATGTCGTCGACCACGCCACCCTTTTCATTGAGCATGGCGCTGTAGAGCGCACGGCCAGGGGTGTGAAGACGCTCGACATCGTTGGCCAATAAATGCTGAAGCCATTCCTTGGCCTGCACGCCGCCGACGTCAATCACGGTCATGTGCGAGACATCAAACACTCCACAGTCCCGACGCACTTCGTGGTGTTCCTCCACCTGCGAGCCGTAATGCAAAGGCATGTCCCAACCGCCAAAATCGACCATCTTCGCGCCGAGGGCGAGATGCAGGTCATACAAAGGCGTACGCTGTCCCATGGGTTCCTCCTTCCGGGATTGGCGAAGGTGCGGACAGGCGTGCAAAGTGTTTCAAGCTAGTTAAGTTAGCTTTCTTACACTGCGCAGGGAACCTGGCCTGATTGACAGACCGCACCGAATGCCGCGCATTGTAGCCGCATGCCGGAGCACTGACACCTAGCCGATTCGATGGGCCGAGCGGCGAATCAACCCGATGACCGGCAACAGTCCCACCAGTACCAGCGTCAGGGCGGGCAGTGAAGCACGGGCCCATTCGCCTTCACTGGTCATTTCGAAGATGCGCACGGCCAGTGTGTCCCAGCCGAAGGGCCGCATTAGAAGGGTTGCGGGCATTTCCTTGAGCACGTCGACAAACACCAGCAGCGCCGCACTCAATGTCCCCGGCAACAACAACGGCAGATACACTTTGAAAAACAGTCGCGGGCCACTCACGCCCAAGCTGCGTGCAGCTTCGGGCAACGACGGACGAATGCGCGCCAGGCTGTTTTCGAGCGGGCCATAAGCGACGGCGATAAAGCGCACCAGATACGCCAGTAACAAGGCTGAAAGGCTGCCCAGCAGCAAGGGCTTGCCCGCGCCGCCCAGCCAGCCGGAAACCGGAATGACCAGTTCGCGATCCAGATAACTGAAGGCCAACATGATCGACACCGCCAATACCGAACCGGGTAGCGCGTAGCCCAGGTTAGCCAGGCTCACCCCGGCACGGATGGTCGGTGTCGGCGCCTGACGCCGGGCAAACGCCAGCACCAGAGCCACACAGACCGTGATAAGCGCCGCCATGCCGCCCAAGTACAAGGTGTGCAATATCAGGCCCGTGTAACGCTCATCGAGGTCAAAGCGCCCACGTTGCCAAAACCACACCACCAGTTGCAGCATCGGGATCACAAACGCACACGCAAACACCAGCGCGCACCACCCGCTGGCCAACCAGGCTTTAGGCCCGGTGAGGTGATAGAGGGCCTTACCGCGCGGACGCTCGTTACTGGCACGGCTGGCGCCCCGGGCGCGGCGTTCGCCATAGAGCACGATCATCACCACCAGTAACAGCAGGCTGGCCAGTTGCGCGGCGGTTGAGAGACTGAAAAAGCCGTACCAGGTTTTGTAGATCGCCGTGGTGAACGTGTCGAAATTGAACACCGACACGGCCCCGAAATCAGCCAGCGTCTCCATCAGCGCCAACGCCACCCCGGCGCCGATGGCCGGGCGCGCCATGGGTAAGGCCACGCGCCAGAACGCCTGCCACGGGCTTTGCCCCAGCACCCGCGCCGCCTCCATCAACCCTTTGCCCTGCGCCAAAAATGCAGTGCGCGCCAGCAAATAGACATACGGGTAGAACACCAGAATCAGCACGATGATCACGCCACCGGTGGAGCGCACGCGAGGCAAACGCAGCCCCGTGCCGAACCATTCGCGCAGCAGCGTTTGAACCGGTCCGGCGAAGTCCAGCAAGCCGACGAACACAAACGCCAGCACGTAGGCCGGGATCGCGAACGGCAACATCAGCGCCCAGTCGAGCCAGCGTCTGCCCGGGAATTCGCACAAGCTGGTCAACCACGCAAGGCTGACGCCCAGCAGGGTGACGCCGATCCCGACCCCGATGATCAGCGTCAGCGTGTTGCCCAGCAGACGCGGCATTTGTGTGTCCCACAGGTGGTTCCAGATCTGGCTGTCCACACTTTGCCAGGACAACAGCAAAACGCTCAGGGGCAAAAGCACCAGGGCAGCGATGCTAAAAACCAGCGGATACCAGCGACGTTGGGCGGGATGTGCCACAAAAGACTCTCGGAAGGAGGGAAGGACCAGCGATTGTATGTTGCGTTGTTACACGATGTGGAGGGGGAAGGCTGCGCGCGGCCCGAATAGAGACCGCGCGCCTTCGAACAGACCGCCCGTCAGCGCCCTCTGCGCGAGGGTGAGGGTTGGCTTTAGACCGGGTTTAATTCCAGCCCGCGCGGTCCATCATGCGGATGGCTTCAGCCTGGCGTTTACCAGCCACTTCGACTGGCAAGGCGTCTGCCTTGAACTCACCCCAACTGGCCACTTCGGCAGAAGGCGGAACGCTCGGGTTAGCCGGGAACTCCTGATTGGTGCCTGCAAAGATCGACTGCGCCTGCGGCGTGGTCATCCACTCGACCAGCGCCTTGGCGGCTTGCGGGTGCGGAGCGTATTGGGTCAAACCAATACCCGACAGGTTGACGTGTACACCGCGATCAGCCTGATTGGGCCAAAACAACTTCACGGCCAGGTCGGGCTTCTGCTTGTGCAGGCGGCCGTAGTAGTAGGTATTGACGATGCCCACGTCGCACTGACCGGCGTTGATTGCCTCCAGCACCGCGATGTCATCCGAGAACACATCAGTGGACAGGTTGTTCACCCAGCCTTTGAGGATCTCTTCGGTTTTGTCGGCACCGTTCACTTCGATCATGGTGGCGGTCAGCGACTGGTTGTACACCTTTTTGGCGGTGCGCAGGCACAGGCGGCCTTCCCACTCTTTATTGGCCAGCGCTTCGTAGGTGGACAGCTCTTCAGGTTTGACCCGGTCCGTGGAGTAGGCGATGGTCCGCGCACGCAAGCTCAGGCCCGTCCATGCGTGGGAAGAAGAGCGGTATTGCGGCGGGATGTTTTTATCGATCACTTCGGACGTGAACGGCTGCAGGATGCCCATTTGCTCGGCTTGCCACAGGTTGCCCGCGTCCACGGTCAACAACAGGTCGGCAGTCGCATTTTGGCCCTCTGCCTTGATGCGCTGCATCAGCGGCGCTTCCTTGTCCGTGATGAACTTGACCTTGACCCCGGTTTTCGCGGTGTAGGCGTCAAATACCGGCTTGATCAGTTCGTCGATGCGCGAGGAATACACCACCACTTCGTCGGCAGCGTAGACGCTGCTCGCAAAAACGCTCAGGGCCAGGGCAGTCAGTAGACGCTTGGGTGCCAACATGGGGGGCGGTCTCTCTAGATGCGAATCGGGCGTAAATGGTAGTGAATCACATTTGCCAGCTCAACCTAACTCGCCCCCGAGGCGTTACCAGATGTTGCAAAGACCGGGACAGGCTCCGATCAGGGCTTGGCCAGCGGCGGCAGATCCCCGGTCAACCCCAGCGCCTGACGCACGAACACCGCTTTGGCCTCGGGCATTTGGTTGACCCACTTCAGGCCGCTGTTGCGCAGCAAGCGCGCGGTGAGCGAATCCGCCTGAAACAGTCGCTGAAAGCCTTCCATCGCCGCCATCAACGCCAGGTTGTGCGGCATACGACGACGCTCGAAACGGCTTAGTACTTTGATGTCGGCCAGACGTTCGCCGCGGTCAACCGCGTGCAACAACACGTGGGCCAACACCGCCGCATCAAGGAAACCGAGGTTGACGCCCTGCCCGGCCAACGGGTGGATGGTGTGGGCGGCATCACCGATCAGTGCCAACCCTTCGGCGACATAGCGTTTGGCGTGACGTTGGCGCAAAGGCACACAGACCCTCGGGTCTGCGCTCAGTACCGGCCCGAGGCGCCCTTCGAACGCCCGCTCAAGCTCACGGCAGAAACCGTCGTCATCCAGCGCCATCAAACGTTGGGCTTCTTCAGGCGTGGTGGACCAGACAATCGAGCACCAGTCCTGCTGGCCATCGCGCTCCAAAGGCAAAAATGCCAAGGGCCCGTGGTCAGTGAATCGCTGCCAGGCGGTTTGCTGATGCGGCTGGGCGCAGTGAACGCTGGTGACAATGGCGTGATGCATGTAGTCCCATTCGCGGGTCTCACAGCCCGTGAGGCGGCGCACCGCCGAGTGGGCACCATCGGCTGCGATCACCAGCGGCGCGCGCAAGGTGCGACCGTCCGCCAGCGTCAGCAGCCACTCGTCCCCTGAGCGGCGCATCTGTTCCAGCCGCGCATTGGCCAGCAATTCGATGTCGCTGCCCTGCAAACACTCCAGCAGCGCATCCTGCACCACACGGTTTTCTACGATATGACCCAGCACGTCGGCGTGCACGCTGGCCGCCGAGAAATGGATCTGGCCTGTCCCGCTGCCGTCCCACACGTGCATGTGCGAATAGGGGCTGACGCGGCGCCGGACGATACCGTCCCACGCACCCAGGCGTTGCAGGATGCGCTGGCTGGCGGCCGACAAGGCGCTGACCCGAGGCTCGAAGACGTCGTCGGTACTGAACGGTTTGACGCTCAGCGGGCCGCCATCGAGCAGCAGGATTTTCAAGCCGCTGTCCTTGAGCGCCAGCGCCAAGGCACTTCCGACCATTCCGGCCCCAACAATCAGCAGATCTGCGCGCATTTCCATGCTTTAAGCCTGTGTCGTGAGCGGCAAGCGCCGCACGTGAAAAAAGGATCGACAAGGGGCGCGAACGCCCCCGGCCATCATCAACTGTCTGCGCGGGTGCCCAGGCCCATGGCCTGACGGGCAAACCAGCGTTTGGCTGGAGGCAGCAGATCAAGCCCCAGCAAGCCCAGGTTGCGGCCGAACGACACCAGCGTCTGATCGCTACCAAACAACCGCGTCACCTGGTCTGAAAAACCAATGGTCAATTGCTGGTCGAGTTTTTGCCGCTGTTGATAACTCAACAACGTGGCCAGATCGCCGGGGTGTTTGTCGCTCGCCAACAACGCGTCGGCCAAAGCCTGGGCATCGCGCAGCGACAGGTTAAAACCCTGACCGGCAATGGGATGCAGGCTGTGGGCGGCATTCCCCAACACAGTCAGGTGCGGGCGTACTTGCTCTTGCGCCTCGATCAGCGTCAGCGGATACAAATGCCGCGCCCCGACTTGCTTGAGGGTGCCCAGGCGATAGCCGAACACGCCCTGCAATTCACTGAGGAAGCTGCGCTCATCCAGCGCGGCCAAACGCTCGGCGTCCATCCCCAAGCGGGTCCACACCAACGCGCAACGGTTTTCCGGCAGCGGCAGCAAGGCCATCGGGCCTTCGTCGGTGAAACGCTCAAAGGCCATCCCGCCGTGGGCTTCACTCGGGGTGATGTTGGCGATCAGCGCACTTTGGTCATAAGGACGCTTGCTGACATGAATCCCCAACTGCTCGCGCAAGCCCGAACGCCCGCCATCGGCCAGCACGGCGAGGTCGCAGTCAAGCGTGGTTTCATCGTTGAGGGTCAGGCGATAGCCGTCTTCAAGCGGCTGCAGGTGGATAACTTCAGCGGGGCAGCGCCAGGTAATGACGTCAGGGTCCAGGTTTTTCCACAGGCACTGGCCCAGCCAGGCGTTTTCGACCACGTACCCCAGCGCTGGCACGCCTTCTTCAATGGCGGACAAGCGTGCGGTCGAAAAACGCCCGCGGTCGGACACGTGAATGTCCTTGATCGGTTCGGCGCGGGTGGCGATGGACTGCCACAGCCCCAGTCGCTCATAGATCTGCCGGGCGCCATAGCTCAAGGCCGAAGAACGCGCGTCGTAGCTGGGCTGGTAGCTATTGCCGGGAGCGAAGGGTTCGATCAGGACGATTTTCCAGCCCCGCGCCTTGGCGCCAGCCTGCAACGCCAGCGCAAGGCTCGCACCCACCAGCCCGCCGCCAATGATGGCCAGATTGACCCGACTCATGCTGCGTTCACCTTGGCCGCAGCCATCAAGGCCTCGATATCGGCCACCGTTTTCGGCACATCGCCGGTCAAAATCTCACAACCGTTTTTGGTGACCACTACGTCATCCTCGATCCGCACACCGATGCCGCGCCATTTTTTGGCGACGGTTTGATTGTTAGGGCTGATGTAGATGCCGGGCTCAACGGTGAGGGTCATGCCGACTTCCAGCACGCGCCACTCACCCCCGACCTTGTACTCACCCACGTCATGCACATCCAGCCCCAGCCAATGACCGGCGCGGTGCATGTAGAACGCTTTATAGGCTTGGCTGGCGATCAGCTCGTCGACTTCGCCCTGCAATAACCCCAGCGCCACCAGCCCCGCCGTTATCACGTGAACAGTCGCCTCGTGGGCCTGATTCCA
Organism: Pseudomonas sp. ESBL9; assembly: GCF_036668715.1. Lineage (NCBI taxonomy): Bacteria > Pseudomonadati > Pseudomonadota > Gammaproteobacteria > Pseudomonadales > Pseudomonadaceae > Pseudomonas > Pseudomonas sp. ESBL9. Next base: position 69,786 of record NZ_JAZEVV010000003.1, on the reverse strand, counting down.
GTGTTTGTTCGGCGCGATTTCAGCGAACGCGGCTTCTTGCGACGCCAGCACCAGGTCATAAATTGCTTTTTGCTCGGGCGAAAAGATCCCGTTGACCGGAAAGGTGCGGCTGATATCGCTGGCATAACAGTCGATCTCGCAACCCGCATCGATCAGCACCAGATCGCCGTCCTTGAGCAGGGCGTCGTTCTCTTGGTAGTGAAGGATGCAGCTGTTGTCACCCGAAGCGACAATCGAGCCATACGCTGGCATTTTTGCCCCGCTTTTACGGAATTCATAATCCAGCTCGGCTTCCAGACTGTATTCATGCAAGCCCGGACGGCTGACTTGCATGGCACGGATATGAGCACGGGCCGAAATCTGCGCCGCGTGGCGCATGACTTTGATTTCTGCCGCCGATTTATACAGGCGCATGTCATGCAGCAGATGATCCAGGGCAACAAACTCGTTGGGCGGCTGAGCGCCGAGGCTGGCCTTGGAGCGGATGGTGTTGATCCACTCCATCAAATGGCGATCGAATTGCGGGTTGCTGCCCATCGCTGAGTACACCCGGTCGCGGCCTTCAATCAGCCCCGGCAGGATGTCGTCGATGTCGGTAATGGGGAATGCATCGTGCGCACCGAAATCGCGCATGGCGCCTTCCTGCCCGGCCCGCAAACCGTCCCACAGCTCGCGCTCAGGGTTGCGTTCGCGGCAAAACAGCACGAATTCGCCATGAGCCCGGCCGGGGATCAACACGATCACCGCTTCAGGCTCGGGGAAACCGCTCAAATACTGGAAGTTACTTTCCTGGCGGTAGACGTGCTCGACGTCACGGTTGCGGATCGCCACGGGGGCCGCGGGCAATATCGCGATACTGTTGGATTCCATCTGCGCCATGAGCGCCTTGCGGCGGCGTGCGTATTCCGATTTCGGGATATGGATCATGGGCAGACGGGTTTCCTCTTGGTGATCGATCAGTGCAACGAAGGCTTGGCGGCCGCTGACGCTTCAGGCTTTTTTGTTTCGGTGAACAGCAACAGCGGCGCAACGCGCAAGTATTCCATCACTTCCATGTAGTCGCTTTCACCGTCTTCAGATTCTTCCAGCGCGTCCTGCACCTGTGCGATGGCCGCCAGGTCTTGCAGCACTTCCTTGCCTTCGATGCTCAACGCGTTATCACGGTAGTTAAGGCCGAAACCGGCCAGAAAACCCTGGCACCACTCACCCAGTGCAGTGGCGCGATCAGGCAGTGGCGCGTCGTCTGTTGGCAGCAACAGCACGACGGTCATGTCGTCACTGGTCAGTTCGCCCTTGACCATCTCTTGCAAACCGATCAAGGCATTGCGTACGTTGTCACTGATTTCATTTTCGCTCTGGAACAGCTCTGTGGCATCGGCCAGCCAGTTGTCAGGTTCAAAGCCGGCACCGGCCGCACTGCGACCCAGCAACAGGCCGTGCAACTCGGCAGGCGATACGTTAATGCCGCTGGTGCTCAGCAGGGCGGCAAAGGCTTGGTACGGGGAGTTCTGAATAGGCATGGTCAGCTAGGCGCCAAGCGGCGCTATGTCTAGAATGGAGGCCTTGTATCCTAGCATCGGCAGACGAGCCAGACCATCGAGGCGTCAACTGCCCTGATCGTCACCCTCCATCAGAAAATACACAGTAGGACACAATGGAAGACACCGACCTGCATGAACTGATGGCTAGACTCGAACGCTTGATTAGCCGGGTCGAGCAACTTAAAAGTCAAAACGGACTCTTACTAGCTCAGGAAAAGACTTGGCGCGAGGAACGCGCGCACCTCATTGAAAAAAACGAAATCGCCCGACACAAGGTGGAATCGATGATTTCGCGCCTCAAAGCCCTGGAGCAAGACTCATGAGTTCAAGCAATAGCGTCACCGTGCATATCCTCGATAAAGAATATTCGATCATGTGCCCCCAGGAAGAACGGACCAACCTGGTGAGCGCCGCCCGTTACCTGGACGGCAAAATGCGCGAAATCCGCAGCAGCGGCAAAGTCATTGGCGCCGACCGCATCGCCGTCATGGCCGCGCTCAATATCACTCACGATCTGCTGCACAAGCAGGAGGTCGCCGAAGTTCAGACCAGCAGCTCCACCCGCGAACAAGTGCGAGACCTGCTGGAACGCGTGGATCTGGTGCTTGCCACTGATCCGAACGAACGTCAAAGCTGATTCAAAAGGTTTCTTTGGGGTATACTCGCGCCACTCCCTGGAGTATTCGCCAGTTAGCGATGTCCCTGAGCCGATTCGCACTACCCTGGAGCTTGCACGTTGGACCGGTGTGCATGTCCGCTAGACGGAAAGCCTTAAGGTCTACTGCAACTTCCACCTTGAACTTTCGGGTTCAAGGGCCAAGCCGACAGCGGTACGTCGGGGAGCCTGATTTTTCCAGTGCAATGCCAGCCCTCTGCTGGCATTGGCTTTCTCGGTGTCGACCTTGAACAGCACGCCACCTACCCGCCCGCAACTTCGCCGACAACTGCGCAATGCCCGCCGCGAACTGTCGCCCTGCGCGCAACGTCTGGCCGCCCGCGGCCTGTACCGGCAACTGGCGCAACATCCTTTGTTTCGCCGCGCCAAACACCTCTCGCTATATCTGCCCACCGACGGTGAGATCGATCCGCGCCTGCTGCTGCGCGAAGCGCAACGCCGGGGCAAGATCACCTACCTGCCGGTACTCAGCGCGTGGCCGCGGACCAAAATGGTGTTTCAACGCATCGCCCCTGGCGAGAAGCTGATCCCCAACCGCTTCCGTATTCTGGAGCCACGCATCAACCCCGCACGCCAACGCAAGGTCTGGACACTCGACCTGGTGTTGCTGCCATTGGTGGGGTTCGATGCGAAGGGTGGAAGGCTGGGCATGGGCGGCGGGTTTTACGACCGCAGCCTGGCGTATCTGGGACGCCGACAGAGCTGGCGCAAACCGACACTGTTAGGCCTGGCCCACGAATGCCAAAAGGTCGAAAGCCTGACACAAGCCAGTTGGGACGTACCGTTACAAGGCACGGTGTCAGACAAACAGTGGTACGTCGCCCACACATCGCCAAGGCATCACGTTGAGTGCGATGCCTGAAACGCGTTAACGCAAGAAAGTTTAGCGTTTGAAAGGTTGTACTTGCTGTTGAGCCAGTTCAATCGGCGCGTCGGTCGAGTTGGACCACAAACTTTGCGCATACCCCGTCGTCACTACGCCCAAACCGAACAAAAAAGCCAAAACCCACAGTACATCCGGTTTGCGTTTCATCGATTGCCCCCCTTCAGGCAAATCAACACGATGACAGCAACGGTTTTTTTATAGGCCGTGCAGCAGCGTCAAGCTTAAAATCCCGGCATTCTGCGACAACCCGTAACGACACGCAAACGATGGCGTCAACCGGCTGTCGGTTTATCAAAATGTTTCAAGAAAGATGATTCACATCATGTTTCAGGAGAAGAAAAATGGCCCATTGGTTGATGAAATCCGAGCCTGACGAGTTCTCGATCAAGGACTTACAGAAAGTCGGTGAGGCGCGCTGGGACGGCGTTCGTAACTACCAGGCACGTAATTTCATGCGTGCCATGGCGGTGGGCGATGCGTTCTTTTTCTACCATTCGAGTTGCCCGCAACCCGGCATTGCCGGGATTGGCCGCATCGTCGAAGCGGCCTACCCCGACCCCACCGCGCTCGACCCCGACAGCCCTTACTACGACCCCAAAGCCAGTGCCGAGAAAAACCCGTGGAGTGCGTTGCAAGTAGCTCACGTGCACACATTTCCTCAGGTGATCAAGCTCGACTACCTCAAACAACAGGCGGCGCTGGCCGAGATGCCCCTGGTTCAAAAAGGCAGCCGCCTTTCAGTCATGCCCGTCACAGACGAACAATGGGCGACGGTGCTGGGGCTGCTCTGACGGGTAGCCACGCCCTGCAGGCTCAGGCGTGCGCCTGCAAACGGGCAAATCACTTCGGCAACCTCGCTCAATAGCGTCTAGGCTTTGACCTTCCTTTGATTGGCATCAAACCGCCCCGGCAGTGAGACCGTCAAACTAGAGCGCTCTGTGAGACAGGATGTTGGCATGTCGAAGAACAACCGTGTATCCCATTATTTCGTTATTCCGTTGGTGATCCTGCTGGTGGCGGCAGGCGGGTTCGGTTACTGGAAATCCCAGCATGACCGACTCCCCGAAGGCATCAGCATGGGCAACGGCCGACTTGAATCCACTGAAGTCCAGATCGCCGCCAAAATCCCCGGTCGCCTTGCGCAAGTGCTGGTCGACGAGGGCGATCGCGTGACCAAGGGTCAACTGCTGGCACGCATGGACACCCGCACCCTCGAAGCCTCGCGCAATCAGGCCGAGGCCGAAGTGCTGCGAGCCCGGCAAACCCTGGCCGCCAACGAGGCCAACGTACAACTGCGCCAAAGCGAAAAACTGCTCGCCAGCCAGGAACTCAAACGCTTCCGCCAACTGGCCCAGCGCGGCTTTGCCAGCGGCCAGCAACTCGATCAGCAACAAGCACGTTTTGACACCAGCAATGCTGCCGTGGTCGCCGCGCAGGCTCAGGTCGCCGCTGCCAAGGCCGCGATCCATTCCAGCGAAGCGCAAGTGGCACAGCTCACCAGCGAGATTGACGACAGCAGCCTGCGGGCGCCCATCGACGGTGTCATCCAGCTGCGCCTTGCCGAGCCCGGCGAAGTGCTGGGCTCGGGCGGACGCGTGTTCATGATGATCGACCCCAGCGACCAGTACATGAACCTGTATTTACCCGCTTCAGTGGTCGGCAAACTGACCGTCGGCGCGCAAGCGCGCATCCTGCTCGACGCCCTGCCCGACACGCCACTGCCCGCAAAAATCAGCTTCGTGGCCGCCAAATCGCAGTTCACCCCCAAGGAGGTCGAAACCCGCGACGAGCGTCAAAAACTGGTGTTCCGCGTCAAACTTCGTCTCACCGACCCGAGCGCCGTGCCTCAGGCTAAACCCGGAATGCCCGGCGCCGGGTATGTGCGCACTGCCGACGTGGACTGGCCGGCCAATCTGCAATGAGCAACCTGGCGCTCAACGCCAGTGGCATCTGCCACCGGTACGGTAAACAGCAGGCGCTGCTCGACATCACCTTCAGCTTGCCTAAAGGCACGCGCTGCGGGCTGATTGGCCCGGATGGCGCGGGCAAGTCGAGCTTGCTGGGGCTGATTGCCGGGGTCAAAAAGCTCCAGCAAGGCAGCCTTGAGGTGCTCGGCGGGCCGATTGACGATCGCCGCCATCGCAACACGCTTTACCCGTTGATTGCCTTTATGCCCCAAGGGCTTGGCGGCAACCTGTACCCGGAGTTGTCGATCAGCGAAAACATTCGCTTTTTCGGCACGTTGTTCGGCCTGTCCAAAGACGACTGCGAACAACGCATGGCCAACTTGCTCAAGGCCACGGACCTGGAGCGATTTGCCGAACGACCCGCGGGCAAGTTGTCCGGCGGTATGAAGCAAAAGCTCGGGCTGTGTTGCGCGCTGATTCACGAGCCCGACCTGTTGATCCTTGACGAACCGACCACCGGCGTCGACCCGCTGTCCCGTCGGCGCTTTTGGGAACTGGTCGACGACGTACGCAGCCAGCGCCCGCAACTGACATTGCTGGTTGCCACGGCCTACATGGAAGAAGCGGAACAGTTCGAGCACTGCCTGATGCTCGACCGCGGCGCATTGATTGCGACCGGGCTCACGCAGGAACTGGCGGCGGTCGCATCCACCGGCAAACTGGACGAAGCGTTTACCCACTATCAGGGCGATACCGGCCACAGCAACGAGCCGCTGGTGATTGCGCCACGGGTCAGCGACAACAGCGATATCGCCATCGAAGCCCATGACCTGACCCTCAAATTCGGCGACTTTACCGCCGTGAACAACGTCAGCTTCGCTATCGGACGCGGTGAAATCTTCGGGTTTCTGGGCTCCAACGGTTGTGGCAAGACCACCACCATGAAAGTGCTGACCGGGTTGATGCCCGCCACCGAAGGCAGCGCCAAACTGCTCGGTAATCCGGTGGATGCCAAAGACCTGGCCACACGCAAACGCGTGGGCTTCATGTCCCAGAGTTTCTCGCTGTATGGCGAGTTGAGCGTGCGGCAAAACCTGGTCTTGCACGCCCAGTTGTTCGACTTGCCCAAAGAAGACAGCCGCGCGCGGATTGAAGAGCTGATCGAGCGTTTTGATCTGGCTGATATTGCCGAGCAACAGTCCGGCGAGTTGCCACTGGGGTTGCGTCAACGTCTGTCGCTGGCCGTGGCGGTATTGCATCGCCCCGAAGTCCTGATCCTTGATGAGCCCACCTCGGGGGTTGACCCGGCCGCGCGCGACGACTTCTGGCGACTGCTGATCGAACTGTCGCGCGATCAGGGCGTGACGATTTTCTTGTCCACCCACTTCATGAACGAAGCCCAGCGCTGCGACCGTATTTCGTTGATGCACGCCGGCAAAGTACTGGCCTGCGACACCCCCGATGCGTTGCAGCAGCAGTTTCACGGCGAGACGCTGGAAGCCGCATTCGTCACGTGCCTGGAGCAGGCGCAAAACGAGCAGGAGAGTAGCGCGGTGCCCGCGCCCGACGCCGCTGCGGCGGTGGTCAATGCGCCACCACCGCCCAGCAAAAGCGGCTTCAGCCTGACCCGGCTGATAGCCGTCGCCAGCCGCGAATCCAAAGAGCTGCTACGCGATAAAGTCCGCATGGCGTTCGCCTTGCTGGGCGCGCTGTTCATGATGGTGATTTTTGGCTACGGCATTTCACTGGACGTGGAAAACCTGGCGTTCGCCGTCTACGACCAGGACCAAAGCCCGCAAAGCCGCGCGTATCTGGAGGCCTTCCGCAGCTCGCGTTACTTCGAAGAACACGCGCCCATCTACAGTGCAGAAGAACTGCACAAGCGTCTGCAACGTTCAGAAATCAAAATCGCACTGGAAATCCCGCCGGGTTTTGGCCGCGACCTGTACGCAGGGCGCCAGCCCACCGTCGCCGCCTGGCTGGATGGCGGCATGCCATTCCGTGCAGAAACCAGCCGTAACTATGTTGAATCCGTGCACCAGGCCAACCTTGAACAACTGGCCGCGCTGAGCAGTCTGGCGCAAAACAAACAAGGTGGCGCCAAGCTCGAAACCCGTTTTCGCTACAACCAGGACGTGGTCAGCGTGAATGCCATCGGCCCGGGCGTGATGGCGCTGATTCTCGCCTTTATCCCGGCCATGCTGACGGCGCTGGGGATCGTGCGGGAAAAAGAGCTGGGGTCCATCACCAACTTCTACGCCACGCCCCTGACCCGGCTTGAATTCTTGCTGGGCAAACAGGTGCCGTACCTGGTGGTGAGTCTGGTCAATCTGGCGCTGCTGGTGGCGATGAACCGCTGGCTGTTCGGCGTGCCGTTCAAAGGCAGCGCACTGACGCTGGCGCTCGGCGGGCTGCTGTACGTGTTGTCGACCACCAGCATGGGGCTGTTGATTTCAGCGTTCACCCGCACCCAGATCGCGGCAATTCTCGGCACCATGATCATCACCAGCCTGCCGACGATCCAATTCTCCGGGCTGATCGTGCCGCGCTCGTCACTGGACGGCTCTGCGGCGCTGATGGGCATGCTGTTCCCTGCCGGGCACTTTCTCGATATTGCGGTCGGTACGTTTACCAAAGCCCTGGATTTGCGCCAGCTGTGGCCGCAATGCCTGGCGTTGCTGGGCTTCTTCGTCGCCTTTACCGGCCTGAGTCTCATCATGCTCAAGAAGCAGGAGGTTTGATGCACCAGCTCTCGCACATCCTGCGCCTGGGGATCAAAGAACTCACAAGCCTGCGCCATGACAGCGTTCTGCTGCTGTTTTTGTTCTACGCCTTCACGGTAGCGATTTACATGCCGGCGGCGGGGTCAATTATTGGCGTGCATAACGCCAGCGTCGCGATTGTCGATGAAGACCACAGCGCCTTGTCACGCAAACTCAGCGAATCGTTGCTGCCGCCAGAATTCCAAACCCCGCAAGCGTTGCCTTACGATCAGCTGGATGCGTCCATGGATGGCGGCCAATACACCTTCGTCATCAACGTACCGGCCAACTTTCAGGCGGACCTGCTGGCCGGGCGTGAACCGGGTCTGCAGGTCAACGTGGATGCCACGGCGATGAGTCAGGCGTTTATGGGCGCGGGCTACATTGGGCGCATCTTTCAACGTGAGCTGCTCAATTACACCGGCCAGGCCGACGCTGCCGCGAACACGCCAGTACGGATCAGCGGCCGTGCGCTGTTCAACCCGAACCTTGAGGGCGGCTGGTTTTTGGCGGTGATTCAGATCGTCAACAACATCACCATTTTGGCCATTGTGCTGACCGGCACCGCGCTGTTGCGCGAGCGAGAACACGGCACCCTCGATCACTTGCTGGTGCTACCGCTGACAGCGCTGGAAATCATGCTGGCAAAAATCTGGAGCAACATGCTGGTCGTGGTGCTCTGCACCTGGGTGTCGCTGGAGGTCATCGTCAAATGGGCGCTGGGCGTGCCGCTGGCCGGATCACTGGCGTTGTTTCTGGGGGTGACGGCGCTTTACCTGTTTGCCAGTACCGCCCTGGGGATTTTCCTCGCCACCCTCGCCCGCTCAACACCGCAGTTCGGCTTGCTGGCCATCCCGGTCATCATCCCGATGCTGTTGCTCTCGGGTGGCAGCACGCCGCTGGACAGCATGCCTGAATGGTTGCAGTGGGTGATGCAGTGCTCGCCCTCAACCCACTTCGTGAGTTTGAGCGCAGCGATTCTGTTCAGAGGAGCCGGAGTGGACGTGGTGTGGCCCGACTTACTGGCACTGGCGACCATCGGGCTGCTGTTTTTCGCGATTGCCCTGGCGCGGTTTCGCAAGAGCCTGGCGTCGTAACGTTCGTGCAGGGCATGAACGACTGACACCGGTTTTGTTCGCGACGCGATGGGTGCGAACAAAACCACTGCCAGACGAGCGCTGGGCCAGGCTTACTGAACGATCAAGTTATTGAACAGCAGATCATCAACCTGCGGCTTGCCGGTCTCGTCGTTCAGAACCTGCTGGATCTGCTTCAGCGCTTCCTGGCGCAGCTTCTCTTTATTCTCGACATTGCCCAGGGTTTCGCTGGTCTGCTGAGTGAACAGACCCACCAATTGGTTGCGAATCAACGGATCGTTTGCCTTCACGGCCTTGGCCGCTTCGTCGCCCGTGACGCGCAACGCGATATCGGCCTTGTAGACCTTGAGCTTCGGGCTGCCATCCAGACCGTAATTGCCTACAAACGGCGGGCTCAGGCTGATGTAGCTGACCTTGGCCTCGCCTTCTTTCGCTTCTTCGGCTACCGCTGCCATCGGCAAGGACAGGGCCAGCATCATCAAGATCCACGCTTTCACAATTCGCTCCTTTTTACGGTTGGGGGCAAGCATACGGGTCGTTTGGCCCTGGCCCAAGGGGTATAACTAATTGACGGACATCACCCAGATGGGCTGTTGACATCACTCTTTATGTTATCGGCCGAAATGGGAAAAGCCATAGCACGCTATAAAAACATAATTAAAAACCCATCAAATACAATACATATGTACCCCACTCTTTGCTGAAAGCGCGCGTACGTTTGTCCTCCACACAATAGGAGACAATGTATGAGTGACCCTGACTGGGTACCCGGTAAAACACTGGAGATTGGCGTAACACAAATAAGGGCTTATGAAATAGAACCCACATTTTTAAACTCATTAGGCCGAGGCGATGGCGCCGCGAATCGTTTAGGCCCTCCACCTACAGGACAATTCGGCAGCATAAACACATGGGGGCCTACCACCGGACCGCGCCGTGGAGAAGGTCAAGGAAAAACGATACGAGATCTCCCGGCGCTATCCGCATCTCAAGTGTTTTTTGAAGAGACTGCGGTAATGGCAGACCAAGTAGAGCGCGAGTACGCTGCCCTTGCCCACACACTTTCAGACCACATTAAAAATGAACTGGATGCCGCCAAAGCGCACGTTAAAAAATTACAACTTCCTTCAGCGCTTGAAGACACCAAAAACTTTCAAATGATCGTACTGAGCCTCATCGAACAGAAAATCATTAACTACCAACAGCTGACGCATGCTGCGTTTTCTTTATATGACCAAAATCCTTTTTATTTGATGAAGGAACTGTCTTCGAAACGAGTACAAGAAGCCCTGACTGCCACCACCCGTGATGCACGCGCCACCTTTTACGAAGCCTACCAATCAATAGAATATGCCTACAAAGCAGCACACGAACTAAAACTGCACAGCGGCGCTATTGAGCTACTGAGCAAAGATCTGCCCGAACTGGCTATCCGCCAGGCCAGTCTCGAGCAAGAAAACGCAACCTTTGACACTGACGTGATCACTCTACTCAATAACAGAACCCGCGTTATTAATAGCGAGCTCAACATACACTTTCAACAGCTCGCTTATTTTCTCCAGGAGGCAATCACCACTCGCACATCTTCTTTGAACAACCTGTCTCACCACACATCCTCAACCATTATCTATCCACTATTAATAAACTTATCATTCAGCACAACGCCTCTGTTCGCCCTTTTCAAAAAAAGAATCGACAGATCACCTCGCCTTTGAGCAAACCCGAACTAGAAGCGTTAAGTAATCTTGTCAACTTACAAACCACTAAAGTCATTGGTAAAGCATGGGCCGATTACCACAAAGCTTTACTGCATACTGAGTCTGTGCGTCATCTAACAAAGATGGCGAACGCCCTTACAGCCTTGCGCGATCGGGCCAACCGTATCGAGGAAAACCAACATGAGTTCAGCGCCAGGCTGATTGCTCAGCAACAGGCAGCCCAACGCCACGCAGAACAACTGGCTCGCGAAGCCGATTTTGATGCTGCCAATACCTTTTCGGCTTCCGCAAGTATTGCCACCACTCGCCCCCTGATATTGGGTTATGGGCCACGTATCGGGTTAAGTGAATGGGCGAGCGAAGCCTTGCAGACGGCCATTCAAAGAGCCGTCGTGCGCGTGCTGTCCACCCCTTCAATCGCTTCTGCAATTGCGATTGCAGCCTATTCATCGACACTAGGCGACGGCGAGCTTAAAGGCGCAAGTATTCCGCTCTATTACCTGATTGACCCCGTCCCTAATGATTGGCAGGTGATGAGCGGTCAAACAGCAATTTTGCCAACACGCTTAGGTATTGAAAATCGTAATAACAAAACGACGCTCTATATCGCTTCAACTGCTGAGGGTACGCCGTCACCCCATGTAAAAGTCATGCCCGCACGGTGGGATACTCAAAAAAAATATTACTGGGCCACTCTTGCAGATACAGCACGCACCACTTTAACGTGGTCACCCAGCTCGGCACCAGGAGGTGAAGTTTCACTCTCACCGGGCTTACCTATTGAACAACCTGTTTTGACGGTGTATACCGGGGATGTACTTTCCCCCATAGACCCTACTCTTGAAATCTACCCCGCAGTTGATGATGTAGATTTCAGAGACTACATTATTTGGTTTCCGCAAGACTCAGGCTTACCACCTGTTTATGTGATGCTCAAAAGCCCACGCGATGAACCGGGGGTTGTGACAGGGGTCGGATCGGTTGTTACAGGGCTATGGTTAAATGAAACAACACGTGGTAGAGGAGCCCCTATTCCTGCGTCTATTGCTGACCAACTACGCGACAAAAATTTTGACAGCTTTGATAAATTCAGATCTGCTTTTTGGGCGTTAGTGGGCCGCAACGGAGAGCTATTAATACAATTTTCACCGGGCAACCGAGGGTTAATTAAACGCGGGTTCGCACCAAAAGCTCTCGAAGATGATTGGGCCAGAGGGAGGACAACATTCGAGCTGCATCATGTGCATGAAATACAGAATGGTGGTGATGTATACAACCTTGATAATTTAATGATTGTTACCCCAAAAGCACATATTAACTACCACGAAGCGAGCAAACCATGACATTTAAAAACTCTATCACTGACTACACTGAATCTGAGTTTCTAGCATTGGTAAGAGCAATATTTTCACAAAATGATAACCCAACAGAAGCAACTCTTGATTCATTAATCGCTCATTACGTAGCTATTGTCGAGCGCCCCAACAGGGCAGATCTTATTTATCATTGCACAGAAGAAAACTACACCCCTGAAATTGTTACTCGAATCATAAAAGACTGGTATGCCGAAAACGGTAAATCTTGTTTTAAACCAGGTTAACCATGCGACAGCTAAGTTTTAAATAGTGGGAAACAGAGAGTAAGGCTTGCCAACTTCTAATAAAAAATTAAGACTAAATATAAAAACCACACAGCGCATGAACTCATTGAGTCATTCACCAAAATAGGGGACATTATCTTCATCCCCAAAGAAGAGAACAGCATCCTAATTGAACATTTTCAAGCCATTACCCCCCCCCGGAAGGCCTTGGTTTGACTCTGTGCATCGAAGCAGGGATTGCCAAGGATCCCCAGAACCTCATACGAATAGTGAACGAATGGCGACTGCCTCAAGGAAAACCGGGCTCAAAATCCTTTTGACAAATGTTGATGCCGTCTCTTCAACGGCATCAACCTGCTTGGGGTTGTCACCCTCAAGCGGCCAGCTCGAAAACCGCCACTCACGAATGACATCAAGGGTGGCGCTCGAAAACGCCGGATGAGCGCTGTAACGAATGTTCGGATCAACCACCGAACCCTGCGCGCTCACCATAAAGTGCGCCCGGACTACGCCGCTCATACCCATGCGTTGCAACTCAATGGGGTATTGAGGCTTCACCTGGTAGATGAGCGATGGCACAAACGTATCCGCACCCGCGCTTAAGCACATGAGTAACCCGACCAACAACACAAAACACTTCATTGCCAAGCCCCACATTTGCTGATGCGCCAGGTCCACGCATAAGCGGTCAATAATAAAAATGTGTAGCTAATTCTTGCAGGTCATAGGCTCCGAACCTCTCGTGGGAGGCTTCCGATCAAACCGCTCGCACTGCGCTTATAAACATCAGAACAGCGGCTTAATCTGCCGGCTTCAGGGCATTTCCCACATTTGAAACCTGTATTGGGCAGCGGGTTGTTTTACACCTGTGCGACATGTTCATAAGTGAACATGTCATGTGGGTTGTTTCCGTTCGTTTCAGTTGAGAAGGCCTGTCATTTTCGGTAACGAAAATGTAACGTTCGGGCCCGCCGATATAACAAGAAATTTGGAGCTCTTGAATGTTTGCTTTTTTCCGACCTGCCGCTCATCAGGCACCGCTGCCTGCTGAAAAAATAGACAGCACATATCGACGCCTGCGATGGCAGATTTTCGCCGGTATCTTTTTTGGTTACGCAGGCTACTACCTGCTGCGTAAAAACTTCTCGCTGGCCATGCCGTACTTGATTGACGAGGGATATACCCGGGGTCAGTTGGGTGTAGCGATGTCTGCAATCGCCATTGCTTATGGCTTGTCGAAGTTCCTCATGGGCCTGGTGTCCGACCGCTCCAACCCGAGGTTCTTCCTGCCGTTTGGCCTGATGATTTCAGCGGCCGTCATGTTCATTTTCGGTTTCGCGCCCTGGGCCACGTCCAGCGTGACCATGATGTTCATTCTGTTGTTCATCAACGGATGGGCGCAGGGCATGGGCTGGCCGCCCAGTGGCCGGACCATGGTGCACTGGTGGTCGCAGAAAGAACGCGGCGGCGTGGTGTCTGTGTGGAACGTGGCCCACAACGTGGGTGGCGGCTTGATCGGCCCATTGTTCTTGCTGGGCATGGCGTGGTTCAACGACTGGCACGCCGCGTTCTACGTACCCGCCACCGTTGCGCTGCTGGTCGCACTGTTTGCGTTTATCACCATGCGCGACACGCCTCAATCCGTGGGTTTACCGCCGATTGAGGCGTACAAAAACGATTACCCGGCCGGTTACGACGCCAGCCACGAAGACGAATTCAGCGCCAAAGAGATTTTCGTCAAATACGTGCTGCGCAACAAAATGCTGTGGTATATCGCCCTGGCCAACGTCTTCGTCTACCTGCTGCGCTACGGGGTTCTGGACTGGGCACCGACCTACCTCAAAGAAGCCAAGCACTTCACCGTGGACACCACGTCGTGGGCGTACTTCTTCTATGAATGGGCAGGTATTCCGGGGACGCTGCTGTGCGGCTGGATGTCGGACAAAATCTTCCGCGGCAACCGCGGGCTGACCGGGATCGTGTTCATGTCACTGGTGACAGTCGCGACGCTGGTGTACTGGCTCAACCCGCCGGGTAACCCGACCGTCGACATGATCGCGCTGTTCTCCATTGGCTTCCTGATTTACGGGCCAGTGATGCTGATCGGTTTGCAGGCGCTGGAACTGGCACCCAAAAAAGCCGCAGGTACGGCGGCCGGCTTCACGGGGCTGTTCGGTTACCTGGGCGGTTCGGTGGCGGCCAGCGCGGCCATGGGCTATCTGGTTGACCACTTCGGCTGGGATGGCGGCTTCGTACTGTTGATCAGTGCGTGCCTGCTGGCGATCGCGTTCATGATCCCCACCCTGCGCCACAAGAAAACAGCCAGCGAAGCGCGTAACGCTTAAGGCTTGATTGATCCACAGCGCTTGAGCCGCGCCTCCAGATGACGGTCTGGCATGGCGTGGCTGCGCAGGGCGTTTACGGTCTGCTCCACATAGTCGCGGGTGGTGCCGTAACGCCCGCAGGCGTTGGCCAGCACCTGGCCCAATACGTCATCTGGCAGATTGCCCGCATAGCTGGGCAGGTGCCGCTCCAGCACAAACCCCAACGCTTGTACCTGCGAACCGTCTTCAAGCCGGCAGGTCAGCCAGTGCGGCCGATAAGACGGCACGGGCATCTCCCGCAGCCACAAGGCATAGAGGGCAGCGTCGAGGTTCTCTTCCGGTAGCCGATAGGCAAAGCCGCTGCATGAGCCACCCCGGTCCAGTCCGAACACCAAACCCGGCAATTGCGGGGTACCACGATGTTCGTGTGACCACAGGTACAGCCCGCGGTGATAGCCATGCACCCGACCGCGCACACGTTCAACCGCTGAACACTCCGGGCGCCAGATCAGTGAGCCATAGGCGAACAACCACACCGGTCCGCCTTTATGGCGCGCCATGGTGCCGTGCAGCGAGCTGCGCAATTGTTCAGGGGTCAACGGCGCCCCGAGATCAAGTCGCGGCGGGTAAGCGGGGGTCAAGCAGGTTGATTCAATGACAGTCATAACGAATGGGTACAGGCCTTGCGCACTTGCAGGATGTCCACAACATAACGTGCTGAATCTTATAGCACTGAATGCGAAATGACGCGCTTGGCCTGACATATGGCCACTGGGTCATGCAAACAACGCGATGCCAAACCGTCGGGCGTCGACTTGTTCCGGTCACGTTCAGGTTAACGCTCACCCACCTCTTTATAGTGGCCCGCCACTGGCGCACGCCAAACTGCCGACAGAGGCCCACCCATGAAGAAATCCGGAATCTGTGGCGTGTTGATGTTGGTCAACGCCAGCGCCGCGATGGCGCACGATGAAGCGCAACAGCAGGATCGAGATTTTTGGTATGCACAGACCAGCGTTTACACCCGGCATTTTTCGCCCGACCCCGAGCACAACAACCATCAGGACCTGATCGGACTCGAATACCACCACCGCTCAAACTGGCTGGCGGGTGCGGCGACCTTTCGCAACTCGTTCAGGCAACGTTCTTACTACGCATACGGCGGCAAGCGCTTCGACAGCGAGTCTTATCCCCTGTACTTGAAGCTGACGGGCGGGTTGCTGGAGGGCTACCACGGGAAGTATCAGGACAAAATCCCGCTCAATCGTTTTGGCGTGGCGCCGGTGATCATCCCGTCCGTGGGCGTTCATTACGGCCCGATGGCCAGCGAGCTGGTATTGCTCGGCTTCAACGCCGCCATGGTGACCACGGGGTTACGTTTTTAATCCTGGCAGGCGTGAACTCAAGGCGTGCGCGGGCACCCGCCGGTGCAGCCACTGTCGCGGCGCGGGGCTGCGACAGGCTGCACACGATGCATCAGGGCCGTGGGCTGTACGCAAAGACGTCGGCGCGCATCTGGTGGGCGTCCATGCCTGCGGCGACCAACGCGTCCAGGGTGCCGTACACCATGGCCGGGGACCCGCTTGCATACACGTAGACAGCACTCAGGTCGTGGATGTCTTCGCACACGGCTTCGTGCAACAACCCACAACGACCTTCCCATCCGCACAGGTCACTGACCACCTTGTGCAAGTGCAAATTCGGAATGCTCTGCCACGCGTCCCACTCTTCCAGGGTGTAGAAGTCTTCAGGACGACGAACGCCCCAGTACAAATGCACCGGATGCGGGAATCCTTTCTCCCGGCAATGCTCGATCAGGCTGTGCATTTGCGCCATGCCGGTGCCCGCGGCGATCAACACCAGCGGGCCGTCGGGCAATTGGGACAAGTGCGTATCACCGAACGGCATTTCAACCCGGATCATTGCGTTGCGTTGCAGTTGCTCGATCAGGCGGCGGGCGCTGTCTTCGCGCACTAACACATGCAGTTCGAGGTCGCGCCCGGCGTGTGGGGCGCTGGCCAGCGAGAAGGCGGATTTTTCACCGCTCTCACGCTCCAGCATCACGTATTGGCCCGCGTAATAGCGAGGTGGCTTGCCCGCAGGCGCACGCAGACGCACGCGCCACACATCGCCGCCCATTTCGCTGCATTCGGTCAACTGACAGACCACGCTGCGCACCGGCAACTCTCCCAAGGCAAGCACACCGTCCCACAACACGACGCAGTCTTCCTGCGGCTGCGCCAGGCACGTGTAGATCTCGCCATGGTCACGCGTTTCGCCCGCCTGCTGGACGCGTCCTTCAACCAGCAAGGCGGCGCACACATGGCAATTACCGTTGCGACAGCTTTGCGGGCATTCATAGCCCAGGCGCTGCGCCGCATTCAGAATCGGCTCGCCGGGCAAGGTGTCCAACACCGCGCCTGACGGCTGCAAGGTAACTCGCATCAATCTATTCCCAATTGGTTCCAGATGTCATCGACACGGCGGGTCACTGCTTCGTCCTTGACGATGACCCGCCCCCATTCGCGCGTGGTCTCGCCCGGCCATTTGTTGGTCGCATCGAGCCCCATCTTCGAACCCAGACCGGACACCGGCGAGGCGAAATCGAGGTAGTCGATCGGCGTGTTGTCGATCATCACCGTATCGCGCTTGGGGTCCATGCGCGTGGTAATGGCCCAGATCACGTCGTTCCAGTCGCGGGCGTTGATGTCGTCATCGGTCACGATCACGAACTTGGTGTACATGAACTGGCGCAAAAATGACCACACGCCGAGCATGACCCGCTTGGCGTGCCCAGGGTACGACTTCTTCATGGTCACGATGGCCATGCGATACGAGCAGCCTTCAGGCGGCAGGTAGAAGTCGGTGATTTCCGGGAACTGCTTTTGCAGGATCGGTACAAACACTTCGTTGAGCGCCACGCCCAAAATCGCAGGCTCATCCGGTGGACGGCCGGTGTAGGTGCTGTGGTAAATCGGCTTGATCCGATGGGTAATGCGTTCAACGGTGAAGACCGGGAAGCTGTCCACTTCGTTGTAGTAACCGGTGTGGTCGCCGTACGGTCCTTCCGGTGCCATTTCACCCGGATGAATCACGCCTTCAAGGATGATTTCCGCCGTGGCAGGCACTTGCAGATCGTTGCCGCGGCACTTCACCAGTTCGGTGCGGTTGCCGCGCAACAGACCGGCAAACGCGTATTCGGACAGGCTGTCAGGCACTGGTGTCACGGCACCCAAGATGGTCGCGGGGTCAGCGCCGAGCGCCACGGAAACAGGGAATGGCTGACCGGGGTGTTTTTCGCACCACTCGCGGTAATCCAGCGCACCGCCCCGGTGGCTCAGCCAGCGCATGATGACTTTGTTACGGCCTATCACTTGCTGCCGGTAGATGCCGAGGTTCTGGCGATCCTTGTTCGGGCCCTTGGTAACGGTCAGGCCCCAGGTAATCAGCGGCGCCACATCGCCCGGCCAGCAGTGCTGCACCGGCAACATGGCCAAATCGACATCGTCGCCTTCAATCACGACTTCCTGGCACACCGCGTCTTTAACGACTTTCGGGGCCATGGAAATAATCTTGCGGAAGATCGGCAGTTTCGACCACGCGTCCTTCAGACCTTTCGGCGGCTCTGGCTCCTTGAGGAACGCCAGCAGTTTGCCAATTTCACGCAATTCGCTGACAGACTCAGCCCCCATGCCCATGGCCACGCGCTCTGGCGTGCCGAACAGGTTACCGAGTACCGGGATCGTGTGGCCGGTCGGGTTTTCGAACAGCAACGCCGGGCCTTTGGCGCGCAGCGTGCGGTCACAGATTTCGGTCATCTCCAGCACTGGAGAGACGGGAATCTGGATGCGTTTCAACTCTCCGCGCTGCTCTAGCTGCTGCACGAAATCCCGAAGATCCTTGAATTTCATTGACGTTGGCACCCTCAAAATAGGCGTACATCCTACCTGCAATGCCGCCCGCTGGCAGCTTATCGCTGCTGGGCGGGCGGATTTGAACTCACTTCACGCCCAGCGCCCTGGCGCCTGCCACCTCTTGGAACAGCGGAGCGAGCACAGGAAGCAGTAAGCGGGCACCGATCTCGGACAGGTGGTTGTCATCGGTATACAACGAATGGCCCTCCTGTTCGGCCCGGCACAGGCCCGTGTCATCACACAGTTGCGGCGTAGGGTCCAACACCTTGACGCCGGGGTCGTTGGCAGCGAGTTGAGCGAACAGTTGGTTGATAAACGCCTTCTGCTTGAGGTGCTCGGCCAGGGCAAAACCGGTGCCCGAGGTCGGCTGATGCAACATCGCCAGCCGACTCAAGCGATACGGGGGGTTAAACGGTTGCAACGGGGCTTCTTTCATCAGCCACACCCGGTGGCCGGCCCTGCGCAGCTCATCAATGCGCGTGCGCAACCCGTCTGCCAGACGCTGCTCAGCGATGGCCCGGTCATAGTGGCCGTCCGCCACCTTGAGCGCATGGCCCTTGTCGCCCTTGGCGTCGCCGTCGAGGTACAGGCTCCAACGTGCCACCAGCATTACGTCGCCGACCGGTTCGGCATTGAGCGTCTGTTCCACGCGCCGATTGTAGTGGGCACACCGCTGGCCATGTTCTAGCCCTTGCAGCGGCAAACAGCCGGCCGAACTGGCCAACATGACATTGACCCCGTACTGCCGGGCGCTTGCGTCCAGCGCCGGAATCAACGCCGTGGCATGACTGTCGCCCCACACCAACAACTGCGCTGGCGCATCGGGCGTGCCGTAGCGGCAAAACGGGGTGTCTGCCGGGCTTTTATCATCGGTGATGCAGGCCATCAGTTCGGCCCGCCATTTGCTGGCGTTGGCGTATTGCAATGCCTGCTCTGACAAACGGGACGGCAAGCCATCCGTCCAGCGCAGCGCTTGCCCCGCCAGCCCCAACACCACAATGCCTAGCGCTGCGGCGGTCAGAATCTGACGACGCCCGGCCAGCCATCGACGTTCACGGAACGGGGTTTCAACGAATCGCCAGGATAAATAGCCAAGGATCAACGTCAGCGCGATCAGCGCAGCGGTCAACACGGGGCCGAAGTCATCCACACTGGCATAACTGCCAAACACGAACACCGGCCAGTGCCACAAGTACCAGGAATAAGAAATCAGACCCAGCCCGACCATCACGCGGGTGCTCAATACCTGACCGACCCACGTGCGGTGATGCTCGTTGGCCCAGATCAGGGCCACCACGCCCACTACAGGCAACAGCGCTGCGGCACCGGGGAAAGGGGTGCTTTTGTCATAGCCGAAGACTGCCACCAGTATCAGCGCCAACCCCAACAGGCTGAAGCACTGCGCTGCAGCTGGCGTCAGACGTTTCTTGGGTTCAGGCGCGATGGCCAGCATGGCGCCGGCCAATAGCTCCCATGCGCGCATCGGCAGCAGGAAAAACGCTTTCTCCGGGTGATGCGCCACAGCCCAGACGCTCAAGCCAAATGAAATCAGTAACAGGCTGAAAAAGGCCATGCGCCAGTGCCTGAAACGGCTGGAAAGCAACGTCAGTATTAGCGGGAAGACGATGTAGAACTGCTCTTCAACCGCCAATGACCACGTGTGAAGTAACGGTTTCAGATCGCTGGCGGCGTCGAAGTAGCCTTCCTGGCGCATAAACAACAGGTTGGACGCGAACATCACTTGGTAGCGCACCGAGCGCCCCAGCTCTTCGTAGTCCTTGGGCGCCATCAGGAACCAGCCCGCCACCAATACCGCCATCAGCAAGACGAACAAGGCGGGCAAGATCCGTCGCGCGCGACGTGCCCAGAACTCGACGAAGCTGAAACGTCCGGCTTCACGCTGACGCCAGATGATTGAAGTGATCAGATAACCGGAAATGACGAAGAACACATCGACGCCCACAAAGCCGCCGGAAAAACCGGGTACACCAAAGTGAAACAGCACGACAGCAATCACGGCGACTGCACGCAGGCCATCAATATCCCTGCGATAAACAAGAGAACTCATAACGCTCGAAACTCGCTAATACATTGTTTTTGTTGACCTGAGTTAAGCACAAACCTCCCTTTTTTATGTTTAAAAAAAATGGCGCCCTCCAGGGGCGCCATTTTTTGAGTCGAGAAACCGTATTACTTGCGTTTCATCGACAGGAAGAACTCGTCGTTGGTCTTGGTCTGTTTCAGCTTATCGATCAAGAACTCAATGGCGGCCACTTCGTCCATCGGGTGCAACAGCTTGCGCAGGATCCACATGCGTTGCAGCTCGTCGTCCGCGGTCAGCAACTCTTCACGGCGTGTGCCGGAGCGGTTGATGTTGATCGCAGGGAAGACGCGCTTTTCAGCGATCTTGCGGTCCAGAGGCAGCTCCATGTTGCCGGTGCCTTTGAACTCTTCGTAGATCACTTCATCCATCTTCGAGCCGGTTTCAACCAGCGCGGTGGCGATGATGGTCAGCGATCCGCCTTCTTCGATGTTACGTGCCGCACCGAAGAAACGCTTTGGCTTCTCAAGGGCGTGGGCATCAACACCACCGGTCAAGACCTTGCCGGAGCTCGGGATCACGGTGTTGTAGGCGCGGGCCAGACGGGTGATGGAGTCAAGCAGGATCACCACGTCCTTTTTGTGCTCAACCAGACGCTTGGCCTTCTCGATCACCATTTCAGCCACTTGCACGTGACGGGTTGGCGGTTCGTCGAAGGTCGACGCAACCACTTCGCCGCGTACGGTGCGCTGCATTTCGGTCACTTCTTCAGGACGCTCGTCGATCAACAGAACGATCAAGTGAACTTCAGGGTTGTTACGCGAAATGTTCGACGCGATGTTCTGCAGCATGAGGGTCTTGCCCGCTTTTGGCGGAGCAACGATCAGACCGCGCTGACCTTTACCGATTGGCGCGCAGAGGTCGATCACACGACCGGTCAGGTCTTCGGTGGAACCGTTACCGATTTCCATCTTCATGCGAACGTTCGGGAACAGCGGGGTCAGGTTCTCGAAGAGAATCTTGTTTTTCGCGTTCTCAGGACGATCGTAGTTGATCGTGTCGACCTTCAGCAGGGCGAAGTACCGCTCGCCTTCTTTTGGCGGGCGGATTTTACCGACGATGGTGTCGCCGGTGCGCAGGTTGAAGCGACGGATCTGGCTGGGCGAGACGTAAATATCGTCAGGGCCGGCAAGATAGGAAGCGTCAGCAGAGCGCAGGAAGCCGAAGCCGTCCTGGAGGATCTCCAGCACGCCATCACCGGAGATTTCCTCGCCGCTTTTCGCGTGCTTTTTCAGCAGGGAGAAAATCACGTCCTGCTTGCGCGAACGGGCCATATTTTCTATGCCCATTTGTTCGGCCAATTCGAGCAGTTCGGTAATCGGCTTTTGCTTGAGTTCAGTCAGGTTCATATAGGAATGACGTAATCATTTATGGAGGGGGGAAATTAAGCTTTTGGCTTAATGAGGCCGCGCCGCAGAGAAGGCGACAGGATCGCGTACTAATTCGATAAGGGGTGCGTCGGCGACGGCTTGCAGGGGGCAGTGGAGAAACCAGTGCGGGGCCGAATGTAACACTTGCTTTTCATAGCGTCTAGTCCTTGAGCCATGAAAAAGCCCCGCATTTAGCAGGGCTTTTATCGACACTTAAATGTTGGCGTCGAGGAATGCAGCCAATTGCGACTTCGACAGCGCACCCACCTTGGTGGCTTCGACATTGCCGTTCTTGAACAGCATCAACGTCGGAATACCACGTACGCCATGCTTGGCCGGGGTTTCCTGGTTTTCATCAATGTTCAGCTTGGCAACAGTCAGCTTGCCTTTGTACGTCTCAGCGATCTCGTCCAGAACTGGCGCGATCATTTTGCAAGGGCCACACCATTCAGCCCAGTAGTCGACCAGTACGGCGCCTTCAGCCTTGAGAACATCGGCCTCAAAGCTAGCGTCGGTGACGTGTTTAATAAGATCGCTGCTCATGGAAGTCTCCGTGGTGGTAAGCAAAAACGTAGCACATCATAGCCGTCATCACTGCGTTCAGGAAGCTGACGCTTGATTGACTATAACTATAGTCAGCCATGAGCCGGCGTATGCAGAAGGTTTTAAGGCAGGGGCTGCCGTTCAGCCGGTCAGATTACAGCTGACGTGCACTGAGAAAAAAACTTTGATCCCTATCAAGCCATCCGACATCACGCGTTGGCGCGAGCCTGTGATCGTGGCACGATGGCGACGTTATCGACCGAGACCCCTCAACCATGCCCCAATCCCAAGCCAAGAATCCATCCCTGATCGCCGCCATTGATCTGGGTTCTAACAGCTTTCACATGGTGGTGGCCAAGGCTCAGAACGGTGAAATCCGTATTCTTGAACGTCTTGGTGAAAAGGTGCAGTTAGCTGCCGGCATCGACGAAGAACGCAAACTCAACGAAGAATCCATGCAGCGCGGGCTCGATTGCCTGAAGCGTTTTGCCCAACTGATCAACGGTATGCCGCTGGGCGCCGTGCGCATCGTCGGCACCAACGCCTTGCGTGAAGCCCGCAACCGCAACGAATTCATCGTGCGCGCCGAAGAAATTCTCGGGCACACCGTTGAAGTCATTTCCGGACGGGAAGAGGCGCGCCTCATTTATCTGGGCGTTTCACACACCCTCGCGGACACGCCGGGCAAGCGCCTGGTGGCAGACATCGGCGGCGGCAGCACTGAATTCATCATCGGCCAACGCTTTGAGCCCCTGCTGCGTGAAAGCCTGCAAATGGGTTGCGTCAGTTATACCCAGCGGTATTTCCGCGACGGCAAGATCACCCCGGCACGTTATGCACAGGCTTACACCGCAGCGCGCCTGGAGATCATGAGCATCGAGCACGCCCTGCACCGACTGGGCTGGGATGAAGCCATTGGCTCGTCAGGCACCATTCGCGCCATTGGCCTGGCCCTCAAGGCGGGCGGTCACGGTAATGGCGAGGTCAACGCCGAAGGCCTGAGCTGGCTCAAGCGCAAACTCTTCAAACTGGGCGAAGTCGACAAGATCGACTTTGAAGGCATCAAGCCGGATCGCCGGACCATCTTCCCCGCTGGCCTGGCGATTCTGGAAGCCATCTTCGACGCCCTTGAATTGCAGCGCATGGATCATTGCGACGGCGCGCTGCGCGAAGGCGTGCTGTACGACCTGCTGGGCCGTCACCATCATGAAGACGTGCGCGAGCGCACACTCAGCTCCTTGATGGACCGTTACCATGTCGATCGCGAACAGGCCGCACGGGTCGAACGCAAAGCACTGCGCGCCTTCGATCAAGTGGCCAAATCATGGGACCTGAAAGACGGCGTGTGGCGTGAACTGCTGAGCTGGGCGGCGAAGGTGCACGAAGTCGGCCTCGACATCGCCCACTATCACTTCCACAAGCACGGCGCCTACCTGATCGAGCACTCCGATCTGGCCGGTTTCTCACGCGAAGATCAGCAAATGCTCGCGCTGCTGGTTCGCGGGCACCGCCGCAACATCCCTAAAGACAAGTTTGCTGAGTTCGGGGCTGACGGCATCAAGCTGATTCGCCTGTGCGTCTTGTTGCGCTTTGCGATTCTGTATCACCACATTCGTGGCGACCAACAGGCGTCCCAAGTCAAACTGCGCGCCGATGGCGATCACCTTGAGGTGATATTCCCCGAGGGCTGGCTGGAACAGAACCCGCTGACCCAGGCCGACTTTGAGCAAGAAGCTCAATGGCTGACCCGGGTCGGGATTGTGCTAACGGTGTCCTGAGACTGCGATGGGTGGCTGACGCAACTTGCGCCAGCCACCGGCAGGCTTATACCGACGGGCCGGTACTGACGCTCAATACCGGCAGGCTCAAGCGCTCCAGCAACGTAGCCTGGGCACTGCGCGGGTTTTGGTTGCCGGTTGGCGTGTTGCGGATATAACGGCCGTCCGACTGCAAGCTCCAGCTATGCGTGTTGTCTGTCAGGTAGCACTCGAGCTCTTTCTTGACCCGCAAAATCAACTTTTTGCCTTCAATCGGGAAGCACGTTTCAACGCGCTTATCGAGGTTACGCTCCATCCAGTCGGCACTCGACAAGAACATCTGCTCTTCCCCGCCGTTAAGGAAGTAGAACACCCGCGTGTGCTCCAGAAAGCGGCCGATGATCGAGCGCACGTGAATGTTATGCGACACGCCGGGGATGCCCGGGCGCAGGCAGCACATCCCGCGCACGACCAGGTCAATCCGCACCCCGGACTGGCTGGCCTTGTACAACGCTCGAATGATCTTGGGATCGGTCAGTGAGTTGAACTTGGCGATGATGTGCGCAGGTTTACCTTCCAGGGCGAACTGGGTTTCCCGGGCAATCATGTCCAGCATGCCCTTCTTCAATGTGAACGGTGCATGCAGCAGCTTCTTCATGCGCAAGGTTTTGCCCATGCCGATCAATTGGCTGAACAGCTTGCCGACGTCTTCGCACAGCGCGTCATCCGAGGTCAGCAAGCTGTAGTCGGTGTACAGACGGGCGTTACCGGCGTGGTAGTTGCCCGTGCCCAAGTGCGCATAGCGCACGATTTCGCCCGCCTCACGACGCAGAATCAGCATCATCTTGGCGTGGGTCTTGAACCCCACCACCCCGTAGATCACTACTGCGCCCGCAGCTTGCAGACGGCTGGCCAGTTGCAGGTTGGACTCTTCGTCAAAACGCGCACGCAGCTCCACCACCGCCGTCACTTCCTTGCCGTTACGCGCCGCATCCACCAACGCATCCACGATCTCGGAGTTGGCACCGCTGCGGTATAAGGTCTGGCGCACGGCCAAGACATGCGGGTCCTTGGCGGCCTGGCGCAGCAAGTCGACGACCGGGGTAAACGACTCAAACGGGTGCAGCAGCAAAATGTCCTGCTTGCTGACCACGCTGAAAATGTTCTCGCTGTTCTGCAACAGCTTCGGGATGGCCGGCGTAAACGGCGTGTATTGCAGCTCGGGGTGGCTGTCCAGGCTGGTGATGCTGAACAGGCGCGTCAGGTTCACCGGGCCATTGACCGTGTACAGCTCGGTTTCGTGCAGGTTGAATTGCTTGAGCAAGTAGTCGGACAGGTGCTTAGGGCACGTGTCGGCCACTTCCAGACGCACCGCATCCCCGTAACGACGCGAGAACAACTCGCCACGCAACGCGCGGGCCAAGTCTTCGACATCTTCGGTGTCGACCGCCAGATCGGCGTTGCGGGTCAGTCGGAATTGATAGCAGCCTTTTACTTTCATGCCCTGGAACAAGTCATCGGCATGGGCGTGAATCATTGACGACAGGAACACATAGTTGTCGCCCGGCCCGCCAACGTCTTCCGGCACTTTAATCACACGCGGCAACAAACGCGGGGCTGGAATGATCGCCAGACCCGAGTCGCGGCCGAAGGCATCAATGCCTTCCAGCTCCACGATGAAGTTGAGGCTTTTGTTGACCAACAACGGGAACGGATGCGTCGGGTCCAGACCAATGGGGGTGATGATCGGTGCAATTTCATCGCGGAAGAACTTGCGTACCCACGCCTTGATTTTGGTGTTCCAGTGACGCCGACGAATGAAGCGCACCTGATGCTTTTCAAGCTCGGGCAGCAGAATGTCGTTGAGAATCGCGTACTGGCGATCAACATGGCCATGCACCAGCTCACTGATGCGTGCCAGCGCCTGATGCGGCTGCAAACCGTCCGCACCGGCCTGCTCGCGGGCGAAGGTAATTTGCTTCTTCAGGCCCGCCACCCGGATCTCAAAGAACTCGTCGAGGTTGCTGGAAAAGATCAGCAGAAACTTCAGCCGCTCCAGCAACGGGTAGGACTCATCCAGCGCCTGCTCCAGCACGCGAATGTTGAACTGCAATTGCGACAACTCACGATGGATATACAGGCTGCTGTCATCCAGACCCGGAATGGTAATCACCGGGTGCGCCGCGCCATGGCTCTCGACCGGGGCTTGCGCTTGCGGCTCGGGCTGGATTTCGGGGGCCTGCTCAACAATCGGTTGAGGTTCGGTGGCAACGAGTTCTGTCTGTCCTTCGGTATTCATTGATTGTTCCTGATAAGAGCGGGTTTGACTCTCGTAACAGTTAAGCGGCGCGGCCAGTCAAATTGACAGCCAGAATGCCACCAACGCCTGCGGGATTAAACCGCTCAGAGGCGCTTTATGCGGGCTGAGGCCTGGTTAGAGGGTGTTTTAGTCAAATTGTTCTGAGTCTGCGTTGCATCACCACCACCCGACCGTCATCCACTGCGACTTTAGTAGAGCCTTCGGTGCGTAGGGGCACATCGCTTGCGACTGCAAAAACCCCCGATACAACCTCGGCCTGCACGCGCGCGACCTTTATAACGGCGCGCCATGAACACCAGATGACAACGCGCATGATGTAAGTCAAAACCATGTGCATTGTAGGATTTGTTCACGACCAGACACATTTCGATACTTTCATACACGCGCTTGAAGGCGTAGGCTGCGCGTTCATTTCGCCAGCATCCAGACAATGCTCCAACAATTTCTTCAAGAATTCGGCTACTTCGCCCTGTTTCTAGGGACGTTCTTTGAAGGTGAGACCATTCTGGTACTCGCAGGCTTCTTGGCGTTCCGCGGATACATGGACCTCAAACTGGTGATGCTCGTGGCGTTCCTCGGCAGTTATGCCGGCGATCAGCTGTGGTACTTCATGGGGCGCAAGCACGGCCGCAAACTGTTGGCGCGCAAGCCGCGCTGGCAACTGATGGGCGACAAGGCGCTAGAGCACATTCGCAAGCATCCGGACATCTGGGTCCTGAGCTTCCGTTTTGTGTATGGCCTGCGCACCGTCATGCCGGTGGCGATTGGCCTGTCCGGGTATCCGCCGGGCCGCTATTTGCTGCTCAACGGCATTGGTGCCGCCATCTGGGCCATCGCCCTGGCCACCGCCGCCTACCACTTTGGCGCCGTGCTGGAAGGCTTGCTCGGCAGCGTTAAAAAGTACGAATTGTGGGTGTTGGGTGCGCTGCTGGTACTGGGCGTCTGCCTGTGGATCCGCCGTCGCTTCAAGAATGCGCGCATCGCCCGACAGACCGCGCAGGAAGAAAAAAACAAAGCCGCCGACGCCAACACCCCGCCCGTCGAGTAATACCGCGTGTGCGCCCGCACTCGCACCTCCCGAGGCGCTGCCCATGACAGCGCCTGCGTTCTCTCTTCTAAACTGAACACTGACGCTTGAAAGCGATCCATTAGTCATGCATTCAGCGACGTGCGCCCGACTTGTCCGCTCTGGCATCTGATGCCAAATCAGGCGACATTAACGCCACGTATCACGTTTTGAGGAGAACCCATATGACCCAGAAAAAAGTTGCCGTGATTCTGTCGGGCTGCGGCGTCTACGACGGTGCCGAGATCCACGAGAGCGTCATCACCCTGCTGCGCCTCGATCAGCGTGGCGCCCAGGCGCAATGCTTTGCGCCCAATATCGCGCAAATGCATGTCATCAATCATCTGACCGGCGAAGAGATGCCTGAGTCGCGCAACGTGCTGGTTGAGTCTGCGCGCATCGCCCGTGGCGAGGTCAAGGATATTCGCGAGGCGAACGTTGAGGACTTCGACGCATTGATCGTACCCGGCGGATTTGGCGCCGCGAAAAATCTGTCTGATTTCGCTGTTAAAGGCGCTGAATGTACCGTGCAGCCTGATGTGCTAGCACTGGCCGAAGCCTTTGCCGAAGCGAGCAAACCCGTGGGGTTGATGTGCATCTCACCGGCCATGGCCGCCAAAATTTATGGCCCTGGCGTGATCTGCACCATTGGCAATGACGCGGACACGGCCACCGTCGTGAACAAAATGGGCGCCACTCACCAAGAGTGCGAGGTCAGCGATATCGTCGAAGACAAGGCCCGTAAATTGGTGAGCACCCCGGCCTACATGCTGGCGCAATCCATCAGCGAAGCGGCTTCAGGCATCAACAAGATGGTTGACCGGGTGCTGGAACTGACTCACGAAAACGATTAATCAGGCGCGCGTCAGGCGCGTCAATAGACGGTCCAGCGCATTGGCGAACGCCTGTTTCTCGCGTTCGCCATACGCACCCTGCCCGCCGCTCACCTGACCTTGCTCGCGCAGGTCCGTAAACAGGTTCCGCACCGCCAACCGCTCGCCCATGTTGTGGGCATCGAACGGTTTGCCGCGCGGATCGAGTGCGGCCACGCCCTTCTTCACCAACCGGTCCGCCAACGGCACGTCGCTGCAAATCACCAGCTCACCGGGCACCGCGTGCTCAACCAGATAATCGTCGGCAGCGTCCGGGCCGCTGGGCACCACAATCAGTTTGACCAACGCATAGGTCGGCTTGACCTGGCTCTGCCCGGCCACCAGCACCACTTCAAACTGACGCTTTAAAGCGAACTTGATGACTTGATCCTTCGCAGCCTTGGGGCAGGCGTCGGCGTCGATCCAGACCCGCATGGGCAAACTCTCCTGTTAATGAGGTGTCGTCGCTGCCGCGCAGCGACGACACCTGTGAGCATGGCAAGGCGTGAACGTCAGGCAGGTAGTCTGCGCTTTTCGGCCAGTTTGCTGCGCCCGTAAAGCACGATGATCGCCAGCAGTGCAATGGCCTGAGCGCCCAGCGAGTACGCATCCGCATGAATGCCCAGCCAGTCGAATTCGAAGAACGGAACAGGACGCGTGCCGAAAATCCCGGCCTCTTGCAGCGCTTTCACACCATGCCCCGCGAACACGACCGACAACGCGCACAGCAATGCCGCGTTGATACCGAAGAACAACGCCAACGGCAACTTGGCCGAACCGCGCAGGATGATCCATGCCAGGCCAATCAACAGCACCAGGGCCGTCGCGCCGCCTGCCAGCACTGCGTTGTGCCCGGCCGGACCTGCTTGCAGCCACAGGGTCTCGTAAAACAGGATCACCTCAAACAGCTCGCGGTACACCGAGAAGAAGGCCAGGATCGCGAAACCGAAGCGCCCGCCACCGCTGACAAGACTGCTTTTGATGTAGTCCTGCCATGCCGCAGCATGTCGGCGGTCATGCATCCACACCCCGAGCCACAGCACCATGACGCTGGCAAACAACGCCGTACAGCCTTCGAGCAGTTCGCGCTGCGCGCCGCTGACGTCAATCACATACGCCGCCAACGCCCACGTTGCCAGACCCGCCAGCAGTGCCAGCCCCCAGCCGATGTTGACGCTGCGAACGGCCGACTGCTGCCCGGTATTGCGCAAGAATGCGAGGATTGCCGCCAGCACCAGAATGGCTTCCAGGCCTTCACGTAGCAGGATCAACAAGCCCGAAATGTAGCTCAGCGACCAACTCAAGCCATCGCTGCCCAGCAAACCGGCTGACTCCTTGAGCAACACTTTGGCCGCCTCGAGCCGCTGCTCAACCTGCTCGACGGGCAAGCCGTCCTGCAGCGATTGACGGTACGCCATGAGGGCTTTTTCAGTGTTTTTCCGCACGTTGCTGTCGACGTTATCGAGCGAGCTTTCCACCAGCTCGAAGCCTTCCAGATAGGCGGCCACTGACAGGTCATACGCTTGTTCACGATCGCCTGCGCGATACGCCGCGAGGCTTTTGTCGAGCGTGGCACCGGTGTAATCGAGCAACTGGCCAGGCCCGCGCACAACCTGCGGCGGCTGCGCGCGCTGCGCACGGAACGTTGCCGCCGCCTGCGGGCCATCAGCGGCCAGGACTTCATTCGGCGTTTGACGGGCGAGATCGGCCAGGTTGTAGGTTTTGTCTGCTTTGGCTGCGCCCGGGTCGGCACTCAGGCCCGCGATGTAGGTGGCCAGGTCCCAGCGCTGACGTTCGTCGAGCTGGTCGGCAAATGAAGGCATGTCCGTGCCTTCGACACCCAGTCCCAGCGTGTTGTAAATCGCGTAGAGACTCAGGCGATCAAGCCGTTCGGCGTCGCGCAGGTTGGCAGGCAGCGGCGTCATGCCCACTCCCGCCGGGCCGTCCCCGGCACCCGTTTCGCCATGGCACACCGAGCAATGCTGTGCATACAGCGGCGCCCCACGGGCGGGGTCCGGCGTAATGACCGGCGCCTGGCTGACCTCATAGGCCACGGCCAGTTTGGCCCCCAATTGACGG
Organism: Pseudomonas sp. ESBL9; assembly: GCF_036668715.1. Lineage (NCBI taxonomy): Bacteria > Pseudomonadati > Pseudomonadota > Gammaproteobacteria > Pseudomonadales > Pseudomonadaceae > Pseudomonas > Pseudomonas sp. ESBL9. Next base: position 39,253 of record NZ_JAZEVV010000003.1, on the reverse strand, counting down.
GCTTCACGGGCCACAGCCGCCCCGTCCTCGCGCTGTTCAATAGCGGTTTGCAACGCATTCACGCCCTGCGCCAGCTCAGCACGCTCAGGACGTTCAGGCAAATCGGCAATCAGCCCCTTGAGAACGGCCAGAAACTCCAGTTGCTCGCGGTATTCGGTCTCGTCGATGACCTTTCCCTGGTCGACCGTGGGCGGGTAATCCGCGCCAATGTAATCAATGAGATGAAGTGCCTGCGAGGCACCTTCCGGGGAGTTGGCAGACACAACAAAGCTGCACAACGCGAGCATGGGCAGCATCAGCCATGCCAAGAAACGCGAGCGGGCGGTCATGGGGAAATCCGGGTGGAAATGAGAAGTAACACATTGTTCACTTCCCTTCCCAATCTCTCAAGGGCTTTACGTCGTAGCGCGGTGCAACGTCGCCAGAAAACCCGCTGCGCCCACAAATAGCCCGGCAAATGTGCGATTCAGGCGGCGCTGTTGTTTAGGGGTGCGTAACAGGCGCAGCACCTTGGATGCCAACCCGGTGTAACCCGCCATCACGATCAGATCGACACAGATCATGGTCGTGCCGAGGATCAAATATTGAGACAGCAAGGGCGCATGCGGATCAACAAACTGCGGCAACACCGCCAGCATGAAGACCAATGCCTTGGGGTTGCTGACATTCACCAGAAAGCCGCGAAACACCAGCGCCAGGGGCTTGCCGATGGGGCGAACGGCGGCGTTGTCGCTGAGGTCAGCGGGCAAGGCACGCCATTGTTTGACCGCAAGGTAGATGAGGTACGCCACGCCGAACCACTTGATGGCGTAGAAGGCCGTAGAGGAGGCCGCAAGGATTGCACCGACCCCGGCAGCCACAATGGCGATTTGCAGGGCCAGCCCCAGTTGCAGGCCGATGGCATTCCAGTAACCGCGCCAGAAACCGTATTGCAGGCCGCATGACATTGAAGCAATGGCACCCGCGCCAGGCGACAGGCTGATGACCCAGGACGCCGCAAAAAAAGCCAACCACGTTTCCAGCGACATCACGCACCTCCCGGACAAAATCAGTAACAAGTCCTTAAAGCTAATGCGCGGGCTGAAATTTAACCACTGGTTTTTGCTGCAAAGCCTGTGGGAACGCAGACTGTTTAGACGTCACCTTCGCGCCAGCGACGAACAGAACGCTGGAAGAACAGACTGTTGGGCACTTGCACCATGCTGCTGCCACTGCCCGCTTCTGCGGGTTCGATCAGGGTGGTGTAGAGCAAGTTGATTGCCACCACACGGCCTTTGACGCCCGGCTTGTCCAGCGTGTCGAGCAACTCGACCACATCGCCAATCCGGAACGGCCCGACGGTAAAAATCAGCACGGCACACAAGAGGTTGGACAGCACGCTCCACATCGCGAAGAAGGCGATGGCCGCCACTGCGACGAACCCCGAGAGTGCCGTCCACAACACCGTGGCTGACACACCCAGACGCTCCAGCACGAAGATGACCGCGCTGCCCATGATGAACCAGCGCAGGCCGCCGCGCAGGGGCATCAGTAACTGCGGCGGCAGCGGGTAGCGTTCCCCCAACCGCGTGAGGAAGCGCGCAATGACGCGCTGCAGGAAATAGCCCGCCAACAGGATCAGCAGAATCTGGACGCCAATCCACAGCGGCGCAATCAACTCGGCCGGTAAAGGCAGGCCCAATGACTCCATCAGGACAAGGCCTCAAGCTCTGCCTGAAGGGTTTCCAGCACTTCCAGCGCTTCCATCCAGCGTTCTTCCAACTGACCTTCCAGCACTTTGAGCCGGGCCTGCTCGGCCAGCAGCTCCCGAAGCTCGTCCTTGCGGGCGGCTTCGTAAACGGCACTGTCGCCAAGGCTGACTTCGATGCTGGCCAGTTTTTCGTTGACCTTGCCCAACTCGCTCTCAAGCTTGTCAGCTTCGCGCTTATGGGGGGCCAACTGCTGGCGCAGTGCAGCGGCGGCCTGGCGCTGAGCCTTTTTGTCAGTCTTGTCCGGATTGACCGGCGTATTGCTGACAGGGGCGTTGCGCAAACGGTAATCGGCCAACCAACGTGCATAGTCCTCAAGGTCGCCGTCGAACTCTTGCACCTTGCCGTCGGCCACCAGTAGAAACTCGTCCGTGGTGCTTTTGAGCAAATGCCGATCGTGAGACACCACCAGTACCGCACCGCTGAACTCTTGCAAGGCCATGGTCAGCGCCAGACGCATTTCGAGATCAAGGTGGTTGGTCGGTTCGTCGAGCAGCAACAGGTTAGGACGACCCCACGCAATCAACGCCAGCGCAAGACGGGCCTTTTCGCCGCCCGAAAAATTCAGCACAGGCTCATCAATGCGCGCACCACGGAAGTCGAAACCACCGAGGAAGTCGCGCAGGGTTTGTTCACGTTCAGTCGGCGCCAGTCGTTGCAGGTGCAGCAGCGGGCTGGCTTTGGCGTCCAGCGAATCGAGCTGGTGCTGGGCAAAGTAGCCTACGACCAGATTCTCGCCACGGGCCAACCGGCCAGCCAGCGGCGCCAGCTCGCCCGCGAGGTTTTTGATCAACGTCGATTTGCCCGCCCCGTTGGGGCCCAGCAAACCGATGCGGGCGCCCGGCACCAATTGCAGTTTGACCTTCTCCAGAATGGTTTTGTCGCCATACCCCAAACGGGCATCGGACAAATCCAGCAGCGGGCTGGAGAGCTTCACGGCTTCACGGAACACGAAGTCGAACGGCGAATCGACATGGGCCGCGCTCAGTTCTTCCATGCGCTCAAGTGCCTTGATCCGGCTTTGTGCCTGACGTGCCTTGGTGGCTTGAGCCTTGAAACGGGCGATGTAGCTTTCCATGTGCGCACGTTGCGCCTGTTGCTTCTCGTAAGCCTGCTGTTGCTGGGCCAGACGTTCGGCACGGGCGCGCTCGAAGGCTGAGTAACCGCCGCGGTAAAGCGTGATTTTGCGCTGTTCGACGTGGGCAATGTTGTCCACCACGGCATCGAGAAAATCTCGGTCGTGGGAAATCAGCAGCAAGGTGCCTGGGTAACTCTTGAGGAAGTCTTCAAGCCACAGAATGGCATCAAGGTCCAAGTGGTTGGTCGGTTCATCGAGCAACAACAAGTCTGACGGGCACATCAGGGCTTGCGCCAGGTTCAGACGCATCCGCCAGCCACCGGAAAAGTCAGCGACCGGGCGATCCATTTGTTCGTTGGTGAACCCCAGACCGGCGAGCATTTTGCGCGCTCGTGCGTCGGCGGTATAACCGTCGGCGCTGTCCAGTTCGGCATGCAGACGTGCCTGAGCCGGGCCGTCTTCTGCCAACTCGGCCTTGGCCAGATCAGCTTGCACCTGGCGCAGACGCTGGTCGCCATCGAGCACGTAATCGATCGCAATGCGGTCGAGGGTGTCGATTTCTTGCCGCATGTGGGCAATCCGCCAGTCGGCGGGGAGCAGACAATCACCCGAATCGGGGGTCAACTCACCCAGCAGCAAGGCGAACAACGTAGATTTACCGGCGCCGTTGGCGCCGACCAGACCGGCTTTGTGGCCGGCGTGCAGCGTCAGCTCGGCGTCTTCTAGCAGACGTTGCGGGCCACGCTGTAAAGTCAGGTTCTGAAGTCGGATCATAATGGCGGCGGAGTCTACCAGCTTCCCTCTCAACTGGCGCTAATTGCACGATGCACACTGACCTGTGGAACTACTGTTTACACCTCTACGCGCGGCCCGGCGTCGAGCACGCTTGCCTTGAGCTGCAACACCGGGGGATGGATGTGTGCCTGCTGCTGTGCGCGGCATGGTTGCAAACGCGCGGCGTGACCTGCGATGAGGGCCGACTGACACAGCTTCAGGATTGCGCCGGGCCTTGGCAGCGCGACGTCATACAGCCTTTGCGCCACTTACGGAGGCAATGGCGTGAAGCGGCTGCGCACGATGAGACGCTCGCCACTTTACGCATGCAGGTTAAAACGTTGGAGTTAGAGGCCGAGCGCACATTGCTGTTGCGGTTGGAGTCATTGACTCGCCAGTGGCTGCCAGGCCAATGCGCACAGACGTGCGACTGGCTGCAGGAACTGGCCCGCGCTGCTGGCCAACCCGATTGCGACACGCTGCAGGCGCTGCGTGCCGCAATCAAGCACGCTTAAGAAGCGTTGGTTGGCGTAACCGCGGGGGTAGTGGCCGGTGTTTGAGCGGGCGTTGCGGCGGGCGCAGAGGCCTGGGTTGCAGCAGGTGCTGCGGCAGGCTTGGCGGCTGTGGCCGGTTTGGTGGCCGCAGGCTTTCTGGCAGCCGGCTTTGCAGCTGGTTTGGCGACTGCAGGTTTTGCAGCGGGCTTGACGGCCGGTTTTGCGGCGGCAGGTTTGGGGGCTGCGGGCTTGGCGACAGCGGGTTTAACGGCAGGCTTCGCCGCGGGTTTGGCAGCCGCTCGGGTGGCTGGCTTGGCAGCGGCTTTTACCGGCGCTTTAGCCGCAGGTTTGGCAGCGGCGGGTTTTGCTGCGGCTGTTTTCGCAGCAGGCTTGGCGATCGGGGCTTTGGCGGCCACAGGTTTGGCAGCGCGTGCAGGGGCCGGCTTTTGTGCCGCCGCTTTCACCGCAGGTTTCGCAGCCGCTTTTACAGGCGCCTTGGCAGGGGCTTTAGTGGCGGTTTTCGCGGGCGCTTTGGCAGCGGACTTCTTGGCATTGGCAGGCTTGGCTTCGCGGGTGGTCAATGCTTTAGCGACAGCTTCTTTGACCCGACCTACACCTTGAGCGAGCTTCAGGCTTTCTTGAGCGTCGCGCTTGAGTTGCAGGATGTAATCACGAGTTTCCGTTTGACGCTCTTTCAGGGCATCGAGCAGTTGCTCAAGCTCTTTAACAGCAGACTTGGCTTTGGACTGAGCCTTGGACTTGCCGGAATTAGCCGCGTCTTGCAGTTTGGCGCGAGACTTGTGCAGTTTTTCCTGAGCTTTGCCGCGCTGTTTTTCAAGCTTTGCGAGCAGTTTCTCAGCATCAGCCAACGCTTGGGAGCAAGCGTTTTCCAAATGCTCAAGCAAGCTGCCTGAGAGCTGTTGGAGCAGGTGCAACGGGGTATTAACGGGCTTCTTTTTGGCCGACATGGTTTACCTCCTGGCTGAAGTGAGTGCGGCTCATACTAGACCTCTGCAAGAACCGCCGCTAGATCATGTTGACACTAACGACAGCTATGCGTTGCATGGCGTCGCGAAAGTTGTGCTGGATCAAGGTTTGATCAAGCCCAGTCCTTAATTGCGCGGTGCTTTTACCGGCTCAACACACCTGATTGTGCCGAGCAAATAAATCACGATACCCAGCAACACGGCTGGCATAATCCCCGGCACTTTTGGCCGGAGAGTGACCATGGCTCGCTATCTTTTTTGGACTTTTTTATGCCTTGCTCCGCTGGCCCACGCAGCGCCGGCAACACCACCCGATGCCGCCCATGACCTGGCTTACAGCCTGGGCGCCAGCCTGGGAGAACGCTTGCGCGAAGAGGTGCCTGACTTACAGCTCAATGCGTTGATTGAAGGGTTGCGCGCGGCTTATCAGGGCAAGCCGTTGGCCCTCAGCGATGCTCGCATCGAGCAAGTGTTGACGGAGCATCAGGCGCACATCGATGCAGCCTTCGCGCAGCCAGAAAGCGAGCGAGCGCTCTCGGCCGAACACGATTTTTTGGTAAAGGAAAAAGCGCAGCCACATACCCGTGAACTGGCGGATGGCATTCTTCTGACAGAACTCAAACCCGGCACAGGTGCAAAGCCTGATGCCCAAGGGTGGGTCAACGTGAATTACGCAGGACGGCTGCCCGATGGCACGGTGTTTGATCAAAGCACGCAGCCACAGTGGTTTCGCCTGGACAGTGTCATAGCGGGATGGCGCAGCGCGTTGACTCAAATGCCCGTCGGAGCGAAGTGGCGACTGGTCATACCGTCCAGTCAGGCTTATGGCGCTGACGGCGCCGGAGATTTGATCGCGCCGTACACACCGCTGGTGTTTGAAATCGAATTGCTCGACACCAAAAAGTAAAGCTCATCATCGCCTTCGATTGCAGGAGCGCAGGCGCTCCTGCAACGTGCACACCGGGGCGGCGTATCAGGCTTGAATGGCTTCAGCGTTGGGCGTGACGATTTGTTTGTGAGCGTTATGCAGCACTTCGATCAGGCAGTCTTCCAACTCGAAGCGCTCATGGAGCAAGGCACCCAGCTCCTTGAATTTGGCGGCCAGCTTTTCGCAATTAGGACGATGATCCTTGCCGTCACAACGGTCATTGAAGTCCAGAGCGACTTGAGTGATCTTTTCTATGCGCGGATACAGTTGACTGGCCAGTATAAGCCCGCGCTTATCATCAAATGCTTTCGCTTCTTCATCGAGCTGATCGTAAATCTCGAAGTGGCCCGCCGACACGTAGTCGACCAACACCTGGCAAAACTCTTTTTGGGTTTTACGCTTGGGATTCGAGGACTGATGCTCAACCTTGACGGCTTCGTAAGCCCTCACAAGTTCGCCGCGCTCATGCAGCCAGTTATCAATCAGCTTGTGGACGCCATTGAAACGTTCCTGAGCATTCTTGCAACTCTCTAGCATGGTGATCTCTCTTCCCTTATGGGCTCATGCCACCCAGCGTTGGCCGGGCCTGTCTGAACCCAAAAGTGCGCTAGAGCGCAACGGCATTGGGCGGCATATTCCAGTAATGCGTGCGGGCCAGATTATGCCCGCACGGTGACTGCTTCAAGGTACGCACGAGAGAAAATTCATACAAGCGTTTAATAGACCCTGCTACGCCGGGTCGCAGGGGTGGCTGTGTTTACGGGAAATCAGCGTGCGAATGATCTGCGTAAGGCTGAGCAGGCACAGGCCGGTGAATGCCAGCAAACTGAGCTCGGGGATGCTGAGGCCGAAGACCGTCCAGCTCACGTGAACGCACTCCTCGCTTCCTCTGAACAGCGCGGAAAGGGCAGCTTTCAAGGAAAAGTTGTGCAACATGCAAATGAAGTCGGGTTGGCAAAACATCAGTTGCTCAGGTGGCACCCGCAGTAATACCACTTGGCGCACCGCGCTCATCGCCCCTGCGAACCCTAGTACCAACGACACAATCGAATAATGCATTACTCGCTTGGGGCGGGAGGCATGCGCATAGGCGATCAAATTCACGATACAAAAGGCCAATAGAAAAAATCGCTGCACCCAACATAACGAACACGGTTTAAGACCGGGCCCGTACTCCAGATACAAGGAGACGCTCAGCACAGTCGAACTGGCCAAAAACATCAGGAGAAATATGAAACGTGAGCCGGCCAAAAACATGGCTTTTCCGTAACAAAATAGACAGGTAATTACGGTAGTGGAAAGCCGCTGGCCCTTTCAAGGTGGGGCTCAGGGGAAGCGTCCTTAAGGCTGTAAGGATTAACCGACAGGCTCTGAAAGATAGTTTGTTACATCTCGTAGGAATTTTACTTTCCGCAAATTTAATACGAGATTTCTTTAAAAAGGGCCGACTTATACTTGCGCACAAGTCGGACCATTCTTAAATACTACGTGCGGTCGCCGGTAGCGGTAGCGCTAGCAAACGCTCATCCAGAAGATTCAAACCTTCTTGAAACAGTTGATTGCTGCGATCGGTTTCGCCCAGTTGAGCCAAAAGCCTGGCGAGCTCGGCGCATGCTTCAGGGTTACGCTGAAGTTTCAGGCTGTTCTCCAGGTAATCACGGGCCTTGCCCCACAAACTGTTTTGTAAACACAAGCGACCCAGGGTCAACAGCAGGCTCGGATCTGCCGGATGAGCCTTGAGCCAGCCTTCAGCCGTTTGCAGTTGTTTGACGGGATCCTTGCCGCGCAATAGACCATACAGACGCACCAGATGGCTGTCGTAACTGCGTTTCAAAGCACCGCGCAACACTTCTTCGGCCTCACCTTGAGCCCCCAGTTGTCGCAATTGCTCTGCATACGCCAGCACCAGCGCCGGCTCCTGACGCTGGGCCGAGGTCAATTGCTGCCACGCACGCTGCAACGATTGCAGGGCCGCTTCGCCTTCCGTCTCGCGTTGTGCTGCCAAATTGAGGTTTTGCCCCCACGCCCGGCTTTCCAGCTCGGCAAGTTCTTTGGCGGGCAAAACTTTGTCTTTGCGCAGTTCCGGCAACAGGCGGATCAAGGCTGTCCAATCGCCACGCTGTTGGTGCAGACGCTGTAACTGACGCAGCACCTGCACGTTATGCGGATGACGCTCGTGCATGGCTTGAAGGGTGTTCAGTGCGCCATCGGTGTCGGCGCGGTCTACCTGCAACTGCGCATGGCTCAAGGCAATCGCAAGCTCTGCCTGTGGCTGACGCTGCAACGCACGCTCAAGCAGTTTGTCGCTCTCTTCGTAATGACCCAGCTCGTTGGCCGCCCGCGCTGCGCCCAAGTAAAACAACAGCGGCTGGCGCTCCGCTTCGGCCGCACGTGCCAAATGCTTTTGCGCACTGGCCCAGCGTCCTTCGGCAAGGTCCATCTGGCCCTGTTCGATCGCTATTTGCACACGACGGCTGCGGTTGCGGCGCGACCAGGGATTAACCAGCCCGGTTGAGGCGGTCACTAGTTCGACCAGCAGCTTGATACCCCAGATCAGTAGCCACAGCACAACGATCAGCGCCAGCGTGGCCCACACACTGGACTCATAACGAAAACTTTTATAAGCGATCAGCACGTAGCCCGCGTCTTCGGCGATTGCCAGGCCGATGCAGGCCGCGGCTGCGATCAACAGAAACACAATCACATAAAGGCGTTTCATGGGCTGGTCTCCTGAGCCGGGTTGCCCGCAGCCTGACCCGGTTCATCGGCACTGACGTGGCGACGCTCAAGGTAAGCCTGCACCGCACTCAACGTGCCAGACAGGTCCGGAGTTTTGACGGTGACCGGTTGTTTGCTCAGCTCAACCACTTGCTCCAGCAGCTTCTGACTTTGCGGGTTGTCCTGGTTGAAGTTGCCTTTAAGCACCTCTTCAGCCTGCGCCAAAGCCTGGGTGTACACCGGCGCCTGACCATTGAGCGCCGCCCATTGCGCCTGCTCCAGTGCAAGGCTCAAGGCCAGACGCACTTGCGTCAGGCTTTGCCCTGCCAGCAGGGGCCGGACGTTTTTATCCGCGTTGAAATCAATACGAATGTAATGGGAGATTTCGTCCCACCACTGCGCCCATCGGCTGGCGCCATCCCCGTCTGCTGTCAGGCCAAGCAATGAGTCGCCCTGGTCCTGATAAGCCGGGGCCAACGCATTGAGCTGGGCGACTTGATCGCGCAAGGCCGCCAGTCGCAGGAACAGGCCGGTACGGTCTGGCTGTTCGACACTGCGCAAGGCCGCGAGGCTTTTGGCCAATTGTTCCCGCGCAGCAAACGAGCCCGGGTCATTCTGTTCACGCAAAATGGCATCTGCACCTTCCACCAGCGCCTGCGCACTGGTGATGTCTTGCAGTGCCGAGAGGCGCAGGCTGGCCAGGCGCAACAAGTGCTCGGCTTCGGCCAGACGCCAATCCTTGCGGCTTGCGCCCAGCACGGTTTCAAGGCGCTGATTCAAACGCTGCTGGTCACCCTGCAACTGCACGACCAACTGGCGCTGATCATCCAGTTGGCTGGCCGAAGGCAATTGATTCAGGCGCGTCAGCAGCTTTTGCTCACCTTGTTTGATGGACAGGGTTTGCGCACCCAGGGCTTGCACTTCGCTCAGCTGTTGCGCCGTGTCCGTTTGTAGATGACGGACCTGCCACACGCCCCAACCGCCCACCGCAACACCGGCAGCACCGAGCAACAAGGCGACGATCGCCAGGCCATTGCCCCGGCGCTCAGGCTTGACGACAGGCTTTTCAGCCTGCGTTTGCGGCGCGGGCTGCACAGGTTCTTTAGTCAAGATTGTTTCGCTCACGTATCCATCCTTTGCATTAGAGGGCAGGTACGGGATGCTCCCGTAACGCCGCCAGCAAAGCCGCGGCACTGGCGCCACGACAATCCACAACATGTTGGGCCCCGGCGCTACGCGCCATCTCAGCCACGCGGGGGCTTGGAACAAACAACGGTAACGCGGACAGTCGGGACCAGGCATCGCCAGCCAACTGCCGTAAATGTTCGAATCCTTGTCCACTGCTGACCACCAGCGCGTTCAGGCGTTCCACTTGAACGCGCTGGCTCAGCGTATGCGGCGGGTAGGACGGCAATTCACGCGCATAGAGCTCAAGGTAGTCGACCTCTGCCCCCAACTGGCGCAAATGGTCGGCCAATCGCTCGCGCCCGCCCTGCCCGCGCATGATTAAAACCTTGCGCCCGGCGCCTTCAACAGCCTGTTTGAACGCCGGCAAGGCCAGCAAGGCCTCACTGTCATCTGCCGATTGAGGGTAGCTAACATCCAGCCCGTAGTCGGCGAGAATCTGCGCGGTGGCCGCCCCGACACTGAACCACTTCTGCCGGGGCGACGGCGGCCCGTATTGATTGACCAGTGCCAGCCCCAAGCGTGCAGCGGGTTTACTGACGACAATGACCGCGCAGTAACGATCCAGCCCGGCGACCCGTGCGCGCTGCGCGTCGCTTAACGCCAGCGGCCGGATCGCCAACAACGGCAAACTGCTGCTGAACACCCCAGCAGTCGCCAACTCGGCCGCCAGTGCCGCCGAGTCCTCGGTTGGCCGGGTCAGCAACACGCGCCAGCCTGTCACTCGTGACCTGCCTCACCATAAACGGCTTTAAGGATGTCGCCCGCGCCCTGGGCCAACAACGCCTCAGCGACCTGTTCACCCAGCGCCTGAGCAGCGCTGCGAGGCGCCCTGGCATCCGCGCTCAACAGGGTCCCGCCGCTCGGCTCGCCCACCAGACCTCGCAACCATAGCTGCTCGCCTTCAAGCACGGCGTAGCACGCAATCGGAACCTGACACCCGCCATTGAGGTGTTTGTTCAAGGCACGTTCGGCCGTAACACGCACGGCCGTGTCGGCGTGATGCAAGGGCGCGAGCAACGCATGAATTTCGGTGTCGGCGCTGCGGCATTCGATGCCTACAGCCCCTTGGCCACCGGCGGGCAGGCTGTCTTCGATGCTGATGGCGGATGTGATGCGCGCTTCAAAACCGAGACGGATCAGACCGGCTGCAGCCAGGATGATGGCGTCGTATTCGCCCGCGTCGAGCTTGGCCAGACGGGTATTGACGTTGCCGCGCAGGAAGCGGATTTCGAGATCCGGACGACGGGTCAACAATTGGGCCTGACGACGCAGGCTTGAAGTACCGACCACGCTGCCCTTGGGCAAGGCGTCAAGGCTGGTGTAGGTGTTGGAAACAAAAGCGTCACGTGGGTCTTCACGCTCACAGATGCAAAACAGACCGAGGCCTTCAGGGAAGTCCATCGGTACATCTTTCATCGAGTGAACGGCAATGTCGGCTTCGTTTTCAAGCAAGGCTGTTTCCAGCTCTTTGACGAACAGGCCCTTGCCGCCGATTTTTGACAGCGGCGAGTCCAGCAGCTTGTCACCACGGCTGACCATGGGCACCAGCGTCACCACCAGACCAGGGTGGGCCTGCTCCAGACGGGCTTTAACGAATTCGGCCTGCCACAGAGCCAGGGCGCTTTTACGGGTAGCGATGCGGATTTCGCGAGAGGACATGGATCAATCCGTACTGAAAAGATACGGCGGATAATAACAGCTCAGCCAAATGAGCTTTGACTTGTATCAGAGGTCAGCGGCCTCCCTGGCCGAAAACGGGGCGCACGCGCCCTTTTTGGCGCGTGCTACAGCTGCTGCATCATTTTGCGAACACCCGCCACATGGCGACGGCTGACAATCAACGCATCACCGTTGAGCCCTTTGAGGAACAACTGAAAGTGCCCCAGCGGCGTACGCTGCAGACGCTCGATCCGATTACGCGCCACCAGCGCATTGCGGTGGATACGCACAAAGCGTTCGCCAAACTCGTCTTCCAACGCCTTGAGCGGTTCATCGAGCAGGACTTCACCGCCTTCATGGCGCAAGGTCACGTATTTGTGGTCGGCAATAAAGTAGATCACCTGGTCGATGGGGATCAGCTCGATGCCTTTGCGGGTACGGGCGCTGATGTGGCTGCGGGGGCCACTGCCCGACTGCGCTGCAGGCCTTGTAAGCGCGGCCAATTGAATGCGGTTGGGCCGATGCGCCTCTTTGAGGGCGGCGCTCAGGTCCTGGGCATTCACAGGTTTGAGCACATAGCTGACGCCGCTGTCTTTGAGGGCTTGCTCGGGGAACTCGTCTGGCGCCACGCAGAACACCACCGATGGCGGCAGTTCGCGCTCGCACAATTTCGCAGCCACTTGCAGCCCGTCCAGGCCCGGCATGCGGATGTCGAGTAACACGACGTCCGGTTTCAGGCTCTCGATCAGGCTTAACGCCTCTTCGCCATCAGTGGCGCCGGGTTCCAGCAATGTGTAGCCCTCAAGCGAGCCGAGCAGTTGGCTCAAGTGCTCGCGGGCCAGGGTTTCGTCATCAACGATCAGGACATTCATATAGCGCTGTATTCCTGCGTGAGTCTCGCACAAGGATAGCGTAGACAGGTGAAGTGACGGCTGTCACGGCGATCGATGCTAAGACTAGCGCGAAGGCCAAAAAGTGCCGCAAACCGCACAGCAATATTCACCTGTGTCTGTTGCTCGTTTTAATTGCGGATCCGTCGAAGCACCAGCAAACATCTGTAACGACTTATCCATACGACCAACTGTAGACGGTTGCCAAGCCGAAGGCGCCCAATCGATACAATTCGTTTCGGTATTTTTTTATACCTCAGTTCGGACTAAAACCAACCGACCTGCGTCAACGCCTTGAACGGCAACCCTGTTATGATTCGCGGTAACTTTTTGTGTAACTCCCCTCAGCCGATTACGAGCGAATCCATGAGCACCGACAAGACCAATCAGTCCTGGGGCGGCCGCTTCAGTGAACCCGTCGACGCCTTCGTTGCGCGCTTCACCGCCTCCGTCACCTTCGACCAGCGCCTTTATCGTCACGACATCATGGGCTCCGTGGCCCACGCCACCATGCTGGCCAAGGTCGGTGTGCTGACCGATGCCGAACGCGACAGCATCATCGATGGCTTGAAGACCATCCAGAGCGAAATTGAAGCCGGTACGTTTGACTGGCGCATTGATCTGGAAGACGTGCACATGAACATCGAGGCGCGTCTGACCGACCGCATCGGCGTGACCGGCAAAAAACTGCACACCGGCCGTAGCCGTAACGATCAGGTCGCGACGGATATCCGCTTGTGGCTGCGCGATGAAATCGACCTCATCCTGGCTGAAATCACCCGTTTGCAAAAAGGGCTGTTGGAGCAGGCCGAACGCGAAGCCGAGACCATCATGCCCGGCTTCACCCACCTGCAAACCGCTCAGCCCGTGACATTCGGTCACCACATGCTGGCGTGGTTTGAAATGCTCAGCCGCGACTACGAGCGCCTTGTGGACTGCCGCAAGCGCACCAACCGCATGCCGCTGGGCAGCGCCGCGCTGGCGGGCACCACGTACCCGATCGATCGCGAATTCACCGCACAATTGCTGGGCTTCGACGCCGTGGGTGGCAACTCGCTGGACAACGTGTCGGATCGCGATTTCGCCATCGAGTTCTGCGCTGCCGCCAGCATCGCGATGATGCACTTGTCGCGCTTCTCCGAAGAGTTGGTGCTGTGGACCAGCGCGCAGTTCCAGTTCATTGACCTGCCTGACCGCTTCTGCACCGGCAGCTCGATCATGCCGCAAAAGAAAAACCCTGACGTGCCCGAGCTGGTTCGTGGCAAAAGCGGCCGTGTGTTCGGCGCCCTGATGGGCCTGCTGACCTTGATGAAGGGCCAGCCGCTGGCCTACAACAAGGACAATCAGGAAGACAAAGAGCCGTTATTCGATGCCGCCGACACCCTGCGCGATTCGCTGCGGGCGTTTGCCGACATGATCCCGGCGATCAAACCCAAGCACGCCATCATGCGCGAAGCCGCACTGCGCGGGTTCTCCACGGCGACCGACCTGGCGGACTACCTGGTACGCCGCGGCCTGCCGTTCCGCGACTGCCACGAAATCGTGGGCCACGCCGTGAAGTACGGGGTTGAAACAGGCAAGGACCTGGCTGAGATGAGCCTCGAAGAACTGCGTCAGTTCAGTGACCAGATCGACGATGACGTGTTTGCAGTGCTGACCCTGGAAGGCTCGGTGAATGCGCGTAACCACATCGGCGGCACTGCCCCGGCACAGGTCAAGGCAGCGGTTACTCGCGGCAAAGCCTTGCTGGCCAACCGCTGATACCTGGAGTCGCTGTCGAGACACGAGGCGGTGATCGGGCGCCGCCCTATCAACTGGCCTCATGCCACTCGCCAGCGACTTCGTCGGGCGCCCAAGGCGTCCGATTATTTCTTGCTACTGATCCACGCCAAAAATTGCGGCATGGCCGCGTCTTTGTCGGCTGCGATCTTCTGTGCGTGCGGGGTTTGCTCAAGCTGCTTGAGTAATGCTTTGGCCGCAGGCCATTCGGCCAGCAAATCCAGTTCAAACACTTTCTGCCCGACAGCACACGCCAGACTCACGCTGTAGAGGAAGAAAATATCCGCCACGGTGAACGTTTCGCCTGCCACATACGGGGCGAATTTGCCGTGCCTGCCCAGAGACGAAATGCCCTGAATCAGCTCGGCCTTGGCTTTATCCTTGATCACGTCCGGCACGCTCATGCCAAAGAACGCCTCGGGGTAACAGGCGCGGGCAGGCAACTCGATATACAGCTCGATTTCCTTGGCCAGCGCCAGCACCTGCGCACGCTCGAACGGATCGACCGGCAACAGACGGGTGCCCGGCTGGGTGTCCTCAATGTATTGAAGGATCACGCTGGTTTCGTTGACGAACCCTTGCTCAACACCCAGCACAGGCACTTTGCCACGTGGGCTGATGGCCAGCGCTTCAGGGGTTTGCGCGGCAAAAAAAGGCACTTCCTCGAAGGGCACGCCTTTTTCCAGCAGCGCCATTTTGACCATGTTGTAGTAGTTGCTGACGGCAAATCCATAAAGCTTGAGCATTGCGAAGCCTCCAGGCCAGGTTGGGGTGGGCAGCGCTTGTTATAGAGCTTCGCCACCGGACTGGCTAGCAGCATCATTGTGCTGAATGCAGTTAAACTGCGGCCTTTACTTAAGGAGCCTGCCCATGAGCGAGCCAACAGACATCGATAACGACGAAGAAGCGTTCGCCGAAAACACCCTGATCGAGGCCATCGAGAACCAGATCGAGGCCGACAATCCACCTGCTGCCAAAGCCACGTTCAACAAGCTGACGCTAGTGGGTTATGAGCGCGATGAGATTTTGAACATGATGG
Source organism: Pseudomonas sp. ESBL9 (assembly GCF_036668715.1). Taxonomy (NCBI): domain Bacteria; kingdom Pseudomonadati; phylum Pseudomonadota; class Gammaproteobacteria; order Pseudomonadales; family Pseudomonadaceae; genus Pseudomonas; species Pseudomonas sp. ESBL9. The sequence goes on along the minus strand of NZ_JAZEVV010000003.1, from coordinate 23,972 downwards.
CCCACGTGCTGGCGGTGGAAATTGACGCGATCCTCGAAGAAGACCGCGCCTTCAACACCGAGTGGTACGAAGCCGCGTTACGCGCTCTGCCAGAGCTGCCACCCGAGAAGAACTGAGCCCGCGCTCAGGGGCGAATCGTCGGCGCCCGCTGCCAATCCAGATCACGGGCGGGCACCGGGCGGCCAAACCAGTAACCCTGCCCCAAGTCGCAATGGTGGTCGAGCAGGAACTGCGCCTGTTCGACATACTCGATGCCTTCAGCATGCACTTGCATGCCCATGCTCTGAGCCAACGCGATGACGGCGCGCGCAATCGCCACATCGTCATCGTCACCGGGTAGGCCGGCGACAAATCCCTGGTCGATTTTTAGCTTTTGCACGGGCAAACGCTTGAGGCGTAACAGCGAAGAGAATCCAGTGCCGAAGTCATCAATCGCCAGCCGCAAGCCCAGCTCACGCAGACGATGCATCTGCTCGAGCGCCACCTCCGAATTGTCCATAACCGCACTTTCGGTCACTTCCAGCTCCAGCAACGCCGGGTTCAGACCGGTGTCGGCCAATACCGTGGACACCAACTGATACAGCTCGGGCCGTGCAAACAGACGGCTGGAAATGTTCACAGCGACAAACGACAAATCCACGCCCGCCGCTTGCCATTGGCACATTTGCCAGCATGCTTGTTCAAGCACCCACGCATCAATCTCGGCAATCAGCCCCGTGCGCTCGGCAATCGGGATAAATTCGCCTGGTGCCACCAGACCGCGCTGCGGATGCTGCCAGCGCACCAGCGCCTCCACGCCCACCATGCGGCTGGTGGTCAGATCGTGGACCGGCTGGAAATACACCCGCAGCTCTTGCTGCTCCAGGGCACGCCGCAAATCACTGGCCACTTCGATGCGGTATTGCGCGTGAGCGGTCAGCTCTTCGGTGTACAACGCGTAGCCTTCGCGGCCTGCACTTTTGGCCTTGAACAGCGCCGAGTCGGCATTGCGCAGCAGTTGTTCGGCATTCAGGGCGTCATTGGGGTACAAGCTGATGCCCACGCTGGCGCTGATAAACAGCTGGTGGGTTTCTAGGATGAACGCGCCCTTCATGACTTCGAGCACTTGCTGAGCAAAGCCGGCAGCCTGCGCAACTTGGGTGCAGTTTTCCACCAGCACGGCGAATTCATCGCCGCCCAGGCGAGCCACGGTAAAGCCTTTGCCAAACACCGCCGTCAGGCGCTCGCCAACCGCCTTGAGCAACAGATCGCCCACGTTGTGGCCCATGCTGTCGTTGATGATTTTGAAATGGTCGAGGTCGATCATCAGCAGCGCGCAACCCGACTTGTGACGCTGTGCGTAAGCCAACGCCTGCTCGGCACGGTCAGTAAACAGCAGGCGGTTGGGCAAGTCGGTCAGCGGGTCGTGATGCGCCAGACGCATCAACTCGCTCTGGGTATTTTTGATCGCGGAAATATCGGAAAACACGGCAACGTAATGCGTGATCTGATCTTTATTGTCGCGAACAGCCCGAATCGTCTGCCATTGAGGGTAAATCTCACCACTTTTGCGTCGATTCCAGATTTCACCGTGCCATTCGCCGGTTTTTTCCAGCGATTCGAACACAGCCTGATAAAATTCCGGCCCATGATGCCCCGACTTGAACATATTGGGCCGTTGACCCAGCACTTCCTCGGGCGCATAACCGGTGATTTTTACCAAGGCCGGGTTCACGTGCACGATGACTCCGTTGTGGTCGCTGACCAGCACCCCTTCCCGGGTACAGTCGAACACCACCGCAGCCTGACGCAGACGCTCTTGATCCAGACGCTGGCGGCGCAAGCGAGCGCCCATGCCCAGAAAACTGAACAACCGGGCACGCGCAAGGAATATCAGTCCCGCACTGACACCCACCCACACGTAGCTATTTACCCGCTGCCAGCGTGCCAGTTGGGCTGAATCATCAAGAAAACTGTTCAATAAGTGATCAGTGAGAAACAGCCATAAAACCGACAACAGCCCGTATAACAGGGCTGCACGCATGGCATCACGATAAGAAACCGACATAAGACAGTTAAAACGCCTACAAAAAAAGGGGAATTATAGTGTAAGAAACATCCGGCGACTGTTATCTGAAAGGCCGACTGGTTTTATCTGCCTGCATAGTGATAATGCGTGTTGCAGTTTTTTTCATCTTCCCGAGGGCCAAACAGCCTATGTGGTACAACGGTTTACTTGACCTGTCAGCCTGGCAACTGGTGGCAGTCACTCTGTTGATGACCCACGTGACCATTATCGGTGTCACGGTTTATCTCCATCGCTACTCAGCTCACCGCTCCCTGGAGCTCAATGGTGGCCTGAAACACTTCTTCCGCTTCTGGCTGTGGCTCACCACCGCACAGAACACCCGCGAGTGGACAGCCATCCACCGCAAGCACCACGCCAAATGCGAAACCGCCGATGACCCGCATAGCCCGGTCATCAAAGGGTTATCGACCGTTCTGCGCAAAGGTGCAGAACTTTATCGCGAAGAAGCGCAAAACCCCGAAACCCTGCGCATCTATGGCAAGAACTGCCCCGAAGACTGGATTGAGCGCAATCTGTACTCGCGCTACAAATTGTTGGGCGTTGCGATCATGCTCGCTATCGACCTGCTGCTGTTCGGCGCCATCGGCCTGACCATCTGGGCGATCCAGATGATGTGGATTCCAGTCTGGGCCGCCGGTGTGGTGAACGGTCTGGGCCACGCGGTGGGTTATCGCAACTTCGAATGCCGCGACGCGGCGACCAACCTGGTGCCGTGGGGCATCATCATTGGTGGCGAAGAGCTGCATAACAATCACCACACCTACCCGAACTCGGCCAAGATGTCGGTGAAAAAGTGGGAGTTCGACCTCGGCTGGGCGTGGATCAAAGTGTTCAGCTTTTTACGCCTGGCCAAAGTGCAGCGTGTTGCGCCCATCGCCCACCGGGTCGAGGGCAAAGGCAGCCTGGACATGGACACGGCCATGGCCATTCTGAACAACCGTTTCCAGATCATGGCGCAGTACCGCAAGCTGGTCATCGCACCGCTGGTTCAGCAAGAGCTGGCCAAGGTCGATCATTCGGTACGTCATCAGTTCCGCCGCGCCAAGCGCTTGCTGTCGCGCGAAACCAGCTTGCTGGAAGACCGTCATCACCAACGTATCGAGACGCTGCTGGAGCACAGCCAGTCGCTGAAAGTGATTTACGAGAAGCGTCTGGCCTTGCAACAGATCTGGGTCAAGACCAGCTCCAACGGGCACGACATGCTGGCGGCGATCAAAGAGTGGGTTCACGAAGCCGAAGCCAGCGGGATTCAATCGCTGCGGGATTTCGCCAAGCAATTGAAAACCTACTCGCTGCGCCCCGCAGCGGTCTGATCGGGAACGCGTCACTGCTGCTTGCGGTAGCAGTGATGCGCACTCAAGCCTTTTTGACCAAACGCTCCAGCTCCGGCACGCCGACTTTCAACAGGCGTGCCGTTTTGCTTTTTGCCACCGCGTCCACCCCTTCTTCAGGCTGCAAACTGGCCACCTGCCCCGCCAGATTCATCAGCAACGCCTCCCGCGAATACACCCCGCCACCCAAGTGATAGATCGCTGCGATCAGCTCACGCAGTTCCAGTGGCAAGCGCCAGCGCGTGCGCAATGCTGAACCATAGGCCGCGCCGAACTCCGCCAGCGATTCGTCAATGGCTTGCGTGTCCAGCGCGCCGCCAGCCTGTAGCCACTCTTGCAGACAGCGCAACAGCGCCAGATCACCCAGACGGTGCAATAACCCGGCGCAATAACAGCGCTCCTGATCCAGGCTCAACATGCGCGCCAGCGTGCGCCCGTATTCAGCCGTGTGCAGCGACGCGTTCCAGTAATGTTCCGCGTAATCGGCCAGGCAAGGATCGCTGAGGCGAGCGCTGCGCTTGAGGATCAACCCGAGCATCAGGTTCATGCTTTGTGCGGGCCCGAGGCGCTGCAACGCCTGCGCCAGCGTCTGCACCGGACTGGCCCGATGCTGGGCCGCGCTGTTGGCGGCCGCAATCAGCACCGCCGTGATTTGCGGATCGGTGCGTACTTCTTGCTCAAGCAGTTTGAGGTCCAGGCCACCCGGATTGAGGCTGCGTTTGACCGCCAGTTGCACGTCGGCCAGCAAAGGTGCGCCATCCGATGAGGCACGCCGGTGTTCCAGAAACCGTTTGAGGGTCATACCGGGGGTCAGCGCCGGAACATCACACGCCACCTCTTGCCCCGCACTCAGCAGCAGGCCTTGCAGGCGCTGTGTCAGGCCGGGCATGTCCAGCGGCTTGGTCAGGTAAGCCGTGGGCGCCAGTGGCAGGGCTTCACGCACGCTGGCACTGTCGTTGCGATTACTGAGCAAGATAAACGGCAACACGGGGCTGCGCCGACGCTGGCGCACATGCCGCAACAGCTCGAGGCCACTGACGCCAGAGAGATCCCAGTCGGCAATGACCAGGTCGTAGCGGGTGTCACCCAACAGCGCGATCGCCTCCTGACCTTCGCCACAGACATCCAGTCGCGCATCGCAACGCACACTCAGGACCACTTGTTTGAGCAGATCCCGAGACCACGGGTCGGTCTCGGCAATCAGCACGCTCGGCGCAGTGGATACATCAACAGCAGTCATGATTACGCTCCGGCAAATGTCCATGCACCTTAGTCAATGCCACGCGTCGGATACAGGCAAAAAGCCTTATTTGCGCTGTACAGACGCAAAAAAACCGCCGAAGCGGTTTTTTTGTGTCACAGGTCACATCTCAGACGCCGGGGCTCACGCCAGTTCAGCGAAGCACTCTTCGATGATGGCCAGGCCTTTGTCCAGTTGCTCGTCAGGCGATGTCAGCGGCACCAGCACCCGCAAGACGTTGCCGTAAGGACCGCACGACAGCAGGATCAGACCTTTCTCACGCGCTTTGGCGACTACTTGCGCCACAGCCGCTGCGTTTGGTTTGTGGGAGTCGCCGCCTTCGAACAGCTCGACCGCGATCATGGCGCCCAACGCACGCACATCACCGATGACCGGGTACTTGGCCTGAATCGCCTTCAGACCGGTGACCAGACGCTCGCCCACTGCTTTGCAGCGGTCCAGCAAGTGCTCTTCTTCAAACACTTCCAGCACGGCCAACGCGGCCGCACAGGCAATCGGGCTACCAGCATACGTGCCACCCAGACCACCCGGTGCGATAGCGTCCATCAGTTCAGCCTTGCCGCACACACCGGCCAACGGGAAGCCGCCTGCGATGGATTTGGCGAACGTGGTCAAGTCGGCGGTGACGCCCATCTGCTCCATGGCGAAGAACGTACCGGTACGGCCTGCGCCGGTCTGTACTTCGTCCGCGATCAACAGGATGCCGTGCTTGTCGCACAACTCACGCAGGCGCGCCATGAACGCTTTCGGCGCCACGTAAAAACCACCTTCGCCCTGTACCGGCTCGATGATGATGGCGGCGATGTCTTTTGGCTCGGCGTCGTTTTTGAAGATGCGCTCGATGCTGGCAATGGAGTCATCAACGCTGATGCCATGCAGTTCGCACGGGTACAGCGCGCGGAAGATACCGCCCGGCATCAGGCCCATGCCTGCCGAGTAAGGCACGACTTTACCGGTCAGGCCCAACGTCATCATGGTGCGACCGTGGTACGCGCCAGTGAAGGCAATTACACCCGCACGGCCCGTGGCGGCACGGGCGATTTTCACGGCGTTTTCCACGGCTTCAGAACCGGTGGTGACCAGCAGGGTTTTCTTGTCGAAGTTGCCCGGCACCTTGGCGTTGATTTTCTCGCACAGCTCAACGTAGGGCTCATAGGCCAACACCTGGAAGCAGGTGTGGGTCAGTTTGGTCAATTGCGCTTGAACGGCGGCAACGATTTTCGGGTGCAGGTGGCCGGTGTTGAGTACGGCAATACCGCCTGCGAAGTCGATGAATTCACGGCCTTCAACGTCAGTGACGGTAGCGTTCTTCGCAGATTCGGCGAAGATCGGGTGAATCTGGCCAACACCGCGCGGGACAGCGGCTTCACGGCGTTTCATCAGGGATGCGTTGGTCTTGTTGCTCATGGGTGTCCTCATTCGCCGCTCATCAAACGGCGTGGTTCAAGGCTGACGCGCCGGGCAGACAACCAGGCCAGCATGCGATGATCGACTGGCATGGCGCTCCCGGCCACAGGAATTAACACGTTGAAACGCAGAAGAAGCATCGCTCTCGTGCCCCCTCTGCTGAACCACCCGCCGGGTTAGATGCCCAGGCAGAGATATTTGATTTCCAGGTAGTCTTCGATGCCGTATTTGGAGCCTTCACGGCCCAGACCCGACGCCTTGATACCCCCAAACGGGGCGACTTCATTGGAGATCAGACCCGTGTTCACACCGACCATGCCGTATTCCAAGGCTTCTGCTACACGGAATACACGGCTCAGGTCGCGTGCATAGAAGTAGGACGCCAGACCGAACTCGGTGTCGTTGGCCATCGCGATCACTTCGGCTTCGTCTTTGAAGCGGAACAACGGCGCCAGCGGACCGAAGGTCTCTTCCTTCGCCACAGCGGCATTTTTCGGCACGTTAACCAGAATAGTCGGCTCGAAGAAGCTGCCTTCCAGGCTGTTACCACCGGTCAGCAGGGTGGCGCCTTTGCTCACGGCGTCTGCAATGTGCTCTTTGACTTTGGCCACGGCCTTGTCATCGATCAGCGGACCGGTGGTGGTGCCCTCTTCCAGACCGTTGCCGATCTTCAGCTTGCCCACAGCCGCTTTGAGTTTTTCAGCAAACGCGTCGTACACCGAATCCTGAATGTACAGACGGTTGGCACAGACGCAGGTCTGACCGTTGTTGCGGTATTTGGAAATAATCGCGCCTTCGACGGCCTTATCCAGGTCCGCGTCATCGAACACGATAAAGGGCGCGTTGCCACCCAGCTCCAGCGACACTTTTTTGATGTCCTTGGCGCATTCAGCCATCAACTGGCGACCAATTTCAGTCGAGCCGGTGAAGGACAATTTGCGCACGATCGGGTTGCTGGTCAGCTCGCCGCCGATGTCGCCAGCGCTGCCGGTGACCACGCTCAACACGCCCTTTGGAATGCCTGCACGGTGCGCCAGCTCAACCAGTGCCAACGCGGAAAAAGGCGTTTGCGAAGCCGGTTTGATGACCATGGTGCAACCGGCCGCCAACGCGGGGCCTGCTTTACGGGTGATCATGGCCGCCGGGAAGTTCCACGGCGTGATGGCCGCTGTCACGCCAATGGGTTGCTTGATCACGATCAGGCGCTTGTCGGGCTGGTGGCCCGGGATGACGTCGCCATAAATGCGCTTGGCTTCTTCAGCGAACCACTCGATGAAGGACGCGGCGTATACGATCTCGCCCTTGGCTTCGGCCAGCGGTTTGCCTTGCTCCATCGTCATCAGGCGACCCAGGTCATCCTGGTGCTCGATCAGCAGCTCGAACCAGCGGCGCAGTTTGGTGGCACGCTCTTTGGCGGTCAGGGCACGCCAGGCGGGCAACGCTTTGTCGGCAGCTTCAATGGCGCGGCGGGTTTCCGCAGCACCCATTTTTGGCACAGTGCCGAGAATTTCGCCGGTGGCCGGGTTGTTAACATTGATCGTCTGGCCGCCGTCGGCGTCTACCCAAGCCCCGTCGATGTAGGCTTGCTGGCGGAACAACTGTGCGTCTTTGAGCTGCATGTGGGCTTTCCTTAACAGCACCGCGCGGGCGCGGAGCAAATTATTGAGTGTAGAAAGGCGCCAAAGGTGGCTGCCGTCAGGAAGTCATTCACTGCCAAAGTGTTCAAAAAACGCACAACACACACGGCGTGCGGTTTAGCACTCAGACAAGAGCGTTTGAAATCTCAAACGAATCCTAGGAGCAAAGGGGGTAAAGGACAATAGGCTGTTCGAAAAAAAGAACAAGCGGCGTTCCTCTCCCTTTTCTCACACGGCCGTCATTAATAGCCCATATCGGCTTGAGAAACACCCGCTCAATCAGCGGCATGGACGGGTGACACGCAGATGAGTATCATGGCGCCCGCGCTGCACCAGTAGCTCAGCTGGATAGAGTACTGCCCTCCGAAGGCAGGGGTCGTGGGTTCGAATCCCGCCTGGTGCACCATCCTCTTTCCCTTGCTCAAGGGAACCGCTTTACCCCTCCGTTGTTATTGACTCTCCCGCACGCCATCGCTTGAGCATTGCCGCGCCTGAATTTGCACCCGGACGTGCAGGTAGAAGGGCGGGTGTACTCCATTCTGGCGCCCTCCCTTTCAGGGACTTGCCCGCAGGGACGTTGCGCTGGGGCGAGCAATCATGAATGATACGACTTCTCATTCACGCCCTTGCCCGCTTGAGTCTCTGTGATGCCCTCGCCTTCCCCTTCCCGCTTGCTGGCCAGTTTTCAGGAGCATTACGACGATCTATTGTCGTTCCTGACACGCCGCCTGCGAGATCGCCACCGGGCGGCGGACGTGGCACAGGAAACGTGGATTAAATTGGCGAAGATCGATCCTCACTCGATCACGGTGTTGAATGATCGGCACTTTATTTTCAAAGTCGCGGGCAATCTGGCCATTGATGCGTTGCGGATCGATCAGCGCCAGACCCGCAATTTGAGCGCCGAGCCGCCCTCGGTTGAACTGGTCGATCCGGGCCTGCCGCCTGAAGGGCTGCTGCTGGCCAAGGAACGCATCGGGATTCTCGACCAGGCGTTACAGCAGTTATCGCCCAACGCCCGGCAAGCACTGCTTATGAGCCGCATCGACGGGATGACACAAGCCCAGATCGCCGCCGAGCTGGGCGTGTCGCCAAGTATGGTGGCAAAATACATCGGCCAGGCGTTGCGCCACTGCCGTGACTGGCTCAAACACAACCATGCCTGAGCCCGCCGCAATGCCTCCTTGCCCCTCCACTGACGACCTCGACGATCAGGCCATTGACTGGCTAACCCGGTTGCACTCGGGTGACGCCACGGCCCGAGAGCGACTGGCGTATGCACAGTGGCAACACCTGAGCCCGGCGCACAAAGCAGCGGCCCAAGAGGCCGAAGCGCTGTGGGCAGACATCGGCTTGACCCCTACGGCCCACACGCACGTCGACCCACCTCGCCCACGCCGCAAGGCTGCACGCTGGGCCAGCGGACTGGCGGCCGGGCTGGTGCTGGCGATATTCGGTTACAGCGCGGCCGAGGGCGTGCCGGGCTGGTTCGACACCCATCACACCGGCGTTGGCCAGCGCCAGCAATGGGTGTTGAGCGATGGCTCGCGGGTCACGCTCAACAGCGCCAGCGCGATCACGGTTGATTTCAATGAACATCGGCGCACGCTCTCACTGCGCAAGGGCGAAGCCCTGATTGAAGTGGCTGAAGATCCGTCGCGGCCTTTTATCGTCGAGGCCGGCGCCGATCGGGTGCAAGCCAAGAGCGCCACGTTCAGCGTGCGCCGCGACCCGGATCAAACACGGGTGCTGGTGGCCACCGGCGCGGCACAGGTCGAGCATCAGGCCCAAACCCTGGAGCTGCGATCCAATCAGTTAGCGGTTTACCGGGCCGGACAGACGCTGGCCGAGCGCGATCAGGTGGACGCCCATGCGCTCACGGCCTGGCATCGCGGCAAACTGATCTTCAACCGCAAACCGTTGCAAGAAGTGCTGGCCGAGCTGGAGCGCTATCAATACGGGCACATCATCGTTCCCGATGCCGGGCTCGGCGCACTGCAAATCAGCGGTGTGTTCGACCTCAACGACCCGCACAACCTGCTGCATACCCTGGAGCAGCGTTACGGCCTGAACATCACCTATTTGCCGTTTGTGGCGTGGGTGCGCTGAAAATAATTCTTCGCGGGCACTGCAAGATCCACTCGGGCATATCGTCGTAGTAAGACTGAGAGCGAAATACGTTCTCATTTGCGACATAAAAACCCGAAGAAGGATTGCAAAAGCGATGGTCGAGCACGTCAAAAAGCCGCGTGACGCACAACGAAAAGAACAGCGACTGCGTCAGGTGTTGATCGCCACCACTGTGCTCGCCAGCCTGGGCGGCACCGTGCAGGCCACGGCTCAGGCAGCGACGACGCAGGCCGCAGCCGTCAGCACACGTCAGGTCACTGTCAGCGTCCCGGCCCAAGACCTCGACCAGGCCCTGACCCAATTCGCCGATCAGGCCGACTTGCACCTGCTGTTCACGTCTGCGGAAGTCGCCGGTCTGCACAGCCCGGCGCTGCAAGGCCAGATGAGTGTCGAGCAGGCGTTGCAGACCTTGCTGGCGGGCAGCGGCCTGAACTGGCAGTTCAGCGACGCACGCACGGTGATTCTGCGCAAGCCCCAAGCGCCTGCCCAAAGCCTGCAACTCAAGGCACTGGAAGTCAGCGTGGGCGCTCGCACCAGCACCGCGATCAGCGAAATTCCGGGCACCGTGTGGGTGGTCGATCACGTGCAGTTGCAAGAGCAACTCGACACTGGCGTCACCCTGAAGGAGGCCATCGGCAAGCTGGTGCCGGGGCTGGATCTGGCCCCCGAAGGGCGCAGTAACTACGGTCAAAACATGCGCGGGCGTAACGTGCTGGTGATGATCGACGGTGTCAGCCAGAACAGCTCGCGCGGGTTGTCGCGACAGTTCGACAGCATCTCGCCGTTCAACGTGGAGCGGGTCGAAGTGTTGTCCGGCGCCAGCGCGCTGTACGGCGGCGGTGCCACGGGCGGGATCATCAATATCGTGACCAAAAAAGGCACACCCGGCCCGGCTCAATTCGAGACCGAACTGTCGGCCACCAGCGGCTTCAACAACAGCGACGACCTGTCCAGCCGCATCTCGCAATCGGTGAGCGGCGGCACGGAGCGCATCTATGGTCGGCTGGGGATTTCAGGCGAGCAGAACGAGGCCTTTTACGATGGCAAAGGCGATCAGGTGTTTATCGACAACACCCAGACCGACCTGCAGTACAACCGCACCCTCGACCTGATGGGCAGCCTCGCGATCAAGCTCGACGAGGAGCAAGACCTCGACCTGTTGGCGCAGTATTACGACTCGGGCAACCACGGCAACGTGGGAATTTACTTCCCCAACCTGCATGACAAAGCGCCGTCCAACCTGGACGATGCCCAGATCCGCAGCGGCTACGACACCGACCTTGAGCCGCGCTCCAAACGCCTGCTGTTCAACGCCAACTACCATCACAGCGACGTACTTGGGCAAGACTTCTACCTACAGGGTTCGTACCGAAAGGAAGACAACAACTTCTTCCCGTTTCCTTACTACAACACCGGCAAACCCCAAGGCTCAAAAGGCGTTTACTTCGCCGCCTCGCAGCAAAACTTTGAAGTCACCAGCCTCAAGGCGCTATTCGCCAAACAGTGGGACAGCCTGAAGCTGACGTATGGCGTGGACCTGGATCGCGAGCGCTTCAACGCCGAACAAAGCGTATTTGATTCGGCCATGTCCTCGCAAAGCGGCGGCCTTGATCTGGTCACCCAGAGCAAAGCCCCGCGCTATCCCAGTTATCGCGTGGACGGGCAGTCGGTGTATGCGCAGCTGGATTGGAAACTCACCGACGCCCTGACCGTGTCGGGCGGCGCGCGGCGCCAGCAAATGGACGTGGATGTGGGCGTGTTCAAAAACGTCCCGGGAGGCAGCAACGACTACGCGGTCAATCTGTTCAACCTGGGCACCATCTACGATTTCCAAAACGGCCATCAGACCTGGATCAACTACAGCGAAGGCTTCGATCTGCCGGATCCGGCCAAGTACTACGGCAAGCCGGGGCTGAGCGTTAAAGACAACCCGCTGGCCGGGATCAAAAGCCGCCAGGTGGAGACCGGCTGGCGTTTCGCGGACGTGGATTGGGATGCGCAGGCCGCGATTTACTACATCTGGTCGGACAAAGTCATCACCACAGACGCCGCCACGCTGACGATTGATGTCACGGACAAGAAGAGCCGCGACTTCGGCTTCGAAGGCGCGTTGACCCGTCACTTCAGCGACGGTTGGGAGGTGGGTGGCACCTTGCACATGGTGCGTTCGGAGGAAGAAGACGCCAACGGCGACTGGATGAAGCGCGATGCGCGTTACGCATCATTGTCCAAGTCCACCGCGTTCGTGGGCTGGCACGGGGATGGACGTAACGTACGCCTGCAAGGCAACCATGCGTTCACCCTCAAGGACGATTCCGACCACAAAATCAGCGGGTACACCACGTTCGATTTAATGGGCAGCCAAGAGACCGAATTTGGCACCTTCAGCGCCGGTATCCAGAACCTGCTCGACAAGGAATACAGCACCGTGTGGGGCCAGCGTGCCGCGCTGTTCTACTCACCCACCTACGGACCTGAATACTTGTACGACTACCAGGGCCGCGGCCGGACCTACAGCCTGACGTGGTCATTGGCGTACTGACGCTCGCGCTACCTGTCAGCGGCGACAGATTTTTCTGTTGCCGCTGACAGGTATGAGTCGCTAAGCCGCGAGCCGCCGGTTCATTACTGAATCGGCGCGTTGAAGCGCTGAGTCATTTGGGTAATGAAGTCTTCAAGGCTCATTTTCTGGCCGTTGAAATCCACTTGCCCTGCTGCATAGTCAAGCGACGCGACAATGTTGTTGCCTTCCACTTTTGCCAGACCGGTGCCCACAGCGATGTTGCCGACCATGTCGCTGGTCATCGTGCCAACCTGCGCCAGGGTCTGCGGGTCGGTTTGGCCTTCCAGTTGCGCCTGAACACCGGCGAGGTCGGCAATCATCGGCTTGGACAGCTGCAACTTGGCAACCAGCGAGGTCAGCAGTTGCTTGGTGATTTCCACGGGCGGCTGGTCAAGGGCCGCAGGCTGAGCCAGTGCCATCGCAAGGTTAAACTCGCTTTCGCCATGTGGCGTTTTCACGGCCAATTTCTCGACGGCCATCTGTGGCTTACCCGCCAGCAAGGTATCCAGACTGGTTTGCAGTTGAACTTGCTCAGCCGGGGTCAGCTCACTCGCGGGCAGGGCGCCGTCCGGTTTTGGCTGAAACTTGGTCTGGTAAATCTGCAACATCGATTGCATCGCCGGGATGTCCAGGCTGCTGGCGCTCAAGACCAGTTGCGCACTCCCCACCGGGGTGTTGTTGAGCGAGACATCGCCGACTTGGTAGTCCAGGCGGCCCGACAGCAGTTTGCCGTTGGCGGAAGTGGAACCGGTGTATTCGAAGTTATTGACCTTGAGCAGCGACTGACGAATGCCAAAGGTGATTCTGCTTTCACTCAAACCCAAGAAGTTCTGGCCAAGGAAGAAGCCAAATTCGCTTTTGTCCAGGTCACTGGCCACGGTCAGCCCGTTGAGCTCAATCAGCAACGGCGGCTTGTTCAGCGACACGGCGTGCAGCTTGAAGTGATCCATGTAGCCTTTGCCTTTGAGGTTTTGGCCGTCGGCATCGGCCGTTCCTTCCATGGTCATGCCCGAGAAGCTGAGGCTGGAGTTTTCGTCCAGTGCGACCTCAAGGGGCAGAAACTCCATGCGGCCTTCGACCGAGCGGTTGTAACTCAGTGTGACCTGACCCTGAAGCGGGGATTGATCTTTGGCGGCAGCAAACCATTTTTCAGTGAAGGGCGTTTTTTCCAACGCGTACGTGGTGGTCGCCATGACCGGCATCCACTTAAAGGTCTTGAGGCGCGACCACGGCAACGGGCCATGCTCGATGTCAGCCACAAACAGCAACTCGACAGGCTCGGCATCCGGCCTGGCGGAGTCATCTTCAACCTTTACGCGGTAGTGAGCAGTGCTGCTGTAGAGGTGGCGGTCAAGCGAGACCAGCTCGACTGAACCGTGGGTGGGCGTGCCTTGCAACTGAGACGCCAGTTCCTTGTTGGCCTCCTGAATCGACGTTTGCAACACGCCTTCCAGTTTGGTTCCGGTGTACCACGCGCCTGCGGTATTCAGAGCACCTGCAATAACAACAATCCCTACTAACACGCCTAATGGTTTATTCATCAGTTGACCCGTTCAATGTCCGTTGTGTTGAAAGTAAAAGCGGTCTTTGCCAAGCCCGTCATGGGCCGAAAAGTGGCAGCAGGGTATCACTGGCAACTGGCCACACGCTTCTTTCGGACATTTTCAGTCACGTAAATTCAGGCTGAACGGGCCATGAGGCGCTCTATTTCGTCCAGGCGGTGATCGAAATTTTTGAGGATGGCGCTCCAGGTGTACACCAAGACTTCCAGGTCATGGTCGACGCAGATTTCGCCCACAGAATTCACAGAAGAATCGGAGTAATCCAGCTGATACCGCTCTCGGGCCATGGCAGCGGCCACGTCAGCTAACTCACGCGCGTTATCGAGCCATTGACGCTCTTCGCTGGGCAAAGCTTTATCGAGTTGCAGGCATTGGGATTTAAGGGCATCCAGGCTTTTTTCGAGGGGCGTGCCGGTCAGCTCGCCCATGAACGCCTCAAACGTGCGTCCTGGCTGCCAGTAGCTACCCCAGAAGTAGCGATCGAAGACTGTTTCAACGCGGCGTAACGCGATTTTGGTGTCCCAGATCAGAACCCGGGTCTGACCGGCTTCAACCTGACGTTTCTTGATTTGCCGGGTTTGCAGCAACGCCCAGGCCACCACTGCAATGGCCAATACCGCAATCAGCGCGCTGGCGCTGTCGAGGAAGAACAACGCTGTGTCGATTTGGTGCGCCAGCATGATGCCGTAGAAGTACGTCGCTGACAGCAGCACCACCGCGACGACCGCACACCAGAAACCGGGAGCATAAGGGTTTTTCATTATTAGAATCCCCATCGAGCCATTTTGCGCGATGGGGAGGGGCTAAACGTGTCTCGACGCCCTGAGCCATCGTTTTGATACCGACCTCTCAGAGCATAGCAACGCCCTCAGGGTTTCGCGTGGGTCGCCGCTTGCGTTCGTCCGCTTTCCCAGCCGCCACCGAGGGCCAGAAACAAGTCGATCTGGCTCATGGCAACCTGGGTGTTGGCCGCGGACAATTGCGCGCGCATATCCGTGTAAACACGGGTCGCTTGCAGGTCCGCCAGGAACGATTCGCGCCCCGCCTGAAAGAATTGGTGAGTTTGATCGGCGGCAGTCCTGGCTGATGCTTCGGCCTCGGCCAAGGCATCGCGGCGCTGCAGCAACGCGGTGTATTGCACCAGGCTGGTCTGGGTTTCGCGGATTGCGTTCAGCACCACGCCGTCGAATTTGGCCAGGGCGCCTTGGGTGGCCGCTTCGGCTTCACGGATACGCGCACGCGAGCCGTTGGTAGGAATCGTCCAGCTCAACAACGGGCCAAAGCCCCAGCGATTGGTTGGCGCTGTGCCAAGGTTGTCGATGATGCCGACCGTGCCAATGCTCGCGCCGATGCTGATGTCGGGGTACAGGGCGCCTGTGGCCACACCGATCTGGGCGGTGGCTGCTGCCAGATGCCGCTCGGCCTGACGCACATCGGGACGGCGCTTGAGCAACGCAGCCCCGTCACCCACCGGCAGCAACTGCGCGATCTGCGGCAACTCGGCACACGTGGCAACGCCCGAGGGCAGTTGATCCAGCGGCTTGGCCAGCAACATCGACAGCCGAAACAGCCCGGACTGGCGCAAGGCTTCGTAGCGAGGCAGTTCGGCGCGCAACGATTTGAATTGCGTTTCAGAGCGTGTGACCTGGGTTTCGTCGCCGCGCCCTGCGTCGCGCAGTTGCTGAGTCAGTCGTGTACTTTGCGCCTGCAACTGGAGTGACTGTTCGGCAATGTGGTGCTCTTCGTTGGCCGCGCACACTTGGGTGTACGCCCGCACCACGTCTGCCACCAGGGTAATGCGAGCGGTGTCAGCCGCGGCCTGGGTGGCGTCGGCATTGGCCTGCGCCGCCTCGATACCGCGCTGCAAAGTGCCCCATAAATCGAACTGATACGACGTGCTGATGCCAAGGTCGCCGACGTTGGCCACCGGCACCTTATCGGCCAGCAGGAACGCTTCGCCCGACTCCTGCAAACGCTGGGCACCCGCCTTGGCCGAACCGCTCCAGCCGCCCGCTGATTGCGCTTGCTCAACCTGAGCCCGTGCCCGTGACAGATTAGCCGCCGCAACCCGCAAATCTGTGTTGGAGGCGAGCGCCTGACGCACCAGCTCGTTGAGTTTCGGGTCCTGATAGAGCTTCCACCAATCGGCAGGCACGGGAGCCGATATCACGTTGGTCCCCTCGCCCGCGAATTCGCCTTGTACATCGGGACGCTGCAACGCGGCGTCTTTGGGCAGGTGATAATCCGGCCCCACCAGTTGGCAGCCGGCCAGCAACAACCCCAGCCCCACGGCCGCCAGGTGAAGGGGTTTCATGGCGCGTTCTCCTGCGCAGGCAGCGTTTGAGGTGTGTCTTCGATAATCGACACCGTGGCCGTGCGCCCGGCGATCATGCGGAAGTCTTCCGGTACTTCGTCGAACACAATGCGCACCGGAATCCGTTGCGCCAGCCGTACCCAGCTGAATGCCGGGTTGACGTTTGGCAGCAGGTTCTGGCCGCTGCTGCGGTCCCGGTCTTCAATACCGGCGACGATGCTTTCGACATGCCCGCGCAGACGCGCGTTGTCGCCAATCACGCGAATGTCCACGCGCTGACCCACGTGAATGCCATCGAGCTTGGTTTCCTCGAAATAGCCGTCGATGTGGAAGGAGCTGCTGTCGACAATCGACAACACCGGGCGCCCGGCCGTGACGAACTCGTTGACGCGCGGCGCCCGATCATTGACGTAACCGTCCACCGGGCTACGCACGACGGTGCGGTCAAGGTTGAGCTGAGCGCTGTCCACCGCCACTTGGGCCTCGGTGAGCGCGGCCTGGGCACGCATTTCGCGGGACTGGCTTTCTTCCAGTTGTTCGCGGGCGACCAGATTGCCCAAGCCTTTGTTACGACGACTTTCACGCTGGGCCTGCGCCAGGGTTTCCTTGCGATCAGCCAGGGTGGCTTGGGCCTGGCGCAAGGCCAGCTTGAAACGTTCCTGGTCGATCACAAACAAGACCTGATCGCGGGTAACCGGCTGGTTGTCACGCACCTCGACCTGTTTGATCAGGCCCGAGACATCGGGCGCAATTTGCACGATGTCGGCACGGATGTGACCGTCCCGCGTCCACGGCGCAAACATGTAGTACATGGTCATGCGCCAGACCACGACGCAGGCAAACGCCACCACCAGCAAGGTGAGAACGACGCGGCCCAGGGTCAATAACGGTTTTTTCATGTCATCAAATATCGACTTAACGAATCCACAACGCCGAGAAGCAGAGCGTAGAGACCGACGTTGAACAAAGCCCGGTGCCAGACCAGGCGGTAAAAGTGCACACGCGTCAGAACCGCGTGTACCACCAAAAACAGTAAATAAGTGATGCCCATCAACACCAGAAAGGTGGGCAGGAACACCCCGCTGATATCCACATCACCGATCATAGCGGTGCTCCATCAATGCCTTGCACGTGGGGCTGGGGCAGGTCGTCGTTGTCGACGATGAATTCAACGCCGGGCAACAGTGCCAGCCGCAGACCGCTGAGCGCGTGCAACAAGTGAACCCGGGCATCGCCTTCGTCCTGCAAGTCGTTGGCATTGAGCGCGCGGCGCGTGCGGTCCATGGTCATCTGCAACCCAGCAGGCACGGGTAGGCGCTCACCCGCCTTCAGGCAGCTGCGAAAATAATCGCCCACGTCACTGACCACTTGGCGCAGCAGCAGTTGCGGGCCGCCGGTCACACGCGGTGCATACGCGAGCAAGTCCAGCAGATTAAGCGCGACGCGCAACTCGCGGACTGCAATGCCGGTGTCTTGCCCGGTCATGGCCAGACGCGGCAAATGCTGCATCAGGCGATCGAGCATTTGCGCCCCCATGCGCCGGTGTTCGGCCAGCGTCGCGGGTTTGGTGAGCCGCACAATGTCACGCCAGCTGAAACGGGTCAGACGCTTGGCCGCCAGTTCAGCGCCGAATGGCCGTGCGATCAAGGTCCAGACAAACGCGAACAATAAGCCGATCGGGCCGGCAAGGTTGGCGTTCATGAACACCATGAAGTCAGCATCGTAGGCGCCTTGAATGCTGATGAAGGACGCGGTGTTCACAATCGTCAATAACGTGCCCAGGTAAAACCGAGGCTGCACGGTGAGCGTACCGACACAGATAAAGGGCACCGCGAACGCCAGTACCAGCATGGGGAAATCATGCAGGTTGGGCAGGATCACAAACAGATACAAACTGGCAAACAGTACCGACAGCGAGGTCCAGAAAAAGAAGCGGTAGATTTGCGGGGCCGGGTCGTCCATTGCAGCAAAGAAACTGCAAGCGACGGCGGCCAGAATCACGGCACTCGCCCCGTCCGTCCAGCCCAGCAAAATCCACAACACACAAGCCACCACAATGGCGGTCACGGTCGAAAACGCCGAATAGAGCATCAGGCCGCGGTCCAGAAACGGCGTCAGGCGACCTAGCCGCCAGTGCCGATACACCGCCCGCCATACGTCTTGATTGCCCGTCGTAATAGCGTGCTGCAAACTTTTGCAGTCTTGCCAGAGATCGATCCACTCACCCAAGCGGTACAACACGTTGGACAACAGCAACTGACGCCGGTCATCCAGGGCCGCCGCGCTCGGTTGCAAGGCCTCAAGTTCGTGGCGCAGGGCCTTCCACTGCTCAATCGGTGCGCCTTCGCGGGTGCTTTCAAGCCATTGCTGCGCGCGGTCCAGCAAGGGCGTGACTTTCTCAACCAGCTCGGGCGTGCGCCGCTCTAGGGCGTACAGCGCGTCATCCAGCGCGTCCACCACGGGCAGCAGGTGGATCATGCGCCCGCGCAATTCTTTGGTGTTGCGCACGGTTTGCGGGTGCGCGCCTTCGTGAGGTAATTGGCCGATCATCAGCTCAAGGGTGTTGAACGTGGCCACCATCGACGAACGCAGTCCGCTGGCCTTGTTGGGTTCTACGTCACGGGCCAGAAAGTGTTTGCTGTAATTGGCCGCATCACCAAACCACTTGCCCGCCGCATCAATGAACACGGGGGTCAGGCGACGTGGCCAGAACATGCTGCCCACGACGGCGGCACAGACGATACCAAGCATGATTTCTTCGGTACGCGAAATGGCAATGTCGAAAACGTTGAGCGGGTTATCCACAATCGGCAGCGCGATCATCGGCATCGTGTAGCCCGCCAACATGAACACGTAGCTGTTGGCGGTGCGCAAGTGCAGCGACAGGAACAACAGAATGCCGGTCCAGAGCGCAATCACCAGCACCAGCAAAAACGGAGTCTGCACAAACAAGGGCACAAAGAATACGGCCGCCGACGCGCCCAGCAAGGTGCCAAGCGCGCGATACACCGCCTTGGAGCTGGTAGGGCCTACGAAAGGACTGGAAACGATGTAAACCGTTGCCATCGCCCAATACGGACGCGGCATCTCCATGAGCAGGGCAATGTACAGCGCGATCATCGACGCCGCGAATGTGCGTACGCCGTAAAACCAGTCGCGGGCAGGCGGCATGCTGCTGAAAAAGCCGTTCAAGAGGCGGCTCCATCAGGCAGTTGACCCGCCGCTTCGAATGCTTTGATCACCCGCAACGCGGCTTCTTGATCGGCGACTGAAACGTCCGCCAGCGCCGCGCGGCGCAATTGAACCAACTGCGCCTCGATCGACTGCGCAAGGGCGCGGCCGGCGTCTGTCAGGCTCAAGGTTTTAGCGCGACGGTCACTGGCGTCTTCGCAACGACGTACATAGCCGTCTTTGCACAACTGATCGAGCAAGCGCACCAAGGACGGGCTTTCCATGCCGGCAGCGTGGGCCACGGTAACCTGGCGCACGCCCTCGCCCAAGCGGCCGATAATCAGCAGCGGCATGGCGCAGGCTTCGGAGATCCCGTAGTTGACCAGCGTGGTCTGGCACACACGACGCCAATGACGGGTCGCGACCACCATGCCAGTGCTGATGCTCATTTGTAGTGAATCAAGGGTGTCAGACAAAAGAAGTGTCACATAATGTTAGTTTGCTAACTATTAATATTGCGCGGCGAGTGGATTTCAGTCAAGAGTGTTTCAAATTAATTCTTAGAGAAAGGTCGATGACGACGTCTTGAAAAGGCAAATGATCCATACGCCGGCATTCGGTTGTGAGACCGCTCAAATATAGTCGACCCTGGGTGTCGTCAATGATCACGTCTTGAACCTTCGTCGCACCCAATAGCCGTCCTAGTAGAGCCAAAAAACGCACGGCTGCGAGCAGCAAAATGTCCCCTACGAAGCAAACCGGCTAACAGGTTGTGGGAAGGTTCTTAGACGCGTATCAGATACTCGCTTACATCGTTGCTACTGAATACGCCCATCCTTCACCTGTTCAAGACTAAGACGGCATAGCGGGCAGCTGTAATCCTCGCAGGTGTAGGCCACAAACTGCGTAAAAAGCCGTATTGCTTCCGGTCATAGTAGGTTCAGTCACGTTAGACTTGTTATTACAAGGTTTGACAAGGATTTGGTCTGTACCTACTTTAAATTGGATCCAAATAAGTACGCTGAATGTCAACCGCAGGTGCGCGAACGTGGCCGTCAAACATAATCCTTTAAGCAGTATTGAAGTCCATGGCCCTGTTGCAGCTCATCAAGCTCGCGCGGTAATCGAAGAATCCTTGCGCAACGCTATCCTCGATGGACGCCTGCCGTGCGGGACGGCGATTCGCCAAGAGGCGCTGGCGGCCCTGTTTGGTGTGAGTCGCATGCCGGTGCGCGAGGCATTGCGCCAACTTGAATCCCAAGGGCTATTGCATGTCGTGCAGTACAAAGGTGCCGTGGTAGCGCCTTTGATTGAAGACAACTCGCTGGAGTCCTACGAGTTGCGCTTGTTGTTGGAGGCCGAGGCATTGCGTCAGTCTGTGCCGTTACTGGATGAGCAGGACCTGGCATCCGCATCGGGTTTTATCGAAGCGATGGAAGCCGAAACTGACATGAGTAAAGTCGGCACATTGAATCGGCTCTTTCATCAGGCGCTCTATAACAAGGCACCCAATAAGAAGCTGCTGGCCTTGGTGAGCGCAGGGCTGATTGAAGAAGAGCGCTTTCTTCGCTTTAACCTTGAGCAAATGAACCTCGGCTCGTTGGCTCAAGACGATCACCGCACGCTTTTGCGTCTCGCCCGGGCCAAAGAAGTCGACGCCTGTGTGGCAGAGCTGGGCCTGCATTTGCAGCGGGCGGTCAACGCCATCACACACTATCTGGACCGCCGAAAAACAAAACAGCCCTGACGTTTGAAACGACAGGGCTGTGGGTAAATCATAGACAGCGTGTAGGTCAGATTTTGAAACTGTCGACCAATTGTTTCAGTCGGCTCGCTTGCTGCGACAGTGCATCACAGTCCTTGAGCGTTTCATTGAGATTGACCACGCCTTGCTGGTTCAACAAGTTGATCTGGTTGATATCAACGTTGAGGGTTTCAACCACGGCGGTTTGTTCTTCAGTGGCAGCGGCCACCGACTGGTTCATGCCGTCGATCTCTTCAATACGCTGAGTGACGCTGATCAAGCGGGCGCCCGCCTGGTTGGCCACTTCCACGCTTTCCTCACTGGAAACCTGACTGGCATTCATCGTGGTCACCGCTTCTCGCGAGCCCACTTGCAGCGAAGTGATCATTTTGTGGATTTCTTCTGCCGACTCCTGAGTGCGGTGTGCCAGATTGCGCACTTCATCGGCCACCACAGCAAATCCGCGACCCGCTTCTCCTGCACGTGCCGCCTCGATCGCCGCGTTGAGGGCGAGCAAGTTGGTTTGCTGGGAGATGCCTTTGATCACGTCCAGGATATGTCCGATGTTGTCGGTGCTGGCGTTCAAGGTTTCAATCTGGGCGCAGGACATGCTGATCTTTTGCGACAACTCGGTCATGGCCTGAATGGTTTGCTCAACCACTTGGCGGCCATCATCGGCCTGTTCGCTTGCACCGCTGGCATGTTGCGAAGCATCAGCCGCGTTACGGGCGATTTCCTGTGTGGCGGCACCCAGTTCGTTGATTGCGGCAGCTACGCTGTTGGTGCGTGCGCTCTGCTCGTCAGAACCGATGATCGAAGCATTCGACGATGCCATCACCCGCTGGGACAAATCATGAACCTGACGTGTCGCAGAGGACACTTCCGAGATCGACGCGTGAATACGCTCTACGAACTGGTTGAAAGAGCTGGCCAGCAGGCCAAATTCATCTTTGCTTTCGATTACCAGACGACGAGTCAAGTCACCTTCGCCCTGAGCGATGTCCTGCATGGCTCGGCCCATGGTGGTCAGAGGGCGCATCAGGAACTGAATCAGCAGGCTAAGCAATACGGCAATCACAGCCACGGCGATGAACATTGCGATGAATGCGGAGGTACGGAATTTGGAAAGCGGAGCGTATGCTTTTTCCTTGTCTAGCGACTGACCGATATACCAGTCTGCAGGTAGACCGGTTACCGGCGTGAAGGAAATAATCCGCTCGTGACCATTCAGGCTCACTTCCTGAATACCTTTTTCAATGCGCAACGAGCTGGATGGGTAGATGTCTTTCAGGTTTTTCATCACCTGATCTTTTTCCGGACTGACGATGACCTGGCCGTCGCCGCTCACCAGAAACGCGTAGCCCAAGCCACCTGAATCCACCGAGTTGATAATTTTGACCAAGCTGTCGAGGCTCAGGTCGCCCCCTACCACGCCGAGTAATTCGCCGTTGCTTTTGACAGGCATGGCGATGGTCACGATCAAGCCGCCTACCGCTGCCTTGTAGGGCGGCGTCAGCATTGTCTTACCGGCACTGACGCCTTGTTTGTACCAAGGACGTTCACGTGGGTCGTAATCGTCCGGCATTTTGGCGTCAGGACGTTGTGTGAACACGCCGTTGGCTTGGCCCACATAGGTGAACTGAAAATTCGACGTTAATGCAGGCTGATCCACCAAGCCGGGCAAATCCGCTTGCTTGCCTTGGTGCGCGACGTTTTGTGCGAGGCTTTCGAGTACCAGGATACGACCACTCAGCCAATTCTGAACGCTGCTGGCAGTCAGGTTGCCAGCTTGCTGCACTGACGACTCGATGTTTTGCTTGATGGTATTTCGCTCCAGGTAGTCGTTGTACAGAGTGAACAACGCAAACGCCAGAACCACGACGCCTGAAGCGGCCAGAAGGATTTTATGGCTGAACTTGAGATTCATTTCATGGGACTTCTTATGCCGAGAGTGGGGATGCGTACGGGTGCAACATTCCGTGTAACAGCGCAGGCAGCCTTTCTATCCGGCAGCTCTACTAAGCACGCATTGCTCAACAGGCTGTCGGCACCATTCCCGGAAAACTTAGCCATTTGTGATGGCATTTTGTTTAATCCGACGAAAGTCGATTGCAGGGCGTTTAGGCCGGGGGTTTGAGGAAGATCAGATGGAGGAGAAGGAAGCAGGTTTAGCGGCGTTTGTGGCGTAGAAAAAACAAAACCCCTGTCTGCGTGAGCAGACAGGGGTTTCGGAATTCAATCTTGACGATGACCTACTCTCACATGGGGAAACCCCACACTACCATCGGCGATGCATCGTTTCACTGCTGAGTTCGGGATGGGATCAGGTGGTTCCAATGCTCTATGGTCGTCAAGAAATTCTGTGACAGATCCGTTAGTGATTAACGTGTCTGTGAAAACTTGGTACTTCTATAAAAACAAAATCCCTGTCTGCGTGAGCAGACAGGGATTTTGGAATTTAATCTTGACGATGACCTACTCTCACATGGGGAAACCCCACACTACCATCGGCGATGCATCGTTTCACTGCTGAGTTCGGGATGGGATCAGGTGGTTCCAATGCTCTATGGTCGTCAAGAAATTCGGTAGCCGGTGCGTTTACCTTGCGGTCAACGTTCCAGCGAATGGGTATGTAATAGAGTTGGTGTTTTGTGAGGTGCAAACTTTCGGTTTGTATCGTCTTCACACACCGCAATCTGGCCTTTCGACGCAAATTGCTTGGGTGTTATATGGTCAAGCCTCACGGGCAATTAGTATTGGTTAGCTCAACGCCTCACAGCGCTT